>CAWGVK010000023.1:0-62028 GCA_963825985.1 uncultured Actinomycetota bacterium | reverse complement strand
CCTCAGGCTAGAGGAGGCAGGGCCGGCGGCTCTGTCTTTCGTCTGGAGACCTGTCGTCTGCGAAGCCCAGCAGGAGTGGACTATCGCCTACGGGGCAGGTCTGCTCGGGACACTCGGGTTGCTCGACAGCCCGGCTTTTTTTTTTTTTTTTTTTTTTTTTTTTTGCCGCTCTCTCGGGCCATCCGTGAAGGAGCCCGGTGCGGTACCCTGAGCAGGCTCGAACGTGATGGATGACCAGCTTGCGCTGGTCGGTGAAAGCCCTGAGCTTGTGCGTGGGCGTGCCCCACTCGATGTGGGTCAACGGCAAACAGGCTCTGTTCCGGACCCGGCGCTGGCGGTGACGTCGGCGCCAGGACCGTCCGTCACCCGCCAAGGGGATGACGAACCGACGGGTCTGCAGAGCCCGCTGACTGCCGTCGCGACCCTTGGTGAGAAGCAGAAGTCAGACCCGCGGCTAGCCGCACCCTTCTGCGGACACGGCAGCAGAAGGCAATCTGCCATGGCTACTAACAGTTCTGCCGAGGTCGCCTCGGCCACCGTGGACGCCTACGACGGCGTCTTCGTCCGGGTCGGTCGTGATGACGTCGAGGTCAAGCGTCTGGCTCCCGAACCGGTGGAGCACGCCGCGCTGGGGCGCCACGAGGCGCTGTTCCTCCGGTCGTTCACCCGTGCCGAGGACGCTGGTCTGATCAGCAGCGTTCCTCCTGAGGACATGGTGCGGGCGTTCGCTCGCAGCGTCGCGGAGGACCCGAAGACGTCGTGGGTCGTCTGGAGACCGGCATCACCATGTTGTCGACCGACATCGCAGACGTCAGCGTCATCCGTACCGTGTTCTCCTGCTTCGGTGTTCTCCCCGGTGACCAGCCTCGCGGTGCCGCCACCGGCGGTCGTCCTACGCAGGCGCCGGACCCGGCCGAAGACCCGGAGGTCGTGGAGGAGAACCTCGGGCTCCGCGCCTTGGTCTTCGAGGACCTCGACCACCTGCGGCGCTGGTGCTCGGACGCCATCGCACGCTCGCTGGTGCGGGCGAAGAAGCGCGGCCGCCCGCAGGAGATCGCGGCGACGGGGACCCGCCGGCCGATCTCGGTGTCGATGGTCCTCCTCCAGTTCGAGGACGGCACGCCCGATCAGTGGGTGCCGATGGCGAGCGACGGCATCAGCCGGCTCTCGGTGTGTTTCGCGGGCGTTCTTGACCTGGTGGACAAGGAGCCGACGGTGGCGGCGAAAACCATCGTGGACACGCTCCTCCCCACGAATGCCCTGACATCCACGAGTCGGTCGAACGACCTGGCCCGGCGGATGCAGCGGCAGCACCACAAGCATGTCGAGGCGTACGAGGACCACGTGACGGACGACGGCCCGGACGAGGAAGGCATCCGGATCCGGCAGTTCCTGACCTTGCCATCTGACGTGTACCTGCTCGCGACGGACTCCGAGACCGGCGAGCCGCACACGATGGAGTCGGCCATGCAGGGCGTCGTGTCCGACACGCACACCGGCGTGGACGGATGGGCGCCGGAGGACCAGGCTCGTCACACGGTCATCCGGGCGTTGACGAAGATGCTCGAGAACGGCGACGTCACGGAGGCCTTCTACGGCCTGTGCACCGGCCGCGTCGACCCCGATGTGGTCGATCAGGAGATCCATCCGTCCGAGGACGACGTGGACGAGGAAGGTGCTGCTTCGTCGGGCGGTCAGCATCATGGCGGTACTGGGCAGCCAGGAGATGTTCGAGATCCTGAAGAAGGGCCTGCGTGAGTTCGGCGGGCACCGGCAGCTCACGCTGAACCAGGTCGTCGAGTACATCGCCCCGCTGGTGTGCGAGCCGTGGGGCACCCGCAAGCCGATGACGAAGGCTTGGAACTACGGAGGCCCGGTCCTGGCCGACCTTCGGTACACGACCCTGGTCCCCACGCACCCGGCCAACTACCTCGACCTTGTCGAGGTTGCCCTCGACGAGGATTCGTCCGACGACGAAGTCGACGGCGCACGTCTGGAGCTCGCCCTGGCGGGCGGCACTGCGCTGCTCGCGGACGGTGTCCTCACGACTGCGGTGGTCGGCGGCTCCGGTGGCTCGAAGACCAAGCTCGACTTCCGGGGTGCGGTCAATACCACCATCGACGCTCTGACCGAGACCGACCAAGGCCTGACGCTCCTCGCCATCGCCGCCAATGCCTTCAAGCCGGCCCAGAAGGCCGAGAAGAGCCGGCTTCCGCATACATGGAGCGCGAGGACCGGGTCCAGCGCGACAAGGCCAAGGTGGTGGTCGGCGTGACCGAGACGCAGATTGCGACGTTGGCTGCTGAGGGGGACCCGACCCGTGCGACGAACAAGGACGACGAGGACGACGACTCGAGCGACGAGGAGCAGACCGAAGAGGACCTGCTTCAAGAACTCGCCGACCGAGCTCCCCGACGCGGCTGCGGCGCTCCTGAAGGACGTCGAGCAGGTCAAGTACCTGCGCGATCAGACCGGCGCCACTACCGGCCTGTCCGAGGAGGACCTCGACGCGTTGCATGACGTCCTCACGGCGACGATCAAGCTGATCGGCAAGCTCCAGTGACCGCCGCCCCGAGCCAGGGTCACCAGGGCGCCGACGGAGTGCGGCGGCGGCTCCGGCCGCGGTCTCTGCGCCGGTCGGCGTCGACCGGCCCGCTAGTTCGCGAGTCCGTGGAACCGCCCGCGCGGGCGGCCCTCGGCCAGCGGCAGTTGGTGTCGGCGTGGCGGGAAGCGATGGCCCTGGAGGACAGCAGCCCGTTGCTTGGCGACTGGGCGCGATGGCTGACGTTGTCGAAGACGCCGGACTACACGGTGGCTTCTCGTCCGCTCGAGACGCTCACGGTGCGCCGGGGCGACATCGTCGATCCGCTGGTGTGGCCGCCCGGCGCTCCCGCGGGTCTACGTCGCGTTCGACGGCACGGAGGCGGTGTACGTCGGTCAGACGACGATGCGGTTGCTTGAGCGGGTTCGCCTGCACTTCGGCAGCCAGTCCACGGCAGACCAGCGCGAGAAGGCCGGCACTTGGGAATTCATCGTGTCGGTCGCGTTCGCTGGCCTGCGGCACGGAGAGCTCGGCAGGCTTGAGTCGAGCGCAGCCGACTGGGTTCTCCCGGCTCATCGACGGGCCGGGCGTCGGCACCCGCGCACCTGGTGAAATGACTCTCGGCGCCAGCGGGGTACCGACCGCCGCTGGCGCCGAGGCGGGGCCGGGGCCGGGGCCAGGGTAATTCACACGCTTCGCTGCCACAGGCCGTTCTCGTCGACCGGTCCGCAAATAGTCCGCAAGAAGTCCAGCGGAGACCGATTCTTGCCGACGACGTCCAACGGCCTCGCGGACGCGTTTCCGCAGGTCAGACCGTGTTCTCCGGTATCCTTCGGCGATGACCAGCAACTACCCAAGACCCCCGGTTTTCGTTCCGCTTCAACGTGTAAGCCCCAGGTCAGGGCCGAGGGTCGGCCGCCGGGTCGTGTGCCTGAGAACTGGCTGGGGGTGGTCCTGAACCACACGACCCGATCCCGTCCGGCGGCGCGCTCAGCCGATCGATGAGTTCCGGGTCGGGCGGAGGTCACAGCGTGCACGAGTCGGCGGACCGACGCGCTCGTGCCCGAAGGAGACCCATGGCAAAGCTCATCTACTCGATGATCACCTCGCTCGACGGCTACGCCGAGGCGGCGGAGGGCGACCTCGGCACCGGGGCCGACGACCAGGAGGTGCACACCTTCGTCAACGACCTCTTCCGCCCCGTCGGCACGTACCTCTACGGCCGGCGGATGTACGAGACGATGGTCTACTGGGAGACCGCGCACGCCGAGCCCGACCAGCCGCCGCACATCGTGCAGTACGCCCGCGACTGGCAGGCCGCGGAGAAGGTCGTGTACTCCACGACGCTGGAGTCGGTGTCCAGCGCGAAGACCAGGATCGAGCGGACCTTCGACCCGGAGGCGGTGCGCAGGCTCAAGGCCGAGGCGGATCACGACCTCACCGTCGACGGCCCGAACCTCGCGGCGCAGGCGATCGCGGCCGGCCTGGTGGACGAGTACCACCTGTTCATCACCACGAGCGTGGTCGGCGGCGGCAAGCGGTTCTTCCCCGACGGCGTCCGCCTCGACCTCGAGCTGGTCGAGCAGCGTGCCTTCGACAGCGGACTGATCTACGCGCGCTACCGGACCCGCTGAGTCGACGCGTGCGGCGGGGCCGCGCCGACCAGAGCCTCGCGCCTTCCCTTGTCGCACGAAGCCGCGAGGCCGTATCTTGCGATGACTGTGATGGGCATCACTCTCGGCCAGGCGGGGGACACGAATGACGCAGCTCGACCGGCAGGGTTCGGACCCGGTCTCGGTGCCGTTCACCCCGGGCATGCGCGACCTCCCCGACGAGCTGGCCGTGATGCCCGACGAGATCGCGCGCGAGCACGAGGTCGCGCCGGACCCGACGCCGACCGAGGAGTTCACCGAGGAGTGGCGCAACGCGTCGTACAACTGCTTCTCGTCGGGCCACAAGTTCTGCCGCGAGGTCTGCCCGGTGATGCAGGTGACCCGCAACGAGTCGTGGACGCCGACCGCGTTCCACGCCAACGTCGTGGCGATGGACAAGGGCGAGATGACGATCGAGGAGGTCGCCTCCGACTACGTCAACTGCACCCAGTGCGGCGCCTGTGAGCTGCGCTGCCCGAACACCTTGTTCACCGGTGACTTCTACCGCTTCCGGACCCGCACCGTCGACGTCGTCAAGGCGGTGCGCGCCTTCGCGGTGGAGAGCGGCGTGCACCAGCCGGCGTGGCAGTCCTGGAACGAGCGCACCGACGAGCGCACCCACGAGCCGGTGCTCGGCGAGACCCCGGTCAGCCAGGAGCACGTGCGCGACTGGTCCGAGGGCCTCGACCTCCCGATCGGCGGGGAGACCGTGCTGTTCGTCGACTGCGAGGCGGCGTTCTACCGCACCTCGGTCCCGCGCGCGGTGGCGCAGATCCTGCAGCAGGCGGGCTACGAGTTCGGGCTGATGGGCGAGCAGTGGTGCTGCGGTGGCCCCGCCGCCGAGATGGGGTACGTCGACCAGGCGAAGCGCTTCGCCCAGCACAACCTCGACAACTGGCGATCCACCGGGACCAAGCGGGTGCTCGTGCTCGACCCCCACGACTACATCTCCTTCACCGAGGACTACCCGAAGTACTTCGGCGCCGACTTCGACATCGAGGTCGTGCTGGTCGTCGAGCTGTTCGCCCAGCTGATCCGCGAAGGGAGGCTGACGCCGTCGGTGCCGGTCGAGCGCTCGATCACCTACCACGACCCCTGTCGGCTCAACAAGCGCAAGGGCATCTGGAAGGAGCCGCGCGAGATCCTGCGGTCGATCCCCGGCCTGGACTTCAAGGACGTCGACCGGGTCACGCAGTGGTCCTACTGCTCCGGCGGCGGGGGCGGACTGCCGGTCGAGAAGCCCGAGCTCACTGCGGCCATCTCGGCCGAGCCGGGTCGAGAAGGCCGCGGCCCTCGAGGTGGACACCCTGGTCAGCGCCTGTCCCTGGTCGGAACGGCCGCTCTCCGAGGCCGGCGCCGCGGCCGACATCGACGTGGTCGACATCCACGAGCTGCTGGCCGAGTCGCTCGGCATCACCGTCGGCGGCTCCCGCGGCGGGCGGACCCGGCATGACGATCCAGGTCGAGCGTCTCGACGAGCTCGTGACCGCGCTGCGCACCGTCCTGCGCGACGAGCAGATCCTGACCTCGAAACCGGACCGCTACAACCGGGCCCGGGTCCCGGCGCCGTTCCCGGTGCACCGCTGGGCCGAGCGGCTCCCCGACCTCGCGGTGCTGCCGACGAGCACCGAGGAGGTCGCCGGCGTCGTCCGCATCGCCAACGACCTGCGGGTGCCCGTCGTACCCCGCGACGGCGGCACCGGCCTCACCGACGGCGCCGTCCCGCTGCGCGGCGGCATCGTCGTCGACGTCAAGCGGATGAACCAGTCAAGGAGCTCGACCTCGACAACCGCACCGTCACGGTCGGCACCGGCATCAGCATGCTCAAGCTCAACGAGCAGCTCGCTCAGCACGGCCTGTTCTACCCCGACGACCCCGCGTCGTACCCCTGCTCGCTGGTCGGTGGCCGGATCGGCACCAGCGGCTGGTCGCTGATCGGCTCGCGCTACGGGCACACCCGCGACCTGGTGCTCAGCTTCGACCACGTGCTCCCCACCGGCGAGGTGATGCACGTCGGTGACGGCATCGGGCGCAAGGTCAGCAAGTCCTCGAGCGGCTACCAGCTCAAGCACCTGTTCATGGGCCACCAGGGCACGCTCGGCATCGCCACCGAGGCCACCCTCAAGCTCTTCCCCAAGCCCGAGGCCGAGCTCTCGCCGTTCTGGGCGTTCGACAACTACGACGACGCCTACAAGTGCGTCGGCGCGCTGGCCCGCGCCGGGGTCGCGACCTTCGCCGGTGCCGTGCTGTTCGACGAGTGGAAGGTCGCCTACCTGCGCCGCGACGACGAGGCCTACATCCCCCAGCCCGGCGACGTCCGGGCCCTGGTGTGTGCGGTCATGTACGGCTACGAGGACGAGGTCAGGCCGGCGGGCAAGCGGCTTGTTCCGGATCGCGAAGGAGCACGGCGCCCGCTACCTCGGCGACGAGATCTCCGAGGGCGACTGGGCCGCGCGGCACGACCGCTACGCGACGCCGCTGCACGGGCGCACCAAGGCCGGTCAGGTCGTCCCGATGAGCTGGCACTGCGAGGACGCCGCCGTCAACTACACCAACCTGCCGGCGGTGACGAAGGCCTGGCACGAGATCGTCGCCGACCTGCGTCGGCGTACCGACGTCTTCGACGACTGGGGCATGTTCACCTACACCTCGGGCAACACCGGCGTCGACTACCTCACCGAGATCGACGTCGGGATCTGGGAGCAGCAGCTCGACGACCGGGCCTGGGAGATGTGGGTCAGGGCCAAGCGCGACATCGCCGCGGTCGCGCTGGCCCACGACGGCTCGATCAGCGCCTGCCACGGCTCCTGCCGCGAGGGCGAGGTCGACCTGGTGCCCGACGAGCTCGGTCGCGGCTTCGACGTGATGCTCGACCTCAAGCGCACGCTCGACCCGAACAACATCATGAACCCCGGCAAGTACCTCCTGGACCGGGCCTACGAGACAGGAGCCCGAGATGGGCGAGCCGACCGACCGCCCCATCGGGTTCCGGTACGCCGAGCAGTACACGCCGCCCGATCCGGACCGCGTCTCGGACGTCGCGATCACCACCCATCCGCACGTCTTCGAGGTCGACCCGCGGCTGATGGAGCGCTGGGTGCTCCAGCAGACGTTCCCCAACTGGGACAGCCTGCGGATCATGAACAGCCGCGACGACCACCTCGACTGGATGCATCGGCACTTCGCCACGAGGGTGGTCACCGGCTCCGAGCTCCTGGCCGAGGTCGACGCCGAGGACGACGCACTCATGACCGCACCGCCGCCGGACGACGAGGCCGCCCGGCTCGAGGGGCTCGGCTACACCTCGGAGTTCAAGCGCGAGATGAGCCTGTCGGCCAACTTCTCCCTCGGCTTCACCTACCTCTCGCCGGTCGTCGCGACGTACACCCTCTTCGCGATCGCGCTCGCCACCGGCGGCCCGCCGATGATCTGGTGGCTGGTGATCGTCGGCATCGGCCAGTTCCTGGTCGCCCTCGTCTTCGGCGAGGTGGTCTCGCAGTTCCCGGTGGCGGGCGGCGTCTACCCGTGGGCACGCCGGCTCTGGGGTCGCCGCTGGGCGTGGATGACCGGCTGGGTCTACCTGATCGCACTGCTCGCCACCATCGCCGGCGTCGTGTACGGCGCCGGGCCCTACCTCGCGCTGCTGCTCGACTTCACCCCCGGCACCGGCTCCACGGTCCTCTGCGCGCTGATCATGCTGGCCGTGGCGCTGGGCCTCAACCTGCTCGGCACCAAGATCCTCGCCTCGGCCGCCACGATCGGCTTCGTCGCCGAGCTGGTCGGAGCCCTGGTCGTCGGCGGCTGGCTGCTGCTCACCGAGCGCCACCAGAACCTCTCGGCCCTGTTCGACACCGAAGGAGTCATCGGGCACAGCGGCGGCTACCTCTCGGCGTTCCTCGCTGCGGCGATCATCGGCGTCTACCAGTACTACGGGTTCGAGGCCTGCGGCGACGTCGCCGAGGAGGTGCCCGACCCCACGCGGGTGATCCCGAAGGCGATGCGGATGACCATCTACGTCGGCGGCGCCGCCTCGATCCTGGTCTGCCTCTCGCTGCTGCTGGCGGTCCCCGACTTCGGCGCCGTGATCAGCGGCGAGGACCCCGACCCGGTCACCAGCGTCCTCAACAGCGCCTTCGGCGTCACCGGCACCAAGTTCGTGCTGGTCGTGGTGATGATCTCGTTCCTGTCCTGCACGCTGAGCCTGATGGCGGCGGCCAGCCGGCTGATGTACTCCTACGCCCGCGACGACATGATCTCCGGCTCGCACCTGCTGCGGCACTTCGACCCCAAGCGCCACATGCCGCCGTACTCGATGCTGGTCGCGGCCTTCGTCCCTGCCGTGATCGTGCTCGGCTCGGTCGTCTCGACGAAGGCGCTGACCTCGATCGTCTCGTTCGCCATCCTCGGCATCTACCTCGGCTTCCAGATGGTGGTGCTCGCGGCGCTGCGGGCCCGGCTCAGGGGCTGGGAGCCGTCCGGGTCGTTCACCCTCGGCCGCTGGGGGATGCCGGTGACGATCGCGGCGCTGTGCTACGGCGTGTTCTCGATGATCAACATCGCCTGGCCGCGTACCCCCGACGCCCCCTGGTACGACAACTACCTGGTCGCCCTCTCCGCGCTGGTCGGCATCGGCATCGGCGCGGTCTACATGGTGATCGCCAAGCCCTACCTGCGCAGCGATGCCCGGCACGGCGACGCCGATCCCCACGGCTTCTCGAGCACCACGACCACCTCGGACCCGCCTGACCCAACTAGGAGAACTCGATGAAGTTCAGCTACGTGATGCTCCCGGACTACCCGCTCAGCGAGTCCCTGGCGTCGATCAAGAAGGCCGACGAGCTCGGGTTCTACGCCGTGTACGCCGCGGACGAGACCTGGCACAAGGACCTCTGGCTGCTCTTCGCGGCGGCCGCGGCCGACACCTCGCACATCCGGATGGGGCCGAGCGTCTCCGGGGTCGTGCTGCGCGAGCCCACGCTGATCGCCCAGGCCGCCGCGACCCTCGACGAGCTCACCGACGGTCGGGCCGAGGTCGTGCTCTCCAGCGGCAACTTCGGCCTGCTCGCGCAGTACGGCATCGACTGGGCGAAGACCAAGCCGCTCTCCCGGGTCAAGGAGGGCGTCCAGGTGATCCGGACGCTCCTCGACGACGGCACGATCACCCACGACGGCGAGTTCTTCAACTACACCGGGCTGTTCACCTTCGCCCGGCCGGTGCAGGAGCGGCTGCCGGTGAAGATGGGGGCGATGAAGGGACCGAAGTCGTTCGAGGTGTCCGCGGAGTTCTCCGACGGGTGCCACCACGCGCTGAGCTACACCCGCGAGGCCTACGACTACATGATCGAGCACTGCACGATCGGCGCCGAGCGGGCCGGCAAGAACGTGCAGGACCTCGACCTCGGCGCTTGGGTGGTCTTCTCGTGCGGCGAGGACTCGGCGAAGGCCAAGGACGCCGCGCGCAGCATGGTCGGTCTCTACGCCTCCTCGATGCCCCACGACCAGCTCCGGCGCAACGGCGTCGAGCCCGAGGAGATGGCGCCGATCATCGAGGCCATCGGCGCCGGCGACATGGCCAAGGGCATCGAGCTCACCACCCCGGAGATCGCCGAGCGGCTCTCGATCGCCGGCACCCCCGAGGAGTGCGCCGAGAAGCTGCAGAGCCAGATCGCCTCCGCCGGCATCAACCACCTGATCCTGGCGATCACCGACAAGGCGCTGGTCAAGGCGCTGATGGGCCGCGAGATCGAGGGCGTCCCCGACGTCGACACCCAGCTCCAGCTGGTCCACGACCGGGTGATGCCGGCGTTCGCCTGACCCGACCTGAGTGACGTCGGCTCGGTTACGGACGGTCCAGACGGAAGTGCGGCGGCGCGGGGGCGACGCCCTCGACGAGGTCGGCCAGGATCCTGCCGACGGTGGGCACGAACTTGAACCCGTGCCCGGAGAAGCCGGCTCCGACCACGATCGGACCGGCCGCGTCGAGCACGAAGTCCGTGTCCGAGGTCGACGTGTACGTGCAGCTGATCGCGGAGAAGGAGTCGGGGTCGACGCCGGGGAGCCAGTCGCGCGCGTACCGCTGCAGCGCGGCGAGCTGCACCGGCTCGGGCTCGAAGGTGCGCGCGTCCGGGTCCGTGACCGGCCCGCCGCCGTGCCAGCCGGCCTTGACCCCCTCGCCGGGCGTGAGCATCCCGTAGACCAGCGAGTACCAGTAGTCGTAGCGGGAGTCGCCCGCGGCGGGCACGTGGTTGAAGCTCGGCCAGACGGCGGTGGCGTCGGCGACCGCGAAGTGCGCCGGCTGCTCCTGGGTCACCACCAGCCGCGGGAGGGCCACGGTGGTGCCCAGCAGCTGGTCGGTCCACGCGCCCGCCGTGACCACGACCGTGTCCGCGACGTACGTCTCGTCGGCCGTGGCCACCTCGACCCGGCCGTCGGCGCGAAGGCCGATCGAGTCGACCCGCGTCTCGCGCAGGACCTCGGCGCCCCGCCGGCCGGCCTCGGACTGCAGGGCCAGCACCGCCGCCTCGGCGTTCACCCGCCCGGCCTCGGGCGTGTACAGCACCCGCGTGTCGTAGCGGATGCCCTGCCACCGCTCCTGCGCCTCCTCGACCGGAAGCAGCGAGGCCCGCACCCCCAGGGCGCGCAGGACCTCGTCGGCGTCGGACGCGATCCCGGCCCCGTGGTTGGTGACGCCGACCAGGTCGAGCAGCCTCGTGCCGCTCTCGCTCTCGAGCTCGCGCCACAGGACGGCGGCCTCCTGGACCATGCGCTGGTACACGGGGTCGTCGTAGGCAACGTTGAAGTTGCGCGTCGTCCCGTGCGAGGCCCCCATCGTGTGGCGCTGCCCGAACCGCTCGACCAGCGTGACCTGGCGGCCACGCCGGGCCAGCTGCCAGGCGGTCGCGGATCCCATCGCCCCACCGCCGACGACGACGGTCTCTCGCCGTGCCATGTCGCTCCTCCGGTCTCGGTGCGGACGGATTGTTTGCCGATCGTCGCAGGATCTGGTCAGCTCGTCGTGCGACCGGCCAGCGATGCTGCGGGCGGGGCGGGCGTGATCCGGACGCCGGTGGCGGACAGTGCGTAGCTGGCCAGCTGGGCCTCGGCGCGCTCCAGTGTCATCGACGAGTTGTGGGCCAGCAGGTGCAGCCCGAGGGCGTCTTCGAGGGCGACGAAGTTGCGGGCGATGACGTCGGCGGCGTCGGTGAGGTCGAGCTCGCCGAGCGCCTGCCCGACCTCGAGGACGGTGGCGTAGAGGGAGACCTCGCGGTCGAAGAGGAGGGTCATCAGGGTGGCGTGCATCGGGCTCCGGCTCGCGCTGACGGAGATCTCGTCGAGCACCTGGCTGAGCAGGAGGTCGGTCCCACGAGGGAGTCCGGAGTGCATCAGGTGCGCCAGCTTGGTGGTGGGAGACAGGTCGCCCTCGATGTCGCGCTGTCGCGACCAGTAGTAGCGGTCGGTCGCGGCCTGGTGGGTGGCCTCGATCAGCGCATCCATCTCCGGGTAGTAGTACGCGATCAGGCGCGGGGAGATGCCGGCCTCCTCCGCGATGTTCTTCATCGTCGCCCCGGCGAGCCCGTGGGTCGCGATGGTCTGGAGGGTCGCCGAGATCAGGTGCTCGCGACGAGCCGTCTGGTCCTTGCGTCGCGCCATGGGGCCACGGTAGCGCCCGGGTCATTGACACCAGGGGCGGGCTGCGTGATATTTGCGGCACAGCGCAAAGAAAGGGTCGTTCGTGCGCACTCACCAGGACTGGGTCCAGGAGGCCGGCAAGGCCACCCTGCACACCCGCCCCTTCATCGGCGGTCGCTTCGTGGAGTCCGGTGACGTGGGCTTCGAGAACCGCAACCCGGCGACGGGCGCCCTGCTCAGCCAGGTCGCCGACGCCGGGCCGGCGGGAGTCGACGCCGCGGTGCGCGCCGCGCGGACGACGTACGACTCCGGCAGCTGGAGCCGCGCGGGAGTGGCCTTCCGACGCGAGCGGATGCTGCGCTTCGCCGACCTGCTGGCCGACCACGCGGCCGAGCTCGCCGTCCTGGACTCCCTCGACATGGGCAAGCGGGTCGTCGACGCCCACGAGCTCGACCTGCCCTTCTCGGTCGGCCTCGTCCGCTACTACGCCGAGGCGATCGACAAGATCAACGACGAGGTCGCGCCCACCCCGCCGGGCACGCTCGGCCTGGTCCGGCGCGTGCCGCTGGGCGTGGTCGGCGCGGTCATCCCGTGGAACTACCCGGTCGACATGCTGGCGTGGAAGGTGGCGCCGGCCATGGCGACGGGCAACAGCGTGGTCCTCAAGCCCGCCGAGCAGTCGCCGTCCTCGGCCCTGCGGATCGCCGAGCTCGCCATCGAGGCCGGGATCCCGGAGGGCGTGCTGAACGTCGTCCCCGGGCTGGGTGAGTCCACGGGCAGGGCGCTGGGCCTGCACCCGGACGTCGACGTGCTCGCCTTCACCGGCTCCACCGAGGTCGGCGGCTACTTCCTGCAGTACGCCGGCCAGTCGAACATCAAGCAGGTGTGGCTCGAGTGCGGCGGCAAGAGCCCGCACCTGGTCTTCGCCGACGCCGAGGACCTCGTCGCCACCGCGAAGCAGACCGCGTTCGGCATCTGGTTCAACCAGGGCGCCGTGTGCTCGGCCCACTCACGGGTGCTCGTCGAGCGTTCGGTGCACGACGAGTTCGTCTCGCTCGTCGCCGCCGAGGCGGCGTCGTACGCACCCGGCGACCCGCTCGACCCCGAGGCGGGGATGGGCGCGATCGTCTCGCCGGAGCAGACCGACCGGGTCATGGAGCACGTCGACGGCGCCCGGGCGTCGGGCGCGCGGCTGGTGACCGGCGGTGAGCGGGTCACCCGCGGCGGCAGTGACTGCTACGTGCAGCCGACCGTGTTCGACGACGTCGACCCGGCCTCACCGCTCGCGCGCGAGGAGGTGTTCGGCCCGGTGCTCGCGGTCACGCCGTTCGACACCGAGGCCGAGGCCGTGATGCTCGCCAACGACACGGCGTACGGCCTGGCGGCGTCCGTCGCCACCGGCAGCCTCGGTCGGGCCCACCGGCTCACCGAGCAGATCCACGCCGGCACGGTCACCGTCAACGGGGTCGACGCCTTCAGTGCGTGGACGCCGTTCGGCGGGTTCAAGGGGTCCGGGTTCGGCCGCGACCTGTCACTGCACGCGCTGGACAAGTACGTCGGTCTCAAGACCGTCTGGATCAACCACTGAGCCCTGGCCGCCCACCCGTCAACGCCCGAAGGATCACCATGAGGAACGACAACCAACCCACCGAGCTGGCCGCCGAGCAGCACGCACTGCTGCACAAGACGCTGGGCCGCTTCGACATCGTCTTCCTGATGATCGCGGCCGTCGTCGGCCTCGAGACCCTCGGCCAGGTCTCGCTGTTCGGCGCGGAGGCCTTCACCTGGGCGCTCGTCCTGGCGGTCTTCTTCCTCGTGCCGTACGGCCTGATCTTCGCCGAGACCGGCGCGGCGTTCAGCGAGGAGGGCGGCGCCTACACGTGGGTGCGCGACGCCTTCGGCCGTCCGGCCGCGGCGGTCGCGTCGATCCTGACGTGGATCACCCAGCCGGTGTGGGTCGGAGGCTCGATGGCGTTCCTCGCGGCCGAGACGGTCAGCACCTACATCACCCCGCTCGAGCACGGGTCCCTGGGCGACTACGTCTTCAAGATCGTCTTCATCTGGATCACCGTCCTGGCCGCGATCGTCAGCCTGCGCAAGGGAAAGTGGCTCCCGACCAGCGGCGCGCTGCTCAAGCTCGCGCTGCTCGCGTTCTTCGTCCTCACCACCGCGCTCTACGCAGCCCAGAACGGCGTCGTCGGCATCAGCGCCGGCGACTTCAGCCCGTCGCTGCTGGGCCTGTTCGGCTCGGTCCCGATCCTCCTGTTCGCCTACCTGGGCTTCGAGTCCTCCAACAGCGCGGCCGGCGAGATGGAGAACCCGGCCCGCGACGTGCCGATCTCGATCTTCCGTTCGTGCGCCACCGCCGCAGCCTGCTACCTGCTCCCGATCTTCGCGATCCTGCTCGTCGTACCCACCGAGGACATCACCGGCATCGGCGGCCTGCTCGACGCCGTCGGCACCGTCTACTCCGTGTACGGCGGCGCGGCCGACGCGCTGCTCAAGCTCACCGCGTTCGTGTTCGTCTACATCCTGATGAGCCAGGGTGCCGCGTGGATGATCATCTCCGACCGGATGCAGGCGATGACCGCTGCCGACGGCTCGTTCTTCGGAGGCTTCTTCGGTCGCTTCCACCCCGGTCTGGGAACCCCGGTGCGCGTGAACCTGCTCTCCGGTGTGGTCTCCACGACCTTCATGCTCGTGGCCATGCAGGTCACCGGTTCCGGAGCCGACGTCTTCGGCGTCGTCCTCACCATCTCGATCTCGACCTTCCTGCTCAGCTACCTGCTGGTCATCCCGGCCGCGATCCGGCTCCGCACCCTCTACCCCGAGCGGGACCGTCCCTTCCGCGCCCCGGTGTCCGACGCACAGTTCGCGCTGCTCGGCTGGCTCGCCTTCGCCTGGGTGCTGCTCGGCTCCTGGGTCGCGGTCTTCCCCGGCACGCTGGAGCGCCTGTTCGGCGAGGAGTACCCGTTCCAGGACATCTGGGGCGTCAGCCAGGTGACCTTCGAGGTCTTCACGCTGAGCACGCTGGCCTTCCTGCTCGCGCTGTGTGCCGTCGGCTACGTCCGCGGCGCACGGGTCCGCAGCCGGGTCGGCGTCCCGGTCCCGCAGTCGATGCCGACCGGCGAACCCACGTCCTGAGCCGTTTCCCCCCGACCGAGGAGTCACCTTGTCCGAGCAGCCCGCCGTGGCCGCGCCGTACGACGTCCTGTTCGAGCCCGTCCGCATCGGGCCGCTGACGACGAAGAACCGCTTCTACCAGGTGCCCCACTGCAACGGCATGGGCTACCGCGACCCGAGCGCGCAGGCCGCGATGCGCAAGATCAAGGCCGAGGGTGGCTGGTCGGTGGTGTGCACCGAGCAGGTCGAGATCCACCCCACCTCCGACATCGCGCCGTTCATCGAGCTGCGGATCTGGGACGACCAGGACCTGCCCGCGCTCAGGCGGATCGCCGACGCGATCCACGAGGGGGGCGGGCTGGCCGGGATCGAGCTGGCGCACAACGGCATGAACGCGCCCAACCAGCTCAGCCGCGAGACGCCGCTGGGGCCGGGGCACCTGCCGGTCGCGCCGGACACGATCGCACCTATCCAGGCCCGGGCGATGACGAAGCAGGACATCGACGACCTCCGGCGCTGGCACCGCAACGCGGTACGGCGCTCGCTGGAGGCCGGGTACGACATCGTCTACGTCTACGGCGCCCACGGCTACAGCGGCGTGCACCACTTCCTCTCCCAGCGCTACAACCAGCGCACCGACGAGTACGGCGGGTCGCTCCTCAACCGGATGCGCCTGCTGCGCGAGATCCTCGAGGACACCCTCGACGAGTGCGACGGTAGAGCCGCCGTGGCCTGCCGGATCACCGTGGAGGAGGAGGGCGACGGCGGCATCACCCGCGCGGACATCGAGGGAGTTCTGCGCGAGCTGGGAGAGCTCCCCGACCTGTGGGACTTCGCGATGGGCAGCTGGGAGAGTGACTCCGTCACGTCCCGGTTCGCGCCGGAGGGGAGCCAGGAGGAGTTCGTCGCCGGCCTGAGGAAGCTCACCAGCAAGCCCGTCGTCGGCGTCGGCCGGTTCACGTCACCCGACGCGATGGTGCGCCAGATCAAGGCCGGCATCCTCGACCTGATCGGCGCGGCGCGCCCCTCGATCGCCGACCCGTTCCTGCCGAACAAGATCCGCGACGGTCGCCTGAACCTGATCCGGGAGTGCATCGGCTGCAACATCTGCGTGTCCGGTGACCTCACCATGTCGCCGATCCGGTGCACCCAGAACCCGAGCATGGGCGAGGAGTGGCGCCGCGGCTGGCACCCGGAGCTGATCCGGCCGAAGGAGAGCGACGCCCGCGTCCTGGTCGTCGGTGCCGGCCCGTCCGGCCTCGAGGCGGCGCGGGCGCTCGGCGTCCGGGGGTACGACGTCTCGCTGATCGAGGCCCGCCGCGACCTCGGCGGCCGGGTGACGCAGGAGTGCCTGCTCCCCGGTCTGTCGGCCTGGAGCCGGGTCCGCGAGTACCGCGAGGCCGCGCTGGCCGAGCTGCCGAACGTCGAGATCTTCCGCGAGAGCCCGATGACCGCCGACGACATCGTCGAGTTCGGCTTCCAGCACGTGCTGGTCGCGACCGGGTCGACGTGGCGCACCGACGGCGTGGCCCGGTTCCACACCACGCCGTTGCCGATCGCCGAGGGTGCGCAGGTGCTCGGCCCCGACGACCTGTTCGCCGGCCGCCTTCCCGAGGGCAAGCGGGTCGTCGTGTACGACGACGACCACTACTACCTCGGTGGCGTCGTCGCCGAGCTGCTCGCCAAGAACGGGTACGACGTCTCGATCGTCACCACGGGCTCGCAGGTGTCGTCGTGGACGGTCAACACGTTCGAGATCAACCGGATCCAGCGCCGCCTCATCGAGAACGGCATCACCCGGGTCACCGACCACTCGCTCACCCGGGTCGGCGTCGGCGGCGTCGAGGTCACCGACGTGTACGCCGGGATCACCCGCGAGCTCGAGTGCGACGCCGTGGTCATGGTGACCGCCCGCCTGCCCCGCGACGAGCTCTACCTCGATCTCGACGCCCGTCGTGAGCAGGGAGAGCTCGTGTCGGTGCGGGGCATCGGCGACGCCTGGGCGCCGGGCACCATCGCCGCTGCTGTCTGGTCGGGCCGCCGCGCGGCCGAGGAGTTCGACGCCGTCCTGCCCTCGAACGACGAGGTGCCGTTCCGCCGCGAGGTCACCCAGCTGGCCTGAGGTCCCGAGCCCGTGGCGGAAGCGGAGAGCCCGGAGTCCGGCGGAGACACTCGTGTGCCTCAGAGCGGTTCCCCGACCGGTCTCAGGCACACGACTCCGCAACCAACGAGCACCTCCCTCGCCGCCCGCCCGGGGAGACACTCGTGTGCCCCAGACCCGGCCCCTGACCGGTCTCAGGCACACGACCCCCACCGAGGGGCCCCACACGGGCCGCCGCGCGAGGCCATACCCGCCCACCCCGAGCCGGTCGCAGCAACCCCAGCGGTTCCTGCACGACAGGGCTAGGACCCGGTGCTCCCGTGGGTGAGGTAGCTGCGCTGGGTCGTGATGTGGTCGGCCACGTGCTTCGCGTCGTGCCAGACGCCCCAGATGAAGCTCGACCCGCGCCGCGACTGCCAGGGCAGTCCGAGGAAGTAGACGCCGGGCTCGGCGGACACGCCGCGCCGATGCTTCGGCTTTCCGTGCTCGTCGACCGCGTCCACCTGGAGCCAGCTGTAGTCGGCGGCGAAGCCGGTCGCCCAGACGATCGAGGTGACGCCGGCACCGGCCAGGTCGAGCTCGCGGAGCGGGTGGGTGACGCAGTCCGGGTCGGGGCCCAGGACGCGGGCCTCCGGCTCCTCGGGCAGTTCGAGTCCGTTGCGCTCGACGTAGGCGTCGGCCAGGTCGAGCAGCGACAGGAGGTTGGCGTCGCCGTGGGCGATGTTGTCGGCGAGGTCGGGCGCGAAGCGCACGACGCCGTCGTCGTAGGCGTCGGTGCGGCCGACCAGGCCGATGCCACGGGCGGCGAGGGCGCGGAAGTCGACGGTGTGACCGCCGCGCGCGCCACTGACCGCGATGGTGACGTGCTCCGCGCCCGCGGCCGGGGTCTCCAGGTCCCAGAGGCCGAGGACTCCGAGCCACCAGCAGAAGTCGCGCCCGCGATAGCTCCGTGGAGGACGGTCGTGCGGGCCGACGGAGAGGTAGACCTGCCGGCCCGAACGCTGGAGCTCGTCGGCGATCTGGACCCCCGACGACCCGGCTCCGACCACGAGGACGGCGCCGTCGGGCAGCTGCTGCGGGATTGCGGTAGGCGCTGGAGTGGAGCTGCACGAGGCCCGCGTCGTCGGGAACGAGCGCCGGGACCACCGGCCGCTGGAACGGCCCGGTGGCGGCGACGACGAAGCGGGCGTCGATCGCGCCCTCCGACGTCTCCACGCGGAAGCCGGCCCGGCCGACGTGCTTCGTCACCGAGGTCACCTCGACGCCGCACCGGATGGGCGCGGCGATCTTCTCCGCGTAGGCCACGAAGTAGTCGGCCACCTGCTCCTTCGAGGCGAAGCCGTCGGCGTCGACGTCGAAGAACTCGAGGCCGGGAAAGCGGTCGTGCCAGGCAGGCCCGTTGGCGACCAGGGAGTCCCAGCGCTCCGAGCGCCACCGCTCGGCGATCCGGTGCCGCTCCAGCACGAGGTGTGGCACGCCGCCGTCGCTCAGGTGCTCGCTCATCGCGAGGCCGGCCTGGCCCCCACCGACGACGAGGACCTCGACCTCTTGGTTCGACATCACAACCTCCACTGAGAACGGCACCTGTCTGCCCTCGAATCCTCGGTCGTGGACCTACCCATGTCCAACAGATGTTGTCGGCCTTCTAGTTCTGATCTGTTGATCCATGGCGGGCTGAGGTCGCCCGCTTGCATCGTCTCGATCGATGTCTACGTTTGGAAACATCTGTTGGACACATGCCGACGAGTCCGGTGGACTTGCCCCCGTGGAGACCAAGAAGAGCATCGTCGCCGGCGGACACGCCCGGATCCGTCCGTTCAACACCCGCGACACCTACCCCGAGCAGGACCTCGACAACGACCTCTGCCAAGCCGTGGTCGCGGGCAACACCGTCTACGTGCGAGGGCAGATCGGGCAGGACCTCGACACCAGCGAGTCGGTCGGCATCGGCGACGTCGAGGCCCAGACCGAGCAGGCGATGGCCAACATCGACCTGCTGCTCGACGGAGTCCGGCGCCCGGATGGAGCACCTGGTCAAGCTGACGATCTACATCGTCGACCCGCGCTACCGCGAGGCCGTCTACCGCGTCGATCGGCCGCTGGACCCGCGGGCGTGCACCCGATCTCCACCGGCCTCGTCGTCTCCGCCCTCGCCCGGCCCGAGTGGCTGGTCGAGGTCGACGCGATCGCGGTGATCCCCGAGGAGCCGAGCAGTGACCTTCTCGTCCTCGCCACCGACGGCACGGGCGCCGTCGGCATGGCCGTCACCTCCTCCAGCCCGGCCGTGGCCGCACGCTGCGTCCACCTGCGCGCCGGCGTCGGCGGAGCCGTCGTCGCAGAACGTCACCGACCCGCGGCTGGGCACCGACGCTGCTCGACGCGCTGCGAGCCGCGGGGCGCGACGCGCAGGCCGCGCTCGACGGCGCGGTCGCCGCGAGCCGTGCAGCTCATCGAGTACCGCCAGCTCACGCGTGCTCGACCTCGACGGCGAGCGGCAGCGGCGTTCACAGCGGCTCGGGTCGCTCGGCGTCCACCACGACGCGCGTCGCGCCGCGGGTCGTCGGCCGCCGGCAACCTGCTCGCCGGCGCCGAGCGTCATCGACGCCGTCGTCGACGGCTTCGAGGCCGCGACCGGCGAGCTGGAGGAGCGGCTGCTGGCCGCCCTCGAGGCCGGCCTCGACGCCGGCGGCGAGGCCGGGCCGCTGCACTCGGCGGGCCTGTCGGTCGTCCGGACGTGCCGTGGCGCGGTGACCGACCTGCGCGTCGACTGGAGCGACGAGCCCGTCGACGACCTGCGCGAGCTGCTGGAGGTCTGGCTGCCGCAGCGCGACGACTACGTGACCCGCGGCCTCGACCCCGACCGGCCGCGCCGTCCTACGGCGTGCCCGGGGACGAGTGAGCCGATGACCACTCGAAGACGACGTCCGGCCGCGGACGCACCGTCGCAGCGACGCCGAGCGACTGATCGCGGCTGTCCGAGCAGCTGCACGCGCACCCCGAGACCGCGCTGGGAGGAGCACCGGTCGGCGCGCTGGGTGGCCGAGTGCCCTCGACGAGGCCGGGTTCACCGTCACGCCGGCCTACCTCGGGCTGCGACACCGCGTTCCTCGCCACGCTACGGCAGCGGCCCGTTCCGGCTCGGCGCTGTGCGCCGAGTACGACGCGCTGCCCGGCCTCGGGCATGCCTGCGGGCACAACCTGATCGCGGCGATCTCGGTCGGCGCCGCGCTGGCGCTCGCGCCGCTCGCCGACGACCGCGGGCCTCACGCTTCGAGGTCTACGGCACGCCGGCCGAGGAGGGCGGCGGCGGCAAGATCGAGCTGCTCGAGCGCGGGGCGTTCGCCGGCCTGGACCTGGCGATGATGGCCCACCCGGCGCCCGTCGACGTCGCCGAGGCCGAGCCGTTCGCGGTGTCGCACTCCCACGTCGCCTTACACGGGCAAGGCCGCCCACGCGGCGGCCTACCCCGAGCAGGGCGTCAACGCGGCCGACGCGTTCACGATCGCCCAGGTCGCCATCGGGCTGCTGCGCCAGCAGCTGCCGTCCGACCGTCCGCGTGCACGGCGTGATGACCAACGGCGGAGAGGCGCCCAACGCCATCCCGGCAGCGCACCGAGGGCCGCTGGTACGTCCGGGCCGAGAGCCTCGACCGAGCTCGCCGAGACTCGAGGAGCGGGTCTGGCGCTGCTTCGAGGCCGGGGCGCTCGCCACCGGCTGCGAGCTCGACGATCGACCCCGGAGAGCAAGCCCTACGCGGAGTTCCGCACCGACGAGCCGGCACTGCGGGCCTACGTGCGGCAAGCCGAGCAGCTGGGCCGGCGCTTCGATCGCGGCTCGCCGGCGCGACGGATGAACCGGGCGTCCACCGACATGGGCAACGTCTCGCAGGTGGTCCCGGCGATCCACCCCTACATCGGCATCGGCTCGCTGCCCGCGCTCAACCACCAGCCCGAGTTCGCCGCGCCGCTGCGTCGGCGGCCTGCCGACGCGCCGATGGTCAGACGGCGCTGACTGCGCGCAGCGCTCACCGCTCTCGACGCTGGCACGAACGCGCTCCGGACGTCGACTCGACGGGCGTCACGGCGAGTGAGCGTCGACCACGACGCGACGTCCGACCTGGAGCACGACCTGCCTCGGGGAGCACGACGTCCCCGCCGCGTGCTACTGGGGCGTCCACACCGCCCGCGCCCTGGAGAACTTCCCGATCAGCGGGATCCCGTCTCGCGCATCGCCGAGCTCGTCGCCGCCCTGGGCGCGGTCAAGCACGCCGCCGCGCGCGCCAACCACCGACCTCGGCCTGCTCGACGACCGCCGGCACGACGCGATCGCGGCCGCCTGCGAGGAGATCGTGCGCGCGGGCTGCTCGACGACCAGTTCGTCGTCGACGTGATCCAGGGCGGCGCCGGCACCTCGACGAACATGAACGCCAACGAGGTCATCGCCAACCGCGCGCTGGAGCTGCCTCGGCCTCCGCGCGGCGACTACGACCGAGGTGCACCCGCTCGACCACGTCAACCGCTGCCAGAGCACCAACGACGTCTACCCGACCGCGGTCAAGATCGCGCTGCTGGCCGTGCACTCGACGCGGCTGGCCGAGGCCGCGGCCGCCCTGGCCGACGCCTTCGCGGCCAAGGCGACCGAGTTCGCGCGACCGTGCCCAAGATCGGGCGCACCCAGCTGCAGGACGCCGTCCCGATGACCGTCGGGCAGGAGTTCGGCGCGTACGCCGTCGACGTTGCGCGAGGAGCAGGCCGGCTCGCGGACTCACGCGGCGCTGCTGTGCGAGATCAACCTCGGCGCCACCGCGATCGGCACCGGCATCACCGCCCACCCGCGACTACGCCGCGCCGTGCCGTGCGCCGCACCTGCGCGAGATCACCGGACTGCCCGCTGGTCGACCGCCGGCGAACCTGGTCGAGGCCACCAGCGACACCGGCGCCTTCGTCCAGGTGTCCGGCGTCTGAAGCGGACCGCGGTCAAGGTGTCCAAGATCTGCAACGACCTGCGGCTGCTGTCCTCGGGACCCCAGGCCGGGCTCGGGGAGCTCCGGCTGCCCCGCGCGCCAGGCCGGGTCGAGCATCATGCCGGGCAAGGTCAACCCGGTGATCCCCGAGATGGTCAACCAGGTCGCGTTCTGGGTGATCGGCAACGACGTCACGGTCACCATGGCCGCCGAGGCCGGCCAGCTGCAGCTCAACGCCTTCGAGCCGATCATCTGCCACAGCCTGCTCCAGGGCTTCGCGTGGACGACGGCCGCCTTCGACTCCTTGCGCGAGCTGTGCGTCGACGGCATCCGCGTCGACGCCGCCAAGCTCGCCGCCGCGGCGGCCGGCAACGCCGGGCTGGTCACCGCGCTCACCCCGCTGCTGGGGTACGCCCGGTCGGCCGAGATCGCCCACGCCGTGCTCGGCGGCGGCGGTGACGTGCGCACCCTCGCGCTCGCCACGGGCGGCGTGGACGCCGACGTCCTCGACGCGCTGCTGCGTCCGGAGACCCTCGCCAACCTCGAACCGCTGCCGTAGTCCGAGCGCCGCCTGCGAGGATGACGGCCATGGCTGAGGTCGGCTTCACGCTCACGCAGCTGCGCTACTTCGCCGCGGCCGCGGAGCTGGGCAGCATGACGGCCGCTTCGCGGCAGCTGATGGTCTCCCAGTCGGCGATCTCCACCGCGGTCGCGCTGCTGGAGAAGGAGCTCGGGGTCCAGCTGTTGCTCCGCCACCACGCGCGTGGCCTCACCCTCACCGCCGCCGGCGAGGAGTTCCACCGCGAGCTGCGCAGCTACCTGGTGCACACCGGCGAGCTGGCCGAGGTCGCCCGCTCGGCGGGGCAGGCCCTGGTCGGCGACCTCAGCATCGGCTGCTTCACGACGCTGGGGCCGTTCGAGCTGCCCCGCCTGCTGGCCGCCTGCGAGGAGGCCCACCCCGGCATCCGGATCTCGGTGGTCGAGGACGAGCA
The DNA here is from genome assembly GCA_963825985.1 of uncultured Actinomycetota bacterium. Taxonomy (GTDB): domain Bacteria; phylum Actinomycetota; class Actinomycetes; order Propionibacteriales; family Nocardioidaceae; genus Nocardioides. The sequence goes on along the minus strand of CAWGVK010000023.1, from coordinate 39,026 downwards.
TGCGGCGCTCAAGCAGTCACTGCGCTCGGGCAGGTGCGAGCTGGCCCTGATGTACGGCTACGACCTCGACGACGACATCGACCACGTCCGGGTCGGAGTCGCGGCGCCGTACGTGCTCGTCGGGAAGGGCCACCGGTTCGCTCGGCGCAAGAAGGTCGCGCTCAAGGACCTCGCCGACGAGCCGATGGTCCTGCTGGACCTGCCGTACAGCGGTCAGTACTTCGAGCGCGTGGTCGAGTCCGCCGGCTTCCATCCCGACGTGCGGCACCGGACCTCGGGCTTCGAGACGGTCCGGGCCATGGTGGCCAACGGCCAGGGCTGGTCTGTGCTCAACCAGCGCCCGGCCAGCAACACGACGTACGACGGCAGTGAGGTCGTCACGCTCGAGATCAGCGACGAGCTGGCGCCGCTGGAGATCGTGCTGGCCTCGATGAAGGGCGTGCGGCTGACCGCCCGGGCCCAGGCCTTCGTCCGGTCCTCGGGCCCGGCCCGCAAGCGGGCAGGGCGCTCGGGCTGACTCAGGCCGGGGACATCGCCAGCTCGCTCGGCGCGAGCGTCCGGCGCCGGGCCAGGAGGTAGTAGACCGGGCCGGTCGCGACCAGGCCGATGATCCAGCTGAGGTCGGCTCCGCCCAGCTCCTCGGCGACGGGGCCGGCGTACAGAGGCGTGTTCATGAACGGGATCTGGACGAGGATGCCGAGCGCGTACGCCGCGATCGCCTTGCCGTTGAAGCGGCCGTAAATCCCGCCGTCGGCGGCGAAGATCGAGCTGAGGTCGTACTGACCGCGGTGGATCAGGTAGAAGTCGATCAGGTTGATGGCGGTCCAGGGCACGAGCACCACCAGCAGGGCGAGCACGATGTCGACGAAGTGGGAGATGAAGTCGTCGGAGGCGCCGATGGCGGCGAAGTACGTCGAGGCGATGATCACGACCACCGAGAGGATGGCGCGGGTTCGGGCGGTCGGGATCCACCGGTCCACGAACGTCTGCACGCAGGTGATCATCGAGAGCACCGTGCCGTAGAGGTTGAGCGCGTTGTGGCTGATCACGACAGCAGGAACAGCACCAGCAGGGGGGGCCGAGCGAGCCGGTGGTGTCGCGCACGCCGGTCATCACGTCGCCGCCCGGCGCCATCGCCAGGGCCACGACCGCACCGAAGACGAACGGCAGGATGGAGCCGAGGGTGCACCCGAGGTAGGTGGCGTCGAAGGTAGCGCGCACGGCTACGTCGGCGGGCAGGTACCGCGAGTAGTCGGAGACGTACGGCGCGAACGCGATCTGCCAGAGCGCGGCCAACGAGACCGTGGCCAGCAGGCCGGCGGTGGTGTAGCCGCCTGGGTCCAGAACGTCGGGGGCACGCCGGTGACGAAGATGGCGCCGAAGGCGAGCACGATGCCCACGCCGAGGACCCACGTGGCGATCTTGTTCAGCGCGTGGATGAACTTGTAGCCGACCATGCAGATCAGGCCCGAGCCGAGGGCGCCGAGCACGATGCCCGTCGAGACCGGGACGGAGTCCTCGATGCCGTGCAGGGACTGCCCGGCGAGCACGATGTTGGAGGCGAAGAACGCCAGGTACATCATGCGCGGCGATGACCACCACGATCAGGGCGCCGTACGAGCCGAACTGGCCGCGGCTCTGGATCATCTGCGGGATGCCCATCTGCGGGCCCTGGGCCGAGTGCAGGGCCATGAACACGCCGCCCACGAGGTGGCCGACCACGATCGCGACGACGCACCAGACCAGGTTGAGACCGAAGACGGTCACGCCGGCGGCGCCGGTGACGACGGGCAGCGGTGCGATGTTGGTGCCGAACCAGAGGGTGAACAGGTCACGGACCTTGCCGTGACGGTCTTCGGGCGGGACGTAGCCGATGGTGTGCTTCTCGACGACGGACTGGTCTGTCATGGGGTCTTCTCCAGGTGTGAGGCGCACCACCCATGGTGGTTCTGGGCCCGATCTCCTGGCAAACGAATCCTCTTGGCGCAAGGCATCTGCTCAGTTGATAGCCCTGGGACGACGACGACCTCGAGAACGCCACCCCTCTGGATGCAGTGGCGGGACCCGAAGGGCGCGACAGTGGCGACGCTGGTTCGTCGACGTGAGTAGGTGTGGAAGATGCCCCGTTACGTGATCGCTGGAGCTGTCCTGCTGCTGGTGCTGCTGATCGGGGGGATCATGCTGGTGGTCGGCGGGAACAACGGCGCCAACAGCAACTCGCAGGCCCCCGTGGGCCGGCCCCCGCTGGTGCACGCGCAGACCTGACCGGGGCCCGGTTCACGGCCGGCGGCGCCGGGTGATCGCACCCTCGCTGAGGAAGCGGCGCGACAGGTCGCCGATCGTGCGGGCACGCAGGGCCGGCGTGGGCAGGTGCGCCCGGCTCGCCATCCCGTCCACGACCTGCTCGAGGGTGGAGACGGCGTCGGACGCCGGGGCCCACCCGAGCTCGCTGCTGGCCCGGGAGCAGTCGAGCAGCGGGATGCTGCCCGCGAGGTCGATCCATCCCGGGTCGAGCGGGAGCACCCGCGCGTGCCAGGCGCCTGACAGCGCCGCGCGAAGCGCCGGAAGGGGCACGTGCACGTGCCGCGCCCCGAGGGCCGCAGCGATGTGCTCCGCCGTGACCACGGGCTCGGTCGCGAGGTTGAAGGCGCCCGGCGCCCGGCCCTCGACGGCGCGGGCCACGGCGTCGGCCACGTCGTCCGCATGGACGAACGGGATCAGGAGCGAGCGGTCCAGCGGAAGCAGCGGGACCAGCCGCAGCAGGGCAGCCGGGGCCAGGGCCGGGAGCGCGTAGCGCAGCAGTGCGCTCCCCGCGCCACGCTGTCCGATGATCCCGGGGCGCATGCGGGTGACGACGACGTCCGGCTGGTCGCGTTCGAAGGTGTCGAGCAACCGCTCGGCAGCGGCCTTGTGCCGGCTGTACGGCGACGACGGCACACCTCCGGTGGGGTAGTCCTCGCCGACCGGGTCGAGGTCGCGTCGTGGGGAGTAGGCGCCGACCGACGACATGTGGACCAGGTGGCGGACGCCGCTGGCGCGGATGGCTGTCAGCACCCGGGCGGTGCCGCCCACCCCGGTCTCTTCGAGCCGGTCCGGACGGTGGGAAGGCTGGAAGGCCCAGGCGAGGTGGACGACGGCTTCCGCGCCGGCAAGGGCGGACCGGAGGGCCGCGAGTGAGCTGTCGCTCGCGAGGTCGGCGGTGACCCAGTCGACGGCGTCCAGCGGCCCCGTCGGATCGGCGGGCGGGCGACGTACGACGCCGACCAGGTCGTGCTGGCCGGCGAGTCGCCGAACGACGGAGGTGCCGACGTTGCCGGTGGCTCCGGTGATGACGATACGCACGTGGGTGTCCTCTCGTCTCAGTCGCGCGCGTCGACCACGACGTCGTCGCCGACGCGCGAGACCCGGCGCACCCGCAGCCGCAGGACACGGCTGTAGGCGCGGACCAGCCGGTCGTAGCCCGGCACGGATCCGTGATAGCCCAGGAACCCCCGTGGACCCTGAACCATCTCGCCCGTGCGGACGTCGTACGTGCTCTGGTGCCACGGGCACACGAGACAGCCGTCCGCATCGATCGACCCCGCGGAGAGATCGGCGAGCTGGTGCCGACAGCGTCGCGAGACCGCGAACAGCTCACCACCGTCGTTGCCGACCGCCCAGCGCCCGGCTCGACGCACGGAGCCTGCGGGAAGCCGGTCGGACGGGATCCGGGAGCCGGCGTCGGTGGTCTTCCTGGTCACTGGAGCGCCGCCAGTGCCCGGCCTGGCAGACGTCCCTTGAGCTGCTGCGTCGGGCGCTGCTGCTCACCCTGCTGCGCGCCGAGCACGACGAGGAGACCGGTGACTGCCGGGATCGCCCACTGCACGATCTTCAGCTGACGCTGGGCGGCGGCGAGCTTGTCCGAGGACGTGGCCGCGGGCTCGGTCGCGCCCTCGGCACCGCTCTCGCTCTCACCCTCGACGGTGCGTCCGAGCAGGCCGCTGTAGGCCGTCAGGCCGGCAGCCACCACGGTGAGCGTTCCCTTGGTCCAGGTGTTCGCGGCCGTGCCGCCGTGCTGGTCGATGCGGCGACGGTTGGCGGCGATCAGGCCCGCGCCGCCCACGGCGTGTGCGCCGAGGGCTCCGATCGCGACCGGTGACCACAGCTTCCAGCCCAGGGACGACAGCCGGGTCCGCTCGGTGGCGTCGTGGGCTCGACCCGTCGCACCGTTGAGCCCGACGGCGCCCATCAGGGAGCCACCGAACCAGGCGGAGAGACCGACGTCGTGCAGGCTGCGGACGATCGTGTTGCGCTGTGACATGGGTGGTGTCCTTCGTGAGGGTGGGAGCTCGGGCCGCGGCGGCCCGAGGGTTCAGCTGGCGCCGTGGAGGTGTGCGCCGCCGGAGCGTCCCGACGGTTCGTCGGGAGGCGGGTCAGCGGGGTCGTCGGCGCCCGGGTCGGGGGGTACCAGGTCGCCGACCGGTCGGGTCGAGCCGGACCTCAGCCACCGGCGTGCGGCGCGGTGGGAGGGAGGGACACGGGTGGAGAGCAGGTGCATCGCGAGCCTTGGATTCCATCTCGAGGACGCCGGGTGTTCGGCGAGCCAGGAGCCACGACGCTAGGTGCGACCGACCGATGTCGCCTCACCCGCGCGTCACCTGTGCTTGCCATGCAGGTCACACGCGGATGTGCCGGTCAGGTGAAGGGAAATGGGCACCGGTGGCCGTGCGCGACGACAACGCGCACGAACGCGAGCAGAGCTGATCCCCGTCCCATCTCGTCCTCGAGGAGGACTCGTGACCCACGATGACCGCCACATCTCGCTCCAAGGCCGTGCCGATGCCCTCGTGGCCGACTTCCTCGACTCCACCTCCGCCGCGATCCACGCGCGGCTGGGAGACGTGGCGGGGGTGGCGGTCAGCACCGGGCGGGGCGACGCCGCTCGCACCCTCGGTGCCAGCACACCGCTCGCCCACGACGTCGACGCGATCCAGTTCGAGGTGGGCGCCGGCCCGTGCCTCGAGGCGCTTCGCGTCGGTGCCATCCAGGACGTTCCCGACCTGGCCGCCGACGACCGGTGGGGTGAGTACGGTCCGCGGGCGGCCGCTAGGGGTGCCGCGTCGTGCGTGTCGGTCCCGGTCTTCGTGCACAGCGAGCCCGTGGCGGTGTTCAAGGCCTACTCCAACCGACGGGGCGGGCTGGATGCTGCCCAGCGCGAGACCGCCGAGCTCGTGGCCAAGGAGATCAGCGGCGGCTTCGGATTGGCCATGCACATCAGCAGCCAGGCCGCCGAGCTCGACGACATGACTGCGCTGCTGACCCACCGCAGGGTCATCGACCTGGCCCTCGGCATCCTGATGGAGCGCGCCCAGGTCCCTGCAGACGCAGCGTTCGGCGTGCTTCGTTCGCAGTCGCAGCACCGCAACGTCAAGGTGTACGAGGTGGCGGCGGACGTCGTCGGCTCGATCCCGGGTGTCTCGGTCAAGGACCTGGTTCCGCCCTTCAGTCCTCGAGATCAGCCTCAGGGATGATGTCAGCGATGTGCACATCATGGTGACCTGAGTGCAGTGGTTCAGCAGCGCAAGCCGCTCTCATGAACGGAGCGCGCCATGTACCTGCACGTTGAACAGCTCATCAACGAGATCGAGGTCGACGAGCCGGACCCGGCAGCGGCCAATGCCCTGCAAGAGGGACTCGGTGGCCAGTTCGGCGAGATGCGCACGATGATGCAGTACCTCTTCCAGTGCGATGAACTTCCGCGGCGACCCGGCGTCCAAGCCGTACAAGGACCTGCTCCAGGGCATCGGCACCGAGGAGATCAGCCACGTCGAGCTCATCGGCACCACGATCTCGCGACTCCTCGACGGCTCGCCGGAGTACAGCGGCAAGAAGAACGACCCGGTCGACGAGCCCGGCGCCAAGGGAGCGACGCCCTTGAAGATCGCCCTGGACCACAGCAACATCCACCACTACCTGGTCGGGGCCCAGGGCGCCCTGCCCGTGGACGCGGCCGGCAACCCGTGGCTGGGCTCCTACGTCTACAACAGCGGCAACCTGGTGCTCGACCTGCTGTACAACCTGATGCTCGAGTCCACCGGACGCCTGCAGAAGTGCCGGATCTACGAGATGACGGCCAACAAGGCTGCCCGCTCGACGATCGCCTACCTCATCGTGCGCGACCAGGCCCACGAGAACGCCTACGCGAAGGCGCTGGAGTCGCTCGGCGTCAACTGGGGTCCGTTGCTCCCGATCCCGAAGACCAACGCCGAACAGTTTCCCGAGGTCAAGAAGCTGCTCGACCTGGGTCTGCAGAGCATCCAGTACACGTTCAACCCGGAGCAGACGAGCCAGGCCGCCAAGCTGTACCGGGGCGCCTCGCCGTCGAACGACGGGACCGAGCTCAGCACTGCGATCATGCCGGAGGGCGTGCCCATCACCATCGCTCCCGAGCGCAAGGAGGAGTTCAGCCCCGGGCTGGACCCCGAGCTGCTCGCCCTGATCCAGGCCACGGCCGAGGTCGAGATGGCAGCCGCCGACCAGACCGGCTCCTGACGCGGTCCGCGGCGAAGGGGGGACCCCCTCGCCCGCGTGACTCGGCCGTTCTCGCCCCGTAACAGCGCCGCGTCGTGGCGGTCGAGCTGAACTCCGGGTCCCAGTCGTCAGGTGCGCCCGGGCGACCCTCGACGTGAGGACGCCCGAGTGCGTCTGACCGGCACCACAGAGGCGGCTTCGCGGCGTTCGTGGTGGCGGCAGCGGCCGGTGAACACTCCTGCCATCACCGGGCCCAGCACGTCGTCGACGAGGAGTCGGGCGTCGGGCCCGCCGACGGCGATCCGGGTGGCCTGACCGTAGGCCATGGCCAGGATCCGGGCCGCCGCGACGTCGGCGACCACGTCGCGCTCGACCTCGCCGCACTCCTTGCCGTTGGTCACGGCGGTCGAGGCCCGCTGGTGGAGGTCGTGGTCGGCGCGGGTGGCGACCGCGGCGATCAGCGGGTCGTGCAGGGCTTGGGCGAGCAGGTTCTGGGTGACCGCGAACTCCTGGGCACGCGTCTCGTCGAGGGGGAGCAGTTCCGTGAGCGCCGTGAGGACGATGTGGCGGATCGGCTGGTGGGCCGCCTCGCCCTCGACGATGTGGAGGGCGATCCGGTCGTCGCGGCGACCGAGCGCGTCGACGTAGACGAAGCGGAGCAGCTCGTCCTTGTTCGCGAAGTAGTGCTGGATCAGACCGACCGACACTCGGCCGCGGCGGCCACGCGGGCGAAGGTGGTGGCGGCCAGGCCGCCTGGCCTCTGTGGTGCCCGACAGTGCGGCACCCGTCCGGGGTTGGTGAGCGCGGCGCGGTGGACGACAGTGGCGCCATGACGATCGACGACTCGGCCGGGGCGGGGCGCGTGCACACGCTCGAGGGCGCGCACAACGTCCGCGACCTGGGCGGCCTGGCGACGGCCGACGGCCGGGCGGTGCGCCGGGGCCGGGTCTTCCGCAGCGACTACCCGGGCTTCGCGGAGGTCGGCGACGGGGCCGCCGTCCGCGAGCTCGGATTGCGCGCCGTCGTCGACCTGCGTCGGGCCACCGAGGCGGAGTTCGAGTGCGTCTCGTGGGACGACCACGGCGTCCACTACAGCCGGTGTCCGCTCTCGGCCGGTGGCGAGACCTCCTGGCACGCCCGCTACCACGCCTACCTGACCCACCGGCCCGAGACCGTCGTCGAGGCGGTACGACGGGTCACGGACGTCGACGCGCACCCGGTGCTGTTCCACTGCGCCGCCGGCAAGGACCGCACGGGCGCGGTCGCGGCACTCGTGCTGGCGGTGCTCGGCGTGCCGGTCGACGACATCGTCGCCGACTACGTGCTCACCGAGGCCGGGCTCGCCCCGATCCTGGCGCGGCTGTCGGGCATCGGGCCGTACGCGGAGATGCTGAAGGGCTCCGACTACGACGACCAGCGCCCCCGCGAGGAGAACATGCGCGGGCTCCTGGAGTGGGTCGAGGCCCGCGGCGGCGCCGAGGAGTGGCTGGTCGAGCACGGCCTCGAGCGGGCGCACCTCGAGCGGTTCCGGAGGGCGATGCTGCCCGACTGAGGGTCTTGCAGAAACGGTCAGACCATTCTAATCTGCAATACATGTGACCGTCGCCGCAGGCCGAGAGGAATCGCTGCATGCCCGCCCCGCTGAAGAACGTGCACGACCGCTACACCGACGAGGAGATCGCCTCCCACTACGACGCGGGCTTCTGGCAGCCCACCAGCTTCACCGCGCTGGTGGCCGAGCAGGTCCGGCAGCGACCGGACGCGACGTTCCTCCTCGACGGCACGACCACGTTCACCTACGGCGAGTTCGCCGAGCGGGGGTTGCGGCTCGCGGCCGGCCTGAAGCGCGGCGGGGTCGAGCGGGGGGAGCGGATCGCGGTCCAGCTGCCGAACTGGACCGAGTTCGTCGTGGTCGCGGCGGCCGCCTCGCGGATCGGGGCGATCGTGGTGCCGATCATGCCCATCTACCGCGGCGACGAGGTGGGCTACGTGCTGCAGCACTCCGGCGCCTCGGTCGCGGTCACCTGTGGCGAGTTCCGCGGCTTCGACCACAGCGCGATGTTCGCGACCCTGCGCGCCGACGCCCCCGAGCTGCGCCAGGTCTACGTGGCGCGGGCCGGCGACCTCGACCCCGCGCTCGGCACGTCGTTCGAGGGTCTCTTCGCCGACGGCGACCTGAGCGACCTCGAGGCCGAGCTCGGCCCCGACAGCTCGCCCGACGACGGCTTCCTCATCGTCTACACCTCGGGCACCACCTCGCGGCCGAAGGGCTGCTTCCACACCTTCAACACGCTGCGCGCCAGCGCGGCGGCGATCGCGAAGAGCCTCGACTACGGCCCCGACGACGTGCAGTTCGGCCCGTCGCCGGTCACCCACAGCACCGGGCTCGTCACCAGCGTCGTCCTGCCGCTGCTCGTCGGGGCGAAGTCGTACCTGATGGAGGCCTGGGACCCCCACGAGGCGCTGCGCAGGATCGAAGAGCTCGGCTGCACGACCGCGGTGACCGCGACGCCGTTCCTGCAGATGCTGATGGCGGCCTACGACCCCGACAAGCACGACGCGAGCAGCCTGCGTCGGTGGGTGTGCGCCGGGTCGCCGATCCCCGGCTCGGTCGTCGAGAAGTCGCGTGAGCTGTTCGCGGGCTGTCAGACCCTGAGTCTCTACGGGCGCTCGGAGAACTTCCTCACCACCATGTGCACGGTCCACGACCCCGCCGAGCGCTCGGCGACGTCCGACGGCTCGGCGCTCGAGGGCGCTACCGTCGCGGTCGTCGACGCGACGGGTGCCGAGGTGCCGCGCGGCGAGGAGGGCGACATCGCCTACCGCGGCCCGAGCCACATGATCGAGTACTACCGCAACGACGAGGAGACCGCGGCCCTCTTCACGCCTGGCGGGTTCTCGCGGTCGGGCGACCTCGGGCGGATGGACGACGACGGCTACGTCCGGGTGACCGGCCGGCTCAAGGACATCGTGATCCGCGGCGGCATGAACATCAGCGCCCGCGAGGTCGAGGAGCACCTGCTCCAGCACCCGGCCGTCGCCAACGTGGCCGTGGTGGGGATGCCCGACGAGCTGCTCGGCGAGAGGGTGTGCGTGTACGTCGCCCTGACCGACGCCGCCTCGACGCTGACGCTCGACGAGCTCACGGCGTACCTGCGCGAGCACAAGGTCGCCACCCAGAAGCTGCCGGAGCGGCTCGAGCTGGTGCCGGCCCTGCCGATGACCGCCACGGGGAAGATCCAGAAGCACCTGCTCCGCGCCGACATCGCGAGCAAGACCTCATGACGCTCACCGCGCACGCCCGCCCGCTGGACGCCGACGAGCTGCAACGCCGCTACGACGAGCTGAGCCGCCGGCACGGCGTCGAGGTGAGGCTCTCGGGGGTGGCCGCTGCGGGTGGCGGCATCGCCGGGCTCGTGCTGGCCGTCGCCGACCACACCACGAACCCCCTGTGGCTGATCGACCCCCGCCGCCGGATCGTGGCGCGCTCGCAGCTCTCTGCCGGCTCCGACTTCCGCCCACCCGACCTCGACCTCCTCCTGGAGCGCGGCGGCCCCCTCGACCTGGCCCGACCCGAGCCGTTGCTGGTCCAGGCGGAGCCGGCGGTCGGGATCGCCCGTCGACACCTGGTGATGCCGGTGGTGCGCGACGGCTGCCTGTTCGCGTGGCTGGTCGTGGCCGAGGTGTCCGGACGGCTCACCCGCGACGAGGCCGTGCTCGCCAAGCGCGCCGCGTTCCACCTGGCCAGCGAGTACGCCGTGCAGCGCCGCGTCGCCCGGGCGTCGTGGAACGCGCGCTCGGCGCTGGCCCGCCAGCTGGTGCGCGGCTCGACCCACGAGGACGACCTGGCCGACTCGGCGGAGTACCTCGGGGTGGAGGCCGACGCCGACCGGGTGCTGGTCTACATCGCCGAGGTGCCCGGCGCGGACCCGCGCGACGAGGAGCTGATCTCCTCCCGCGTGGCCGGCGAGCTGGGCGTCGAGGTCCTCGGCACCCGGGGCCGCGAGGGCACGATCCTGCTGATCGAGGCGCCCGGCGACGACGCGAACGTCACCTACGTGCAGCAGGTGAAGCAGGTGATGCGCCGGCTGATGGCCGACCTCGGCGACCCGGAGGCGATCGTCGGGGTGTCCGGCGTGACCCGGGCCGGCGCGCTGCAGCGCTCCTACCGCGAGACCCGCGAGGTCGTGCTGTGCGTCGACCGGTTCGCCCGGTCGACCGACCGCGTGATCACCGTCGACGACCTCGGCCCGGCCCGCCTGTTCGTGGCCAACAGCGACGTCGGCGCCGTCCGCCGCTACGTGCACGACGTCCTCGGTCCCTTGCTGGGCGAGGCCGCCGGCACGGCCGACCTCCTGCGCACGCTGCAGTCGTTCTTCGACACCGGGCGCAGCGTCCGCGAGTCGGCGGCGCGGCTCGGCATCCACGAGAACACGGTGCGCCTGCGTCTGGCCAAGGTCTACGACCTCACCGGCCTCGACGTCGCCTCCGACGCCAACCACCAGCTCAGCGCGCAGACGGCGCTCCTGGTGCTGCGGCTCGAGGGTCACCCCGCCATCCCGCACTTCGACGAGCGGCACGGGTTCTCCGACGTCCGCAAGAACGCCAAGGACACTGCATGAACACCCCACGGAGTTCTCCGCCTCCTCCGCTCCGCTCCTCCGGCGGACAGCTCCGCGGGGACCCCGAATGACGAGCCGACGCGCCCTGGTCACCGGTGCCGGACGCGACGGCGGCATCGGGCAGGCCATCGTCCGCCGCCTGGAGGCCGACGGCTTCGAGGTGGTCACGCTCGACAAGGAGCCGGGCTGCACCTGGCAGGTCGACATCGCCCGCGACGAGCTGCCCGACTTCGGCCCGATCGACGTGTACGTCGCCAACGCCGCGATCACCACGCTGTTCGGGGCCGCGCACACGTTCTCTCCCGAGAAGTGGCAGCTCGACCTCGACGTCAACCTCACCGGCACCTTCCGCGTGCTGCAGCAGTGCCTGCTCGGCATGCGGGAGCGCGGCTACGGCCGGATCGTCGTCATCTCCAGCACCTCGGCCACCCAGGGCATGCCGGCCCAGGTGTCGTACGCGACCACCAAGGCGGGCCTGATCGGCATGGTGAAGACGGTGGCCGCCGAGAACGTCCGCACCGGGGTCACGGCCAACTGCGTGCTGCCCGGCATGACCGGCTCGTCCGGCATCCTCTCCATGCCCGACGAGATCAAGGACGCGTGGCTCGACAGCCTGCCCAACGGCTTCGTCGACCCGGCCGACATCGCCAACGGGGTGGCCTTCTTCGCCGCCGAGACCTCCGGCATGGTCACCGGGCAGCTGCTCACCGTCGACGGCGGTGACGAGCTCAACACCCGCTCGGTCACCTCGTCGGTCGCGCGGCGCTGACGGACTGCCCGTGCGCGGACTCGTCATTCCGGCCACCACCGGGCCGGACGCCGCCGTGCTGCGTGTCGACGTGCCCGAGCCGCAGGGCGCCCACCCGTGGGCCGACGGCGAGCGGCTGCTGGTGGAGGTGCACGCCGCCGCCGTGGCCTTCCCCGACCTGCTCCAGAGCCGCGGGCTCTACCAGCACGGCACCGAGACGCCGTACGTCGCCGGAGGTGAGTACGCCGGCACCGTGCTGGAGGCGCCGAACGGGAGTCGTTTCCGCGTCGGTGACCGGGTGGCCGGGTTGAGCGTCTGGGGGGCGCTCGCCGAGCGGGTGCTGGCGATCCCGCGCTACACGGTGCGCCTCCCCGACCACCTCGGCTGGGCCGAGGGCGCGGCGTTCTTCCTCAACTACGCGACGGCCTGGTTCACCCTGCACCGGTCGGGCTTCGCCGACGGCGAGTCGGTGCTCGTCCACGGTGCGGCGGGCGGTGTCGGCACCGCCACCCTCGACCTGCTGCGCGGGCGCGCGGCGCCGTCCGTGGCCGTCGTGTCGAGCGGGCCGAAGGAGGAGGTGGCCCGCACGATGGGCGCCGACCACGTGCTCCGCACCGACCAGGAGTGGTCGCAGCAGACGCGCGAGCTGACCGGCCACGGCGTCGACGTGGTGGTCGACCCGGTCGGGGGCGACCGGTTCGTCGACTCCCTGCGCGCCCTCGACGTCGGTGGTCGGCTCATGGTCGTCGGGTTCGCGGACGGCGCGATCCCCGAGGTGAAGGTCAACCGGCTGCTGCTGCGCAACCTGAGCGTCGTCGGCGTCGCGCTCGACCCGTGGGAGCGTCGGTTCCCCGGCTACGCGCCCGAGCTGGTCGACGGGCTCGAACGGGCCGCCGCCGACGCACGGGTGCGGCCGCACGTCGGCACCCGGCTGGCGTTCGAGCGCGCCGCTGAGGCGCTCGGCGTCCTCGACCGGCGCGAGGCGCTGGGCAAGGTCGTCGTCGAGCTCACATGAGCAGCACGCCGCCGTCGACCGGGAGGCCGACGCCGGTGATGTACGACGAGGCGTCGCTGGCCAGGAAGACCGCCGTGCTCGCGATCTCCACGGAGTCGCCGAGGCGGCCGGCCGGCACCCGGGCGTCGATGATCTTGCGCTGGTAGTTGGGGCTGTAGTTGGCCGTCGCCTCGGTGAGGAAGACCCCGGGCAGGATCGCGTTGACGCGGATTCCCTGGGCGCCCCACTGGGCGGCGAGGTCGCGGGTGAGGCCGAGCACGCCCGCCTTGGCGGAGCTGTAGCCGGCGGCCGGCATCTTGGCCGTGGTCACAGCCATCACACTCGACAGGTTGACCACCGCGCTGCCGGGCGGCATCACCCGGCCCGCGGCCTGTGCCATCCAGTAGGAGCCGAAGAGGTTCACGTCGACCACGTGACGGAAGTGCTCGGGCGGGTCGTCGGTGGCCGGGTGGTAGTCGCCGCCGATGCCGGCGTTGTTGACCAGGACGTCGCAGCCGCCGAGCTGGTCGACCGCGGCCGCGACCAGGCGGTCGCAGTCGGCGACCTCGGTCACGTCGGTGGCGACGGCGACGCAGCGGCGTCCGAGCTTCTCCACGAGCGCGCGGGTCTCGTCGAGGAGGTCGACGCCGGCGCGCGCCGATGGCGACGTCGGCCCCGGCCGCGGCCAGGCCCTGCGCGATCGCGACGCCGAGGCCGCTCGACGCCCCCGTCACCACCGCGACCTTGCCGTCGAGGCGGTAGCGCGCCCGCCACGTCTCGTCGTCGAAGGCCTGGGCTGTCTGCGGGATCATGACCTCGTTCTACTCCTCCGGCCTCGGCCTGCTCGACGCGTCCGGCGGCCGCGCCTGTGGGCCTCTCCAGGCCGCGCACCCCTCGGCGCGTTGTCCGGGGGAGGGGGCGGGCGCACAGTGGGCGGGTGCGTGACCTGGACACCAACCACCTCCTGCAGCGAGCGACCCTGGCCGCCCGGCGCATGGTCCCCGGAGCGACCGTGTCGGGGCTGCGGCGTCTCGAGGGCGGGGTCTCGAGCCTCACGTACGCATCGACCCCTGGCCGACTCGCGGGGCGAGCGACCGATCGTGCTCAAGGTGGCCCCGCCGGGGCTCGCCCCCGTCCGCAACCGCGACGTGCTCCGGCAGGCGCACGTGCTCCGTCGGCTGGCCGAGCTTCCCGGTTTCCCGGTGCCCGGGTGCTCTTCGAGGACGACGGCGACCCGCCCGAGGTGCCGCCGCTGTTCGCGATGGAGCTGCGGCCCGGCGAGGCCTACGAGCCGCTGCTCGACGTGTCGGACTCGCCGCCCGGCTCCCGACGTCGCCGCCGGCCGGATGCGGTCGCGGCCGCGCGGCCCTGGCCCGGCTGCAGGCCGAGGAGCCGGCGCGACTCGGGCTCGGCGACGAGCCGGTCGCCCCGTGCCGCCGACGAGCTGCCCGGTGGCAGCGCCTGTTCGCCACGGTCGACGCCGACATCGGGGTCGGCCACGAGAAGCTCGCCGCGCGGCTGGCCGCCGACGTACCCGACGGCGTCGCGCCTCGGGTGCTCCACGGCGACTACCGCGTCGCCAACATGCTCTTCACCGGCCCCGACCTCGAGGCCGTCATCGACTGGGAGATCTGGTCGGTCGGCGACCCCCGCTCCGACCTCGCGTGGCTGCTCATGCACGCCGATCCGGCCCACGTCTTCCACGAGGACCGGTCGGCCGCCGACGTCGCCGCCGGGTCGCTGGTGCCGTCGCAGGCCGAGCTGCTGGCGGAGTACGCCGAGGCGCGCCGCGCCCTCGGGGCGACGGTGGCGGAGGTCGAGGCCGCCACCACCGGCCTGGCCTGGTTCCTCGGCGTCTGTCACTACAAGACCGCCTCGACCATCGCGGTGATCTACAAGCGGGACCGCAAGCGACCCGACCCCGACCCCAAGCTGGCCACGGCCGCCCGCCACCTCGACGCCGTCCTCGAGGCGGGGCACCGGGCGCTCGACGCGGTGTCGCCTGGGCCTGGGAGTTTCACCGGTTAACCGGTGAAACTCACGGTTCTGGTACGAAGTTTCGTGCCATAACCCGCAGTTTCACCACTTAACCGGTGAAACTCACACCTGAGTCCCGGCTAGCGGATCTCGACAACCACCTTGCCGACGGCGGTGCGGTCCTCGAGGGCGGCGAGCGCTTCTCCGGCCCGCTCCATGGGGTACGACGCACCGATGGCCGGCGTGAGGCGGCCGGCGTCGAGCAGCTGCTGGACGCCGAGGCGGACCCGCTCGAGGGTGCCGGGGTGCTCGGTCTCCATCACGTCCATGGTGATGCCGGTGAGCGTGAGGTTGCGCAGCAGCAGCCGGTTCATCTTCAGCGTCGGGATCGACCCGCCGGCGAAGCCGACGATGACGCCGCGGCCGCCGATCCGCAGCGAGCGCACCGTGTCGAGGAAGCCGTCGCCTCCGACCATGTCGACGAACACCTCGACCCCGCGGTCGCCGGTCAGGCGGCGGACGTCGGCGAGCCAGTCTCCGTCGGTGCGGACGACGTGGGTCGCCCCGGCGGCCCGAGCGACCTCGGCCTTCGCGTCGGTCGAGACCAGGGCGATCGTCGACACCCCGAACGCCGGGCCGAGGTCGAGCACGCAGGTGCCGACGCCGCCGGCGGCTCCCGTCACCAGCACCGACTCGCCGGACTGTGCTCCGGCGCGGTCGAGGGCGTACCAGGCGGTCGCGTAGTTCATGTAGATGCCGGCGCCCTCGACGTACGACATCGAGTCGGGGAGCCGGACGAGGAAGTCGTCGATCGCCAGTGCCCGCTCGGCCATCGCTCCCTGCCAGACGATGCCGGCGACCCGGTCGCCCACCGACACCCACGAGTCGTCGGGAGCCTCCAGCACCACGCCCGACAGCTCCGAGCCGCACACGTACGGCGCCTCGGTCCCGGCCTGGTACTTCCCGCGCGTCTGCAGCGGGTCGATGAACGAGAGCCCCACGGCGTGCACCTCGACGAGCACGCGGCGTCCGTCGGCGCGGGGGTGGGCGCCCTCGGGCTCGGGCACGTCGCGCACGGCGGCGGCCCGGGGGCCGTCCAGGGTCTCGACGACGACGGCGCGCATGGGGTCTCCTCAGTCAACGGGTGGTCGGGTCAGTCGAAGTAGGCGAACAGCGACTCGGCCACGCAGGCCGGTCGCTCCTGACCCTCGACCTCGAAGGTCTGCAGCATCCGGAACTTCGAGCCGCCGTCCAAGGGCTCCGCGGCCAGGAGGTCCGCGGTCATCCGCAGCCGCGACCCGACCTTGACCGGCGAGGTCCAGCGCACCTTGTCGTAGCCGTAGTTGAGGGCCAGCGAGTGGCCGCTCATCTCGAAGATCTCGTACTGGAACTTGGGGCCGAGGGCGAGCGTGTACAGCCCGTGGGCGATGTTGACGCCGAACGGCGACTCCTTGCCGCGCACCGGGTCGACGTGGAGCCGCTCCCAGTCCTCGGTCGCGTCGGCGAAGGCCTGGATCCGCTCCTGGGTCACGTCGTGCCACGCCGTCGTCCCGAGGCGCTGCCCGACCAGCGCCCTGAGCTCGTCGACCGCGTGCAGGCTCCGCTGGGCTGTCGTCATGACCTCATGCAACCCGGCTGGCACTCCCCGAGCCACACCACCCCGGACTTCCGGTGGAGACATCGACACCGCTTCCGGGCGACCCGGGAGCCGCCGGCCCGGCGGCCGCCTACCGTCGGCAGTCACCACACGAGCCGGAGGAAGCACCATGGACTGGTCGATCCCCGACGACGTCACGACGTTCGTCCACGACCTCGACGTCTTCATCGACACGCACATCAAGCCGATCGAGGAGGCCAACCCCGAGTACTTCGACCACCGGCGCGAGTTCTCCCGCACCGACGTCGAGCGCGGCGGCATCCCCACCCGCCGCTGGCGCGAGATCCTGCACGAGGCACGGGTGCTGGCCGACAAGGCGGGCTTCTACCGCTACCCGCTGCCGGCCGCGATCGGCGGCCAGGACGGCTCGAACGTCGCGATGGCGGTGATCCGCGAGCACCTCGCCCGCCGCGGTCCGGGCCTGCACGCCGAGCTGAGCCACGAGGCGTCGATGGTGGCCAACGTGCCGCTCGCCCTGGTACTGCTCGAGTACGGCACGCCCGAGCAGAAGGAGCTCTACCTCGAGCGCCTCGTCTCGGGCGACATGGAGATGGCCTTCGGCCTCACCGAGCCCAACCACGGCAGCGACGCGACCTGGCTCGAGACCCGGGCGGTACGGGATGGCGACGACTGGATCATCACGGGGGAGAAGCGCTGGAACAGCGTGGTCGACGTCTCCGAGATCGACCTCGTCTTCGCCCGCACCAGCGGCGAGGACGGCAAGGCCCAGGGCATCTCGGCCTTCCTGGTCCCGACCAACGCCGAGGGCTTCGAGGTGCCGTTCTACTGGTGGACCTTCAACATGCCCACCGACCACGCCGAGGTGCGCCTCAACGGCGTCCGCGTGCCGGGTGCCGCCATGATCGGCGAGGAGGGGCGCGGTCTCGACTGCGCGCAGCTGTTCGTGCACGAGAACCGGATCCGGCAGGCGGCGAGCTCGCTGGGTGCCGCCCAGTTCTGCATCGACCGGTCCATCGCCTACACCGAGGAGCGACGTCTCTTCGGCCAGCAGATGCGCGACTACCAGGGCATCCAGTGGCAGCTGGTCGAGCTGCAGACCGAGGCCGAGCTGGTGCGCAACACGATCATGAAGGTCGCCTGGGAGATGGACGAGCACGGCAAGACGTCGGTCAGCGACAAGGTCGCCATGGTCAACGTCCGGGGCAACCGGCTGGCCTGCGACGCCGCCGACCGCGCGATGCAGGTGCACGGCGGAGTCGGCTACAGCCGGCACCTGCCCTTCGAGCACATCTACCGTCACCACCGGCGCTACCGGATCACCGAGGGGTCCGACGAGCTGCAGTACCGCCGGATCGCGGCCGGCATGTGGGACTTCCGCTCAGGTGGCTGAGGCGGGCGACCCGCCGTACAGGCCGTGCGACACCAGCGTGACGAGCAGCTGCTCGAGGTCGGCGACCGCGAGGGCGCGGTCGGGCCAGGCGGCCACCGAGAAGACCGTGCCCAGGCACGCCTGCGTGGTCGCGGCCACCGCCTGGTCGTCGAGGTCGGGGAACCGACGCGCCACCAGCGCCTCCCAGCGTCGGGTGTACTGCCCGCGCCGGCGGGCGAACGCCCGGGCCCACGGGTCGGCCAACGAGCGGACCTCGCGCTGGTGGAGGGTCACCAGCTGGCGGTTGGCGAGGGCGAAGCGGACGTGGTGACGCAGGGCGCGCTGCAGGTCCTGCTCGGGATCGTCGTGCACGGGCACGGCCGCGCTCAGCAGCTCGTCCATCGCCTCGTTGAGCAGGGTCGCGAGGATCTCGTCCTTGCCGGAGAAGTGGCGATAGATCGACGGGCCGCTCAGCCCCGCCCGGACGCCGAGCTCGTCGACGCCGACGCCGTGGAAGCCCTTCTCGTGGAAGGCCTGCGCGGCCGCGTCGAGGATCTGGCGCTCCTTGACCACGCGAGCACGGTAGCACTCGGTCGGAACGATCGTTCGCAGGTCGAGACGAGTCGATTGCCCACCATGGTCGCGGCGCGAGAGGATCGGTAGATGGAGTCGTCGTCGGCAGCAGCGGCCCGGCGGAGGGCCGAGCTGGGAGAGCAGGGCACGGCGGCCCACGCTGCTGCGCTCGCCCTGGTCGGGGTGACGGGCGACCCCGCTGCCCCCGACGACCTCGACGACCGGGACCGGCAGCCCTCCGACGACCTGCGCACCCTCGACGGCCAGCTGGCCATCCTGGGAGGAGTGATGCGCGAGCGACTCCGAGACCCGCACCAGGAGCTGGGACGGGCCGAGATCGTCGACCTGAGCCAGACCCTGCACGAGGTGCACACCGTGCGGTTCGCGATCCACGACCACCTCGGTCACCAACGGCTGCTCCGACTCGACGAGCTCGATCGCGGGCTCAGCCAGCTGCGTCGGGTCACCGACCAGGACGAGCTGCTCGAGCTGGCCTGCGAGTCGGCGGCGGCCTCGGGTGGCTTCGACCGGGTGATGCTGTCGAGGGTGGACGACGACATGTGGCGCCCCTGGCGCAGCTACTCGATCGAGATGGGAACCGCGGAACGAACGTTCCGCGACTGGATCCGCGAGGTGCCGCGCATCCGGCTGTCGCACATGCTGCTCGAGAGCGAGCTCGTGCGTCGGCGGGAGGCCGCGATCGTGGTCGACGCCAGTCGGGACCCTCGCGTCTACGCACCCCTGGCCGAGGCGTCGGCGCTGTCGTCGTACGTCGCGGCGCCGATCATCTCCGGAGACCGCGTCATCGGGCTGCTGCACGCCGACAACCGAGGCGCGCCGGTGGTCGAGCTCGATCGCGACATCCTGTGGTTCTTCGCGATCGGCTTCGCCCAGCTCTTCGAGCGAGCGGTGCTGCTCGCGCGGCTGCGCGACCAGCGGGCGCAGGTGCTGGAGACGATGAAGCAGGTCGAGGTCGTGCTCCACGACCTCGCCTCCAGCGAGATCGACCTCGCCACCCGCGAGGAGACGACCGCGCTCGCGGTGAGCCGCCCCGTGCGGCCCCTGGTCAACGAGCGGCCGGCGTACCTGGAGAAGCTGCTCACGAGCCGCGAGCTCGAGGTGCTCGCGCTGATGGCCACGGGTGCGACCAACGAACGGATCGCGCAACGGCTGGTGATCGCGACCGGCACGGTGAAGTCGCACGTCAAGCAGATCCTGCGCAAGCTGCGCGTCGAGAACCGGGCCGAGGCCATCTCGCACTACCTCCGGCTCACGATCGGCGCCCGCGAGTGACCGTTGCCTATTCGGTCTGACCATTGTAATCTCAGGACCAGTGCCGGCGTCGGTGGACGCCGTGCCGACGAGGAGGACCGATGGGCTTCGCCACCGTGCGCGATCGCTACCGCGAGGCGGACATCGCTCGCTACTACGAGCAGGGGCTCTGGACCGACGACACCCTGTTCGGCCTGCTCGAGCAGCAGGTGCAGGAGCGGCCCGACAAGGTCTTCGGCACCGACTCGACGACGTCCGTGACGTTCACCGAGATCCGCGACCGGGCGCTCGCACTCGCGGTCGGGCTCCGGCGACGCGGCATCGGCCCGGGTGACCGGGTGGTGGTGCAGATGCCGAGCTGGACCGAGTTCTTCGTGATCGCGGCCGCGCTGGCCAGGATCGGCGCCGTGATCGTGCCGGTGATGCCGATCTACCGGCGCGACGAGGTCGGCTTCATCGTCGAGACCACGGGCGCGAGGGCGGCGTTCACCGCCGGCAGCTACCGCGGCTTCGACCATGCCGCGATGTTCGTCGACCTCGCGGGGCATGCGGCGTCGCTCGACCTCGTCGTGGTGCTGCGCCCCGACGGCGACGTCCCGGAGGGATCGATCGCGTACGACAACCTGCCGGTGTCGCTGCCCGTGGGGGAGGCCGATGCCGAGATCGGCGCCGGCGTCGGCCCCGACGAGCCGTTCGTCGTCGTTTTCAGCTCGGGCACCACGTCGCGGCCCAAGGGCTGCCTGCACACCTTCAACACGATGGCGTGCGGCGCCCGACTGCTCGGCAGGGGATGGGGCTACAGCGACGCCGACGTGCAGTTCGGGCCCTCGCCGGTGACCCACACGACCGGCCTGGTCACCAGCTTCATCCTGCCGTTGACGTACGGCGCCGCCACCCACCTGATGGAGCAGTGGGACCCCCGCGAGGGGCTGGAGCGGATCGCGCGGTTCGGCTGCACCGCGTGCGTCAGCGCGACGACGTTCCTGCAGATGCTCGTCGACGTCTACGACCCCGCCGTCCACGACGCGAGCAGCATGCGGTTCTGGACGTCGGCCGGCGCCCCGATCCCCGGCAGCTTCGTCGAGGCGGCGCGCACGGCGATCCCCAACATGGCGGTGCTCAGCCTGTACGGGCGCACCGAGAACATCACGACGACGATGTGCACCATCGACGACGACCCCGCCCGCTCGGTCACCTCCGACGGGTCGGCCCTGCCACTGCAGGAGGTCGCCATCGTCGACGAGCTGGGTGAGGAGGTTCCACGGGGCGAGGAGGGCGACATCGCCTACCGCGGCGCGATGAACTGCCTCGAGTACATCGGGCAGCCCGACGAGACCGCGGCCAACTACACGCCGTCCGGGTTCCACCGCTCCGGCGACCTCGGCCGGATGGACGACGACGGCTACGTGCGCGTGACCGGCCGGCTCAAGGACATCGTCATCCGCGGCGGCATGAACATCAGCGTGCGCCAGGTCGAGGACGCCCTCACCGCGCACCCCGCCGTGGCCGGGGTCGCCCTGGTCGGGATGCCCGACCGGCACCTGGGCGAGCGGGTCTGCTGCTACCTCGTGCTGCGCGACGGCGCGAGCGCGATCACCCTCGACGAGATCCGCGACTTCCTCCTCGGCCAGGGCATGGCCATCCAGAAGGTGCCCGAGCGGCTCGAGATCGTCGACGCGCTGCCGACCACGGCCACCGGCAAGATCCAGAAGCACGTGCTGCGCGCCGACATCGCCGACAAGCTGCAGGCCGTGGCGGCCGTCGGGTCCGCCTGATGGAGCTCGCCGACGCCCCCGACGAGGCCGCCTTCCGCGAGCGGGTCCGCGCCTGGCTGGCCGATGCGCTGCCGCGGCTGCCGTGGCCCGAACCCCACGGGCTGACCGAGAAGCTGCCGTTCTGGCAGCAGTGGCAGCGGATGCTCCACGACGCCGGGCTGGCCGGGCTGACCTGGCCCGAGGAGTACGGCGGCCAGGGCCTCGACGAGCGGCTGCGCGCCGTCTTCGCCGAGGAGTGCGACCTGGCTGGAGCCCCCGAGCGGCTCAACATCATCGGCGAGGACTTCTGCGGACCGACCATCGCGCACTACGGCACCGAGCAGCAGAAGAAGCGGCTGCTGCAGCCGATCCTCACCGGCGAGGAGATCTGGTGCCAGCTGTTCTCGGAGCCCGACGCCGGCTCCGACCTGGCCTCGCTGCGCACCAAGGCGACCAAGGTCGACGGCGGCTGGCGCGTCACCGGTCAGAAGATCTGGACCAGCCGGGCCCAGATCGCCCAGCACGCCATCCTCCTGGCCCGCACCGGCGGCACCGACCCCGACAAGCAACGGCACCGGGGCATCACGTTCTTCCTGCTGCCGATGGACAGCGACGGCATCACGGTCCGCCCGCTGCGCCACATGCTGGGCGAGGCCGAGTTCAACGAGGTCTTCCTCGACGACGTCTTCATCCCCGACGACCTGGTCGTCGGCGAGGTCGACGGCGGCTGGAAGGTCACCATGGGCACCCTCGCCTTCGAGCGGGTCGCGATCGCGACCGGCCGGGTGAACACCACCAAGGTCGTGGGCGACGTCATCGACGACGTACGCCGGATGCGAGACGCGCAGGGCGACCCGCTCGGCGCCGACCCGGCGATCCGGCAACGCGTCGCCGACCTCTGGTCGCGGGCGATGATCCACCGTGCGATCGGCCAGCGGGTCGTCACCGGCGCTGCCGCCGGCGCCCCACCCGGACCGGTCACCTCCATCGGCAAGCTCTACTTCTGCCCGCTCGTGGAGGACCTGGCCGACTTCCGCCTCTCGCTCGCCCCCCTCGGGGGCCAGTTCGACCTCGACGACGAGGACGCCGACACGGCTGTGTGGTTGCGGCTCGCCAACCAGGCCCGCGGCACCGCGATCGCCGGCGGGTCGACGTACATCCAGCGCAACATCGCGGCCGAGCGCATCCTCGGGATGCCCCGATGACCTACGTGTGGCACCCCGACGACGACTACCTGCAGCACAGCAACGTCGCCCGGCTGATGCGCCGGCTCGGCGTGACCACGGCCGACGAGCTGCGCGCGGTCTCGGTGGCCGACATCGGGGCGTTCTGGGACGTCGTCGTCGACGACCTCGCGATCCCGTTCCGCACCCCGTACACCCAGGTCGTCGACCAGAGCCGCGGGGTGATGTGGCCCGAGTGGTTCGTCGGCGGCGGGCTCAACGCCGTCGACGCCTGCCTGGGTGCGTGGGTGACCCGCACGCCCGACGCGGTCGCCGTGGTGCACGAGGCCGAGGACGGCGCCGTGCGCTCGCTGACCTACGCCGAGCTCGACGACCAGGTGGCCCGGCTGCGCGGCGGGCTGCGCGCCCACGGCATCGGCAAGGGCGACGCGGTCGCGATCTTCCTCCCCATGACTCCCGAGGCCGTGGTGGCGACGTACGCCGTCGCGAGTCTCGGGGCGCTACTCGTCCCGCTGTTCTCGGGCTTCGCGGCCCCCGCGATCGCCAGCCGGATCCAGGACGCCGACGCGAAGGCGGTGATCACCGCCGACGGCACCGTGCGCCGTCGCAAGGAGACCGCGATGCTGCCGGCGCTGCGCACCGCGATCGCGTCGTGCCCGAGCGTGCACACGGTGGTCGTGGTCGACAACCTCGGGGCCGGCACCGAGCTCGGTGAGGGCGAGGTGGCGTGGAGCGACCTCGCCGGCACCGATCCCGACCCCGACGTCGAGCCGACCGGCGCGAGCGACGTCCTGCTCCTCGCCTACACCTCGGGCACCACCGGGAAGCCCAAGGGCGCGGTGCACACCCACGCCGGCTTCGTCACCAAGACGGCCGCGGAGGTGTCCTACGGCTTCGAGATGGGGCCGGGCCGCACCTTCTGCTGGGTCACCGACATGGGCTGGATCATGGGCCCGCTCTCCATCTTCGGCACGCACGGCACCGGCGGCACGCTCCTGCTCTACGAGGGCTCGCCCGACGTGCCCGACACCACCCGCCTGTGGCAGCTCGTCGCGCGCCACGGCGTCAACATGCTCGGCGTCAGCCCCACCCTGATCCGCACCCTGCGGGCCGTCGGCGGTACGGCGAGCCACGACCTGTCCAGCGTGCGGGTGCTCGGGTCGACCGGTGAGCCCTGGGACCCGGAGTCCTACGAGTGGCTGGCCCGCGACGTCTTCGGCGGCCGGGTGCCGATCATCAACTTCTCCGGCGGCACCGAAGTTGGCGGCTCGTTCCTGTGCCCCTACCCGGTCGAGCCGATCCACAGCTGCTCGCTCGGCGGACCGGCGCTCGGCATGGACGTCGACGTGCTCGACGACCGGGCCCGGCCGGTGCGCGGCGAGATCGGCGAGCTGGTCTGCCGCCAACCCTGGCCCTCGATGACCCGCGGCGTCTGGAACGACGACGCGGACGGCTCGCGCTACCGCGAGGCGTACTGGTCGACCTTCCCCGGCGTGTGGCGCCACGGCGACTTCGCGCTGGTCGACGAGCACGGCAGCTGGTTCATCCTGGGCCGCTCCGACGACGTCATGAACGTCGCGGGCAAGCGGGTCGCACCGGGCGAGATCGAGTCGGTGGTGGCCGCCGACGCCGGCGTGGCCGAGTCGGCGGTGGTCGGCATCCCCGACCCGACCAAGGGCGAGGCGGTGTGGGTGTTCTACGTCGCCAAGGACGACGCCGACGACCCCGCCGAGGTGGCCACGCGGGTGCGCGGCCTGGTCGTCGACGGCGTCGGCAAGCCGTTCGCCCCGAGCCAGGTGGTGCGCGTCGCGCGGCTGCCGAAGACCCGGTCGGCCAAGATCCTGCGCCGCGCGATGAGGGCGGCGGTGCTCGACGCCGACCCCGGCGACCTCTCGGGGGCCGAGAACCCCGAGGCCGTCGACGAGATCCGCGCGCTGGTCAAGGACCTGCGCTGATGGGGGCTCAGCTGTCCGAGACCTCGATCGCCGTGCGGTCCTCGACCTCGAGCACCGCCTCGGCGTACGCGTGCACGTGCCGCTTCATCCGCCGGACGGCGGCGTCGGAGTCCTGGTCGCGGATCGCCTCGGTGATGCTCTTGTGCGCCTGCCAGGTCGTCTTGCGCACCTCGGCGTCGATGAAGCCCTGGTTGTCGGTGGAGTCGTAGATGGCCCGGGAGAGCGCAAGCATGAAGCCGTTCAGCAGCTCGTTGTGCGAGGCGACCGACACCGCGAGGTGCCAGTCGATGTTGGCGGTCAGGAAGTCCGACAGCGAACCCTCGGTGGCCATCGCCCGGTTGGCCCGGTCGAGGCTCTCGAGGTCGTCGGAGGTGCGGTACCGCGCCGCCAGCTGGGCACACGACGGCTCGACCGCCTCGCGGGTCTCGAGCAGGTCGGCCATCCGGATCCGCCGGCCGCGGATCATCAGGTTGACCGAGCTGGCGATCGACTCGCCGCCCGGCCGCTGCACGAACGCGCCGCCGGCCCGACCGGTGCGGATCTGGACCAGCCCCTGCACCTCGAGGATGCGCAGCGCCTCGCGCACCGTCGTCCGGCTCATCCGGGTCTGGGCCACGAGCTCGCGCTCGGGCGGCAGCGCGGTGCCCTCCGGGAACTCCTCGCGCAGGATCCGCTCGCGCAGGTCGTCGGCGAGCACGTCGGAGGCCTTCGGCACCTGCATGGGCGTGAGCTGGACCGGACGCCGGGTGACGGGTCCGTCCTGCTCGACCTCGGTCGACTCGACCATCCGTCGCTCCTGTTCCGACGCACCGAGCGCGTCATTGGTCGTACCTAAACTAACAGTCAGCGGCGGCGGATCGCGCCTCCGGCTGGCCCGTCGGGTGGACGAGTACACAGTCGGAAGGAACGCTCATGCGCTGGACGCTGTCTGAGGAGCAGGACGCCTACCGGGAGGCCCTGCGCGGCTGGCTCGGTGACGTCGCCCCCGTCGAGCGGGTGCGGGAGTGGCTCGAGGCGGACGACGGGCGCGGTGACCCGTCGGCCTTCGAGGCGCGGTTCCGCGACGACGGCATGGCCGGCGTCGGCATCGCCGAGCACCTGGGCGGTCAGGGCGGCGGTCTCGTCGAGCTGGCGCTCACCGCCGAGGAGCTGGCCCGCGCCGCGGCGCCGAGCGCGGCCTGGCTGGCCACGGTCCTGGCGCTCCCCGCCCTGGCGAGCCGGCCCGACCTGGTGCGGGACGCCGTCGACGGTGGGGCCGCCGCGCTGCTGGTCGCCGCCGACCAGGTGCCCGCGCCGATCACCCTGTTCACCCTCGACGCCGAGGGTCGCGTGAGCGGTGCGGTGCCGCGGGTGCTCGGGGCCGACCGTGCGGCGCTGCTCGTCGCCCTGGTCGCCGGGGCGGACGGTCCCGAGCTGCGCGCGGTGGAGGCCGCCGCCTCCGGGGTCACGGTGACGCCGAGGCGCCTGCTCGACCGCTCGCGCTCGGTGGCCGACGTCGAGCTGGACGGCGCGGTGTCGGTCGCGCTCGAGGCGGAGGTCGCGCCGTGCCTCGACCGGGTGGTCGACCTCGCCGGCGTCCTCGTCGCGGCCGACGCCCTCGGCGCCATGCAGCGGATGCTCGACCTCGCGGTGGAGTACAGCCTGCAGCGGCGCCAGTTCGGCGTCCCGATCGGGTCGTTCCAGGCGGTCAAGCACGCGGCGGCCTCGATCCTGGTCGACGTCGAGGCGGGTCGCTCCGGGCTCTACTTCGCGGCCGCGTCGGTCGAGGCGGGCGAGCCCGAGTGCTCGCTGCACGCGGCGGCCGTCAAGGCCCAGGTCACCGCGGCGGCTACCCGCGCCGCCGACACGGCCCTGACCATGCACGGGGCGATCGGCTACACGTGGGAGCACGACCTGCACCTGCACTACAAGCGAGCGCGCCTCGACGAGCACCTGTTCGGGGCTCCAGCGGCATGGAACGAGCGGGTCGCGGACGGCCTTGCTCTCGTCTAGTTTGTGGTCTTACCATTTGTTATAGTCACTCCATTAACGGGTTCCGGGTCGCCCAGGCCCATCCCTCGAGACCAGGACGGCACACCGTGGACTTCGAGCTCTCGGAGGACCAGCAGACGATCCGCAAGGCGGTCGCCGAGCTGGCCTCGAAATTCGACGACCAGTACTGGATGGAGAAGGACGCCGCCCACGAGTTCCCCACGGAGTTCTACGACACCTTCGCCGAGGGCGGCTGGCTCGGCATCACCACCCCGGAGGAGTACGGCGGCAGCGGCTTCGGCATCACCGAGGCCTCGCTGCTGCTGGAGGAGGTCGCCGCGTCCGGCGCCGGGATGAACGGCGCCAGCTCGATCCACATGTCCATCTTCGGCATGCACCCGGTGATCGTGCACGGCTCGGACGCCATGAAGCAGGAGAACCTGCCCCGCATCGCGAACGGCGACCTGCACGTCTGCTTCGGCGTGACCGAGCCCGGGGCCGGCCTCGACACCACGCGGATCACCACCTTCGCCAAGCGCGACGGCACCGACTACGTGGTCAACGGCAAGAAGGTCTGGATCTCCAAGGCGATGGAGTCGGAGAAGATCCTGCTGCTGACCCGCACGGCGAAGTTCGAGGACTCCGACAAGAAGACCGACGGCCTCACGCTGTTCTTCACCGACCTCGACCGGGCCCACGTCGACGTCCGGCCGATCAAGAAGATGGGCCGCAACGCGGTCTCGTCGAACGAGCTGTTCATCGACGACCTGCGCATCCCCGAGGAGCACCGGGTCGGCGAGGAGGGGCAGGGGTTCAAGTACATCCTCGACGGACTCAACCCCGAGCGCTGCCTGGTCGCCGCGGAGGCCCTCGGCATCGGGCGGGTCGCCCTGCGCAAGGCCGTGCGCTACGGCAACGAGCGGGAGGTCTTCGACCGCCCGATCGGCATGAACCAGGGCATCCAGTTCCCGCTCGCCGACTCGCTGGCCCGCCTCGACGCGGCCGAGCTGGTGCTGCGCAAGGCCACCTGGCTCTACGACCGGGGCCTGCCGTGCGCCCGTGAGGCCAACACCGCGAAGTACCTGTGCGCCGACGCCGGCTTCGACGCGGCCGACCGCGCGCTGCAGACCCACGGCGGCATGGGCTACTCGGAGGAGTACCACGTGGCGCGCTACTTCCGGGAGGCGCGGCTGACCCGGATCGCCCCGATCAGCCAGGAGATGGTGCTCAACTTCCTCGGCTCCCACGTGCTCGGCATGCCCGGGAGCTATTGATGGAGACCTCCTGATGTCCTTCTCGCTCGACGGCCGCTCGGCCCTGGTCACCGGCGCCGGCAACGGCATCGGCGCCGCCGTCGCCCGCGCGTACGCCGCGGCCGGTGCCGCCGTCGTCGTCACCGACGTGGACAAGGACGCCGCCGCAGCCGTTGCCGACGAGATCGTGCGGGCCGGCGGACGCGCGGAGTCGGCCGTCGTCGACGTCCGCGACGCCGAGCAGGCGGCGCAGGCGGCCGAGCAGGCCGCCGACCTCACCGGCGGCACCCTGCACGTGCTGGTCAACAACGCCGGGGCGATCGCGCCTGCCATGTTCGCGAAGATGACGCCGGAGAGCTTCGACTTCGTGCTCGGCGTGCACGTCGGCGGCACGTTCACCGTCAGCCAGGCGGCGCTGCCGTTCCTGGCCACCGACGGCACGGGCCGGATCATCAACGTCACCTCGGCCGCGGGGCTGGTCGGCACGATCGGCCAGGTCAACTACGGCGCTGCGAAGGCGGGGATCATCGGGATCACCAAGTCGCTCGCCAAGGAGCTGGCCCGCAAGCAGATCACCGTCAACGCGGTCGCGCCGCTCGCGGCCACCGCGATGACCCAGAACATCCGCGAGAACGAGAAGCTCGCCGAGATGACGCTGGCCCGGATCCCGCTCGGCCGCTGGGCCGAGCCCGACGAGATCGCGGCGACGTTCGTCTTCTTCGCCAGCGACGCGGCGTCGTACATCACCGGACAGGTGCTGCCCGTCGACGGCGGGACGGTGATCTAGCCGTGGTCTTCGCCGGCACCGGTCGCGACGCCTGGATCGTCGAGGCGCTGCGGACGCCGATGGGCAAGGCCCACCCCGAGCGCGGGTGGTTCCGCGACACCCACCCCAACGTGATGCTCGGCTCGGTCTACACCGCGCTGCTCGAGGCGACCGGGCTCGCGCCCGACGTCGTCGAGGACCTCGTGGTGGGGTGCACCGCGCCGTTCGGCGAGCAGTCGCGCAACGTCGCCCGCAACGCCTGGCTGCAGGCCGGCTACCCGCCCGAGGTGCCGGCGACCGTGCTCGACCGTCGCTGCGGCTCGGCCCAGACGGCGGTGGAGATGGCGGCCGCGCTGGTCGCCTCCGGCACGCACGACGTGGTGGTGGCCGGCGGCATCGAGAACATGGGCCACGTGCCGATGAACGCCGTCGTCGAGATCGAGAAGCTGTACGGCGCCGCCTGGCCCGCCGAGCTGCGCGAGCTCTACGACTTCCCGACCATGGGCGAGAGCGCCGAGAAGATCGCCGACAAGTGGGGCATCGGCCGCACCGAGATGGACGAGCTCGCTGCCCGCTCCCACCGGCTGGCCGCCGCGGCTCAGGAGGCCGGCCGCTTCGAGCGCGAGATCATCCCGATGCTGCTCGACGGCGAGACCCGCACCAGCGACCAGACCGGTGCGTCCCGACACCACCGTCGAGAGCCTGGCCGGCCTGAAGCCCGTCTTCCGCCCCGACGACGGCCGGGTCACTGCCGGCAGCTCGTCGCCGCTGACCGACGGCGCCGCCGGCGTCGTGATCGCCTCCGACGAGGCCGTCGCCGCCCACGGACTCACCAAGCGAGCACGGATCCTCGACCAGACCACGGTCGGTGTCGACCCCACGATCATGCTGACCGGCCCGATCCCCGCCACCCGTCGGCTGCTGGAGCGCAACGGCATGGTCATCGACGACATCGACCTGATCGAGGTCAACGAGGCGTTCAGCTCCGTCGTCCTCGCCTGGGAGCGTGAGCTCAAGCCCGACATGGACCGCGTCAACGTCAACGGCGGCGCGATCGCGCTCGGCCACCCCGTGGGCGCCTCCGGCTCCCGGCTGTTCGCG
Organism: uncultured Actinomycetota bacterium; assembly: GCA_963825985.1. GTDB lineage: Bacteria > Actinomycetota > Actinomycetes > Propionibacteriales > Nocardioidaceae > Nocardioides. Next base: position 9,359 of record CAWGVK010000023.1, on the reverse strand, counting down.
ACCCTGCTGGCCGAGATGGAGCGACGCGACGTCGAGATCGGGCTCGTGACCATGTGCTGCGGCGGCGGCCTCGGCACGGCGACCCTCGTGCAGCGCGGCTGAGGGGCGGCGGTCGTGGTCGACGTCGGAGCGTTCCTGCACCCCGGTGACGGGGTGTGGTGGGGTCAGGGCAGTGCCGAGCCGGAGCCCCTGGTCAACCAGGTGCTCGACGTGGTCGACCGGGTCGGCCCGATCCGGGCGTTCTCGGGGCTCACCTGGAACGACCGGCTCTCCGGCGACCTCCCCGACCTGCTGACCGTGATCTCGTACGGCGGCCTCGGCCAGCTGCGCCGGCTCAGCCGGTACGGCCGGCTCGACGTCATCCCGTGCCACTACTCCGCGCTCCCGCGGATGTTCGCCCTGGGCATGCTGCCCAGCGACGTCGGGCTGGTGCAGGTCTCGCCGCCCGGCCCCGACGGGCTGGTCACGCTCGGCATCGGCGTCGAGTACGTCGCCGACGCGATCCCCCACACCCGCACGCTGATCGCCGAGATCAACCACCAGATGCCCGCGACCGTCGGCGGCCCGCGGCTGCCGCTGTCGGCGTTCGCGGCGTTCATCGAGACCGACCGCCCTCTCGTCGAGGCACCGGTGCGGGTGCCGGACGCCGTCGAGCTGCGGATCGCCGACCACGTGGCCTCGATCGTCGACGACGGCGACACCATCCAGGTCGGCGTCGGCTCGCTGCCGTCGGCGGTGCTCGAGTCGCTCTCCGGCCACGTCGACCTCGGCTTCCACAGCGGGCTGATCACCGACGGCGTGCTCGGCCTGGTCGAGAAGGGCGTCATCACCGGTGCCCGCAAGGAGATCGACCAGGGCCTGGTCATCACCGGCGCCGCCCTCGGCTCGGCGGCCACCTACGGCCGGCTCGACGAGTTCCCCGTCGAGTTCCGGGCCGCGAGCTACACGCACTCACCGGCGGTGCTGTCCGAGCTGGGCTCGCTGGTCTCGATCAACTCCGCCATCGAGGTCGACCTGCTCGGCCAGGTCGGGGCCGAGCTGGCCCGCGGCGTCCACATCGGCGCCGTCGGCGGCCAGGTCGACTTCAGCCGGGCCGCGGCGCTGACGGGCTCGCGCTCGATCATCGCCCTGCGCTCGACCAACGGGTCCGGCGGCCGGTCCGAGTCGACCATCGTCGCCGCCCTGCACAGCGGGGTCGTCACGACCTCGCGGGTCGACGTCGACGCGGTCGTGACCGAGCACGGCGTCGCCATGCTGACCGGCTGCACGGTCGCCGAACGCGCGCTCCGCCTGATCGAGGTGGCCGCACCCGAACACCGAGAGGCTCTCGAGCAGAGCCTGGCCGAGGAGGCCTGATGAGCACCTTCGAGAACGCCACCGCGGGGGAGACCCGCCGCGTGCACGTGCGCGAGGTCGGACCCCGCGACGGGTTCCAGAACGAGCCCGAGACGATCGCCACCGCCGACAAGATCCGGCTGATCGACTCCCTGGGCCGGGCCGGCTTCAAGCGGATCGAGGTCGCGAGCTTCGTGCGGCCCGACGTCATCCCGCAGCTCTCCGACGGGGTCGCGGTGCTGCACGGCATCGACGTGCCCGACGACGTGGCCCGGATGGTGCTGATCCCCAACAGCCGCGGGCTCGACAACGCGCTGAAGGAGCGCGAGCACTTCGAGGAGGCGACCCTGTTCGTGTCGGCGAGCGAGACCCACAACAAGCGGAACATCAACCGCACGGTCGCGGAGACGATGGCCGACGTCCAGGTGATGGGCAAGCGGATCGTGGCCGACGACCTCACCTACTGCGCGGTGATCGCCACGTCGTTCGGCTGTCCGTTCGAGGGCAGGGTCGAGATGGCTCGCGTGCTCGACCTCGCCGAGCAGTTCGCCGAGTCGGGCGCCACCGAGATCGGCTTCGGCGACACCACCGGCATGTGCAACCCGGCGTACGCCGCCCGGTTCTTCGCCGCCGCCATCGAGCGGCTGCCCGGCATCGAGGTGACCGCCCACTTCCACAACACGCGCGGGCAGGGCCTGGCCAACGCCTACGCCGCCCTCGAGGCCGGGTGCACGAGCTTCGAGTCGAGCTTCGGCGAGCTCGGCGGCTGCCCGGTGCCGGCCGGGTCGACCGGCAACATCGCCACCGAGGACCTCGTCAGCATGTTCCACGAGATGGGGGTCGACACCGGTCTCGACCTCGAGCAGGTCATCGTCGCGGCCCGTGAGGCCCAGGACGTCCTGGGTCGCACCCTCACCAGCCACTCCATCGTCGCCGGACCGGTCCTCTGGTCCGGCGTCTGAACCTCAACCCACGCCCCAACATGAAGGAACTCCACATGAGCAACCGCGTCGCCATGGTCACCGGAGGTGCCCAGGGCATCGGCAAGGGCATCGCCACCACGTTGGGCGCCGAGGGCTTCCGGGTCGTCGTCGCCGACCTCAACCTCTCCGTCGCCGAGGAGACGGCCAAGGAGATCAGCGCCGCGGGCGGCGAGGCGATCGCCGTCGAGATCGACGTGACGTCGTCCGCGTCGGTGCAGGCCGCGGTCGCGACCGTGGAGAGCGAGCTCGGCCCGATCGAGGTCGTGGTCAACAACGCGGGCTGGGACGACTTCATGAAGTTCGTCCAGACCGACGAGGACTTCTGGGACAAGATCCTGGACATCAACTTCAAGGGCGCCCTGCGCGTGATCCACGCGGTCGTGCCCGGCATGCAGGAGCGCGGCTTCGGCCGGATCGTCAACATCGGCTCGGACGCCGGCCGGGTGGGCTCGTCGCTCGAGGCCGTCTACTCCGGCGCCAAGGGCGGCATCATCGCCTTCACCAAGACCCTCGCCCGCGAGGTCGCCACCAAGGGCATCACGGCCAACACCGTCTGCCCCGGGCCGACCGACACCCCGGCCCTGCGCAAGTTCGCCTCCGGCGCGGCGACGACGCCGAGAAGGTGATCGCCGGCATGACCCGGGCCGTGCCCATGAAGCGGCTCGGCACCCCCGAGGACGTCGGTCCCGCCGTCGCGTTCTTCGCCTCCGACGGCGCGGCCTTCGTCACGGGTCAGACGCTGTCGGTCAGCGGCGGCCTGACCATGGCGTGACCTCCTGACAGGAGCTTCCTCCATCGCCCCACTCCGGCCGGCTTTGCGGCTCTCGCGGGCGGAGCTAGCGTCCGACCACCGTTGGCCGGTCCGTTCCCGAGACGAAATGAGGGCTCATGCCCGACACCCCTGTTGTCACCTGGCGCGCCGAGTCGGCCGGCGTCACCCTGGTCACCCTGGCCCGCCCGCCGGCGAACGCGCTCGGCCTGCCGATCCTCGAGGGCATGCATGCCGCCATCGACGCCGCCGAGGCCGCGGGCGACGTGAAGGTGATGGTGGTGAGCTCCGACCTCGACGGCTTCTTCGCCGCCGGCGCCGACATCAAGCACCTGTCGACCATCGACGCCGAGTCGTTCCTTGCCTACGGCGACACCATGCGCGCGGTCAACGACCGGCTCGCGGCCTCGCCGTGGATCTCGATCGCCGCGATCGACGGCCTGGCGCTCGGCGGCGGCCTCGAGCTGGCGATGGCCTGCACGTTGCGGGTCGCCGGGGCGCGCGCCAGGCTCGGCCTGCCCGAGGTCAAGCTCGGCCTGATCCCCGGCGCCGGCGGCACGCAGCGGCTGCCGCAGCTGGTCGGCCGGGGCCGGGCCCTCGACATCATGCTCACCGCCCGGCAGGTGGGCGCCGACGAGGCGCTCGCCATCGGCCTGGTCGACCGGCTGACCGACGGCGACGTCGTGAGGCCGCCCTCGACCTCGCCGCCGAGCTGGTCACCTCGTCGCTGCCGGCCCAGCTGGCCGTCGTCCGCAGCGTCGACGCGGCGTTCGACCTGTCGCTCACCGACGGCTTCGCGTTCGAGGCCGAGCAGGAGCAGGGCCTGTTCGAGGACGGCGAGGCGGCCGAGGGCATCGAGGCCTTCATCGCCAAGCGCCCGCCGACGTTCGCGTGACCGCGTCGGTGCCCGATGCCTGAGCTGGCGCCGGGCACCAGCCGGGTGACCCTGGCGGTCTGCCTGGGCGCCGTCTGGGTGCTCTGGGGGTCGGTGTACCTCGCCATCCGCCTCGTCGTGAACGAGGTCGAGCCGTTCCAGGCGATGGCACAACGCTTCCTGGTCGCGGGCCTGATCCTGGCCGCCGTCGTCGTGGTTCGGCGCGGGTGGACCGGGATGCGCGTCTCGCGCGCCGAGCTCGCTGCGCTGGTCGTCACCGGGGCACTGCTGCTCGGGCTCGGCAACGGCTTCCAGGCGCTGGCCCAGGTGGAGGGCCTGCCGTCGGGCGTGGCCGCGCTGGTGGTCGCCGCCGTACCCGCGTGGGCGGTGCTCCTGCGTCTCGCGACCGGTGACCGCCCGTCGAACCTGACCCTGCTGGGTGTCGTGGTCGGCTTCGGCGGCCTGGTGACCCTGGTCGCGCTCGGCCGCGGGCTCGGCGAGAGCCTGCCGCTGCTCGGGGTGGCGCTCTGCCTGGGCTCCAGCATCGCCTGGACCATCGGGTCCTACCTCCAGGGCGAGCTGCGCCTGCCCCGCGACGTGTTCACGATCGCGGCGTACCAACAGCTGGTGGCGGCCGGCTGCTCCGGGCTGCTGGCAGTCGGCACGGGAGAGCGGTTCAGCGTCGACTACTCGGCGCGCGCGTGGTTCGCCCTCGCCTACCTGATCATCGCCTGCTCCATCGTCGCCTTCCTGGCCTTCGCCTGGCTGCTGACCCACGTGCCGCTGTCGCTGACGGCGACGCACGCCTACGTGAACCCGGTGGTGGCGGTGCTGCTCGGGTGGCTGGTCCTGTCGGAGCCGATCGGGCTCCCGGTGCTGGTCGGCGGCGGCGTGGTGGTGGCGGCGGTGGCCGTCATCGTCACGGCCGAGCGGCGTCCGACCACGGCGGCCCCCGAGGCCCTCACCCCAAAGAGGCAGAGAGACCCCTCTTTGTAGGGTCGAATCGATCTAACTATCAGACCATAATTCGTGACGTGAAGCACACCGGCGCGGCCGGTGCTGCCCGACCCGAGGGGATCTTGATGAGACGACGAATCATGGCAGTCGCGGCGGTGCTGGCGACGGCCACGGCCCTGACGGCGTGTGGCGCCGAGAGCACCAGCGGCGGTGGCGGCGACGACAACGAGGGGCCGATCAAGGTCGCCCTGATCCCGCCCACGAGCGGCGCGCTCGCGCAGTTCGGCACCGACGCCGTCAAGGGCTGGGAGACCGCGGTGCGGCTCCTCAACGAGGACGGCGGCATCGACGGCCGCGAGGTCGAGCTCGTCGTCAAGGGCACCGACGCCGACCCGGCCACCACCCTGCAGGTCGCGAGGGAGGCCGTGACCCAGGACGGCGCGCAGTTCATCGGCGCGGTCATGACCTCGCCCGAGCACGCCGCGCTCAACGCGCAGCTCGAGGGCCTCGACGCCCTCTCGTTCAACGCCCTCGGCAAGGACGACGCGCTGCCGGAGAGCAGTGCTCTGCCCGCGCCTTCCACGTGGTGCAGACCAGCAGCATGGACATCAACGCCCTCGCCAGCTCGCTCGCCGAGCTGCCCGGAGACAAGTGGGCGATCCAGGCCGTCGACTACGCGACCGGCCACAGCGCGGCCGAGAAGTTCACGCCGCCGCCGAGGAGGCCGGCAAGAAGATCGTGCTCGAGCAGTTCGCGCCGCTCAACACGACCGACTTCGGCTCCTACATCACCAAGATCAAGGACAGTGGTGCCGACGCGGTCTTTCGCGGTCGAGTACGGCGCCGACGGCGTCGCGTTCGTGCAGCAGGCCGCCCAGTTCAACCTCTTGACAAGCAGCTCAAGACCGTGCTCGGCTTCAACATGGTCTCCGAGCCGCTGTTCGAGACGCTCGGCGACAAGATCGTCGGCTTCTTCAACAACGTCGGCTACGACGTCGAGGGCGACAACGAGCTCAACCAGGAGTTCGTCGAGGCCTACACCGAGGACCACGGCAGCCCGCCCTACTACGTGCCGGCCGACAACTACCTCGCGGCCGAGACGCTCTTCGCGGGCCGTCAAGAAGGCCGGCAGCGTCGACCCGGCCGAGGTCTACGACGGCCTGGCGACCTGTCGTTCGACTGCATCACCGGCGAGGTCACGTGCGCGCAGGGACCACCAGCTGCTGCGCGACTCAGCTACCTCGGCCAGGTCGTCGACGACGGTGGTCTGAAGTTCTCGACCTGACCAACGCGACCCCCGACGTCACGACGCCCGAGCCCGACCCCGCCTGCTCGATGCCCTGACGTTTCCAGTCCTCGTCGGCGCCCGGGCGACCGGGCGCCGACGGGCCGGAGAGGAAGCCAGCCAGTGAACGCAGCACAGGTGCTCAACGGAGTCGCCCTCGGCTCACTGCTGATGATCCTCAGCTCGGGGCTGGCGATGATCTACGGACTGCGCGGGGTCACCAACTTCTCGCACGGCGCGCTCTACATGCTCGGGGGCCTACCTCGCGTACGCTCTCCGACCGGTTCGCTTCTGGGTGGCCCTGCTGCTCGTGCCGATGGTCCTGGCCGTGATCGGCGTCGTCCTCGAGCTGGTGTTCTTCCGCCCGTTGCAGCACCGCTCGCACATCGAGCTGGGCCTGGTCACCTTCGGGCTGGCCCTGATGACGAGCGGATCATGGTGCTGGTCTGGGGTGAGCGCACCCTACGGGTGACGCCGCCCGAGCTGCTGCAGGGCACCAGCTCGCTGCTCGGCATCGACTACCCGACCTACCGGCTGCGATCATCGTGGTGGCCGTCGTGATGGCCGCCTCGCTCGTGCTGTGGCTGCGCCGCAGCCGGATCGGGCTCCACATCCGCGCGGCCAGCCATGACACCGAGACCGCCGCGATCATCGGCATCAACGTCGACCGGGTCAGCCTCGTCGTGGTGAGCCTCGGCGCCGCGCTGGCCGGCCTGGCCGGCACCCTCGCCGCGCCGTACTTCTCCGTGACCCGGGCATGGGCCACGCGATCCTGATCACCGTGCTGATCGTGGTCGTGGTCGGCGGCATCGGCAGCATCGGCGGCGCGATGGTCGCCGGGCTCGGGCCTCGGCATGATCCAGATCATCGGCAACGTGTAGTCGCCGAGCGTCGCGGTGCTCGTGCCCTACCTCGCTCCTGATCGTCGTCCTCCTGTGGCGGCCGACCGGGCTCGCCGGAAAGCGCGTGGCATGACGACCACCGTCACCGACCGACGACATCACGGCCGACGACGAGCACGTCGGGCCGCTCCCGCGCCGCCCGACGTCGCCTCAGCCGCACACGCTGATCCGCGCCGGATCGTCGGGTCGTCGTGCTGCTGGCCGGGCTGGCTCGTGCCGTACGTCGTCAGCGACCCCTACTACATGGGCATCGCTGCCGACGGCGTCGTCCTCGGCATCCTCGCCATCGGGTATCGGCTTCCTGGCGCGCCACCTGCGGCCTGATCAGCCTCGGCCACACCGCCTTCTTCGGTGGCGCCGCCTACGCCGTCGGCGATCGCCACCACGCACTGGGGCTGGAGCCCGCGACGGCCGTGGTCTTCGCCATGCTGCTCGGCGCACGGTGCTGTCCGCTGGTCATCGGCGCGCTGGTCGTCCGACGCCCGGGCATGGGCTTCCTGATGCTCACGCTGGCGCTTCGGGCAGGCGCTCTACCAGCTCACGATCCAGACCAGCGTGCGCGACGTCACCGGCGCCTTCGACGGCGCTGCCGTGACGTGGGACCGCGAGCAGACCTTCCTCGGGCATGACCCAGGCCGAGGTCGGTGCCGCCGACACGTTCTGGCCGCTCGCCTGGGTCGTGCTCGTGCTCGTCGCGCCTTCGGGCTCTGGATCGTCGGGCGCTCGCGCTTCGGCATCGTCCTCGAGGCGATCCGCGAGAACGAGGAGCGCGCCGCGCTTCTCCGGCTTCAACACCTACCTGCCCCGGCTGGCGGCGTTCATGATCTCGGGGCTGTGGCCTCGCTCGGCGGGCGCGCTGTTCGCGCTCAAGGCGAGCTACGTGTCGCCCGACGTGCTCAGCTTCATGCTCGCCGGCGACTCCCTGATCGCCGCCATCGTCGGCGGCTTCACGGTCCTGCTCGGCCCGGTCGTCGGCGCGATCCTGTTACATCTACGCCCAGGCCGAGTTCACTCGAGCCGGCAACCTCCAGCTCTACACGGGCATGGCGATGATCATCGCGGTTCTCGTCTTCCTCCCGGGCGGCATCACCGGCGCCGCGCAGCGGCTACCGACGGGTCCGTGGCGGCGGCCGGCGCAGGAAGGACAACTCATGAACAATGACGTGTTCGCCCCCGTGCTCCGAGAAGCCGACGGGCGTGACGTCTTCGGGTCGCGCTCCGCGCTACGGCGCGGTCACGGCGGTCGACGACGTGGACATCGCCGTCGAGCCCGGCATGCTGCACGGCGTCATCGGCCCCAACGGCGCCGGCAAGTCGTCGTTCATGGACGCGCTGTCGGGCCGCAAGCGGCCGTCGGGCGGCACGGTCGTGCTCGACGGCGAGGACATCACCAAGCGCCCGGTCGCCTGGCGCCGGCTGCACGGCATGGCCCGCTCGTTCCAGCGCACCAGCGTCTTCAGCTCGATGACGGTCCGCGCGCAGCTGGAGATGGTCGCCGGCGCAAGACGAGCAGGACCTCGACAGCATCATCGACGCGCTCGACCTGCGGCCCTACCTCGACCAGCCCTGCAACGCGATCTCCTACGGGCTCCAGCGCTCGGTCGACATCGCGATGGCACTGGTCGGCCAGCCGCACGTGGTGCTGCTCGACGAGCCGGGCGCGGGCCTCTCGCAGAGGAGTCGGTGCGGATGCTCGACCACATCCGCACGCTGTGCACGGAGCGCAACGTCGCGGCCGTGCTCGTCGAGCACGACGTCGACGGCGTCTTCCGCGTCTGCGACAGATCACCGTGCTCGCGCTGGGCAAGGTGCTCGCCACCGGCGAGCCGGCGGCGGTCCGCGCCGACAAGCGACGTGATCGAGGCCTATCTGGGGAGCGCAGGATGACGCACGTGCTGGAGCTCAGCGACGTCCACGCGTCATACGGCGGCGCGCGTGTCCTCGAGGTGTCGTTCGCGATCGCCGAGGGCGAGACCGTCGGCCTGATCGGCCGCAACGGCGCCGGCAAGACGACGACGCTGCTGTCGATCTTCCGCGTCCCGACCGTGCACGGCGAGATCCTCGTCGACGGCAAGCGGCTGCTCGGCAGGCGCCGCTTCGAGCCGGCGAGCCGCGGCGTCAGCCTCGTGCCGCAGGGCAAGCCATCTTCCGCAACCTGACGGTCGAGGAGAACATCGAGCTCGGGCGCGCGTCGCGGCGCAACGGCACCTGGACGCCGGCGGCGATCTAAGCAATACGTCGAGGCTACATAAAGG
>CAWGVK010000022.1:0-35281 GCA_963825985.1 uncultured Actinomycetota bacterium | reverse complement strand
CGCTCGGCGTCCAGCAGTGCCTCGAATGCGCCGTCGACCGCCGGCTTGCCGTCCGGGGTGAGCCGGACGATGACGCCGCGCCGGTCCCCCGGGTCGGGGCAGCGCGCGACCAGGCCGCGCGCGGCCAGCCGGTCGACCCGGTTCGTCATGGTGCCGCTGGTGACCAGCGTCTGGGTGACCAGCCGGCCGGGAGAGCTCGTACGGCGCGCCCGCCCGGCGCAGCGCGCCCAGCACGTCGAACTCCCAGGTCTCGAGGTCGTGCTCGGCGAACGCCGCCCGGCGGGCCAGGTCGAGGTGGCGGGCCAGCCGGCTGACCCGGCTGAACACCTCGACCGGGGCGAGGTCGAGGTCGGGGCGTTCGCGCGCCCAGGCCTCGACCAGCTGTCCACCTCGTCCCGCATGGGGCAGGCTAGCGATCCGTCGAGAATCTTGACATCGAGAGATCGTGGGATCGAACCAGCTCGACGTCAAGATGACGGAGCGTGATGTCGCACACCTGGGACCCCGACCACTACCTGACGTACGCCGACGAGCGCGGCCGCCCGTTCGTCGACCTGCTCGCCCGGGTCGGCGCCACCGATCCGCGCACGGTGGTCGACCTCGGCTGCGGGCCCGGCCACCTGACCGCGTCTCCTCGCCGACCGCTGGCCGGACGCCGCGGTCGTCGGCGCTCGACTCCAGCGCCGAGATGATCGACCCGCGCGCGGGCCGGCCGGCCCGGCCGGTCGAGCTTCGAGCTCGCCGACCTGCGCGACTGGCGGCCCTCGCCGCCCGGTCGACGTCCTGGTCTCGAACGCCACGCTGCAGTGGGTGCCCGGCCACCTCGACCTGCTGCCGGCCTGGGTCGGGCCCTTCGGCCCCGGCGGCTGGCTGGCCTTCCAGGTGCCCGGCAACCTCGACGAACCGAGCCACACGATCCGCCGCGAGCTGGCCGCCGAGGAGCCGTACGCCGCGGTACACCCGCGACGTCGCCGTCCCGGCCAACCACGACCCGGCCACCTACTCGACGCGCTGACGGCCCTGGGGTGCTCGGTCGACGCCTGGGAGACGACGTACCTGCACGTGCTGCGCGGCACCGACCCCGTGTTCACCTGGGTCAGCGGCACCGGTGCCCGGCCGACGCTGGAGGCGCTGTCGGCGCACGGGTCGGGCGAGCTGCGGGCGCCGTTCGAGGCGGAGTTCAGGCGACGGCTCGCGGCGGCGTACCCGGAGCGTGCCGACGGCAGCGTGCTGCTGCCGTTCCGTCGCGTCTTCGTGGTGGCCCGGCGTCCTGAGGAGGCCGCGGCATGAGGCTGCACCACGTCCAGGTGGCCTGCCCGGCCGGCACCGAGGACGCCGTCCGCCGCTTCTACGGCGAGGGGCTGGGGCACCGAGGTCGAGAAGCCCGAGCCGCTGCGGGCCCGCGGTGGTGTGTGGTTCCGTCACCACGACCCGGTCGGCGACGTCGTGGTCGCCGAGCTGCACGTGGGCGTCGAGGACCCGTTCGCTCCCGCCCGCAAGGCGCACCCGGCGTTCCTGCTCGAGAGCCGCGCCGCGCTCGACGCGACCGCGGCGCGGCTGCACGACCTGGGGTACGACGTCGACCACACCGAGCGACACACCTTCCCCGGCTACGAGCGGTTGCACGTCGCCGATCCGCACGGCAACCGGGTCGAGCTGCTGGCCACCCCGTAACCGCAGCGCCCCTGGCGCGTTGTCCCTCCGACTCGACGTCCGTGGGGGGCTCGGGAGCACGAGTTTGTCGGGGGAGTGGTGATGGTGAGAGGGACCGATCGCACGGCGGTCGTCAACCGGGTCAAGCGCGCCCAGGGCCAGCTGGCCGGCGTCCTGCGGATGATGGAGGAGGAGCGCGACCTGGCCGCGGTGCTGGCGCAGCTCAAGGCGGTGTCGAACGCGCTCGACCGGGCCGGGTTCGCCATGGTCGCGGCCGAGTGGCGCGGCAGCGTCGACGACGAGGGCGAGGTCACCTCCGAGCAGCTGGAGCACCTGGAGAGGCTGGTCCTCTCCCTGTCCTGAAGTTACCTCTGGGTAATGTGTGGGCCATGAGTCAGGTCCTCTCGCTGTGGCACAAGGCCAGCAGCCTCCCCGTGGTCGGTCCGAGCCTCGGCAAGCGCGTCTTCTCGTTCGCGTTCAGCCAGAAGGCGCCGTACTTCGCCACGATCCGTGCGCGCTTCGTCGAGATCCGCCCCGACTACGCCGAGCTGGTGATCCCGAAGCGCCGCGGCGTCCAGAACCACCTCGGCACCGTGCACGCGATCGCGCTGTGCAACGGCCTCGAGGCCGCGATGGGCGCGCTCGCCGAGGCGACCATCCCCGCCGGCAAGCGGTGGATCCCGCAGGGCATGGACATCGCCTACACCGCCAAGGCGACCAGCGACATCACCTGCACCGCCGAGACCGACCCCGGGCAGTGGAGCGGTGACGACCCGAACCTGCCCGTGCGGGTGCGCGGGGTGCGTGACGACGGCACCGTGGTGATCGAGGGCGTCATCAGGCTCTGGGTGACGCCGAAGAAGTAGCGCTCAGCCCGGAGGGGGCGGTGTCCAGCCCGAGGGGCCGAGGTTGCGCTCGAGGTCGGCCTGCCAGGTGCCGTCGTCGACCGCGCGGCGGATCAGGTCGTCGACCACCTCCACGTCGGGCGAGCCGTCGGGCAGGCCCACGCCGTAGTACTCCGTCGAGAACGGCGACCCCAGCAGCCGGAGCAGGTCGGGCTGCTGCGCGGCGTACCCGGCCAGGGTGGCGTCGATGCCGGTCACCGCGTCGACCTCGCCCTTCAGCAGCAGGTCGACGCACTCGCCGTTGCCGGAGGCCTCCACCAGTCTCACGTCGGGGGAGAACTCGGGCTCCTCGATCGCGGGCAGGCTCTCCGCCGCGCAGACGGAGCGGCCGTCGAGGCTGTGGGGTCCGGTGAGGGTGGAGTCGGCCGGCACGAGGAGGTCCTGGCCGGCGACGAGGTAGGGGCCGGCGAAGTCGACGACCTCGTCGCGCTCGGCGCTGATCGGGTACGCCGCGACGACCAGGTCGACGCTGCCGTCGACCAGCGCCTGCTCGCGCTGCTCGGAGGTGAGCGCCTTGAACGTGATCTGGCGCTCGCTCCAGCCCAGGCCCTCGGCGACGTACGTCGCGAGGTCGACGTCGAAGCCGGTGAAGCTGCCGTCGGGGTTCAGCCACGACAACCCGGGGGTGCTGCCGCTGACGCCGATGACGAGGGTGTCATCGGGGTCGGCGCCGTCGTCCGCTGCGCAGGCCGTGGTGGTGAGCAGGAGCGTCGCGGACACGCCGAGGAGGGCGATCCTGCGGACGGTCATGGGCTCCCCGGTGGTCGACGTCGGGGAACGCGCGCGGCTCAGTGGCCGGACCCCCCGATCCTGCGCGCCCATGGTCGCAGCGACCGACCCACAGCCCGGCTACGGGTGGGTAACAGCTGCTCAGACGGTGGTCTGGTCGGCCGTGCCGACCGCCGAGACCTCGAGCGCCTTCGCTCGCCGACGAACCTCTTCTGCACCCAGGTGGCGATGCGCGGTCAGGACCAGGTTGACCACGATGTAGATGACGGCGATGACCAGGTAGACCGGCACGTGGTTCTGGAACTCCAGGTAGATCGGCCGGGCCACGGCCGTGAGGCCCGGCGCGGCGATCGCGTAGCCGAGGCTGGTGTCCTTCAGGGTCACCACGCACTGGCTGATGATCGCCGGGATCATGATCTTCACCGCCTGCGGCATCAGCACGATCGTCACGACCTGGCCCTTGCGCATGCCGAGGGCGTAGGCGGCCTCGGCCTGGCCGGCCGGCACCGCGAGCATGCCGGCGCGGAACACCTCCGCGAGCACGGCGCCGTTGTAGAGCGACAGCGCCCAGACCACGCACCAGAACGAACCGGTGGTCGCCGTGGTAGATCCCGTAGAGGGAGAAGAAGAAGATCATCAGGATCAGGACCGGGATGGCGCGGAACACCTCGACCACCGCCCAGCACGGCACTCGGACGAACTCGTGGTCGGAGAGCTTGCCGATGCCGAGCACCACCCCGAGCACGACGGCGCCGACGATCCCGCCCGCGGCCATCTTGAGGGTCTCGAGCAGGCCGTCGACGAGGATGAACTCGAGGTAGTCGGGAGTGGTGAAGACCTCCCACTTGTCGCCGGCGAACTGGCCCTCCTCGTTGAGCCGGTAGGCGGCGAACGCGACCGCTCCCAGGATCACGGCAAGGGCGAGGACGGTGTAGACGCGGTGCCGGCGGACGGTGCGCGGCCCGGGGGCATCGAAGAGAACGCTCTGGCTCATCGCGCGATCCTCCATCGACGCTCGAGGCGGTTGCTGAGGAAGGAGAGCACCTCGACCAGCACGACGAAGCAACCGGCGAAGACGCCCAACAGCCACCAGCGGTCGCCGGGGTTGTCGTTGAGCAGCTGCCTCAGGGCGAAGGCCGCCTCCAGCACCCCGACGCTGATCGCGACGGTGGTGTTCTTCAGCAGCGCGATCATGGTGCTGGCCAGCGGCGGCAGCGCGGCCCTGATCGCCTGCGGCAGGACGACGTTCGCCATCACGCCCGCCGAACGGCAGTCCGATCGCGCGGGCGGCCTCGGCCTGGCCCAGCGGCACGGCGTTGACCCCCGAGCGCAGCGCCTCGCACACGAAGCTGGCTGTGTAGAGCGTGAGTCCGACGACGGCGCCGCCGAAGGCGTTGGTCATCCGGATGTCGCCCCAGCCGGTGGAGATGACGATGTCGACGAACTGGAAGTTGATGCCGATCTTCGGGGCGGCGATGAGGAAGAACAGCAGGATGATCAGCAGCGGCGTGTTGCGCACCAGGGTGACGTAGGTGGCCGCGCTGTGGCGCATCACGGCTACCGGGCCGACCCGCAGCGTCACCAGGAGGGCACCGAGCAGCAGGGAGCCGATGGCGGAGAGGACGAACAGCAGGATGACCAGGCGAAGCTGATCCCGATCAGCTGGTAGTTGTCGGCGATGGCGTCCATGCAGTCTCCTCTCGGCGTGGTCGGGACGCCTCGTCGGCCGGGGCGGCGCTCAGGCCGCCCCGGCCGACGAGGTCAGTCGGTCAGGCGCAGGGGTCCAGCTCGGGCGGCTCGGGCGTGTCGCTGCCCGACTCGCCGAGCGTGGCCTCGAACGCGTCGGCCCAGGCGCCGTCGTCGTAGGCCTTCTGGAGGACGTCGGTGATCCACTGGCACATCTCAGGCGCATCGGGGCTGTAGCCGATGCCGATCCGCTCCTCGGAGAACTCGTCTCCGACGACCTTCAGCTCGCCGTCGTACTGGGCGGCGAGGCCGAGCAGGATCGAACCGTCGGTCGACATCGCCGGTACCGAGCCGTCGAGCCACCTGCTCGGCGCAGATGCTGTACGTGTCGGCGGGCACGCCGACCGCTCCGGCCGCGGTCACGTTCTCGAGCGAGGTCGACCCGGAGGCCGAGCAGACCTCCTCGCCCGCGAGGTCGTCGATCGACTCGACGTCGCTGTCGGTCGGCACCAGCACCTGCTGTCCGGTGAGGAAGTAGGGCCCGGCCTGGCCGACGAGAGCGCGTCGTTCGTCGGTGATCGAGTACGACGCCGCCACCAGGTCGACGCGACCGGTCTGGAGGTAGGGCTCGCGGTTGTCGGAGATCGTCTCCTCGTAGTTCACGGCGCCGGTGTCGTCGGGATCGATGCACAGGTCGGCGACGAGCAGCTTGGCCATCTCGACGTCGAAGCCTGCCGGGAGATCGTCGGTGCCGCCCTTGAACCCCAGACCGGGCTGGTCGAAGCGGACACCGACGTTGATCTTGCCGGCATCGGCGAGCTCGGCCATCCGGGTGCCGTCGTCGAACTTGCCGTCGCAGTCGCTCGCGGCCTCGACGTCGGGCGTGTCGCCACCCTCGTCGTCGTCGCCGGCGTCGCCGCAGGCGGCGAGAGCACCCGCCATCAGCAGCGCCACGGCCGCGATCTTGAACGTTCTGCCCGTCCTCATGCGATCTCCATTCAGTGTTTGAGGATCTTGCCGAGGAAGTCCTTGGCCCGATCGCTCTGGGGGTTGGTGAAGAACGACTCGGGGGTGTTCTCCTCGACGATCGAGCCGTCGGACATGAACACCACGCGGTCGGCGGCGGTGCGGGCGAAGCCCATCTCGTGGGTCACGACGATCATCGTCATCCCGCGCTCGGCGAGGTCGACCATCACGTCGAGGACCTCCTTGATCATCTCGGGGTCGAGGGCCGAGGTGGGCTCGTCGAAGAGCATCACCTTCGGCTCCATGGCCAGGGCGCGGGCGATGGCCACGCGCTGCTGCTGGCCACCGGAGAGCTGGGCCGGGTACTTGGCGGCCTGGTGGCCGACGCCGACCCGGTCGAGCAGCTCCTGTGCCCGCTTCTCGGCCTCGGCCTTCGACTTCTTGCGGACCTTGATCGGGCCGAGGGTCACGTTCTCGAGGATCGTCTTGTGCGCGAAGAGGTTGAAGCTCTGGAACACCATGCCGACCTCGGCACGGAGGTTCGCGAGCGCCTTGCCCTCCTCGGGCAAGGGCTGGCCGTCGAGGGTGATCGAGCCCTGCTGGATCGTCTCCAGCCGGTTGATCGCCCGGCACAGCGTCGACTTGCCCGAGCCGGAGGGTCCGATCACGACCACGACCTCGCGCTGCTTCACCGACAGGTTGATGTCCTTGAGCACGTGCAGCTCGCCGAACCACTTGTTCACGCCATCGAGGACGACGAGAGGATCGCCCGTGGCGGCGGGCTCCGCACCCTTGTCCAGCACCGTCATGGGTGGACCCTAATGGCACGTGGTCGGAAAGGGCCATCACCACCGGCCGTCGTGACCAGACGGTGACGTGACCTGCGTGAGGGGCACGCCCCCTTGCCGCCGTACCCTGGACGGGCCATGACTGACCAGCGCACCTACGAGGTCCGCACCTACGGGTGCCAGATGAACGTGCACGACTCCGAGCGGCTGAGCGGCCTGCTCGAGGACGCCGGCTACCTGCCCTTCGACCAACAGCGTGTCCCGTCGGGGGAGCGGGCCGACGTGGTCGTGTTCAACACCTGCGCGGTGCGCGAGAACGCCGAC
This sequence comes from uncultured Actinomycetota bacterium, assembly GCA_963825985.1. Lineage (GTDB taxonomy): Bacteria > Actinomycetota > Actinomycetes > Propionibacteriales > Nocardioidaceae > Nocardioides. The sequence continues at coordinate 28,230 of CAWGVK010000022.1, read as the reverse complement.
AACAAGCTGTACGGCAACCTGTCGCACCTCGCGCCCGTGAAGGCGGCCAACCCGCACATGCAGATCGCGGTGGGCGGGTGTCTGGCGCAGAAGGACCGCGAGACGATCACCCGCAAGGCGCCGTACGTCGACGTCGTGTTCGGCACCCACAACATCGGCTCACTGCCGGCGCTGCTCGACCGGGCGCGGTCACAGGAGGAGGCCCAGGTCGAGATCCTCGAGTCGCTCGAGGTGTTCCCCTCGACCCTGCCGACCAAGCGCGACTCGGCCTACGCCGCCTGGGTGTCGATCTCGGTCGGGTGCAACAACACCTGCACGTTCTGCATCGTGCCCGCGCTGCGCGGCAAGGAGAAGGACCGGCGTCCCGGCGACATCCTGGCCGAGGTCGAGGCGCTGGTCGCCGACGGCGTCTCGGAGGTCACGCTGCTCGGGCAGAACGTCAACGCCTACGGCGTCGAGTTCGGCGACCGGCAGGCGTTCTCGAAGCTGCTGCGCGCGTGCGGCGAGGTCGACGGGCTCGAGCGGGTGCGCTTCACCTCACCGCACCCGGCGGAGTTCACCGACGACGTGATCGCCGCGATGGCCGAGACGCCGAACGTCATGCCGCAGCTGCACATGCCGCTGCAGTCGGGGTCCGACCGGCTGTTGCGCGCGATGCGTCGCTCCTACCGCCGCGACAAGTACCTCGGCATCATCGAGCGGGTCCGCGCCGCCATGCCCGAGGCCGCGATCACGACCGACATCATCGTCGGCTTCCCGGGCGAGACCGACGACGACCACCTCGCCACCATGGACGTCGTGCGCGAAGCACGGTTCGCCGGGGCCTTCACGTTCCAGTACTCCAAGCGCCCCGGCACCCCTGCCGCCGACCTGCCCGACCAGGTGCCACCCGACGTCGTCCGCGACCGCTACGACCGCCTGGTGACGGTGGTCAACGACGTCGCCTGGACCGAGAACAGGGCGCTGGTCGGCCACACGGTCGAGCTGATGGTCGCCGAGGGCGAGGGCCGCAAGGACGCCGCCACCCACCGCCTCTCCGGCCGCGGCCGCGACAACCGGCTGGTCCACTTCGCCGCACCCGAGGCGGCCGTGCGACCGGGTGACATGGTCACCGTCGAGGTCACCTACGCAGCGCCGCACCACCTCGTGGCCGACCGGGTGCTCGCCGTCCGGCCGACCCGTTCGGGCGACGCGTGGCAGGCGCGCACGTCGGCGCCGGCGGGCGTGGGGCTCGGCATGCCGACGCTCGGTGTGCCTGCGCCGCTGCCGGACGCGCCGGCCTGCCGCTGAGGTCAGTCGTCGGAGCGGGGGTCGGTCGAGGAGTACCCGGCCTTCGGGACGATGCCTTCGGGGTTCTCCTCCGTCGCTCCCGGCGCCTGCTCCGGCGGGACGTCGTCGTCGGGGTCGCGCTCGGCCGGGCTGACGTCGCGGACGCCGGAGGTGCCGTGCTGACCGGGGCCGGTCGGGCCCTCGCGCTCGCTGCTGACGCCCATGTCGCCGCTGGTCTCCTGGTCGGACTCGGTGACGTCGTACTCGTCGTCGGACCCGGTGGGGGTGCTCATGCCGGCGACTCCTCGCTCGGGTCGACGTCGTCGGTGTCGCCGTCCTTGGTGGCCTCGGTGCTCGTGTCCTCGCCCTCCTTCATCTCCTCGGGCAGGGCGTCCTCGACCGCGGGGTTGTCGTCGGGGTCGAGGTCGCGCGCGACCGGGTCGGGATCGGCGGTCTCGGTGTCGACGCCGTCGCTGTTGGGCGTCGCATCGACGCCACCCGGGTTGGGCTCGCCGGGCTCGATCTGGGCGTCGGGCTTGGGCCCGAGGTCACGCTGCTCGCTCACTGCTGCCTCCTGGAGGATCAGAATCCGAAGCTGGTGTAGGGCTCGATCGTGCCGTTGCGCAGACCGGTGAGCACCACCCGTTCGTGGGGGACGACCGGGTCGGGCAGGTCGTCGAGCCGGCACCAGCGCAGCTCGGCGCACTTGGCGGGCTCGACGATGTGCGGCTCGCCCGCCCACGTGCGGGCGGTGAAGAAGAAGTCGACCCGCTCGTCGATCGCCGGGCCGTGGGCGGTGCGCTGCATCGCGGTGACGAAGGTCAGGTCGAGCCCGTCGACGCCGATCTCCTCGAGCGACTCACGGTGCGCCGCGTCGTACGCCGTCTCGCCCCGCTCGACGTGGCCGGCCGCGGCCGCGGCCCAGTGGTCGTCCATGTACCCGGTGTTCTGCCGCAGCTGCAGCAGCACCTCGAGGTCGCCTGCCGGGTCCGGGCCGCCGCGCAGCAGGAAGACGTACGACGCCGGCACGATCGCGAAGCGGCCGTGCTCGGCGGCGTACTCGTCGGGGTACCCGGCGGCGGGCGCGCTCACTGCGAGGGCTGGTCGAGCGAGGTCTCGGCGTTCTCCTCCTGGGTGTCGCCGGCCGCCTGGTCGCCGTCCTTCGCGCCGGGCGCCTCGCTGGCATGCTCGTCGTCGGGTGCCTCGGTGAGGTCGATGGCCTCGTTGGACTCTTCCGGCGTCGGAGCCGTCACCGGCGCTCGTCGGGCAGGTCGTCGTTCTTGCCGTCGAGCTTGTCGAGGCCGTCCTTCGCCTTGTCGGTGGCCTTCTCGATCTTGTCGTGGTGCTTGCCGCCGGTCTTCCTGTCGGCGACCGACGCGGCCTTGTCGATGCCGCCGGCGATCTTGTCGCCGTGCTGGTCGACGGCCTTGCCGAGCCTGCCCTTGATCTTGTCCATGAAGCCCATGGGTTCCTCCTGTGGTTGGGGGAGCGGGCCACCCGAGCCCCTCGGTTGCCAGACTAGTGGCATGGACGGTCCGCAGCAGGTGCCGATCGTGGCGATCGTCGGGCCGACCGCCTCGGGCAAGACCGGCCTCTCGCTCGACCTCGCCGAGCGGCTCGACGGCGAGGTCGTCAACACCGACGCGATGCAGGTCTACCGCGGCATGGACGTCGGCACCGCCAAGCTGCCGCCCGCCGAACGCCGTGGCATCCCGCACCACCTCCTCGACACCCTCGGCGTCCGCGACCCGTCGACCGTCGCGCAGTTCCAGGCCTGGGCGCGCGCGGCGATCGCCGAGCTGCGAGCCCGGCGGGCGACGCCGGTGCTCGTCGGGGGCTCGGCGCTGTACACCCGCGCGATCCTGGACCGGTTCGAGTTCCCGGGCACCGACGTCGAGGTCCGCGCGAAGTGGGAGGCCGAGCTCGCGCGGGTCGGTCCGGAGGCGTTGCACCGGCGGCTGGCCGAGGTCGACCCCGACGCCGCCGCGCGGATGCTCCCCGACAACGGGCGTCGGACCGTGCGCGCGCTGGAGGTCGTCGAGATCACCGGCCGCCCGTACTCGGCTGCCCTGCCCGAGCTCGAGTACGTCGAGCCGCGCACCGTGCAGGTCGGGGTCGAGATCGACCGGCCCACGCTCGACGTCCGGATCGAGGAGCGCGTCTCCCGCATGTACGAGTGCGGCCTGGTCGCCGAGGTGGAGCGGCTGCTCGCCGACGGGCTGGCCGAGGGCCGCACGGCGTCCCGAGCGATCGGCTACCGGGAGGTCGTGGCCCACCTCGCGGGCGACCTGACCCTCGCCGAGGCCCGCGAGCGCACGGTCTTCGCGACCCGGCGGTTCGCGCGCCGCCAGCTGGGCTGGTGGCGCAAGGACCCCCGCATCGTCTGGATCCCGTACGACGCCGCCGACCGCGTCGAGCGGGCGCTGGTCGCGGTCGACGCCGTGTAGGCAGCAAGTTCGGTCGGGCGGACCCTCGGTGATCGCGTCCAGAATGGTCGTCATGGACACCGGACGCGACCGCCTCCGCGAGCTGCTCGACGCCGTCCTCGACGAGGAGCACGGCACCCTCGACGAGATGGCCGGCGGCGCGTACTCCTCGCCCTTCCACTTCAGCCGCAGGCTGACCCGCGACGCCGGTGAGCCGCCGGTGGCGATGCGGCGCCGGGTGATGCTCGAGCGCGCGGCCTGGCAGCTGCGGCGCGGGAGCACGGTCACCGACGCGGCGTTCGCGGCCGGCTACGAGTCTGTCGAGGGGTTCAGCCGGGCGTTCAACCGCGCCTTCGGCCACGTGCCGAGCGCGGTCGAGCCGGCCGGCGACCACTGGCTCCCGGCACCCAACGGCATCCACTTCCATCCACCCACGTCGCTGTGGGTCGACTCCCAGGAGACATCGGTGAACCCCCTGACCCAACAACTCGTCGGCCACGACCTCGACGACACCCGCGACCTCCTCGACCACGCGAAGGCTCTCCCGGACGACGAGTACCGGCGTACCCGGCTCCCCGGCAACGCCGTGCTCACGTTCGACGGCGACGAGACGTCGCTCGCCGCGGTCCTGCACCGCCTCGTGGCCACCAAGGAGATCTGGCTGGCCTCGATCGCGGGCGACGACATGCCCGAGCAGGGGAGCGACGAGCTCGGCGAGCTCAGGGAGCGACACGACGCCGTGGCCGGCCGGTGGCTGTCTGCCTGGCGCGACGTCGACCGACGCGGCGGGTGGGACGATCGGCTCGTCGACGCGCTCTGCGACCCGCCCGAGAGCTTCCAGCTCGCGAGCGTCCTCGCGCACGTGCTCACCTTCTCGGCCCACCGGCGCCAGCTCGCCCGGCTGATGCTGCGCACGGCCGGGCACGAGGTCGACGACGGCGACCCGATCATGTGGCTCCGCACCCGAACAGGCAGAAGCGCTGTGACCCGTTACCGCTACTACACCGCCACCACGCTCGACGGCTTCCTCGCCGACGAGAACGACTCGCTCGAGTGGCTCTTCACCCAGGAGCAGGACGAGAACGGCTCGCACGGCAGCTACGACGAGTTCATCAAGACCATCGGGGCGATGGTCATGGGCGCCACGACCTACGAGTGGCTCGGCAACCACATGGAGGAGAAGGGCGAGGAGTGGATGTACTCGATCCCGTGCTTCGTGTTCACCCACCGCACCTTCGAGCCGCTGGGCGACGGCATCCGGTTCGTCTCCGGGACGCCGTCCGAGCACCGCGCCTCGATCGAGGAGGCGGCGGGCGACCGTGACGTCTGGATGGTCGGCGGCGGCGCGCTCGCGGCCGACTTCGCCGAGGCCGGGATGCTCGACGACGCCCTGGTCTCGATCGCCCCGGTCACCCTCGGTGCCGGCCGGCCGCTGTTCCCGCGCAGGTTCGACCTGCGGCTGACCGACCTCGGCCGCAACGGTGCCTTCGTGGTCGCGACGTACGACGTGGTGGGCCCGCGAAACTAGCTGGCCGATGAGTTCCCGGCCCTGAGAGGGTCGGACCCGTCATGACGACGACCCCCGAGACGTCTCCGGCCCGCGGCGACGCGCCCCTTGCCGACTACGGCGTCCTGCGCTGGCTGGTCGCCGCCACCTTCATCGTGATCCTCAACGAGACGATCATGGTCAACGCGATCCCGCGGCTGATGGTGGAGTTCTCGGTCGACGCCCGGGCGGCGCAGTGGCTGACCAGCGCGTTCATGCTCACGATGGCCGTCGTCATCCCGGTCACCGGCTGGTTCCTGCAGCGGGTCACCACCCGCGCGGCGTTCGGAACCGCGATGGCGGTGTTCTGCACCGGCACCCTGCTCGCGGCGCTGGCGCCGACGTTCGAGGTGCTGCTCGTCGCCCGCGTCGTGCAGGCCGCCGGCACCGCGGTGATGATGCCGCTGCTGATGACCACCCTGATGACCGTCGTGGCCGAGAGCGACCGCGGCCGGATCATGGGCAACGTCACCCTGGCCATGTCGGTGGCGCCGGCGATGGGACCGGCCGTGTCGGGCGTGATCCTGCACGTCGCCTCGTGGCGCTGGATGTTCGGTGTCGTGCTGCCGATCGCGGTCGCGATCGCGCTGGTCGGCCTGCGCCGCCTCGAGGACGTCGGCGAGACCCGCCCCGGGTCGGTCGACTGGACCAGCGTCGTGCTGTCCGCGGTCGGCTTCGGCCCGCTCGTCTACGGCCTCTCGCAGCTCGGTGGCCACACCGGTCCGGCGTACCTGCCCTGGCTGATGCTCGCCGTCGGCGTGACCGCGATCGCGGTGTTCGTGCTGCGCCAGCTGCGCCTGCAGCGCGACGGCACCCCGCTGCTCGACCTGCGCGTGCTGAGCCACCGCACCTTCACGATCGCGCTGGCCCTGATGTCGGTGGCGTTCATGGCGATGCTCGGCTCGATGATCCTGCTGCCCCTGTACCTGCAGGAGGTGCGCGGGCTCACCGAGCTCGAGACCGGCCTGCTGGTGATGCCCGGCGGCCTCGCCATGGGCCTCCTCGGCCCGCGCGTCGGCCGGCTCTACGACCAGTACGGCGGCCGCCCGCTCGTGATCCCCGGCTCGGCCGGCGTGTTCGTCGCGCTGGCCCTGCTCACCCGGGTCGACGCCACGATGTCGGTGTGGCTGCTGCTGCCGGCCCACCTGCTGCTGATGACCTCGCTCGCCGCGGTGTTCACACCGGTGTTCACGCTCGGCCTGGGCGCGCTGCCGCGCGAGCTGTACTCACACGGCAGCTCGATGCTCGGCACCATGCAGCAGGTGGCGGCCGCCATCGGCACCGCCGTCGTCGTCGCGGTGCTGTCGGCGCGCGAGTCGAGTCTGCTCGCCGACGGCGTCGACGCCGTCTCGGCCCACGTGGGCGGCATGCGGTGGGGCTTCGGCGTCGGGGCGGTGCTGGCCGTCGTCGTCCTCGCCCTGGCGTTCGTGATGCCGGGCCGGCTGGCGGCGAAGGAGCCGGCCTGATCAGAGCCGGTGCGAGCCGCGGTGCGGGTGCTGTCCGGCGGCCAGGTGGCTGTGCCGGCGACCGTAGGCGAGGTAGAGCACGAGGCCGATCGCCATCCAGATCAGGAAGTCGCGCCAGATCTCGGTCGTCAGGTTGAGCATCAGCCACAACGTGGCCAGGGCCGAGACGGTCGGCAGGAGTGGCGACAGGGGGACCCGGAAGCCGCGTTCGAGCTCGGGCTGGGTGCGCCGCAGCACGATCACACCGACGGCGCAGAACAGGAACGCGAACAGCGCGCCGATGACCAGCAGCTTCTCCCACTCGGCGACCTTGGGGAACAGCGCGAGCGTGGCGGCGGCGACACCGGCGAGTGCCGCCGCGCGAGCGGGCGAGGAGAACACCGGGCTGATCCGGGCCAGCCCCGGCGGCAGCAACCCGTCGCGGCCCATCGCGAACAGCACCCGGCTCTGCGCGATCAGCACGACCAGGATCACCGTGGTCAGCGCGAGCAGGGCGCCGACGTTGACGACGTCGGCCGCCCACCCGACACCGACCGACGCCAGCGCGTCGGAGACCGGCGCGCTGGAGTCGAGGTCGGGGTAGGGCCGGAGGCCGACGAGCACGACCGCCATCGCGACGTAGACCAACGTCACCACAGCGAGGCTGACCATCATCGCCCGCGGCACGCTCTTGCGGGGCTCGCGGGCGTCCTCGGCGGCGGTCGCGATCAGGTCGAAGCCGATGTAGGCGAAGACGATCACGCTCGCGGCGGTGACGATGCCCGCGACACCGAAGGCATCGGCCGTGCCCGTCAGCGCCTGCCAGATCGTCTCGCCCCCCGCCGCCGGCAGCTCCTGCGACGGCGGCACGAACGGGTCGTAGTTGTCGGTGTCGACGTAGCGCGCACCGACGACGACCAGGAACGCGACGACGGCGAGCTTGGCGAGCACGATGACGGTCAGCAGCCGGGCCGACGCCTTGGTCCCGGTCACGACCAGCAGGGCGAGGAGCAGGACGACGATCGCGGCCACCCACCCCGCGTTCGCAGCGGGGTCGGCCTGGTCGGCCAACCACTGGGGAGGGTCGGCCTCGAAGCCCTCGAGCGTGGCCACGAAGTACGCCGTCCACACACGCCCCACCAGCGCTCCGGCGACCACCAGCTCGAGGATCAGCGCCCAGCCGACCAGCCACGCCCACAGCTCGCCGAAGGCGACGTAGGAGAACGTGTAGGCACTGCCCGCGGCCGGGATCGTCGAGGACAGCTCGGCGTACGACAATGCGGCGAGCACGCAGACGACCGCGGCGATGAGGAACGACACCACCACGGCAGGACCCGCGTTCACGGCCGCCTGCGTGCCGGCCAGCGAGTAGATGCCTGCGCCGATCATCACGCCGAGCGCGAGCATGACGAGGCTGGCCGTGCCGAGCTGGCTCGGCAGGCGGTGCCGGGCATCGCTCATGCGCAGGATGGCCAGGTCGGCGGGGAGACGGCGAGCGCGTCCGGGCCGCACGGGCTCGCTCACGGTCGGTTCCCCCCTCGTTGCCACGCTGCCCTACCCGGGCGGCGGCACTGTACCTCCGGGCGTGCGCGCCGTCATCCCTACCGTTGAGGGCGCGTCAGCGCCGCGCCTCGTCACCTCTCGGTGTCACCACTCGTTTCGACGTCTGCTTCCCGCTGGGAGTGTCGATCGACCGGGTGCTCTTGCCCAGCGTGATCGTCATGTGGGCGATCGCGTTGGACATGATGTCGACCGACCTGAAGCTGACGTTGCCGATGCCGTCGGCCGGCGTGTGGTAGTTCGGGTCGTAGGCGATCCCGGCCCGGCCACCGAACAGCTGCACCTCGCGTGCGGTCTTGATGCCGTCACCGCCGCTGAACAGTCCGCCCGCGGCGACGCCGTTCACGATGAACGCCTGGTAGTCGGAGCGGCCGGAGAACGCCGTGTCGACGACGGGCTGTCCGATCGCGCGGAAGTACTTGCGGTAGGCGCGCTCGGTCTCGATCGAGCCGGCCGGCACCGGCGCGCTGGCGGGCTCGGTCGACTCGTCGGCGTCGTACACGCCGATCCGGAAGTTGGGCGAGCCGACCATGTCGTAGTTGAGGTACGTCGCGATGTCGTCGAGCGCGGCGGGCCGGTTCTCCACCAGGTCGTTGACGTAGTGGGTCGAGCCGAGCAGGCCGACCTCCTCGGCACCCCACCAGGCGAACCGCACCCTGTTCTTGAGCTTGCCCTCGAGCTTCTTCAGCTGGATCGCGGTCTCGAGGAGGGTGGCGCTGCCCGTGCCGTTGTCGTTGATGCCGGGGCCGCCCTGGACGCTGTCGAGGTGGGCGCCGGCCATGACCACGTTGTCGGAGCGGCCCTTCCTGGTCTCGACGATCACGTTCCAGGTGCGCCGCTCCTCGACCAGGATGTCGAGTTCGAGGGTGGCCGTGACCGGCCCCTGAGCGAGCTGGTCGACCAGCTCCTGACCGGCCTCCTGCGTGATGCCCGCCGACGGGATCAGGCCCTCGGTCTCACCGAGGGTGCCCCCGGTGAAGGTGCCGGGGGCGTTGTTCCAGATCACGATGCCGACGGCGCCGGCGGCCCCGGCGACTGCCGACTTCTGGCCGAAGGGGCAGGTGCCGCGCTGCACCAGGGCGATCTTGCCGGTGACGTCGGCGCCGGCCCAGGCCGCGGCGTCGCAGCCGAGCGGCTCGGTGGGCGTGACGAGCTCGCTGGTGATGCCACCCACGGGCGTGCTCGGCGAGCCGGTGAAGACGACGTTGTCGATCTCGGTGCCGTCGGCGGTGAAGGTGTTGGCGTTCACCCGGGTGTAGGTGAAGTCGAACCACTGGCGCCGGGGCTTGTAGCCCGCCTCGCGCAGCTCGGCCTCGACGTAGCGGGAGGAGGCGTTGTAGCCCTCCTGGCCGGCGGCGCGGTCGCCGTACCGGTCGGCGACGACCTGCAGCTCGCGCAGGTGACGCTTGATCGCCACCGTGTTGACCAGGCGCTGCAGCTTGCGGCTGTCCTTGTCGATCACGGGCGCGCGGCGCTCGGCCGCGGCGGAGGCGGGCGCAGTGGCCTGCGTGGGGGTCGTGGGAACGGTCAGGGCGACGACGCCGAGAACGGCCGCGCCGGCGATGGCCAGGCGACTTCGTGGTGCACTCACTGAGGGATCTCCTTCGTGATGAGGGCCCGTCGGGTGAACGGGATCCCACAGCCTTGCCCACCGGCCCGCACCGGCGCCACCCCTACGCTGCTCGGCATGAGCCTCCCCCCGCCTGCTCCTGACCGCACCGCCGTCGTCACCGGCGCCTCGTCAGGGATCGGTGCCGAGATCGCCCGCCGGCTCGCAGGGCGCGGCCAGGGCGTGACGCTGGTGGCCCGCTCGGTGGGCAGGCTCGAGACGCTCGCGACCGAGCTGCGCGGCCACGGCGTCCGGGTCGAGGTGATCGCCGCCGACCTCACCGATCGCTCCGCCCGGGCCGGGCTGCTCGGAGCGATCGAGGCGCGCGGCCTGACCGCCGAGATCCTGGTCAACAACGCCGGCCTGTCCACGCTCGGACCGGTCGCGGCGTCCGACCCCGAGGCGGAGATCGCGATGGTCGAGCTCGACGTCGTCGCGGTCGCCGACCTGTGCTCGCGGTTCCTGCCCGGCATGGTGAAGCGGCGACGTGGCGCCGTGCTCAACGTCGCCTCCACCGCGGCGTTCCAGCCGCTGCCCGGCCAGGCGGGGTACGCCGCCGCCAAGGTCTTCGTGCTCTCGTACACGCAGAGCCTCGCCGGTGAGCTCAAGGGCACGGGCGTCACCGCGACCACGCTGTGCCCCGGCCCGGTCGAGACCGGCTTCGGGGCCCGGGCCGGTTTCTCCGACGAGGACGCCAAGAGCGCACTCCCGGCACCGTTGTGGCTCGCCGCGCCCGAGGTGGCCCGGATCGCCGTCGAGGGCCTCGACAAGGGGCGGCTCGTCGTCATCCCCGGCGCCGCCAACCGGGTCGCGGCCGCCCTCTCGCAGGTCGCGCCGCGGTCGCTGCTGCTCCCGTTCCTCAGCCGGAACCACCCTGGCCTGCGCTGAGAGATCCACCCGGCTGTGCGTGGCCGACCGTCGGTGGGCCGTGGCATGGTGCAAGCACGCAACTCGTCCTCGGGAGGATCCATGCGTCGTACCCCCGTCGCCCTGCTCGCCGTCGCCCTCGTGCCCGCCATCGGGCTCACGGCCGCGCCCTCAGCCCCGGCGGACGACACCGCCGCCTCCGGTGCGGCGCCTCCGGCGGCCGTGGCGCGTGACCCGCAGCTGCCCAAGCGAGCCACCGCGATCGGCACGGGCGGCGGCGTCACCTCCGTCGATCCCGACGCCTCGCGGATCGGGCTGCGGGTGCTCAAGCAGGGCGGCAACGCGGTCGACGCCGCCGTCGCGGCGGCGGCCGCCCTCGGCGTCACCGAGCCCTACAGCGCCGGCGTCGGCGGTGGTGGCTTCTTCGTCTACTACAACGCCAAGACCGGTCGCGTGCAGACCATCGACGGCCGCGAGACGGCGCCGCGCGCGATCCCGCGCAACGCCTTCATCGACCCCGCGACCGGCGACCCCTACCCCTTCACCCCCGACCTGGTCACCAGCGGCGTATCCGTCGGCGTGCCCGGCACCCCGGCGACCTGGACCACCGCTCTCGACCGGTGGGGCACCCGCTCGCTCAGGCAGGTGCTCGAGCCGAGCGCCCGGCTGGCCGAGCGCGGGTTCGTCGTCGACCCGACGTTCCGCTCCCAGACCAAGGACAACCGCGAGCGGTTCGCGGCGTTCAAGACCTCGCGCAAGCTGTTCCTGAAGAACGGCAAGCTGCCGCGCATCGGCAAGCGGTTCCGCAACCCCGACCTGGCGCGCACCTACCGCGCGTTCGCGGCCAACCCCGACCTCTTCTACTCGGGGAAGCTGCCGCGGGAGATCTCCGACACCGTCCGCCGGCCTCCCGACGAGGCGCGCCACCGACCTGCCCGTCCCGCGCGGCTACCTGAAGCCGAAGGACTTCGCCCGCTACGAGGCGAAGGTGCAGCGCCCGACCCGCACCCGCTACCGGGGCTACCAGGTCGTCGGCATGGCGCCGTCGTCCAGCGGCGGCACGACGGTCGGTGAGTCGCTCAACATCCTCGAGGGCTACAACCTCAAGGCCATGGGCGACGCCGACGCCCTGCACCGCTACCTCGAGTCGAGCGCGCTGGCGTTCGCCGACCGCGGCGCCTACGTCGGCGACTCCGCGCGCGTCGACGTGCCGGTCAAGGACCTGCTGGCCCAGCGGTTCGCCCAGGAGCGCCGCTGCGAGATCGACCCCGACACCGCTGCGACCAAGCCGGTCGCGGCCGGTGACGTCGACGACTACGACGGCGTGTGCGCCACCGGCGCCGCCGCGCCCGACGTCGACGGAGGACCACGAGAACGTCTCGACCACCCACCTGACCGCGGCCGACCGGTGGGGCAACGTCGTGGCCTACACGCTCACCATCGAGCAGACCGGCGGGTCGGGCATCGTGGTGCCCCGGCGCGGCTTCCTGCTCAACAACGAGCTGACCGACTTCAGCCTCGAGTTCGACCGCGCCGACCCCAACCGGCTGCAGCCCGGCAAGCGCCCGCGCAGCTCGATGTCGCCCACGATCCTGCTGCGAGGCGGCAAGCCGTTCCTCGCCCTCGGCTCCCCGGGCGGCTCGACGATCATCACCACGGTGCTGCAGGTGCTGGTCAACCGGCTCGACCGGGGCATGACGATCCAGGAGGCGCTCGCGGCGCCACGGGCCTCCCAGCGCAACACGCCGACGGTCACCGCCGAACCCGCGTTCATCGACCTGTACGACGCCGTGCTCACGCCCTACGGTCACGACCTCGTGCCGGCCGGCGACGCGTTCACGAGCGCCGCCGAGATCGGCGCGCTCACCGCGATCGAGTTCGGCCCGCGACGACGGCTGACGGTCGTCGCCGAGCCCGAACGCCGGGGAGGTGGGTCGGCACGCGTGGTCAACCGGCGCCGATGAGCGGGGTGGGCCAGGTCACGGCGCCGCGGCCCGCTCCCCGGCGTACCGTGGACGCGTGACTGCGACCGACGCCTGGACCGAGATCAGCACCGTCGACGCCCTCGTCGACCTGCTGGGTGAGCCGATGCCGCGGGCGCGCGACAAGGGCCGGCCGGCGCTGCTCGACATCGACCGCGCCTGGCTGGCCGCCACGCCGTTCTGCGTGATGGCCACCTCGGCGGCCGACGGCACCTGCGACGCCTCGCCCAAGGGCGACCCGGCCGGCCAGCTCGTGCACGTCATCGACGACCACACCATCGCGATCGCCGAGCGGCCCGGCAACAAGCGGGCCGACGGCTACAAGAACATCGTCGAGAACCCCCACGTGGGCCTGAACTTCCTCATCCCCGGCCGCGGCGACACCCTGCGGATCAACGGGCGGGCCCGGCTGGTCTCCGACGCGCCGTTCTTCGACGAGCTGGTGGTCAAGGGGCACCGGCCGGTGCTGGCGGTCGTCGTCGAGATCGACGACATCTTCTTCCACTGCGCCAAGGCGTTCCTGCGCTCGGGGCTGTGGAAGCCGGAGACGTGGGACCCGAACGGCGTGGTGCCGCGTCGCGCCGTGATCGCGGCGCAGGTCGAGCCGAGCGACAGGTCGCTCGCCGAGCTCGACGAGTACTACAAGCCCGAGAACTACGAGCGGGGCATGTATGGGTGACTACCCGTTCCTCAAGGGGCACGGCACCCACAACGACTTCGTCCTCCTGCCCGACCACGACGGCACGGTCCACGGAGAGCTGAGCGTCGAGCGGGTGCGCGCGCTGTGCGACCGTCGCGGCGGCATCGGCGCCGACGGCGTGCTGCGGGTGGTGCGTCGCGACGACCGCTGGTTCATGGACTACCGCAACGCCGACGGGTCGGTCTCCGAGATGTGCGGCAACGGCATCCGGGTCTTCGCCCGCCACCTCGTCGAGGAGGGTCTGGTCGACCCGTCCGTGCCGCTTCCGATCGACACCCGCGACGGCGTCAAGACGGTCACGTTCGCCCACGGGGGCGAGATCACCGTCGACATGGGCGTCGCGCGACTGCTCGGTGAGACGAAGGTCGGCGTCGGCGACCGCTGGTGGCCGGCGACCCACGTCGACGTCGGCAACCCGCACGCCGTGGCGTTCGTCGACGACCTGGCCGACGCCGGTGCCCTGACCCGGGCGCCGTCCTACGACGCGACGGTCTACCCGCACGGCGTGAACGTCGAGTTCGTCGTGCGCCGGGGCGACGCGCACGTCGCGATGCGGGTGCACGAGCGGGGCTCGGGCGAGACCCAGTCGTGCGGCACCGGCGCCTGCGCGGTGATGGTCGCGACGGCAGCGGTCGACGAGGCTGCACCCGGCGTCGACTACCGGGTCGACCTGCCCGGCGGCACGTTGACGATCCGCCGGACCGACGAGGGCCGGGTGCTGATGACCGGCCCGGCCGTGGTCGTGGCCCGCGGCGTCACGTCCCTGTGAGGCTGCCGGGTCGGCGATCGGGAACTGCACTCGCCGCACCGTGCGCTGAGGGTCGACCAACAGGGTCAGCCGCTTGAGGCGGTCGGTGCCCGAGGCCGGCAGCTGGCCAGCCCGCCCGAGCTGCTCTCGCGGGTGATGGCCACGGTGCGGTTCGTGTCGTGGGGCGCGATCCCGGTCGGGTCGCTGACCGCCGGGGTGCTCGCGGCCGGTGTCGGCAGCCGCGCGGCGCTGCTGGTGTTCGGCTGCCTGATGGTGCTGGGTCCGGCCACGCTGCTGTGCTCGCGGGTGCGCACGCCGCGCGACTTCACCGATCTCGACGACGAGCTCGCCGAGCTCGCGAGGGCCACCACCACCCGCTGAGGGAGGCGCTCGCGGTCCCTATGCTCTCGGCCATGGACCTCACCGGATCTTCAGCCATCGTCACCGGCGGCGCCTCGGGCATCGGCGCCGCGGCGGCCCGCCGCCTCGCGGCCCTCGGGTGCACCGTCGTGGTCGCCGACCTCCAGGTAGACAGGGGCGAGGCCCTCGCCGAGGAGATCAAGGGCGTCTTCGCCAACGTCGACGTCACCGACACCGAGCAGATCGGCGGCGCCGTCCGCGCCGCCGCCGAGATCGCGCCGCTGCGCGCGGTGGTCAACTCCGCCGGCATCGGCTGGGCCCAGCGCACGATCGGCCGCGACGGCACGGTCGAGTCGGCGCACTCCCTCGAGGCGTTCACCAAGGTCATCCAGATCAACCTGATCGGCACCTTCGACATGGTGCGCCAGGCCGCCAGCGTGATGAGCCTCAACGAGCCGGACGCCGACGGCTGCCGCGGCGCGATCGTGAACCTCGCCAGCGTGGCCGCGTTCGACGGACAGATCGGCCAGGCGGCGTACTCGTCGTCCAAGGGGGGCGTCGTCGGCATGACCCTGCCCGTGGCCCGCGACCTGTCGGCCTCCGGCATCCGCCTCAACACCGTCGCGCCCGGCCTGATCGACACCCCGATCTACGGCCAGGGCGCCGAGTCCGACGCGTTCAAGGCCAAGCTCGGCGAGAGCGTGCTGTTCCCCAAGCGCCTCGGCATCCCCGACGAGCTGGCCTCGATGGTCGTCGAGTGCCTCACCAACTCCTACATGAACGGCGAGACCGTCCGCCTCGACGGCGGCATCCGGATGCCCCCCAAGTAGTCACGTCACGGGGCCGGCGCGAGCAGGCCGACCACGCGCTCGATCACGTCGCGGGCGGCGCCGTACCGGTCGGCGCCGAGCTCGTCGGCGAACCGCGCCTCGAGGTCGACGATGTGCTGTCGGCCCGCGCGGGCCAGGCCCAGCCCGTAGGCCGTGAAGGTGACGATCTTGGCGCGCCGGTCGTCGGGGTCGGGCGCCATCTCCACGATGCCGAGGTCGACCATGTCGCGCACCACCTCTCCCATCGACTGCCGCGTGATGCCGGCGCGCGCCGCCATGTCGGCCGTCCGCGCGCCCGCGGACGGGAGCGTCCCGAACACCGCGTTGTGCGACGGCTTCACCTCCGGGTAGCCCGCGGCGTGCGCCGAACGCACCATGTCGGCCTGCAGCTCGCGGTCGAGCCGGTCGACCAGCGCGATCAGCGGGGTGTGCTCCGGGCGGGGCAAAGGGGTTGACATTTGGTAAGGATACCTTCCAATATATCGACAGGAATCCTTACAGTATCAGGAGCAGCGATGAACGCCGACCAGGTCCGCCCGCACGTCGCCGCTCTGTTCGCGGGAGCCGCACGACGCACCACTCGAGTCGCCCTCGAGCACGAGCTCCTCGTCGCCGATGAGGCCACCGGAGCCGCGGTGCCGATCGAGCGGGTACGCCGGGCGGCGCGCGGAGCCGTGGCGGCGGCGTACCTCGGCTTCGAGCCCGGCGGCCAGGTCGAGCTGAGCCTGCCGTGCGCGGCGAGCGCTGCCGAGGCGGCGCGGATGTTGGCCGAGGCCACCGGCGACCTGCGCCGCCGGCTCGCGGTCGCCGGCATGGGCCTGCACGCCGTGGCCGTCGACCGGCGTCCCGAGCAGGAAGTGCCGCTCCAGCTGACCTCGCCGCGGTACGTCGCCATGCAGCGTCACTTCGACACGATCGGCCCCGCGGGGCGCCGGATGATGCGGCGCACGGCGTCGACCCAGGTGTGCCTGGACTGGTGGCCCGGTGCGGACGGGCTCGAGCAGTGGCGGGTGCTCAACCTCGCCGCGCCCTTCCTCGCCGCAGCCTTCGCCCGGTGCGTCGGCCCCGAGAGCCGGCTCGCGACCTGGCTCGAGGTCGACCCGGGGCGCACGGCCTTCGACGGCCGGCTCCTGCGCGGTGACGACCCGGCTGCGGCCTACGTCGACCTCGCCGTCGGCGCCACCGTCTTCGTCGCGGGCTGCCCGGTCGACCACCTGACCACGCTGTTCCCGCCGGTCCGGCCGCGCGGCCGTTACCTCGAGGCGCGCTTCGCCGACGTCCAGGACGACGACGGGGTACGCCGGCTCACGGCCG
Source organism: uncultured Actinomycetota bacterium (assembly GCA_963825985.1). Lineage (GTDB taxonomy): Bacteria > Actinomycetota > Actinomycetes > Propionibacteriales > Nocardioidaceae > Nocardioides. The sequence continues at coordinate 11,574 of CAWGVK010000022.1, read as the reverse complement.
TGCTCTCGACGCTGATGTACGACGACGCGACCCGCCGGCGGACGCTCCGCGCACTCGAGCCCGAGGTGCCGCGGCTCGCGGAGCACTGGCGCCGGGCGGCCCTCGGCGCCGGCGTCCTCCTCGAGCAGGTGGCCTGAGCATGAGTGCCGCCCTGTTCCTCACCGACCCGCTAGCGGGCCTCGACGCGAGTGTCGATGCCAGCGTCGGCCTGATGCTCGCGACCCAGGACCTCGGCGTGGCCGTGTGGTGCTGCGGGCCCGAGGACCTGGCCGTCGTCGACGGCCGGGTGCGCGCCCGGGCCCGCCGGCTGCGCGTGCGGCGCGGCCGGCCCGGCGGCGACCACCGCTGGCTCGTGCCTGTCGACTGGTGGGAGCAGGTCGAGACCGCCGTCCTCGACGTCGCCGCCGACGTCGCCGTGGTGCACCTGCGGATCGACCCGCCCGTCGACGCGCGCTACCTGCACGCGACGTACCTGCTCGACCTCGTCGTGGACGCCGGCACCCGCGTTCTGAACCGCCCCGACGGGGTGCGCGCGCTGCACGAGAAGCTGGTGGCGCTGCGGTTCCCCGACCTGTGCCCGCCGACCCACGTCGGCGCGGACGTCGCCGGCCTGCGCGACTTCGTCGCCCGGTGCGGCACGACGGTCGTCAAGCCCGTCGACGGCTTCGCGGGGATCGGCGTCTGGCTGGTCCGCGACGACCGCGCGGCGGTCGCGCTGCTGGAGTCGGCGACCGGTGGCGGCGTCCGGCAGGTGATCGCGCAGCAGTACCTGCCCGACGTGGAGGACGGCAACAAGCGGCTCTTCCTCGTCGACGGCGGGGTCGTCGGTGCCGTCCTGCGCCGGCCAACGGACGACGACTTCCGGATCGGTCCGCCGTGCGCGCCCGCCGGCGTCGACGCGCAGGACGAGGCGATCGTCGCCGCGCTGGGTCCGCTGCTGCGCCGGCACGGCATCGAGCTCGCCGGCCTCGACGTCATCGGCGGCCTCCTGATCGAGGTCAACGTCACCTGCCCGGGCGGGATGCACAAGACCGACGCCGTGCTCGGCACCCGCCTCAGCGACGCGGTCGTGCGCCGCCTCCATCAACCCGCCCCGGACCGCCAGCTCGAAGGAGCCCTCACATGAGTACCGTGACCATCGTCTGCATCGCCCTGATGGGCGCCCTCGTGTTCGTCCTCGGGGCGAACGTCACCCGCCACCGCGCGATCCGCGGCGACACCGGAAACCAGCAGCCGACCGACCCGGCCGACCGGATGTACATCGCCCAGCGCGCCCATGGCAACGCCATCGAGTACGTCCCCACCCTCATCGGTCTGCTGATCGTCTGCTCGACGCTGACCGACGGGTGGTGGCTGGACTCGCTGGCCGTCGTCGCGGCGTCCGCACGTTGCCTGCACGCGCTCGGGATGCTGACCAGCACGACGCTCGCGTCGCACGGCCCGGTCCGCGACTCCGGCGCGATGTTCACCTATCTCTCCGGCGTCGCCCTCGCCGTCACCGCGGTCGTGACCCTGTGATCCGCCGCTGGTTCGCCGTACCGCACACAACAACGCTGACCCGTCCCCCGTGGGGGACGGGTCAGCGCGGATCTTGTTCTCAGCGGTTGGTCGGGCTGCGTCCGAAGGCGAGTCCGGAGCAGGCGACGACCAGCCAGAGGCCGTCGTCCGGGCCCGCGACGCCGGATCGGCGAGGACGTCAGCCGAGCTCGGCGCGCTCCTCGGCGGTGTAGGCCGGCATCGCGGCCGCGGCGTCGGTCATCCGGGCCGCCCGCATGGCGCGCACCTTCTCGCCGTTCTTGGTCATCGCCTCGCGGCTCTTGCCACGACCGTAGGTGAGGGAGTGCTCGGCCGAGACGCCGAGCGAGCGGCCGACCTCGATGGCGTCCTGGTCGGCGCCCATGTACATGAACTGCCAGCCGTACGCCGTGGTCTGCTGCTCCACGAGCGACTTGATCGCCTGGTGGGTCCACTCGTGGCTGGAGTTCTCGTAGCCGTCGGTCATCACCGCGACGATCACCGTGCCGGGCCGCTCGGCCTCGGGCAACGCGGCCAGCCGGGCGCCGGCGTCGGTGACCAGCCGGCCCATCGCGTCGAGCAGCGCGGTGCTGCCCCGTGGCTGCAGCTGCAGCGCCGGCAGGTCGGCGACGTCGCGGTCGGCGTAGACCTCCTCGTAGCGGTCGTCGAACTGCGCGAGGGTCACCCGGCAGCCGCCGTCGGCCGCGCGCTGCTCCTCGACGAACGCGGCGAAGCCGCCCTCGGTGTCGGACTTGATCGACTGCATCGACCCGCTCCGGTCGAGCAGGAAGTACAGGTGGGTCAGGCTCTGGTCGGTCATCGTGGTGATCCCTTCGTCGGTCGACGCGCCTTGAAGCGCATCGGGGCGGGGGCGGCGGGTGCCGCCGGGGGAGGGGTGCCGGTCTCGGCGTCGTAGCGGGCCCGCTCGACTGCCGCGGCGGTGACCCGGCCGTCGTCGTTGGCGTAGCCCGCGAGGGCGGAGGTGCGCGCCAGGCGTGGCCCGACGGCGTTCTCGGAGAGCCCGGCCCTCGCGCCGGCCGCCCGCAGCGATGCCTTCTGGTGCACCACCGCCTCGGCCATCGACTCGTCGATCAGCTCGGCCAGGTGGTCGGCGGCCGTCCGCAGGTGGGGCAGGGCCTCGTCGGCGTCCAGCCGCTCGGCAGCGGCGAGTGCGTCACGCAGGGCCTGGATGAGTCGCGGGTCGATGGGCATGACGCCGAGTGTGCCGCATAAACTGCGGATACGCAAATAGTGCGCCGCCGCGGTTGCTGCGGCCCGCAGGGACATCAGGATCTCAGGGCGATAACTCCTGATGGTCGTCCGGGAGTACCTCGGACGACAGGTCCAGCACGAGGTCGGCCCGCTCGGCGGCTGCCTCCACGAGCCGCGCGTTCGGCTCGTCGACCCTGGCCACCCAGGCCCGGGCGTCCGCGAGCGACTTGCCGAACGCCACGTGCCGCGCGACCAGCCGTTCGAGCCGCACCGCCTCGTCGACGTGCAGGTGCCACACGACGTCGACCTCGGCCCGCGCCGCGCGCCAGCGAGGCTCGTCGAGCAGCAGGTAGTTGCCCTCGGTCACGACCAGGCCGGACGCCGGCACCGCGATCGCGCCCGCCAACGGCTGCTCGAGGTCACGGTCGAACGCCGGCGCCACGACGTCGGCGGCGCCGGCCCGCACCCGCGCGAGCAGGGCGGCGTACCCCTCGGCGTCGAAGGTCTCGGGCGCGCCCTTAAGTTTCAGCAGGCCGCGCCGGACCAGCTCGACGTCGGCGTAGTGGAAGCCGTCCATCGGCACGACGGGCCGGTGAAGCGTCGCCGCGAGCGTCGACTTGCCACCGCCCGGCGCGCCGGTGATGCCGAGCAGGCGGACGTCGGGCAGCGGCGGGATCACCCCGACCACGCTCCCAGGTCGAGCCGGGTGGCGGCGGGCAGGTCGAGCGCGCCCAACGCGCGCCCGAGGGCGTCGACGTCGACGCGTCGGCGCCAGTCGTCGACGACCTCCTCGAAGGCGCGGGCCGAGGCGGCCAGCAGGTCGCGGCCGCGCTCGGTCGCGACCACGGTGCGGCGCCGGCTGTCGGCCGGGTCGCCGGAGCGGGCGACGTACCCCTGCTGCTCGAGGAGCGCCACGGTCTTGGCGGCGGCCTGCTTCGAGACGCCGAGCCGCACCGCGATCTCGGAGGCCGTCGCGCCCGTGCCGACGGCCTGCAGCGTGAACCCGTGCGCCGGCCGGACGCCGGGATGGCCGCGCTCGGCCAGCAGAGCGTGCGCCCCGTCGACGAGCGTCCGGAAGCCGCCCAGGAGCAGGAGTGCGAGCTCCCACCCTTGAACGTCAACCGAGTTGTCTTTATCGTCAACCATGTTGTCCACTCTAGGAGGAGCCATGACCGTCGTCACCGCCGACACCCGCCGCACCAGCACCACGCCCAACGCCACCATGACCACGCTCGCCTCGCCGACCCTCGGCGGCGCGGCGTCCAGCCTCTGGCTGGTCGAGATGCACGCGGACGCCGAGGGGCCGGCGCACGCCTTCGACGCCGAGGTCGTCTGGGCCGTGACCGCCGGTGCGGCGACCCTCACGCTCGGCGAGCGACGGCTCGACCTGGGGCCGGGCGACACCGTCGTGCTGCCCGCCGACGTCCTGCGACGTTTCGTGGCCGGGCCCGCGGGCTTCACGGCGATCGCGACGACGTCCGGTCCGGGGCACGTGGTCCGCGACGACGGGACGGCGGCCGGCGTGCCGCCGTGGGTGGCCTGAGGGGATGAATTCCGTTCGTCAGGCTGTTGAGAGCGTCATACTCTGAAGGCATATGACGAACGCACCTGACTTCACCCTCGACGCCGAGCTCGACGAGACCGCCGACTGGGAGGACACCGACGACACCGGCGACGACTTCGTCTCCGGCTACGCCGACGAGCCCGACCCCGAGAGGCGGTCGACCCCACCACCGGCGCGATGGAGCTCGCCGAGCGCCACGCAGCTGCGCCGGGTCGCCGGGCTGCGCACCGAGCTCGAGGACATCACCGAGGTCGAGTACCGCCAGCTGCGGCTCGAGCGGGTCGTCCTCGTGGGCGTGTGGACCGACGGCACCGTGCAGGACGCCGAGAACTCCATGGCCGAGCTCGCGCTGCTCGCCGAGACGGCCGGCTCCGAGGTGCTCGAGGCGATCTACCAGCGCCGGCAGTCGCCCGACCCCGCGACCTACATCGGCCGCGGCAAGGTCGAGGGGCTCGCGCGAGATCGTGGCAGCCACCGGCGCCGACACCGTGATCTGCGACGGCGAGCTCGCGCCCAGCCAGCTGCGCAACCTCGAGGACCGACTCAAGGTCAAGGTCGTCGACCGCACCGCGCTGATCCTCGACATCTTCGCCCAGCACGCGAAGTCGAAGGAGGGCCAGGCGCAGATCGAGCTGGCCCAGCTGCAACTACATGAAGCAGCGGCTGCGCGGCTGGGGCGGCAACCTGTCCCGCCAGGCCGGTGGCCGGGTCGGTGCCGACGGCGGCGGCATCGGTGGCCGCGGCCCGGTGAGACCAAGATCGAGACCGACCGCCGCCGGATCAACGACCAAGATCGCCAAGCTGCGCCGCGAGCTCAGCGACATGAAGGGCACCCGCGACACCAAGCGCGCCGACCGCCGCGCAACCAGATCCCCAGCGGTCGCCATCGCCGGCTACACCAACGCCGGCAAGTCCTCGCTGCTCAACCGGCTCACCGACGCCGGCGTGCTGGTCGAGGACTCGCTGTTCGCGACCCTCGACCCGACCACGCGGCGCACGACCACCGCCGACGGCCGCGTCTACACGATGAGCGACACCGTCGGGTTCGTCCGGCACCTGCCGCACCAGCTGATCGAGGCGTTCCGCTCGACGCTCGAGGAGGTCGCCGACTCCGACCTGATCCTGCACGTCGTCGACGGCTCCCACCCCGACCCCGAGGGCCAGCTCGCCGCCGTCCGCGAGGTGCTCGCCGAGATCGACGCCGTCGAGGTGCCCGAGCTGGTCGTCATCAACAAGGCCGACGCCGCCGACCCGATGGTGCTCGCGCGGCTGCGCCAGCGCGAGCCGCACTCCGTCGTGGTCAGCGCCAAGACCGGCGAGGGCATCGCCGAGGCGCTCGCCATGATCGAGTCCGAGCTGCCGCGCCCCGACGTCGAGTTCAGCGCGCTGCTGCCCTACGAGCGCGGCGACCTGATCAACCGGCTGCACCAGCACGGCGAGATCGACTCGATGGAGCACACCGCCGACGGCACGCTCGTCTCGCGGCCGCGCCAACGACGACCTCGCCGGCGAGCTGGCGGCGTACGCCGTCTGACGCCGACCCGGCGCTAAGTAGCGACGGGTCAGCGCATTTCAGACGCCGATCTTCGCCCAGGGGCCCCAGATCGCGAACGTCATGCCCGGCCGAGGCCTGGATGTTCACGAACAGCGTGCGGCCGTCGGGGCTGAACGTCGTGCCGGCGAACTCGTCGTTGGACCGGTCGGTGCCGCGGCGCCGCTGACAGCCGGTTGAGGGCGATGTCGAAGAGGTGCGCCGCGACGGGTCAGGCCGCGGAGATAGTTGTCGCTCGGTCGTTGTCCTCGCAGACGACGAGGGTGCCGCGCTTGCGAGGTCGTCACGTTGTCGGGCAGGTCGAGGCACCAGCGGCCCGGGTGACTGGAAGAGGCAGGTCAGCTTGCGGCGCGGTGTCGTAGCCCCACACCTGGCCGGAGCCGTTGCCGTAGCCGGTCGACGGAGTCCGGGCCCGGTCTCGGCCGCGCCGCCGCCCTGGGTCGAGGTGAAGTACACCATCCCGCGTCGTAGGCCTGTCCCTCGAGCCGCGAGAAGCCCGGCCGCACCCGCGCCTGAGCCCTGGGTGCCGACGTGGACGAGGGCCGTGTCGTTGGGAGTCGGCGCCGGCTGGCCCGGGCGTGTAGTCGTAGTCGATGTCGGGCTCGCGGATGTCGACCCACTCGACGTCGTACGTCGTGCCGGTGACCTGCTCGGCCTCGAGGTGGGCGTTGTCGGTGCCCCTGACCTTGAGCATCTGCAGCGAGCCGCCGTCGAGCAGTCGGCCGACCTTCATCGGGTGCCGCGGCGGGCGGTAGCGGTAGAAGCCGGACGGGAACGCGAAGTTGTCCTCGGTGAGGTAGAGGTGGCCGCCGCGCGGGTCGAACGAGACGGCCTCGTGGGCGAACCGCCCGGCGTGCGTGATCGGCTTGCCGGTTCGACTGGCCGCGCCCGGGCTGGTGGCTGACCGGCACCTCGAAGACGTAGCCGTGCGGCCTGGTGAGCGGGACGTTCGAGGCGCCGGTGAAGTCGGCACCGACGTCCGGGCCGTTGACGGTCTCCTCGCAGGTGACCCAGGCGCCCCACGGCATCCGGCCCGCCGGAGCAGTTCATCATCGTGCCGTTGAGGCTGGTGAAGGCGCGGATCACCTCGCCGGTCGGCGTGACCTGGATCGTGGTCGTGCCCGCCGCGCGCCATCGGGTCGTAGGGCGTCGCCCGGGCCGAAGGCCGGGCCGGGGTTGTTGACCTCGTGGTTGCGGACCAGCAGCACGCTGCGGCGGGGCCCGTCGAAGGCGGCCATGCCGTCGTGGCGGCCCGGCAGCGCGGTGCCGTCGGTCAGGGTGACCGGCTGCTGGGTGTCGTGGAACGAGCGGTAGCAGAACCCGCGCGGCAGGTGCAGGCGGACGGCGCCGTCGCGCTCGTCAGGCACCGGCACCAGGCGGCGACGGTCGGGCGGCCGGTGGCGCGCCGGCGGGCATGGCGAGCAGGCCGGCGAAGGGCCCGCCGACAGCCCCGGCGGCACTGGTCTTGAGCAGGGTGCGGCGTTCGACGGCCATGCGACCTCCAGAGATCGGATCCTTCCAACCTAGGGATTGCGGCCTGGAGCGCAACCCTCACAACCGGGTATCGATCTCGGTGGCACACTTCTCGGGTGAGCGTGGGGCGCGTCGTGCTGAGTCGACGCATCGTGGTGGCCGTGGTGCACGTCGTGCTGGTGGTGGCCGGGCTCGGCGCGCTCTCCGTGGCGCGGGCGACCGGCGGCGACTCGCCCGGATGTGACCGCGCCCGACAGGCAGCCGCCGACCGCCGCGACCTCGACACCGGCAGCGGTACGCCGATCGTGGTCGTCGGCGACTCCTACTCGGTGGGCGCAGGGGTCGCGCCGCTCGACTCGTGGCCGACGCGGCTGCCGGGGCGCGTGCACGTCGACGGGTTCTCCGGGTCGGGCTTCAGCGCCGGGGCCAGCGGCTGCGGACCGGTGTCGTACGCCGAGCGGGCCGCCCGCGCCGTCGCCGGCCGGCCCGGTGCCCTCGTGGTGGTCGAGGGCGGCCTCAACGACCACGACCAGTCCGACGAGGACATCGCGGCCGGGTTCCAGCGGCTCACCGGCCGACTCGCCGGGCACGACGTCGCTCGTCGTCGGCCCGCCGCCCGCGCCCGACCGGGCGGCCGGCGTACCGCGCGTCGACCGGCCGCTGGCGTCGCTGTCGGCCCGGGCCGGCGTCACCTACCTGTCCCTGACCGGGGCCGGACATCGAGTACCTCGACGACGACCTCCACCCCACGGCCGCGGGGCACCGGGTCTTCGGCGACCTGGTCGCCGCCGCGGTCTCCCGCTTGGCGCGCTGAGTCGCCCGCGACCGCCCGACCGGGCTGTCGGCGGTCGTCGTTAGGGTGCACCGGTGCCCACGAACGAGCCCGTCCGCGACGTCCTGAGTCGTGCGGTCGCGGCCCTGGGTGGCACCGAGCGCACCGGGCAGGTCGCGATGGCCGAGGCGGTCTCCGACGCGTTCACCTCCGGGCGGCACCTGCTCGTGCAGGCCGGCACCGGCACCGGCAAGTCGTTGGCCTACCTGGTCCCGGCGCTCGTGCACGACAAGCGGGTCGTCATCGCCACCGCGACGCTGGCGCTGCAGCACCAGCTCGTCGAGCGCGACCTGCCGCGGCTGGTCGAGGCGGTCGGTGACGTCGAGGGCGTCGACACGTCGTACGCCGTCCTCAAGGGCCGCTCCAACTACGCCTGCCTGCACCGCATCCGCGAGGGCGTGCCCGACGACCAGGGGGTGCTCGTCGACGTGCCCCAGGGCTCGATGGCGAGCAAGGTGCTCGAGCTGCGCGCCTGGGCCGAGAAGGAGTCCGACGGCGCCGGGTCCGGCGAGCGCGACCGGGCGCCGCGCCACACCGACCGCGAGTGGCGCCAGGTCAGCGTCGGCCATCGTGACTGCCTCGGCGCCGCGAAGTGCCCCTTCGGGCAGGAGTGCTTCGTCGAGCTCGCCCGCGAGCGGGCGCACCGCTCCCACCTGATCGTCACCAACCACTCCCTGCTCGCGATCGACGCGATCGAGGGGGTGCCGATGATCCCCGACTACGACGTCGCCGTCATCGACGAGGCCCACGAGCTCACCGCGCGGGTCACCCAGGCCGCCACCGACGAGCTGAGCGCCGCCGACGTCGAGCGCGCCGCCCGCCGGTCGCAGCGCCACGTCGAGGGCATCGCAGGCCGACGACCTCGCCGACGCCGCCGACGCGCTGCGCGACGCGATCAGCGAGGCGCGACCCGGCCGGTTCGACCGCGTGCCCGAGCAGCTCGCCGACGCCCTGGTACTCGTCCGCGACGCCGCCCGGGCCTGCCTCTCGGCGTACCCCCGCAGCCAGGACTCCGAGGCGCCGACGCCGGGCCGCACCCAGGCCAAGGGCACCGTGCAGGAGGTGTTCGTGACCGCCGAGCGGATGGCGGCCGGCTCCGACGCCGACGTGCTCTGGCTCTCCGAGGGCGGCGACCGGATCCCGCCGCGGATGTGTGTCGCGCCCCTGCAGGTGTGGGGCCCCATGCGCGAGAAGCTGCTCACCGACAAGACCGTCGTGATGACCTCGGCGACCCTGATGCTCGGCGGCGACTTCTCGACGCTCGCCACCAGCGTCGGGCTCCGGCCCGCCGAGCGGGTGCTCGACGGCGACGCCGTCGAGCGCGGCGAGGACGCCCTGCCCTGGACCGGCCTCGACGTCGGATCGCCGTTCGACTACGGCCAGCAGGCGATCCTCTACGTCGCCCGCCACCTGCCGCCGCCCGGCCGCGACGGCCTCGTCAAGGCCCAGCTCGACGAGATCGTCGAGCTCGTCGACGCCGCCGAGGGCCGCACCCTGGGGCTCTTCTCGTCGCGCCGCGGCGCCGAGGCCGCCGCCGAGGAGGTCCGCCGCCGGCTCCCGCACCTGACCACCCTCGCCCAGGGCGAGGCCCAGCTGCCCGAGCTCGCCGCGCAGTTCGTCGGCGACCCGCACACCTGCCTGTTCGGCACGCTCAGCCTCTGGCAGGGACTCGACGTGCCCGGCGAGACCTGCCAGCTGGTGCTGATCGACCGGATCCCGTTCCCGCGACCCGACGACCCGCTGATGAGCGCGCGCCAGAAGGCCGCCGACGCCGCCGGTGGCAACGGGTTCATGCAGGTCGCCGCCACCCACGCCGCCCTGCTGCTCGCGCAGGGCGCGGGCCGGCTGATCCGCACCACCACCGACCGCGGCGTCGTCGCCGTCCTCGACCCGCGCCTGGCCACCGCCCGCTACGGCAGCTTCCTCAAGGCCAGCCTCCCGCCGATGTGGACCACCACCGACCCGGCCGTGGTGCGCAAGGCCCTCGCCCGGCTCGCGTCCGACGCCGGCTGACGCTCGCCCCACCAGGTCCCCTTCCACGCTCGGTCGGGTGTGGGGGTTGAAGTTTATGGTCGACCGACAGGGACGGATCAGCGGAAGGCGGTGACCTTGAGTCGCTGGCGCAGGTTGTCGTCCTGTGGCTTGCCCTGGCACGAGTATCGGCCGCGGGTGTAGCAGGCGAAGCGGCCGCTGCCGTTGACCAGGGTCACCTCGACGGAGCCGACCCGGGCCGAGCTGAACGGCACGACCCGGGTGCCGTTGCCCTGGCCGTTGAGGCGCACCCGCTTGGTCACGACCTTGCCGGCCTTCGAGGTGCGGGTGACCAGCGCGATCGAGCCGCGCTTGGTCGGGGCCATGTCGAGGCGGACCCGCAGCCTCCAGGCGGTGCCGCCGAGCCGGGACGGCGTGAAGCGGGCGGTCCAGGTGGCGAGGTGGTCGATCCTCGGGCCGGCCGAGGCGCTCCGCTTCGACGGACGCAGGGTGCGCGAGAAGCCGAGCGGCGCGGTGCGATAGCGGTTGGCGCGGCCCTCGTCGTAGGTCCGCGCCGGACGACGGTTGCCGACGGCGTACGCGCCGAGCATGCGGGCGCCGGTGGTCTTCTTCGCCCTCAGCACCGAGTTGACCGCCTGCCAGGAGTACTGGTCGGGGCCGCCGCGAGCGCCGTCGGCCTTGCGGAAGACGTCGAGCACGAGCCGCGGCAGCGGGCCCTTGCGGGCGCGGAACTTCTCGGTGAGGAACCGGAAGTAGGTCCACGTGCCGTAGTGGAAGAGGGTCCGCTGGCTGAACGTGTCGAGCGGGGTGCCGGGCCTGGCGAGCTGGCTGCTGGCGAGGTACTGGACGTTGTCGTCGACGCCGTCGTACATCTCGTCCTCGACCCACGCGGCGGTCGACTCGAGCAGCCAGCTGTCCTCGTAGCGGTCGTAGGCGAACTGGGTGGCGTGGAAGTACTCGTGGGCAGCGGTGACCTGCAGGTTCTCGACCGGCGTGTTGGCCGGGAACTCCTGGTAGTCCTCGTCGAGCACGCAGTAGGCGAAGCGGTCGAAGGTGCTCGGCGAGGGGTCGAGCTCCGGCTGGTCGGAGGTGCAGTAGCCGTAGACCCCCTGGTCGCCGATGTCGCCCAGGTAGACGTCGATCCGGGCGTCGCCGCCGCGGGTGCCGTCGGGGCGGGGCTCGCGGTAGCCGGCGCGGACGTAGGCGTCGTGGATGCGGGACAGCGCCGACTTCGCCTGGGCGACGAACGCGCCCGTCGGCTCGTGGCGGCCCTCGGTGGTGTGGTGGACGCACAGGTCGGCCGTGCACGTCCTGGCGACGTCGGCGCTGCCGTAGTCGAGGAGGCCGTCTCCGGTGGCACTGGTCGGACGCCGGAGCAGCGCCTCGGCCGCGTCGCGGTCATCGCCGCTCAGGTGCACGCGCAGGTTGGCCAGC
>CAWGVK010000021.1:0-116679 GCA_963825985.1 uncultured Actinomycetota bacterium | reverse complement strand
GTCGACTCGAGCGCCGCCTTGGCCACGCCCATCCAGTCGTAGGCGGGCCAGGCGACGGTCGCGTCGAAGGTGAGGCCGACGACGACCCGCCCGAGCCCATCAGCGGCTGGCAGGCGGTGGCGAGCGACTTCAGCGAGTACACCGACACCTGCAGCGCCTGGCGACGTCGTCCCAGGGACCGGTGAGGAAGTTGCCGCCGAGCAGGGTCTCGGGGTTGCCGTAGGCGATCGAGTGGACGACGCCGTCGAGGCCGTCGACGTGCTCGCGGACGGCGTCGGCCAGGCCGGCGAGGTGGTCGTCGTCGGTCACGTCGAGCTCGAGCACCGGCGGCGTCTCCGGCAGCCGCTTGGCGATCCGCCGGGTGATGCCCAGCGCCCGCCCGAAGTTGGAGATGAGCACGGTGGCGCCCTGCTCCTGCGCGAACTTCGCGGTCGCGAAGCCGATCGAGGAGTCCATGGTCACGCCGGTGACCAGGATCCGCTTGCCGTCCAGGATGCCTGCCATGTCAGTGCCCCATTCCTAGTCCGCCGTCGACGGGGATGACCGCCCCGGTCACGTATGCCGCACCGTCGCCGGCCAGCCAGGTGACCGCCGAGGCCACCTCGCTGGGCTCGGCGTACCGGCGCAGGGGGACCTGCGCCTGGATGGCGGCCTTCTGGTCGTCGGTGAGCACCGCGGTCATGTCGGTGTCGACGAAGCCGGGCGCGACGACGTTCGCGGTGATCGAGCGCGACCCGAGCTCGCGCGCCAGCGAGCGGGCCATGCCCACGAGTCCGGCCTTCGAGGCCGCGTAGTTGACCTGGCCGGCGGAGCCGAGCAGACCGACGACCGAGGAGATGAAGATGATCCGCCCGCGGCGCAGCCGCAGCATGCCCTTCGCGGCCCGCTTGGCGAGCCGGAACGAGCCGGTGAGGTTGGTGTCGATGACGCTCGACCAGTCGTCCTCCGACATCCGCAGCAGCAGCGTGTCGGCGGTGACGCCGGCGTTGGCCACCAGCACCTCGACCGGGCCCAGCTCGGCCTCGATCGTCGCGAACGCCGCGTCGACGGCGGCCGGGTCGGTGATGTCGCAGCGGACGTCGAGCGCCCCGTCGGGCGCTCCACCGCTGCGGGTGGTGACGGCGACCCGGTCGCCCTGGGCGACGAAGGCCTCGGCGATGGCTCGGCCGATGCCGCGGTTGCCGCCCGTCACGAGGACGACGCGGGGGTCTGGCTGGTTCTCAGTCACGCGATGCGACGCTAGCGACTACTCGGGGGTAAGTCCTACTCGTCGTCCTCGAGCCGGAACCCGAGCTTGAGGCCGACCTGGTAGTGCTCCACGGCGCCGTCCTTGATCTGGCCCCGCACCTGGGTGACCTCGAACCAGTCCAGGTGGCGCAGGGTCTTGCTGGCGCGCTCGATGCCGTTGTTGATGGCCTGCTCGATGCTCTCCGGCGACGTGCCGACGATCTCGGTGAGCCGGTAGGTGCGGTTCGTCATGACCTGACTCTAGGCCGTCCGCTCGTGGGCCTCCGGGCCCACCCGAGGGGTGACCCGGACGGGCGTAGGCTGAGGTCATGGCCCGGCACCCGAAAGGCACCGACGAGGCGGTACGCATCACCACCGCCGCCGCGAGCCGCGCCGACGACATCCGGGCCCGCCAGAAGCGCTACCTGCTCTCGATGAGCCTGCGCACGCTGTGCTTCGTCGGGGCGATCGCTGCGTCCCTGGCCGGCATCGACTGGCTGTGGCCGATCCTGATCGTGGGCGCCATCCTGCTGCCCTACGTCGCGGTCGTGATGGCCAACGCCGCCGCCAACCTCTCCGACGGCTTCAAGCTGCGCGACGGCGACTTCAGCCGCCCCGAGCTCGGCCCGGGCCCCGAGCCGCAAGAACGCCGAGCTCTAGACCCGACGTGGATCCCGACCTCTGCTCGGCCAAGGGCTGCAAGAACCCGGCCACGTGGCAGCTGCTGTGGAACAACCCCAAGCTCCACACCCCCGAGCGCCGCAAGGTCTGGCTGGCGTGCGACGAGCACCGGGAGTCGCTGTCGCAGTTCCTGGGGGCGCGCAGCTTCCTCAAGGACGTCGTCGCCCACGTGCCTGGTGCCGCCGGCTGAGCTAGCCGCCGATGGCCGACATCGAGCGCTGACGGCTGCAGGAACGACGGGTCGTCGATGCCGTGGCCGGCGAGCTTGCCGCGCATCGCGACCCCCCAGCGCTCGGCCAGCTCGGCGTCGTCGGCACCGCCGCGCAGGGCGGTGCGGAGGTCGGACTCCTCGCGGGCGAACAGGCAGTTGCGCACCTGGCCGTCGGCGGTGAGCCGGACCCGGTCGCAGTCGCCGCAGAACGGGCGGGTGACCGAGGCGATCATGCCGACGGTGCCGGGGCCGCCGTCGACGAGGAACTGCTCGGCCGGCGCGCTCCCCCGCGGCTCGACGGCCGGGGTCAGCACGAACTCGCGCTCGAGGCAGGCCAGGATCTCGTCGGCGGTGATCATCCCGTCGCGGCGACCAGCCGTGCTGGGCGTCGAGCGGCATCTGCTCGATGAAGCGCAGCTCGTAGCCGCGCTCGAGGCACCAGCGCGAGCAGCTCGGCCGCCTGACCGTCGTTGATGCCGCGCATCAGGACGGCGTTCACCTTCACCGGTCCGAGCCCGGCTGCCGAGGCGGCCTCGAGGCCGGCGATCACGTCGTGGAGCCGGTCGCGTCGGGTCAGCTCGTGGAAGGTCTCGGGGCGCACGCGTGTCGAGGCTGACGTTGACCCGGTCGAGGCCGGCGTCGGCCAGCGTGCCGGCGATCTTGGCCAGCCCGAGACCGTTGGTGGTCACCGACGTCTCGACGCCGAGGGTCGAGCTCGTGCGGTCCGGCGCGACGATGTCGACCAGCCCGCGGCGTACCAGGGGCTCGCCGCCGGTGAACCGCACCTCGTCGACACCGAGTCGCTCGACCGCGATCCGGACCAGCCGGACGACCTCGTCGTCGGTGAGCTGGTCGGACGTCGGGCATCCAGTCAAGACCCTCGGCCGGCATGCAGTAGGTGCAGCGCAGGTTGCACTTGTCGGTCAGCGACACGCGTAGATCGGTCGCGACGCGTCCGTACGCGTCCTCGAGCGGGGTGCACCTGCATCCTCCCAGCGTACGGGTCACTCGATAGATTCTGGGTGTGGGCACGTACCGCTTCCTCCTCAGCCGTCGCTGGCTGCTCTTCGCGGCGGCGGTGGTCTGATGGCTTACCGCCTGGTGGCTCGGCGAGTGGCAGTTCGGCCGGCTCACCGACCGCAAGGCCGACAACGCGGTGCATCCGGGCGCAACGAGAGTCTCGACCCGGCCCCCGTCGGCGACGTCTTCTCCCCCGACCGCGAGGTCGACTCGGCCGACGAGTGGCGGCTCGTCACCGCGACCGGTGTCTACGACACCGACCACACCGTGTCGTGCGCTACCGCAGCGGGGACGACGGGGCGAAGGGCGTCGACGTGGTGGTGCCGCTGGTGACCGCCGGCGGCACGTCGCTCGTGGTCGACCGCGGGTTCCTGGCGACCGACGCAGGCAGGGCGACCGGCGACGACGTCCCGGCTCCGCCCTCGGGCGAGGTCACCGTCACCGGCTGGGTGCGGGTCGACGGCACCGGCGACAGCACCGAGGTCGACGACCTCTCGACCCGGGCGATCTCGTCGGACCGGATCGGCGAGGCCATCGGGCGACCCGGTGTACGACGGGTTCGTCGACGTGCAGTCCGAGGATCCCGAGACCACCGGGGTCGCCGCGCTCGAGCGGCGGAGCCTGCCCGAGCTCGACAACGGGCCGCACTTCTTCTACGGCCTGCAGTGGTGGTTCTTCGGCGTGCTGGCGTTTTCGGGTTCGGCTACCTCGCCTGCGACGAGCGCAAGCGCGGGCCGCGGGGCGAGCGGCCCCGGCGCGTCGAGAACGGGCCCGGTCAGAGGGCGCGCAGCATGCCGCCGTCGACCGGGAGCATCACGCCCGACACGAACGACGCCGCCGGCGACAGCAGGAAGGCCGCCGCCCGCCCGAACTCCTCCGGCTCGCCGTAGCGGCCGAGCGGGATCGTCCGCAGCGACGCTGCCCTCGCGGCGTCGGGATCACCGGAGGCCGCGTCGAGCTCGGCGACCCGCTCGGTGCCGACCCGGCCGGGCAGCAGTCCGTTGACCCGGACGCCCCGGGGTCCGAGCTCGTCGGCGAGGGTCTTGGCCACCATCGCCAGCCCGGGGCGCAGCCCGTTCGAGATCGCCATGTCGGCGAGCGGCGCGCGCACACTGCTCGACAGCACGAAGGCCAGCGAGCCGCCCTCACCGAGCGCGGCGCCGAGCTCGCGGGCCAGTCGGACGGCGCCGAGGAAGACCGAGCCGAACGCCGTCGTCCACTGCTCGTCGGTGATGGCCCGGTCGCCGGCGACCGGCCCCTTCGGGGGACCGCCGACCGAGATCAGGGCGCCGTCGAGGCGGCCCCACGCGTCGTGGGCCGCCGCGACCAGCCGGGCCGGGGCCCCCGGGTCGGCGTTGTCGGCGACCACCACCGTGGCGGAGTCGCCGAGCGCCGACCGGGCGGCGTCCAGCGACTCCGGCGTTGCGGCCCGACAGGACGACGTGCGCCCCCTCGGCCACCAGCACGTCGGCGGTCGCGCGTCCCAGACCGCGGGCCCCCCGGTCACGACGTACACGCGGTCGGCGAGCCCGAGGTCCATGCGGGTCAGGCTATCGGCTCGGTGGCGGCGTCCTCGGTGAAGAACTGGGTGCGGTAGAGGTCGGCGTACAGACCCTCGCGGGCGAGCAGCTCGGTGTGCGTGCCGAACTCGACGATCCGGCCGTCGTCGAGCACCAGGATCTGGTCGGCGTTGCGCACCGTGGAGAGGCGGTGGGCGATCACCAGCGACGTGCGGCCCTCGAGCGCGGCGTCGAGGGCGCGCTGCACGGCGGCCTCCGACTCGGAGTCGAGGTGCGCCGTGGCCTCGTCGAGGACGACGATCGACGGCGACTTGAGCAGCAGCCGGGCGATCGCGAGGCGCTGCCGCTCGCCACCGGAGAGCCGGTAGCCGCGGTCGCCGACCACGGTGTCGAGGCCGTCGGACAGCGAGCGCACCAGGCGCGCGACCTGCGCCGCCTCGAGGGCGGCCCAGATCTCGTCGTCGGTGGCGTCGGGGCGCGCGTAGCGCAGGTTGGCGCCGATGGTGTCGTGGAACATGTGCGCGTCCTGGGTGACGTAGCCGACGACGTCCTCGAGCGACTCGAGGGTCACGTCGCGCACGTCGTGGCCGCCGACGCGCACCGAGCCCGTGTCGGCGTCGTACAGACGCGCGACCAGGTGGGTGATGGTGGTCTTGCCGGCGCCGGAGGGGCCGACCAGGGCGACCATCTCGCCCGGCTCGGCGACGAAGCCGACGTCGGTGAGCACCTGCGGGCGCTCGCGGGACTCGGAGCGCGCGAGGTTCTCGAGCGAACCCAGGGAGACCTCGTCGGCACCGGGGTAGCTGAACGAGACGTGCTCGAACTCCAGCCGGCCGGCGGAGGCGGGGAGCTCTACCGCGCCGTGCTTCTGCCGGATCAGCGACGGCAGGTCGAGCACCTCGAAGACCCGCTCGAAGCTGACCAGGGCGGTCATGATGTCGATGCGCACGTTGGAGAGGCCCTGGAGCGGCCCGAGCAGGCGCAGCAGCAGGGTCGCCAGCGCGAGCAGGGTGCCCACGGTGAGGGTGCCGTCGACGGCCAGGTGTCCCCCGACGCCGTACACGAGGGCCGTGGCGAGCGCGGGGACGAGCATCATCGAGGCGCCGAAGATCCGGGTGATCAGCGAGATCCGGACGCCGAGGTCGCGCACCCGCGCCGCCTTGGAGCCGAAGAGCACGTCCTCGTCGGCACGGCGGCCGAAGAGCTTGAGCAGCATGGCGCCGCCGACGTTGAACCGCTCCGTCATCACGTTGCCGAGGTCGGCGTTGCCGTCCATCTGCTGCCGGGTCAGGCCGGCGAGCCGGCCGCCGACCCACCGCGAGATGAGGAACAGGATCGGGAACATCACCAGGCACAGCAGGGTGACCTGCCAGCTGAGCGCGATCATGGCGATGCCCACGACGACCACGGCGATCGAGTTGGACACCGTGCTCGACAGCGTGGAGGTGAAGGCGCGCTGGGCGCCGATCACGTCGTTGTTGAGGCGCGAGACCAGCGCACCGGTCTGGGTGCGGGTGAAGAAGGCCAGCGACTGGCGTTGGACGTGCGCGAAGACCTGCGTGCGCAGGTCGAAGATCAGGCCCTCGCCGATGCGCGAGGAGAACCAGCCGGCGAAGACGGCCAGCACGGCGCTGAACACGGCCGCTCCGGCCATCGCCAGGGCCAGCGTGGTGACGAGCCCGGTGTCGCCGGCGATGATGCCGTCGTCGACGATCCGCTGCACCAGCAGCGGGGTCACGACCACCATCGCCGAGTCGATCACGGTGAAGGTGAGGAAGATGGCGATCAGGCGCCGGTGGGGACGGGCGAAGCCGAAGACGCGGCGCACGGTCTCGCGCGAGACGCGGTTGTCGACGACGCTGCGGTCGGAGTGGACGTACCGCCGGGCGGCGGCGTAAGGATTGGTGGAGGACATTGCCTACCTCCTACTGCTGGGCACCCATCAGTGGGGCCAGCTCACGGAACCGGCGGCTCTGGGCCTCCCGCTCGAGTCGACCTTGGGTGTCGAGGTCGGAGCCGGAGGCGCTGAGGAGCAGCGCCTTGGTTTCTCGGACCGCGCCCGGGAGAGGCGCGGTGAGGGCGGTGACGAGATCGGTGACGGTGGCGTCGAGGTCGTCGGCGGGTACGGCGGTGAGTGCGATGCCGATCCGCACGGCCTCCTCCGCGCCGACCATCCGCGCCGTGGCACAGATCTCCAGTGCCCTCGAGTAGCCAACAGCCTCGACCAGCGGTTTTGTTCCCGTGAGGTCGGGCACCAGCCCGAGCGCCGTCTCCTTCATGCAGAACTGGGCGTCGTCGGCGGCGACCACCAGGTCGCACGACAGCGCCAGCTGGAAACCGGCGCCGATCGCGTAGCCCTGCACGACCGCGATCGACACGAACCGGGGGTCGCGGAGCCAGGTGAAGCCCTCCTGGTAGGCCGCGATGGTGGCCGACATGGCGGCGTCGTCGAGGGCGAGGACGTCGGCAACGCTCTCCTGCCCGTCTCCACCGCCGGGCACCAGCAGGTTGCGGTCGAGCCCGGCGGAGAACGTCGCACCCGCGCCACGCACGAGCACCACCCGCACCTCGTCGGGGATCTCGGCACCGATCGCCGCCAGCGTGCGCCACATCGTCGGCGTCTGGGCGTTGCGCGCGTCGGGCTTGTCGAGGGTGATCGTGGCCACGGCGCCGTCGACCTCGTAGCGGAGGCGGGCGGCGGCGAGCTGGTCGGGCGTCATGCAGCCGATCCTAGAGACACCCACCGACAGCCCTTGAACTCAACCTAACTTGAAGTTTCACACTGGAGGCACACACACAGAGACGCACTCGAAGTGCAGCTACCCACACAGGAGGACGGCATGCCCGTCGCACTCGTCACCGGAGGGTCGGCCGGACTCGGCCTGGCCCTGGTCCACTCCCTCAGCCAGGACGGCTGGACGGTCGTCACCGACGCCCGCGACCCCGAGCGGCTCACCGCCGCGACGACCGGCCTCACGGCCGTCGTCCCCATCGTCGGCGACGTCACCGACCCTGCCCACCAGGAGGACCTGGCCCGTGAGGTGGCCTGGCACGGCCGGCTGGACCTGCTGGTGCACAACGCCAGCACGCTCGGACCGCTCCCCCTCCAGCCCCTGCGCGAGGTGAGCAGCCAGCAGCTGGTCGACACCTGGCTCGTCAACGCTGTCGCGCCGATCGCTCTCACCCGGCTGGTCCTCCCCCAGCTGCACGCCGCCGGAGGCGTCGTCGTCTCGATCTCCAGCGACGCGGCCGTCGAGCACTACGAGACCTGGGGTCCGTACGCCGCCGGCAAGGCCGCGCTCGACCACCTCACGCTCACCCTCGGAGCCGAGGAGGGGCTCACGGCGTACGCCGTCGACCCCGGCGACATGCGCACCGCCATGCACCAGGACGCGTTCCCGGGCGAGGACATCTCCGACCGGCCGACCGCCGAGTCGGCGGTGCCCGGGTTCCTCGGGCTGCTGGCGCAACGGCCACCCAGCGGCCGCTACCGGGCGGCTGAGTTCGCGGGGGTGCCGGTCTGATGCGCATCCTCGACGAGCACCCGACCACGGTCTTCACCCCGGCGCCGGGCGCGTTCGCCCCCGCCCCCGCCGAGGCCCGCGGCGTCGACCGCGACGCCACCCGGCTCCTGGTGGCCTCTCCTGACGGCATCGCGCACGCCCGGTTCCGCGACCTCGCCGACCACCTGCGCCCCGGCGACCTCGTGGTGGTCAACAACTCGGCGACGATCGCCGGTCAGGTCGACGCCCGCTCGACCCGCCACGGCGCCGTCGTCGTGCACGTGGCCACCCCGTTGGACGACGGCACCTGGGTCGTCGAGGTGCGCACCGCGCCGGACGCCGCCCGCGCCGTCCTCGACGCCCAGCCCGGTGACCGGCTCACCCTGAGCGGCGCCACGCTCGACCTGCTCGAGCCGCACCCGCGCGACGGGTCGTCGCCGACCGGCCACGGCAACCGGCTGTGGCGGGCGCGGGTGGTCGGCGACCTGCCCCGCACGCTGGCGCGTCGCGGCCGGCCGATCTCGTACGGCTACCTCGACCGCGGCTACCCGCTGTCGGCGTACCAGACGATCTTCGGCGCCCGCCCCGGCAGCGCCGAGATGCCGTCGGCGGCCCGCCCGTTCACGACCGACCTGGTGACCCGCCTGGTCTCCCACGGGGTCGGCGTCGCGCCGATCACCCTGCACACGGGTGTCTCGTCACAGGAGGCCGGCGAGGCGCCGCAGGCGGAGCGCTTCGAGGTCAGCGACGCGACGGCGCGGGCCGTGAACGCGGTCCGGGCCGGCGGCGGCCGCGTCGTCGCCGTCGGCACGACCGTCACCCGGGCGCTCGAGTCGGCCGTCGCCGACGACGGCCGGGTGGTCGCGCGGGCCGGCTGGACCGAGCGGGTGGTGACCCCGGGCGACCCGCCGCGGGTCGTGACCGGACTGGTCACCGGCTGGCACGACCCGGCCGCCTCCCACCTGCTCCTCGTGGAGGCGGTGGCCGGCGCCGAGCTCACCCAGGCGGCGTACGACGCGGCTGTCGACGGCGGGTACCTCTGGCACGAGTTCGGCGACGCCGCGCTGCTGCTGCCCTGAGCCGAGCGTGAGTTTCACCGGTTAACCGGTGAAACTCACGCTTCTGGGCCGAAGTTTCGTGCCAGAACCGTGAGTTTCGTCCGTGAACTGGCGACGTCCCGCCCGCTACGCCAGCGCCACCAGGTCGGCGTACTCGTCGTTCCAGAGGTCCTCGTCGCCGTCGGGGAGCAGCAGGACGCGGTCGGGCTCGAGGGCCAGCACGGCGCCCTCGTCGTGGGTGACCAGGATGATGGCGCCCTCGTAGGTGCGGATCGCGGCCAGCACCTCTTCGCGGGACGCCGGGTCGAGGTTGTTCGTGGGCTCGTCGAGCAGCAGCACGTTGGCGCTGGAGACGACCAGCGAGGCCAGCGCGAGCCGGGTCTTCTCGCCGCCCGAGAGCACGGCCGCCGGCTTGTTGGCGTCGTCGCCGGAGAAGAGGAACGAGCCCAGCACCGAGCGGGCCTCGGTGTCGGTGAGCTGGGGTGCGGCGCTCTGCATGTTCTGCAGCACGGTGCGGCTCGTGTCGAGGGTCTCGTGCTCCTGGGCGTAGTAGCCGAGCTTGAGGCCGTGTCCCGGAACCACCTCACCGGTGTCGGGCTGGTCGACGCCGGCCAGGATCCGCAGCATGGTCGTCTTGCCGGCCCCGTTGAGGCCGAGGATGACGACGCGGGAGCCCTTGTCGATGGCGAGGTCGACGTCGGTGAACACCTCGAGGGAGCCGTAGGACTTCGACAGCTCGGACGCCGTGAGCGGGGTCTTGCCGCACGGGGCGGGCGAGGGGAACTTGATGTTCGCGACCTTGTCGGCCTGCCGCTCCCCCTCGAGCCCGGCCAGCATCTTCTCGGCCCGCTTCAGCATCGACTGCGCTGCCACGGCCTTCGAGGCCTTCGCCCGCATCCGGTTGGCCTGGTCGGTCAGGGTCTTGGCCTTGGTCTCGGTGTTCGCCCGCTCCCGCTTGCGACGCTTCTCGTCCGTCTCGCGCTGGGTGAGGTAGTTCTTCCAGCTCATGTTGTAGACGTCCATGACCATCCGGTTGGCGTCGAGGTGGAGCACCTTGTTGACCGTCTGCTCGAGCAGCGCGTTGTCGTGGCTGATCACGATGAACCCGCCCCGGTGCGACTTCAGGAACTCGCGCAGCCACACGATCGAGTCGGCGTCGAGGTGGTTGGTCGGCTCGTCGAGGATCAGGACCTCGGCGTCCGAGAACAGGATCCGCGCGAGCTCGACCCGGCGCCGCTGGCCGCCCGAGAGCGTCTTGAGCGGCTGCTGCAGGATCCGCTCCTCGATGCCGAGGCTGGCCGCGATCGTGGCGGCCTCCGACTCGGCGGCGTACCCGCCTCCGGCCTGCATCTCGTCGTCGGCGCGGGTGTAGCGCTTCATCGCCTTCTCGCGCACGTTCGGGTCGTCGCTGCCCATCTGCTGCTCGGCCTCGCGCATCCGGCGCAGGACGTCGCCGAGACCGCGTGCGGAGAGGATCCGCTCGCGAGCCAGCACCTCGGGGTCTCCGGTGCGCGGGTCCTGCGGCAGGTACCCGACGTCGCCGGTGCGGGTCACCGACCCAGCGGCGGGCACCGCCTCACCGGCCAGGATCTTGGTGAGCGTGGTCTTGCCGGCGCCGTTGCGGCCGACCAGACCGACCTTGTCGCCGGGCCCGACGCGGAACGAGACGCCCTCCATGAGGAGTCGCGCACCAGCACGGACCTCGAGCTGGTGGGCGGTGATCATGGTGGTCGGATTCTAGGGGCGTTGCCCGGCATCACCCGCATCGGCCAGGCTGGCCCCATGACCTCTCGGACCCCCCTCCGCCAGGCAGGCCCGCTGGCGGCCCTGCTTCTCCGCCCTGCTCTCCGCCCTGCTCGTGCTCACGGCCCTCGCCGCGCCGGCCCACACCGCCGCACCCGCACCGCCACGCGAACCAGCCGAACCAGCCGCCGGCTGGGTCGGCTTCAAGGTGACGACGGCCAACGTGAAGAGCTTCCCGGTGATGCCACAGGACCGGGTCCAGGCCGACTACGACCGGATCCGTGCGCTCCGTGGCTCGGTGCTGTTCCAGGAGATCGAGCCGGCGCGCTACAAGCAGGCGCTGTCGTCCACCTTCTCCGGTTCCCGGGTCGACTTCATCGACCGGACCCCGGTCCCGGTCGCGCTCGACCGGGCCTGGACCGTCAAGGACCGCGGCATCGCCCGCATGCACAAGGGGCTGGCGCGGGTCAGCCCGACCCGATTCGTCACCTGGCAGAAGGTCGCTCGCACCCGTGGCGACCGCACGGTGCGCTTCGTGCTGATGAACACCCACTTCGTCTCCGGTGCCTGGAACCGCAAGCCCGACCGGGCCGACGCGTGGCGCAAGGCCCACTGGAAGAAGCACTTCGCGAAGATGGGCGACCTGGTCCGCTCGTTCAACGCGCAGGGCCTGACCGTCGTCGGCGGTGGCGACTTCAACCGCTCGATCGCGCGCGGGCTGAAGAAGTTCACGGGCACCCAGCGCTGGCTCTACTCCGACGGTGGGATCGACAAGATCTTCGTGGCCCCGGCACCCGACGGCGCCCGCGTGGTCGTGAAGAGGACCTTCAGCACCAGGGGCTTCTCCGACCACGCGTTCCGCACCGCGGTGCTGAAGATCGGTCCGTCGCGCCGCTGAACGCCTCCCGCAGCACTACATTGCCGTCATGCGCTTCAACCCGAAGGCTCGTCTCGACACCGGTCGCGTCAGTGACGCCGGGCGCAGCGCCGGCGGCGGTGGGGGTCTCGGCGGTGCCGGCGGCCGGATCCCCATCCCCGGCGGTCTGGCCGGCGGTGGCGGCGTGATCGGAATCATCGTCGTGGTGGTGTTCGTCGCCATCCAGCTGTTCAGCGGCGGCAGCCCGGTCGGCGGTGCGAGCCTCGACGCCAGCCGGCTCAGCGACACCGGCAGGTACGCCGAGTGCAAGACCGGCGCCGACGCCAACGACAGCGCCGACTGCGCCCGGGTCGCGGTCGAGAACTCGCTCTACGACTTCTGGAGCGACACCCTCGGCAGCGACTTCGAGGCGGCCGAGCGCGTCGTCACCTTCGAGGGCAACATCAACACCGGCTGCGGTGCGGCGAGCTCGGCCGTCGGCCCGTTCTACTGTCCGACCGACCGGCAGATCTACCTCGACAGCGGCTTCTTCGACGACGTCCTGGAGAAGCAGCTCGGCGGGCCCGACGGGGGCTTCGTCGAGCCGTACGTGCTGGCCCACGAGTACGGCCACCACATCTCGAACCTGCTCGGCACCCTCGGCAACGTGACCGGCGGCACCGGGCCGCAGAGCGGCGGCGTCCGGCTCGAGCTGCAGGCCGACTGCTTCGCCGGCATGTGGGCACGGGCAGCGGCCGAGACCGAGGACGCCGACGGCAACGTGCTGTTCGCCTCGCTCACCCAGGACGACATCGACCTCGCGCTCGAGGCGGCCGCCGCGGTGGGCGACGACCGGATCCAGGAGAAGACGCAGGGCCAGGTCAACAAGGAGTCGTTCACCCACGGGTCGGCCGCCCAGCGCCAGAAGTGGTTCCGGATCGGCTACGACCAGCAGTCGATGGAGGCCTGCGACACCTTCGGGGCCGACACCGTCTGACTCACCAGCCCTACCAGCCGAGCAGCGCCTCGATCGCCGGGAACTGCCGCTGCAGCGCGTGCAGGTGTGGCGCGACGGCGGGGTGCCGGTACTTCCCGGCCAGCGCGCCCTCGCCTCCCGCCACCCGCGCCAGCGCCCACTCGGCGCGGCCCAGGGCGGTGTAGACGGCAGTGACCCGGGCGGCCAGGACGACGTCGTCGCGGTCGGCGACCCCGTCGGGCAGGCCCAGCAGGTAGGCGTCGAGCAACGGTTCGAAGTCCTCGCGGCTCGAGACGGCGAGGAAGCCGAGGTCGCCGCCGACCGGCCCGGTGCCGAGGGTGGCCCAGTCGATGGCGACGGCGTCCTCGCCCGACCGGCCCGGCACGTTGGCGCCGGTCGGGTCGCCGTGCTGGGGCACCTGCGGTAGCGCGTCGAGCAGGTCGAGGAACGTCGTCCGCCGCGTCCAGAGGTGGTCGGCGACGTCGGCGGCCGTGGTGCGGGCCAGCGTCGGCCAACCGCCGGTGTTGTGCTCGGTGCGCGCCAGCCGGCACCGCAGCTGGTCGCGGGCCAGGAACCGGGGCCGGGGCAGGTCGCCGCCCGCGAAGCGGCCGAGGGACAGCGCCACGAACAGGCCGCTGAGGGCGGCGTCCTCGACCCACTCGCGGGTCAGGGTGATGCCGTCGGCGTCCTCCTCGGCGGCCGACGACGGGCCGCGCAGGCCCGGCGTGGTCGCCACGATCCCGGTGCTCAGGACGTCGGCCTCGCGGCGCCAGTACGCCGGGTGGGTCGGGTCGGACAGCTCGGCGGGGTCGCCGGGCACGGGGGCGGCCAGCCGCTTGATGACGACCGGCTGGTCGCCGTACGCCGCGCGCCACACGCCGACGGTGGAGGGGCCGGTGCCGCCCGGAAGGGCGAGCCAGTCCGGCTCGGGCTCCCACATGCTCCGGACGCTACTTCATGACGCGGCGCAACCGCGGGAGCCCGGCCGGGCGGGCAGCCGGCTCAGTGGAGGTCGCGACGCCGCAGGGCGCCCGTGGCGGCCACGGTCACAGCGGCGGCCAGAGCGGCGATGACGGCCACCGGCACCAGGTCGACCGCTCGGCCGGTGCCGCGGCGAGGTGGTCGAAGGGTGACAGCGCCTGCAGCCACGACGGCATCGACAGCAGCTCGCCCAGCAGCAGGACCACCGCCGCCCAGGCGAGCAGGGCCCAGGCAGCGACCGCCGCCCGCGGGACGACGCCGACCAGCAGCCAGGCGACTGCGGCGCAGAGCAGGGTGGGCGCGGCGTAGGCCAGGACGGGCACCGAGAGCCGGCCGACCTGGTCCCACTCCCCCGTGGCCAGGGCGAAGCCGACCCCCACGCCGACACCTCCCGCCGCCAGGGCGAGCACCAGGCCGAGCGCCGTGACGGCGGCGTGCCCCGCCGAACCAGCGCGTCCGGGAGAGGCCGGTGCTGAGGAGCAGCTCGGTCCGCCCGGCGTCCTCCTCGCCGCGGGGCCGGAGCGCCGAGGAGATCGCGAACCCGGCGGCGAGCAGGGCCAGCATCAGCAGAGCGGTCGCGTAGAACCCGTCGACGAGGTCGCCGGAAGGCGCGAAGACGTCACGCGACGCCTCCGAGTCGCCCACGAGGTCGCCGACGTCGTCGCCGATCGAGCCGAAGGCGAGTCCGGCCAGCAGCAGCCCAGACGTCCACCCGAGCAGAGCCCCGCGCTGGAGACGCCAGGCGAGCCCGAGCCCGGTGTGCAGTGATCCGCGGGCCGGGCCCGGTCGCGGCGGCACGACACCGGCTCCGATGTCGCGCCGCACCAGCACGGCGTACGCCGTCGCGACCATCACCGCGGCCCCCACGACGAGAAGGGCCAGCGGCCACCACCGCACGTCGGCGTACGGACGCAGCGCCTGGTACCAGCCGATCGGCGAGAGCCAGCTCAGGCCGTTCTCGCCGATGTCGCCGATGGCGCGCAGGCCGTAGGCGACCGCGATCACGGCCCCGGTGAGACCGTAGGCCGCACGCGTCGTCGTGGTCAGCTGGACGGCGACCAGGGCGACGCCCGCGAACAACCAGCCGCTGAGCGCCAGGCCGCGCTCCGGTCGCCACCGAGTCGGCGACGGGCAGGGGGTACGACGCGAGCGCGGCCGCGAGCACCGCTCCGACGAGCACGCTGGCGCCGCCGGCGACGGTGGCGGCAGCCGTCACCGACGCGAACCGACCCACCGGCGCCGAGCGGACCAGCTCGTCGCGGCCGCTCTCCTCCTCGGCTCGGGTGTGCCGGCCGACGAGGAACATCGTCATCAGCCCGATCAGCACCGCCCCGAAGGCCGAGGACTGCCAGAACACCTGGCCGCCGATCGTGTCGAGCGCCCGGGCCGGGCCGGCCATGGCCACGAAGGCGGCGTTCGAGCCCATCGTCTCGGCCGCCTTGTCGAGCTCGGCCTGCGACGTGTAGAGCCCGTCGACGCTGGCCGCCTGCGACCAGTAGAGGACGGTGATCGCCGCCGTCCAGACGAGGATCTGCCACCGGTCGCGCCGCAGGTAGCTGCGCAGCAGGATGCCGTAGCCGGTCACGAGACCCGCACCTCCTGATGCTCGTGCTGCTCGTGCTGGTCGCCGTAGTGCCGCAGGAACAGCTCCTCGAGCGTGGGCGGCTGGCTGGTCAGCGACCGGACGCCCACGCCGACCAGGGCCGCGAGGGCAGGGTGGAGGCGCGCGGTGTCGACGGAGAACCGCACCCGGTCGCCGTCGACGACCAGGTCGTGGACGCCGTCGAGGTCCTCGAGGCCGCGCGGCGGACCGGCGAGCTCGGCGTGCACCGACGTCCGGGTCAGGTGGCGCAGCTCGGCGAGGGTGCCGGTCTCGACGGTGCGCCCCGAGCGCACGATGCTCACCCGGTCGCAGAGCCGTTCGACCTCGGCGAGGATGTGGCTCGAGAGCAGCACCGTGCGTCCCTGGCTGCGGAACTCGTCGACGCAGTCGGTGAAGACGGCCTCCATCAGCGGGTCCAGCCCGGAGGTCGGCTCGTCGAGCACCAGCAGCTCGACGTCGGAGGCGAGCGCCGCCACGAGGGCGACCTTCTGCCGGTTGCCCTTGGAGTACGCGCGGCCCTTCTTGGTCGGGTCGAGCTCGAACCGCTCGACGAGGTCGGCGCGGCGCCGTTCGTCGAGGCCGCCTCGCAGCCGGCCCAGCAGGTCGATGACCTCGCCGCCGCTCAGGGTGGGCCACAGGGTCACGTCGCCGGGCACGTAGGCGAGGCGGCGGTGCAGGGCGGCCGCCTCGCGCCACGGGTCGCCTCCCAGCAGCGTCACGTCGCCGGCGTCCGGCCGCAGCAGCCCGAGCAGCACCCGGATCGTGGTGGACTTGCCGGCGCCGTTGGGGCCGAGGAAGCCGTGCACCTCCCCGGTGGCCACCCGGAGGTCGAGCCCGTCGAGGGCACGCGTGTGGCCGAAGGTCTTGACCAGGCCGTGGATCTCGATCGCGTCGTTCATGCCGCTCACCGTATCGATTGTTCAATGATTTGTGAATGTTGTAAAGTTCACCCATGACAAGTGACCTCCGAGGAGCCGCCGAGCGGATCGCCGGCGCCCTCGCCGACGCCGGTCTGGCCAGCATGCCTGCGCGTGTCTTCGCCGCCCTCCTCGTCGACGGCGACGGCCGGATGACCTCCTCCGAGCTCGCCGAGTTCCTCGGGGTCAGCCCGGCCGGCATCTCCGGCGCCATCCGCTTCCTCACGCCGCTCGGGCTCGTGCGGCGCGAGCGCGAGCGGGGCTCGCGCCGCGACGTCTACATCGTCGACGACGACGCCTGGCACGACGCGATGATGCGTCACGACCAGCTCTACGCGCCGATCATGGCCGCGCTCGCCGCCGGCGCCCAGGCGATCGACGAGGGCCCCGCCCACGACCGGGTCGCGCTGGCCCGCGAGTTCCTGGAGTTCATGTCGGCCGAGCTCGACGCCGTCTCGGAGCGCTGGGAGGAGCACAAGCGGAGCCGGAGGCCGACCAGGTCGTGAGCCGGCCGCCCGGCCCGCAGACGACGCGCTCCTTCAGCGGACCCACGACGTTCCAGCTCTCGAAGTCGGGGTCGGGGCGGGCCGTGAGGGTCGTCTCGCCGACGACCAGGACCGCGGTGCCGTCGGTGCCCACCTCGAAGGAGGTGACCCGGGTGCCGACCAGGGCCGCCAGCAGGTGGCGCACCTCGCCGAGCGACTCCCCCTGAGCGGCCACGGTGCGCCCACCCGTCGTGATCTCGATCGTCGACTCGGCCTGGAAGCCCCATCCGCCGTCGATCTGGACATCGAGCAGGAACTCGGTGCGCACGCGGGTCACCGCGTGCCCGGCCACGGGCGTCATGGGTGCCATCGCGTCACGCGTTGAGCACGTCGACCTGCACGGAACAGGCGTCGAGCACCGCCTGCTCGAGCACCGACCGCCTCGGGTCGGGCACGGGCAGCCAGGGCCCGACGACCCACAGCCGGGCCAGGCGCTGGTCGGTCAGGACCTCCTCGACGGCGGGGTGGTCGCCACCGGTCACGACCGGGATCGCGGCCCCGCCCAGGATCCGCGCCGCATGGCCGGCCGCGGCCTCGTACGCCTGCCGGGCCTGGTTGTCGCGACGCCGCGCGAAGCGCTGCTGCGACTGACCACCGGCCTTGGTCCGGCCCTGGACGTGGCGCTGCCCCGTCTTCGACTCCCCCGTCGTGGTGCCGGACAGCCGAGCCATCGCGAACCCGCCCTTGCGCACCAGCAGCACACCCCAGTCGGCGGGCGGTACCGCCGCGGCCGCGAACCCGTCAGTGTCGTCGGGGTCTCCGACGTACGGCAGCTCGAACGGCAGCCGCGCGACGAACTGAGACCCGTCGTCGGCGCGACCGGCCAGCGCTCCGTCGGCCACCTCCAGGCGCGTCGCGCCGTGCCTCGACCCGAAGTTGTCGAGCCAGCGCACCCACCGCGCGGCGGGAACCAGGACGGAGGACATGGGGCGATCGTGTCAGTCGTCCGGTCCGGCCGGCGGGTAGGCCCGGTCGTCGAGCGAGCGGTCGGCGTAGGCCAGCCGCACGACGCCGTCGACCGCTCCGGCGCGTAGCCCGTGGTCGACGAGGCCGCCGCGCTCGGCGACCCGTCGCGACGGAGCGTTGACCTCGTCGATCCAGGCGATGCACGGGGCGCCGGGGTCGACCGCGGCCGCCGCCGCGAGGGCGGCCGTCAGCAGCCGTCCGGCATGCCCGTGACCCTGGTGGGCCCGCGCGATCCGGTAGTTGAGGTTCCAGTGGCCGGGCGGGTGGCGTTGGGCACCGCCGGAGCCGATCACCTCTCCGGTCGCGGCGAGCCGCACCGTCCAGTAGCTCAGCCCGTCGAGCGCCCACCGGGCGGCGGCCCGGTCGGCGTACGAGCGTGTCTTCTCGGGGTCGGCGTGCCGGTGCGACGGCTCGTACCACCACATCTCCGGATCGGCGTAGATCGGCCACAGGTCCGTCGCGTCGGCGACGGTCATCGGTTGCAGGTCGAGCACCCGCCCATCTGTACTACGAGCCGACCCGCAGCACCAAGGGGACCTCGGCCCCGCGCTCGACGGTCAGGGTGGTCCGGCGGGGGTAGTAGCGGACGCGGCCGTCGGCGTACGTCGCGCCGCGCACCTGCAGCGTCAGCGGGTCGCGTCCCTCGAGCAGGGTCGTCAACGACGCCTCGGTGCGGTCGAGCCACGCCATCAGGAGCACACCGAGCGCGGCCACCCGGACGGGCCGCCGGGCCGCCACGTCGGTGGTCTCGCCGAGGTCGCGCTGTAGGTCGTGGAGGGCCCAGGACTGGTCCTCGTAGGTGTAGCTCACCCTTCTGCCCCTTGAGCGGGCCGTTGAAGCCGCCCAGGGTGTTGTCGGCCAGCGGGTGGCCCGGGTTGCGCGGGTCAGAGGTCGTCTCGAGGTGCTCCACGACGCGCGGCACCGACTGGTCGAGAGCCTCGGTGAGTGCCAGGTGGACTTGCGTGACCTTTCCCAGAGGATGACGGCGTCCGTAGGCGTTCCGGCGCAGCGGGATGTGTAATCCATGTAGTTCAGTTGACTTTGAGTAGGATCAGCCCGTGACTGAGTCCTCCCCTCAACCCTCTTGCTGTGCCCCCGCCGGTCCGGCCGACACGGGCGTCGACCAGCGGGTGACGGTGCCGGCGGGAGCCCGGAGCACCCGCGGCCAGGTCGTCGTCCCCGGCGGCGCCTTCGCGATGGGCGACGGGTTCGACGAGGGCTACCCCGCCGACGGCGAGCGTCCGGTGCACCCCGTGCGGGTCTCGCGGTTCCGCATCGACGCCACCGCCGTGACCAACACCCAGTTCGCCGCGTTCGTGAAGGACACGGGGTACGTCACCGAGGCCGAGGAGTTCGGCTTCTCGGCCGTCTTCCACGCCGTGGTCGACGCCGCGCCCGCCGACGTCCTCGGCCGGGCGAGCGGCGCGCCGTGGTGGGTCACCGTCGCGGGCGCCAGCTGGCGCCGTCCGTACGGCCCTCGGTCGGGGTTCGGCGACCTGCAGCAGCACCCCGTCGTCCACGTCAGCTGGCGCGACGCGCGGGCCTACTGCCGGTGGGCGGGCAAGCGGCTGCCCACCGAGGCCGAATGGGAGTACGCCGCCCGAGGCGGCCTGGAGGGCGCCCGGTTCCCGTGGGGCGACGAGCTGGTGGTCAAGGGCCGGTGGCGGTGCAACATCTGGCAGGGCACCTTCCCGACCCACAACACCCTCGACGACGGCCACCTGGCCACCGCCCCGGTGCGCACCTTCGCCCCCAACGGCTACGGGCTCCACCAGATGGTCGGCAACGTGTGGGAGTGGTGCCACGACGCCTTCTCCCCCACCACGTACGCCGATCGGGCCGGCACCGGCTCGGCCGAGGTCGTCGACCCCCTGGCACCGGGCAGCGCCGACGACGGCGACGAGGTGCTCCGCGTCATGCGGGGCGGCTCGTACCTGTGCCACGACTCCTACTGCCACCGCTACCGGGTGGCGGCCCGCTCGCGAAACACCGCGAACTCCTCCAGCGGCAACATCGGCTTCCGCTGCGCCAACGACGACTGAGCCCACCCGAGGGTCGAGCCGGTCGCGGCGCTGACCTGCTGTTGTCTCGGGTTGGTGGCCCACTGGTCACATAGGGCCCTTCGGCGGAGCGAAACTGCGGGTTCTCGCACGAAGTTTCGTACATGAACCGTGAGTTTCACCGGTTAACCGGTGAAACTCACACCGCCCGGACCTCGACCGGGGCGGCGGTGAGCCAGTTCCCGTTTCGCTCGACGATTCGGTACCCAGGTCACCGCCGGTCGGGGTCGGCCCGGGTGGGCGGTGAGCCAGTTCCCGTTTCGTTCGCCGGTTCGGTTACCAGGTCACCGCCGGTCGGGGTCGGCCCGGGTGGGCGGTGAGCCGGTGAGGATTCTCGTGCACCGGTTCCTCACTGACTCACCGCCGCCTGGGACCACCGTGACCCGAAGCACCCAGCGGGTCTCGAGGTGCTCGTGTAGCGCCGGAACCAGGTCGGGCGCCCTCGCATGCGGCGGCGCGGGCGCAGCCCGTGCCGTCAGCGCGCCGTGAAGCCGACCGTCCGGGTCCCGCGGTCAAGGACGCCGAAGACGCCGGCTTGCCGCGGGACAGGGTCGGCTACGCGCGGGCGCCCCACCAGTCGCCGAGGCGACCGGCTGCGCGCCTGGCGTCACGCCTCAGACGTTGAAGCCCAGCGCCCGCAGCTGCTCGCGGCCGTCGGGGGTGATCTTGTCGGGGCCCCACGGGGGCATCCAGACCCAGTTGATCGCGACGTCGTTGACCAGGCCCTCGAGCGCGGCGTTGGTCTGGTCCATGATCACGTCGGTCAGCGGGCAGGCCGCCGAGGTGAGGGTCATGTCGAGCACGCAGTTGGTGCCCTCGTCGAGGTGGACGTCGTAGACGAGGCCGAGGTCGACGACGTTGATGCCGAGCTCGGGGTCGACGACGTCCTTCATCGCCTCGGTGACGTCGTCGACCGAGACGGTGGCGGTGCCGGTGCCTCCACCGGTCACCTCTGCCACCTCGGGAAGGTCAGAGTGGTCAGCCATTGCTTGCCTCCAGGGATTGGGCGGTGGCGTCTTTCCAGGCCATCCACGACAGTAGTGCGCACTTGACGCGCGCGGGGAACTTGGCGACGCCGGCGAAGGCGATGCCGTCCTCCAGCACCTCCTCGTCGGGCACGACCTGGCCCTTGCCCTGCATCAGGGCGAGGAACTCCTCGTGGATCGCCATCGCCTCGTCGACCGGCTTGCCGATCACGAGGTCGGCCATCACCGACGCGGAGGCCTGGGAGATCGAGCAGCCCGACGGCGTCGTACGACACGTCGGCCACCAGCCCCTCGGCGACGTGGACGCGCAGCGTCACCTCGTCGCCGCAGGTGGGGTTGACGTGGTGCACCTCCGCCTCGAACGGGTCGCGCAGACCCGCGTGGTGGGGGTTCTTGTAGTGGTCCAGGATGATCTCCTGGTACAGGCTGTCGAGCTCGTGTGACGTCATCTCGCTCAGTCCAACCGGAAGTACGAGCGGGTGTATTCCAGGCGCCTCGACCAGGGCGTCGATCTCGCCGGGCGTCGTGTAGAGGTACGACGACATCCGGGTCGAGCTCTGCACCCCGAACCGCGCGTGTGCCGGCCGCGCGCAGTGGTGGCCGGCGCGCACGGCGACGCCGCGCGAGTCGAGCACCTGGGCGACGTCGTGCGGGTGGACGCCGTCGATCTCGAAGGCGATCGCGCCTCCGCGCTGCTCGGCGACCGTGCGGGCCGAGCACCGTCAGTCCGGGAACCGTGGCCAGGCCCGCGAGGGCGTAGGCGGTGATGGCGTGCTCGTGGTCGCGCACGGCGCCGAGCCCGAGGTGGCCGAGGTAGTCGACGGCGGCACCGAGCCCGACCGCCTCGCACGATCGGCGGCGTGCCGGCCTCGAACTTGTGCGGGATCGGCGCGTAGGTCGACGACGCCATCGTGACGGTCTCGATCATCTCGCCGCCGCCGAGGAACGGCGGCAGCTGGGCGAGCAGGTCGGCACGCCCCACAGGACGCCGATGCCGGTCGGGCCGACGACCTTGTGGCCGGTGAACGCGATCACGTCGGGCGGTCGGCGGGGGGCATCGCGGCCAGGTCGATCGGCAGCTGCGGTGCCGCCTGCGAGGCGTCGACGACGACGATCGCGCCGACCTCGTGGGCGCGGCGGGTCAGCTCGGCGACCGGGTTGATGGTGCCGAGCATGTTGGAGACCCACGTGAACGAGACGACCTTGGTGCGCTCGGTGATCAGCTCGTCGATGTTCGACAGGTCGAGGTGCCCGTCGTCGGTGAGGCCGAACCAGCGCAGCGTGGCGCCCGTGCGCTGGGTGAGCAGCTGCCACGGCACGATGTTGGAGTGGTGCTCCATCTCGGTGATGACGACCTCGTCGCCCTCACCCAGGGCGAGGTCGCCGCGCGCCCACGCGAGGTGTTCGCGACCAGGTTGAGCGCCTCGGAGGCGTTCTTGGTGAAGATCACCTCGTCGCGGCTGGGGGCCCCGATGAACGCCGCCACCTTGTCGCGCGCCGCCTCGAACGCCGCGGTCGACTCGGCGCCCAGCTGGTGCATGGCGCGGGCGATGTTGGCGTTGTGGTGCTCGAGGTGGTCGACCATCGCGTCGATCACGCACTGCGGCTTCTGCGAGGTGTTGGCGCTGTCGAGGTAGACGAGGGGCCGCCCGTCGGCGAGCGTGCGCTCGAGGATCGGGAAGTCCTTGCGGACGACGTCCAGCTCGGGGAGCAGGCCCTCCATCACGATCAGACCGCCGCGCGCTGGTACTTGTCGTAGCCCTCGGCCTCGAGCTGGTCGGCCAGCTCGGGGCCGCCCTCGTCGGCGATCTTGCCGTCGACGAAGACGTGCACGAAGTCGGGCTCGATGTAGCGCAGGATGCGGGTGTAGTGCGTGATCAGCAGGACGCCCTTGCCCTCCTGGGTGCGGAACCGGTTGACGCCCTCGGCGACGATCTTGAGCGCGTCGATGTCGAGGCCGGAGTCGGTCTCGTCGAGGATCGCGACCTTGGGGTTCAGCAGCTCGAGCTGGGCGATCTCGTGGCGCTTCTTCTCGCCACCGGAGAAGCCCTCGTTGACCGAGCGCGCCGAGAACGTGGGGTCGAGGTTGAGGTTGCCGAGCACGCCGTTGACGTCCTTGACCCAGGTGCGCAGCTTGGGCGCCTCGCCGTCGATGGCGGTCTTGGCGGTGCGCAGGAAGTTGGCGACCGAGACCCCGGGCACCTCCACCGGGTACTGCATGGCGAGGAACAGCCCGGCGCGGGCCCGCTCGTCGACCGTCATCGCGAGCACGTCGGCGCCGTCGAGGGTCACCGTGCCGCTGGTGATCTCGTACTTCGGGTGGCCGGCGACCGAGTAGGCCAGCGTCGACTTGCCCGAGCCGTTGGGGCCCATGATCGCGTGGGTCTCCCCGTCGCGGATCGTCAGCGTGACGCCCTTGAGGATCTCCTTGGGGCCGTCGTCGGTCGTGACCGAGACATGAAGGTCGTTGATCTCGAGGGTGCTCATGATGGTGTGACTCCGTTCAGGGTGGTGGCGGTGTCGACGTAGACACCGTCGTCGCGGATCTCGACAGCGAAGGTCGCGACAGGTTCGGTGGCGGGCAGGCCGGTCGGCTTGCCCGTGCGGAGGTCGAAGCGCGAGCCGTGCAGCCAGCACTCCACGGTGCAGTCGTCGACCTCGCCCTCACTGAGGGCGACGGCGGCGTGGCTGCAGAGGTCCTGGACGGCGAAGAACTCGCCGTCGTGCTGGGCGATGGCGACGTCGTGGTCGCCGATCGTGACGCCGAGCGCCTCGTCGGTGGGCACGTCGGAGACGGCGCAGGCCAGCAGGAACGTCATCGACACGACGTCCTTCAGCACGTTCTTGGAGAGCTCCTCCTCGACGGTGGCCAGCAGCTTCTCCTCGAACGACGGGACGCCGATCTTGCGGATCAGGTCGTTGAAGAAGCCGTGCACGACCAGCCGGCGGGCCTCGGACTCCGAGACGCCGCGCGAGCGCAGGTAGAACAGCTGCTCGTCGTCGAACCGGCCGACCGTCGACGCGTGGCCCGCGCCCTCGATCTCGCCGGTCTCGATCTCGAGGTTGGGCACCGAGTCGGCCTGGCAGCCGTCGGTGAGCACCAGGTTGCGGTTCTCCTCGTAGGTCTCGATGCCCTCGGCGACCTTGCGGATCAGCACGTTGCCGACCCACACGGTGTGCGCGCCCTGACCCTGCAGCGCGCCCTTGTAGACCACGTGGCTCTTGGTGCGCGGAGCGGTGTGGTCGGCGAAGAGCCGGTGCTCGAGGTGCTGGCCCTCGTCGGCGAAGTACAGGCCGAGCAGCTCGGCCTCGCCGCCCGGGCCGGAGTAGGAGACGTTGCAGTCCATCCGGACGACGGAGCCGCCGAACGAGATGGCCACGTGCTTGTAGGAGGCGTCGCGGCCCACCGTCGCCTCGTGGTGGGTCACGTGGACGGTGTCGTCGGCCCAGTCCTGCAGCGAGACGACCGACACCTGGGCGCCGTCACCGACGACGACCTCGACGACCTGCGCCATGGTGGCGCTGCCGGTGTGGTCGAGGACGACGACCGCCTTGCTGTGCGCGCCGAAGCGCAGCGCCACGTGCCCGGCCTCGGTGGTCGCGGCGCTCTCGCCGACCAGCTTCACCAGCACCGGCTCGTCGAGCTCGGTGTCGGCGGGCACGTCGACCAGCAGCGTCGAGGGCACCTCGGCCAGCACCCGGGCCGCGAACCGGCTGTTGGGCACCAGGCCGCTGATCCCCCGCAGCGCGCGGGCCTCGTCGCCCTCGACCCCCTCGATCCGGACGCCGGCGGGCGCCGTCCAGCTCGTGGCGGTCGTCGAGGGCTCGAACACGGCGTCGCCGTGCAGGTCGCGCAGCCGCTTGAGCGGGGTGAACCGCCAGATCTCCTCGCGGCCGGTCGGCACGGGGTGCGTCGGCCACGTCGAAGGAGCCCTCGGGGTGCAGGTGGGACTCCACCTTGGTCACCTCGAGTGCGGACGCCACGCTCTCGCGGGCAGCATCGGTCACAGTCACAGACAAGGTCTCTCTACGTTCGGGTGCGGAATCGGGAAGGAGGTCGGCGGTCAGCCGACCGCACCCTCCATTTGCAGCTCGATCAGGCGGTTGAGCTCGAGGGCGTACTCCATGGGGAGCTCCTTGGCGATCGGCTCGACGAAGCCGCGCACGATCATCGCCATCGCCTCGTCCTGCTCCATGCCGCGCGACATCAGGTAGAAGAGCTGGTCGTCGGAGACCTTGGAGACGCTCGCCTCGTGACCCATCGACACGTCGTCCTCGCGGATGTCGACGTAGGGATAGGTGTCGCTGCGGCTGATCTGGTCGACCAGCAGCGCGTCGCACAGCACGTTGGACTTCGAGCCGTGGGCGCCCTCGTTGATCTGCACGAGACCGCGGTACGACGTCCGGCCACCGCCGCGGGCGACCGACTTGCTCAGGATCGACGACGACGTGTGGGGCGCCGCGTGGACCATCTTGGCGCCGGCGTCCTGGTGCTGACCCTCGCCCGCGAACGCGATCGAGAGCGTCTCGCCCTTGGCGTGCTCGCCCATCAGGTAGATGGCGGGGTACTTCATCGTCACCTTGGAGCCGATGTTGCCGTCGACCCACTCCATGGTCGCGCCGGCCTCGCAGGTGGCGCGCTTGGTGACGAGGTTGTAGACGTTGTTCGACCAGTTCTGGATGGTCGTGTAGCGGCAGCGGCCGCCCTTCTTCACGATGATCTCGACCACGGCCGAGTGCAGCGAGTCGGAGGAGTAGATCGGCGCGGTGCAGCCCTCGACGTAGTGCACGTAGGCGTCCTCGTCGACGATGATCAGGGTGCGCTCGAACTGGCCCATGTTCTCGGTGTTGATCCGGAAGTAGGCCTGCAGCGGGATGTCGACGTGCACCCCCTTCGGCACGTAGATGAACGAGCCGCCCGACCACACCGAGGTGTTCAGCGCGGCGAACTTGTTGTCGCCGACCGGGATCACGGTGCCGAAGTACTCCTGGAACAGCTCGGGCTGCTCGCGGAGCGCGGTGTCGGTGTCGAGGAAGAGGACGCCCTGCTCCTCGAGGTCCTCACGGATCGAGTGGTAGACGACCTCGGACTCGTACTGGGCCGCGACGCCCGCGACCAGGCGCTGCTTCTCGGCCTCGGGGATGCCGAGCCGGTCGTAGGTGTTCTTGATGTCCTCGGGGAGGTCCTCCCACGAGGTCGCCTGCTTCTCGCTCGAGCGCACGAAGTACTTGATGTTGTCGAAGTCGATCGTCGACAGGTCGGAGCCCCACGTCGGCATCGGCTTGCGGTGGAAGAGCTTGAGGCCCTTCAGGCGCAGGTCGAGCATCCACTGCGGCTCGCTCTTCTTCGAGGAGATGTCGCGGACGACGTCCTCGTTGAGACCGCGCTGCGCCGTCGCCCCGGCCGCGTCGCTGTCGGACCAGCCGAACTCGTAGCGGCCGATGCCCTGCAGCTCGGGGTTCAGTTCTTCGATGGAGGTCATGAAGTGACCTTCTCCTTCGTGGTGGACGTCTGGGACTGGGGTGCGGCGGGGATACAGGTCGTGCAGACACCGTCGCCGTGGGCGATGGTGGCCAAGCGCTGGACGTGCCGGCCGAGGACCCGGCTGATCGCGGCCGTCTCGGCCTCGCACAGCTGGGGGAACTCGTGGGCGACGTGGGAGACCGGGCAGTGCTGCTGGCACAGCTGCTCCCCCACGGGCGACGCCCGGACGGCGGCGGCGTAGCCCTCGTCGGTGAAGATCTTCGCCAACACCTCGACCGGGCCGAGCTCGGGGTGCTGTTGCACCGTCTCGTCGAACCGGTCATCGACGAAAGCCACCCGGCGGTTCGCGAATTCCCGGACGGCGTCGTCGCCGCCGGTCTCGGCCAGGAACCGCAGCGCCTGGACCGCGAGGTCGTCGTACTGCTGGTCGAACCCGTCGCGGCCCGACTCGGTGAGCGCGAACACCTTGGCCGGTCGGCCCCGGCCCCGGCTGGCGACCGGACGCGGGTCACGCGCCTCGACGGCGCCCTCGTCGAGCAGCTGGTCGAGGTGGCGGCGCACCGCGGCGGGGGTCAGGTCGAGGCGAACGGCCAGGGCCGCGGCGGTCGAGGGACCGTCGACGAGGATCGACCGGGCGACGCGCTGACGCGTCGAGAGGTCGCCCTGGATGAATTCCACAACACCAGTGTGCCTTTATTGCGAAGCGCGCTTCAAGCAAGGTTCGCCTTACTGAGGGCAGCCTCAGTGGCGTGGGTCACGATCTGCGCGCCCGGAGCCGCATGTAACACGTTGCCCACGGCTCTTCAGGACAGTTGCAACTGTCTTGGAGTCCGGTGAACAACGTGTTACAGCTCGCTCGCGACCGGGCCGACCGACCGGGCCGGACGGGTCACCCGCAGCCAGGCCAGCCCGAGGAACGGCAGCACCAGGGGCAGGAAGCCGTAGCCCTGGCCGAAGTGCGACCAGACGGTCTTGTCGGGGAAGAGGTCGGTGGCGGCGTACGAGAGAGCGCCGACCGAGAGGACGCCGAGCAGCTCGACCGAGACGGCGATGCCGGCCACCACCCAGGCGCGGCGGCCGCCGAGCAGGAGGCAGGTGGTGGCGACCAGGTAGATCGCGGCGGCGAGCAGCGAGAGCGAGTACGCCAGCGGGGCGCGGTCGGCGTGGGTGCCGAGCTGCACGAGCGACCGGCCGGTCGCGGCGACCGCGAACACGCCGTACACGAAGACCAGCACCCGGCCGGGACCCGAGGACAGGTGGGCGACGTCACGCACCGGCGCCACCCCAGATCGCGTCGAGGCGGACCTCGAGGGCGACCACGGTCAGCGCCGCGACGAGCAGGACGGCGGTGCCCGACCGGGTGCGCTCGGCCAGCGACCAGAAGACGCCGATCGGCAGGGCGAGCGAGACGCCGACCAGGTAGCTCACGAACAGCACCCCCGACACGTCGCGCTCGGTGGCGCCGAGGGCCACGCAGCCGCCGACGAGCTGGCCCACGAGCACCAGCTCGATCACGGCCAGGCAGACGAACGTCCGGTCCTGCGCGGGCTCGTCGCGGACCATCAGCACGACCAGCAGCACCGCGGCTGCCAGGCACGTCACGACCACCACACCCAGCACCCAGTCGCTCACGCCGGCAACCCTAGACTCCAGGCGTGTCCGCCCCACCCGCCGTCCTCGTCGACGGACTGGTGATGAGGTACGGCGACAAGACCGCCGTCGACGGGCTCAGCCTGACCGTCGAGAGCCACACGATCACCGCCGTCCTCGGCCCGAACGGCGCCGGCAAGACCACCACGCTCGAGACCTGCGAGGGCTACCGGAAGCCGCAGCAGGGCTCGGTGCGGGTGCTCGGGCTCGACCCGGTCCGCGAACGACGGGCGCTGCTCCCCCGCATCGGCGTGATGCTGCAGACCGGCGGCGCCTGGGGCGGCGTGCGGGCCGTCGAGATGCTGCGTCACGTCTCCCGCCTGCACGCGCACCCGGTCGACGTCGGCCTGCTCGTCGACCGGCTCGGCCTCGACGACTGCGGCCGGACGCCGTACCGCCGGCTCTCCGGCGGCCAGCAGCAGCGGCTCGGGCTGGCGATGGCCATCGTCGGCCGCCCCGAGCTGGTCTTCGTCGACGAGCCGACCGCCGGGCTCGACCCCGCCATCCGACGCACCGTGTGGGAGCTGCTCGAGGAGCTGCGCACCGACGGCGTCACCGTCGTGCTCACCACCCACTACATGGACGAGGCCGAGCGCCTGGCCGACCGCGTCCACATCGTCGACAAGGGAGTCCTCGTCGCCTCCGGCTCGCCCCTCGAGCTGACCCGCGGCGGCTCGGTGGCCACGATCCGGCTGGTCGTGACCCAGCCTTTCCCGCCGGGCGCCCCGGAGTCCCTCGCCCTCACCCTCGGCCCGGGTACCGAGGTGACGCAGCTGGACGCCGTCAGCCTGCTCGTCACCGGCCCGGCCGACGCCTCGACCCTGGGCAAGGTGTCGCGCTGGTGCGAGGAGCAGGGGGTGCTGCCCGAGTCGCTCACCCTCGGCCAGCGCAACCTCGAGGACGTGTTCCTCGAGCTGACCAGCCGCGAGCTGGAGGCGACATGAGCACGTTCGCCCCGGCGCCCGGCGCCGCGCCCGTCGCCCGCCAGGTGCTGACCCAGGCCTCGATGGAGGCGCGGCTGATGCTGCGCAACGGCGAGCAGCTGCTGCTGGCCGTGGTGATCCCGGTGATCGTGCTCGTCGCCGGCGTCCGCGGTGCCGAGCGGATCGACCTCGACTACGACGTCGACACCTTCGCGCCGGGCGTGCTGGCGCTGGCGGTGATGTCGACGGCGTTCACGGCGCTCGCGATCGCCACCGGCTTCGAGCGCCGGTACGGCGTCATCAAGCGCCTCGGCACCTCTCCCCTGTCGCGCAGTGCCCTCCTCTGCGGCAAGGTCATCGCGCTGCTCCTCGTCGAGGTGCTGCAGGTGGTCGTGATCGGCGCCGTGGCGCTCGCCCTCGGGTGGGACCCGTCGATCGACGTGCTCGGCCTGCTGCTCACCGTGGTCCTCGGCACCGCGGCGTTCGCCTCGCTCGGCCTGCTGCTGGCCGGCTCGCTGCGCGCGGAGGCCACCCTCGCCGCGGCCAACCTCGTCTACCTGCTGCTGATGGCCGGCGGGGCCGTGGTGCTCCCGGCCTCGGCGTACGGCAGCTTCGGCGACGTCGTGACCTGGCTGCCGTCGGGGGCGCTCGGCGAGGCGATGCGGGCCGCGCTGGGTGAGGCCGCGGTGCCGGTCCGCGACCTGCTCGTGCTCGCGGGCTGGACCGTCGTCGGCGCCGCCGCCACCGCGAGGACCTTCTCGTGGGAGTGAACCTGCGACACGGACTGGCGCCGTACGTCCGTCAGCTCGGCTGGGCGAGCCTGGTCGCCAACGTCGGCATCGTCGTCACCGGCGGCGCCGTCCGGCTCACCGGCTCGGGGCTCGGCTGCCCGACGTGGCCGCGCTGCACCGACGAGTCGTTCCGCCCGCACGGCGCGCTCGACCTGCACGAGGCCATCGAGTTCGGCAACCGGATGCTCACCTTCGTGCTGACGGCGGTCGCGGTCGCGACGTTCGTCGCGGCCTGGCAGACCGGACGCCGTCAGCTGCGGGTGCTGGCCCTCGTGCTCGCGCTCGGGGTGCCCGCGCAGGCGGTGATCGGCGGCATCACCGTGCTCACCGAGCTCAACTCATGGGTGGTCTCGCTGCACCTGCTGCTGTCGATGGCCATGGTGGGCGTCGCCGTGCTGTTCCTGAGGCGCCTCGACCATCCCGACGCGGTGTGGACCCGCGGCCCGCTGCAGGCCCTGGCCTGGACCCTCTTCGGGTCGGCCTGGGTCGTGCTCTACCTCGGCACCATCGTCACCGGCGCCGGCCCCCACGCTGGCGACGTCGACACCCCCCGCAACGGCATCGACCCGTTGCAGATCAGCCAGCTGCACGCCGACTCGGTGTTCCTGCTCGTCGGGCTCACGATCGGTCTGCTCTTCGCGGCCGGGCCGGCCCGGCGCGTCGTGGCGATCCTGCTGGGCGTCGAGCTCGCTCAGGGGGCGATCGGGTTCGTGCAGTACTTCACCGACCTGCCCGAGGTGCTGGTCGGGTTCCACATGCTCGGGGCGGCGGTGATCTCGGCGACCGTCACGTGGGTGGTGCTCGAGGTGGTGCTCCGCGACGGGGTCAGAGACCCAGCAGCGGGTCGAGCGC
This sequence comes from uncultured Actinomycetota bacterium, assembly GCA_963825985.1. Taxonomy (GTDB): domain Bacteria; phylum Actinomycetota; class Actinomycetes; order Propionibacteriales; family Nocardioidaceae; genus Nocardioides. Next base: position 86,125 of record CAWGVK010000021.1, on the reverse strand, counting down.
GACGGCCACGAACAGCAGGGACAGGTACAGGTTCGAGTGGTGGAACAGCCGCATCGGCTGGATGACGCTGAGATCCTCGGTGCCCCGGGCCCGGGCCCACATGCGGTGCGCCTGCACGAGGAAGACCGCGCCCAGCACGCCGGCCGCGACCGGGTAGGCGAGGCCGGTGCCCGCGACCGGCCACAGCAGCAGCGACGTCGCGACCATCACCCAGCTGTAGAGCACGATCTGGCGCCCGACCTCGGCGGCCGGGCGGACGACGGGGAGCATCGGCACGTCGACGTTGGCGTAGTCCTCGCGGTAGCGCAGGGCGAGCGCCCAGGTGTGCGGCGGCGTCCAGAAGAAGACGACGGCGAACAGCACGATCGGCACCCACGACAGCTCGCCGGTGACGGCGGTCCAGCCGATCAGGGCCGGGAAGCAACCGGCGATGCCGCCCCACACGATGTTCTGGGTGGTGCGGCGCTTGAGCAGCATCGTGTAGCCGAAGACGTAGAACGCGTTGGCGCCCAGCGAGAGTGCGGCCGAGAGCGGGTTGACCCACACGGCCAGCACCACGGTCGAGACGACGGCGAGGACCGTCGCGAAGACCAGGGCGGCGGTCGGCGTGACCACGTGACGGGGCAGGGCGCGCCGGCGGGTGCGGCGCATCTGCTCGTCGATGTCGCGGTCGTAGACGCAGTTGTAGGTCGAGGCCGAGCCCGCCGACAGGGCACCGCCGACGACGGTCGCCAGCACGAGCCCGAGGGCGGGCACGCCGCGCTCGGCGAAGAACATCACCGGGACGGTCGTGAGCAGCAGCAGCTCGATCACCCGCGGCTTGGTGAGCCCGACGTACGCCGCGACGACGTCCTTCAGCGACGGCTGCGGCGACGACGGCGCCCCCGTCTGCGACCCTGCGCCGGCGCGGTCGTCGGGGTCGGGCTGCTCGGTCGCGGGTCGCGACTCGCCGACGTACGTCACAGGCGTCCTCGGGATCGGGTGGAGGTGCTGCTTGCACCCCGGCAGGCGGTGTGAGTCTAACGCCCGCCGTGAGTAGGCTCGGGACTGCCCGTGGCCCATCGCAGCATCGCCCAAGGAGACTCGTGAGCAACACCCCCGCCCTCGACTGGACCGCACTCGACGACAAGGCGGTCGACACCGTCCGGGTGCTCGCGATGGACGCCGTGCAGAAGGTCGGCAACGGCCACCCTGGCACCGCGATGAGCCTGGCGCCCGCGGCCTACCTGCTGTTCCAGAAGGTCATGCGCCACAACCCGGCCGACCCGCACTGGCCCGGCCGCGACCGCTTCGTGCTGTCGTGCGGCCACTCGTCGCTGACGCTCTACATCCAGCTCTACCTCGGTGGCTGGGGCCTCGAGCTCGACGACCTCAAGGCGCTGCGCACCTGGGGCAGCAAGACTCCTGGCCACCCCGAGTACGGCCACACCGCCGGCGTCGAGACCACCACCGGGCCGCTGGGCCAGGGCATCGGCAACGCCGTCGGGATGGCGATGGCCGCCCGCCGCGAGCGCGGGCTGCTCGACCCGAACGCCGCCGAGGGCACCTCCCCCTTCGACCACCGCATCTACGCGATCTGCAGCGACGGCGACATCGAGGAGGGCGTGAGCGCCGAGGCGTCGGCCATCGCCGGTGTCCAGGAGCTCGGCAACCTCACCGTCATCTACGACGCCAACCGGATCTCGATCGAGGACGACACCGACATCGCCCTCGGCGAGGACGTCGGCGCCCGCTACGAGGCCTACGGCTGGCACGTCCAGACCGTCGACTGGACCCACGACGAGACGACGTACCGCGAGGACGTGCCGGCGCTCTACGACGCCATCCGCAAGGCGGAGGCGGTCACCGACCGGCCGAGCTTCATCGTGCTGCGCACGATCATCGCCTGGCCCGCCCCCAAGCTGCAGAACACCGGCAAGAGCCACGGCTCGGCCCTCGGCGCCGAGGAGGTCGCGGCCACCAAGAAGGTGCTCGGCTTCGACCCCGAGCTCACCTTCGACGTCGCCCCCGACGTGATCGAGCACACGCGCCGGGCCGTCGAGCGCGGCAAGACCGCCCAGGCCGAGTGGGACGGCGACTTCCAGCACTGGACCACCAAGCCGTCGGCCGACCTCACGCTGTTCGAGCGGATGCAGACCCGCACCCTGCCCGACGGCTGGGACGCCGGGCTGCCGACGTTCGACGCCGACCCGAAGGGCGTGGCCACCCGGGTCGCCTCCGGGAAGGTGATCAACGCGGTCGCCGCCGCGATGCCCGAGCTGTGGGGCGGCTCGGCCGACCTCGCCGGCTCCAACAACACCACCATCGAGGACGCGCTGTCGTTCCTGCCCAAGGACCGCTCCACCAAGATGTTCCAGGGCGACCCGTACGCCGGCCGGGTGCTGCACTTCGGCATCCGTGAGCACGCCATGGGCTCGATCATGAACGGCATCGCCGTCCACGGCGGCACCCGCGTGTTCGGCGGCACGTTCCTGACGTTCTCCGACTACATGCGCCCGGCGGTGCGGCTGGCGGCGGTGATGCAGCTGCCCGTCACCTACGTGTGGACCCACGACTCGATCGGGCTCGGCGAGGACGGCCCCACCCACCAGCCGGTCGAGCACCTGGCCGCGCTGCGCGCGATCCCGGGTCTCGACGTCGTCCGGCCCGGTGACGCCAACGAGACCACCGCGGTGTGGAAGGCGATCCTCGAGCGCTCCGACCGCCCGGCCGGGCTCTGCCTGAGCCGGCAGAACGTCCCGACGTTCCCGCGCGACACCGATGGGTTCTCCGACACCTCCAACGTGCACCGCGGCGGCTACGTGCTGCTCGACACCGACGGCGGGCTGCCCGACGTCGTCCTGATCGGCACCGGGTCGGAGGTGCAGCTCGCCGTCGAGGCGCGCGAGCTGCTGGCCGCTGACGGCGTCCGCGCCCGCGTGGTCTCGATGCCCTGCCGCGAGTGGTTCGACGAGCAGGAGGCGTCGTACCGCGAGACGGTCATCCCGCCCACCGTGAAGGCCCGCGTCTCGGTCGAGGCCGGCATCGCGATGGGGTGGCGCGAGGTGGTCGGCGACCACGGCCGGATCGTCTCGATCGACCAGTACGGCGCCTCGGCCGACTTCGCCCGCATCTACACCGAGTACGGCATCACCGCTCAGGCCGTGGCCGACGCGGCGCGCGACAGCATCGCGGCCAGCACGAGCTGACCGGCGACACCCCATCCACCGACGTCACAGGAGGAACCATGAGTGAGCGACTGAAGAAGCTGGCGGACGCGGGGGTGTCGATCTGGCTCGACGACCTGTCGCGCGAGCGGATCGAGACCGGCAACCTGGCCGACCTGGTCAAGGAGAAGTCGGTGGTGGGCGTGACCACCAACCCGACGATCTTCGCAGCGGCCATCGCCGACGGCGAGCGGTACGACGAGCAGGTCCGCAAGCTCGTCGCCGAGGGCCACCCGGTCGACCGGGTGATCTTCGAGCTCACCACCGAGGACGTCCGCAACGCGTGCGACGTGCTCGCCCCGGTGGCCGAGAGCACCGCCCACGACGGCCGGGTCTCGATCGAGGTCGAGCCCGACCTGGCCAACGACACCGAGGAGACGATCGCCTCCGCGCAGGCCCTGTGGAAGGCGGTCGACCGGCCCAACGCGCTGATCAAGATCCCTGCCACGAAGGAGGGCCTCCCGGCCATCACCGCCGCGGTCGCCCAGGGCATCAGCGTCAACGTCACCCTGATCTTCGGCGCCCAGCGCTACCGCGAGGTCATGGACGCCTACCTGTCGGGGCTCGAGCAGGCCCGCGACGGCGGCCTCGACCTGGGCCGGATCCGCTCGGTCGCGTCGTTCTTCGTCTCCCGCGTCGACTCCGAGGTCGACAAGCGCCTCGACGCCATCGGCACCGACGAGGCCAAGGCCCTCAAGGGCAAGGCCGCGGTCGCCAACGCGTGGCGGGCCTACGGCGCCTTCGAGGAGGTCCTGGCCTCCGACCGCTGGCGGGTGCTCGCGGAGGCCGGCGCCAACCCCCAGCGGCCGCTGTGGGCCTCCACCGGGGTCAAGAACGAGGACTACTCCGACACCCTCTACGTCACCGAGCTGGTGGTGGCCGACACCGTCAACACCATGCCCGAGAAGACGATGGAGGCCTTCGCCGACCACGGCGAGCTGAAGGGCGACACGGTCACCGGCAAGACCGGCGAGGCCGAGGCGATCTTCTCCGACCTCGACGCCGCCGGCGTCGACTTCGAGGACGTCCTGGTCGCGCTCGAGCACGAGGGAGTCGACAAGTTCAAGAAGTCGTGGACCGAGCTGGTCGAGACCGTCGAGGGTCAGATGGAGAAGGCCCGGTGACCCAGCCGAAGATCGAGTGGAACACCGTCGCCGGTGACGGCTTCGAGCTCTTCTTCGGCTACCCCGACGAGACGACGTTCAGCAGCACGGTCGAGGCGCTCGTGGCCGACGGCGTCGCCGGCCGGCTGGCCGCTCGCGACGCGACGCTGTGGGGCGCGGACGCCGAGGGCGAGGCCTCGAAGCGGCTCGCCTGGGTGGCCCTGTCGGAGTCGTCGCGCACCCTCGTGCCCGACATCGCCGCGCTGACCGTGCAGCTGCGCGAGCAGGGGCTCTTCCACGTCGTCCTGTGCGGCATGGGCGGCTCGTCGCTCGCACCCGAGGTCATCTGCGCCGCGGCCGGGGTCGAGCTGACCGTGCTCGACTCCTCCGACCCCGACTTCGTGCGCAGCGCGCTCGAGGACCGGCTCGGCGAGACGGTCGTCGTCGTGTCCAGCAAGTCTGGCGGCACGGTCGAGACCGACAGCCAGCGCCGCGCCTTCGAGAAGGCGTTCACCGATGCCGGGATCGACCCGGCAGAGCGGATCGTCGTGGTCACCGACCCCGGCTCGCCGCTGGAGAAGTCGGCGCGCGACGCCGGCTACCGGGTGTTCCTCGCCGACCCCGATGTGGGCGGCCGCTACTCCGCGCTGACGGCGTTCGGCCTCGTGCCCAGCGGCCTGGCCGGTGCCGACATCGCAGGTCTGCTCGACGCGGCCGAGGCCATCCGGCCGGCCCTCGAGGCCGACTCGCCCGACAACCCCGGCCTGCGGGTCGGCGCGCTGATCGGCGCCGCCAACCTGGCCGGCGTCGACAAGCTCGTGATCGGCGACGCCGGGTCGCCGTTCCCCGGCTTCGGCGACTGGGCCGAGCAGCTGGTCGCCGAGTCGACGGGCAAGGACGGCAAGGGCGTGCTGCCCGTCGTCGTCCCGACCCTCGACTCCCCCGACTTCGACCCGAGCCGCCCCGACGAGGTGCTGAGCACCGTGGGCCCCGAGTTCGTGTTCGACCGGGTGCGGGCGGCGTCGCGGTGGGGCTTCACCGTCGACGCCCCGCTGGGCGCGCAGATGCTGCTGTGGGAGTACGCCACCGCCGTCGCCGGACGCGTGATCGGCATCAACCCGTTCGACCAGCCCGACGTCGAGAGCGCCAAGGCGGCCTCCCGCGAGCTGCTCGACGGCGGCGGCTCGACGCCCGAGCCGGTCTTCGTCGACGGCCCGGTCAGCGTCTACGCCTCCGACGGGTGGCTCCCCGAGGGCACCGACACGGTGGCCGACGCGGTGGCCGCCCTGCTGGGCGCCGTCGACCCCGACCACGGGTACGTCGCCGTCCAGGCCTACCTCGACCGGCACCGCGACGCCTCGCTGGCCGCGGCGCGCAACACGCTCGCGGCCCGCACCGGGCGACCGGTCACCTTCGGGTGGGGCCCGCGGTTCCTGCACTCGACCGGGCAGTACCACAAGGGCGGCCCGCCGACCGGCGTCTACCTCCAGGTGACCGGCCAGCCCGAGGCCGACCTCGCCGTCCCCGACCGGCCGTTCACCTTCCACGAGTTCCTGACCGCCCAGGCCGTGGGCGACGGCCAGGTGCTCGCCGACAAGGGACGACCGGTGCTGCGGCTCCACGTCCGCCGCCCGGCCGACCTCGACGGCGTCCGCGCGGCGCTGGGCTGAGGAGGGTCCGATGGCCTACGTGAACCCGCTGCGGCAGGAGCAGGACCGTCGGCTCCCCCGCATCGCCGGCCCGTGCGGCCTGGTGCTCTTCGGCGTCACCGGCGACCTGTCGCGCAAGAAGGTGATGCCGGCCATCTACGACCTCGCCAACCGCGGGCTGCTGCCGCCGGGGTTCAGCCTGGTCGGGTTCGCCCGCCGCGACTGGGCCGACCAGGACTTCGCGCAGATCGTGCACGACTCGGTGAAGCAGTACGCCCGCACCGAGTTCCGTGAGGAGGTGTGGAACCAGCTCGCCGAGGGCTTCCGGTTCGTGCCGGGCAACTTCGACGACGACGCCGCCTTCGACCACCTGCGGCGCACGATCGAGGAGCTCGACCAGGTCCGCGGCACCGGCGGCAACCACGCGTTCTACCTGGCGATCCCGCCCGGGTACTTCGGCGCCGTGGCCCAGCAGCTCAAGGAGCACGGGCTGGCCGAGTCCGACCACTCGTGGCGCCGGGTCGTGGTCGAGAAGCCGTTCGGGCACGACCTCGCGTCGGCGCGCGAGCTGAACTCGACGCTCGACGCGGTGTTCGCGCCGTCCTCGATCTTCCGGATCGACCACTATCTCGGCAAGGAGACGGTGCAGAACGTGCTGGCGACCCGGTTCGCCAACACCATGTTCGAGCCGCTGTGGAACAGCAAGTACGTCGACCACGTGCAGATCACGATGGCCGAGGACGTCGGGATCGGCGGCCGGGCCGGCTACTACGACGGCATCGGCGCCGCCCGCGACGTCATCCAGAACCACCTGCTGCAGCTGATGGCGCTGGTGGCCATGGAGGAGCCGACGTCGTTCGACGCCGAGGCGCTGCGGATCGAGAAGCAGAAGCTGCTGTCGAGCATCAGGGTGCCGAGGCGCCTCGACCTGGCCACCGCCCGCGGGCAGTACGCCGCCGGGTGGGCCGGCGGGGCGAAGGTGCTCGGCTTCAAGGACGAGGACGGCATCGGCGCGCGGTCGCGCACCGAGACGTACGCCGCGGTGACGCTGCACGTCGAGAACCGGCGCTGGGCCGGCGTCCCGTTCTACCTGCGCACCGGCAAGCGACTGGGCCGGCGGGTCACCGAGGTGGCGGTCGTGTTCAAGCGGGCCGCGCACCAGCCGTTCACGGCCACCTCCGTCGAGGACCTCACCCAGAACGCCCTCGTGATCCGCGTGCAGCCCGACGAGGGCATGACCCTGCGGTTCGGGTCGAAGGTGCCGGGCACCCAGATGGAGATCCGCGACGTCAACATGGACTTCGCCTACGGCGGCACGTTCACCGAGGCCTCGCCGGAGGCCTACGAGCGGCTGATCCTCGACGTCCTGCTCGGTGATCCGCCGCTGTTCCCGCGGCACGAGGAGGTCGAGCTGTCGTGGCAGATCCTCGACCCGATCCTGGAGCGCTGGGAGGCCAAGGGCTCGCCGGAGCAGTACCCGCCCGGCACGTGGGGCCCGGCGTCGTCCGACGCGATGCTGGCCCGTGACGGCCGCGTCTGGAGGCGTCCATGATGATCGAGCTGACCGACACCAACTCCTCGGCGATCGCCAGTGAGTTCGTGCGCGCCCGGGTGCGGGCGGGCTCGCCCGCCATGGGCATGGTGATGACGCTGATCGTGGTCGTCGACGAGGAGAGCTCCGAGGCGGCGATGACCAACGCCCGCAAGGCGACCCACGAGCACCCCGCACGGGTGCTCGGCGTCGTCCTCGGCAGCGCGCGGGGCGCACCGATGGTCAACGCCCAGGTCGGCACCGGAGCCGGCTGGGGCGGGGAGGCCGCCGTGATCCGGCTCGAGGGCGAGGTGGTGCGGCACGCCGACTCGGTGGTGCTGCCGCTGCTGCTGCCCGACTCGCCGGTCGCCATCTGGTGGCCGCACGAGCCGCCCGACGACCCGGCCGCCGACCCGCTGGGGGCGCTGGCCAAGCGGCGGATCACCGACGCGGCCGAGGTGACCCGCGGCAAGACCAAGGCGCTGGCGGTGCAGTGCGCGTCGTACGTCGCCGGCAACACCGACCTGGCCTGGACCCGCCTCACCCCGTGGCGGGCGCTGCTCGCGGCGGCGCTCGACCAGCACGAGCTCAAGGTGTCGTCGGCAACGGTGGCCTCCGAGCGGATCAGCCCGAGCGCCGACCTGCTCGCCGCGTGGCTGCGCAACCGGCTGCACGTCGACGTGACCCGCACGTCGTCCTCGGGGCCCGGGCATCACCCAGGTCGTGATGGAGACCAAGGAGGGGCCGATCCGGATCGCGCGGCCCGACGGCCGGCTGGCGACGTTCACCTCCCCCGACCGGCCCGACCGGCCGATCGCGCTCAAGCGACGGCACCTGCCTGAGCTGCTGGCCGAGGAGCTGCGACGCCTCGACGAGGACGACGTGTACGCCGCGACCATCAAGACGATGAACCGGAGGGCCCGATGACCCCCCGCATCGAGGTGCAGCCGTCCGCTGTCGCGCTAGCGACCGCGGTGGCGGGAGAGCTGCTGTCGCGGCTGGCCGACCTGCAGTCGGTCGGAGAGGCCACAGATCGCGCTGACCGGCGGCACCATCGCCGACGCCGTCCACCGCGAGCTGGCACGGCTGTCGCCGGCGTCCGACGTCGACTGGACGCGGGTCGTCGTGTGGTTCGGTGACGAACGGTTCGTCGCCCCCGACTCCCCCGACCGCAACGCCGGCCAGGCCCGCGCCGCCTTCCTCAACGCGGTCGGCGCGACCCAGGTGCACGAGATGCCGTCGACGGCCTCCGCGGCCACGCTCGAGGAGGGTGCTGCGACGTACGGCGACCTGCTCCGCGAGCACGGCTCGGGCGCCTTCGACGTCCTGATGCTGGGCATCGGGCCCGACGGCCACGTCGCCTCGCTCTTCCCGGGCCACCCGGCACTCGACGTCGACGACACGGTCGCCGTCGGCGTCTCCGACTCCCCCAAGCCCCCACCGGCCCGGATCTCGCTCACCTCTCGGCGCCCTCAACCGCTCGACCTCGGTGTGGTTCCTCGCCTCGGGCGACGGCAAGGCCGAGGCCGTCGCCCGGGCCCTCGCCCCTACCGGCACCGTCTCGGAGACCCCTGCTCGGGGTGTCTCGGGCCACGACGACACCACCTGGTGGCTCGACCGTGAGGCGGCCTCCACCCTCTGACTCGCCGGAGGGGCCCCGTTCCTTGCGGCCGTGGTCCCCGACCTCAAGAATGGTGTGATGACGGTCACTGACGACGCCGAGGCGTCCACCCGAGGAGCTTTCACCTCCCGCAAGGTCTTCATCCTGGCGGCGATCGGGTCGGCCGTGGGTCTGGGCAACATCTGGCGCTTCCCGTACGTCGCCTACGAGAACGGCGGCGGGGCCTTCATGATCCCGTACCTGGTCGCCCTCCTCACGGCCGGCCTGCCGTTCCTCCTGCTCGACTACGGCATCGGTCACCGGCACCGCGGCTCGGCCCCCTTGTCGTTCGCCCGGCTGCGGCGCGGCACCGAGTTCCTGGGCTGGTGGCAGGTCGGCATCTGCTTCCTCATCGCCGTCTACTACGCCGCGGTGATCGCGTGGGCGGCCCGCTACATGTTCTTCTCCTTCGACCAGGCGTGGGGCGACGATCCCGCCGGGTTCTTCGTCGGTGACTTCCTCCAGGCCGGTGACGTCACCATCAGCACCGAGGTGGTGCTCGGGGTCGCCGTCCCGCTGGCGATCGTGTGGATCGCCGTCCTGGTGATCATGTTGCTCGGCGTGCAGAAGGGCATCGGCGCGACCGCCGCGGTGTTCATCCCGATCCTCATCGTCGCCTTCGCGGCGCTGGTGATCCGGGCCCTGTTCCTGCCGGGGGCGGGCGACGGTCTGGACGCCCTCTTCTCACCCGACTGGGGTGCCCTGACCGAGGCCGGGGTGTGGGCAGCGGCGTTCGGCCAGATCTTCTTCTCGCTCTCCATCGGCTTCGGCATCATGATCACCTACTCCTCCTACGTCGGCCGCAAGACCGACATGAGCGGGTCCGGCCTGGTGGTCGGCTTCGCCAACTCCGGCTTCGAGCTGCTCGCCGGCATCGGCGTCTTCGCCGCGCTCGGCTTCATCGCCCAGGCGCAGGGCGTGGCCATCGGCGACGCGGCCCAGGGCGGCGGCGTGGGGCTCGCGTTCTTCGCCTTCCCGGCGATCATCAGCGAGGCCCCCGCCGGAGCGGTGATCGGGGTGCTGTTCTTCGCCTCCCTCGTCATCGCCGGCCTCACTTCGCTGGTGAGCATCATCGAGGTGGTGATCGCCGCCGTACGGGAGAAGTTCGAGCTCAGCCGGCGCGCCGCCACGCTGTCGGTCGTCGTCCCGGCCGGGGTGCTCAGCCTGGTCTTCCTCGGCACCACCAGCGGCCTCTACGTGCTCGACACGGTCGACCACTTCGTCAACCTGTTCGGCATCCTGCTCGTCGCAGTGGTCAGCATGCTGGTCGTGGCCTGGGTGGTGCGGGCCCTGCCCACGCTCGCCGCACACCTCAACCTGACCGGGTCCCTCCAGCTCGGACGGGGCTGGTTCGCCCTCGTCTCCGTGATCACCCCCGCGGCACTGACCTACGTCCTCGTCGACGCCTTCATCACCGAGATCGACGTCCCGTACGGCGACTACCCGCGCTGGATGCTCAACGGCCTCGGCTGGGGCAGCGCCGTGGCGGTGATCGTCTTCGGCGTCCTCGCCGCGCTGGTCCGCTGGAGACCCGCGACACCCCTCGAGATCCCGACCGAGCACGTGGAGGAGAACCGATGAGCGCCGACGCCGTGATCTTGATGCTGGTGGCCATGACCATCCTCTGGGGCGGCCTCGCGTTCGCCATCGTGCGCCTGAACCGGCACCAGGCACCGAGCGCCGACGAGGTCCGTCGCGACCTGTGACGCCGACGGCCCTCCCTGCCGAGGCGGGGAGGGCCGGAGTCGTCGGCGGGCGCGTGTCAGAAGATGATCTCGCCGGACTTGCGCTTGGCTGCGGAGCATCTGGATCGCCTCGTCGAGGATGTCCTCGGCCTCCGGTCGGAGCGGCGCTCCTTCACGTAGGCGAGGTGGGTCTTGTACGGCTCGATCTTGGGCGGCGGCGGCGGGTTGTCGGAGTCGAGGTTGGCCGGCAGGCCGCACTTGCGGGCAGTCCCAGGGTCGGGGACGGTCGCCTCGACCGCGAACGTCATCACCGCGGTGCTCGTGTGAGCAGAAGTAGGTGACGGCCTGCCGCGGCGCGGCCTCGCCGCGCTCGGCCTCGCCCATCGGGCCGGCCCCGACCCGGCTCCCGCGGATCGCGTTTCCTCCACCAGCCACTCAGTGATCCTCCTTCGAGTCGTTCCGAGATCGTCCGAGTTGAGGTTGCTCAGTAGGTCTTCATGCAGCCCGAGGGCGACGATGCAGGCGAACCAGATGACGCCGATGCCGATCGTGATCCGGTCGAGGTTGCGTCTCCGCCACCGACGACCCGCCGAGCCAGCTGGAGACGCCGCCGCCGAACATGTCGGACAGGCCGCCGCCGCGACCCTTGTGGAGGAGCACCAGCAAGATCATCAGACGGCTGGTCAGGACGAGCAGGATGGTGAAGAGCAGTTCAGATCACGAACGCAGATGCCTACGTCAGACCCCGTTGAGAACCGTGATCGGGCATCACAGAACCGGCATGTCGTAGAAGCGGCAGATCGCCGCCGAACTCGTCGGCCTGCAGGCTCGCCCCACCCACCAGCGCGCCGTCGACGTCGGGCTTCGCCATGATGCCCGCGACGTTCGCCGCCTTCACCGAGCCGCCGTAGAGCACGCGGACGCCGTCGGCGGCCTCGGTCCCGTGCACCTCGCTGATCTGGCCCCGGATCGCCGCGCAGACCTCCTGCGCGTCGTCGGGCGTCGCCACCTCGCCGGTGCCGATCGCCCAGACCGGCTCGTAGGCCACCACGAGCCCGGCGACCTGCTCGGCGCGTGAAGCCGGCCAGCGAGCCCGTCGACCTGCGCCAGCGTGTGCGGCACGTGCTCGCCCGCCTGACGGACCTCCAGACCCTCGCCCACGCACACGATCGGCGTCATGCCCGCGGCGACCGTCCGGTGAGCCTTGGCGTTGACGACGCTCGTCGGTCTCGGCGTGGTGCTCGCGCCGCTCGGAGTGACCGACGACGACGTAGGAGCACCCCAGCTTGGCCAGCATCGCCGGCCGAGATCTCGCCGGTGTAGGCGCCCGACTCGTGCGTCGAGACGTCCTGGGCGCCGTACCGGATCGGCAGCCGGTCGCCGTCGACCAGGGTCTGCACGCTGCGCAGGTCGGTGAACGGCGGGACGACGACGACCTCGACCTTGCCGTAGTCGTGCCGCTTGTCGGACAGCGTCCAGGCGAGCTTCTGGACCAGCACCACCGCCTCCTGGTGGTTGAGGTTCATCTTCCAGTTGCCCGCCATCAGCGGCGTGCGGGTGTTCTTGGCCATGGTGGTCAGGTTCCTAATCCTCGAGGACGGCGATGCCGGGCAGCTCCTTGCCCTCGAGGTACTCGAGGCTGGCGCCGCCACCGGTGGAGATGTGGCCGAACGCGGCCTCGTCGAAGCCCGAGCTGCGGACGGCGGCCGCCGAGTCGCCGCCACCGACGACCGAGAGGCCGTCGACCTTGGTCAGCGCCTCGGCGACGGCGCGGGTGCCGTCGGCGAACGCGGCGATCTCGAAGACCCCCATCGGGCCGTTCCAGAAGACGGTCTGGCGTCGGCGAGCGCGGCCGCGAACGCGGCGCCGGACTCCGGCCCGATGTCGAGGCCCGAGCGCGTCGGCCGGGATCTGCGTCGGCGGCGACGACGCGCGGCTCCGGCGTCCGCGTCGCTCGGACGGGAACGCCGTGTCGACCACGATGTCGGTCGGGCAGCACGATCTCGACGCCCGACTCCTCGGCCCGCTCGCAGGTAGCCCCGGCAGACGTCGAGCTGGTCGTCCTCGAGCAGGCTCTTGCCGACCTCGTGGCCCTGGGCCTTGAGGAACGTGAAGACCATGCCCGCCGCCGATCAGCAGCTTGTCGGCCTTGCCGAGCAGGTTGTCGATGACGCCGAGCTTGTCGGAGACCTTCGAGCCGCCGAGGACGACGACGTACGGCCGCTCCGGGTCGACGGTGAGCCGGCGCAGCACGTCGATCTCGGTCGCGCACCAGCCCGCCCATGGCGTGCGGCAGCCGCTGGGCGACGTCGTACACGCTGGCCTGCTTGCGGTGCACGACGCCGAACCCGTCGGAGACGAACGCATCGGCCAGCGCGGCCAGCTGGTCGGCGAACGCGCCGCGCTCGGCGTCGTCCTTGCTGGTCTCGCCCGCGTTGAACCGGACGTTCTCCAGCAGCGCGACCTCGCCGTCGGCCAGGCCTTCGACCGTCGCCCGGGCGCGACTCACCGACGGTGTCGGTGGCGAACGCGACGTCGGCACCGAGCAGCTCGCCGAGCCGGGCGGCCACGGGGGCCAGCGAGTACGCGGTCCTCCGGGGCGCCCTTCGGGCGGCCGAGGTGCGCGGCCACGACCACCCGCGCGCCGGCGTCGGCCAGCTCGCGGATGGTCGGGACGCTCGCGCGGATCCGGCCGTCGTCGGTGATCGCCTGGCGCGTGCCGTCGAGCGGCACGTTGAGGTCCGAGCGGACGAGGACGCGCTTGCCGCCGACGTCGCCCAGGGTCGCGAGTAGTCCGCCCACGGTCAGAGGGTCTCGCCGATGTAGTCGATCAGGTCGGCGAGGCGGTTGGAGTAGCCCCACTCGTTGTCGTACCAGCCGACGACCTTGACCTGGTTGCCGATGACCTTGGTCAGCGGCGCGTCGAAGATGCAGGACGCCGGGTCGGTGACGATGTCGCTGGAGACGATCGGGTCGGTGGAGTACCGCAGGAAGCGGCCGTCGGCGGCCTTCTCGACGATCGAGTTGACCTCCTCGACCGCTGGTCTCGCGGCCGGCCTCGAAGGTCAGGTCGGTGGCCGAGCCGGTGGGCACGGGCACGCGCAGCGCGTAGCCGTCGAGCTTGCCCTTGAGCTCGGGCAGACCAGGCCGATGGCCTTGGCGGCACCGGTCGAGGTCGGGACGACGTTGATGGCGGCGGCGCGGGCGCGACGCAGGTCCTTGTGGATGTTGTCCTGCAGGTTCTGGTCGGCGGTGTAGGCGTGGATGGTCGTCATCAGGCCCTTGACGATGCCGAGCTCGTCGTTGAGCGCCTTCGCCATCGGCGCGAGGCAGTTGGTGGTGCACGAGGCGTTGGAGATCACGTGTGTGCTCGCGGCGTCGTACTGCTCGTGGTTGACGCCCATCACGACGGTGAAGTCCTCGTTGGAGGCGGGCGCCGAGATGATCACCTTCTTGGCGCCGCCGCGTCGATGTGCGCGCGGGCCTTGGTGGCGTCGGTGAAGAAGCCGGTCGACTCGACGACGACGTCGACGCCGAGGTCGCCCCACTTCAGGGCGGCCGGGTCGCGCTCGGCGAAAGCCTTGATCTCCTGGTCGCCGACCTGTGATCGCGTCGTCGGTCGACGTCACGTCGGCGTCGAGGCGGCCGAGGATCGAGTCGTACTTGAGCAGGTGGGCCAGCGACGGCGTTGTCGGTGAGGTCGTTGACGCCGACGATCTCGATGTCGGCGCCGGAGGCGCGCACGGCCCGGAAGAAGTTGCGGCCGATGCGGCCGAAGCCGTTGATGCCTACGCGAACAGTCACTGCGGATGCTCCTGGGGGCGGTCGTCTGTGATGGGCGGTCTCGAGCCTAGCGTCCGAGGTGGACGGTGGCCGGACGCCGGCGTCGCCGCCGTACGTGCCGGGTAACCAGGCGGCCGTGCTCAGCTCGTCGGCGAGCATCTCGGGCGTCAGCGACGCCTCGGTGTCGGGGACGCCGAGCTCCTCGGCCCGCTTGTCGGCCATCGCGAGCAGTCGGCGGATCCGCCCGGCGATCGCGTCCTTGGTGAGCACCGGCTCGTGCAGCTGGCCGAGCTCCTCGAGGGAGGCCTGCTTGTGCTCGAGCCGCAGCGAGCCGGCCAGCTTGAGGTGGTCGGGGACCTCCGTCGCCGAGGATCTCCATGGCCCGCTCGACGCGGGCCCCGGCGGCGACGGCCGCGCGCGCCGAGCGGCGCAGGTTGGCGTCGTCGAAGTTGGCGAGCCGGTTGGCGGTGGCGCGCACCTCGCGCCGCATCCGGCGTTCCTCCCAGGCCATCAGCGTCTCGTGCGCGCCGAGCCGGGTGAGCAGCTGGCCGATCGCGTCGCCGTCGCGGATGACGACCCGGTCGACGCCGCGCACCTCGCGGGCCTTGGCCTGGATGCCGAGCCGACGGGCGACCCCGACGAGGGCCAGCGCCGCCTCCGGCCCCGGGCAGGTGACCTCGAGGGACGACGAGCGCCCGGGCTCGGTGAGCGAGCCGTGCGCCAGGAACGCGCCCCGCCACGCGGCGACCGCGTCGCAGCCGCCGCCGGAGACGACGGCAGGCGGCAGGCCGCGCACCGGGCGCCCGCGCTGGTCGAGCAGCCCGGTCTGGCGGGCCAGCGACTCGCCGTCCTTGACCACGCGCACGATGTAGCGACTGCCCTTGCGGATCCCGTTGCCCTGCACCATCACGACGTCGGAGCGGTGTCCGTAGATCTCGTCGATGTCGCGGCGCAGCCGGCGGGCCGCGGCCCCGGTGTCGAGCTCTGCCTCGACCACGATCTTCCCGCTGACGATGTGGAGGCCGCCCGCGAAGCGGAGCATCGTCGCCACCTCGGCCTTGCGACAGCAGGTCTTGGTGATCTGGGTGTTGGCGAGCTCCGCCTTCACCTGAGCCGTCATCGCCATGAGGGCGATCCTGCCACGTTCGTCAACAACCCGGATCACCAGTCTTAATGGGCACTAAGACTCTCAGCCGTCGCTGGCGTCGATGATCCGCGCGTACGCCGCGGCCAGCTTTGCGGGGTCGTGGCGGGGGGTGCCGTCGTCGCGGGCGATGTCGTCGACCACCAGCCGCGCGCCGGTCGCCTCGACCACCTGCCGCAGCTCGTCGGCCTGGTCGGCGGGCAGGTTGGCGACATCCGCGAGCACCGTGTGGACCCGCAGGTCGGGTGCGTGCTCGTAGAGGACGGCGAGGTGGTCGGCGGGTGCGAAGCCGCCGGTCTCTCCCGCCTGCTCCTCGAGGTTGAGGACGACGACCAGGCGGGCCTCGGTGGTGACGATGGCCTCGCGCAGCGCCGGCACCCGCACGTGCGGGATCACCGACGAGAACCACGACCCCGGGCCCATGAACGACCCAGTCGGCCTCGGCGATCTCGGTCGAGCGCGACCGGGCAGACCGGCGGGTCGGCCGGGTCGAGGTCGATCGAGGTGATCACGCCCTCGGTGGTGGCGACCTCGACCTGGCCGCGCACGGTGGTGAGCCGCTCGGGGTCGGGGTCGAGCCCGCGCACCTCGGCGCGGATGTCCATCGGCGCCAGCGCCATCGGCAGCACCCGCCCCTTGGCGCCGAGCAGCCGCCCGACCCAGTCGAGCGCGTCGACGTGGTCGCCGAGCAGCTCCCAGAGGCTGACGATCAGCAGGTTGCCGACCACGTGGCCGCGCATGTCGCCGTTGCCCTCGAACCGGTGCTGCAGCACCCGCGCCCAGGTGTCGCCCCAGTCGTCGGTCCCGCACAGCGCGGCCAGCGCCATCCGCAGGTCGCCCGGCGGGAGCACGTTGAACTCGCCGCGCAGCCGGCCAGACGAGCCGCCGTTGTCGGCGACGGTGACGATGGCGGTGAGGTCGTCGACGGTGAGGTCGTCGACCAGCATCCGCAGCGCCGACAGGGAGGCGTGCAGGCCGTGCCCGCCGCCGAACGCGACGACGGCTTGAGCTCTCACAGTCGGCGGTGCTCATTCTCGTCCTAGGTCGCGGTGGACCGGCTTGGCCTCGAACCCGGCGGCCACCAGGCGGCGGGTGATCTCCTCGGTCATCGCGACGCTGCGGTGCTTGCCGCCGGTGCAGCCGATCGCGACCCTCATGAACCGCTTGCCCTCGCGCAGGTAGCCGTCGGCGACCCCGGTCGAGCACCGGCACGTAGCGCGTCGAGGAACTCGGCGGCGCCCGGCTGGGACTTCACGTAGTCGGCGACGTCGGCGTCGCGGCCGGTGTTGCCCCGCAGCTCGGGCACCCAGAACGGGTTGGGCAGGAACCGCATGTCGGCCACGAAGTCGGCGTCGACGGGGATGCCGTACTTGAACCCGAAGCTGATGACGGTCACCTTGCAGACCGGTGGTCTCGGCGGTGCCGAACGCCTCGGCCACCGCGGTCGGTCAGCTGGTGCACGTTGAGCGCGGTCGTGTCGATGACCAGGCTCGGCGTCGCCGCGCAGGTCGGCGAGCACCCGGCGCTCGCGCGGTCAGCCCGTCGAGCAGCCGGCCCGACGCCTGCAGCGGGTGTGGACGGCGGGCGGCCTCCTGCCGGCGGACCAGCACGTCGTCGGCGGCCTCGAGGAACAGCAGGGTCGAGCGGCGGCCGCCGACCCCCTGGGCGAGCAGCGAGCGCAGCGCCGTCGAAGAACGACCCCGGACCGGACGTCGACGACGACCGCGACCGGCTGTCGTCGTCCGCGGCTCTGGTCGACCAGCCGGACGACGTCGGGCAGCAGGCTCGGGGGCAGGTTGTCGACGACGAAGTAGCCGAGGTCCTCGAGCTCCTTGGCCGCGGTGCTGCGCCCGGCACCGGTCATGCCGGTGACGACGACGAGCTCGCCCGGCGCGTCGGGGGCGTGCCTCGGTCATGCGGGTCGCTCATGATCCTCGATCTCGCCGGTCGCGGTGTTCACGCTGACAGTCTTGCCTGCCGCCGACGCTCGCTCGACGGCGTCCTTGATCGCCTCGGCGGTGCGCGGCCCGATGCCGGGCACCAGCGCGATCTCGTCGACACCCGCCGCGCGCAGCTTCTTCAGCGAGCCGAAGTGCCTGAGCAGGGTCTTGCGGCGCACCTCGCCGAGGCCGGGGACGTCGTCGAGCATGCTCTCGACCATCGTCTTCGAGCGCCGCGAGCGGTGGTGGGTGATCGCGAACCGGTGCGCCTCGTCGCGCACCCGCTGCAGCAGGTAGAGCCCCTCGCAGGAGCGGGCCAGGATGACCGGGTCCTCCTCGCCCGGCAGCCACACCTCCTCGAGCCGCTTGGCCAGGCCGACCACCGGGATGTCGTCGATGCCGAGCTCGTCGAGTGCCTGCTGGGCAGCGGCGACCTGCGGCGGACCGCCGTCGACGACCACGAGCCCCGGCGCGTAGGCGAACTTGCGGGGCCGGCCGGTCTCGGGGTCGACCAGCATCGGGCCGCTGCTCGGTCGTTGCGGGTCTCGGAGCGCGCCTGCTCGTCGAGCAGCCGCCGGAAGCGCCGGGTGATCACCTCGTGCATCGAGGCGACGTCGTTCTGGCCGTCGACGCCCTTGATCACGAACCGGCGGTACTCGCCCTTGCGGGACAGCCCGTCCTCGAAGACCACCATCGACGCGACCACCTCGGTGCCCTGCAGGTTGGAGACGTCGTAGCACTCGATGCGCAGCGGCGCCTCGTCGAGATCGAGGGCCTCGCGGATCTCCTCGAGCGCGCGGTTGCGGGTGGTGAGGTCGCTGGCCCGCTTGGTCTTGTGCAGGACCAGCGACTGCTTGGCGTTGCTCGCCACCGTCTCCTGCAGCGTCTTCTTGTCGCCGCGCTGCGGCACCCGGATCTGCACCCGGCTGCCCTTGCAGGTCGCTGAGCAGCGTCTCGAAGGTGTGGACGTCGGGCGGCAGCTCGGGCACCAGGATCTCGCGCGGGACCGACTCGGCGTCGCCGGCGTAGAGCTGGAGCAGGAAGTCCTCGACCAGCTCGGGGGTGCCGGCGTCGTCGACCCGGTCGGCCACCCACCCGCGCTGGCCGCGGATCCGGCCGCCCCGCACGTAGAAGATCTGGACGGCGACCTCGAGCGGGTCCTCGGCGAGCGCGATCACGTCGGCGTCGGCGCCGTCGCCGAGCACGACCGCCTGCTTCTCCAGCGCCCGCTGCATGGCGCCGAGGTCGTCGCGCAGCCGCGCGGCCCGCTCGAAGTCCTGCGCGTCGGAGGCGGCGTACATCTCCTTCTCGATGCGCCGGACGAACGGCGCGGGTCTGGCCGGCCATGAAGTCGCAGAAGTCGTCGACGATCTCGCGGTGCTCCTCCGCGCTCACCTCGCCCGACGCACGGCGCCGAGCACTTGCCGATGTAGCCGAGCAGGCACGGCCGGCCGATCTGCGCACGGACCGCTTGAAGACGCCGTTGCTGCACGAGCGCATCGGGAACACCCGCAGCAGCAGGTCGACGGTCTCGCGGATCGCCCAGGCGTGGCAGTACGGGCCGAAGTAGCGGGTGCCCTTGCGCTTGGCGCCGCGCCCGACCATCACCCGCGGGAACTCGTCGCCGAAGGTGACCGCGAGCCACGGGTAGGACTTGTCGTCGCGGTACTTCACGTTGAACCGCGGGTCGAACTCCTTGATCCAGGAGTACTCGAGCTGCAGCGCCTCGACCTCGGTGTTGACGACCGTCCACTCGACGCTGGCCGCCGTGGTCACCATGGTGGCGGTGCGCTGGTGCAGGTTGCCGACGTCCTGGAAGTACGACGACAGCCGCGCGCGCAGGTTCTTCGCCTTGCCGACGTAGATCACCCGGCCGTGGGCGTCGCGGAACCGGTAGACGCCCGGCTGGGTCGGGATCGACCCCGGCTCGGGCCGGTACGACAGCGGCCCTCTCGTGGGGCGGCCCTGACTGCTGGGTGACACGACCTCAACCCTACGGTCGGGCACCGACAGCCGGCGCGCCCGGCGCGGCCGCGTCGACTTCCTCTTCATTGTCTTGTCACTTACTCTGGTTTCGTGCCGCATCCGCGACCGCTACGGCCTCGCCGTCACCGCCGGTGCCGACGCCGCGGACGCCTACAACCGCGGCCTCGACGCCGTGCTGTGGCTGCGCTCCGGCGCGGCCGAGGCCTTCGCCTCCTCGATCGTCGCTCGACCCGACCTTCGCGCTCGGTCACGCGGCCCTGGCGCTGCTCGGCCACGAGCTGTGCGCCGAGGTCGACGTCGAGCCCGGCTGCGCGACGCCGAGCTGCACGCCGCGCCGCAGCACCGAGCGCGAGCGCAGCCACGTGCACGCGGTCGCTGGCCCACCTCGCGCGGCGACGCGCGCGCCGCTGGTGCGGCACCTCGAGACGCTACCCGGTCGACGCGCTGCTGCTCTCCGCCGCGGTGCCGACGATCGCCTTCGCCGGCGTCACCGAGGTGCCCGAGCAGGCGTGGACGATCGTCGAGCGGCCGCCCCGGCGTACGGCGACGACTGGTGGTACGCCGGGCTGCTGGCGTTCATCCGTCAGGAGCAGCGCGCTTCGACGAGGCGATGGACCTCTCGTGCCGCTCCCTGGCCGAGCAGCCGGCGCCGGTCACTCGGCCCACGCCCGCGCCCACGCCCACTACGAGACCGGCGACCACGCGGCGGACGGATGGATGGACGACTGGATCACCGGCGCCGGCGCCGACGTCGACAGCCTCACCCACTTCTCCTGGCACGCCGCCCTGCACGAGCTGTCGATCGGCGACCTCGGCGCCGTCCGCCGCGCGCTACGACGCCCAGCTGCGGCCCGAGCACGCCACGGGCTGCCGGGCGCTGGTCGACACCGGCTCGCTGCTGTGGCGCTGGGCGCTGACCCCCGGCGCCGACGCCGTCCCGGGGCTGGAGCAGGTGGCCACCGCGGTCGATCGCGACGCCTGGTGCGGCCCGCCACGCCGTTCCTCGGCATGCACGCCGCCGTTGCCCTGCTCGCCCCCGACGACGGCCCGGGCCTCGCCTCGCTGGCCGCCTGGGCCGGGCCCACGACCACGCGACCCAGCGCGAGGTGGTCGCTCCCCTGGCCCGCGCGCTGCGCTGCTGCGTGCTGGCAGCGCCTCGGCCGGCGCCGACCGCGCTCGCCGCCCTCGACGCTCGGTGTGGCGCGTCGGCGGCAGCGACGCCCAGCGCGAGGTGGTCGAGGAGACCCGGATCGCGCGCTGCTCCAGGCCGGCCGCTACGACGAGGCTCGCGACCTGCTCGACCGCCGCCTGGACCGCCGGCACTGCCGCGCGACAGCCGCCTGGCGCCACGAGCCTGCGGCTGAGCGTCGGCCCAGCGGTCAGGCGGCCAGGATCTGGTCGCCGTCGACCGTGATCGTCGACCTCGCGCAACGGCTCGGTGGCCGGGCCCGCTCGTGGCCGACGCCGTCCTCGTCGAGAACGGCTGCCGTGGCACGGGCACTCGATGCGCTCGCTCGCCGACCGCGTCGACGGGCCGTGCCCTGGTGGGTGCAGGTGGCCGTGAACGCCTTGAACGTCGCCCTCGGTCGGCTGGGTGATCACGACGTCCGTCGAGGACGATGCCGCCGCCCACCGGCACCTCGGCCTTGGTCGTGAGCGCCTTGCCGGTCTCGGGCGCCGCTCGCCCGCCGCCGTCGTCGTCACCGCTGCCGCAGCCGGCGAGCGCGACGGCGACGCCGAGCGCGCCGAGGCCCTGGAAGACGATCCGTCGGCTCGGCCTGATCGTCGTTCATGACAACACCACCTGGTCAGCCCTCGCACCGTGAAGGCGACCGGCGACAAGCGGGGCAGGCGCCGGTCCGCCGAGCACGTCGCCGGTCGGCGATGTCGTACGGTGCTGCCGTGGCACGTGCAGCTGATCACGTCGGTGATGCCCGTGACCGGGCAGCCCTGGTGGGTGCAGATGCTGGTGAACACCTTGATGTCGCCCTTCGCGGGCTGGGTGACCACGACCTCGCTGTCGGCGACGATGACGCCGCTGCCGACCGGCACGTCGCCGGTCGTCGACGACGCCCGCGCCGGCGTCGGGCGGAGGCTCGCTGGTCGCCTCGCTCGTCGGCTCCTCGGTCGGCGAGCTCGCGGTCGGGTCGCTGGTGGCCGAGGACGCCGAGTCGCTGGTGTCGCGCCGTGGACGGCTCGGAGCCGTCGTCGCCGCACGCCGCGAGCAGCGGCAGGGACAGCGCCTACGGTCGCGGCGCCGGACAGGGCGCGGCGTCTGGCTGACGGGCGGCAGCGGTCACGACTGGCTCCTCGAGTAGCAGACGACAGCTAGTTGAAGACCACACTAGTCAGCCAGATGAGAGCGAGCATGAGAACGAGCCCTAGGTTCGCTTGGACGTCGCCTTCTTCGCCGTCGTGCGCTTCCTCGCCGGCGCCTTGGCGGTGGCCCGCTTCACGGCGGGCGCGAGCGGCCGGGGCCTTCGGCGGCCGACTCTTGCGCGGCCGGCTGCCTGGCCGCGCGGCCCTCGAGCAGCGGCGCGAGGAACTGGCCGGTGTAGCTGGCCGGTGCCGCCGCGACGTCCTCGGGGGTGCCCTCGGCGACCACCGTGCCGCCGCGCTTGCCGCCCTCGGGACCCATGTCGACCAGCCAGTCGGCGGTCTTGATCACGTCGAGGTTGTGCTCGATCACCAGCACCGTGTTGCCCTGGTCGACCAGCCGGCCGAGCACGAGCAGCAGCTTGCGGATGTCCTCGAAGTGCAGGCCGGTGGTCGGCTCGTCGAGCACGTAGACGGTGCGACCCGGTCGAGCGCTTCTGCAGCTCGGACGACAGCTTCACCCGCTGCGCCTCGCCGCCGGACAGCGTGGTGGCGGGCTGGCCGAGCCGGACGTAGCCGAGGCCGACCTCGACCAGCGTCTTCATGTGCCGCGCGATCGGCGGGACGGCGGCGAAGAAGTCGACCGCCTCCTCGATCGGCATGTCGAGCACCTCGGCGATGGTCTTGCCCTTGTAGTGCACCTCGAGCGTCTCGCGGTTGTAGCGGGCGCCGTGGCAGACCTCGCACGGGACGTAGACGTCGGGCAGGAAGTTCATCTCGATCTTGATCGTGCCGTCGCCGGAGCACGCCTCGCAGCGCCCGCCCTTGACGTTGAACGAGAACCGGCCCTGCAGGTAGCCGCGCATCTTGGCCTCCGGCGTCGAGGCGAAGAGCTTGCGGATGTGGTCGAAGACGCCGGTGTAGGTGGCCGGGTTGGACCGCGGCGTGCGCCCGATCGGCGACTGGTCGACGTGGATCACCTTGTCGACGTGCTCGAGGCCGGTGATCTTGCGGTGCCGTCCCGGCACGGCGCGCGCGTTGTAGATCTGCTTGGCCAGCGCGGTGTACAGGATGTCGTTGACCAGCGTCGACTTGCCGGAGCCGGACACGCCGGTGACCGCGACGAACAGCCCGAGCGGGAACGCCACGTCGATGTCCTGGAGGTTGTGCTCGCGGGCGCCGTGGACGGCCAGCTCGCGGCCCTCGGTGCGCGGGCGGCGGATGTCGGGCAGCGGGATCTCGCGCCGCCCGGAGAGGTACTGCCCGGTCAGCGAGTCGGGATGGGCGAGCAGGTCCTGCGACGGAGCCGCTGTGCACGACCTGGCCGCCGTGCTCGCCGGCGCCCGGGCCGATGTCGACCACCCAGTCGGCGGTCCGGATCGTGTCCTCGTCGTGCTCGACCACGATCAGCGTGTTGCCGAGGTCCTTGAGCCGGACGAGGGTCTCGATCAGCCGGTGGTTGTCGCGCTGGTGCAGCCCGATCGACGGCTCGTCGAGCACGTAGAGCACGCCGACCAGGCCGGCGCCGATCTGCGTGGCCAGCCGGATGCGCTGGGCCTCGCCGCCGGACAGCGACCCGGAGGGCCGGTTGAGCGAGAGGTAGTCGAGGCCGACGTCGAGCAGGAACCGGAGCCGCTCCTGGATCTCCTTGAGCACCCGCTCGGCGATCTGGCGCTCGCGCGCGGACAGGTCGAGGTCGCGCAGGAACTCGGCGGTCTCGTTGATCGGCAGCGCGCAGATCTCGGCGATGTTGCGGCCGCCGAGCGTCACCGCCATCGAGACCGGCTTGAGCCGGCTGCCGCGGCACGCCGGGCACGGCACCTCGCGCATGAAGCCCTCGAAGCGCTCGCGGCTGGTGTCGGACTCGGCCTCGCGGTGCCGGCGCTCGATGTAAGGTGGCACCCCCTCGAACGCCGCGTAGTAGGAGCGCTCGCGGCCGTAGCGGTTGCGGGTGACGCACGTGGACCTTCGTCGGGTGGCCCCCGAGGAGCGACTTCTGCGCCCTGGCCGGGAGGTCCTGCCACGGGGTGTCGATGTCGAAGCCGAGCTCGCTGCCCAGCGCGTCCAGCAGCCGGAGGAAGTAGTCGGCGACGTGGGCCGCGCTCCACGGCTGGATCGCGCCCTCGCCGAGGGTGCCGGTCTCGGTCGGGGACGACCAGCTCGGGGTCGACCTCCATCCGGGTGCCGAGCCCGTGGCACTACGGTGCAGGCGCCGAACGGCGAGTTGAAGGAGAACGAGCGGGGCTCGAGCTCGTCGGTGTCGATGGGGTGGTCGTTGGGGCACGCCATCTTCTCGCAGAACTTGCAGCTCGCGCTCGGCGTCCTTGGCCGGGCGGTCGACGAAGTCGAAGAGGACCAGCCCGCCGGCGAGGTTGAGGGCGGTCTCGACCGAGTCGGTGAGCCGGCGCTTGGACGACGCCTTGACCGCGAGCCGGTCGACCACCACCTCGATGGTGTGCTTCTTCTGCTTGTCGAGCTTGGGCGGGTCGTCGAGGGTGTGGGTCTCGCCGTTGACCCGCACCCGGGAGAAGCCCTGGGTCTGCAGCTGCCGGAACAGCTCGACGTACTCGCCCTTGCGGCCGCGGATGACCGGCGCGAGCACCTGGAACCGCGGCCCTCCTCGAGCGCGAGCACCCGGTCGACGATCTGCTGCGGCGTCTGCCGCTCGATGGGCGCGCCGCAGGTCGGGGCAGTGCGGGCGACCGGCGCGGGCGAACAGCAGCCGCAGGTAGTCGTAGACCTCGGTGATGGTGCCGACGGTGGAGCGCGGGTTCTTCGACGTGGACTTCTGGTCGATCGAGACCGCCGGCGACAGGCCCTCGATGAAGTCGACGTCGGGCTTGTCCATCTGGCCGAGGAACTGGCGGGCGTACGCCGACAGCGACTCGACGTAGCGGCGCTGGCCCTCGGCGAAGATCGTGTCGAACGCCAAGCGACGACTTGCCGGACCCGGACAGGCCCGTGAAGACGATGAGCGAGTCGCGCGGCAGGTCGAGCGAGACGTCCTTGAGGTTGTGCTCCCGCGCGCCGCGGATGATGAGCTGGTCGGCCACTGATGTCCCTCGGAGTCGAGCCTGGATGGTTCGAACAAGTGTTCGGCATGGAGGTCGAAGCAGCAACTCGCCGCGCCGACCGACCCAGCCTAGGCGGCACCACCGACAACCGGCTGATTCCAACGGGTGACCCTGGTGACACGGTGCAGCAGGATGGGGGCGTGACCGTCCACGACCTCGAGCTCTCCACGCAGCGGCTCGTCCGCGCCATCGACGCCCTGCCCGACGACGCGTACGCCGCGCCGTCCCTCCTGCCCCGCTGGACCCGCGGGCACGTCGTCGCCCACCTGGCTCTCAACGCCGAGGCCCTCGCCGGTGCCCTCCGGAGCGTGCTCGCCGGTGAGCCGGCGGCGATGTACTCCTCGCCCGAGGCGCGGGACGCAGACATCGAAGCCCTCAGCGCCGCACCGCCCGGCAAGGTGCGTGACCGGCTCCTCGGCAGCAGCACCACCCTGGCCGACGCGCTCCGGAACCTGCCCGCCGACCGCGGCGGCGTCGAGATCGCTCGCACGCCGGGGAGCGACCGCACGTTCCGCGCCGACGAGGTCGTGACCATGCGCTGGCGCGAGGTCGAGATCCACCACGCCGACCTCGACGCGGGCTACACCCGCGCCGACTGGCCGGCGGCGTTCTCGGCGCTGGTCGTCGACAGCCTCGCCGGACGCGCGGGCGCGACCCTGCTCGCCACCGACCTGGACCGCACCTGGCAGGCTGCCGAAGGCGGCCCCACCGTGTCGGGGACCGGCGCCGACCTCGGCTGGTGGCTCAGCGGGCGGGGCACGGGAGAGGGACTGACGACCGACGGCGAGCTGCCGAGAATCGAGGAATGGTGACCTACGCAGGAGACGTGACGGTCGGCGGCGCGGCCGACGTCCGCGAGCTCGAGCACCTGACCATCACCAAGGTCGCGGTCGACGAGAAGATGAGCAACAACTGCTACCTCCTGCGCTGCCGGCACACCGGCGACCAGGTGCTCGTCGACGCCGCCGACTCCCCCGACACCCTGCTGCCACTGCTCGGCGACGCCGGCCTGGCCTGCGTCGTGACGACCCACCAGCACTGGGACCACCACCGCGCCCTGGCCGCCGTCGTCGACGCGACCGGCGCCGAGGTGGTCGCCGGGATCCCCGACGCCGACCCGATCACCAGCCAGACCGGGGTGCCGGTCACCCGCGCGGTCGCGGACGGCGACACCGTCGAGGTCGGCGACTGCACCCTCGAGGTGATCGCGATCGCCGGTCACACGCCCGGCTCGATCGCGCTGCTGTACGACGACACCGCCTCGGGCGGGCACCCGCACCTCTTCACTGGCGACTCGCTCTTCCCCGGTGGCGTGGGCAGCACGTTCGGCGACGACGCCGCCTTCGCCCAGCTCATCGACGAGGTCGAGACGAAGGTCTTCGGGCGGCTGCCGGACGACACCTGGTTCTACCCGGGCCACGGCGGCGACTCGACGCTCGGCGTGGAGCGCCCGCACCTCACCGAGTGGCGCGAGCGGGGCTGGTAGCAGCTCAGGCCGCGAGGCCGCCGCGCCGGCGGCGCTCGCCGGAGGTGCGACGGTTGTCGGCCCCGGTGGCGCGACCGGACGCCGGCCAGGTGCCGGGCTCGAAGATCGGCGGGATGGCCGTACGTCGGCGGGCGGAGACCGAGGAGTCGACCAGGACCCGCCGGTGCCGCACCGGCTCGGCCGGGCGCAGTCCGTTGCAGGCCGCGAAGACGCGCAGCTCCTGCAGGTCGGGCAGCCGACCGGTGCTGTAGTGCGCAAGGACCTGCTCGTGGCTCAGGTCGGCCGCGACGACGATCGCCAGGGAGACGGCGTCGAAGCGCTGGATCCACAGCCACATCGTGTACGGCGCGATCTCGAGCTTCGCCGCCCTGTCGGTGACCAGCCGGGCCTGGTCGGGCTCGACCCCGTCGAGCACGAGCGCGCAGAGGATGTCGTGGCTGTTGACGTAGATGGGGTGCCGGGCCACGTAGCGACGACGGCGGACCTCGGCCCGGCAGCGCGAGCGCTCGTCGCCCGGTCGGGCGACCGCGCACAGGAGCGCGACAGCTGCGGCGAGGCCGACCAGGGCGTAGAGGAAGATCACTGGTCTTCCTTTCGCAGGAGACCTGACGCCGCCGCTGGAGCGGGGCCGGGTGTGGGAGGAGTGGGGGGCGTGCCGTGGTGCTGCACCGCTGCATGTTACCGAATTTTGGCGTTTCCGGTCTGGAGAGCACCATTTCTGTTACCGCGGTGTGGATCTTCAGGGGCGACGTGGGGAGTCTCGGCCGTCGCCGACCCGGACTTGAGCCCTGATCGGCCTGGTCGTCGGGGGGCGGCGGTCCGACGGTTCCCACCAGGCGGTCCCGTGGTCATGATCGGGTGATGAGCCGGGCATCCTTCACGAGCGCCGTCTTCCTCCTGCTGGCTCCCGGCACCACGGCCGGCGTGGTGCCGTGGTGGATCACCGGCTGGGACCGGGCCGACGGCGGCGTACTGCTCGACGGCGTCGCGGCGGTGCTGTTCCTCACCGGCCTGGTCGCCGTCGTGGCGTGCTTCGCCCGTTTCGTGCACGAGGGATCGGGCTCGCCGGCGCCGGTCGCGCCGACCGAGACGCTGGTGGTCGGCGGCCTGTACCGCCACGTGCGCAACCCGATGTACCTCGCGGTCGGCGCCATGATCGGGGGCCAGGCGGCGTACTTCCGCAGTCCCGGCGTGGCGCTCTGGCTGGCCGCGTTCGCGCTCGCGGTCGTGACCTTCGTGAAGACCTACGAGGAGCCCACGCTGTCGGCGCAGTTCGGTGAGTCGTACGCGGTGTACCGGAGGAACGTCCCGGGGTGGTGGCCCCGAGTGCGCCCGTGGAGGGGCTCTCAGCCCTCGTAGGGCACCTCGGTGCGCCACTCGCCCTCGGGCTGGTCGAGCGCGGCCCGGATCGCGGCGGCCACGCGGTCGGGCGTGAACGCTCCCTCGCGCGACAGCGTGCCGCGCACGGTCACCGAGACGGCGCGGATGCCGTCGTCCTTCAGCGTCGCGTCGAGGCTGTGCACGAGGTTGCGGACGCCGGCCTTCTGCACGCCGAGCGAGGCGGCGCGGTGCCACGGCCGGTCGGCGGCCATGCTGCCGGTCACCGTGATCCGGCTCCCGGCGTGGAGGTGCGGTCGGGCGGCCTGGACGACGGTGAGCAGCGCGCCGACACCGAGCGCGACGTCGTCCAGCAGCTCGGCCGGCGTGAGCTCGAGCGGGTCCTTCTCGCGGAACGCGCTCGGGTTGAAGTGCACGACGTCGACCGACCCCAGCTCGTCGGCGAGCTCGCCGATCGCGGCGTGCGTCGCGTCGGCGTCGGTCAGGTCGGCGAGACGGACCGCGGCGGTGCCCCCCGCCGTCCGGATCTCCTCGGCCAGCGCGTCGACGGCCTCCCGGTCGACCCCGAGCAGTCCCACAGGGTGGCCCTCGCCCGCGAGGAGCCGCGCCAGTGACCCGCTGACCCCGGGGCCCGCGCCGGTGATGATCGCGCAACCGCTCATGGGTCGGAGCCTAGTCACGCGTTCGCGGCGAAGCGGACGTCCCGAGTCCAGGGGGCCGCTGAGTTCGGCGCATCGAGCCCAGGAGACGCTGAGCCCATGTCGCGCAACTTCTGGATCGGGCTGGTCGCCTCCGTCGTCGTCATCGCCCTCGCCGTCGGCGTCCTGGCCCTCGTCACGTCGCTGCGTGACTCGGACGTCGAGCTGCCCGACGAGGTCGGCGGCCTGGTCGCCCTCGACACCGACGCCGCCTTTCCGGAGAGCTCGACCCTCGACGACGAGAAGCGCGCCCAGACCATCGCCGACCGCCGCGAGGCCCAGGAGTACGCCGCCGACAAGCTCTCGGATGCGTTCGACGGAGCCGATGCCGCCGTCCGCTCGTACGGTGAGGCCGACGTGCTCGACCCCCTGTACTTCGTCACCGCCGTCGCCGACGACGCCGGCCCCCTGATCCCGGAGAACGGCTTCGACGATCCCGAGTACCTGCGGACCGCCCTCCCGCGCGTCGACCGCGTGAGCGAGGGGGACGCCGCGTGCCTGATCCATCGCAACCAGCCCCCGCTCGCCGACAGGGAGTACGACGACGAGGCCGCCGCGATCGACTACATGGTGTGCCAGCGCACCTCCGGCTCGCTCACGGTGCGTGTCTCGGTGACCGACGGCGATGTCGAGAGGACCGTCGACTTGCTCGACGACGTCTGGGACGAGCTGGACTGAACGGACGCCGAGTCGACGGTTGGTGGGTCAACCGCGGGCGCGGTCGCCGGTCGGCACGCCGCGCGGACGCTCTCTTGTGGACCTTGCCGGGCCGGTCAGCGGCAGGGCGTCGGCGGCGATGACCTGCTCGGGGTCGATGTGGGCGATCAGGGCGCCCCACGAGAACCTGTTTCAGGTCTGCCACTGGGAACAGCCGAGCGACCACCCCGGTTCGCCTCGCATGACCGTCAACAGCTACGCGTTCGCGACCAAGACCGTCCTTGTCACCGGTGGTGGCACCGGCATCGGCCGCGCGATCGCCGAGGCCTTCATCGCGAACGGCGCCAACGTCGCGATCAGCGGACGCCGACTGGAGAAGCTCGAGGAAGCCCTGGCCGCCCATCCAGCCGACCGCACCCTCGCCGTCCAGGCCGACGTCGCCGACGACGACTCGGCCGCCGCGATGGTCGCCGCCGTGGTCGACCGCTTCGGCGCGCTCGACGTCGTGGTGAACAACGCCGCCACCTACGTCAGCGGTGAGTTCGACGACCTCGGCCTCGACGCATGGCAGGCGATCCGCAGCAGCAACATCGACGGATTCGTGCACGTCGCGCGGCACTCGCTGCCCGAGCTCGAGAAGTCCGAAGGCAACCTCGTCGTGGTGGGTTCGGTGTCGGGCCTGCGCGGGGACTGGCAGCAGGCGGCGTACAACGCCACCAAGGCCGCGATCATGAACTTCGTGCAGTCGCTCGCCCTCGACTACGGCCCGCGTGGGGTGCGGCTGAACGCCGTCGTCCCCGCAATGACGGAGACGCCGGTGACCGCCGAGGTCGCGTCCGACCCCGCCGCGATCGCGGCCGCCGTCGACCGGGTCGCCCTCGGTCGGATCGGCCAGCCCGACGACATCGCCCCCGCCGTCCTCTTCCTGGCCAGCCCGGATGCCGGCTACATCACCGGCGCGTTCCTCGCCGTCGACGGCGGCACGTCGGCGAGCACCGGCCAGGCACACTGAACGATCAGGCGAGCAGCTCGGCGATCGCGCGCAGCTCGTCGGCCGAGCGCAGCGACAGCAGCAGCGTCGTCACGCCGGTCTCCTCCCAGGCGGCGACCTTCTCCCTGACCTCGCCGGCGGTGCCGATGATGTGCATGTCGTCGACGAGGTCGTCGGGGATCAGCGCGGTGGCCCGGTCCTTCTGGCCGTTCAGGTAGAGCTCCTGCACCTCGGCGGCCAGCGTCTCGTAGCCCATCCGCACGAACACCTGGTTGTGGAAGTTGGCCTCCGCGGCCCCCATGCCGCCCATGTAGAGCGACACCGTGGGCTTGATCGCGTCGATCACCTGCTGCTTGGCCTCCGCGCCGTCGACCACCTGGAGGTGGCAGCTGGCGGCGATCTCGAAGTCGGCACGGGTACGCCGGGCGCCGGGGCGTGCGAAGCCCTCGTCGAGCCAGGGTGCGTACATCGCGGCCGACCTCGGCGTGTAGAAGATCGGGATCCAGCCGTCGGCGATCTCGGCGGTCTGGGCGACGTTCTTCGGCCCCTCGGCGCCGAGCCAGATCGGGATGTCGGGGCGCAGCGGGTGCACGATCGGCTTGAGCGGCTTGCCCAGCCCGACCGCACCCTCGCCGGCGTACGGCAGCGGGTAGTGCGGGCCGTCGTTGGTCACCGGCGCCTCGCGCGCGAGCACCTGGCGGATGATGTCGACGACCTCGCGGGTGCGGGCCAGCGGCTTCGAGAACGGCTGGCCGTACCAGCCCTCCACCACCTGCGGTCCGCTCACCCCCATGCCGAGCACGACCCGGCCGCCGCTGAGGTGGTCGAGGGTGAGCGCGTGCATGGCGATGGACGTCGGCGCCCGGCCCGACATCTGCACGATCGAGGTGCCGAGCCGGATCCGCGACGTCTCGCGGCCCCACCAGGCCAGCGGTGTGAACGCGTCGGACCCCCACGCCTCGGCGGCGAAGACTGCGTCGAACCCGGCCTCCTCGGCGGCGGCGACCAGCTCGCCCACCCCCTCCGGCGGTCGTGCTCCCCAGTAGCCGAGCTGCAGTCCCAGTCTCATGGCCACACTCTGGCAGGCCGTGACGGCCCCTGCGCGCCTCGCACGGCAGGGCACGCCGTGCCGTTCGCCCGTCGCGAACAGGTCTGCCGCGAGGACGCCGGCGCACCTACGCTCCGAGCATGGGTGACCTCGTAGCGTTCCCGCACCGCCGGCCCGAGCCGACGGAGGCCGAGCCGCTGTGGCGCGAGGCCGTGGGTCGCGAGCTCCGCGAGGAGCGGGTCGCCCAGGAGCGCACTCTGGCCGACGTCGCGGGTGACGCCGGCATCTCGGTGCAGTACCTCTCGGAGGTCGAGCGCGGCCTCAAGGAGCCGAGCTCGGAGATCCTCGGCGCCGTCCACGGAGCGCTCGGCCTGCGGCTGGTCGAGCTCACCACCCGGGTGACGCGCTCGCTCGGCACGATGTCCGGTCCGCTCGCGCTCGCCGCCTGACTCAGCCGAGCAGCGTCAGCAGCCGCGCGACCTCGTCGGCGACCGCCGCCCGGCCGGGCCCGAGGTACTTGCGCGGGTCGACGACCGCCGGGTCGGCGAGAGCCGCACGGACGGCGCGGGTGAGCTCGGCGTTGAGGTGCGTGGCGATGTTGACCTTGGTGATGCCGGCGGAGACCGCGGCCACCAGCCCGTCGTCGGGCACGCCCGACGAGCCGTGCAGCACCAGCGGCACCGGCACGGCCCCGGCCAGGGCGGCGATCAGCTCGTCGTCGAGGCGGGCGACCCGCTCGGTCATCGCGTGCGAGGAGCCGACGGCGACCGCGAGCGAGTCGACCCCGGTGGCGGCCACGTAGGCGGCGGCCTCGGCCGGGTCGGTGCGGACGCCGGGGGCGTGCACGCCGTCCTTGCCGCCGACCTCGCCCAGCTCGGCCTCCACCGCGACACCGCGCTCGTGGCACCAGGCGGCCACCTCGGCCGTCGCCGTCACGTTGGCGTCGTGCGGCAGCGTGGAGGCGTCGAACATGACCGACGGGACGCCGAGCCCGACCGCCTCGTGCACGAGGTCGACCCGGGTCGCGTGGTCGAGGTGCACGCACACGGCGGCGGAGGAGCCCTCGGCCACGGCCAGGGTCGCGCGGAGCAGCGGTGCCGCGCTGCCGTGGTAGGCCACGGTGTTCTCGGAGACCTGGAGCACCACCGGTCGGCCGGCGCGCTCGGCGCCGGTGACGATCGCCTCCGCGTGCTCGAGCTGGATCACGTTCATCGCCCCGACCCCGCGGTGGTCGTGCGCGGCGGCGAGGAGCAGGTCGGACATGGGGGTGAGCGGCACGGCGGTTACCTGTCGGTCGCGAGGAGGTCGGCGCCGTCGACGACGACGCGGGGGACGAAGGACTCGTAGGCATCGCGGTCGATCTCGCCGGCGGCCGGGGTCAGCACGGCCGCGGCGCCGAGGGCGACGGCGTGGCGCAGCACGTCGGGCCAGGCGTCACCCCGGGCGAGGCCGCGGGCGATCCCGGCGGCGGTGGCGTCGCCGGCGCCGGTCGGGTTGCCGCGGACGGCGGGCAGCGACGCCGTCCAGCACCGGTCGCCGTCGACGGCGAGCACGCCCCGCTCCCCCCGGGTGAGGACGACGGCGGCGCCGGTGCGCCGGGCGAGGCGATGCACGGCTGCGGCGGGGTCGTCTCCGACCGGCTCACCGAGCAGCCGGGCCAGCTCGTCGGTGTTGGGGGCGAGCACCGCTCCCCCGCCGTCGACCGCGGCGACGAGCGCGGCGTCGTCGACGTCGAGCAGCACCGGGACGCCGGCCTCGCGGGCCAACCCGGCCAGGCGTGAGGGGAGCTCGGGGGCCAGCCCCGGGGGCAGGCTGCCGGACACGACCAGAGCCCGGGCCGTGGCCAGCCGCTCGGTCACCAGCGCGACGAGCAGGTCACCCGCGTCAGCCGCGACGGCCGGCCCCGGCTCCCACAGCGAGGTCGTCTCGGCGGCCTGCACGACCAGCGTGCGACGGACCTCGGGCATCACGTCGACGAACGTCGCGGGCACGCCGCTCGCGGTGAGCCGCGCGCCGAAGCCGGCGTCACCCAGGCCGAGCGCGTGCACCGGCTCGCCGAGGTGGTGCAGCACGCGCGCGACGTTGACGCCCTTGCCGCCCAGCCGCTGTCGCACCCGGGAGACGCGGTGCACCGCGCCGGGCACCAGCCGGTCGACGTCGTAGGTCACGTCGACGGCGGGGTTGCAGGTGACGGTGAGGATCATGCGACCCACGCCCCGGCCCGCATCACGCGCCGGGGGCGGAGGGCGGCGTCGGTGACGACCAGGTCGGCGCGGCGTCCGGAGGCCAGCGAGCCGAGCTCGTGGTCGAGCCCGAGGACGGCGGCCGGACGGGCCGACGCGCACGCGACCACGTCGACGGCGGGGAGACCGGCACCGACCTGGCGCCGCACGACGTCGAGCAGCCGCGACGTGCCGCCGGCGATCGAGCTGCCCTCGGCCAGCCGCGCGACGCCGTCGCGCACCTGCACCGCCTGCGGGCCGAGCACGTAGTCGCCGTCGGCCATGCCGGCCGCGGCCATCGCGTCGGTGACGAAGACGACGGCTCGCCCGCCGACCAGGGCGAGGACTCCGGCCACCGTCGCGTCGGCCAGGTGGACGCCGTCGGCGATCAGCTCGAGCACGGCTCCGTCGCGGGCCGCGGCCAGGGCGCCGAGCGCCGGTCCGGGGTCGCGGTGGTGGATCGGGGGCATGCCGTTGAAGAGGTGGGTCACCAGACCCGGGCGGCCCGCGCGCAGGAACGCCTCGGTGGTGGCCGCCGAGGCCTCGGTGTGGCCGACGGCGGGCACGACTCCCTGACTGCGCAGCCAGGCGGCGACCTCGTCGGCGCCCGGCAGCTCGGGAGCCAGCGTCATGGTGCGCACGTGGCCGCGGCCGGCGGCGACCAGGCGCTCGGCGAACGCGAGGTCGGGCGCGGTCAACCAGGCCGGGTCCTGGGCGCCGCAGCGGGCCTCGGACAGGAACGGACCCTCGACGTGGACGGCGGCCAGCTCGCCGACGTCGACCGCGTCGGCCAGCACACCGATCGCCGCGAGCATCCGGTCGGGGGCGTCGGTGACCACGCTGCCGACCAGGGTGGTGGTGCCCTGCCCGAGGTGGTGGGCGGCCGCGGCCGACACCTGCTCGGCGTCCGCGGCGGTCAGCGAGGCCCCGCCCCCGCCGTGGCAGTGCAGGTCGACCAGGCCGGGCAGCACGACGAGGTCGTCAGCGGCCGGTTCGTCGTCCGAGGTCGCCGGGCGCACCTGCGCGATGCGGTCGCCCTCGACGGTCACGACGGCGTCGCGGAGGTCGGCGTCGGGGGTCACGACCCGGCCGCGCAGCCGGGTCACGCGACGGCCTCGAGAGCCAGCTGGCTGGCCCCGACCAGGCCGGCGCGGCCCCCGAGCTCGCTGGCCAGCACCGGGGGCACGGTGGCCACCCGGGAGCGCTCGAGCATCAGGGTGCGCACGGGTTCGGTGAGGGCGGCGCCGGCCTCCGACAGGCCGCCCGCGAGCAGGATCGCGCCCGGGGCGAGCAGGGCGCAGACCTGCACCAAGGCGTCGGCGAGCGCCGAGACGGCCTCCCCCCACACGGCGGCGGCGTCGGAGTCGGTGGCCGCGAGCTCGACCACGACGCGCGCGCCGTCGAGCCGGCGTCCGGTCCGACCCTCGTAGGCCGCCACGATGGCGGCCGCACCGGCGACCGCCTCCAGGCAGCCGAGCGCGCCGCAGCGGCACGCGGGACCCCCCGGCCGCACGATCACGTGGCCGACCTCGCCGGCCTGGCCCGAGGCGCCGGTGACGGCGACCCCGCCGACGTAGGTGACCGCCGCGATGCCCGTGCCGAGCACCACGACGAAGGGGTCGATGAGGTCGCCGGCGGCCCGGCGCGCGGCCTCGGCCCCGGTGCCGACGTCGTGGGCGAGCCGGACCGGCATGCCGAGCCGGTCGCCGAGCGGACCGATCACGTCGAGGTCGGCGACGCCGAGGTTGACAGCGCTGCGGCACACGCCGCGCTCGGCGTCGACCAGGCCGGGCATGATCACGCCGGCCGCGCTCACCCGGCCCCGGTCACGAGGGTCGAGCCCCTCACGCAGGGCCGCCGCGGCCTCGACGACGACGTCGAGGACCGCGGGGCCCTGCCGGGTCGGCAGCCGGGTCTCGGCCAGCGGCGACAGGGAGGTGTCGATCGCCGCCGCCTTGACGGACGTACCGCCGATGTCGAAGGCCAGCACGATCGGGGACTCGCCGGGGTCGGCGGTCCCGGTGGGGGTGGTCACGGTAGGAGCCTGTCAGGACTGGGGCTGGTCCAGGATGATCGAGCGGGTCAGGTTGCGCGGCTGGTCGGGGTTCAGGCCCGCCCGGCGAGCGCGGACGACGCACAGGCGGTGCACCCGCAGCAGGTCGGCCATCGCGTCGATCGGCGCGTGCAGCAGAGGGGCGCCGGTCACGGCGATGTCGTCGGCGAACCCGTCGACCAGCTCGCCGAAGGCCCACACGACCCGGCCGGGCGCGCTGATGCTGATCGGCCCGTGCCGGTACTCCATCATCGAGTACGACTCGGTCCAGAGCTGGGCCGACTCGCGCAGCTTCAGGCCTGCCTCGTCGGCGATGCCGGTGGTCCAGCCGCGGCCCACGAAGGTGATCTGCTCGGCGTCGACCGCCGGCCCGAGGGCCTCGTCGCCGGCGGCCAGCACGGCCTCGGCCTGAGCGATGACCGGCGTCAGGTCCTCGCCGAGGTGCCAGCGCAGGAGGGCCAGGGTGCTGGTGGCGAAGCGGGTCTGGACGACGGACTGCTCGTCGACGTCGGCGGTGAGGATCGGCACGGCCAGGTCGAGGGCCGGGGTGCCCGCCGACGAGCTGATGACGCTCGCCGGCAGCCGGCCGCCGACCGAGGCGAGGAGGTCGAGGACCTCGGTCGTGGTGCCCGAGCGGGTGATCGCCAGGATCCGGTCGTACCCGCGCCCGAGCCGGGCCTCGGTCGGCGTCCAGGCGTCGGTCACGCCGAGGCCGGCGCTCTCGCGCAGTGCCGCGTAGGCCTGGGCCATGTAGTACGACGTGCCGCACCCGACCACCGCGACCCGCTCGCCCGGCTGCGGCAGCGCGGCACGGTGGGCGGCAGCCACCTCACGAGCAGCGAGCCAGTTGGTGGGCTGGGTGGCGATCTCTTCCTCGATGAACGAGGAGGAGGAAGTGACGGTCATGGTGACGGCCTCTCGGTGGGAGCGGGGCGGAGCGGGTGCAGTGCGGACCTGAAGATCATCGATCGGATGCCCGATTCTGTCAACATCACTATGTTTTCGATCATGATCAATCACTCGACCGACCGTGGGGTGGACGGCTCAGGCGAGGGTGACGGTGACACCGGCTGCCTCGAAGGCGGCGACGACGTCGTCGGGGGCGCCGGTGTCGGTGATCAGGTCGTGCACCTGGTCGATCCGGCAGATCCGCGACAGGGCGACCTTGCCGAGCTTGGAGGCGTCGGCGACCACCGTCACCCGGCGGGCCTTGGCGACCATCTCGGAGTTGATGCCGGACTCGCCGAGGTGGTGGCAGCTGGCGCCCTCGACCGGCGCGATCGCGTCGACGCCGAGGAAGAGCCGGTCGAGCAGCAGCTCCTGGAGGACCCGGCTCGCGAACGGCCCGTGCAGCTCGTAGGACTCCGACCGGGCCTCTCCCCCGAGCACGATGGTCCGGATGCTGGGTCGCAGCACCATCTCTCCGGCGATGTTGAGCGCGTTGGTGACGATGGTGACCGTGTCGTCACCGGCCTGCTGGAACTCGGGCCGGCCGGCGAGGTGCCGGGCGACGGCACTGGTGGTGGTGCCCCCGTTGAAGGCCACGACGGAGCGACGCTCGACCAGCCTCGCGGCCGCCTGGGCGATCCGCTCGCGGGGGTCGGCGGCGGTGACCCGGTAGCGGGCGGGCAGCTGGTAGGCCACCGAGCTGGCCACCACCCCGCCGTGGGTGCGGGTGGCGAGCTGCTGGCGCGAGAGCTCCTTGAAGTCGCGGCGCACGGTCGCGGCCGAGACGCCGAGCAGCTCGGAGGCCTCGGCGACCGAGAGCCGCCGTCGCTCTGCGAGCGCGTCGAGCAGGAGCCGCCACCGAGTGTCCTGGTCGGCGATCTCGGTCATGGCTCGCTCCCCTCGTCGACCATCCGGAAGTCGAGCCGGGGTGGGAGCGAACGGCCAGGGTGCACCTGGCTCCACAGGTCGCCGAGCGCGAGCTCGCCCTCGGCGAGGTCGTCGACCTCGAGGTCGGCGAGGATGACCGCCGCCTCGTCGGCCCGGCCGAGCCGGACCAGGGCCTGCGCCTCGAGCAGGCGGGTGCGGCCGTGCGTGCGGACGCCGT
Source organism: uncultured Actinomycetota bacterium (assembly GCA_963825985.1). GTDB lineage: Bacteria > Actinomycetota > Actinomycetes > Propionibacteriales > Nocardioidaceae > Nocardioides. The sequence continues at coordinate 48,502 of CAWGVK010000021.1, read as the reverse complement.
GGGGCAGTCCGCCCACGACGTCCAGGCATTCCGCCGGTCTGTCGTCACGGAGCAGCAGGGCGAGCTCCTCGGTGACCAGCGCCCGTGAGCCGGGAGCGAGCGCACGCGCTCGCTCGTACCACTCCAGCGCCTCGTCGACCCGTCTGTCAGCCACGGCCACCAGCGCGAGGCCCCGCAGTGCCCCGGGTGAGGCGCGGCCCTCGATGCTGCGGCGGTACGACGTCTCCGCACCCGCCAGGTCGCCGCGCCGGTGGTGGCCGACGGCGCGTGCGTAGTGGGCCCACCAGTGGTCGGGGCCGTCGCGCAGCGCCTCGGCCCAGCGCTCGGACACGGGCGGCACCGGCAGCCGGTCGGCGTGCCGGTCGAGCCCGGCCGCGTCGCCGCGGACCAGGGCCACGGCCGCTGCGCTCGCGTCGTCGACCTCCGGGAACGGGACTCCCGGCCCGATGCCCGTGCCATCGCGGAGGAGCAGCTCGGCGAAGCCCCAGCCGCTGCCGGTGGCGACCACCTCGTCGGGAGGTGTGTCGGCGACCTCTCGCACCCAGCGCTCGTGCCGTCGTTCCAGGGCCACCGCGTCGACCGCGGAGCCGAGCCCGGCCGCGGCCGTCGCGCAGGCGTCGTCGTACTCGGCCTCGAGCGTCGAGGGCGGGAGGTCGACCGCGCCGAACGACTCGGTCCACGCGATGCTGTCGTGCCCGGCCAGGCGGGTGTGCTCGAGCTGCGTGGGGCACACGCCGGCCTGGATCTCGCAGTAGCGCGCGTCGGGTCCGCTCAGCCAGCTCTGCCAGCGCGCTCCCCCGGCTCCGGACCCCCACAGGAACAGCTTGCGGCCGGTCAGGGCCGCGGTCGAGGTCTGGCTGAACCCGCTGCCGTCGGCCTCGACGGCCACGAGGTGCCGGCCCCGCTGCTCCGCGACGTCGTAGAAGTAGTCGGCGGCGTGGCTCGACGCGAGCGGGCGGCTGATGTCGACGTCCGCACTGTCGGGGAACGGCACGCCGACCCGGCGGAGCCCGCCGGTGTAGTCGGTGCGCCACGCGTGCGTGGCCGGACACAGCACCCGGGTGCCCGCGGTCTCGGGCACGGCGATGTTGGTCCAGTAGTAGAGCGGCTTCTCCTCGGCGTCCGGGTTGACCACCCGGGTCGAGGCCACGAGCCGGTCGCCCTCGAGGGACAGGTCGACCTGCAGCACCAGGTCGCGGGTGCGCTCCCACTCCCAGAGGCGCAGGACGTCGCCGCCGTCGACGCCGCGGAGCACGGCGGCGTGCATCGGTCGTGACGAGAGGCACGAGTGCCCGGTCGAGCCGAGGTTCCACTCGATGCCGCCCGCGAACCAGGCGTCGGTGAGCCCGAAGTTCGCGAACCGCAGCAACGGGGCGACGTGGAGCAGCTCGCGGTCACGCACGTGGTCGTGGAGCGACCACACCCGGCCGCCCAGCCCGGGCAGCACCGTGGCGGTGAGCAGGCCGTTGGTCAGCTCGATCGCGGCCAGGTCGACGGGTTCGTCGTCCCGCGCGTAGTCGCTCTGCAGCGGGTACGGCAGCGGCGAGTCGAGCCGTCCGTAGGCGGCGCGTTCGCGCATCTCCGCCGGCGCATCACCACCGAGCTCGGACGACGGCAGGGCGCGCAGCGGCGAGAACGCCGGCAGGATCCCCTCGGCTCCCGGCAGCGACCCGCTGACCCGCAGGGTCGACGTCCTCACGCGGGTCGGCGCGGCCGCGACCGCGGTGCTGGTGGTCACGGCGGGCTCCTACTTGAGCGTTCCGCCGGTGAGGCCGGCCTGGATCTGGCGGTAGAGCACCAGGTAGACGATGACGACCGGCAGCATCGCGATGGCCAGGGCGGCGAAGAGCGCACCCCAGTCGCCCTCGTAGCGCTGCTGGGCGAGGAGCGACGCGATGCCCTGCGCGAGCACCGGCTTCTCAGGAGACAGGAACGACGGCAGCACGAACTGGTTCCACTGGCCGAGCACGTTGAAGATGCCGATGCTGAGCAGGCCGGGCTTGGCCATGGGCAGCATCACCCGGAAGAACACCGAGGTGTGCGAGCAGCCGTCCATGATCGCCGCCTCGGCCACCTCGGTGGGCAGGGTGCGGAAGAACGAGTGCATGAAGAACACGGTGAACGGCAGTGAGTAGGCGACGTAGACGAGGATCAGCCCGTGGTAGGTCGACAGCATGTTCAGGTTCTGCACGACGAAGAACAGGGGCACGATCGCCAGGAAGACGGGGAACATCATCCCGGCAGCGAACAGGTAGTAGATGAACCGGTTGCCGCGGAACTCGTAGCGGGCGAGCACGTAGGCCGCCATCGAGCCGACCAGCATCGTGAGGAAGACGCCGCCGGTGACCACGATGATGCTGTTGAGCAGGTAGTCGCCAACGCCTCTGTCCCAGGCACTGGAGAAGTTCTCCCACCGCCAGTCGGTGGGCAACGACCACGGCTCGCTGAAGATCTCTCGCGAGTCCTTGGCGGAGGCGAGCAGCGCCCAGACGAAGGGCAGCATGACCAGGATCGACCAGAAGATCAGGACGCCGTGCGAGAGGACGCCCACGGCGTCGGGCCGTCGCCCGCCGCTTGACGACGTCGGCGGCTCCTCGTCCGGAGGTGGGGTCAGGGAACGACCGCCAGGGGGTGCGGTGAGTGTCATGGCTCCGCTCTCAGTACTCGATCCGGTCCCGCCGCGTGGCCCGCAGCATGATCGCCGCGATGCCCAGGGTCAGGAAGAACAGGACGACGCCCATCGCCGAGGCGTAGCCGGCCTGCCCGAACTGGAAGCCGTTCTGGGCGATCTGCAGGGCCATGACCTGGGTGGAGTTGTCGGGGCCGCCCGGTCCGGCGGTCATCACCGCGACCAGGGCGTAGGCGTCCAGCGAGAGGATCGCGAGGTAGACCCACGAGGTCTGGATGGTGTCCCACAGCAGCGGCAGCGTGATCCGTACGAACGCCGAGAAGCGGCCGGCTCCGTCGATCACCGCGGCCTCGAAGATGTCACGCGGGATCGACGACATCGCCGCGTTGAACAGCACCAGGTAGAAGCCCACGCTGCCCCACACGAGCACCCAGACCACGCACCACAGCGCGAGGTTGGGATCGGACAGCCAGCCCTGTGTTCCGATGCCCACCTTGCCGATCACGGAGTTGAGCATCCCGTCTCCGGTCGGCTCCATGATCACCGACCAGATGACCGCGATCACCGGCACCGACAGCACCTGCGGCAGGAAGAAGGCCAGCTTGTAGAAGCCGTTGCCCCGGATGCCCTTGACCCCGGCCCCGCTGGAGCCGCCGCCCACGTTGAGAAGGAACGCGAAGAACAGCGCAAGGACCAGCGTGATGAGGGGGACGAACACCAGCAGCAGGGCGTTGTTCTTCAGCGCCGTGGTGAACAGGGTGTCGTCGAACAGCTGCCGGAAGTTGTCAAACCCGACGTAGCTGAACTCGGGCGCCACCCCGGTCCAGTCGGTCAAGGAGTAGTGGAACGCCTGCACGAACGGGTTGATCACGAAGACCCCGAAGAGGATCAACCCCGGGGCGAGGAAACCGATGATGAACGGATACCTGCCGTGGCGCATGACGAACCGGACCTCTCTGGCGGTGGTGTGGGGTGGCTGACGGCCGGCAGGCGGCCGTCACGGTCCGCTCAGCTGCGGGTGCGCTTCTGCGTCTTCGGGTCGTCGGCCGCCTCGTCCGCGATCTTCTGGGCTGCGGCACAGAAGTCCTCCGGCGTCGAGCGACCGGCGGCAAGCTCGGCCACCGCGCTCTCGATCAGGGGCTTCATCGGGCTGTACCAGATGTCGTAGTAGTAGTTGAAGTTGCTGTCTGCGCCGGAGTCGATGAGCTCCTGCGCCGAGGCAGCCCCCGGGGTCAGCTCGATGCCCTCGGTGGCGCCCTTGACCACCGTCGGCGCGGCGGTGAGCTTGGTGAACTCGGCGGCGCCGTCCTTGGACAGCATGATCCGGAGGTACTCGAGACCGCCGATCCGGTTCTTGGCCTTGGCCGGCACGACGAAGGCCTCGGCCGCCTCGACCCGGGTGCAGTCGAAGGGCAGGGCGGAGCCGTCGAGCAGGGGCGTCGGCGCCGCCGTGGTCTGGAACTCCGGCGGTGCCACCTTCTTCTGCTCGTTCTCGAGCCACGACCCCGAGGGGATGAAGGCGGCCTTGCCCTCGTTCCACCTCGTCTGCGACTGGATGTGGTCGAGACCCTCGGTGCCCTCCAGCATGTAGCCCTTGGTCTTGAGCTCCTGGAGCGCCTCGGCGGCCAGCTTCATCGAGTCCGACTCCCAGGCCCCCGGCTCGAGAGAGTCGATGGCGTAGGCGACCTCGGGGCCGCCGTGCTTGATCGCCAGGCTCATCAGCACCTGCTGGATGTAGTACGGGTACTTCCCCTGGTGGGCCATCGGCGCGATGCCGGCACCCTTGATCTCCTCGCACAGGGCCATGAAGTCGGACCACGTCTCCGCCGGCGTCCAGCCCTTCTCGTCGAACAGGGCCTGGTCGTACCACATGCCGTAGACCTGGAGGGCGTAGTTGAGCACCATCGGCTTGTCGCCGAACTGCGCCGCCTCGATTGCGACCGGGTTGAGCGTCTCCTCGACGGTCATCCCGTCGAAGCCGATCGCGTCGGCCTCGAAGAGCTCCGTGAGATCGGCCAGCTGGCCGGTGTCGGCGAGCGTCGAGATCGGCATCTGCTCGGCGCCGGCGTTGTCGAGGACGTCGGGCGGGGTGCCGGCGTTGAAGAGGGGCTGCATCTGCTGGCGGATGTCGGTGATCGCCTTGTGGTCGATCGAGGCGTCCGCGAACCTGTCGTTGTAGAGGCCCTCGTGAAACTTGGCGTAGTCATCGCCGTAGCCACCGTTGAAGATCACGACCGCCAGCGCGTCGCTCGCCTGCACGCCGAACGGGTTGTCATCGGTCTTCTCGGCGCCGCCACCTCCGTCGCCGTCGCCACCGCCACCGGATGCGCAGGCGGCCAGCAGGTTGGACCCGGCGACGGCGACCGCGGCCAGACCGGCTCCGCGAAGGAAGGTCCGGCGAGACGGCTGAGGCAGGTTCTTCATGGTGTCGACTCCTCTTCGGGGCACGGTGACCGACCGGAACCGGTGCGATCTGCGCCACACTAGGGTGTCCAAGTGTGATTGATCAAGAGTCTGATCGATCAGATATTGTCACGTGTCTCAGCCGTGACCAGATGCCGGTGTCGACCGTCCCCGGCCCCGCGGCCAGCAGCGCGAGCCAGGCGGCTCCCCACACCTCGTCGGACGCGGTGGCCGGTGCTCGACCAGCCTGCGCGGCCAGCACGTCGCGCAGCCGGGCTCCCACGGGCGACTGCCCGCGGGTCAGGCTGCCGGCGAGCACCAGCGGTCCCGGAGCGTGGCCGCCCGGGAGCCGGGCGAGGGTGTCGGCGAGGAGACGGGCTGCCCCCTCGACGATCCGGACGGCGGCGGGGTCGCCCGCGTCGTACGCCGTGGTGACCAGGGGCGCCAGGTCGGCCAGCCGCACCGGCGCCCGGTCGTGCACCGCCCGGATCACGAGGTTCCGCTCGCTCTCGCCGCCACCCGTCGTCGGCACGAGGTGGCTCAGCACCGACCGCACCAGCACGCCCCGGCCGCCCGTGCCGGACTCCAGGAACCGCAGGGTCGCCCGCACCGCCTCCCGGCCCATCCAGAACCCCGAGCCGTCGTCGCCGAGCAGCCAGCCGTCGCCGTCGGCCGTCGCGCCGAGCCGGTGGTCGGTGATCACGCCCGCGACCGCGCCGGTGCCGGCGATCAGCACCGAGCCGCTCGGCTCGGTGGTGCCGGCGGCGTACGCGACCTCCAGGTCGGAGCGGTAGTCGGGTGTGCAGGTCAGGCCGCAGCGCCACCAGCTCTCGTCGAAGGCAGCGCGCACCCGGGGGTCCCGCAGGCGCCCACCGCCGGCGACGCCGATGACGGCGGAGCGCACCTGGCGCGGGTCGATCTCGCGCAGGGCGCGTCCGAGCGCGTCGGCGAAGGCGGCCGCCGACGTGTCCGGGTTCGAGACCGGGTTGCCCCCGCCGGCGACTCCGCGACCGAGCACGGCGCCGGCCGGGTCGACGACGACGATCCGGGTCGACGTCCCCCCGAGGTCACCGCCGAGGACGAGCCCGCGCACGGCCGCTGCGTCGTCCACGACATACTCCCAACTTCACTCACGAGGAGAGGACGGTCAGTGATGACGGACCCCATCAGCGCCGAGGGCTACCTGGGCACCCTGGACGGCATCATGCAGGAGGTTAGCCAGCAGGCGTCGGGCCCGATCCAGGACGCCGCCGACCTCGTCGCCGACTCGTTGCGCGCGGGCGGGGTGCTGCAGGCGTTCGGCTCGGGGCACTCCGAGGCGCTGGCGATGGAGCTGGCCGGCCGGGCCGGCGGTCTGGTGCCGACCAACCGGATCGCGCTGCGCGACGTCGTCATCTACGGCGGCGACTCCCCCGACGTGCTGGGCAAGGGCATCCTCGAGCGCGACCCGACGATCGCCGCCCGCCTCTACGACCTCACCGCGCCCAGCCCTCAGGACGTGTTCGTGATCGCCTCCAACTCGGGCGTCAACGGCTCGATCGTCGAGATGGCCAGCATCGCCCGCTCCCACGGGCACCCGGTCATCGCGATCACGTCGCTGGCCCACACGAACGGCGTGGAGTCGCGGCACCCGTCGGGCAGCAAGCTGGTCGACCTCGCCGACGTGGTGCTCGACAACGGTGCGCCGTACGGCGACGCCGTCCTCGACCTGCCCGACGGCGGGACGGTGTGCGCGGTGTCGTCGATCACCGCGGCCCTGCTGGCGCAGATGCTGATCGCCGAGGTGGTCCGTCGGCTGCTGGAGTCGGGCGACGCGCCGCCGGTCTACCTCTCGGCCAACGTGCCCGAGGGCGACGAGCACAACCGCGAGCTCGAGGACCGCTACGTCGGCCGGATCCGCCGCGGCGCGTAGGCCCGCACCGCGCCGCCGGGTCTCGTGACGGTCGCAGAGCGACCTCCTCGACCACCGATACCTCGTCGGTCGTGACGGTCGCACGACCACCGAAACCTCCTCGGTCGTGACGGTCGCACGACCACCGAAACCTCGTCGGTCGTGAAGGTCGTACGACCGCCGATACCTCGTCGGTCGAGGAGGTTCCGCTAGGAACCGTCACGAGACCACCCGAGGTCACCAGCCGCCGGGGTCTCGTGACGGTCGCAGAGCGACCTCCTCGACCACCGAACACTCCTCGGTCGTGACGACCGCACGACCGCCGATACCACGTCGGTCGAGGAGGGTCCTAGGAACCGTCACGAGACCACCCGAGGTCACAAGCCGCCGGGTCTCGTGACGGTCGCAGAGCGACCTCCTCGACCACCGAACACTCCTCGGTCGTGACGACCGCACGACCACCGAACCCTCGTCGGTCGAGGAGGTTCCGCTAGGAACCGTCACGAGACCACCCGAGGTCACAAGCCGCCGGGGTCTCGCGACGGTCGCAGAGCGACCTCCTCGACCACCGATACCTCGTCGGTCGTGACGGTCGCACGACCACCGAAACCTCGTCGGTCGTGACGGTCGCACTACCACCGAACCCTCGTCGGTCGAGGAGGTTCCGCTAGGAACCGTCACGAGACCACCCGAGGTCACAAGCCGCCGGGTTCGTGACGGTCGCAGAGCGACCTCCTCGACCACCGAAACCTCCTCGGTCGTGACGGTCGCACGACCACCGACACCTCGTCGGTCGTGACGGTCGCACGACCACCGATACCTCGTCGGTCGAGGAGGTTCCGCTAGGAACCGTCACGAGACCACCCGAGGTCACCAGCCGCCGGGTCTCGTGACGGTCGCAGAGCGACCTCCTCGACCACCGAACACTCCTCGGTCGCAGAGCGACCTCCTCGACCACCGAAACCTCGTCGGTCGTCACGGTCGCACGACCACCGCTACCTCGTCGGTCGTGACGGTCCCACGACCACCGATATCTCGTCGGTCGAGGAGGTTCCGCTAGGAACCGTCACGAGACCACCCGAGGTCGCCGGCGGCCGCAGCCAGCGCCGCCACGACGCCGGTGCTGAACGTGGGGTCGGCGACGGCGGCCGCGCAGCGCCCCGGACGGGATGCGGCCAGCAGCGAGACCAGCCGTGCGTAGGTCTCGGCGCCGCTCTGCCGCGGTGTCGCGGGCAGGGCATGCACCCGGCCGTCGGCGTCGACCAGCTCGAGGGTCTCCTCGCGCCGCGGCGACGCGATCGACACCAGGGTCTCGGCCCGCGCGCCACGGTCGTGCAGTGACTCCAGCACGATGCCGTCGTCGTGCCGGCGAGCGGACACGGAGATCACGGCCCCCAGCACGACCTGCAGCGCGGCGATCGCGTGCGGGCCGAGGTCCCACAGCGCGCCGTCGTCGTCGCGGCGCCACGGCGACCGGCCGAACGGGTCGTCGCCGAGCGTCGCCGAGTTGGTGAGCACCATCCGGGCGCTCGACCACGGACGCCGGGCGGCGGCGTCGAGCCAGGGCGCGACGGTCGCGTCGAGCAGCCGCGAGTAGTGCACGAGCACCGGCGCGGTGTGGCCGTGCAGCCGCTCGGCCTGCTCGACGCGGCGCGCGACCGGCTTCTCCAGCAGCAGCGCCCGGCTCGCCTCGAGCGCTTGCGGCGTCAGGTCCGCCTGCACGTCGGGCGGCACGCAGAAGGCGACGGCGTCGACGCCGGCCAGCAGGGCGTCGTACGACGGCGAGGTCTCGAACCCGTGCCGGTCGGCGAGCGCGGCCAGCGCCGCCTGGTTGCGCGACCAGCCGTGCGTCAGCCGCACTCCGGGGGCTGCCGCGAGGCCGGGCGCGACCGTGAGCTCGGCCCAGGGGCCGGAGCCGACGAGCCCGACGCGCAGCGGCGTCACGGGCGGTCAGGCATCGGCGACCACGACCTCCACGTCGTGCTCGGCCAGGCCGGCCGCGATGTCGGCCGGCGGCTGACGGTCGGTGACCAGCAGGTCGATCTCGTCGACGCCGCAGATGCCGGCGAAGGCCGAGCGCCCCAGCTTGGAGTGGTCGGCGGGCACCACCACGCGTGCCGCCCGGCTCGCCAGCTGCCGGTTGACGCTGGCCTCGCCCTCGTTGGCGGCGGTCGCCCCGTGCTCCAGGTCGAACGCGTCGACGCCGAGGAACATCAGGTCGAGGTTGATCTGGCTCAGAGCGGCGTCGGCGAGCGGGCCGATCAGCTCGTAGGACTGCGGTCGCGCGACCCCCCCGACCACCACGATCTTGATGTGGCGCCTCACCGCCAGCTCGGTGGCGATGTTGAGCGCGTTGGTCACCACCGTCACCCCCGGCTCGCCGGTGAGGTCGGTACGGCGCACCAGGGCCCGGGCGACCTCGGTGGCCGTGGTGCCGCCGTTCATCCCGACCACCTGGCCCGGCTGCACCAGGCCCGCGCAGGTGCGCGCGATCTGCGCCTTGGCGCCGACGAACCTGGTCGCCTTGTAGCGCAGCGGCAGGTCGTACGACGCGGCGGCCGGGACCGCTCCGCCGTGCGTGCGGGTCAGCAGCTGCTGGTCGGCCAGCGAGTCGAGGTCACGACGCACCGTCGCCGCGGACACGTCGAGCGCCTCGACGAGCTCCTCGACGTCGACGTTCCCCTGCTGCGACAACAGGTCGAGGATGGTGTCGAGCCGACTGTGCCGGGACATGGGCTCCTCGAGCTCGCGGGGTGGATGTCTGGCCAGATGCTAGCCAACCCCCTGCCTGATCCCGCGGCGGAGCGCCGCGCGGCGTCAGCCGATGCCCAGCGCGAACACGTGCAGGGCGCTGTTGCCGGGCAGGACCACGAAGTCGACGGTCTTCCCGGCCGTCAGCGGCACCGAGTTCGCGAACACGCGGTAGGCGTAGGCGGCGTCGCCGTACCCGCTCGGGCGGTTGCGCCCGACGCTCGAGGCGACGAGCGTCGCGCCGTGAGCGGTCGGCTCCTGGAACGACCAGTTCGGGAAGCCGGTCGACGCGGACGACGACGTGCCGTCGGTGTAGTAGACGGTCACCGGTCCCGCGGCACCGTAGTTGCTGCCCGCGCCGAGCAGCACGAGCTTGCTCCCGGCGCCGCTCACCTTGACGGCCTGGCCGCCGCTGGCGACGTTGTCGGGGGTGCCGGGTGCGACGTCCGGCATGGTCAGCGTGACGCCGAGCGCCTCGACCTGGGCGCCGCGGCCGAGTCCGACGTCGGCGAGCTTCTGGGCGGAGAAGCTGTTGCCCTCGCCGTCGAAGTCGCCGGCCGTGGTGGCGCTCTCGTCGGTGATGCCCGTGCTGTTGTACGCCGCCGCCAGGTCGGCCAACGGCTCCCCCGTCCGCTCGACCCGGGTGCCGACGGCCTGCCCGGCTCCGTCACCGCCGGCGTACTTCACGGTGGCGGTGAACGTGCGCAGGTGGAAGCCGGGGCGCTTCTCCGGCACGCGCACCGAGAAGGTCACCGTGGCCCGGCCGCCCGGCTTCACGCTCCCCGAGACGGAGCGCGAGGCCGGGGCGACCTGCCACCCCACGGGGCCGCGCAACGTGACCGTCACCTTGCGGAGCGCGGCGGGCGAGGCGTTGCGGACGGCGACCGGCACCTCGACGATGGCGGGACCGTCGAGGTCGATGGCGCCGATGGTCACGGTGGGGGCCGCGACCGCCGAGCTCGTGGGGTGAGGGGCGACCAGGAGGCCGCCCAGCGCGAGGACGACCGCGATCGTGGCGCGGCCGACGAACGGCAGAACGGGCATGGTGCGGGCCTTCCGGGAGGGTCGAGGACGGGGGTCGAGGGTCACGGGACGGCGGGCATCTCGGTCTTGCGCGAGTCGAGGCCGACCCGCGGCTTGCGCCAGGCACCGCGCGTGAAGTCGGGGATGGCGACGGGCTTGCCGTTCTTCGCCAGCGACTCGACGCTCAGCGGCACCGGAGAGCACCAGACGGCCGAGTCGTAGACGTCGATGTCGGGCACCAGCCCGGCGCGCATGGTCTGGACGATGCGCCACTGCAGGATGTAGTCGATACCGCCGTGGCCGGCGTTCTCGGCGTCGTCCTCGAGCTCCTTCCAGAGCCAGTGGTCGAACTCCTGGCGCATCTCGGCGAAGCCGCGCCAGGTGTCACCGCTGTGGGAGGGCTCGGAGTAGATCCGGGCACCGGTGGCGTCGCCGCCGACGTAGTCCTCGAAGATGCCGCGGCTGCCCTCGAGGGTGTTGATCCGGCTGTAGGGACGCGGCTGGCTGACGTTGTGCTCGGCGCTGATGGTGCGGCCCCCGGAGGTGGTGATCTCGCAGGTGATGCGGTCGCCGTTGATGTACTCCTCCGTCCACGACCGGTGGTCGCGGGGCACGAACCTCTCGCGGTAGTCGGCCAGGCCCCGCGGCGCCGTCGCGGTGGCAGCCAGCGTGGTCGCCCGGTCGCCGCGGTTGATGTCCATCGCTGCGGCGATCGGGGCGAGGCCGTGCATCGGGTAGAAGCTGGCGGTGCTGCGGGTGTGCCACAGGCGCCGCCAGTCGTCGGTGTAGTAGCCGTCGTCGAACAGCAGCGCCCGCAGGTCGTGCAGGTAGCCGCCCGCGCCGTGGGTCACGTCGCCAAAGACGCCCTCGTGGGCCATCTTCAGCATCGCGAGCTCGTTACGGCCGTAGCTGCAGTTCTCGGCCAGGAACAGGTGCTTGCGGGTCAGCTCGGAGGTGTTGACCAGGTCCCACAGCTCGTTGAGCTCGGTGGCGATGGGCAGCTCGACGGCGACGTTCGCGCCGGCGAGCAGCGCCGACCGGGCCTGGGTGTAGTGGAACTCCCAGGGGGTGGCGATGTAGACGAGGTCGAGCTCCTCGCGGTTGAGCATCTGCTGGAACGACGAGCGCTTGCCGCCGTACTCGGTCGGGCGGGGCTTGCCGCGGCCCTCGAGGTCGTCGGCGACGCGGGTGCTGCGGTCGGCCCGGATGTCGCAGACCGCGACGACCTGCGAGCCGGGGACGTCGGCCCAGCCGCGGGCCATGCCGCCGCCGCGGTTGCCGAGGCCGATCAGGCCGACCCGCACGATGTCGTGCGGCTCGAACGCCTGGTTGGCCATCGAGCGCTGGCCGGCCGCCCGCGCGGGTGCGGTCGAGGCGGCGACGGCCCCGAGCCCGAGGGCGACACCCCCTGCGGCTGCGGCCGTGCCCAGCACGCTGCGGCGCGTGAATCCGGTCGAGAGGTCGGTCGTCGTATGCATGGGTCCACTCCCCGAGTGATTGAACGATCTTGATTGATTCGCGTCATATATCAGCAGAATCAAGCGCTCTGACGTGACGTGACTGTAGGGCAGACCACGCCCGGACGGCTAGGGGCGTACCAAAATTTCTGCGCGGCGCGAATCAGGGGCGAGGCAGGCTCAGTAGCCGGGGAACACCCGGCGCAGGTCGTCGAGGGTCACGTTGCCGGTGACCTCGACCCCGTCGGGCGTGGACGCCGGCGACAGCCGCCCAGCCAGCAGCCGGACGGCGGCCTCGACCGGCCCCGTGAACGTGGCGGTCGGCGCGACCGGGGCCTCGGCCACCAACGTGACGCCCTCGCCCATGGACAGACCGTGCCCGGCCAGGGCCACGACGGCCGGCTGTGGCAGCACCTCGGGCTTGCTCGCCCACTGCATCATCATGCTCAGCGGGCCGGCGAACAGGTCGAGCAAGAGCTCCGCGGCGTCGTGGTCGACCTGGGCGGTCGGGTCGAGCCCGACCCGCACGTCCCAGGAGTGCAGCGCCACCTCGTTCAGCCGCATCCCGATCGCCATCGCCAGCGGCACCGGGGCCGGCAGGAAGCCCAGGTCGACGACGAGGGACTCGCGGGCGTCGGCGTCCAGCGCCTCCAGCGTCTCGACGACCCGGGCGTCGTGCTCCACGAGGTTGCGGGCCTGGTCGTCGGGAGTCATGGCGTTCCAGCGGTCCCAGACCTCCTGGTTCGCCGCCTGCGGTGCAGGGGTGCCCGAGACGGCCGCGGCGAGCGGACCCAGGGTCAGCTCGGCGCTGCTGCCGAGGTGCGAAAGCACGTCGCAGACCCGCCAGCCCGCGGCCCCGCTCTGGCCGGTGAGCGCTGCCTCGTCGAGCGTCGGCAGCAGCTCGGCGAGCTGGTCGTGATGGGTGCGGAGCGAGGCGATGGTGCGGTCGACCAGAGTCATGGAGCGAGCCTACGGCCCGGCGTCAGGCGGGGACCGCCTTGCGACTGTCGAGGACGGCGTCCGCCATGCCGTACTCGACGGCGGCCGGCGCCGTGAGCACCAGGTCGCGGTCGGTGTCGCGGCGCAGCTGCTCGACGGGGCGTCCGGTGTGGAGGCTCAGCACCTCTTCCATCGCGGCGCGGAGCCGCACGATCTCCTTGGCCTGCACCGCGAGGTCGGGCAGGGTGCCGCGCCCGCCGCCGGCCGGCTGGTCGAGGACGACGCGGGCGTGCGGCAGCAGGGTGCGGCGTCCGGGCTCGCCGGCCGCGAGCAGCAGGGCCGACGACGACCCGACCTGGCCCACGCAGGTCGTGGCGATCGTGGAGTGGATGAACTGCAGGGTGTCGTAGATGGCCAGCACCGACGTCACGTTGCCGCCGGGCGAGTTGAGGTACAGGTTGATCGGCTGGTCGGGGTTCTCCGACTCGAGGTGGAGCAGCTGTGCGATCACCACGTTGGCGACACCGTCGTCGATCTCGGTGCCGAGGTAGATGATCCGGTCGGTCAGCAACCGGCTGTAGATGTCGACGGCCCGCTCGCCGCGCACCGTGCGCTCGACCACGCTGGGGATCGTGTACTGGGTCATGACTACGCCCCCACCCCGAAGGCGATGCCCGCCCGCGACGGGACGACCGAGGCGACCTCGGTGAGCACGTGGTCGACGAACCCGTAGTCGCGGGCCTCCTCGGCGGTGAACCAGCGGTCGCGCAGCGCGTCGCGCTCGACCTTCTCGACCGGCTGGCCGGTGTGCTCGGCGGTGATGGCCATCATCACGTTCTTCATGTGCTCGAGGTTCTCGGCCTGGATCTCGATGTCGACCGCGGTGCCGCCGATCCCGGCCGAGCCCTGGTGCAGCAGGATCCGGCTGTTGGGCAGCGCGAACCGCTTGCCCGGGGTGCCGGCCGTGAGCAGGAACTGCCCCATGCTGGCCGCCAGCCCCATGGCGAGGGTCGCGACGTCGTTCGGGATCAGCCGCATCGTGTCGTAGATGGCGAGGCCGGCCGAGACCGAGCCGCCCGGTGAGTTGACGTAGAGGCTGATGTCGCGGTTCGGGTCCTCGGCCGAGAGCAGGAGCAGCTCGGCACAGATCTTGTTGGCGATGTCGTCGTCGACCTCCTGGCCGAGCACGATGATCCGCTGGTGCAGCAGCCGGTCGGCCGCCGTCAGGTTCGGTGTCTGGGTCATGGTGCGAGCCTCCGCGCCGCGACGGCCCCACCCAAGCGAATCCGCCCCCGGCGGATCTGCTGTGGGCAGACCACTACCGTTGGCCGCGTGATCGAGCTCCGGACCCCCGCCCAGATCGAGGAGATGCGCCCCGCCGGGCGCTTCGTCGGATCAGTGCTCACCGCGCTCGAGGCGAAGGCGGACGTCGGCGTCAACCTGCTCGAGCTCGACGAGCTCGCGCACGCCATGATCCGCGAGCGGGGCGCGACGTCCTGCTACATCGACTACCACCCCTCCTTCGGCGCCTCGCCGTTCGGCAAGGTGCTGTGCACCTCGGTCAACGACGCCGTCCTGCACGGACTCCCCCACGACTACGTGCTGCAGGACGGCGACCTGGTCTCGGTGGACTTCGCCGTCGCGATCGACGGGTGGGTGTCCGACGCCGCCCTGTCGTTCGTGGTCGGGACGCCGCGCCCGGAGGACCTGCGGCTGATCGAGGTCACCGGCCAGGCCCTGGACGCCGCGATCTCGTGGGCGCGTCCCGACAACCGGATGGGCGACATCTCCCACGCCATCGGGGAGGTGGCGCGCGGCGCCGGCCTCACCGTCAACCTGCAGTTCGGCGGCCACGGCGTCGGCCGCACCATGCACGGTGACCCGCACGTGGCCAACGACGGCCGCCCGGGGCGGGGCTTCAAGCTCAAGCCGGGCCTGGTGATCGCGATCGAGCCGTGGTTCATGCACACCACCAACGGCATCTACACCGACCCCGACGGCTGGACCCTGCGCAGCAACGACGGCTCGCGCGGCGCGCACATGGAGCACACCGTGGCGATCACCGAGGACGGCCCGCTCGTGCTCACCGCGCGCGACTGATCAACGAGTGCGCTGACCGCGACGACCGGCGGCCCGCGCCCGACGGCGGGCCTCGTCCCAACGTCGACGGGTCCGCTCGCGCACCCTGGCCCGGGTCGCGCGCACGCGATCGCGGATGCCGGTCATGCGGACTCGGACCCGCGCCCGGGTCGCCCGCACCCGTGCCCGGGCGCGGATGACGGCTCTCCTGACCGGGTCGAAGACGCGGCCGAGCCGGCGCAGCGCCCCTCCGGCGGCCCGGATCCAGCGCCGGAGCACGGCGGTCGCGAGCCGGAGGATGCGGCCGAGCCATCTCCCGACCGCGGTCAGGGTCGACACGAGCAGGACGACGGGTGCCCGCACCACCGTCACGAGGCCGCGCCCGATCGCGGCCAACGCACGACCGAGCAGCCGCAGCGGCGCGGTCACCGCCACGCTCAGCCAGCGGACTCCCGCGGCCAGGGCCGACCAGAGCGCGCCCAGCGCCCGGCCCAGCAGCCGCACCGGCGCCGTCGCCGCCCGACCCAGCCACCTCACGCCGGCGCCCAGGAGACGCACCGCCGCGGCCAGCGCGCGACCGAGCAGCCGCACCGGCGCCGTCGCCGCCTCAGCCAGCCACCGCACCCCCGCGACGACGCCCGTCCACACCGCGACCAGAGCCCGGCCCAGCAGCCGCAACGGCGCCGTCGCCACACGCGCCAGCCACCTCACGCCGGCGCCCAGGTGACGCGCCGCCGCGGCCAATGCGCGACGGAGCAGCCTCAGCGGCGCCGTCGCCGCCTCAGCCAGCCACCGCACCCCCGCGACGACGCCCGTCCACACCGCGACCAGAGCCCGGCCCAGCAACCGCAACGGCGCCGTCGCCGCCCGACCCAGCCACCTCACGCCGGCGCCCAGGTAGCGCGCCGCCGCAGCCAGCGCGCGACCGAGCAGCCGCAGCGGCGCCGTCGCCACGCGACCCAACCACCTCACGCCGGCACCGAGGTGACGCCCCGCCGCCTCGAGCACCCGAGCGAGCAGCCGCAGCGGCGCCGTGGCCGCCCGGACCAGCCACCGCACCCCGGCGGTCGCAGCCGACCAGACGGCTGTCAAGGCCCGTCCGACCAGCCGCAGCGGCGCGGTCGCCATCCGGCCGAGGAAGGTCCCGACGTGGGTCAGCGCCCGTCCGACCAGACGGACGGGGGCGAGCACGCCACGCGCGAGCGCCCGGCCGAGGCCCTTGACCGCTTCGGTGACACCCATCCAGGCGCTGACCACCCAGACGATCGGCAGCTCCCACAGCGCGGGCGGTCGGTCATCGACCTTCTCCCCAGCCGGGGGTTCGACCTCGTCGGGCAGCGGTTCGGGGTACGACGTCACCGGGAGAGCTCGTGCTCGCGACCGACAGGCATGCTGCCCTGTGCCACCGGCTGAGCTGCCGTAAACCCGCTCCGGTCCCCGCGCCCGGCAACCCGCGCGAAACCGGAGAGGTCGGCGCGTCCTACGTGGTGCGAGACAGGTCCCTCTGCAGGTCGAGGCCACGGCCCATGACGCGGTAGCCGAGGGTCTCGTTGACGCCGATCATGTGCGCGTTGGACTCGGCGTTCCACGTGTCGATCTCGACGACCTGCGGCTGCTCCTCGCGCAGCCACTGCAGCATCCCGCTCTTCAGCAGCGCCCCGAGCCGGTGTCCGCGGTGCGCGCGCACGACCGAGGTGTCGTGCTGCTCGGCGAGATGGGGACGCTCCCGGTCGACCGCGACGACGGTCTGCCCGGCGAGCTCGCCGGTGGTGCGGTGCCGGGCGAGCAGCCGGTAGAAGATGTACCCGCGCTCGAGCTGGGCGTCCTCGTAGGCGCGGATCCGCGCGGCGTCGAAGACCTCGTCCTCGATCTCCAGGTCGTCGGTGGGCGCGTCGTTGATGGCCGCGGTCAGCACCGCCAGGTCGTCGAGCTCGGCGTCGGGAGAGCGGCCCGGGCGGCGGACCAGCTCGTAGTCGCCGGCACCGGCCACGGCCTCGGCGTGCACCCGGTCGACCTCCGCCGGGTCGACGTCGGCGAGGTGCTGACGTCGGTTGACGCCGACCGCCTTGCGCTCGAAGCCGTGGGCCAGGGCGAACTTCTCCGGTTCGGAAGGCAGGTCCCAGCAGCTGATGCCGACCGTAGTCCGGCCGCGTGCAGCCACCACCTGCTCGAGGTGGAGCAGCATCGCGGTGCCGAGACCGCGGCGCCGGTGGTCGGGGTGCACCTCGAGGTCGAACCAGGAGAGGTGCAGGTTGTCGCGCTCGCTGATGGCGTAGCTGGCGGCCACGACCGGCACGCCGTCGAGCGAGCCGAGGTACGGCACGCGTGGCTCGCCGTCCCAGCCGTGCGTGAGCATGCCGCGGGCCTCGGTCTCGGTGAGATCGTGCTCCCACGGGGCGTCGTGGCGGCGGACGGCGTTGCTGACGTCCATCCAGCCGAGCAGGTCGTCGCGGTCGGTGGGTGAGAACTGGCGGATGTCCACGACCGACGAGCCTGACGCACGCGGGCCCCGACAGCCACCGGTTATCGGCTCACTACGCTGGGCGACGTGACCCAGGAGCCGACGCCGCGCCGCGCCAAGCACCTGATCGACCCCACGGCTCCGCGCAAGCGGGCGACTCCTGACGACATCGCGCGGCTCGAGCGGGTGCAGCGCACGGTGCTGTCGGCGCTGGTCGGCACCACGATCTTCCACCTGTCGGTAGGTCTGGTGATCGCGGCTGTCGTGCTCGACGACTCCGAGCGAGTGGCGCAGGTCGCGCTGTGCGTGCTCGGCGGCGGGTTCGGCGTGGTGGCGATCGCGGCGGCGTTCGCGATCCACCGCCGAGCGATCGCCAGCCCCTGGCTGGTCCTGGGCTTCGTACCGACCGTGGTGGGGCTCATCTGGATCCTCGGCTGACGTCCGTCCGGTGATCACCCACGACGCCGGGGGCACGCACGCAGATCCAGCTGTCACCGGCTAGGTCCGGCGTCGCCGACTCAGCAGGTACGCGACGGCTAGCACCACCCCGACGACGACGACGGCCGTACCGAGCGCGCTGCCCAGGCCGTCCCGGTCGTCGAGGCCGACCAGCGAGTGCACCAACCACAGCAGGCAACCGCCCGCGCCGAGGACCAGCACGAACACCAGCATCGCCGAGACGATGTCCAGCGTCTTCTCGTCACGGCTGACCTTGGTCACCCCTCGAACCTACCGGTGTGACCAACGTGACAGCCGAAATCGGTCTCGCGAATCGGCCGCCGGAGCGAGGCCTGCTTAGGCTCGACCCATGACCGGATTCGACGAGGCCCTGGACCGTTCCGACCACTCCCAGACCGACTCCAGCACCGACTCCGGCGCCGACGACTTCCCCCGCGGCATGCTCGCGAGCCCCACCCGCATCCAGCTCTGACTCACTCCCGCGGCCGGGGGTCGTGGGGGTGCGCCGGGTCAGCGGCGAGGATCTTCTCGTAGATGTCGTAGACGATCCACGCCTTCTCGTTGTTGTAGAGCATCGCGTCGGTGAAGCCCCGCCGGGCCACCGACCGTTTCACCTCGGCGTACGCCGCGAGGTCGTCGGGGTGGCTACGCAGCCAGTCGCGGAACATCGCGTGCCGACGCGGCTCCCGGGCGCCGGTCGAGAACACGTGCACGTTGGTGGCCGGGCCGAGCCCGCGCAGCAAGCGGTGCTCCTCCCACTCCGGCTCGCGCACGCGCAGCTCGAACCCGGCGCGCTCGAGGTCGGGTAGCCAGGCCGGCTCGTCGCCGGAGTCGGCGACGGTCAGGTCGACGTCGATGACCGGCTTGGCCCACAGCCCCGGCACGGACGTGGACCCGACGTGCTCGACCGACAGGGCACGGTCTCCGAGCGCGGACGTGATCTGGTCACGCACCTGCTCGAACCAGGCAGGCCAGGCGGGGTCGGGTGCCACCACCTCGACCGTCTCGGCCGAAGGCGTCGTCACCCGCGCGGCCGCGATCTCCTCGTCGGTGGGCGTCTCGAACGGGTTCCAGAGCGGGTGTACGGGCACGGTCGTCACGGTACGGGCGGGGCGACAGTGTTCGTACGTCGAGGAGACGTCCGACGACCTTGCGACGCCGGCGGGGAGGCCGTGCGTGGTGATGGCACACGAGCTCGCCATGGACGGGCCGGCCGCTCTCACCGGCCGCGGCAAGATCACCCGCCCCGCTCGCCGCTCCGCGCACCAAGGCGCCACGGCGGGCTCTCGCCGGAGCCGCCGTCGCCGACCTGGCGCGGGCCGCCCGGCTCGGGCGCCCTCATCTCGGCCGGGTGCCGCCGACTTCGAGACGATCGCCGGCCCCTCGTTCGCGACGCGGATTGCACAGGTGTTCGAATATCAGTACTATGTGATCACGGGTTCTCGCGAAAGGACGCACGAGGCCGGTCGGCTCCACTGACCGGCAGGTCCGACCGAAGTTGGGGTCGGGTGCCGGCGGGAGACATCAGGACTCGGTGCCGATCCGTCCCCTGTCTCCTGGAGCTCCCGTGCTGGATCTCGACTCCCCGGCAGTGCACCCGGTGCTCGCCTGCGCGCAGCAGGTCCACGACGCACTCGACGCGATCGCCGACATCGACGCGATCTACATGAGCACCGCCGACAAGCGCAACGCCCTCCTCACCCTCGGCCGCGCTTCGGCCCGCTTGGATGCCGCCCGGCTGGCGCTGCTCGCGGCCGCGTCCGACGTCGCCGAGCTCACGGCGGCCCGCTCTTCCGGTGAGTGGGCCGCTCGCGAGCTCGGCTTGTCCCCCGCGCAAGGTCGCCGCGACCAGACCCTGGACGACGCCCTCGACCAGCGCTACCCCGACCTCGCCCGCGGACTCGCGCTCGGCGACGTCCAGCGCCCCCAAGGCCGAGGTCATCGCCAGGTCGCTCGACGAGCTGCCCAGCTACCTCGACCGCGACGTGCGTAGTCGAGCAGAGCAACACCTGGTGGGCCTCGCTGCTGACTTCGCACCCCGCGAGCTGCGCACCCTCGGCGCCAGGATCCTCACCGTGGTCGCCCCCGACCTCGCCGACGAGCAGGAGCGCCGCCGACTCGAGGACGCCGACGCGCGCGCGGCCGCCGAGACGCGTGCCAGCCTGCGCCGACGCGGCGACGGCACGAGCGACTTCCGCGCCCGCATCGGCGACCTCGCGGCCGCTCGGCTCGAGACCTACCTCGATGCCTTCACGAACCAGCGCCACCCGGATCAGCGTGACCCGGACGCACACCCCACCGCTCCTGACGACCGCTGCACCCACACCCAGAGGCTGGGCCGCGCCTTCGAGGCGTTCCTGGAGGCCTGCGACCCGGGCCGACTTCCGATGCACGGCGGTGACGCCACCACCCTGGTCGTCACCGTCGACTGGAAGGACCTCCAGACCGACTCCGGCCACGCCACCCTGCCCGACGGCACCGAGATCTCACCCGCCCAGGCACGCCGCCTCGCGTGCAACGCCGGTTGGATGCCTGTCGTGATGGGTGGACCCTCGGTCATCCTCGATGTCGGGCGGCTGCGACGCCTCTTCACGCGACTGCTCAGGCGCGCGCTGGTCGCCCGCGACACGACCTGCCGCGCAGTGGGTTGCGACCATCCCGCTACATGGTGCGAGGCCCACCACAAGATGCCCTGGTCACGCGGCGGCGAGACCCGGCTCGACGACGGGGTGATGCTCTGCTCCTTCCACCACCACCGAGCTCACGACCCCCGCTACCAGGTCACCTACCACCCCCACGGCGATGTCGCGTTCCACCACCGGACGTAGGCGATCCCGACCCCATCACCGCCAGGAACGCCCGTGCCGCCGGAGTCGTCGGCCCGCCCCGCCGCCAGACCAGGCTGATCCGGCTGCGCGCCGAGGGTCGCACCAGCGGCACCGCGACCAGTCCGACGATCGCGGCGAGCGGCTCGGGCAGCACAGCGACGCCCAGCCCGCGGGTGGCGAGCGAGCCGATCAGCTCGGGCGAGGAGCACTCGAAGGCGATCGGCGGGTCGGCCGGATCGCCGCCATCCGGGTCACGTCCGACCCGCGCGAGATCCTCGCCGCCGGCTGACGACGCCGCGCCGGCCGCGGCCTGTGGACGACGGACCCGAACTGTCGGTGGTCGCCCGCAAGGTTCCTGACCGACGCCCGAGACGCGGGCGCAGGAAGGGGAGATCATGCAACAGCAGTACGTCGCGGAGCGCGAGTCGTCCGGCGCCGCATGGACCGTGCGGGCATCGTCCGACGAGGGCAGGTTCTCGGTATCGGTCATCGCGGCCGACACGAGCACCGGCCTCACCGTCGTCGAGGCCTCCGTCGCGGGCGATCTCGACGCGCTGACCGATGCCGAAGGGTCGATCGTCGAGGGTCTCGGTGTGCTGATCGGGAAGGCACGCCGACCAGCTCGACCGTCGAGCGGGCGCGCCGGCGACATCCGAGGGCCTACCAGCCGTGGAGCACCTCCGACGACGAGTCGCTGGTCGCCCAGTGGGCGGCCGGGAGGTCGATCGCCGACCTGGCCCGGGCGTTCGACCGCGGCGTGGGTGCCATCCGCTCACGACTCACCCGACTCGGTCACGACCCCGACTTCCCGCGGCGCCAGCACCACCGCGCCGGCGGCGACGTCGACCGCGTAGCGGAAGCGCTCGAGGTGGTCACGTCGAACCCTGACCGAAACCGGAGTCAGGAGTCGGTCGTGCGGTACTCGCCCTGGAAGAAGAGCAACGGGTCGGCGTCGTCGGCCGCCACGAGGTCGAGCACCCGCCCGATCACCACGAAGTGGTCGCCGGCCTCGTGGACGGCGTGGATGGTGCAGTCGACGTGGCCGAGGGTGCCGTCGAGGACCGGTGACCCCGTCGCGGAGGACGGCGTCCAGCCGACGGCGGCGAACTTCTCGGTGCCCCGGCTGGCCATGGTGTTCGACAGGTCGGCCTGTCCGTGGCCCAGGAAGTTGACGCAGAACGTGCCGGCGCGCTGCATCAGCGGCCAGGCGCGCGAGGTCTTGGCCGGCACGAACAGCACCAGCGGCGGGTCGAGGGAGACGCTGGAGAACGACTGGCAGGTCATGCCGACCGGCTCGCCGTTGCTGATCGCGGTCACCACGGTGACGCCGGAGGCGAAGCGCCCGAGGACGGCGCGGAACTGCCGCGCGGCCGCGACCGCCTCGGGGTCGTCGCCGGGGACCGACGTGCCCTCCCCCGGGCGCCACTCGACGTCGAAGTCGACGTCGCCGAGCCACGAGCTGACCAGCTCGGGGCTGGGCCAGGCCTCGCGCGCGGCGGGGCTCATCCCGTCCGGGATCTCGGGCTCCTGGGCCCCGCGCTCGACCGACACAGAAGACACCGTAGTTTCTGGGTCCCGTCGCCGAAGTCGTGACCCCAGTACGAGACGGCTGTCGACTCGCGCGCGACCCAGCGGCTGTCGTCGACGGTGAGCCCGTCGGTGCCGAGATCGCGCTACCGGCCGACCTCGAGCGCGGCCGCCTCGACCCTGGCGACGTACGCGGGCCAGTCGAATCCGGCGTCCACGCTCGGGTCCGACGCGAACCGCCCGGAGCGACCGTCGAGCGTCTCGCGCAGGATGTCGGCGTGACCCGCGTGCCGGTAGGTCTCGGTGGAGACGTGCACGAGGATCTGGTGGAGGGTCACCTCGGCGCGCTCCACGGGCCAGTGCGGCACCCGGCCGAGGCTGTCGAGCTCGCACTGCTCCAGCGTCACGGCGGCGTGGGACCAGGCGGTGCGGTAGACGCCCACGATGTCGGCGCGGGTCTCGGACGCCGTCACCCACATGTCGCCGTTCTGCTCGGCGAACCAGGTCAGGTCGACCGGACTGGGGCGCCCGAAGGTGTCCCCGAAGTAGCGGAGCTCGACGCCGGCGAGATGCTTGACCAGGCCGAGCAGGTTGGTGCCGGTCGGGGTCAGCGGACGGCGGACGTCGTACTCGCTCAGGCCGTCGAGCTTCCACAGCATCGCCTCGCGGACCCGCTGGAGGTAGGTGACAAGGGTGTCCTTGGGCTCGGGAGAGGTCACTCGGCCAGCCTGCCACGCCGAGCAGTGACCGGCCGCCCTGACGGACGCCGCGCCGCGGGCGCGAGGCAGCACCAGCAGCGGCCTCCCGGAGATACTCGCCTGATGCTGCCGACCGACCTGTGCCCGGTGCTCGACGACCTCGTCGACGGCGCGACGTCGGCGCTCGGCGATCGGCTGGTCGGCGCCTACCTCGTCGGCTCCTTCGCCCTCGGCTGCGCCGACGAGTGGAGCGACGTCGACGTCCTGGTCGTCACCGACGGGCCGCCCGCGCCGGAAGCAGAGGCCGCGCTGCGGGCGCTGCACACCCGGCTGCCCGACGGTGGTGGGTGGGCCGGGCACCTCGAGGTCTCCTACGCGAACGCCGCAGACCTGCGCAGTCCGATGACGCTGGGTCGCCGCTGGCCCTACGTCGACAACGGGTCGCGCGAGCTGGTGCTGTCCGACCACGACAACACCGCCCACACGCGGTGGGTGCTGCGCGAGCACGGCGTCGTCCTGGCCGGGCCGGCGCCGCACGAGCTGGTCGTGCAGGTCACGGCCGACGCCCTGAGGGCGGAGGCGCTCGGCTCGGCGCGGGCGCGCGCCGAGCAGCTGGAGGACGACCCGGCGCCGTACGCCGATGCCTGGTTCCAGCCGTACTGCGTGCTCACCTCGTGCCGCATCCTCTACACCGCGTCGGCCGGCGCGGTCACCGGCAAGGCGGCCGCGGCCACTTGGGCTCTCGACCACCTCGACCCCGTCCACCACGATCTGGTGCGCGCCGCGGTCGCCGATCGTCCGGACCCGTGGCAGCGAGTGGGCCGCCGGGCCGACCCGGTGCTCGCCCGGCAGACGCGTGCTCTGGTGTGGGACGTCGTCCGGCTGGCGGGCGAGGCGACGCTCGCCCACCGCACCGACGCCCAGCGCGGGTAGGTTCGGTCCCAGCCCCCGTTCGCCCGACGACAAGGAACCCTCATGCCCACTCGCACCGCCCGCACCGCCTGGACCGGCGGCCTCCAGGACGGCTCCGGCCAGGTCGAGCTCACGAGCTCGAAGGTCGGCACCTACGACGTCTCCTTCCCCAAGCGCGCGGCCGACGACGCCGATGGCACCACCAGCCCCGAGGAGCTGGTCGCGGCCGCGCACTCGTCCTGCTACGCCATGCAGCTCTCGGCCCTGATCGCCGAGGCCGGCGGCACCCCACAGGCCCTCGACGTCACCGCCGACGTCTCGCTCGGCCCCGACCCCGACGGCGGCTTCAAGCTCACCGGCATCAAGCTCACCGTCCGCGGCGAGGTCGAGGGCCTCGACGAGGCCGGCTTCGAGCAGGCGGCCGAGGCCGCCAAGGCGAGCTGCCCGATCAGCAAGGCCCTCACCGGTGTCGAGATCACCCTGGACGCCGCCCTGGAGAGCTAGCTCGCCAGCCGGGCGGCGACCTCGGCCGGCGACGGCATCGCCGCGATCTCGTCCGCGACCACGTCGGCCGCGCGACGGAAGCCGTCGTCGGCCAGCAGCCGGGCGACCGCGGCCGCCGTGGCGGCCGAGGTCACGGCCGGCGTGGTCGGGTCGGTCAGGAGCACCAGCGCGGCTCCGACCCGCTCGCCGCCGGCGGCGTTCCGGAACTGGTCGGCGGCCTGTGGCAGGCACAGCTGGGGCAGCCCGCGGGCGAGCGCGCCGTAGAACGTGCCGGAGCCGGCATGCGAGACGACGATCGAGGCGTGGTCGAGCACCCGCGGCTGGTCGACCCAACCCTCGAC
This sequence comes from uncultured Actinomycetota bacterium, assembly GCA_963825985.1. Lineage (GTDB taxonomy): Bacteria > Actinomycetota > Actinomycetes > Propionibacteriales > Nocardioidaceae > Nocardioides. The sequence goes on along the minus strand of CAWGVK010000021.1, from coordinate 23,600 downwards.
GTGCACCTGGGGCGGCTGGGGCCCCAGCGCCCCGATGTCACCACCGGGCCCCACGGCGACCACCACCCGCACCGGCAGGTCCCACAGGGCCTCGAGGGCCGGGCGCAGCACCTGGTCGTAGCCCCTGACCGTGCCGAGCGTGACGTAGACCAGCGGCCGGTCGTCGGGTTCGAGGTAGGTGGGCAGGTCCGCCGGCGCCGAGCCGGCGTCGGCGACCGGTCGCAGGGGCCGGACGTCGCCGATGTGGTCGAGCGGCGTCATCCGCACCGACGTCGGACACAGGTCGAGGTACGGGCCCGAGAAGCACCCTGCGTGCTCGCGGGGCTCGAGTCCGTGCTCGATCCACAGGTCGGCGAGCCGCTCGCCCGCCTCGACCATCGTCCGCACCGGGACGGCGCCACCGAACGAGTGCGTCACGGTCGGGACGCCGACGACGGCACCCACGAGCGGGGCCGCGAGCTCACCCTGCTCGTGGATCATCAGGTCGGGCCCCCAGGTCCGGGCCAGGGGCAGCAGGTCGCGAGCCGTCGGCGGCGTGAGCAGGGCCGCGAACTTGGCCGGGAACATGTACCGGGCCCGGTCCGGCGGGGGCAGGCCCACCGCGGTGGCCGTGAGGGGGCGGAGGGCCGCCCGCAGGGTCGCGCCGTCCATCCCCACGGGCGCCGTGTCCAGTCCGGCCGCGGTCACGACCCGGCCGGCGTCGTCGTTCGCTGCCCAGAGGACCTGGTGGCCGGCCCCCACGAAGGCTCGGGCGAGCGGCAGCATCGGGAGCACGTGACCGTACCCGCTCGTGGACGAGAACAGGACGCGCACCCCGACCGACCTCAGTCCGGCTTGCGAGCCAGCAGGTAGAGGCGCTCGGTGGTCTCGCCGCGCCCGGTGAACGGACCCCGGTGGTACCACTCGATGTCGGCCAGCCCGGCCCGCTCGAGGACGCCGGCGACGTCGGCCGGCCGGTGGAAGACGAAGTCGAGGTCGATCTCGTGGTCGAACCACGACGTGTTCGTGCGCACCTGGTCACCCGCGTGCAGCGAGACCACCAGGGTGCCGCCGGGCCGGATCGGGCGCACCAGCGCCTCGACGGCGCCGGACAGCTCGGAGCCGGCGAGGTGGATCAGCGAGTACCACGCCAGCACGGCTCCCCAACCGTCGGCGGTCGTCGGACGCATCAGGGTGCGCAGGTCACCGACCTGGTAGTCGCCGCCCGGGAACCGGCGCCGCGCCTGCTCGACCATCTCGGGCGTGAGGTCGATCCCGGTCGCGACCGCACCGGCGGCGGCGAGGTACGCCGTCACGTGGCCGGGTCCGCAGCCGACCTCGACCACGGGCCCGGGCCCGGCGGCCACCCGGTCCAGGATCCAGCGCTCGAACGGCAGGCCGTCGAGCTCGTCGGACAGGTGGTCGGCGTACGACGCAGCCACCGCGCCGTACGACGCCCGCACCTTGGCGTCGCGCGCCTCGGCTCCGTCGGCCAGCACCGACTCGCGGTCGACGGCCGAGGCCGGGGCGGCCGCCACCGCCGCGGGCAGCTCGACGGGTCCGAGCAGGTGCACCCAGCGGGCGTCCTGCTCGCGCGGCTGGCGGGGCAGCTGCTCGACCAGCGGCACCTCGAGCTCGGCCATCCGAGCCAGCGTTGCGGCGACGGCGTCGCGGTCGGCGAAGCCGTGCAGCCGCTCGGTGCGGCTCTTCAGCGCGCCCGGAGGCTGCGGGCCGCGGAGCAGCAGCACGGTCAGCAGGGCCCGCTCGTCGTCGGCCAGACCGAGCACGACGCTGAGCCGTTGCACGTACTTCATGGTGCGTCGACCGCGGTCCTCCCACGTCACGCCCACCAGGTCGCGCTGCTTGAGGGCACGCAGCGTCTCGTGCACGTCGCGCTCGTCGTAGTCGACGACGGGCTCGCGGCTGCTGGACTGGTTGCAGGCGGTGCGGACCGCGCCCACGGTCATCGGGTACGTCGACGGCACCGTCACCTCCTTCTCGAGAAGGCTGCCCAGGACGCGCTGCTCCTCGGCGGACAGGACGGGGAGGTCGGTCACCTGCGTGAGATTAGCGGCTCGCCACGGCGACCTCGATGGTGCGCCGACCGCGTCGCGCGAACTGCGGGTCCGAGTCTCCTCAGCCGAGCCACCGGGCGGCGCGCCGGGTGTGCGCGGCCTTGGTAGCGGCGTCCATCCGGTCGTAGGCGCTGGTCACGAACCGGGACCGGCCACCTGCGTCGAAGACGTCGCGGTGGTCGCGCACGAAGGTCCAGTAGAGCGCGTCCCAGTCGTCGCACCACTCGCCTCGCGGGTGGTCGCCCATCGTGCGCAGGTAGTTGCTGCCCGACACGTAGGGCTTGGTGGTGATCGCGCCGCCCGAGGCGAACTGGCTCATGGCGTGCACGTTGGGCACCATCACCCAGTCGTAGGCGTCGACGAACAGCTCCATGAACCACTCGTGGACCGCCTCGGGGTCGGTGCGCAGCAGGCACATGGCGTTGCCGAGCACCATCAGCCGCTCGATGTGGTGCGCGTATCCGCGCTCGAGCACCCCGCGGACCACGTGGTCGACCGGCGCCAACCCGGTCTCCGCCGTCCACCAGCCCGCTTGGAGCGGGCGCGCGTGGCCCAGGTGGTTGCTCGACCGCAGCCGGCGCCCGTGCACGACGTACGTCGCCCGCATGTACTCGCGCCACCCGATCAGCTGGCGCACGAAGCCCTCGAGGCTGGCGATCGGGACGCCGTTCGACTCCCCCACCTCGAGGGCCCGGGCGAGCACGTGGCGCGGCGAGAGCAGTCCGATGTTGAGCGGCGGCGTGAGCAGCGAGTGGAAGACGAAGGGGTGCTCGGTGCTGAGCGCGTCCTCGTAGGGGCCGAACTCGTGGAGGCGCTCGGCGAGGAACTGCTCGTACGACGCGTCCGCCTCGGCGTGGCTGGTCGGCCAGGCGAACGCGTCGGGGTTGCCGGGGTTGTCGGGGAACGCCCGCTTGACCCAGGAGATCGCCTCGTCGACCGTCTCGTGCCGATCGGGCGGCGACGGCTCGGGCACGAGGTGGCCACGGGGCAGCTTCTTGCGGTTGTCCTCGTCGTACGACCAGCGCCCGCCGACCGGCCGGTCGCCGTCCATGAGGACGTCGAGGCGCCGGCGCTGCCACTGGTAGAACGAGCTCATCCGGGCGCGGCTGCCGGTGAAGAACTCGGCGACCTGGCGGCGGGTGGTGAGGAAGTTGGGGCTCTCGAGCACGTCGTCTGGCATCAGCTCGTGCCCGGCGTCGGCCAGCGCGGAGACGAGGTCGCGACCGAGCCAGTCGTCGACGACGTCGTAGACGGTGACGCCCGTCGGCGCCAGCCGACGGACGGTCCGGGCGAGGGCGGCCCGGCTGGTGGTCCGACCGTCGGTCTCGAGGTGCTCGACGTCGAAGCCGCGGGCCCGGAGCCGGTCGGCGAAGCGCCGGATGCTGGCCCGGTGCAGCACCAGCTTCTGGGTGTGGAAGCGGTACTGGCGGAACAGCAGGTCGTGCTCGACCAGCACGAACGTCGTGCCCGGCGAGGCATCGAGGTGCGACTCGAACAGCTGATGCGGCAGCACGAGTCGGACGGGTCGCTCGCGCATGCCTCGAACGTAGCCCGCGTCAGGATGCGGACGCGGGAGCGTCCTGCATCCCGGCGGCCAGCTCGGTCAGACCCGAGAGGACGGCGTCGGCCGACGGCATCGCGTCGATCTCGCGGCGGACCCGGCGGGCGGCGGCGCCGTACCGGGGGTCGTCGACCACGCGGGCGACGGCCGCACGCACGGAGTCGGCATCCCGGTCCTCGGCCGCGACGACCACCGCGGCCCCGGCGCGCTCGACGGCCGCCGCGTTCTGGGGCTGGTCGGCTCCCAGCGGCAGGCACACCTGCGGCAGCCCGAAGCACAGCGCGCCGAGCATCGTGCCCGCGCCGGCCTGCGAGACCACGAGGTCGGCGCGGGCCAGGATCTGGGCCTGTGGGAGGAACCCGACGACCGCCACCTGCGGGGGCTGAGCGCCCAGCGACGCCGGGTCGTCCCCGGGTCCGGTGGTCACCACGAGGTCGAGCGGCAGCTCGCGCAGCGCCTCGACCACCGAGGCGAGCACGCCCGGAGTCGTGTGGGCGACGGTCCCGAGGGTGAGGTAGACGAGCGGGCGTCCCGAACGGCGCGCCAGCAGCCGGGTCACCTCGATGGGCAGCGACCCGTCGCCGTCCTCCCCCGCGCTCGGCCGCAGCGGCAGGCCGCGCCTCCATGGCGAACCCGTCTCGGGGCGCAGCGAGGCGGGGCTCACGTCGAGGTACGGCTGGTCGCACACGTACTCCCACAGGTCGGGCTCACCCGCCGCCTCCACGACGACCGGTCCGAGCAGGGCGTACTCGGAGAACGTCGGACCGTAACCGTGGGTGACGCTCGGGACGCCGAGACGCCGCGCCAGCATCGGACCCGCGACGTCGAGGGGCTCGTGGACGACGAGGTCGGGCCGCCATCCCTCGCTCAGCGCGAGCAGGCCGGGCAGCCGGGCGGCTCCCGGCCGGCCGAACAGCTCCTGCACCGAGGCCACGATCACCTCGGAGGGGGACGGGTCGGTGAGGCGGGCCAGGTGCTCGTCGCGGGCGCCGACGATGTGTTCCCAGGTCGGCCCGGCCGGGTACGCCGCCAGGCCACGTCGCCGCATCTCGGGCACGAGGTCGGGTCCGGTGGCCAGCCGTACGTCGTGGCCGGCCGCGGCAGCGGCACGTACCAGCGGAAGCATGGGCAGCAGGTGCCCGTAGGCGGGCGTCCCGGTGAGGAGGATCCTGCTGGCGGGCACGCCGGTGACGTGACTGTTGTTCATGCCTCCATGCTTCGGCGCCCGGTGCCGGCCGGCATCGGGCGGCCACCTCAGATCGACCCGCCGGAGACCTCAGATCCGGGTGCCCGCCGTCACGACAGACCCAGCCGGTGGCCGATCCGGGCCGCCTCCTGGCGGTTGGCGACGTCGAGCTTCCGCAGGATGTTGGAGACGTGGACGCTCGCCGTCTTGGTGCTGATGAACATCACGTCCGCCAGCTCGCGGTTGGTGCGCCCGGCGACCAGCCCGGCCAGCACCTCCCACTCGCGTCCGGTCAGCCCGTACTCGGTGCTCGCCGCCTCGGGCGTGGTCGCCTCTGCCGGGTCCCGCAGCTCGATCCGAGCCCAGCGGGCCAGCTTGTCGAGCTCGGCGACCACCAGCCCGGCTCCGGTCTCGCGGGCCGCGGCGTGAGACTCGCGGACGGCGCGGGCGGTCTCCTCGCCGCCGCCCCCACGCATCACGAGGGCCTCGGCGTGGCGCCAGCGCGCGTACAGCCACGGGTACCGCTCGCCCGCCTCGTCCCACGCCGAGGCGGCCCGCGCCCACGCCCTCGGGTCCGAGGCCCGTCGTGCCCGGGTGAGCTCGGCCACCAGCGTGCTCGACCAGGCCCGCGAGTCGGGCAGCACGCCGCCGTCGACGTCGAGCGGGTCGGGGCGCATCGAGCGCAGCCGCTCGACCAGCAGGTCGACGTCCGGCTGGGTGCCGTCGCGCTCGGACAGGTCGCCCAGGGCACGTGCGGCGATGGCCGCCAGCCGGGCGGCGAACACCTGCTCGCCGGTCAGGGCGATCTGGTCGAGACCGGTGCGCGCGATGTCGAGAGCCACGTCGGGATGACCGTCCCACCAGGCCAGCGCCGCGGCCACCTCCTGCATCTCCCGGACCCACGCGCCGGGAAGGTCGTGCTCGGCCGCCAGCCGTTCCAGTCCCGTGGTGCGGCGTGCGGCCTCGTCGAGGTCGCCGCGCAGCAGCGCGAGCCGGCTGCTCATCAGCAGCACCGGAAAGGCGCGGGCGCCGCGTGGCCGGTGCTCCGTGGCGGTGGACACCAAGGTCTCCGCGTCGTCCCAGCGGCCCGACTTCAGCAGCGCGTCCACGGCGTTGGCGTGCAGGAAGGCGCCGTCCTGTCGGGCCAGGCCGACCAGCCGCAGCTCCTCGTAGCCGACGGTCGCCACCCGGACGCACTCGTCGTAGCGGGCCGCCAGGCACAGCACGTGGGTGGTGTTGATGAGCGTGTAGGCGAGGTCGTGCGCGTCGGCGGTCCTGCGGGCGATGTCCAGCGATGCGAGCAGCAGCTCGGCGCCCTCCTCGAGCCGGCCACGGTAGGCGTGCAGGAGTCCCTGGGCCATCAGCGCCCGGCCGACCTCGCGGTCGTGACCACCCGCGCGCGCCTGCCGCAGGGCGGCTGCGCAGGCCGCATCGGCGTCGTCGAACCGGCTCCACGACACCAGCAGGTTGGCCCGCCCGGTCAACGCACGGACCCGCGTCGCCTCGGCCTCACTCCCCCCGGCTGCGCCATCCGCGGGCAGGAGGGCCAGCGCGGCGTCGTAGGCCGCCTCCGCCTCGACCGGCATCAGCGCGTTGACGCAGATCTGGCCCTTGCGCTCCCAGATCGCCGCGAGCCGGACCGGGTCGGAGCACGCCGCGACCGCGCGGTCGGCCAGGCCGACGGCGCGCGCCCCGTCGCCCACCAGGTGCGCGGCCTGGGCCGCCCGGGCGTAGAGGTCGGCGCGGTCGAGCTCGGCCCGTGCGAACGGGTCCTCGCGGGGCCCGGGCAGCTCGTCGAGGACGTCGAGCAGCGCCACCGCCCGGGCGAAGTGCTCGTCGCCCGCCGCGGTCGCGTGCAGCGACCCGGCGGCCAGGGCAGCGGCGACCGAGGCCTCGAAGGCCAGCCGCGGCTGGCCGGCCGACTCCCGGTGGCGGGCGATCCGGCCGAGCAGGTCGTGTGCCTCGCGAGGGTCGCGGATCCCGGCCTGATGAGTCGTCAGGGCGCGCGCCGCCTCGTCGTGCAGCCGCCGCCGCTCACCGGGGAGCAGCTCACCGTCGATGACCTCCCCCAGCAACGGATGGGTGAACGAGCAGCCGTCGCTGTGGTCGACCATGAGCAGCTGATGGTCGAGGGCCGGCCGCAGGGCCGCCTCGACCTCGGCGTCGCGTCGTCCCGCGACCTGAGCGAGCAGCGTCGAGCCCGTCGACCTGCCGAGCACGGCGAGGACGTCGAGCACCGTGCGGGTGTCGGGCGGCAGGGCGGCGACCCGCGCCGTGACCAGCTCACGCAGCGACTCCGGCAGGTGCGGCGTCCGGTCGAGCAGCCAGGGCAGCGCCTGCTCGGTGAACAGCGGGTTGCCGGCGGTCTGGGCGTGCACGCGCTCGACCTCCTCGGGCGGCACCGGCCGCTGCAGGAGGTGGGTGAGGTACTCGCCGGTCTGGTCGGGGGTCAGCCGTGGCACGGCCACCACGGTCACCGCGTCGAGGCGGGTCAGCTCGGCGTACCACTCCCTCAGGTGGCTGGGGTGCGCCCGGTCGGTGCGCAGGGTCAGCACGAGCAGCACGCGCTCGTCGCGCAGGTTGCGGGCCAGGAAGCTCAGCAGGTCGAGCGTCGCGTTATCTGCCCAGTGCAGGTCCTCCAGCACCAGCGCCGCCGGCGGGGGTGCGGCCCGCCCCGCCTCGCGACGAGTGAGCTCGCCGAGCACGCTCAGCACCGACTCGAACAGCCTGCCCTGGCTCGCGGACGTCGTCGGCCCGGGTTCGCGGCCCAGGGCGGCCAGCTCGTGGGGCCAGCACCAGGCCAGCCGGTCGCGCCCGTCGGGATCGAGGTCGCGCGCCAGGTTGCGGAACGCCTGGGCGAAGGGCGTGTACGGCGTCACGTCGCCGGCCGTCGGGAAGCAGGCGCCCGCGACCATCCGCACGTCCGACCGCTCCCCGAAGCTGCGCACCAGCCGCGACTTCCCGATGCCGGTCTCGCCGGTGAGGACTGCGAGAGCCGGGCGAGCGTCGTCCGCCGACGCCAGCAGCCGGCCGAGGGTGTCGAGCTCGGCCGTGCGATCGACAAGAGGCAGGTCTGGCATGGGCGTGGGGATGTGGCCGCTGGCACGCCGGGTCGGCGCGTCGGGCCCGTCTCGGAGTATGACCCCGTCTCCGACGGCTCCGCCACGTGTTTGCCGTGCGCCGGGTGTCCCCTCGTCGCCGCTACCTCACCTGGGGTACGCCTGAGGTAGGTGGCTCGCAGATCTGAGGTGCGTTGCCGATGTGCCGGGCGGGGGCCCGTACCTAGCGTCCCGGGTCATGGCCCGACCCGTGGCCGACCCGATGGTCTCCGACGACCACCAACGACAGGAACCACTCATGCCTACGCAGCACCCCCGCAACCCGATCAGCCCGCAGCAGCACCGCACCTCCCGACGAGTCCGCGGCATCGCCGCCCTCGCGGTGCTCGCCGCGGGTGCCACCGTGACCACCACCCTGGCCGCCGACGCCGTGATGGCGCCCGGCACCCGCGGCAACGACGTCACCTTCGGCGCCGACAACGACAACGCCGACAACCCGTTCATCCAGCCCCCGGGTGTGACCGCCAAGCAGCACATGGACAACACCGACGTCCTGTTCGGGCGCGCCGGCCGCGACCTGCTGGTCGGCCGGCTCGGCGGCGACACCGTGGTCGCCGGCCCCGGCAACGACGTCCTGGTCGGCGGTCCCGAGGCCTTCGCGGCCCCCAACAGCGACGTCCTGCTCGGCGAGGAGGGCAACGACATCAACATCTGGGCCCCGGGCGACGGCAGCGACGCCTTCGCCGGCGACAAGGGCCACGACACGATGGTCTTCGCGCCGTTCGTGCTCGACGGCGACGACCTGACCCTGCGCCGCCACCGCGGCGCCAGGGTGCCGGCGGTCGACACCGGCGGCAACGCAGCGTTCTCGTGCGAGATCGTGCCGGTCCCCCGACGCGAGAAGCTCGGCGCCCAGTTCCTCGTCCGCTTCCTGGTCAACGGGGTGCCGGCGGTGACCGTGCGCCAGAAGGACGTCGAGAAGGTCGTCTGCCCCAGCCCGCGCGAGGGTCGCGCGAAGGTCGCGCGGCTGGCCGGGCCGCACCCGACGTTCCACGAGGTCCACGTCAACCGCCTGCGTGGTGCGCTGGGCGTCATCACCCGCGGATCGTGAGGTCCCGCGATGATGGCCTACCGCTGCGCCGACTGCGGGGAGCCCGTGGCCGGCTTCGTCCACCGGGTGCCGACCGGCCTCCCGTTCTCCCGCGACTCGGCCCTCACCCTGGTGGGCGAGGCCCTGCGCCGACACCTCCCCGCCTGTCTCGCCCAGGAGCAGCGCCGTGAAGCGGGCTGACCACGCCGTCGTCGTCGGCGCCAGCGTCGCCGGGCTGCTGGCCGCGCGGGCGCTCAGCGACCACGTGGCGACGGTGACCGTGCTCGACCGCGACGTCTGGTCCGACCGGTCCCGACCCCGCCCGGGGGTGCCGCACGGCGAGCACGCCCACGGCCTGCTCGCCAGTGGGGTCACCGCGCTGAACCAGCTGCTGCCGGGGCTCACCACCGACCTGGTCGGCCTCGGCGCGCTCACCGGCGACGTCCACGACCAGGTGTCGTGGCACCTCGGCGGCGGCCGACTGGCTCGGGCCTCGAGCGACCTGGCGGGGCTGCTCGTCAGCCGGGTCGCGCTCGAGCGCTACCTGCGCTCGCGGGTGGAGGCGCTGCCGAACGTGACGATCCACGAGGGCCAGGGGGTGGCCGGGCTGTCCCTGGACGCCGACGGCGACGTCGGCGGTGTCGAGGTGTTCGGCACCGAGGGTCCCCCGGGCTCGGTCACCCGCCTGCCCGCCGACCTCGTCGTCGACGCGTCGGGACGACGTTCGCAGGCCGACGCGTGGCTGACCCGACGCGGCCTCACCCCGCCGGTGACCGAGCGCGTGGGGATGGACATCCACTACGCCACGCGCTGGTTCGCCCGCCGTCCGGGCGATCTGGACGGACTGGTCGCGGCGGCCCACGGCCCGACGCCGACGGCGCCGCACGGCGCGGTCGTGCTGAGCCAGGAGGGCGACCGCTGGGTCGTCGGCCTGAGCGGTTACGGCCGCGACCGGCCGCCGACCGACCTCGACGCCTTCCGGCTACGGGCCCGCACGACCGATCCCCTGGTCGGCGAGCTCGTCTCATCGGCGGAGCCGCTCGACGACGGCAGCCGCTTCGGCATCAAGGCCGCCCTCTGGCACCGCCACGACCGGGCCCGCGGCCTGCCGCCGTCGTTCGTGGTGCTGGGCGACGCCCTGTGCAGCTTCAACCCGATCTACGGCTCGGGCATGAGTGTGGCCGCCCGGGAGGCCGTGCTGCTCGGTGAGTGCCTCGACGAGGGGCTCACCGACCTGACCCGGCGCTTCCACACGGCCGTCCGGCCCGTCGTCGAGACGGCCTGGAGGCTCAGCACCGGCAGCGACCTGAGCCTCCCCGAGACCACCGGCGAGCGACCGCTCCCGGCCCGACTGGTCGGTCACTACCTGCGGCGCTACCTGGCGGCCGCGCGGGAGGATCCCGAGCTCGCCTACGCGTTCCTGCGGGTCAGCAACCTCCTCGACACGCCGGACACGTTGCTCGCTCCACGCCGGATGGCGCGGGTGCTCGGCCGCGGTGTCCGACGGCGTCCGGCGGCGGTCGTGCAGACGGCTGGGCGAGTGGCATGAGGATCGTGGTCACCGGCTCACGCGACCTGGGGCGGGCCTACGACCTGATGCGCCCGACCCGCCGCCGGCGGCCCGGCTGGAGGCGGCAGGCTCTACGTTCGCCGCATGCGCCTCCTCGACAGCTGGACCCGGGGCGAGCACTCCGGTGACGGCCGGACGTTCCCGAGCCAACGCACGGGCACCGGGCCGGGGGTGATCGTGATCCACGAGATCCCCGGCCTGACCGCCGAGGTGATCGGGTTCATCCGCGTGGGGTTCCCGGGCCGCAAGCACTCCACCGTCACCGCACACCGGCAGCAGGAGGGCGTCGACCGGGTGCTGGCGTTCTTCGCCGAGAACCTGCGCGCCTGACGCGATCACCCCGGGTGCGACCCCAGATCGACGGGGTCCCCCACGCGGACAGAGCCACCCACCAGGACGCGGCACACCGAACCACCACGGTGGCGCATCGCGTGATGGGCACCGGGACCGATCGCGTCGTCGAGCAGCTTGCACGGCGCCGCCACCCGCACCACCTCGAGGACGACGTCGCCGATGCGGACCAGCGCCCCGGGCTCGCGCGGCACCACCCCGCCGCTGACCGTGAGGTTGCGCCGGGTCAGGCCGGCCGGCACGTCGGCGCCGAAGGTCTCCGCCGCCTCGGCGAGCGCGTCGAGGCTCTGCACGGTGACGTGGCGGTGCTTCGTGCCGTGGTAGCGGTCGCCGACGATGCCCTTGCCAGCCTCGACCTCGACGCTCTCGAGCGACCGCATCGGCAGGCGGGTCGCCTTGGCGACGTGGAGCCCTGCGACGACCGGCTCGTGGTAGCTCATGTCGCGGGCGTGCCCAGCTCTGCGGGGAGGTCGTCGGTGTGCAACACCGCCAGGCTGGTGACAGCTCGGGTCAGGCACACGTAGAGGCGGCGCAGCCCGGTCATCCGGTCGGCCTCGCCGGCGACCACGGCGGCCGGCTCGACGAGCACGACGTGGTCGAACTCCAGGCCCTTGGCGAGCGAGGCGGGCACCAGGTCGAGGGGCACGTCGAACTCGACGGCGCCCTCGTCGGCCGGGGCGTCTCCGAGCCGGGCGTGCGCGGCACCGGCGGCGTCGAGCAGCGCGCTGACCCGGTCGAGCAGCCGGTCGGGCACGATCACGCCGACCGAGCCGACCCGGGCCGCGGCCGCGGTCACCACCTCGGCGAGGGCGGCGTCGAGGTCGGTCACGCGGCGCACGTCCAGCTCGCCTCGGGCGCGCCGGACCGACCGTGGCGGCTCCAGGCCGGGCGCCACCACGGGCAGCAGCCGCGCGGCGTACTCGATCACGTCGCCGGGCACGCGGAAGCCGAGGGTGAGCTGCTCGACGTGGGCCGTGGGCTTGCCGAGGTGGGTCAGGGCGTCGTCCCACGACCGGCTCGCCCACGGGGTGGTCGCCTGCGCGAGGTCGCCGAGCACCGTCGCGGAGCCGGTCGAGCAGCGGCGACCGACGGCGCGCAGCATCATCGCCGACAGGTCCTGCGCCTCGTCGGCCACGACGTGACCCAGCGACGGCGTGCGCTCGACCAGGTCGGCGGCCTCGTCGACCAGGACGGCGTCGGCCAGCGACCAGCGCGCCGACAGCGGCCCCTTCGGCGGCTTGTCCCACAGCAGGCTCGCCTGCTCGTCGGCGGTCAGGACGCCGTCGGCCGCCGCCGCGAGGGTGTCTGCGTCGGCGAGGAGCGAGAGCAGCAGCCGGACCGGGTCGACGGCCGGCCAGAGGGCGTCGACGTACCGCTTCACCTCGCGGCTGCGGGCCACGGCGTCCTGCACGCGGTCGTCGGGCGAGTCGCCGGACTCCTCCATCTTGACCAGGACGCCGTGGGCCAGTCGCTGCGCGAGCATCGCCCGGGCCGCGCCGTAGCGGACGCCGCGGGTGCGCAGGCCCTCGAGGATCTCCTCGACCTGGTACGTCGCGAGCCTCCACCGCCGCGCCCCGCGCGGCACCACCAGGCCCTCGGTCGGCGTCCGCACCCGCGACCAGAGCGCGCGGCGCAGCACCTCGGCCATCCGGCCGTCGCCCTTGAGGGTGGCGACGTCGGGGGCGTCCTCGCCGCGCACGGCGTACCTCGGGTTGAGCCGGGTCAGGGTGGCCGTGACGAGGTCCTCGATCGTGGTCTGCTGGGCGTCGATCTCGCCGAGGGCGGGCAGCACGTCGCCGATGTAGCGCAGGAACGACGCGTTGGGGCCGACCACGAGCACGCCCTGGCGGGACAGCTGCTCGCGGTGGGAGTAGAGCAGGTAGGCCGCCCGGTGCAGCCCGACCGCGGTCTTGCCGGTGCCGGGTGCCCCCTGCACGCACACCGACTCGGCGAGGTCGGCGCGGACGATGACGTCCTGCTCGGGCTGGATGGTGGCCACGATGTCGCGCATCGGCCCGACGCGGGGCCGCTCGATCTCGGCCTCGAGGATCGCGCTGTGCTCGTCGGCGCCAGCCTTCTCGTCGACCAGGCGCTCGTCCTCGTACGCCGTCATCGTGCCGTGCTGGTAGCCGAACCGGCGCCGCACCGCCACGCCCATCGGCTCGGTGCGGCGGGCGCGGTAGAAGGGCAGGCTGATCGGTGCGCGCCAGTCGACCACCATCGGGTCGCCGACCTCGTCGCTGACGTGGCGGCGTCCGACGTAGAAGCGCTCGCCCTGCTCGTAGTCGAGCCGGCCGAAGAACAGCGGCACGGTCGGGTCGTCGGCCAGGGCCTGCATCCGCCGGAAGATCGCGGACTCGAGGAACTGCCTGCTGACCCAGTCGCCGGCCGCGGCGGCGTCGAGCCCGGCGGTGCGGTCGCGCATCCGGGCCAGTGCGGCGCGGGAGTCGGTGAGGTGGCGTCGTTCGGCGTCGAGCTCGGTGTCGGTCGGGGTGTCGGTCGTGGTGTCGGGGTTGGTCAGGGAGTCGGGGACGGTGGCCGGGTGCGTGGGAGTAGGCACGCGAAGACCTCGCAAGGGATGTCGGGAGCCCGGCGACGCTACCAGCGACCCGCCGCCTGCTCACCCGGTTTTCCGGTGCCGATCGGCGGCTCGGCCATCGTCGCCCGCCGTGCGCAGCCGGCCGGTGGTCGATGCGACGCCCTAGGCTCGTTCACATGTGGTTCCTCAGCCGGCAGGTCGTCGCTGCCGCGCTCACCGCCAACGCGATCCGGCCGGTGCCGGGCTTCCGCTCCAGCATCCCGGCGTTCGTCGCGGGCTGGCTGACCGGCGAGCTCGCGCCGCACCTGCTGGCGCTGACCGCGGCCGACGCCGCCACCCACCTGACCGAGCGGCGGCGCGACGTCCGCGGGCTGGCGCTCGCGGGCGCGACCGCCACCGGCCTGGCCTACCTGATCGGCCAGAGCCGGCGGGTCGGGGCGGTCGCCGAGGACGCGCTCTCCGACGCGCTCGGCGACTACCAGGACGCCCTCGACGCGCGTCCCACCCCCGCCGACCTCGCGACGCCGTGGCGCTCGCTGGTCAACCCGTTCCGCACCCGCGGCGAGCTGCGCGACCAGGTGCGCGTGGAGCGCGACATCGCCTACAACGCGCACGGCAGGCGCGGCTACCTCGACGTCTACGCACCCGCCGCCGGCGTCCCCGACGGCGGCGCGCCGGTGCTGCTCCAGGTGCACGGCGGCGGCTGGACGATCGGCACCAAGGACCAGCAGGGCATCCCGCTGATGCGGCACCTCGCCGCCAAGGGCTGGGTGTGCGTCGCGATCAACTACCGGCTCGCCCCCCGCGACGCCTTCCCCGCGCAGGTCGTCGACGTCAAGCAGGCGATCGCGTGGATCAGGGAGCACATCGCGGCGTACGGCGGCGACCCGTCGTACGTCGCCATCACCGGCGGCTCGGCCGGCGGCCACCTGTGCACCCTGGCGGCGCTGACCGCCGGCGACACCACGTGGCAGCCGGGCTTCGAGGACGCCGACACCTCGGTGCAGTGCGCCGTGCCGCACTACGGCGTCTACGACGTCGCCGGCGCGACCGGACTGCGCAGCGCCGAGCTGATGCGCGACCGCTTCCTCGCACCGAAGGTCATGCAGAAGCGGTGGCTCACCGAGCCCGAGGCGTTCGAGGCGGCGTCCCCGCTGCTGCGGATCACCCCGGACGCGCCCGACTTCTTCGTGCTGCACGGCGTGCACGACAGCCTGGTGCAGGTCGACCAGGCGCGGCTGTTCGTCGAGGAGCTCAAGCGGGTCTCCGACCGGACGGTCGTGTACGCCGAGCTCCCCGGCGCCCAGCACGCCTTCGACGTCTTCGCGTCGATCCGCTCGGCCCACGTCGTGCGCGCCATCGACAGGTACCTGCACTGGCACTGGAACACCTGGCGCGCCGGTCTCGACCACGAGGACCAGCTCACCGACGCCTCGCAGGAGCCGGCGGAGGGCTGAGGCCCCGGGACTGTCGGCGTAATGCACTTGCGCTGGAGCGCACTCCAACGCCTAGCGTCGTCGGCATGACCACGACACAGCTGGGCGACGGGCTGACCACCGCGCCCCTCGGGTACGGCGCGATGGGACTCGCCGAGGTCTACGGCGCGATCGACGAGGCCGACGGCCTGGCCACGCTGCACCACGTGGTCGACGCCGGCATCGACCTGGTCGACACCGCCGACGTGTACGGCAACGGCACCAACGAGCGGCTGGTCGCCCGGCTGCTGGCCGACCGGCGCGACGAGGTCACCCTGGCCACCAAGTTCGGCATCGTGCCCGAGGACGACACCCACACCCGGATGACGACCCGCAACGACCCCGAGTACGTGCGCCAGGCCTGCGACGCCAGCCTCGAGCGCCTGGGCACCGACGTCATCGACCTCTACTACCTGCACCGCCGCCAGGTCAGCGTGCCGGTCGAGGAGGTCGTCGGCGCGATGGCCGGGCTGGTCACCGCGGGCAAGGTCCGCCACCTCGGCCTGTCCGAGGTCACCGCCGCCGAGCTGCGCGCCGCGTGCGCGGTGCACCCGATCGCCGCCGTCCAGAGCGAGTGGTCGCTGTGGAGCCGCGACGTCGAGCGCCAGGTGGTGCCGGCCGCCGTCGAGCTGGGTGTGGGGTTCGTGCCCTACTCCCCCTTGGGCCGTGGGTTCCTCACCGGCAGCATCGGCGCCGACACCGACCTCTCGTCCGACTGGCGCGGGGGGCTGACCCGGTTCAGTGGCGAGGCGCGCGACGCCAACCTGGCGCTGGTCGAGGTGCTGCGAGGCATCGCCGGCGAGCTCGACGCGACGCCGGCGCAGGTGGCGCTGGCGTGGCTGCGCCACCGAGGCGCCGAGCTCGGCCTGCCCGTCGTCCCGATCCCGGGCACCCGGCGTCCCGCCCGCGTCGACGAGAACCTCGGCTCCCTCGACCTGACGCTCGACGACGAGGCGCTGGCCGTGCTCGGCGGGCTCGCCGACGCGGCCGTCGGGCCACGGTCCGACCAGGGCGACCCCGACTGGGTGTCGGACACGCGGGAGTAGCGCGCGCCAGCTAGGGCGCGTCCCAGATGGTCGCCGACCGCGCGTCCCGACCCGCCACGAGCCGCTCGACCAGCTCGTCCTCCGCGACGACGTCCCGGAACCCGGAGGCGACCTCGGTGGCCTGGACGGCGCCGGCGGCCACCTCCGCGTCGCCGATCACCGCCAGCACCGAGGCGCGCTTCACCCGCGCCAGCCGCACCCGGGCGCCGAGCGCGCCGTCGACGGACAGGTCGACGCGCAGCCGCTGCCCGCGCAGCCGGTCGCACAGGCGGCGGGCGACGTCGTCCTGCCGCGGGCCCACCGGGAGCACGGCCACCTGGGTCGGGGCCAGCCACAGCGGCAGCCGCCCCTGGTAGCGCTCCAGGACGGCGGCCACGACTCGCTCCATCGAGCCGACGGTGCCGCGGTGGATCAGCACCGGCCGGTGGCGGGCGCCGTCGGCGCCGTCGTAGGTGAGGTCGAAGCGCTCGGGCTGGTTGAAGTCGAGCTGGACGGTCGCGATGGTCTCCTCGTGGCCCTGCGGGTCGACCACCTGCAGGTCGAGCTTGGGTCCGTAGAACGCCGCCTCGCCGTCCGCCTCGACCAGGTCGAGGTCGTCGATCCCGTCGAGCACCGAGGCCGCGGCCTCGCGCAGGGCCTGCTGGGCGTCGTCCCACTGCGCGGGGCTGCCGAGCCAGCCGTCGCCGTCGTCGCGCAGCGACAGCCGCACGTGGTCGACGGCCAGGCCGAGGATCTCCTGCGCGCGCAGGGCCGAGCGCAGGCCGAGCGCGGCCTCGGCCGCGACCTGGTCGGGGCGGCAGAACACGTGGGTGTCGTCGAGGCTGATCTGGCGCACCCGGCTCAGTCCCGACAGCACGCCCGAGCGCTCGGCGCGGAACATCGGCGCCAGCTCGTTGAGACGCACCGGCAGCTCGCGGTACGAGTGCGGCTGCGAGGCGTAGATGAGGGCGTGGTGGGGGCAGTTCGCCGGCCGCAGCATCACCTCGTCGTCCCCGAGGGCCATCGGCGGGAACATGTCGTCGGCGAACTTGGCGAGGTGCCCCGACCGCTCGAACAGCGCCCGCTTGCCGAGCACCGGCGAGTGCACGTCGACGCAGCCGTCGGCGTGGGCGAGCTCCTTGGCGAGCCGTTCGAGCTCGTCGCGGACGGCGGCACCGGCCGGCAGCCACAACGGCAGCCCCGAGCCGGCGAGCGGATGGCTGGCGAAGATCGCCAGGTCACGGTTGAGGTCACGATGGTCGAGCTGGTTCATGGTCGTTCTCCTGGGTCGTGCCCAGAACCGGGCCCGGAGACGAAGCACGCCCCGGAGCGTCGGCTCCGGGGCGGGTGCTGGTTCAGCAAGGCAGCAGTCAGGCGCCGGAGGGATCCGGCGTCGTCGTCCGCTGTGCGCGCTGCATGTCCCGACCGTAGCCCGGCCCCGCGTCGCGGTCGAGCGGGTTGGGCCATGTCGGCAAATCCGTGGTGGATGCCAGCGTCGTCCAGGTGGTGTGATGGCCGGGCGCCGGAGCGCTGGCAGGCTGGGCGCCTTTCGAGTGACGGCAACGCCGCCAGTGCGCCGCCTGGACGGCGCTGGCGCCGCCTTCGGGTCGTGCCACCATGGCCTAGGGTGCGGCGCGTGTCCGACCTGTCGCCCGACCTGCTCGCCCACGCGCGCGCCGCGAAGGGCTTCATGCCCGACGACGAGGGCCTGCTGCTGCACCGGTACGCCGTCGAGCGGCTGCCGCACGGACCGGCGCTCGAGGTCGGCACCTACTGCGGCAAGTCCGCGATCTACCTCGGCGCGGCGGCGCGGGCAGTCGGAGGAACCGTCTTCACCGTCGACCACCACCGCGGCTCGGAGGAGAACCAGGCCGGGTGGGAGCACCACGACGCGAGCCTCGTCGACCCCGAGTCGGGGCTGATGGACACCCTGCCGGTGTTCCGCCGCACCATCGAGCGGGCCGGGCTCGAGGACGTCGTGGTCGCCGTCGTCGGCCGCAGCACCACCGTCAGCGCCCACTGGCGCACGCCGCTCAGCCTGCTGTTCATCGACGGCGGCCACGCCGAGGAGCACGCCCAGAACGACTACTCCGGCTGGGCACGCTGGCTGGCGGACGGCGGCCTGCTCGTCATCCACGACGTCTTCCCCGACCCCGCCGACGGCGGGCAGCCGCCGTACCACGTGTTCCTCCGCGCCCTCGAGAGCGGAGCGTTCACCGAGGTCGAGACCCTCGGCTCGATGCGGGTGCTGCGCCGTTCAGCGGGCGCGGCCGGCGACCCGGTCGGCTGAGTCGCAGCCGCACTCGAGGGCGAGCTCGCGGAAGTGGGGGGCCAGGGAGGTGCCGCGCATGATGCCGGAGCCCGGGGTGCTGTGGCCGTAGGTCTCCCCCAGCGCGTCGACGGTGAGGATCACCGCGGCCGCCGTGTACGTCGTGTGCTCGACCGGCCAGTACACGTGGGGGTTGTCGCCCTCGTAGACCCACCCGGTCCAGTAGGCGCCGCCCTCGCCACGCAGGTGCTGCATGTCGGCGAGCAGCCGCAGCGCGCGCCGGTGGTCGCCCACGGCGTCCAGCGTCATGGCCAGCTCGCAGGTCTCGGCGCCGGTGACCCACGGGTTGGTGTCGACGCAGCGGATGCCGAGGTCGGGCACCACGAAGTCGTGCCAGCGCGGCTCGAGCAGCTCGCGCCCGGCCGCGCCGCCGGGCCGCGCACGGCCCCGCCGAGCACCGGGTAGTACCAGTCCATCGAGTACGTCGCCTTGTCGGCGAACAGGTCGCGGTGCACGCGGATGGCGTGCCCGAGCCGGCCCCCGGCGAGCTCCCACTCGGGTTGCGGGTCGTCGAGCAGGTCGGCGAGCGCGACGCCGGCGCGCAGCGACTGGTAGATGCTCGACGAGCCGGCCAGCAGGGAGAACGACTCGGTCGGCGTCCAGTTGATGCCGCCGAAGGCGGCCTGCTGCGAGACGACCCAGTCGAGACCGGCGCGCACCGAGGGCCAGAACCGCGCCACGAAGCCGATGTCGTGCCGCACCAGCCAGTGGTGCCAGACGCCGACCGCGAGGTAGGCGCTCATGTTGACCTCGCCGCGCGGGTCGTCGACCTCGCCGCCGACGATCTTCATCGGCCACGAGCCGTCGGCCCGCTGCATCGTCGGCACCCACGCGTAGGCGCGCTCGGCGGCCTCGACCTGGCCGCCGACGAGCAGCGCCATCGCGGCCTCGACGTGGTTCCAGATGTCGACGTGCTCGCCGACGGTCCACGGCACGGCCCCACTGGGCTCCTGCATCCTCGCGATCGAGGCCGCGGTCTCGGCGACCTGCGACTCGGTCAGGACGCCGCGGACGTACGGCAGCAGCTCAGGCATCGGGCTCCAGCGTCGGCGCGCCGAGCGGCTTGCGGAAGTACAGCACCATGCTCTTGCCGATCAGCGGGTCGAGCACCTTGCCGGCGTACTGCAGCGCCCTGGGCTGCTTCATGATCTCCCACACCAGCAGCTTGTGGTACGCCTTCGCGAGTGGGTGGTCGTCGTTGGTGACGCCGACGGCGCACTTGATCCACCAGTACGGCGAGTGCAGGCCGTGGGCGTAGTCCTTGCCCAGGTACTCCAGCCCGGCCTTGGTCACCTTGTCGGTGAGCTCCTTGTCGGTGTAGATCCGGATGTGGCCGCCCTCGACGTTGTGGTAGTCGTCGGAGAGCTTCCAGTTGATGATCTCGGGCAGCCACCGCGGCACCGACACCGCCATCGTGCCGCCGGGGCGCAGCACCCGCACCAGCTCGCCGATCGCCTGGATGTCGGCCGGGATGTGCTCGAGCACCTCGGCGGCCACGACCCGGTCGAACTCGCCGTCGCCGAACGGCAGCTCGAGCGCGTCGCCCTGCTTGATGTCGGCCTCGGCGCCGGCCGGCACCTCGCCGGCCTCCTTCATCGCCCCGAACAGCTCGAGGACGCCGGCCAGCTCGTCGGCGTCCATGTCGAAGGCGACGACGTCGCCGCCGCGGCGGTACATCTCGTAGGCGTGCCGCCCGGCGCCGCAGCCCATGTCGAGGACGCGGTCACCGGCGCGCAGGCCGAGGCGGTCGAAGTCAACGGTCAGCACGGGTGCGCTCCTTCTGCTCTGCCTGCTCCGAGTCGAAGTCGGCGATCACGGCCTCGTAGGCTGCGGCGACCTTGGCGGCCACCGCGCGCCAGCTGAAGAGCTCCTGCACGCGGCGGCGTCCGGCCGCACCCATCCGGGCCCGGCGCTCGGGGTCGTCGAGCAGGGCGGCGATGGCGTGCTTGAGCTCCTCGACGTCGCCGGGCGTGACCAGGTCGGCGCACTCGCCGTCGGGCCCGACGACCTCGGGGATGGCGCCGGCGCGGGACACGACGAGCGGGGTCGCACACGCCATCAGCTCGGCGGTGGGCAGCGAGAAGCCCTCGTACAGCGACGGCACGCAGGCGAGCTCGGCCGAGCCCATCAGCTCGACCAGCTCGGCGTCGCTGATGCCGTGCACGAACCGCACGCAGTCGCCGATGCCGAGCCGTTCGATCAGCTTCTCGGTGCGTCCGCCGCCGGCCGGCTTGGTGACCAGGATCAGCTCGAGGTCGCGCTCGGTGCGCAGCTTGGCGAACGCCTCCAGGAGAGTCGCGATGCCCTTCATCGGCGCGTCGGCGCTGGCCATCGCCATGAGCCGGCCGGGCACGCGCGGCTGGGTCACGAGGTCGGGCGGCACGAACATGTCGTCGACGCCGAGCAGGATCACCTGCATCCGGGCCGGGTCGACGCCGAAGTCCTTCGCGATGTCGCGCTTCGACGTCTCCGACGGCGTCATGATCGCGCGGGCTCGGCGGGCCACCTTGCCCTGCATCCGCAGGAAGCCGTACCAGCGCCGCAGCGTGAGCTTGCGCCACGGGTTGCGGGTCTGGGCCAGGTCGATCCGGCGGTCGAAGGTGATCGGGTGGTGCAGCGTGGTGATCAGCGGCAGCCCGTAGCCCTCGATGTCCAGCATCCCGGTGCCGAGCACCTGGTTGTCGTGGGCGATGTCGAAGTCGCCGGCGCGCTCCTCGAGGATCCGGCTGATCCGGCGGCTGAACGTCTTCGGCTCCGGGAACCCCGCGAGGCACATGGTCGCGAACTCCTCGACGTCGATCAGGTCGCGGAACTCGCGCAGCTTCGGCACCCGGAACGGGTCGGGCTCGCGGTAGAGGTCGAGGCTCGGCACCTCGGTGAGGACGACGCCCTCGTCGAGCACCGGATAGGGCTGGCCCGAGAACACCTCGACGGTGTGACCCAGGGCGACGAGCTCACGGCTCAGGTGGCGCAGGTAGATCCCCTGGCCGCCACAGTGCTGCTTGCTGCGATAGGACAGCATGGCGATGCGCATATGTGGCTCGACCCTTCGATGCCGGGCGACACGGGGCCGCAGAAGCTGGAACGTGTTCCCATGATGTCCCACCGACTTTCAGCCTAGTGGGGCAGACCCGACGACGCTCGCCGGACCCGGCGGATTCCGGCGCTCCCCGAGGGGTGCGGCGCGACACCAACCGCGCCGTTGCGCAGATCGGGACGACCTACTCGAGGAACGCCGCCGTCGTGCCACCGAGCGCGATCGGGTCGAGGCCGAGCTTGCGGTGGTCCCAGGAGCGCACGCGATCGGCGTCGAGACGGACCACGACGCGGTGGTGGGCCATCAGCTCGACGAACGGCTTCAGGTCGGGCGTGTACGGCGCGTTGTAGCGCTCGAAGATCCGCACGCACACGTCCCACACGACGTCGGGGTCGTCGACGACCACCCCCGTCCCCTCGAGGGCCACGCCGCGCAGCTGGTCGTAGGTGTGGCCCGCCTCGACCAGGAAGCTCATCCGGGGGTCGCGGCGCAGGTTGACGACCTTCTGCGACTTGCGCTTGGTCTCGATCCACACGTGGCCGTCGTGCCAGTCGAACCACATGGCCACGAGGTTCATCTGGCCCTGCGGCCCGACAGTGGCGACGGTCGAGCTGCGCTGCTCGGTGAGGAACGACGACACCTCGGCGTCGTCCATGACGATCAGGCCACGCTGGTTGGCCACGCGGTCACGAACCCTCGGACGAGTGCCCGGGAAAGACCTTCGCGCTCGGGTCGATCGCCACGGTCGCGTTGTTGACCGCTGTCGCCGCCTCGCCGAACCCGACCGCGATCAGCCGCACCTTGCCGTCGTACTCGGTGATGTCGCCGGCGGCGAAGACCCGCGGCAGGCTGGTCTGCATCGACGGGTCGACCAGGACGTGCCGCTTCGAGACCTCGATGCCCCACTGCTGGAGCGGGCCGAGGTCGGCGATGAACCCGAGCGCGGCCACGATGGCCTGGCAGGGCCGGGTGACCGGGCCGTCGGCGGTGGTGATCTCGACCGACTCGACGACGTGGTCGCCGCCGATGGCGGAGACCTCGGCCTTGGTGATCATCTCGACCGACGACTCGCGCACCTGCTGCACGGTGCGCTCGTGCGCCCGGAAGGCGTCGCGACGGTGCACGAGCGTGACCGAGGCGGCGACCGGCTCGAGGTGGATCGCCCAGTCGAACGCGCTGTCACCACCGCCCACGATGACGACGTCCTTGCCGGCGTACGGCGCGAAGCTGGGCACGAAGAACTCGAGTCCGCGCCCCAGCCACTCGTCTCCGACGGGCAGCGGCCGCGGGGAGAACTTGCCGATGCCGGCGGTGATGATCACCGCGCCGGCGCGCACGTCGGTGCCGTCGTCGAGCCCCACGGTGACGCCGTCGTCGTCGGTGACCAGGGTGCTGGCGGTGCGGTCGAGGAGGTACTCCGGCTTGGCGGTGTTGGCCTGCTCGACCAGGCCGGCCACGAGGTCGCGGCCCTTGATCGTGGGAAAGCCGGCGACGTCGAGGATCTGCTTCTCGGGGTACATGGCGGTGATCTGGCCACCCAGCTCGGGCAGCGAGTCGACGACGGCCACCCGGTGGCCGCGGAACCCGGCGTAGTACGCCGCGAACAGCCCGGTGGGGCCGGCGCCGATGATCAGCAGGTCGACCTCGACGGTGGAGCCGGGTTCGTGCGACTGGCCGGGAGGGACGGGTGCGGTAGAGGTCACGCACGTGATCCTCCCCTCCGGCCCGCACCCCGACAACCGGCGCGTGCCGATGTCGAGACTCAGCCCGTCACCGGACGCCGGTCAGAGCCTGGCGAGGTGCCGCTGCCTAGGATGCAGGTCGGGCGAACCAACCAACCAGCGGGAGGAAGGGTGGCGGGCGTGGCCGACGACCTGTGGTCATCGTTCCCCCACGACCCACGCGACAAGAAGAACGCCGTCCTGCGCGCCTCCGACGACGACCGCGAGCGGATCGTCACGGCGCTCGCCTCGGCCTTCGCCGAGGGCCGGATCGACCAGGACGAGTTCGAGGAGCGCACCGACGCCGCCGCCGGCGCCCGGCTGCTCGGCGACCTGCCGCCGCTGGTCGCCGACCTGGTGCCCGACCGGCCGCTGCGCCCGGCCTCCAGTCGCTCCCTGGTGGGTGTGTCCCACGCAGACCTGCAGGCGCGCGCCCTCGAGGAGTGGCGCGACAAGCGCCGGTCCGCGGTGTTCGCCTTCCTCGGCTCCTCGCTCTTCTTCTGGGGTATCTGGGCCTGGACCTATGCCGCCCGCGACGACGGCGTCCCGTTCCCGTGGCCGATCTTCGTCACCCTGCTGGCCGGGATGAACGCCCTGCGCGTG
>CAWGVK010000020.1:0-31558 GCA_963825985.1 uncultured Actinomycetota bacterium | reverse complement strand
GCGTCGACGTCCTCCATCCGCGTCCCGTGCGTCGCGACCCGCGCGGCGCGGAGGGTTTCGCGGCCGCGCTGACCGGCCGCCGGATCGAGGCGGCGCGGCGTCGCGGCAAGTACCTCTGGCTGCCGCTCGACAACGGCGACGCCCTGCTCGGCCACCTCGGCATGAGCGGTCAGCTGCTCGTCCAGCCGCCGGCGTCCCCACCCGAGCGGCACCTGCGGGTCCGGCTGGCCCTCGACGGCGCCCTTCGAGACGGGCGCGGAGCGCCCTCCTCAGGAGCCGCCGCGGCGGGTCGCGAGCTGCGCTTCGTCGACCAGCGGATGTTCGGCGGGCTCTCGGTCTCGGCGGGCGGCGCCGACCTGCCGCCCGAGATCGTCCACATCGCGCGCGACCCGCTCGACCCGGAGTTCGACGACGACCTGTTCGTCTCCCGCGTACGCCGCCGCAGCGCCGGGCGTGAAGCGGCTGCTGCTCGACCAGGGGCTGATCTCGGGAGTCGGCAACATCTACGCCGACGAGGCGCTGTGGCGCGCGCGGCTGCACGGTGATCGGCCGGGGGAGCGGCTCACCGCGACGCAGGTGCGGCTGCTGCTCGGCTTCGCCCGCGAGGTGATGGCCGAGGCGCTCGGGCAGGGCGGGACGTCGTTCGACTCGCTCTACGTCAACGTCAACGGCGAGTCGGGCTACTTCGACCGCTCGCTGCACGCCTACGGCCGCGAGCACGAGCCGTGCGACCGGTGCGGCACCGCCATCCGGCGGATCTCGTTCATGAACCGGTCGTCGTACTTCTGTCCGCGCTGCCAGCCGGTGCCGCGGACCCGCCGCGCGGCCGTCCCCTCGGCCCTCCCGCCGGATTGACCATCTCACCCCTTGGTGGGACTCTGGTAGACGGTCCGTTTCCTCGGTTCCACCACCCCCTATCGGAAGGCTCACTTCATGGCCAAGGCGCTGATCGGTTACTTGAACAGCGACCTGCGAGACCCCCGCCTGGCCTCCGACAACGCCCGCCTGCGTGCGCGCGTCGCCGAGCTGGAGTCCCTCGTCCTCCGTCTGTCCGAGGAGAACGACAAGCTGGTGGCCGCCCGGGCCGCCGAGCTGCTCGACACGGCACCGCTGCAGGAGATGCAGCCCGCCTGACTTGAAAAGTCGGATGCCGCTTCCGCGGCGACCGACTAGCGTGACGGCCTTGTGAGCCGCCTCGTCGAGATCCTCGCGCCGCGCCGGCTCGGTCCCGGCTTCCGCTGGCTGCTCGCCTCGTCGTGGATCTCCAACCTCGGCGACGGCATCATCATCGCGGCCGGCCCGCTGCTGGTCGCGTCGCAGACCCGCAGCCCGTTCCTCGTCTCCCTGGCCGTCTCGCTGCAGATGCCGCCCTGGCTGCTGTTCGGGCTGCTCGCCGGCGCGCTGGCCGACCGGCTCGACCGGCGGCTGATGGTGATCGTCGTCGACCCGTCCGGGCTGCGGTGCTCGCGGTGCTGCGACGTCATCGCCACCGACACGGTCTCCATCGCGGTCGTGCTGGCCGCGCTGTTCGTGCTCGGTACGGCCGAGGTGTTCGCCGACACCGCGACCTCCACCCTGCTGCCGATGCTGGTCCCCCGCGACGACCTGGCCCTCGCCAACGCCCGGCTGCAGACCGGCTACGTCACCCTCAACATGCTGGTCGGCCCGCCGATCGGCGCCGCGCTGTTCGCGACCGGCGGCGTGGCCGTTCGTCGGGCAGGCGCTGCTGGTCGCCGCCAGCGTGCTCCTCGTCTCGCGGGTGGTGCTGCCGCCTCACGCCCGCGACCGGAGCCGGTCGGGCAGCTCATGCGGCACGAGATCGCCGAGGGCTTCCGCTGGGTGCTGCACCACGCCGCCGTCCGCACGCTGGTCCTGACCATCTTCATCTTCAACATCACCTTCGGCGCCGCCTGGTCGGTGCTGGTGCTCTACGCGACCACGCCTCGGCCTGGGCGAGGTCGGCTTCGGGCTGCTGACGACCGTCGCGGCCGTCGGCGGCCTGCTCGGCACGCGCTCCTACGGCTGGATCACCAAGCGGGTCAGCCTGGGCGACATCATGCGGATCGGCCTGATCGTCGAGACGCTCACCCACCTCGCGCTGGCGCTGACCTCGACCGCCGTGGATCGCGTGGTGATCTTCTTCGTCTTCGGCGCGCACGCCTTCATCTGGGGCACGACCTCGGCGACCGTCCGGCAGCGGGCCGTGCCGATGCCCTGCAGGGCCGGGTGGCCAGCGTCAACGGGTCGGCGTCTTCGGCGGGCTGGTCTTCGGCGCCGGCATCGGCGGCTGCTGGCCCAGCTGTACGGCGTCACCGCGCCGTTCTGGTTCGCCTTCGTCGGCTCGGCGGTCTTCGTCGTCCTGATCTGGAGGCAGCTGGCCACATCGCGCACGCCGACGAGGCGCCGGCGCCGGCTGGTCCGTGACGCGCAGGACGTCATCTGCCGGGCTTTGTGGACGATCGGCACGCATGACCTCCCAGACGCCTCTTATCGGACGGTCAGGGAGACCAGGGACGATGGAGGCATGTTCCACCGGCACCCCTTTCTCAGCCTGGTCACCTTCGCCTACCTCGGCGTCGTGGCCTGGGTGACGTTACCCCGCAGTCGGTCGCGCCCACCGACAGCGACCTCGTGCAGCGGATCCTGGCCCGCCTCCAGCGGTACGACGAGCTGTCGTGGCTGACCTACGACCGGGCCGAGTTCCTGGCCAACATCGCGCTGTTCGTGCCGGTCGGCGTGTTCCTCCTGCTGCTCGTGGGCACCCGCTTCTGGTGGCTCGCCGGGTTCGGTGCCTTCCTGATGACCTCGCGATCGAGACCGCGCAGCGCTCGATCCCCGGCCGGGTGTCCGACGAGCGCGACGTACTCGCGAACACGGTCGGTGCCCTGATCGGCATCGTGGTCGCGCTGGTGCTCACCTACCCGGCCGCGCGCCGCCGCGCCGCGGCCCGTCAGGGCCGGGCGCGGGCCATGGTGTGACCGCGGTCGTGCCGATCCGGTCACCCCGGGGCAACGAGCAGACGGTCAGCGCACCCGGACGCCGTTCGAGGTGTCGGCCACCGTCGTGGCGGTCGAGCGCACGAGGGCGACGTAGGTCGTGGGACGGCGGCCGTTGCGGTCGCGGACCAGGAACGGGGCGAGACCAGCAGCGTTGACCCTGCGGCTCTTGACGGCGTAGCGGTTGCCGGAGACGACCTTGTAGAGCGTCACCCGCGCGCCGGCGGCCCGCTTCTGGGCGGTGACCGTCAGCCGGTCGCGTCCCGGTGCCTTCTCACCCTTCAGCTGCGCCTTCACCGGCGTGCCGAACACGACCGCGCTGGTGAGGGTGCGGTTCCGGATGCCGTCGGTGACCTCGGCGGTGACCCGTGCCCGGCCGACCGTGGTGCCGACGAAGGTGTACGACGCCTGGCCCAACGCGTTGGTGGGCCGGCTCGCCCGGGGCTCCCCGTTGCCGGCGTCGGACCGAACCGGAAGAACTGCACCTGGTAGCCGCGCACGGGGTTGCCCCGCTGGTCGACCACGGTCACGGTCTGGGTGACCGAGGTGCCGAACGCCACCACGTCCTTCGCGGTCGAGGTCATCGAGACCTCGAGGCGTTGAAGTTGAGCTCGTAGAACGACGCGGTGGTGGAGCCGACGACGTCCTCGCTGTCCGCGACGGCGTTGCCCCGGCGTCGACGTACCGGTTGGTCGGGGCGTTCCACGTGCCGGTGACGTCGATCGCCGCGGCCTCGAACGGACGACCAGATGTCACCGGACCGGTCGAAGTCGCTCTCGATGAAGTCCTCGCTGTAGTCGTAGTCGTCGAGGTCGCCGGTGTAGGTGAGATCGACGGGCTGGTCGCTGACCCGGTTGCCGAACTGGTCGAGCGTGAAGACGTCGTAGTAGGTGCGGTTGCCGGCCACGGCGGGGTTCACCGCGGCGACCTGCTCGCTCGCGGGCGAGAGCGTGACCTGGACCGCGCCGCCGTTGAACGGGTCGGTGGAGTCCCAGTCGGCGGTCTCCTCCGTGGTCAGGTCGCCGGCGTCGGCGGAGACGGTGGCGGCCACCAGGCCGTCGTCGTCGAAGCCCGCATCGCGCTCGATCGCGACCTGGAGCGACACCTGGCCGTCGGCGTCGGTCAGCCCGGTCAGGGTCCGGCCGAGGTCGACGAGGTTGCCGGCGGGAGCTCCGACGACCGACGGCAGCTCCTCGTCGCCGGTGGTGAAGAACCCGTGGTCGACGGTCAGCGTGTAGACCTGACCCTCGACCGGGTCGGGGTCGGTGCCGGCGTCGCCCTGGAGGCCGGGCGCCGGGTCGGCGTCGAAGGTGTCGTCGGGCGCGGTGACCGTGAGCCCGCTGGCCAGAGCCTCACCCGGCGTGCCGCCGCCCAGGTCGTCGACGACGGCCGTGCTGCCGGTCGGCGGGTCCACGCTGACCAGGTCGACGTCGAGGGACGAGCCCGGCGCGGCCGCGGTGGCGGCCGAGAGGGTCCCGCCGAGCTCGGTGCCCTGGCCGTCCTCCACCGGGTCGCTCAGCACGGCCTCGAAGGAGCCGTCGGCGCCTGTGGTCGCCTGCGGGGAGGTGAGGACGGCGTCCGCCTCCGGGTCGGTGCCCGCTGCCCCGCGCACGAAGTCGAGGTCGACCAGACGGCCCGGCAGACCCGTGCCGTCCTCGAGCTGCAACCCGCCGGCGACGGTGGCATCGGTGCCGGCCGGGGTGCGCAGGGGGCTCTCGTCGTCGAAGGCCAGCTCGGCGTTCCCGGCCTTGACAGTGAGCACCGTCGCACCGGGGATCGCGTTGGCGCTCGAGGCGTCGGGTCCCAGCCCCGATACCAGGGCGTAGGTTCCGGGCGCCTGCGCGGCCGGCAGCGGCACGACGAACGCGCCGGCGACGTCGACGGCCTCCACGTCCTCACCCGTTGCGGGCACCCGCACCACGGGGGCCGTCGCGTCGAACGGCGTGATCGTCCAGTGGTACTGGAGATCCTGTGCGTCGTCGACGTCCACACCGCCCGCGATCGAGTCGGTGACCTGCACGGTGAGGTCACCCGCGGCGTGCTCGTCGAGGTCGAAGGCGGCGCCGTCGGCCGAGGTCGCGACCAGGGAGAGCGTCCCCGGGGCCGCGGAGGCCGACGACGTGAGGAACGGGACGGCCGAGACCGCCAGGGTCGTGGTGAGAGCGAGGGTGAGGCCACGCGTGGTGCCGTTGAGCTTCATGAGGTCCTTCCGGGGATGGCGGGGTGAGGGCTGCGTCGACCGAGGTCGACGTGGGAGGTCAGCCGGTCTCACAGATGAAGCTCCCCTGGTTCGGATACGTGGTCAGGCGTTCGGTCCCGGGGATCGCCAGCTCGGCGGAACCCACGGAGCCGGTGGCCGCGGCCAGCTGCCGCAGCGTCGAGGTCATCGACGAGCTCGACGTGGTCAGGACCTTGCCGGGGCCGTAGCCGGACTGGCAGGTCTTGTAGAAGTTGATCCGGGACCGCCAGTCGATCAGCCGGTCGCCCTGCACCCGGCGCGAGCCGCCCTCGTCGCCCTGGTCGGCCTGCATCGCGTCGGCCCCGGATCCGCCGTACAGGACGTCGCGGCCGTTGAGGGTCCGCCGGCGCCGGTCGGTGTCCTCGAGCGGTGCCGCGACCTGCCACAGCCGGGAGTCGCGGGTGCGCCGCTTGATGTCGAGCAGGTCGTTGCCGGCGCCGCCGAAGAGACGGTCGTGGCCGGTCCCGCCCCAGACGGCGTCGGCGCCGTCGCCCGCGAACACGACGTCGTCGCCGCCACCGGCGTTGATGACGTCGTTGCCGGCGCCCGCGTGGATCGAGTCGAAGCCGTCGCCGCCGAGCACCAGATCGTCACCACCCAGCGTCGACTGGCTCAGGGTCACGACCCGCACGAGCGTGCCGCGGGGGCGGACCAGCTCGCTGATGAAGCGACCGCTGTCGGTGACGGTGCGGCTCACCGCGCCGAGGTCGGCTGCCGGCGTCGGTACGTCGACGCCCTGGTCGCCGACGATGGCGTCGTCGCCGCCGCCACCCGCGAGCACGTCGCCCTGCACCGGCTGGCCGAGGTGGCTCTGCTTCGCCCGCGTGGTTCGGGTGCTGTCGAACTGCCCGTAGAGGTCGTCGTCGCCCAGCCCGCCGGACAGCCGGTCGCTGCCGGCCCAGACGCCCGGTCCCTCGTCGGCCATGGCGACGCGGCGCACGACGTGCGGGCCGGAGGCGCCTCCGGCGAGGGTCGTGTTGGGTCCGAAGCGGGTGATCCGGCCGTTGTCGCCCAGCAGGACGTCGCGGGAGTCGCCGCCGTCGAGGGCGTCGTTGCCGTCCACGAGACCCGACGCGGTCTTGTCGGTCGCCACGGTGACCGGCGTCAGCAGCCGGTCGACGGTCGTCGCACCGGACACGGTGATGACCGCGCCGGTGTTGGTCGAGCCACCGCCCACCAGGTCGTCCTCACCGGCGTCGCCGCCGAGGGTGTCGTTGCCGGCGTTGCCCTCGAGGTAGTCGTCGTCGGCGCCTCCCGACACGATGTCGTTGCCTGCCTGGGCGAACAGCAGGTCGCGACCGCCCTCACCGCTGATGGTGTCGGCGGAGCCGACTCCCGCCGGCACGCTGCGGGTCGCGGTGACCACGTCGTAGAGCAGCACCGTGCGCAGCTTGGTGTCGTCGGTGCGCAGCCGCGGGGTGGAGGGGCCGGTCACCGACGGGCGGGTGAGGAGGCCGTTGTCGCCGAGCACGACGTCGTCGCCGGTGCCGCTGTCGATGCGGTCGGCACCGTCGAGCAGCCTGGCGGCGGCGGGGTCGGACGACGCGTCGCCCGAGCCCGACAGCCGGGTGCCGGTGTCGCCGAGCGGGCGGCCGTCCGGTGCCGAGGAGCCGCCGAGGACGTCGTCGTCGCCGGCGCCGCTGTCGATGATGTCGTCGCCGGCGTTGCCCTCGAGGTAGTCGTCGGCCGGCCCGGTGCCGATCGCGTCGTCGCCGCCCTGGCCGAAGATCCGGTCGGGAGCGCCCGCCGCCGAAGCGGGCTGCCGCCGCGGATCCGTCGTCGCCGCTGGTGCTCGACGCGGAAGTGTCGGTGCTGGTGCCGACGTCGGCCAGCTGGACGGCGGGGACGCCGCCCGTCGCGTCAGCGACAGTGGCGTTGTCCCCGAACAGCAGGTCGGACGACGACCGGGCCCGGCGTCGAGGTCGCCGTCGATCACGTCGCCGCCGTCGGCTGGGTCCGGCGAGCTCACGGCGTCGTCCAGGGTGCTGCGGTCGTCCGGGCTCAGGGAGGAACCGCCGATGACCGTGTCCGGTCCCGGTGCCGCCGGTCAGCACGTCGTCGCCCTCGTTGCCCTCGACGTGGTCGGACTCGGAGCCGGCGTCGACCACGTCGTCGCCGCCCTGCGCCGAACAGCCGGTCGGTGTCGGCGCCGCCGGTGATCCGGTCGCCGCCGGAGACCTCGGCCGTGCCGGACTCGTCCTCGTCGGCAAGCGCGATGTTGCGCGGACCGCGGCGGGCGGGTGATCCGGCCGTTGTCGCCGAGGACGACGTCGCACCGGCGCCGCAGTCGACGTGTCCTCGACCGCGGTCGAGGCCCGCGGCCGACGCGTCGAACGGCGCGGCGGCAAGCACGTCGGTGAGGAGCAGGTCGCCGGTGGCGCCGAGCGGCTGGCCGTCGGCCGCCGAGGAGCCGCCGACGAGGTCGTCGTCGCCGATCCCGCCGGTGACGTCGTCCCCGCCGTCGTTGCCCTCGAGGTAGTCGTCGCCCTGCCTCCGTCGACCAGGTCGCTCGCCGCCCTGGCCGAAGACCCGGTCGGTCGCGCCGCCGCCGTCGACCGCGTCGTCGCCGGCGGTCGTGGCAGGGGTCGTCGAGGTGCGGGTGGCGACGTCGTGGAGCTTCAGGACGTAGGCGGGGCCGTCGTGCTCGTCGTCCGAGTGCCAGCGCCTCGACGCGCACCGGCAGCGCGTTGTCGCCCGCTACCAGGTCGGCCCCGTCGCCGGAGACGCCGTCGGGGCCGCCGTCGCCGCGGATCACGTCGCCGCGGTCGGGCACGCCGGCGCCGGAGCGGTCGACGGTGACCGGGTGTCCTCGGTCGGGTCGACCGAGGACCGCCGACGACGACGTCGTCGCCGTCGTCGCCGTGGGCGATGTCGGCGCCGGGCCGGCCTCGACCACGTCGTCGTCCTGACCGCCGCGCACCAGGTCGTCGCCGGGGACCCGAAGACGAAGTCGCAGTCGAAGCCGCCGTAGAGCTCGTCGTAGGCCGTCGGCGTGCCGGGGGAGGCCACCGGGGTGCCGGCCCTGCCGTCGTCGGCGAGCAGCGTCAGGTAGCGGGTGGCGGGCTCGGGTGCCGCAGACCAGGGCGCTGGGCCGAACACGAGGGCCGAGCCGTCGCCCGCGGTCACGGCGGCCGGAGCAGGCCGGACGACGTCCACGGCACCGCCGGGTCGGTCACGGCGTCCACGATCGACTCCGAGACGGCGACGCCGTTCTCGGCGACGAGCACGTCGTCGGACCGGCCGCCGAGGAGCACGTCCTGCCCGTCGCGGGCCCCCGAGGTGTCGCTGCCGCCGACCAGGTCGTCGGCGCCCTCGTTGCCGCGCAGCCGGTCGTCGCCGTCGCCACCGAGCAGGTGGTCGTCACCGGTGCCGCCGACGAGCACGTCCTGGTGCGGACCGCCGAGCAGCACGTCGGTGCCGTCGTCGCCGAGCGCGAGGTCGTTGCCGTCGCCGCCGAGAGGAGGTCGGTGCCGTCGCCGGCGCCGAGGTAGTCGGAGCCCTTGCCGCCGCGCACGTCGTCGTTGCCGTCGCCGGCCAGCACGCAGTCGCCGTCCTGGTTGGTGCCGGTGTCCGAGCATGGAGGCCAGGTCGATCATGCCGGTGTCGTCGGCGTCGTCGGTGGCGTCGCCGTCACGGTCGAGGTCGATGCGGCCACCGAGCACCACGACGTCACCGTCGAGAAGGCCCTCGAAGGCGGCGCTCGATCCCGTGCCCGAGATGACGCCGTCGACGACGTCGAGCCCGGCCAGCCGCCCGTGTCGGCCGTCAGGCCGTCGCCGCCGGCGCCCGCGACCAGGTCGCTGTCGAGGTCGACGAGGCCACGGACCACGCGGGTCGTGGCGTTGCAGGCGACCAGTCGTTCGGCCACCGGGGGAGCGGAGCCGCCGTTCGCCGGGGTGTCGCGTCCCTCGCCGTACGTCGCGTCGTCACCGACGCCGCCGAGTCAGCAGGTCGGACCCGTCGCCGCCGGCGAGCACGTCGTCGCCGTCGCTGCCGTCGAGGTAGTCGTCGCCGTCGCCGGTGCCGGTGCCTCCCAGCGAGCCGTCGAGCGCCCGGGTGCCGCCGCGCACCAGCGCGACGTCGTCGCCGAACATCACGTCGTCGCCGGGTCCTCCGTCGGCGCGGTCGTCACCGGTGCCGCCGCGGACGATGTCGCCGTTGTCGGTGGTGTCGTCGTCGCCGTCCTCGGCGCCGTCGCCGGAGATCTGGTCGTCGCCGGCCAGACCGCAGATCTCGTCCGGGCCGGCACCGCCGTCGAGGGTGTCGGTGCCGTTGCCGCCGACCACGATGTCCTTCTCGGCGCCACCGGTCACGAAGTCGGTGCTCGCGGCCCCCGAGATGGGAGTTCCGGAGACGCAGAGCGTGTCGAGCCCGCTGTCGGACGGGACGGCGGCGGTCAGCGTCGGCACGGTCTCCGTGGTGTACACGACATCGTCCTCCTCGGTGGCACCCTCGACGAGGACGTCGACGGTGCGCTCACCGGTGACGAAGAGCGAGCCCACGCCGACGGAGTCGCCGGTGAGCGAGGCAGCCTCGCCGCCGACCACGACGTCGGAGCCGTCGCCGCCGTCGACGGTGTCGGCGCCGTTGCCGCCGACGATCACGTCGCCGCTGTCGAAGCCGAGCCGGACCTGCTCGGCGACCTCGTCCTCGTCCGAGCCGCGCGGCCGGACCAGCAGGGCTCGGACGTCGCGGCCGGGCCCGCCGACCAGGCTGTCGTCGCCGGTCTGGCCGTCGACCCGGTCGGCGCCGGGGCCGCCCTCGAGCCGGTCGCCTCCGGAGCCGCCGTCCAGGTCGTCGCGTCCGGCGCCGCCGTCGACGACGTCGTTGCCGTCGCCGCCGCTGGCGGTGTCGTCACCCAGGCCGGTGTCGATGTTGTCGTCGCCCACGCCGCCGTCGATCCCGCTGTCGTCACCGTCGCCGGTGACGAGCAGGTCGTTGCCCGCACCGCCGGTCAGGGAGGTGACCGGGGTGTCGAACGGGGTCGTGGTCAGCTCGAGCTGGCCGGTCCCGTCGTCGGCGAAGTCCTCGCCGGCCAGGAAGGAGATCTGGTCGGCGAGCTGGCCGCCGTCGGCCTCGAAGGTCGGTGGGGTCGACGTGGTGAAGGTGCTCTGCACCGCGGTCGAGGTGGTGAGGCCGGACTCGTAGATCGTGACCGTCCAGCTCGCCGCGCCGTTCTTCTGCACGTCGACGTTCTGCACGCGGCCGAAGCCGGAGATCTCGTACGTCGTCCACGCCCGCACCGCCCTGGTCGAACTGGCGCACCTCGAACTCGTCGGCGACGTCGGCGTCGTTGACCTCGCCGTCGCCCGGCAACCGGTCGGGACTTCGGGCGCCGGTGGTCAGCAGCAGGCCGGTGCCGTCGGGGTTCTCGATCGCCAGGGTCGGCACCAGGTCGGGGCAGCCGTAGCTGAACAGCTCGTACGGGCCGAGGCGCAGGAGGTCGAACTCGTACTCGAGCGAGGTGAACAGCAGCTCGATCTCCACGAAGACGGAGATGTAGGCCTCGAGCTCGGCGCTCGCGTCGAAGATGCACGCCGCGTCGCCGCTGAAGACGTCGCGGATCTCGGCCGTGCGCAGCCGACCGTCGTCGTCGGGGTCGTTGAGGTCGAGGTTGATGGTCAGGGTGACGCCGCCCTTGAGGCCGGCGGTGACGATGCCGATGCTGACGCCGGCGCCCGCCTCGAGCGTGGTGACGAGCTTGACCTCGGGGACGTCGACGCCGTCGGCGTCGAGGTCGTCGATGTAGAAGCCCTCGCGGATCACGTCGCCGCCGTCGAAGTCGTTGGTGTAGGTGTCGAGCAGGGCGCTGACGTCGCCCGGCGCCACGGACTTCGCGGCCAGCGTCTGCGCGTAGGAGTCGAAGCCCATCGCGAGCCGGCCCTCGACGGAGATCGAGCCGCCCACGAACGGCACGATCGGCACCGGTCCGGCCATGATCGGGCCGAACTTCTGGGTGTAGGCGACCGCCGCGGCCAGCGTGCCGAGGTCGAGCCGGAAGTACGACGCCTCGCCCTCACCGGTGAGCACGTCCATCAGCTGGTCGGGGTCGGCGAGGAACGGCAGCGAGAAGCCCGGCAGCTGCCCGGTCACCTCGCGGGTCTTGGTGCCGACCTTCTGCTTGGTGTTGCGGTCGCCCTTGCGGTTGGCGTCGGTGGTCTGGCCGGGCGCGCCGGCCTGGTCCTGCTCGTCGGCGAGGGCGTCGTCGTCCGGGCAGGGCTGCGGCGCGGCCTTCTTGGTCGTGGTGCTCGACCCGCCGCCGGGCGTGGGCGCGGTCGTCGACGTGGTCACGGTCTCGGTGCACTTCTCGTAGAGCGCCACGTCGGAGGGGTCGAGGCTCAG
Organism: uncultured Actinomycetota bacterium; assembly: GCA_963825985.1. Taxonomy (GTDB): domain Bacteria; phylum Actinomycetota; class Actinomycetes; order Propionibacteriales; family Nocardioidaceae; genus Nocardioides. The sequence continues at coordinate 19,981 of CAWGVK010000020.1, read as the reverse complement.
GACCGACCCCGCCTCGGCGAGCGACTCGAGTCCGACGTCGCCGTCGGCGAGCACGGAGAGCCCGTGGATCATGTCGGTGACCCCACCCACCAGGCCGATCACCCGGTGCGCCAGCTCGAGCTGGGGCTTCTTGGTGGCCGCCGACAGCGTCTCGAGCAGGCTCAGCAGCGACACCTCGTCGCCGCCGGCGAGCTCGGAGAGGTCGGAGACGACCGGGATCGGGGTGCGCAGCACGTCGACGACGTCGCGGACCGGCGCCAGGTAGGGGTCGACCACCTGGAACGGCGTCGCGATCGCGGCGACCACGTCGCCGACGTCGAGCTTGACGTCGTTGTAGGTGACCTCGTCGACGAAGCCGTCGGCGGCGGTCCAGGGGATGTCGATGTGGCCGGAGAGCCCGAAGACGCCCTTGTCCTGGGCGAGGGTGTCGAAGCCGAGGCTGAGCCCCTCCTCGTCGTCGCCGCTGAAGCTGGGCTTCGCGGTGAGCTCGCCGTCGTAGAGGTCGAACAGGTCGTACGTCGCGGCTGCCGGCTCGATCACGACCGTGGTGTCGACGTCGCCGTCGCGACCGGCCTCGCCGACCGAGAGGTGGGCGGGCAGGTAGCCGACGACCGCGTCGATCCCACCGGACGGCAGGGACGCGGCGACGTCCATCTCGAGGGCGTCGTCGGCGCCGATGACGACCTGCGGGCCGACGCCGCGCTTCAGCGCGAGGGTGACCGGCAGCGTCCAGCTCGTGGTGGTGTCGACCTCGTTGTCGGAGCGGACCTCGAGCCCGGCGAGGCCGGTCTCGAACGCGGTCTTCCCGTCCTTCTCCAGGCCGGTCAGCGTGGTGCCGATCGTGATCGCGCTCCAGCCGGTGGGGCTGTCGGTGATGCACGGCGGGGCGGTGCTGCCGTCGGTGGGGGGTGCCGGGCACGGCGTGCAGGCCCCGGCGGTGCCGCCGCACGTGACGTCGACGTCGACTCGGTCGCCGCGATGCCGGCCAGGCCCTCGGTGCCGTCGACCGCGCGCTCGACGGCGTTGTCGAGCTCGCCCTTCAGCGTCGTCGCCGTCGTCTTGCCGGCCACGGCCGGCGCGGTCAGCTCGTCGCGCAGGGCGGAGGTGAGCTCGGTGAGGATGTCGGGGACGCCGGCACCTGCGTCGAGGTCGGTGCCGATGAGCGGTGCGGAGACCGGCGTGCCGGTGGTCGGGTCGAGGTTGCGCGGCGCGGCGCCGTCCATGGCGGAGTCGAGCGCGGCGGCGAGCCCGTCGAGGCCCTCGGCGAGGAACCGGACCTGCATCGGGTCGGGCGCGGGCTGCGTCGGCGCCCGCGCCGCCCGAGGAGTCGGTGGCGTCGGCGGCGTAGCTGATCACGTCGGTGGCGCCGACGGAGAGCTGGGCGGTCGCGGCGCGGCCCGTGGGACGGGCGTTGCTGCGGCGGGTCTCGAGGCGGCCGGTGCCGTCGCCGGCGACGACGTAGTCGGTGAGCACCCGGACGCCGAGGTCGGCCGAGCTGCCCGGCGCGAGCACGCCGAGCGTCGCTGACGCCGGCCTGGAGCGGGTGACCGGCCAGCTGGGCGCCGGTCCGGGCGAGCCGGGCGGTCGAGTCGCTGGCGGTGGCGTCGGCGACGGCGGGCCGCGCGGTGGCCCGGTCGACGCTGATCGCGAGCGTGGTCGTCGAGGTGACGTCGACCGGCACCGTCGCCTGGCCGGCGGCGGTCGACCCGCTCAGCACCTGGCCGCGACCCGGCTGGCCGGCGGTGCCGACGTCGTCGAGGCGCAGGGGAGCCGTCAGCCGGGTGCTGCCGGGAGCGTGTGCCTCGAGCCGGACGCCGAGCCGCTCGGTGCCGAGCTCGAAGGCCAGCGACGGGTCGTACCCGCCTGCGCTGCCGAGCATGACCAGGTCGTCGACGGCGGCGCTGAGCTCCTGGGCGCTCGAGACCGGGGTGTCGGAGCCGCCCTGCTCGTCCTCGGTCGCGGCCTGGTCCATCGCGGCGAGGCCCTGGCGGAGCGCCTCGCGCTCGACCGCGAGCTGCGACGGCGTGAGGTCGACGAGCGGCAGCGTCGAGGTGTACTGGTCGGAGACCAGCGGGGTCGGGCTCTCGGTCACGTTGTCGCCGGTGAGCCGGTCGAAGTCGGTCAGGGTGGTCGAGAGTCCCTCGATCACCGAGTCGCGCAGCGGCGAACGGGTCGCCGAGCACGATGAGCTCGACCGACTGGCCGTCGGTCCACGGGGCCTCGCCGTTGGGGGCGAGCTCCTCGCAGGTCAGGGTGTCGGCGTCCAGCACGGTGACGTTCTGGCAGGCAACGCCGTCGGCCACGAGGTGCCGCGCCACCTCGACGGGCTCGCGTCGGGGGCGACGTTGAGGGCGCGGTACAGCGTCGTGCCGGCCGGGAGCGAGGTCACGTCGACCCGCACGGTGTCGACCGCGTCACCGGCGCCGCGCGTCACGGCGGCGGTCCCGGCGAGGAAGGCGGCCGGCACCGGGTCGAAGACCCGAAGCCGGTCGTAGCCGCTGCCGAAGGTCACCGCCGGCAGCCCGGTGGCGTTCCACGACACGGACGCCGAGCCCTCGGCGCCGCCGGGGGTGCCCGTGGCGTACTCGGTGCCCGACAGGGGCTGCTCGGAGGCGGTGAAGGCGATCGAGGCGGTCACCCGCGACGTGAGGTCGAGCTGGTCGGGATCGAGCGCGCCGTCCTCGGTCAGCAGGTCGGAGATCGGCAGCGGGTCGGTCACCTGGGTGCCGCCGGACGTCACGCGGCCGAGCTCGACCGCCGGGCCGGACCCGGTCGGTGCCGAGCCCGAGACCCGTGAGGTCGGCCTTGACGCCGAGGAAGCCGATCCGGGCCGGGAGGTCGGTCACCGTCGACGGCGGCGTCGCCGAGAGCCCGTCGATCCGCAGCAGCGACGGTCCTTGGGCAGCAGGTAGGTCTGGCGGCCGGCGTCGTCGGTGACGGCGCCGGTCTGGATGCCGAAGCCCACGTCGAACGTCGAGCCGGTCGCGACGGCCTCCGCGGTCGTGGGGTCCGGGGGCTCGACGGGCTCCTCGGGGTCCTCGGGGTCCTCGGCGTCGGGCGTCCGGAGCCCGGTCAGGCCGACGAGCGCGCCGAGGGTGCCGGGGTTGCCGAGCTCGAGCGCGGCGCCCTCGGAGGCCTGCGAGATGCCGACGGACACGTCGAGCCGGCCCTCGGTGAGGGTGGCGGAGGCGGTCGAGCCGGACAGTCCCTCGATCCGGCGCACGACGTCCTGCACGGTCCGCGGCATCGACCGCGCGGTGAGCTGCTGCTTGCCGGTGGTGAAGGACACCTCGAGGTCGGGCTCGCCGTCGGACCCGGCGACCTCGACGACGCCGGACGGCGCCTCGCCGAGCGCCGCGTCGGGCGCGTCGACGATCGTGCCGCCGTCCTCGAGCGACCACTCGACGCCGGTCAGGGTGCCGAGGCCCTGGGCCGTGGTGGCCTGGCAGTAGACCGTGTCGCCCGGGGCCGCCACCCCGGTGGGCGGGTTGTCGGGGGACGCCCCGCACACCACCTGGGCGGCGGCGGCGGTGGACAGGAGCGCGAGCAGGCGGTCGCCGGGCGAGAACAGGTCGGACGTGCCGCCACGCGAGGTTCGGGAACGGCACGTCGGCGGCGTCCTGGAGTGCGAGCACGGTGCCGGTGTACTGGGCGAGCGAGGTGACGCCGTCGACCATCGAGAGCCCGGTCGCCTGGGCCAGGGCCGCGCCGTAGGTGCGGGTCGCATCCTCGGCGGCCGGCCACACGGGGCTGTCCTCGTCGCCGGTCAGCGTGAGCGAGCCCGAGCGTTCGGTTCCCGTACCACCCGACAGCGAGTCGGGGAGGTCGACGTCGAGGGCGACGTCGAGGGTGTCGCCGCCCGTCGTGACGCGGAACAGGTCGGGGAGCGTCGAGTAGCGGAGGTCCTCGAGGGTCAGGACGCCGCGGCCGTCGGGGTCGCGCATGGTGATCTGCTGGTCGCGGTGGATCCGGTAGTGGCCGCCGGCCACCTGGACCGCGGTGAAGCCCTGGCGCGCCGAGAAGGCGGCCAGGTCGTCGGTGTCGATGTCGACGGTGAGGTCGAGCACCGGCTGGCTCACCAGCGCGACCCGGAGCAGCGGGTCGGTCTGCGCGGGGTCGACGGCGACCACGAACGGGTTGTCCTCGTCGGTGGTCAGCGCGACGGTCACCTCACCGGCGCCGTCGTTGCGGCCGAACCGCAGGTCGCCGTCGTCGTGCACCAGCGCGAGGTCGGTGGTCACGGTGCGGTCGTAGGTGAAGGCGATCGTCGACTCGTCGGCGTCCTCGACCAGCGTGATGCCCTCGATCTCCTCGAGCGCCGTCTCGAGGTCGGTGCCCAGGAGCGCCTCCTGGAGGTTGCTGGCCAGGCTCCTGTCGAGGCCGAGGACGTCGGCCAGCGAGGTGGTCGTGAACGGCAACGGTGTCGCCAGCTCGGGGGTCTGGCCGACGGCGGAGATGGCGCCGGTGAGCGCGATCACGCCGATCCGGAGCGCGGACTCGTCGTCACCGGGCGCGGCCGCCCGGGCCGCGGGCGGGGCGAGCACCGGACTGCCCAGGGCGAGGAGGCCGCCGGCCACCGTCACCGCCAGGACACGACGACCACGAAACGTGCTGCTGCCCACGAGAGCCTCCCGACTCGTCGCCGGCACGCGGGGGGTCGCACACAGGCTGGGACAGATGTTCCGCCCTCGGCGACGCCGCCACAGGAGAACCCCCATTTTGAGGTTGCGCGGTCTAGGCCGTGCCTGCTTCGGGACACGGGTCGGCCCGCGGCCCGAGGCTCCGCGGATCCGGCGGGGCGCGCAGGTAGGGTGAGGCCCGCTGAGCTTCCCCCGCGTCAGTGCTGCCCGACGTACCCGACGTACCCGATCATCGGTGATGGAGCCTTCGCGTTGTACCTCAAGAGCCTGACCCTGAAGGGCTTCAAGTCCTTCGCGTCAGCGACCACGCTGCAGCTCGAGCCCGGCATCACGTGCATCGTGGGGCCCAACGGCTCCGGCAAGTCCAACGTCGTCGACGCCCTCGCCTGGGTGATGGGCGAGCAGGGCGTCAAGAGCCTGCGCGGCGGCAAGATGGAGGACGTCATCTTCGCCGGCACCTCCGGCCGCCCGCCGCTGGGTCGCGCCGAGGTGGTGCTGACCATCGACAACTCCGACGGCGCGCTGCCGATCGAGTACGCCGAGGTGACGATCAGCCGCACCATGTTCCGCAGCGGCGGGTCCGAGTACGCCATCAACGGCACCTCGTGCCGGCTGCTCGACGTGCAGGAGCTGCTGAGTGACTCCGGCATCGGCCGCGAGATGCACGTCATCGTCGGGCAGGGCCAGCTCGACACGATCCTGCACGCGACGCCGGAGGACCGGCGCGGCTTCATCGAGGAGGCTGCCGGCGTCCTCAAGCACCGCAAGCGCAAGGAGAAGGCGCTCCGCAAGCTCGACTCCACCGAGGGCAACCTGACCCGGCTGAGCGACCTGCTCACCGAGATCCGGCGCCAGCTCAAGCCGCTGGGCCGCCAGGCCGAGGTGGCCCGCAAGGCCGCCGGCGTCCAGGCCGACGCACGTGACGCCCGGGCCCGGCTGATGGCCGACGACCTGGTCACGGCTCGCACCGCCCTCGAGCAGGAGATGGCCGACGAGACGATCCTGGTCGAGCGCCGCGCGCAGGTCGAGGCCGAGATCGCCAAGGCCCGCGAGGCCGAGGCCGGCCTGGAGGCGGCCCTGCGCGAGGACCTGCCGGCGCTCAGCCGCGCCCAGGAGGTGCAGTACGCCCTCAGCGGCCTGCGCGAGCGGCTGCGCGGCACCCAGGGCCTGGCCGCCGAGCGCATCCGCAACGCGGCCACCGTCGGCGAGGCCTCCGAGCAGGGCAAGGACCCCGACGAGATCGAGGCCGAGGCCGAGCGGGTGCGCGCCCAGGAGCAGGAGATCGGCGCCCAGGTCGAGCAGCACCGCACCGCCCTCGAGCAGGCCGTCACCGCCCGCAAGGCCGCCGAGGACGCCGCCGCCGAGGAGGACCGCCGCGTCGTCGCGCTCCAGCGCGCCGCCGCCGACCGCCGCGAGGGCCTGGCCCGGCTGCACGGGCAGGTCAACGCGCTGAAGTCGCGCGCGGCCGCCGCCGACGACGAGATCGGCCGCCTGACCCTCGCCCGCGAGGACGCCGTCGCCCGCGCCGAGCGCGCCCAGCACGACTTCACGTCCCTCGAGACCCGCGTCGCCGGGCTCGACGCCGGCGAGGAGGGCCTCGACGCCGAGCACGAGGCCGCCGTCTCGCTGCTCGACGACATCGAGGAGCGCCTCGCCAAGACCCGCGCCGAGGCCCAGCAGGCCGACAGCGACCGGTCGTCGCTGGCCGCCCGCAAGGACGCCCTCGAGATGGGCCTGGCCCGCAAGGACGGCGCCGGCGCCCTGCTCGCCGACACCGACTCCGTCACCGGGCTGATGGGCTCGGTCGCCGCCCTGCTCGGCGTCCGCTCCGGCTACGAGGCGGCCGTCGCCGCGGCCCTCGGCACCGCCGCCGACGCGGTCGCGGTGCTCGACGCCGACGCCGCCGTCGCCGCGATCGCCCACCTCAAGGCCGGCGACCTCGGCCGCGCCGGCATCGTGCTCGGCGGCGGGCCGCCGAGCCCCGCGACTGGCCGAGCCTGCCCGCCGAGGCGACGTACGCCGTCGACGTCCTCGAGTGCCCCGACCGGCTGCTGCCGGCCCTGACCCGCCTGCTCGACCGCACGGCCGTCGTCGACGACCTCGCCGCCGCGCGTCGCCTCTCAGCAGACCTGCCGGACGTCGTCTTCGCCACCCGCGACGGCGACCTGCTCGGCCCCCACCACGCCGCCGGCGGCTCGCGCGACCGGCAGAGCCTGATCGAGATCCAGAGCGCCGTCGACGAGGCCGCCGAGGCGCTGCTCGAGGCCACGGCGTCGGGGGAGCGCCTCGGCTTCGACCTGAGCCGGCTCGAGGCCGAGCGGCTCGAGGCCCACAAGCGTGTCGACGTGGCGCTGGCCAAGCTGCACGAGTCCGACGCCACGCTGGCCGCGGTGGCCGAGGAGCTCGGCCAGTACGGCTCGCAGGCCCGCTCGGCCAAGGGCGAGGCCGAGCGGCTGACCCAGGCGATCGACAAGGCCGAGGCCGCCCGCGACACCGACCTCGCCGGGCTGGCCGACCTCGAGAGCCGCCTGGCCGCCGCCGAGGACACCAACGACGACGCCCTCCAGGGTGGCGACGAGCCCGACACCTCGACCCGCGAACGGCTCGTCGAGGAGGCCAGGACCGCCCGGCAGGCCGAGATGGACGCCCGCCTCGGCCTCCGCACCGGTGAGGAGCGCGCCCGCGCCCTCCACGGCCGGGTCGACGGGCTGCTGCGCCAGGCCCGCACCGAGCGCGAGGCCCGCGCGCGGGCCGCCGAGCGACGCGAGCGGCTGCTGCGCGAGGGCCGTGCCGCCGAGGCGGTCAGCGTCGGCGCGTCGTACGCACTGGCGCGGATCGAGGTCGCCATCCACGAGGCCACGCAGGCCCGCCGGGAGGTCGAGCAGGCCCGCAGCGGTCGCGAGCGCGCGCTGGTCGACAGCCGTGCCGTGCTGCGCGACCTCGGCAAGGAGCACGACGAGCTCGTCAACTCCGTGCACCGCGACGAGATGGCCCGCACCCAGCAGAAGATGCGCATCGAGCAGCTCGAGGAGCGCGCCCTCGACGAGCTCGGCCTCGACGTCGACGCGCTGGCCGCCGAGTTCGGCCCCGACCAGCTGGTGCCGCCCTCGGCCACCGACGACGTGCCCGAGGGTGAGGACCCGCCCGCGCCGACGCCCTATGTGCGTGAGGAGCAGACGAAGCGGCTGCGCGCGGCCGAGCGCCAGCTCACGATGCTCGGCCGGGTCAACCCGCTCGCGCTCGAGGAGTTCTCGGCGATGGAGGAACGGCACAAGTTCCTGACCGAGCAGCTCGAGGACCTCAAGAGCACCCGCAAGGACCTCCTCGACATCGTCCGCGAGGTCGACAGCCGGGTCGAGCAGGTCTTCACCGAGGCCTACGCCGACGTCGAGAAGGCCTTCGACCAGACCTTCGAGCGGCTGTTCCCCGGCGGCGAGGGCCGGCTGGTGCTCACCGACCCCGACAACATGCTCACCACCGGCATCGAGGTCGAGGCCCGCCCTGCCGGCAAGAAGGTCAAGCGGCTCTCGCTGCTCTCCGGCGGCGAGCGCTCGCTGGTGGCCGTGGCCTTCCTCGTCGCGCTCTTCAAGGCTCGCCCGTCGCCGTTCTACATCCTCGACGAGGTCGAGGCCGCGCTCGACGACACCAACCTCGGCCGGCTGCTCGAGATCTACGAAGAGCTGCGCGAGAGCTCTCAGCTGATCGTGATCACCCACCAGAAGCGCACCATGGAGGTCGGCGACGCGCTGTACGGCGTCACCATGCGCGGCGACGGCGTCAGTGCCGTGATCAGCCAGCGCCTGCGCGAGAACGAGACTGCATGACGCGGTCGGGTCGGGTGCGCACCGTGCAGGAGTACCCGGTTCACCGGGTGTTCCCATGCTTCTGGGCCATTGCAACACCCCAGAAGCCCATGAATACCCGGTTCACCGGGTATTCATGGCGGCGGGCAGGCTGATGACCCGCCCGACCCGGGCCGACTACGTCGCCTGGCGCACCGCCACCACGCGCTGGTCCGACGACGACGTGTTCGGCCACATGAACAACGCCCGCTACTTCGACCTGATCGACACCGCGGTCAACGTGCACCTCGCCGAGTCCACCGGCACCGACATCCGCACCCTGCCCGCGATCGGCCTGGTCGCCGAGGTGTCGTGTCGCTACTTCGCCGAGATGGGCTACCCCGCCGACGTCGAGCTCGGGCTGGTCGTCGACAAGCTCGGCACGTCGTCGGTCGTCTACCGCATCGGCCTGTTCCAAGGTCCCGGTGACGAGGCGAAGGCGGAGGGGCGCTTCGTGCACGTGTACGTCGACAGCGGCCCGGCCCGCCGGCCCACACCGATCCCCGAGGAGATCCGGGCCGTCCTGACACCGCTGCTGCGGCCGTCCGAGGCCTGACACGCCGCCCACGCGGGGATTTCCACCCCCACCGGGGCTGTGCCACGGTGGAGAGGCACGTGTACGTCGTCTCGGAGGAGTCCCCCACATGACCATGATCATCGTGACGATGGGCGTCGTCCTGGCCATCGCCGTCCTGGCACTGGCCTACGCCGCCTTCCCGCACCGCGGCGAGTCGATCCCCGGCGTCCCGTGGCTCGGCGAGGCGCTGGGCCGGGCCGCCGACGCGGTCCCGACGATCGAGGACGGCGACCTCGACCCCGATGGTGACACCAGCAGCTTCCTCGGTCGTGGCGAGCGGGAGTCGCACCGCTGACCCGATCACGGTGCTGATTGGATAGCCCCATGGAGTGGGTCTACCTGGTCATCGGCATCGCCGTCGTCGCCGTCCTCGCGGTGGCGGGGCTGGTCACGACCCGTGGCCGTCGGACGCCGCCGGAGACTCGGACGGCGCCCCCGGCCGACGTCAAGACGCCCACGCTGGAGTCACCGACGCTCGAGGCTCCGATCGTCGAGACGCCGGTGGTCGAGGCGCCGCCGCTGGAGAAGCCGGAAGGCACGAAGTCCCGGCTGGTCCGGCTCCGGGCGCGGCTCGCGGGCTCCCAGGGTGGACTGGGCCGTGGCCTGCTGGCGCTGCTGAGCCGCGACCGGCTCGACGAGGACACGTGGGAGTCGATCGAGGACCTCCTGCTCACCGCCGACGTCGGCGTGGCGCCCACGCAGCAGGTGGTCGAGAACCTCCGGACCCGCCTGCGCGTCGACGGCGCCGAGTCCGGCGACCCGCGCTCCGTGCTCCGCGACGAGCTGCTCACCCTGGTCGACCCCACGATGGACCGCCGCCTTCAGGTCAGCGGCGACGACGGCCTTCCCGGCGTCGTCCTCGTGGTCGGCGTCAACGGCGCCGGCAAGACCACCACCGTCGGCAAGATCGCCCGGATCCTCGTTGCCGACGACCGGTCGGTCACCCTCGGCGCCGCCGACACGTTCCGTGCGGCCGCGGTCGACCAGCTCGCCACGTGGGGCGAGCGGGTCGGCGTCGAGGTGATCCGCGGTGCCGAGGGCACCGACCCCGCCAGCGTCGCCTTCGAGGCGGTCAAGCACGGCGTCGACTCGGGCATCGACACCGTCATCGTCGACACCGCGGGGCGCCTGCAGAACAAGCAGGGCCTGATGGACGAGCTCGGCAAGGTCAAGCGGGTCATCGAGAAGCAGGCCAGGGTCACCGAGGTGCTGCTCGTCCTGGACGCCACCACCGGGCAGAACGGGCTGATCCAGGCCCGCGTCTTCAGCGAGGTCGTCGACGTGACCGGCATCGTGCTCACCAAGCTCGACGGCTCCGCCAAGGGCGGCATCGTCGTCGCCGTCCAGCGCGAGCTCGGCGTCCCGGTCAAGCTCGTGGGGCTGGGCGAGGGCCCCGACGACCTGGCGCCGTTCGACGCCGGTGCCTTCGTCGACGCGCTCCTCGGTGGCTGAGATGCGGATGCGGCGAGAGGGATGAGTGCCGTGGGGGAAGCGCCGAAGCTGCTCTTCGCGGTCGGTCTGGGGCGCTCCGGCACCACCGCGCTGTGGGAGGTCCTCTCGGCGCACGGTCGGATCGTGATGGGCTGCGAGCGCTACAAGATGCTGTGGAACCGGCACGACATCCGCTCGCTGACCGCGGAGCACTACCGCGACCGGGAGCGGTTCTTCGACTTCGACGACGGGCTGACGAACATCACCCCCGCCGCGGCACCCCGCTGGGCCAACCACTACGCCGCGATGGAGCAGCGCTTCGACCGAGCGGCGTACGTCGGGGACAAGATGACCGCGATCCGCATCGGGACCATGTCGCGGACCTTGCCCGACCCGCACTTCGTGGCGATCGTGCGCGACATCTGGGAGACGGCCGCGTCGTGGGAGATCCGGGCCAGGAATCCCAACGACCCCGGCTGGCACGCCAACTACGGGGGGCTCGCGGCCGTCGACGCCTGGCAGGAGGCCACGCGCAAGATCCTGCGTTCCCAACGGCTCCACCCACAGAACGTCAGCGTGGTCGAGCACCGGTCGCTCTTCGGCGATCCGGAGGGACGATCGTTGCGGAGACTCCTGGACGTCCTGGGGCTGGACGCCGACGACGGCGTTCTCGAGGCGTTCGCCCTCGCCCACGGGCGGTACGGCGCGGTGGCGGACAAGGCGCGTGACCTTCCCGACGACGTGGTGGCACGGATCCTCGAGCGTCACGACACCCGCCTGTGGCGCCGGGTGACGCGGCGCGCGCTGTGACCGACGGCGGCTCCGGCGCGAGGTCGTGGGGTGGTTAGGCTGCAGGCCGTGAACCTGCGCCGAGGCGATGGCCTGCTCCTGCTCAGTGGCGTCGTCGCTCTCGTCGGTGGCGTCGTCACCGCCGTCGTCGGTACTCGAGAGGGCCTGCCGGTGCTCGCGCTCGCGCTGGCCGGTGGGCTGGTCGGGCTGGCACGCGTGTCCGTGCTGCTCTTCCGCCACCTCGAGCGCCTGACGACGGTGAGCGTCGCGACCCGACGATCGGTGGCGGCGACGGCCCGGATCACCAAGACCTCCCGGGGCGTGCTGCGTGAGTCGAGACGCTCGGCAGCGCAGGCGGCCCGCGTGTCGCTGCGCGTCGAGCGTCGCACCAAGGCACTGGCTCCTCTGCAGCGGCAGACGCACGCCCTGGCGGGCGACAGCGTTCGCAAGCTGGACGAGGCACGACGGATCACCGACCGGGACAGTCACCGCTTCCGCACGAGCTTCGACACGTTGCCGAGCGACCTCGTCCGTCTCCACCGGGTGCTCGACCGGATCGCACCGGGCGTCACCGACATGCCCGGGTTGGGTGACTGGGCGATCATGCCCGGCACCCTCCTCACCATGATCGACGAGGTCTACCGCAGGCCGGGACCCGTGACGATCGTGGAGTGCGGGTCGGGCTCGTCGACCCTGTTCCTGGCGCTGGTCCTGCTCGAGCGGGGGGTCGGTGGCCAGGTCGTCTCGCTGGACAGCGACGCAGACTTCGCTGAGGAGACCCGGGCACACCTGCGGCGCCACGGGGTCGACGGCCTGGCCACGGTCGTCGACGCCCCCCTGGTGGATCAGCAGCTGGCGGCGGGCACCCAGCACCTGTGGTTCGACCTGGCCTCACTGCCCGAGACGGGCCCCGTCGACGTGCTGTTCGTCGACGGCCCGGTGGGTGGGTCCTCTCCTCAAGCCCGGTACCCGGCGATCCCGGCGCTCGCTGCGAGGCTGGCGCCGGGCGCGCTCGTCGTGCTCGACGACACCGACCGGCCCGACGAGCGGCAGATCTTGCGCCGCTGGCTCGACGAGGACCACGGCAAGCACCTGAGCGTCGAGCGCACCAACGTCCGCAGTACCTTCCTGCGGGTGGCGTCGTCCGTCCCGTCGTGATCCCGTTACTCCGAGGAGACCCAGTGACGTCGATCGTCGACCATCCCAAGCGCTACTGCCCGGTGTGCGACAACGTCGTACGCCGGGAGTTCAAGCCTGGCCCGGGCGGGCGTCCCAACGCGAGCTGTCCGCGGTGCCGGAGCCTAGAGCGGCACCGGTTCTTCGCGATCCTCCTCAGCGTCCTGCGACCTGCGCTGAGCGATCTCGGGGTGGTGCTGGAGGTGGCGCCGTCCCCGGAGACCACGCCACGGATCGCTCGCCTCGAGCCCCGCACCCACGTGCGCCTGGATCTGGGCGCCGACAGCCGGCTCGTCGACGTGCTCGGAAGCCTCACCGACCTGCCCTGCCGCGACGACTCGGTCGACCTCTTGGTCTGCTACCACGTGCTCGAGCACGTGCCCGACGACCGGGCCGCGATGCGTGAGATCGCCCGCGTCCTCTCGCCCGAGGGCATCGGCCTGCTGCAGGTGCCCTACCGGCCCGGCACGGTCACCGACGAGGACCCGTCGGCCGGTGTGGAGGAGCGCTTGCGCAGGTTCGGCCAGGCCGACCACGTGCGCTACTACGGCGACGACTTCGAGGACCGGCTCGTGGAGGCGGGGCTGTCGATCCAGCGGATCACGCCCAGGTCGCTCCTCGGCGCCGAGATGTCGGTGTGGCTGCACCTGAACCACGACGAGCTGGTCTGGCTGGTGCGCCCCCTCGTCGGTGCGGTGGTTCCCGCGCGCGGGCCGGCCGAGCCGACCGACCTGACCCGCACCTTCGACGCGCTGCTCGCACAGCTGGCCCGGACCCGGGCCGAGCTGCGGACCGCACGGGGCGACCTGCGCCGCCTCCAGAACGGCGCGGCCCAGCCGCCCAGCGCACCTCGGACGCTCCTCACCCGCGTGCGGGGTCGGGTAGCACGTGCGGTTCGCCGGGGCTGACCCTCGATCCTGGGGTCGTCAGCGGCGGCGCAGCAGCCGGAGCGGCCTGGTCACGACGCCCCCAGCCCGCCAGCGCATCGAGGCCTGCACCTCGTCGAGACGGCCGCGCAGGCTTCTCACCCGGTCGCGCGTGGTGGCCAGCTCGGCCTTCAGCGCGGCGACCTCGTCCCGGCGACGCCGCAGCCGTTCCTTCGTGCTGGCGAGCTGGGCGTGCAGCTCGGCCCACTCCTCGAGCCAGTCGGGCATCGTCGCCCGGGGTGGCTCGGACTCCAGCAGCTCGGGCCCCCAGTCCTGGTCGCGAGGGAGCCGGCGTAGCACGGTGAAGAACTCCAGCTCGTTGCGACGGGTCGGCTCGTGGGCCTCGACGGCCCACTCGCTCAGTCCCAGCTCACGCAGCTCGATGATCTGCTCGACCAGGGTCCCGGGGGTGAACGTCCACACGTGGCCGTCGATGTACTCGCCCGCGCGAGCGAGGTCGACCTGCTCGCGGACGACGTCGAGGGTGTAGATCCGCTTCTCGTACCCCGGGGGACGGCCGCTCCAGACGTCCGGCGCCTTGGTGACGGCGTGTCCGCGCTTGTAGTCGTAGACCGCCCGGATCGAGGGGACGGTCTCCTGGAGCTCGTGGGCCTGCAGCAGCTGTCCGACGGTGGTGCCGGGGCGGTGCACGTCGAAGCAGTAGCGCCGGTCGGGCACGATCAGGACCAGGGCGCCGCCGTCCTCGGTGACCTCGGCGACCTGGGCGAGCCAGCCGACCACGTCGGGCACGTGCTCGATGACGTGGGAGGCCATCACCCAGTCGAACCTCCCGGCTCCGGCCGTCGCCTCCGGGATGGACCGGACCCGGACGCCGTCGTCGAGGGCGAAGTCGATCTCGGGAATCTTGTCGGGGTTGACGTTGTGGTGGGTCCGGTAGTTCTCCACCAGGCGGTCACGGAACCAGACGTCGAGATAGCGCACGTCGGCGTGGTCGCGGGGGATCGACGTGTTGTGCAACGGCCCGATCTCGAGACCGCGACCCCGGCTGAAGTCGTGCAGGCGCCACAGCCGACGCTGACGTCCGTTGAGTCGACGCTCTGTCATCTGGACTCCCGATCCGTCGCCTTGCGTGTCGGTGCGACCCTATCCACGCCCGTCTCCAGGCCGTCGGTAGGCGCCCACGGAGGGTGGTCGCCGCGCGTGTAGGGTCCGGTCGCATGGCGACCAAGCGGGGCGGAGCAGACGAGTCCACGGGCCCCTTGCGGTTCAAGTGGTTCCAGCAGATGTTGAGCACGTTCCCGACCGGATCGATGGTCGACCTCGGCTCGGGGCACGGGATGTTCGCCATCGCCGCCGCCGACCACGGCTGGAAGGTCACGGCCCTCGATGCGCGGGGCGACCGCTACCCCGACGACGACCGGGTCGAGTGGCAGGTCGGCGACGTCCGGGACTTCGACGCCGGCCCGTACGACGTCGTCGTCTGTCTCGGCCTCTTCTACCACCTCACGCTCGATGACCAGCTCCAGCTGCTCGGAGCCTGTCGTGGCAAGCCGATCATTCTCGACACGCACGTCGCCAACAACCGTCCGGTACCGATGGTGCGGTCGCTCTCCGAGGTGCGCGAGGTGACCGCGGCCGACGGGCAGACCTACACGGGCAAGCTCTACACCGAGCCCGACCAGAGCACGAACTCACCTGCGTCGTGGGGCAACGACCAGTCGTTCTGGCCGAGACCGCGCGACCTCTACTCGATGCTGGGCGCCTACGGCTACGACGTCCTGACGGCGACACCGTGGTACCTGCCGTCGCGCACGTTCTTCCTCTGTCTCCCGCAGCCGAACCCGACCTAGGAGTCCGACCGCGCGCGCAGGCGACGGGCCGCGTCCTCGACGAGGATCTCGGCTCGGGTGTCGAAGGAGTGCTCGGTGGCGATCGCGGCGGCGGCCGCGATCCGCTCGGCGTCGCCCGGGAAGGCCGTCGCCCGCTGGGCGAGCAGACGCACCATGTCGCCGTCGGTCTCGAAGGTCTGCACCAGCCCGTGGAACATCGCGGTCAGGTCGACCCCGGGGATCGAGTCGCTGATCACCCGGGCTCCGCTGGCCGCGGCGTCCATGAGCCGGTTGGAGACGAAGCCCTTCAGACGCATGTCCTCCCAATGGTCGTTGAGCACCACGCCGGCCGCGGTGTAGAGCGAGCCCAGCTCGGCGTTGTCGACGTGGCCCGATGCGATGACGTCGGGTTCGAGTACGTCGTCCCAGCCCCGGCCGTGCACGGTCAGGTCGGCCTTGGCGGCGCGCGCCGCGCGCAGCGAGCTTCGGAGCATTCCGCGGGAGTTGCCGACGAACAGCACGTCGCTTCCCGTGTCGAAGACCGCGCGTCCCGGGTGGAAGATCGTCGGGTCGGTCGCCTGGAGCAGGGGACGCACCTCGAGACCCCAGGCGGCGCTGGTCTGGGCCGCCCAGCCGGCGCTCGCGGCATAGACGAGGTCGAACCCTGCGATCTCGGCCGCCGACACGAGGTCGGGGTGGCTGATGATCCACTGGACGTTGAGGCACTCGGGCCGCGGCGCGACCCGGTCGAGACCGCGCAGGACGAGTACCACGTCGTCGTAGGACCGGGTCGAACGGTGCCGCGCCTCGCGGGGGTCGACGCTGACGTGCTGGCCGCGACGCCGCAGGGCCTTGGCCAGTGCCTCTCCGTAGTGGAGGTCACCCCAGCCGCGGCCCTTCTTCCCTGACCGGGCGGCGAGGTCGATGGTCCAGCGCAGCGTCGGAGCCGCTTCGGTGATCGCGACGGCACGCACGGGCCGGACGGCGGTGCGCGGAGCAAGCATAGGGGTGTCGAGCGGGCCCGGCGCGGAGTCGCCGACCAGGTCGAGGTGCCGGCCGACGACCTCGAATCCGGCAGCCCGCCACGCGTCCTCGGATCCCGGGGGAGGGGACGAGAAGCGTTCGTCGAAGACTCGCAGGGAGCTCGCGAGCCGGTCGGGGCCGAGCGGCATCATCGGCGTCCGGGTGACGAACCAGGCAGTGGTGCACAGCCGGGTGTGTCCGAGGCCCGCTGCGTGCGCCCGCAGCGACAGGTCGGTCTCGGCCAGGTGCTCGGAGAGAAGCGGTTCGAGTCCACCCAACGCGGCCAGCACGTCCGAGCGCACCGCGACGATGGAGGCGAGCGCCGCCGGCACGGGGCGGCAGCCGGCGCGCACGGCGTCGGAGGTCGGGTGCCGCTTCAGGAAGGCCTCGGGGCGGGCGGTGCTCGTGCCGAAGACGGCGCCCGCGCTCTCGATGACGTCGTCCTCGCCGATGAGCAGAGGCTGGGCCACGGCGACGTCGGCATCGTCGAAGGCCTCGGTCAGCCGCTCGACGGCGCCGCGGTCAGGCTCCACGCCACCCAGCACGAGCACGGTCCGGTCGCCGGTGGTCGCGGCGAACCCGACGTTGACGCTCGTGCTCGTGCCCCGATCGGCCTGGATGGTGACGAGACGTGCGTTGCCGACTGCGCGGCAGGCCACGGTCAGGGCGACGTGCTGCCACAGCGGGAGGCGCACCCCGACGGCCACGACCTCGACGTCCTCGGCGGCCGCCAGCAGGTAGAGCCAGCGCAGGGTGAGCCGGAGCGGACGACGCACCGGCAGGACCACGCTGGTGAGGCCGGGGATGCGCGCAGCGGCGGTGACGGCCGGCCAGTCCACCAGGTGCCGCGAGGCGATCACGGAGAGCCAGCCGATCGACTCGGTGGTACTGATCCTGGGACCGCCGAACTCGTCGTCGCGGTAGTCGATGCCGACGTAGGGCACGAGGTGGAGATCGGTGCGGGCGGCGAGCTTGAGGATCAGGTCGTAGTCGACGCCGCGGCGCAGCGACTCGTCGAACCCGCCGACCTCGCGCACGGCGGAGCGGCGCACCACGAGCACGTTGAGGTCGATGTGGTTGGCCACGAGCAGGTTGGCGTGGGTGCCCTCGAAGGCGCGGAAGTACTCGTCACCGTCCTTCTCCGCACGCAGCGCCGCGTGGGCCATCTCCCAGCCGTGGGTCGCGAGCTCGGTGAGCATCACGTGGAGGAAGTCGGGCCGCCACGCGTTGTCGGTGTCCAGGAACGCGACGAACTCGCCGCGAGCTCGTGCGAGCCCGATGTTGCGCGCCCGGGACACGCCGCCGTGCTCGGCGGCCACCAGCACGATCCGCTCGTCGAACGTGGCCAGTCCCGTGATGATCGGGACGGTCTCGTCGTCGGAGCCGTCGTCGACGACGATCAGCTCCCAGTCCTGGTGGGTCTGGGCCTGGACCGACTCCACCGCACGGCGGATCACACCAGCTCGGTTCCACGCAGGCATCACGATGCTGACCAGCGGGGTCTCACCCGGTGCGCTCAGCGGCGGACCGTGCGGCACGACGGCCGGTGACGGAGGGTGGGGGCTGGTCCGCGGAGCGTTGCGGTGGCGCACCTCCTCCGACCAGTCCTCGAGGGCGGCGTACGAGCTCTCGAGGACCTCGCCGAGGGTCATCGTGGGCACGTCGGGGCCGCTCGGCATCGGGGTGTCGGGCGTCGCGTCCGCGAGCCAGGCCACGACCCGACCCATCGGTGGATCGGCGTAGCGCTCGTCGAGCTCGTTGATCGTGGTCGTGTTGATCAGCGGGTGCGTCGTGGCCCGTTGCCGGGCCTGCTCGTCCTGGAGGAACCAGAGCAGGGGGTCGACGACACGCAGAGGTCGCTCGAACTTGCGGTCGATCCAGTCCGCGAGGAACAGCGGGTGCGGCGAGACGTCGTGTGCGTCGAGGTAGCCGTCGACGGCGTCGTCGACGGTGGCGAACGTGCGGCCGAGCTGGGCCTCGACCCATCGCTGGTCGAAGAGACCGGAGCGGAGGATCAGCTTGCGGTCGTCGCTCCGGTTGGAAGCCTGGGTCGGACCACCACGGGTCACGCGCCGACGCACGCGACCGGCAACCCTCCTGACCTCAGGCCGCACGGCCGTACTCCACGAGGCTGCGCATCGGCTTCAACAGCGCCGGCGTCGGGCGCAGGCGCTCCGCCTCGCGCGGCGGGTAGAACGTGGCGGTCTCGCCCAAGAAGCTGCGGACCCCGTCGAAGGCATCGGGGTAGGCCTTCTCGCACAGCGACAGGAGCCGGTCGGCGTTGAGTCCGTACGGGTCGTAACGAAGGGTGTCGAGCTTGACGTAAGGGAGCCGCGCCGCCGAGAGCGCAGCGTCGGCCAGCCCGATGGCGGGGTTCCACGGCGCGCGCCGCTGCTCGGAGAACCACGCCCGCTCCTCACGGCTGCCGGGCGGCCACGGCGCGCGATGTGCGGCCCACCAGAGCATCCGACGACGGGCCAGGGAGCGATCGCCGTCGTTCTCGTTGAAGTAGGCAGCCCAGCGGAAGCCCGCATCGGTCAGCAGCGTGCTCATGCCGACCTCGTAGCGGTGGATGACCTTGCTCCGGTTCGAGATCGGCGTCATGGTCTCCCAGAACCTGCGGAAGGTGTCGGACCCGACCAGCCACGTGCGGAACACCACGAAGAAGCTCTGCAGATGGGGCCTGATCCGCTCGGAGCCGGTCAGCCCCCAGAAGTCGACGGGTTGATCGGACATCTCGGCGAAGATCGAGCGGTAGCTGGTGAGGGGGCCGACGTAGGTGTCGTTGCAGATCACGACCTCGTCGTACGCCGTCAGGTCGCCCACGGCGTCCAGGCCGGTCTTGTAGCTGAAGAAGTCGTAGCCGAAGTTGGCGCGCTCGATCAGCCGTCCGTGACCGGCCAGCCACGAGCGGGCGGCGTCGGTGAGGTCGGCGGTCGTGACGACCACCAGGTCGTCGACGCCCTCTGCCAGCGCTGCGACCTGGCGGCGGACGTGGGGCCCGACCTCACCGCGTGGGTCGTAGTGGGCCATCACGGCCAGTCTGCTCACCCGAAACTCCTCATGACACGGCCAAGGCCCGGCCACCATAGGCGGCGATCAGCGCAACACGAAACCGCGGTGACGCCGGGGCGGGTCGGCTCCTGGCGGCGTCGTGTCGGGCCGCGTGCTGCCTCGTGGTCGAGGCGGCCTCGGTGGTCCATGCCGTCCACCCTGCACCCTCGCGCCCCGGGGACGTGCGAACCCCCGCGGTCGGGGGGCGGCGTCGGCGCGCTCCGGCGGCCACCGTCCCGCGCGAGCGCTGGTCGACCGGAAGATCTGCGGCGCGGGGATCTTCGGTAACGGCCGCGTAACAAAGCCGGCCGACTCGTTTCCTGACCGCAACATGTCGCCGACGGGACCGAAACGTCGGGCCACGAGAGTTTCGGCAACCGAGCGGGTGGGCTCACGACAGCGGCGTCGCGCACCTCCCGGCTCTCCCGAGTATCACTCTTCATGGAGGTTCTGTGGACGGCTATTACGCCTTCATGCTCGTCGCGACGGCCCTGGTCCTGATGATGACCGTGCCGGCCCTGGCGCTGTTCTACGGCGGCATGTCCCGCTCGAAGTCCGTGCTCAACATGATGATGATGTCGTTCATCGCGGCGGCGATCGTCGGGATCCTGTACGTCGCGGTCGGCTGGTCGATGGGCTTCGGTGGCGACGGCACGTTCTTCGCCAACCCCTTCGAGCTCTTCTGGCTCGACGGTGTGACCACCGACAACTACATCTACGTGATGTTCCAGCC
>CAWGVK010000019.1:0-71623 GCA_963825985.1 uncultured Actinomycetota bacterium | reverse complement strand
AAAATGGCTCGTCGCGCTACCTCGCCCGCGACCTGGGTCCGGAGGGCATCCGGGTCAACCTGGTCGCGGCCGGCCCGCTGCGCACCATGGCGGCCAAGGCGATCCCCGGGTTCGAGGACCTCGAGAACATGTGGTCGACGCGGGCCCCGCTGGGCTGGGACAACGCCGACCAGGAGCCGACCGCGAAGGCCATCTGCGCCCTGCTCAGCGACCTGTTCCCGGCCACCTCCGGCGAGATCGTGCACGTCGACGGCGGCTTCCACGCGATGGGTGCCTGAGGGCTCCGCGCGACCCGATAGCGTCGGGCGGGTGACTTCCGCTCCGTCGACGTCCCTGATCGAGCTGCGTGTGCTCGAGGGTCCGAACCTCTACTTCCCGCGGGCCGCCATCAAGCTGACGCTCGACGTCAGCGGGCTGAGCGGTGCCTCCGAGGAGACCGCCACCCGCTTCGCCGCCCGCACAGGGCTGAACAACGCCCGGCCCGGCGCGCCGGGCTCGGGGTTCCGGCAGCGGTTCGCGCTGCGCGCGGTCGCGCGTCTGGTGCGGGCCGTGGCCCAGGAGTCCGGGACGTCGCGGCTGGCCGTGCGGGTGCGCTCGACGAGCGACGCGCACCGGCTGGTGGTCGCCTTCCCGTGGAAGCACCGCACCCGCGCCGAGGAGATGGGTCGGGCGGTGGGCGACGTGCTGGACGCCGTCCCGGGCGCCGACATCGAGGCCGCGGTCAGCGCCGCCGCCGAGCGGGTGGCCGGCGCCGAGCCGGGGCCGCTGCCGACCACGATCACCCCGAAGATCCCGGTCGTGGCCGTGACCGGCACCAACGGCAAGACCACGACGTCGCGGATGGTCGCGCACATCGCCCGGGCCAACGGGCTGCTGGTCGGCTGGTCGAACACCGACGGCATCTACGTCGACGGCGAGCTGGTCGAGGCCGGCGACTACTCCGGGCCCAGCGGTGCGGGCCGGGTGCTGGCCCACCCCGAGGTGCAGCTCGCGGTCACCGAGACCGCGCGCGGCGGCATCCTGCTCAAGGGCATCGGCCTGGTGCGCAACGACGTCTCGGTGGTCACCAACGTCACCGCCGACCACCTCGGCCAGCAGGGCATCGACACCGTCGACCAGCTCGCCGAGGTCAAGGCGGTCGTGCCCCGGATCACCCGCAAGTCGGGCTGGGCCGTGCTCAACGCCGACGACCCGCGCGTCTACGCGATGCGCTCGGTGATCCGGGCGCAGCCGTGGGTGTTCTCCCGCGACGTCGACGCCCCCGGCGTCCGCGACACCCTGTCGGACGGCGGCCGGGCCACCGTCATCATCGACGGCTGGGTGTCGGTGCTGCGGCCGAACGCCGACCCCGACCCGCTGTCGAGCTGGTCGACGTCCCGATGACGCTGGCCGGGCTGTCCCGCTTCAACGTCGAGAACACCCTCGCCGCGACGTCCGCCGCGCTGGCGATCGGGATCCCGCGCGACGTGGTCGTCGAGGGGCTGCGCACCTTCCGGCCCGACCCCGAGCACAACCCCGGCCGGATGAACTTCTTCACCGTGCCCGCGGGCGACGGCGGGACGTCGGTCGTCATGGACCTCGCCCACAACGAGGCCGGCCTCGAGGCGCTGATGGAGATCATGAACGGCGTCCGGCGCCCCGGCGGCCGGCTGCTGCTCGGTCTCGGCGTGGTCGGCGACCGCACCGACGAGCTGATCGAGAAGCTCGGCGAGATCGCGGCCCGCGACAGCGACGTGATCGCGATCGGGCACAAGGAGAAGTACCTGCGCGGCCGCACCGTCGAGGAGCTCGAGGAGCTGATGCGCGCCGGCGCCGAGCGGGTCGGCGTCACCGGCATCCCGGCGTACCCCACCGAGGTGGCCGTGCTCTCGGCCCTGGTGGGCCAGGCGCTGCCGGGCGACGTCGTCGGCCTGATGTGCCACGCCGAGCGGCAGGAGTGCTACGACTGGATCGCCGAGCACGGCGGCGTCGCCGACACCAGCGCCGACCTCGCAGCGAAGGTGCGGGCGGCGGCCGCCGAGGACTGAGGCAGTCGCGTCAGGCCGCCACGCGGTCGGGCGTCCGGTCGCGGGTCCACGGCCAGGTCATCAGCGCCCAGACGACGGCGACGATCACGATCTCGGCGGCCACGTAGACGGGCCACGGGCCGAGCAGGTCGAGGATCGAGCCACCACTCGGCTTCTCCTGCAGGTAGCCGTAGTTGGTGTCGGCCACCTCGTTGAAGCCGTAGGCCACCACGGCCCAGGCGAGGGTGACGCCCATCGCGACGCCGTAGTCGCGCCACCGCGGTGTCAGCCCGAGTCCCCAGATCAGGAACACCGCCGACCAGACGATCAGCAGGTGCAGGGCCCAGTAGGCGAAGAAGCGCAGCTCGGGGAAGTCCTCACCCAGCGACGGCGTGGCGATGCCCTGCGTGGTGAGGACCAGGCCCCAGAAGTAGGTGAGCGCGACGGCGTACCGGTTGCCGGTCCAGAGCGCGACCGTGGCCGCGACCCAGGCGAGGTCGCACAGGTGGAGGGGGAGCGAGACCCCGAGCTCGAAGTTCGTCGTGATGTCGACGACCTGCGTCGGCACGAACACCACGGGGATGGCCACGGCCAGGGCCCGGCTGACCACGCGGTCGCGGGTACGACGCTCGCGCCGGCCCAGGAGCACGACCACCGGCAGGCCGGCCGCGAAGACGGCCAGCATCACCAGGTGCGAGGTGCTGTAGGGGTCCACGGCACCAGGATGCCTCAGATCGAGATGTCGCCGGGATCGACGTGGTGACCGGGCGCGCCGAGGTCGAGATCGCCCTCGACGACGAGGGCGGAGACACCGGTGACCGAGCGCGTCTCGTGGGGTTCTCCGGGCTCCCAGACGGCAGCCTGGCCGGGTCCGATGGCCACGGCCTCGCCGTCGGAGCCCGACACGACCGCGTCGCCGGTGAGGACGACGAGCAGCTGGCGACCCGCGGCGGGGTGGCGTCCGATCACCCCGCCGGGCCGCAGCGACACCGCGACCAGGTGGGTCTCGGCGGTGATCCCGATCGCGGCGATGCTGAAGCCGACGCTCGCGTGGGCCTCGACGGGCCGGCGGGGTGCCGAGGAGAGGTCGAGGATGCGCATCAGTGCCTGACCGCCATCCGGCCCTGGGCGAACAGGGTGGGCGTGCCGTCGGCCAGCGCGGTGAAGGTGACCGTCGACCAGGGCGGCGGTCTCCGAGCTGCGGCGCACGAACGCGTCGCCGCTGGCGTCGCGCGGGTGGAGCCGGAAGCGCTCGGCGCCCGCGCCGTGCTCGGCCAGCTCGCCGGCCGGGGTCGCCGTCAGCCACAGCTCGTCGTCGACGTGCTCGACGTCGTAGCGCGCGGCGCGGCGGGTGTAGGTGCCCGTGTGTCGGGTCAGGTCGGCCGGCGCCGCGTCGGGGTCGGGCCCGAGCGGGGAGGGTACGTCGACGCCGGTGAGGTCGCGCACCACCGCGGGCACCACGGCGGCATGGACGGCGTCGGCCTCGTCGGCGTTGGTCAGGACGCAGACGGCCAGCCCCAGCGACGGCACCACGCGGAGCGTCGCGCTCTGGCCCAGCGTCTGGCCGCTGTGGCCGAGCACGGTGTGGCCCTGCCACCGACCCACGCGCCAGCCCCAGCCGACCGCCTCGACGTCGGAGCCGTCGGGCACGGCCACCAGCGGCTCGGCCATCCGCGCCAGGTGGGCGGGCGGGTCAGCGGTGAGCCAGGCCCGGGCGAAGCCGAGCAGGTCGGACGCCGTCGTGGTCACCAGCCCCGCGGGCCCGACCGAGCGGGGCAGCATCCACCGGGTCACCGGCGCACCCCGCTCGTGGCCCACCGCCGCGCGCCGCAGCAGCGCCTCCTCGGGCAGCGTGCACACGTCGTCGAGCCCGAGCGGCTCGGCGATCCGGCGCCGCAGCGAGGCGTCCCAGGTGCCGCCGTCGAGCACCTCGATGATCCGGCCGAGGAGCACGAAGCCGCTGTTGCAGTAGGAGTACGTCGCCCCCGGCTCGTGGACCAGGTCGGCCTCGGCCAGCAGGTCGACGTACCGGGCGACGCAGTCGTCGCCGCGGCCGGTGTCGACGAAGACGTCGCCGTCGATGCCGCTGGTGTGGGTGAGCAGGTGGCGCACCGTGACCCGGCCGGCGACGTCGTCGTCGCGGCCCAAGCCGGACGCCGGGCAGCAGCTCGGCGACGGTGGTGTCGAGGTGCAGCCGGCCCTCGTCGACGAGCTGGGCGACCAGCGTGGCGGTCCACGGCTTGGTGACCGACCCGACCTGGAACACCGTGTCGGCGGAGACCGGCACCTCGGTGCGCTGGTGGAGGACGCCGTACGGCAGCACGGTCTCGACGCCGTCGTGCCAGACACCCAGCACGGCACCAGGGGTGCCGTCTCCGGCGGACTCGCAGACGTCGGCCAGGGCGGCGCCCCACGCCTCCGAGCTCATCGGGGGCTCACGCGTCGACGGGAGCCGGGGCGAAGTCGGGGTCGGCCGCGGGCGCGTCGGAGGACGCGCCCGACCCGGCCTGCGCCACCGACGACCAGTTCTCGAGCTCGCTCATCACCTGGGCGTGCTTGTCGACGCAGATCACGAGCAGGTCGCCCCGGTTGGAGCGCGCCATCGCGTGCCGCACCGCCTCGATCTCGTCGTGCACCTCCTCGACCTGCTTGCAGCGCGAGCCGCCGACGCCATCGCCGTCCGGACGCCCTCGGCGACCAGCCCCGCGACCTCGCCGTACTCGCGACCGCGGGGGTTCTCGTCCTCGCGCACGATGACGACGTCGAAGTGCTGGGCCGCGATCTCGCCGAGCTCGCGCATGTCCTGGTCGCGGCGGTCGCCGGCGGTGGCGATGACGCCGATCCGTGAGGGCCTGGCGAGCTCGTGCGACGACGCCATCGAGTCGCCCACGCGGTCGACGAAGTCGCCGAGCGACTTCATGCCCGGGGCGTTGTGGCAGTAGTCGACGATCACGTTGACGCCGTTGACCTCGACCTCGTTGAGACGTCCGGGGGAGAGGTAGTAGTTGGTCGAGAAGGTGCGCAGGCCCTGCCGGATGTCGTGCAGCGGGGCGCCGGCCGCGAACGCCGCGGCTGCCGCCGCGAGGGAGTTCTGGACGTTCATCCGGGCCCGGCCGCTGAACGTGGCCGGCAGCAGGTGGGTCCAGGCGAGCTGCATCTCACGCGGACCGTGCTTGACCACGATCATCTCGCCGCGCTCGCTCGGGTTGAGCACCAGCGCCTTGCCGCCGCGGCGGCAGTGGGCGTCGATCATGTCGCGGGTCTCGGTGCCCGGCTCCTCCATCGAGAACCACACGACCTGGCCCGAGCAGCGGCGGCGCATCTCGCGCACCAGCGGGTCGTCGGCGTTGAGGACGGCGTGCCCGTCGCGCGGCACCGCCTCGACCAGCACCGCCTTGACGTCGGCGAGCTGCTCGACCGTGTCGATGCCGCGCAGCCCGAGGTGGTCGGGCTGCACGTTGAGGACGACGGCGACGTCGTTGCGCTCGTAGCCGAGGCCCTCGCGCAGGATGCCGCCGCGGGCCACCTCGAAGACCGCGAAGTCGACGCGGGGGTTCTGCAGCACCATCCGGGCCGAGCGCGGCCCGGACGCGTCGGCGCGGATGAGCAGCCGCTCGTCGATCACGACGCCGTCGGTGGAGGTCATGCCGACCTTGCGGCCCATGCCCTTGAAGACGTGGCTGATCATCCGCGAGGTGGTGGTCTTGCCGTTGGTGCCGGTCACCGCCACGATCGGGATCCGCGACGTCGCTCCCGGCGGGAACAGCATGTCGACGACGGGCTTGGCGATGAACTGCGGCTCGCCGATCGTCGGGTGCGTGTGCATCCGGAAGCCGGGCGCGGCGTTCACCTCGCAGATCGCCCCACCGGTCTCGCGGACCGGCTCGGTGATGTCGGGGCAGATGAAGTCGATGCCGGCGATGTCGAGCCCGACCATCCGGGCCGCCTCCTCGGCGATCTCGACGTTCTCCGGGTGCGCCTCGAGGGTGCGGTCGATGGAGATGCCGCCGGTCGACATGTTGCCGGTCAGCGCGAGCTTGACCATCTGCCCCTCGGGCGGGACGTCGGTCATCTCGAGCCCCTGGTCGCGCACCAGCTCGATGGCGGTGTCGTCGACCTTGATCCGGGTCAGCACCTTCTCGTGGCCCACGCCGCGGCGGGGGTCGGCGTTGGCGGTGTCGACGAGCTGCTCGACGGTCGAGTTGCCGTCGCCGGTCACCGAGGCCGGCACCCGCTCGGCGATCGCGGAGACGCGGCCGTCGATGATCAGGCAGCGGTAGTCCTTGCCGACGATCTGCGACTCCACCAGGATCACACCGCGCCGCGACTCGGCCTGGGCGCTTCGAAGGCGGCCCGCACGTCGGCCTCGTTCTCGTTGTCGAGGATGACGCCCCGGCCGTGGTTGCCGTCGAGGGGCTTGAGCACCACCGGGTAGCCGATCCGCTCGGCCGCGCGGACCGCGGCGTCGGCGGTCCGCATCATCTCCTGCTTGGGCACGGGCAGCCCTGCGGCGCCGAGCAGCGAGGTGGTGAGGTCCTTGTCGGAGGCGATGTCGACCGCGATCGCCGACGTGGCCGAGGTCATGGTCGCGCGGATCCGCTTGGCGTGGACTCCCTGTCCCAGCTGCACCAGCGAGTGCTGGTTGAGCCGGATCCACGGGATGTCGCGCGAGACCGCCTCGTCGAGGATCGCCTGGGTCGAGGGGCCGAAGGCCGTGCGCTGGGCGCGCTTGATGAACTCCTCGAGCGCCGCGTCCCAGTCGAACTCGGGGTCGGCCTCGACCAGGTGGTTGACCAGGCGGACGGCCAGCCGGGCGGCGGCGAGACCGACCTGCTCGTCGGCGTACCCGAAGATGACGTTGTAGACGCCCTTCTGACCCTTGACGCCGCGCGTCTTGCCGCGCCGGATGTCGTGGCCGACGACCTGCTGCAGCGACAGCGCCGTGTGCTCGGCGACGTGCCCCAGCCAGGTGCCCTCGTTGAGCCGCTCGACGAAGCCGCCGCGCTTGCCCCGCGAGCAGGAGTGCTCGCGCAGGCCCGGCAGCATCGCGAGCAGGTTGTCGGTGAAGCCCGGGATGCGCGTTGGTCGGGTACTCCTCGAGCCCGCCGAGGTCGACGACGAGGTGGATCGCCTTGTCGTAGGACCAGACGTTGGCGCCGCGGTAGACGCGGGTCTCGACGATGGTGAGGTCGGGTGTCGGTCGCTCGCTCATCAGGTGGCTCCGTCCTGCTGGTGGGGCTGCTGGGGGTCGTGCTGGCCCGGTGCGGGGCGGCGACTTCGGGCGAGCCGCCGGCGCAGGGCTGTGGGCGACGCGTCGGCGGCTGCGATGTCACGCGCCATCTGGCGCAGGTCGTTGCCGGCCTCGATCATCTCGGCGGCGTCCTCGGGGTCGACCCGGGCCGCCTGGGGCACGAGCGTGCGGGTGGTCAGGTCGAACGACGAGCCGTCGGGCAGCACGTGCAGGACGACGCCGCTCACCAGGATCGGCGACGAGCGCTTGGCCTCGTAGGCGTTGGTGGTGACCCGGGAGGGGTCCATGATCGTGACCGCACCACGCCCGATGACCCGCAGCACCTCGCGGGGCGACCCGTCGGGCAGCTCGGAGCTCTCCACGACGGCGGCGGTGTCCTCGTCGACGCCGATCCCGAGAAGCTGGGGCGACTGGGCCACGATCATCATCAGCCGGCCGTAGCGGTTGCGCTGGTCGAAGTGCTGGTCGATCACCGACGACGACAGCAGGCCGAGCCCCGCCGCGACCTGCGTCATCCGCTGCTTGGGTGTGGAGCCCGGACCCCCGAAGGCCACCATGTGGCTCGACTGGATGCTGGCCCCGGCCGAGGTGCCGGCCACGACCACGCCGCGCTCGTGGGCGGCCACGATCTCGTCGCCCAGCGGGGTGCCGCAGACGATCGCCGACAGCTTGAGCTGGTTGCCGCCGGTCATGAAGATGCCGGAGACGTCGCCGAGCTGCTTCACCAGGTCGGGGTCGTGGGCGTCGTCACGGCTCTCGGGGCGCACCGACACGACGTCCGCGGCACCCTCGCGCCGGAACAGGGCGTCGTAGACCTCGACGACCTCGGGCCCCAGCGACGAGGCGGTCGGGATCACCGCGATCCGGGCCTGGTCACCCCCGGCGGCGGCGACGAACTGCTGGAGGATCGTCCGCCTGCGGAGCTTGTCCTCCGCGCCGCCGATGATCATGAGGGGACCTGGAGCCATGCCGGACACCCTAGGGTGTGAGGCATGCCGACCCGCACCCTCGTCGTCATGAGGCACGCCAAGGCCGAGCAGGCCGGACGCACCGACGCCGAGCGCGTCCTGGCCCTCCGCGGCCACGACGACGCCGCCGACGCCGGCGCGTGGCTGGCCGACCTCGGCGTCCGACCCGACCACGCACTCGTCTCGGCCGCGACCCGCACCGAGGAGACCTGGCAGCACGTGAGCCGGGGCGCCGGGTGGGACCTCGCCCCCGACCTCGACCGCGGCCTGTACGCCGCCGACGTCGACACGGCCCTCGACCTGGTGCGCGCGCTCGACGACTCGGTCGCGACGGCCGTCGTCGTCGGTCACAACCCCACCATGGCCTCGCTGGCGCACACCCTCGACGACGGCGAGGGCGACGTCGACGCCGGCAACGAGCTGGCGATCGGCACCTTCCCGACCAGCGCCACGGCGGTGTTCACGTTCGACGGCGCGTGGTCCGGCCTGGGCCCGTCGGCCGCCAGCCTGACGGCGTACCACGTGGGTCGCGGAGCTCGAGCCTGACGAGACTCCCGATCAGGGCAGGATCGAGTCGACGTACCCGCCGTCGACCCGCAGCGCCCCTCCGGTCGTGGCCGAGGCCGCGTCGGAGGCGAGGTAGGTGCACAGGTTGGCGATCTCCTCCGGCTCGATCAGCCGCTGGATCAGGGACGCCGGGCGGTGCCGGCGCATGAACTCCCGCTGCGCCTCGTCCCAGGGCAGCTCGTCGCCTACCAGCTCGGCCACGAATGCCTCGACCCCGCCCGTGTGCGTCGGACCGGCGATCACGGCGTTGACCGTCACGCCGGTGCCGGCCGCGGCCTTCGCGTAGCCCCGGGACACCGCGAGCAGCGCGGTCTTGGTCATGCCGTAGTGCACCATCTCCTCCGGGATCACCACCGCCGAGTCGCTGCAGATGAACTGCACCCGGCCCCATCCCCGATCGGTCATCAGGGGCAGGTAGGCGCGGGTCAGCCGCACCGCCGACAGCACGTTCACCTCGAAGTAGCGGCGCCACTCGTCGTCGTCGACCTCCAGCACCGGCTTGGCGCCGAAGATGCCGAGGTTGTTGACCAGGACGTCGACGTCCGGCACCGCCGCCACCAGGGTCGCGGCGCCCTCGGACGTCGCGACGTCGGCGACCACCGGCACCACGTCGGCCCCCGGCACCGCGACGCGGACGGCGTCGGCGGCCCGCTCGACGGTCTGCTCGCTCCGGCCGTTCACCACCACCCGCGCCCCGGCGCGGGCCAGCCCGGTGGCGATGGCCAGCCCGATGCCCTGGGTCGAGCCGGTGACCGCGGCGGTCCTGCCCTGCAACGAGATCTCCATGGCCCCAGCATGCCCTCGAACCGCCACCGTCCGGATAGTTCGCCGCTGGGTCAACCTCCTGACTGCCCCGCGACGTTGACCAGTGGCGAACTACCCCCGGGACGGGCGGAGCCTGCGTGGGGTCCTCCAACCGTGGTCCTTAAGATCGGTCGGGTGACCGCCCGGGGATCGCTCAGCAGGCGCCTGGTGCTCGCTCGCCGTCAGGTGAGGCTCGGGCGCTGCCCCAAGGCCTTGGTCGGGGTCGGCCGATGAGCGCGGTCACGTGGTGGGGCCACTCCTCGATGACCATCGAGCTCGGCACGGCGTCGGTGGCCACCGACCCGCTGATGACCCGGCGCCTGTACCACCTGCGCCGGGCCGTTCCCGAGCCGCCGGAGCACGCCTCGCGCGCCGACGTCGTCCTCGTCTCGC
Source organism: uncultured Actinomycetota bacterium (assembly GCA_963825985.1). Classification (GTDB taxonomy): domain Bacteria; phylum Actinomycetota; class Actinomycetes; order Propionibacteriales; family Nocardioidaceae; genus Nocardioides. Next base: position 61,634 of record CAWGVK010000019.1, on the reverse strand, counting down.
ACCTGCACCACGACCACCTGCACCTGCCGTCGCTGGCCCGCTTCGATCCCGACGTCCCCGTCGTCGTCCCCCGGGGCGCGGCGGAGGCGGTGAAGGGGCTGCATCGTCGTCACCTGGTGGAGGTCGTGCCGGGTGAGTCCGTCGACGTCGCCGGTGTGCGGGTCGACGTGCTGCCGGCGACCCACGACGGCCGGCGCGACACCTTCCCCCGCCGGTCGCGGGAGGTGCCCGCCCTCGGCTTCCGGTTCACCGACGGCACCACGAGCGTGTGGTACCCGGGTGACACCGGGGTGCGCGCCGACTTCGCGGACGTCGCGCCGGTCGACCTGGCCGCCGTGCCGATCGGCGGGTGGGGACCGACGCTGGGCGACGAGCACCTCGACCCCGAGGAGGCCGTCGCCGCCGTCGCGGCAGTGGGTGCCCGCTGGGCGCTCGCTGTGCACTACGGCACCTACTGGCCGCTCGCGCTGAAGCGGCTGCACCCGGCCAACCACCACCGGCTCTTCGTCACGCCGCCGCAGCGCTTCCACCGGGCGGCGCTGGAGTCGGGCCTGTCGGCCACCACCCTCACCCCGGGCTTCGGTGAGCGCGTGGCCCTGGTGTCGCCACCGGCAGCCCGGTGAGTCGCGATCTGGGGCTCGTCGGTCACACCGGAGGCGCCGGCGTGACGATGCCGTCGGCGGCGTCGGCGGCCTCGATCTCCTCGCGGGAGATGCCCAGCAGGTAGAGGATGGTGTCGAGGTAGGGCACGTTGACCGAGGTGTCGGCGGCGCGCTGCACGACCGGGCGGGCGTTGTAGGCGATGCCGAGCCCGGCGGCGTTGAGCATGTCGAGGTCGTTGGCGCCGTCGCCGATCGCGATCGTCGAGCCGACCGTCACGCCCACGCTCTCCGCGAACTCGCGCAGCGCCTGCGCCTTGCCGGCCCGGTCGACGACGGGGCCCACGATCTCGCCGGTCAGCCGGCCGTCGACGATCTCGAGCTCGTTGGCGCGCGCGAAGTGGATGCCGAGGTCGGCGGCGAGACGGTCGGTGATCTGGCTGAACCCGCCGCTCACGATCGCGAAGCGGTAGCCGAGCCGGCGCAGGATGCGGACCATCGTCCGCGCACCGGGCGTGATCACGATGTCGTCGTACACGCGGTCGAGCGCGGTGGCGTCGAGACCGCCCAGCAGCCGCACCCGGGCGCGCAGCGACTCCTCGAAGTCCAGCTCTCCCCGCATCGCGGCCGCGGTGATGGCCGAGACCTGTGGCTCGTAGCCGGCGTGGGCGGCGAGCATCTCGATGACCTCGCCCTGGATCAGGGTCGAGTCGACGTCCATCACGATCAACCGCATGCCGCGGCGCAGCAGGTTGGCGGGCTGGACGGCGACGTCGATGCCCTGCTGCGCGGCCTCGGAGGCCAGCAGGGAGCGCAGGGTGTCGGGGTCGGCGCCGGAGACGTGCAGGTCGATCGCGGTGACCGGGTAGCGCGCCATCCGCTCGATCCGGTCGATGTTGCCTCCGGTGTCGGCGATCCGGCCCGCCACGGCGGCCATGTGCGACGCCTTGAGGGGGCTGCCGATGATCGTGACGTGCGAGCGCCCCGCGCCGCGCGAGCGGTTGTCACCCGACCCGCGCTCGATCTCCACGGTCATGTCGAGGTCGGCCGCGGTGGCCTCGACGGAGCGGGCGACCTTCTTCCAGTCGCGCGGCGCGGTCACGAGGACGCCGAGGATGAGCCGTCGGCGCAGCAGGATCTGCTCGATGTCGAGCACCTCGACACCGGCGGCCGAGAGGGCCGCGAACACCGAGGACGTCACCCCCGGCCGGTCCTTGCCGGTGAGGGTGACGAGCAGGGTGGCGGGCTGGTCGGTCATCGGGGCCGAGGCTATCCGTCCCGGAGCCACTGTCGGTGGTCGAGTCCATGCTGTCCCCATGACCACGACGAGCTCTCCCGACACGGTGCTGACGCGCTACGCCGACGCGATGGACACCCGCGACTGGACGGGCCTGCGCGCCCTGCTCGCGCCCGGCTTCTCCTCGCGGCTGCTGCACACCGGCGAGAGCTTCGACGCCGACTCCTACGTCGCGTTCAACCGCGACTACCCGGGCCGGTGGCGGTTCCAGGCCGAGGACGTCGTGGCCAGCGGCGAACGGAGCGTGCTGTGCGCCCGGGTGAGTGACGCCGAGTCGACCTACTTCGTGGCGGTCTTCGCCACGACGACCGACGGCCTGCTGTCCGCGATCACCGAGGTCTGGACCGAGGCCGTGCAACCCCATCCCGACAGGAGCAGCACATGACCGAGACCCACCACGCCATCAGCTACGTCGAGATCAACGTCGCCGACCTGGACGCCGCCAAGGGCTTCTACGAAGCCGCCTTCGGATGGCAGTTCAACGACTACGGCCCGACCTACGCCGGCATCCGTGCGGCCGACGGTGAGGGAGAGGTCGGCGGCCTCAACGCCGAGCGAGCGCCGGTGCGCGGCGGGCCGCTGGTGCTGCTCTTCTCCGACGACCTCGATGCGACCGTGGCGGCGGTCGACGGGGCCGGCGGCCAGGTCGCGGAGGGCCCCTACGACTACCCGGGGGGTCGGCGGTTCCACTTCGTCGACCCCAGCGGCAACGAGCTCGGCGTCTATGCCCACTGAGACCGGTCGGGCGGGGGTGGTCTCGTGACGGCCGTGGCCGGCCTCCTCGACCGCCGAGCTTGGCCCCTTCGGTGGTCGAGGAGGTTCCGCTAGGAACCGTCACGAGACACGCTCGGCCGGCGTTGCTCAGGGCGGCCAGACCTCGGGGGAGCAGGCGGCCACCAGGGCCCGACGCCCCGCGCGCGCCAGCGGGGCGAGTGCGCCGCGCCGCACCTCGACCTCGTGCACCGAGAGGGCGCCCCCGTCGTCGGCGAGAGCGAGCTCGGCGATGCCGAGCGCCTGCAGTCCGCGGGCCGCCAGCTCCACGCATCGGGGTGGAGTGCCCGGAGGGGCGCTGGGCGACGCCCGGTGACGCAGGTTCATCAGCTGGTCGGCCACCTCGGGGCGCCAGCGGGCGACGTCGAGCGCGGCCAGACGCTCGGCCGAGTCGAGGAGCACCGAGCGCAGCTCGCGGTCGGCCTCGCCGACGTCGGGCAGCTGTCGACGGCGCGCCGGCATCACCCGCCACTCGACCGTCGGACCGACCCGGGTCGGCACCAGACCGGCGTCGACGCCGACGGCGACGACTGCCTCGCCGCTCTCCAGGGCCGCGTCGTTGAAGGGCACCGGCCCGCCGAGCCCGATCGGGTCGCCCTCGGCCGGGAACGCCGCCCCGAACGCCGTGGCGCCGCCGCTGCGGAGTGCAGCGAGGGCTGACACCAGACGGTCTCCCTCGCCACCGAGCACGACGTGGGTCACGTCGCCGGCGAGCACGCCGTCGACCAGGTCGTCGGGCCCGACCTGACCGCGCAACCAGGCAGTGCCCCACCAGGCCAGGCGGGCCGACACGGGAAGCGCACTGCTCACGGACGCCGACGATAGCCGGGCCCGGTCGGCTGATCGACGCAGGGAAGCACGCCCTAAGGTGTCGGCATGGCCGCCGTCCTCGAGTTCGCCGACGTCACGGTCCGCCGCGGGCAGTCCGTGATGCTCGACCGGGTCACGTGGGTGGTCAAGGAGGGCGAGCGCTGGGTGGTGCTGGGACCCAACGGCGCCGGCAAGACCACCCTGCTCCAGGTCGCCTCGGCGCAGATCCACCCGACCGACGGCGCGGTCGGTGTGCTGGGTGAGCTGATCGGCACCGTCGACGTGTTCGACCTGCGTCCTCGGATCGGACTCACCAGCGCCGCGCTGGCCGACCGGATCCCGCGCAGCGAGCTGGTCGGTGACGTGGTGGTGTCGGCGGCGTACGGCGTCGTCGGCCGCTGGCGCGAGGAGTACGACGACCTCGACCACAAGCGGGCCGGCGAGCTGCTCCGCGAGGTGGGTGTGGCGCACCTGGCCGGACGCACCTTCGGCACGTTGAGCGAGGGTGAGCGCAAGCGGGTGCAGGTGGCACGTGCCCTGATGACCGATCCCGAGCTGCTGCTGCTCGACGAGCCCGCCGCCGGTCTCGACCTCGGCGGCCGCGAGGACCTCGTCTCCACGCTGTCGACGCTCGCCTACGACCCCAGCGCGCCGGCGACGGTGCTGGTGTCGCACCACGTGGAGGAGATCCCGCCGGGGTTCACCCACGCGCTGCTGCTGCGTCAGGGGGCCGTCGTCGCCGAGGGCCGGGTCGACGACGTCCTGACCGAGCAGGCCCTCTCGGCGACGTTCGGGATGCCGCTGCTGCTGCAGCACGACGACGGTCGCTGGGCGGCACGTCGCCAGCCGCGGCACCGATGAGCGCCGACTAGAGTTGACAGCATGGACTGGCTGAGCGACAACGCGTGGAGTGTGTGGCTCGCGGTCTCGGTGCTGTTCGGTGTCGCCGAGCTGATGAGCCTCGACCTGGTCCTGATCATGCTCGCGGTCGGTGCCGTCGCCGGCATGGTCACCGCCCTGCTCGGCGCGCCCGTCGCCGCCCAGGTGCTGGTGGCCGGAGGCGCCGCGGTGGCGATGCTCGCGCTGGTGCGGCCCGGGGTGGTCAAGCGGCTGCACACCGGGCCCGAGCTGCGCCTGGGCCACGGCAAGCTCGTCGGCCAGCGCGGCGTCGTGACGGCCGAGATCACCGGGCGGGCGACCGGCCGGGTGATGATCGGCGGCGAGGTGTGGTCGGCGTCGCCGTACGACGAGACGCTGACGATCGCGGAGGGCCAGACCGTCGAGGTGCTGCAGATCCAGGGAGCGACCGCGCTGGTCCATCCCTTGCCCGAGCTGGACGACTGACGGAGGACTGACATGGAGATCGCGCTGATCCTGCTGGGGCTGCTGCTCCTGTTCGTGGTGGTGCTGCTGGCCAAGACCATCCGGATCGTGCCGCAGGCCCGCGCGGGCATCGTCGAGCGCTTCGGCAAGTACAAGGACACGTTGCCGGCGGGCCTGAACACGGTCGTCCCGTTCGTCGACCGGGTGCGCTACATGATCGACCTGCGCGAGCAGGTGGTGAGCTTCCCGCCCCAGCCGGTGATCACCGAGGACAACCTGGTCGTCTCGATCGACACCGTCATCTACTTCCAGGTCACCGACCCGGTCGCGGCGACCTACGAGATCGCCGACTACATCCAGGCCGTCGAACAGCTGACCACCACCACGCTGCGCAACATCGTCGGCGGCATGGACCTCGAGGAGACCCTGACCAGCCGCGACTCGATCAACTCCGGCCTGCGCGGCGTGCTCGACGAGGCCACCGGCAAGTGGGGCATCCGGGTCAACCGGGTCGAGCTCAAGGGCATCGACCCGCCGCCGTCGATCAAGGACTCGATGGAGAAGCAGATGCGCGCCGACCGCGAGAAGCGTGCGGTGATCCTGACCGCCGAGGGCCAGCGCCAGGCAGCGATCCTCACCGCCGAAGGCGCCAAGCAGTCGTCGATCCTGAACGCCGAGGGTGACCGGGAGTCGCTGATCCTGCGTGCCCAGGCCGACCGGGAGTCGCAGATCCTGCGTGCCCAGGGTGAGGGCCAGGCCATCCAGACGGTCTTCCAGGCGATCCACGACGGCCAGCCCGACCAGTCGCTGCTGGCCTACCAGTACCTGCAGATGATGCCCAGGATCGCCGAGGGGAGCGCCAACAAGGTGTGGGTCATCCCGTCCGAGATCACCAAGGCCCTCGAGGGGCTCGGGTCCTCGATCCACGAGATCGCCGGCATCCCGGCGAAGGTCGACGGACCGCTCAAGCGGGTCGACATGGGTCCGGCCGAGCCCGAGATCCCGGTCGCGAGCGAGGACCGCGAGCTCACCAGCACCAGCGCCGCGGTCGAGGCCGCGATCGCGGAGGCCGAGAGCGCGGCCCACCCGGGCCGCACCGACCCGGCGATCGACCCCACCAACGTGCCGCCGCCCCCGGCCGAGCCCGAGCCTCCCACGGAGTGACGCCGCTCGAAGCGATCGTGGTCGCGCTGGCGGGGATGGCGGCCGGCACCATCAACACCGTGGTGGGCTCGGGCACCCTGATCACCTTCCCGACCCTGCTCGCCTTCGGCGTGCCCCCGGTGACCGCCAACGTGTCCAACAACATCGGGCTGGTGCCGGGCTCGGTCACGGGCGCGTTCGGCTACCGCGACGAGCTGGTGGGCCAGCGCTCCCGCGTCCTGCGGCTGCTCAGCGCCTCGCTGCTCGGCGGCGCCACCGGGGCGGTGCTGCTGCTCGTCCTCCCGGAGGGCGCGTTCGAGACGATCGTGCCGGTGCTGATCATGCTCGGCGTCCTGCTCGTGGTCTTCCAGCCGCGGCTCTCGGCCTGGGTGGCGCGCCGAGCGGAGGAACGCGGCGTCGAGCGCCCCCACGGCGCCTGGTGGATCTGGCCCGCGGTGCTGCTCACCGGCGTGTACGGCGGCTACTTCGGCGCCGCCCAGGGCGTCCTGCTGATGGGCGTGCTGGGCATCGGGATCGCCCAGTCGCTGCAGCGCAGCAACGCGGTCAAGAACGTCCTGGCCGCAGCGGTCAACGGCGTCGCCGGGCTGATCTTCGTCTTCGTGGCCGACGTCGACTGGCTCGTCGTCGCGCTGATCGGCGCCGGGTCGGTGGTCGGGGGCCTCATCGGCGCCCGGGTCGGCCGCAAGCTCCCGCCACTGGCGCTGCGCGCGACGATCGTCGTGGTCGGGCTCGTCGCGTTCGTCGCGATCCTGGTCGGCTGACCAGGACCGCGACCCACAAGAACGCTCAGCCGATCTTGAGCACCCGGGTACCGCCGGCGAAGTGGTCGTGCCACCCCTGGCGGTTGGCGCTGTCGTTGTTGATCGACACCGCGATGAAGATCAGCGCGGCGATGTAGGCGAGGCCGCCGAAGATCGGCCCGACGATCGGCACGATGAAGGTCAGCTGGAGGGCGTAGAAAGCGTTGCGGCGCACGGCCTGCTCCATGGTCGGCTTGCTCACGCCGTCGGGCCCGACGACCCGGAGCTTCAGCAGGGTCTTGCCGAGCGTGGCGCCCTGGCTCGACTCCATGAAGGCGAAGTAGCCGATGCTCACGGCCACGCTCACGATCGAGACGAAGAGCCAGTACAGGAGGTACTCACCGACCGAGTACCTGAAGCCCTGCAGGAAGATCGCGTTCCCGATGCCGGACAGGATGCCGAACACGATGCCGAGGATCACCCCGTCGACCAGCCGCGCCAGGAACCGGTCGAGCAGCTCGGCGGGGCGTTGCTGGCCGACCGACTGAGGTGGCGGCACGTTGCCGTACGGACCGGCGGGCGGCGGGGGCGGGGGTGGTTGTTCGCTCATGGCGCTCAGCCTCCTGCACCCGCGGGTCCGCGGCAATGGCCCAGCCGAATCATGTCATCGTCGCTAGACGGCTTCGAGCACCGCCGCCTTGCGGACCCGGAGTCCCAGCAGCCCCGCCACCACGGCGCCGGTCGCGACTCCGGTCAGGGCCAGGCCGAGCTTGCGGGGGAGGGTCTCGGCCCCCGTGCCGACGTACGCCGTGGCCGCGTCGGCGGCGTCGACGGCCATCCCGACCAGCACCAGGTTGCGTCGCGCCGTGCCGGTGGCGAGCAGGGTCAGCGTGCCGAGCGCGATCTCCCGCGACCCGAACCACTGCGTCAGCAGCGGGCCGCTCGACGTGCCCGTCAGGGTCGAGGAGACGAGGTCGGGCTTGGCGAGCGAGGCGACGCCGAGGCCGATCCGCCCCAGCGAGAGTCCGGTCACGGGGTTCATGCGCCGGACCCTAGCGCGCCCTCCGACGACGTCGTGAGAGCGTGACGAGCATGGAGCTGTACGACGCGATGCGCACGACGCCGGCGGTCCGCGAGTTCACCGACGACCCGCTCCCCGACGACGTGCTGCACCGGATCCTCGACCACGCCCGCTTCGCGCCGAGCGGCGGCAACCGGCAGGGCACCCGGATCGTGGTCGTCCGCGACCCCGCCACCCGCGAGCGCCTCGCCGAGCTCAACGAGCCGGCGGTGCGCCGCTACGTCGCCCAGGTCAAGGCCGGCGAGAGCCCGTGGAACAGCGTGCACCCGCCGGGCCCCAGCGCCGACGAGATCGCCGGCACCGAGGTGCCCGAGTCGTTCACGAGACCCGTGCTGACCGCCGGCGCGGTGCTGGTCGTGTTCGTCGACCTCGAGGTCGTCGCGTCGATGGACCAGGACCTCGACCGGGTCGGGATCATCGGCGGTGCCTCCGTCTACCCGCTGGTCTGGAACGTGCTGCTGGCCGCCCGCAACGAGGGGTTCGGCGGCACCATCACCACCATGGCGGCGGCCGAGGAGCCGGCGGTCAGGCAGCTGCTCGGCGTCCCCGACACCTGCGCGCTGGCCGCCGTCGTCCCGCTCGGCAGGCCGGTCCGGACGGTCACCAAGCTCAAGCGTCGGCCCGTCGAGGAGTTCGTCACGCGGGAGCGGTACGACGGCGAGCCCTTCTGATGGCCCGCTGATGGCCGGCGCCGTCGAGTGGGCCGCGGGCCAGGTCGGCTCGGCTGTCGTCACGGTCGGCGAGCTCACCGGAGGCATGACGTCGACGATGCTCGCTCTCACCCACGACGACGGCACGGAGTCCGTGCTGCGGCTCATCGACCGCGAGCCGTGGCGCACCCGCGGCGAGGGCCTGGCCGCCCGCGAGCACGAGACCCAGGTCGAGCTGGCCGGCACCGACGTCCCCGCACCGCGCAGCCTGGGCCTCGACGCGGCGGGCGAGGCGTGCGGTGCCCCCGGCCACCTGATGACCCTCGTCCCGGGCGTCACCGACGACGACCGGGTCGACGACGCCTCCCTGGGGACCCTGAGCGAGGCACTCGCCGCCGTCCACACGGTCGTGCCGTCGGTGGCCGCCCGCGAGTACGAGTCGTGGGCGTGGGAGGCCAAGTACGTCGTGCCGGCCTGGGCCGAGCACCCGACGGCCTGGGAGGCGGCGTTCGACCTGCTCCGCGCCGAGCCGCCGGCCTACGAGCCCACGTTCATCCACCGCGACTTCCAGCTGCGCAACGTGCTCTGGACCGACGACCGGGTCACCGGCGTCGTCGACTGGGTCGAGACGTCCACCGGACCCGCGTGGCTCGACGTCGCCCACTGCGCCACCAACATCGCGCTGCACCGGAGCCCCGAGCGGGCCGAGGCCTTCGTCGCGGCCTACACCGCCGTGACCGGCCGGGTCGGCGACCCGTACTGGGAGGTGATGGACGCCGTGGGGTTCCTGCCGCCGCCCGGCCGCGACCCCATGTTCACCGACCCCGACCAGCTGCGCCGCCTCGAGCAGCACCTGGTCGCCCGGCTCAGGTGACGTAGGCCGAGACCCACCGGTCCAGCTGGTCGTAGACGACGTCACGAGCGGCAGGCAGCGACAGCACGACGTCGTGGCGCGCACCGTCGATGGCCGCGTAGGTGACGTGCGGGCCCACCGAGGTGGCCCAGTGCCGGATCTGCGGCACGTCGAGGACGACGTCGTGGGTGTGCGCGTCGTCGTTCATCTCGGACGGCCGCACCGTCGCCGCCGACGAGAGCACCAGCACGGGCGCCAGTACCGACAGGCCCGCGTGCAGCTCGGCGTGCGCCCGCCGGATCGCACGCAGCCACCCAGCCCGCACGGGGAACGACTCGAACGGCTTCCAGGCGAGGTTGTAGTCCCACTCGCCGTCGTGGTCGCGGTGCAGGCTGCGGCCGTAGATGCCGTCGACGTCGCGGGCGATCTCGCGCATCGGCTGCTTCTGGCCGATCCGGTCCAGCAGCGCGGTCGCGGCGGGCGTGCGCATCCAGGCGGCGCCCTGCAGGTCGAACCACGGGGAGTTGAGGACGACGCCGCGCAGGCCGGCGGGCTGGCGGGCGTCGGCCCAGAGCGGCACGGTGAGACCGCCGGTGGAGTGCGCCGAGACGACCACGGAGTCGTGGGAGTCGCGCTCGGTGATGCGCCACCAGGCGAGGTCGAGCTCGGCGAAGTAGTCGTGCAGGTCGGTGACGTAGGTCGGGGTCTGGTGCGGCCGGATGGAGCGGCCGTACTTGCGCAGGTCGAGAGCGTAGAAGTCGTAGCCGCGGGCCAGCCACCAGTCGGCGTACTCGGTGTGGAAGAAGTAGTCGGCGAAGCCGTGCACGTGCAGGACGGCGCGTCCGGTCGGCCGCTCGCTGCGCCGCGACACGAGAGTCGCGACGACCGGGCCCTCGTGGTCGGGCGGCAGCCCGATCGTCTCGGCCACCCACGGGTCGCCGAGGACGTCGACGGTCTGGTCAGGGGGCACGTCCCCCACTGTTTCAGGTCGCCGTCGTAGCGTGGCGGGGTGCCCATCCCCGAGTTCGTCGTCGAGCTTCGCCGCCACGTCGGCGACGCGCAGCTGTGGCTCCCGGGCGTGACGGCCGTGGTCCGCCGCGACGACGAGCTGCTGCTCGTGCGCCGGGCCGACAACGGCACCTGGGCGCCGGTCACCGGCATCATGGACCCCGGCGAGGAGCCCGCAGCGGCCGCCGTCCGCGAGACCCGCGAGGAGACCGGCGTCGAGATCCGCATCGACCGCCTGGCCGTCGTCTCGTCGGGCCACGAGGTCACGCACGTCAACGGCGACCGCGCCGTCTACCTCGACCACGCGTTCGCCTGCACGTGGGTGGCAGGCGAGGCGTACGTCGCCGACGACGAGTCGGTCGACGTGCGCTGGTGGCCGATCGACGCACTGCCCGAGATGAAGCGGGTGCTCCTCGAGCGCATCGAGGCGGCGCTATCGGGCGAGACGGCGACCCGCTTCCGCCACTAGGCCGGCGAGCAGGCCGACGTCGGCGGCGGTCTCGGGGTGCCACTGGACGGCGAGGCAGAACCGGTCGCCCGGCGCCTCCATCGCCTCGAGGACGCCGTCGTCGGCGTGTGCGGTGGCGGCGAAGCCGGGGTGCGTGCGCACCGACTGGTGGTGGTGGCAGTTGACGGCGATCCGCTCGCCCACCAGGCCGGCGACGCGCGAGCCGGCGACGGTCGACACCTCGACCGATGCCGTACTCCGGCGCCGCCGGGGCTGTGCGTCTCGTGGTCGACGAGGTCGGGCACGTGCTGGTCGAGGACGCCGCCCGCGTGCACCGCCATCACCTGCATGCCGCGGCACACGCCCAGCACCGGCAGCTGCGCCGCGTCGGCAGCCACGAGCAGGGCCAGCTCCCAGGCGTCGCGGTCGGGGCGCCAGTTGCTCGTGCGCGGGTGCGGCTCGGCGCCGTACGCCGCCGGGTCGACGTCGGCGCCGCCGCTGATGACCAGGGCGTCCAACCGCGCCACGACCGCCTCCGCCGCGCCGGGGGCGCCACAGGCGGAAGCAGCACCGGCACACCGCCGGTGGAGACGACGGCGCCGGCGTACTCGCTCGGCAGCAGGTCGGCGCGCTGCTGCCACACGCCGTACGCCGCCACCTCGCGGTAGGTGGACAGCCCGATCACCGGGGCGGGCACGTCACACCGGCGTGACGTAGGCGCCGGAGATGCCCCCGTCGACCAGGAACGTGCTGGCGGTCATGAACGAGGAGTCGTCGGAGGCCAGGAACAGCACCGCCGACGCCATCTCCTCGGGCTCGCCGAAGCGGCCCATCGGCACGTGCACCAGGCGGCGGGCGGCCCGATCGGCGTCGGTGGCGAAGAGCTCCTGGAGCAGGGGAGTGTTGACCGGGCCCGGGCACAGCGCGTTCACCCGCACCCCCTGGCGGGCGAACTGCACGCCGAGCTCACGGCTCATCGACAGCACCCCGCCCTTCGAGGCCGAGTAGGAGATCTGCGAGGTCGCCGCGCCCATCACCGCGACGAACGACGCGGTGTTGATGATCGAGCCCCGGCCCTGCTCGATCATGTAGGGCAGCGCCGCCTTGCAGCACAGGTAGACGCTGGTGAGGTTGACCTCCTGCACCCGGCGCCAGGCGTCGAGCTCGGTGTCGAGGATCGAGTCGTCGTCGGGCGGGCTGATGCCGGCGTTGTTGAAGGCGATGTCGACCGAGCCGAAGCGGTCCTTCGCGGCCTGGAACAGGGCGTCGACCTGCTTCTTGTCGGTGACGTCGACGTGCACGTACGCCGCGACGGCGGCGCCGCCGAGCTCGTCGACCAGGGCGGCCCCACGGTCGTCGTCGATGTCGCCGATGACGACCTTGGCGCCCTCCTCGACGAAGCGTCGGACGGTCGCCAGGCCGATGCCCGAGCAGCCGCCGGTCACGACCGCGACCCGGTCCTGGATGCGTCCTGACATGGTGTGCTCCTTCGCTGGTCGAGGCGGGCCGCGAGGCCCGTCATGTTCTCTTTCGGTGGTCGAGGAGGGCCGCTGGCCCCTCGTGTTCTCTTTCGGTGGTCGAGGAGGGCCGCTAGGCCCGTCACGAGACCTAGCCACGCATGGGTCAGTGGGAGATGAAGACGTTCTTCTCCTCGGTGAACGCGAGCGGGGCATCGGGGCCGAGCTCGCGGCCGAGGCCGGACTGCTTGTAGCCGCCGAACGGCGTCCAGTAGCGCACCGCCGAGTGCGAGTTGACGCTCAGGTTGCCGGCCTGGACGCCGCGGGCGACCCGCAGCCCGCGGCCGAGGTCGGAGGTGAAGATCGAGCCGGACAGGCCGTACTCGGTGTCGTTGGCGAGCTCGACCGCGTGCGCCTCGTCGTCGAAGGGCATCACCGCGACGACCGGGCCGAACACCTCCTCGCGCCAGATCCGGGTCGCGGGGTCCTCGACGGTCACCACGCTCGGCGCGACCCAGAAGCCGTCGCCCCCGGGGCTGGACCCGGCGAAAGCGACCTCGACCTCGTCGAGGTAGCCGCGGACGGTGTCGCGCTGCTGGCTCGAGATCAGCGGGCCCATCTCGGAGGACTCGTCGCTCGGGTCCAGCACCCGCATGCCGGCAACGGCGGGCTCGAGGTGCGAGAGGAACTCGTCGTACGCCGAGCGCTCGACGAGGATCCGCGAGCGGGCACAGCAGTCCTGGCCGGCGTTGTCGAAGACCGATCCCGGCGCGCTGGCGGCCGCGGCCGCGATGTCGGCGTCGGCGAAGACGATGTTGGAGCTCTTGCCGCCGAGCTCGAGGGTGACCCGCTTCACCTGGTCGGCGCAGCCGGCCATGATCCGTTTGCCGACGGCGGTCGAGCCGGTGAAGACGACCTTGCGCACCAGCGGGTGGGTCACGAACCGCTCACCGACCACCGAGCCCTGCCCCGGGATGACCGTGAACACGTGCTCGGGCAGCCCGGCCTCGAGCGCGAGCTCGCCGAGCCGGATGGCGGTCAGCGGGGTCAGCTCGGCGGGCTTCAGCACCACCGTGTTGCCGGCGGCGAGCGCCGGGGCGAGGCCCCAGCCCGCGATCGGCATCGGGAAGTTCCAGGGCACGATGATGCCGACGACGCCCAGCGGCTCGTGGAAGGTCAGGTCGACCCCGCCCGGCACCGGGATCTGCTTGCCGAACATCCGCTCCGGCGCGCCCGCGTAGTAGTTCAGGCAGTCGCGCACGTTGCCGGCCTCCCAGCGCGCGTTGCCCCACGTGTGGCCGGCGTTGCGGACCTCGAGCCCGGCGAGCTCCTCGACGTGCGCGTCGACGACCGCCGCGAAGCGGCGCAGCAGCGCCGCGCGCTCACCGGGCGCGACGTCGCGCCACGGCCCGAACGCCTCGTGGGCGCGCTCGACGGCGGCGTCCGTCTCGGCCTCGGTGGTCTGCGGCACGTCGTGGAACGGTGAACCGGTCGACGGGTCGACGAGCGTGAAGGTGCCCATCACAGACGCTCGAACCCGCGCCGACGCTCCCAGTCGGTCACGGTCGCGTTGTACGCCGCCAGCTCGACGTCGGCCAGGTTCAGGTAGTGCTCGACCACGGCGTCGCCGAACGCCGACCGTGCGACGTCGGAGGCGGCGAACGCCTCCCGTGCCTCGCCCATCGTGGCGGGCACCCGGGGTCGGTCGGAGGTGTAGGCGTTGCCCACCAGCTCGTCGTCCAGCGGCAGCGACTGCTCGATGCCGTGCAGCCCGCCCGCCAGCATCGCGGCCAGCGCGAGGTAGGGGTTGACGTCGGCGCCGGGCACGCGGTTCTCCATCCGGGCGCCGGCCCCCGCTCCGACGAGGCGGACGGCGCAGGTGCGGTTGTCGAGACCCCAGGCGATCGTCGTCGGGGCGAACGAGCCGTCGGCGAACCGCTTGTAGGAGTTGATGTTGGGCGCGTACAGCAGCGTGAAGTCGCGGATCGTCGCCAGCACCCCGGCCACGAAGTGGTCGTAGAGCGGGGTGCGCTCGCCGCTGTCGGCGTCCCAGAACACCAGCGAGCCGTCGGTGCCGCGCAGCGAGAGGTGGATGTGGCACGAGCTGCCCTCACGCTGGTCGTACTTGGCCATGAACGTGACCGCCTTGCCCTGCTGGGCGGCGATCTCCTTCGCGGCGTTCTTGTACACCACGTGGTTGTCGGCGGTCGTGAGCACGTCGGCGTACAGGAAGCCGATCTCGTGCTGGCCGAAGTTGCACTCGCCCTTCGCGCCCTCGACGTCGAGCCCGGCGGCGTACATGTGGTTGCGGATCGAGCGCAGCAGCGGCTCGACGCGGGTGGTGCCGAGGATCGAGTAGTCGACGTTGTACTGGTTGGACGGGGTCAGGCCCTGCCAGTTCGCGTCGGCGGCCTCCTCGTACGTCGTGTCGAAGGCGATGAACTCCAGCTCGGTGCCGGCCAGTGCGGTCCAGCCCTGCTCGGCGCAGCGGTCGAGCTGCGACTGCAGGATCGTGCGCGGCGACTGGACGACGGGGGAGTGCTGTTCTCCATCCTTGGGAGGCCACACCAGGTCGCACTGCACCATCGCGGTCGCCGGCAGGTGGGTGAGCAGGCGGACCGTGCGCTCGTCGAGCACGAACTCCATGTCGCCGTACCCGCGCTCCCACGAGGAGATCGCGTAGCCGTCGACGGTGTTCATGTCCACGTCGACGGCGAGCAGGTAGTTGCAGCCCTCGGTGCCATGGCCCACGACGTGGTCGACGAAGTAGTGCCCGTGCAGCCGCTTGCCCTGCACCCGACCCTGCATGTCGGTGAAAGCCACGATCACCGTGTCGATCGAGCCCTCGCGGATCCGACCGACCAGGTCGTGCATCGAGAGGTGGCGTTGGTTGCGCAGCGTCATGGCCGGCCTTTCGTCGTCGGTCATCCCACGAGTCCGCGCAGGAGCGCGGCCGTGTCGTCGCAGTGTTCTTCCATGGCCTTGCGGGCCCGGTCGGGGCGCCCGGCGAGCACCGCCCGGACGACGGCCGCGTGCTGCCGGTCGGAGTGGGCGATGTTGGCGTCGAGGACCGGGATCGCGAGCAGCATCTCGTGCAGCGTCCCCTGCACCGACGTCACGGCCTCGATCATCCGGGGTGAGCCGGTCAGCGAGGCCACGGTGAGGTGGAAGCGCGAGTCGGCCTGGCGGTGCTGTGCCGGACGACGAGCCGACACGACCGCGTCGTGCGCCTGCTCCAGCTGCAGCACCTGTGCGGGTGCGAGCTCGGCCGTTGCGGCGAGCGACGCCGCCCCCGGCTCGACCACCCGGCGATAGGCGAGCGCGTCGAGCCAGTCGGCCCGCGTCGCCGGGTCGGTGCGTGCTGCTCGGCGAGCCGAAGGTGACCGGGGCCTGAGGGTGACCACCGTGCCGCCGCCGCGCCCGCGGGTGGTCTCGACCAGCCCCGCCTGGCGCAGCGCCGCCATCGCCTCGCGCAGGGTGGCGCGCGAGACCTGGAGGCGAGCGGCGAGCTCGCGCTCGGCCGGCAGTGCCGTCCCGAGCGGGTAGACGCCGAGGCGGATCGCGGTGGCGAGCTGCTCGACGCACGCCTCGAACGCGTGGTGCCCGCGGACCGGCCGGAGGACCGTGTCGGTCAGTCCGGAGGCGGGTGCGGCGGGCATGCGGCCATCCTCGGATCGGGGTTCTGGGGTGTCAACGTAACGAGCGTGTAAAGGTCTGAGTTCATACCGAATTGTCCATGACCTGTTTACACCCTTGTCCGGGCGGGTCTACGTTCGCCTTCACGATCGCACGACCGTCCTGGAAGGCGCACTGATGACAGCTGAGACCCCGCCGCTCAACGAGGACGAGGCGCTCCTGGCCAAGCTCGGCTACTCCCAGGAGCTGAGTCGAACCTGGTCGAGCTTCTCCAACTTCGCCATCTCGTTCTCGATCATCTCGATCCTCGCCGGGTGCTTCACCACGTTCGGTCAGGCGTGGAACAACGGCGGCCCGGTCGCGATCTCGTGGGGCTGGCCGATCATCTCGGCCTTCATCCTGCTGATCGGGTTCACTCTGACGCGAGCTCGTCTCGGCCTACCCGACCTCGGGAGGCATCTACTGGTGGGCGGCCAAGATGGGCGGTCCCGCCGCCGGCTTCTTCACCGGCTGGCTCAACCTCATCGGTCTCCTGGCGGTGACCGCCTCCGTCGCCTACGGTGCCGCCACCTTCCTCGACCTCACCATCAGCACCATCAGCACCGGCTGGGCCGACAGCTACTCCCTCGGCCGGGTCTTCATCCTCTTCGTGGCGATCCTGCTCGTCGCGTCGTTGGCGAACATCTTCAGCGGCCATCTGCTGGCCGTCATCAACAACATCTCCGTGTGGTGGCACGTCGCGGGTGCCGCGATCGTGATCGCGGTTCTGGTGATCGTTCCCGACACCCACCAGAGCGCGGGCTTCGTGTTCACCGAGCGGATCAACAACTCCGGCTTCAGCAGCGGCTTCTACTGGTTCCTGGTGCTGCCGCTGGGGTTCCTGCTCACCCAGTACACGATCACCGGCTTCGACGCCTCCGCGCACCTCTCGGAGGAGACCCAGGGGGCCGCAGACGGAGCAGCCAAGGGCATCTGGCGCTCGATCTTCTACTCAGCCATCGGGGGATACCTGCTGCTCCTGGCGTTCCTCTTCGCCGTGCAGGACCCGCAGGGAGTCACCGAGGGCTTCGGCGCCGTCAACGTGATCTTCGGCCAGGCGCTGCCAGAGGGATGGCACTTCCTGATCCTCCTGATCTCCACCGCGGGACAGCTCTTCTGCACCACCGCCTGCCTCACCAGCGCATCTCGGATGACCTTCGCGTTCAGCCGCGACGGCGCGATCCCCGGATCCGCCTGGCTGGCGAAGGTGAACCCGCGCACGCGGATCCCCGTCCACGCCGTCGCGTTCGTAGCCGTGATCGGCGTCCTGATCACGCTGCCCGCGCTGAAGAGCATCGGCGGCGTGCCCGTTGCCTTCTACGCCGTGGTCTCGGTGGCCGTGATCGGCCTGTACCTGGCGTTCCTGATCCCCATCTGGCTGCGCTGGCGCCTCGGCGACGACTTCGAGCCGGGCAGTTGGACCAACGGTGCCAAGTACAAGTGGATGAACCTGGTGGCGGTGGCCGAGATCGCGATCATCAGCGTCTACTTCGTGCTGCCGTTCACGCCGGCCGGCGTTCCGTTCAGCGACGAGTTCGCCTGGTCGAGCGTCAACTACGCCCCGGTGCTCACCATCGGAGCACTCGTGGTGCTCGCCGTGTGGTGGCGGCTCTCCGCGCGGCACTGGTTCACCGGCCCCAAGCACACGATCGACACCGCCGTCACCGAGGCCTTCGACGACTGAGTGCCGGACGTCGTCGCGAACCTCGACCGCCTCGCCTGCCTGGCGGGGCGGTCGTGGCGCGTCGCCGACCTGCCCGGAGGGCTGACCAACCACAACGTGCGGGTCACGACGACCGACGACGGCCCGTCGCTGGACCTGGTGGTGCGCTGCTCCCAGAGCGACGCCGGCCTGCTCGGCATCGACCGCGACGCCGAGCACGCCAACACCGCGGCCGCGGGAGCCGCGGGCGTGGGGGCCGAGGTGCTCGAGTACCGGCCCGAGCTCGGGATGCTCGTCATCGCCTACCTGCACGGCCACACGCTGGACGACGCCGACTTCGGCGACCCGGGCGTGCTGGCCCGGGCGGCCGACGCGTGCCACCGCCTCCACGCAGGCGCGCCCTTCGTCGACGACTTCGACATGTTCGCCCGGCAGACGACGTACCGCGCGACCGTGCGCGAGCGCGGCTTCGCCCTGCCGCCGACCTACGACGACCACGCCGACGCGTGGGGCGCGGTACGCAGCGCGCTCGCCGCGCACGTGCGGCCCACGGTGCCGTGCAACAACGACCTGCTGGCCGCCAACTTCATCGACGACGGCGCGCGCACGTGGCTGATCGACTACGAGTACTCCGGCAACAACGACGCCTGCTTCGAGCTCGGCAACACGGTCACCGAGTGCGGGTTCACCGCCGAGCAGACCGACGCCTGGACCGAGGCGTACTTCGGCTCCCCGACGCGTGCCGACCGGGCGCGGGTGCGGCTGCAGGCGCTGGTCAGCGAGTACGGCTGGTCGCTGTGGGGCTACATCCAGGCCGGCTCCAGCCCGCTCGACTTCGACTTCCGCGGGTGGGGCGACGAGCGCTACGAGAAGGCCGAAGCGACGTTCCGGGGCCCGCACCTGGCCACGCTCCTCGAGGAGGTGGCGAACGGTGGTCGAGCCTGACGAGACCCTCCCCTCGCGGGCCCGGGTCGTGGTCGTCGGCGGCGGCGATCATCGGCTGCTCGGTGGCCTACCACCTCACCCGGCTCGGCTGGACCGACGTGCTGCTGCTGGAGCAGGGGCACCTCTCGGGCGGGACGACGTGGCACGCGGCCGGTCTGGTCGGGCCGTTGCGGGCCTCCGAGAGCGGCACCCGGCTGGTGCAGTACTCCGCCGAGCTGTACGCCGCGCTGGAGGCCGAGACCGGCCTCGCGACCGGCTACCGCAACGTCGGCGGCGTGATCGTGGCCCGGACCGAGGACCGGATGGTCCAGCTGCGGCGGACGGCGGCCAACGCGACGGCGTACGACATGGACTGTGAGCTGGTCTCGCCGACCCGCGCCCAGGAGCTGTGGCCCGCGATGCAGGTCGATGACCTCCTCGGCGCGATCTGGCTGCCCGGCGACGGCAAGGTCAACCCGACCGACGTCACCCAGTCGCTGGCCAGGGGCGCGCGGACGGCGGGAGCGCGGATCGTCGAGCGGGTGCGGGTCACCGGGTTCACGGTGTCCGGCGAGGGCCCGGCGCGGCGGGTGACCGGGGTCGAGACCGACCGGGCCGGCGGGAGGCAGAGCGTCGAGGCCGAGGTGGTCGTCAACTGCGCGGGCCAGTGGGCCAAGGCGCTCGGCGACCAGGTCGGCGTGACGGTGCCGCTGCACTCCGCGGAGCACTTCTACGTGGTCACCGAGCCGGTCGCCGGCGTCCACCCCGACCTGCCGATCCTGCGCGACCCCGACGGCTGGACCTACTTCAAGGAGGAGACCGGCGGCCTCGTGGTGGGCGGGTTCGAGCCCGACGCGAAGCCGTGGCGCTCGCCGTCGGACCTGCCCCACCCGTTCGAGTTCCAGCTGCTCGAGGAGGACTGGGAGCACTTCTCGGTGCTGATGGACCAGGCCCTCGTGCGGATCCCCGGGCTCGCCGACACCGGCGTCCGCAAGTTCTACAACGGACCCGAGTCGTTCACGCCCGACAACCAGTTCGTGCTGGGTGAGGCGCCCGGGCTGCGCGGCTACTTCGTCGGCGCCGGCTTCAACTCCGTCGGCATCGCCTCGGCGGGCGGCGCCGGCCGGGCGCTCGCGGAGTGGGTCGTGGCGGGGGAGCCGCAGGACGACCTGGTGGCGGTCGACGTCCGCCGGTTCGCGCCCTTCCACGGCGACGAGACGTGGCTGCGATCGCGGGTCGCCGAGGTGCTCGGTCTGCACTACGCGGTGCCCTGGCCCAACCGGGAGCTCGAGTCGGGCCGCCCGCAGCGGACCTCGCCGCTGCACGACCGGCTGGCGGCCGCCGGCGCCGTCTTCGGCACCCGGATGGGGTGGGAGCGGCCACTCGTCTTCGGCCCCCCTGGCCTCGACTACACGTGGGGCAAGCCGGCCTGGCTCGAGGCCTCGGCGGCCGAGCACCGTGCCTGCCGCACCGGTGTCGCCGTGTTCGACCAGACGTCGTTCTCGACGTACGTCGTCGCGGGGCCCGACGCCCTCGCGGGGCTGCAGTGGGTGTGTGCCGCCGACGTCGACGTGCCGGTCGGCGGCTGCGTCTACACGCCGTTCCTCAACGCCCGGGGCACCTACGAGGCCGACCTGACGGTGACCCGGACCGGCGCCGAGGAGTTCCTGGTCGTGTCGAGCTCGGCGACCACGATCCGTGACCTCGACTGGATCGGGCGGCACGCCGGGGTGGTGCCCTCCGACGTCACCGACGACCTGAGCGTGCTCGGGGTGATGGGGCCCGGCGCCCGCGACCTGCTCGCACCGCTGACGGACGCCGACCTGACCGACGAGCAGTTCCCCTTCGCCACCAGCCGGGAGATCGACGTCGCCGGGGTGCGGCTGCGCGCGACCCGGATGACGTACGTCGGTGAGCTCGGGTGGGAGCTGATGGTCCCGCTGGCCGGCGCGCCCGACGTCCACGAGGCGCTGGTGGAGGCGGGAGCGGTGAACGCGGGGTACTCCGCGATCGAGTCGTTGCGGCTCGAGAAGGGGTACCGCGCGTTCGGCCGAGAGCTGACGCCCGACGTGACGCCGGTCGAGGCCGGGCTGGTCTTCGCCACCGCGCTCAAGGGCGACAAGGACTTCCTCGGCCGCGCCGCCCTGGCCGACGTCCGTCCGCGGCGCCGGGTGGTCTCGTTCGTGCTCGACGACCCGGAGCCGATGGTGTGGGGCGGCGAGCTGCTGGTGCGTGACGGCGTCCCCTCGGGGCAGGTCACCAGCGCCGCCTGGGGCGCCACCGTCGGGGCCTCGGTCGGGCTCGCGTCGCTACGCACCGACGACTGGCCGGTCACCGCCGCCGACCTCGCCCGCGGTGGTTTCGAGGTCGACGTCGCCGGCACCCGCCATCGCGCCACCGTCACGCTCAAGGCCCCCCTCGCCTGAATCGGACGCCGACCCGCGGCGGTGGGTCTCGATGGCGTGTCGGCTGGGGCGAACGGCTGTCGGAGTCGCGATGACCCACTACCGTGCGCGGGTGACCTGGCTGCAGCGCGCGATGGAGAGCGCCATCGAGAGCTGGCGGTCCGGCACGCGCCAGAGCCAGGTCGCGGTGCTGGCCACCCTGGTCGTCTGCGTCGCCATCTCGTTCGTGGTCTCGCTGCGCAACTACGACCTGTTCCCCCTCACGGGGTACTTCGTGTGGCTGCTGCTCGGCATGGTCCTCCTGCGCTTCGGGCCGCTCCTGGTGCTCGTGGTCGCGGTGTCGCTCGCCGTGATCGGCGCGATCCTCGACGTGGGCCCGCTGACCGGTGCGCGCGCGAGCGCGGCGATCATCTTCGCGGTGAGCGCCGCCCTGGTCCTCTACGTCTCGAGCCGGCAGCGCAGCGGACTGCCCGGCCCCCTCAGCGAGGCCCTGCTCGCCGACCTCCGCGACCGGCTCAACGCGCAGGGCAACGTGCCGCCGTTGCCGGCCGGGTGGTCGTGCGAGACGGCGATGATCGCGGCGTACGGCGTCGGGTACGCCGGCGACTTCATGGTCGCCGCCCTCGACGAGCAGGAGCAACGGCTCGACCTCGTCCTGGTCGACGTGGTCGGCAAGGGCGTCAAGGCGGCACCCTCGGCGCTGCTCCTCGCCGGCGCGCTCGGCGGGATGGTCGGCACCCTGCGCGGACCCGAGCTGTTCGCGGCCGCCAACGACTTCCTGCTCCGGCAGAACTCCGACGAGACGTTCGCGACCGCCGTCCACGTCAGCGTCAACCTCGGGTGCGGGGAGTACACGATCCTCAGCGCGGGACACCCGCCGGCCCTGCACTGGGACCCCGTGGCCGGACGGTCGGTGCTCGACGGGTCGCGCGGTCTCGCCCTGGGCATCCTGCCCGGCCCCGAGCTCGAGGCCAGCCACGGCGTCCTCCAGCCGGGGGAGGCGCTGCTCTTCTACACCGACGGAGTGGTGGAGTCGCCGGGCGACGACATCGACGACGGCATCACCTGGCTGCAGGAGACCGCGGCGGCGGCGTTCGCGAAGGGCGCCGACGGTGCGGCGCGACGCGTGATCCGGCAGGTGCCGCGCGGCGACGACGACCGGGCGCTGCTCATCCTGAGCCGTACAGCTGCCTGATCACGACCTCGATGTCGGGCTCCTGGATCGACAGGTCGGCCACGTCGTACGACGCAGCGACGGCCGCGACCAGCGGGGCCGCGCTGGCGTCGGCCGGGAACGACAGCCACTGCCGCGGCCCGTCGACGCGGTACGTCGTCGCGCCCGGCACCGCGATCGCCGGCGCGGTGTCGACGAGGTCGACCACCAGGGTGCGGGTCGACCCGCCGACGGCGTGCAGGCCGGCGAGCGTGCCGTCGTAGACCAGGGTGCCGTGGTCGATCACCAGCACCCGGTCGCACAGCGCCTCGATGTCCTGCAGGTCGTGGGTGGTGAGCAGCAGCGTCACCTGACGCTCGGCGTTGAGCGCACGCAGGAACTCGCGCAGCCGCCCCTTGCTGACGACGTCCAACCCGATCGTCGGCTCGTCGAGGTAGAGGATGTCGGGCTCGTGCAGCAGTGCGGCCGCGATGTCGCCGCGCATCCGCTGGCCGAGGCTGAGCTGCCGCACGGGGGTGTCGAGCAGGTCGCCGAGGGCGAGCAGCTCGACGAACTCCGCCAGGTTGGCGCGGTGCCGGGCCGGGTCGGTGCGGTAGATCTTGTGCAGCAGGTCGAAGGAGTCGCGCAGCGGCAGGTCCCACCAGAGCGAGGTGCGCTGGCCGAAGACGACGCCGATCCGTCGCGCCAGCCGGGTGCGCTCGCGGCTCGGCTCGATGCCGGCGACCCGCAGGTGGCCCGAGGTCGGCACCAGGATGCCGGTCATCATCTTGATCGTGGTCGACTTGCCGGCGCCGTTCGGGCCGATGTAGCCGACCATCTCGCCGACCCCGATGTCGAAGGTGACGTCGCGCACCGCGACCACCTCGGTGCGCCCCTGCCCGCGTTTGCGCACGGTGAACGTCCGGTTGAGGTCACGCGCCTCGATCAGTGCCATGTCTCAACTGGTCCTTTCAGGCGAACTGTGGCGAACGGGTCGTGGGGTGATCAGCTTCCGGTCGACGTGTAGTGGCGGACGCCGGTCCGCCAGGCGAGGGCGCCGGCGGCCAGGCAGACCAGGGCCGCCAGGGGAGAGGCGTGCTGCAGCCACGACGGCAGCCCGAACGGGTCGTCGCGCCCCAGCACGAACAGCGCCGGGTACCAGTTGACGAACGCGATCGGCAGCACGAAGGTCAGCGCCTTGACGACCTCGCTCGGGAACACCGTCATGGGGTACTGCGTGAGCGTGTTGCCGCCGTAGGTGAACGCGTTGGCCACCTCGGAGGAGTCGGCGGTCCAGAACTGGATGCAGGCCAGCCCGACGAACAGGCTGAAGAAGATCAGGGTGCCGCAGACGACCATCTCGACGGCCACGCCGACCCGCGCCGGCGTCCAGTCGACGTACGTCGCCGCCCATCCGAACACGGCACCGCTCTGCAGCACCCGCGCCACCCGTCGGATGGCGAACTCGTCGGCACACACCTGCACCAGCAGCGGCACCGGCTTGGTCATCATCGTGTCGAGGCGCCCGGTCCGGATCATCTGGCCGAGCCGCTCGACGCGGCCGACGACGAGGTCGGCGAAGGCGATGCCCAGCCCGGTGGCGCCGTACAGGAACCCGATCTCGGTCAGGCTGAACCCACCGAGGTCGTCGACGTTGCCGAAGATGATCCAGATCGCGACGAAGTCGAGCCCGGTGGTCAGGAAGCTGCTCACCGCGAGCATCCAGAACGACGCCGGGTAGACCATCGTCGCGCGCATCCACAGTCCGGCGATCCGGTAGAAGTCGACGGCCGGCGCCAGCACGCCGGGGCGGTCAGCCACCCTGCACCACCACCCGGCGCTCGGCGAGCCGCAGCACCAGCACGCACGACCCGAGCAGGACGACGGCCCAGCCGACCATCAGCGCGAGCCCGCCGACGACGGCCAGGCCGGTGCGCTGGCCGAGCCAGATGTCGGCGGGAATCTGGATGAACCCGGCCCACGGCAGCAGCATCGCCACGTCGCGCAGCGCACCGGGGAACAGCACCAGCGGCACCGTGAGACCGCAGAAGAACAGGGCGACGAACCCCAGCAGGTTGCGCGGGCCGGTGTCGTCGAGCAACCAGAACGCCGTCGTCGCCGCGAGCATGCGCAGCGCGAAGCTGATGGTGACCGCGATCGGCAGGCTGCAGGCGAAGAGCAGCCAGGTCGCGACGTCGGCAGGAAACCGCAGGTCGAACAGCAGCGCACCGGCCACGGTGGGGGCCAGGCCGCGGGTCACCAGGTGGTACGCCGCCCGGCCCAGGTCGCCGGCGAGGTACCAGCCGAGGATGCCCACCGGGCGGTAGAAGTCGATCGCCACGTCGCCGGTCTTGATCCGGGCCGCGAGGTCGTCGGGCGTGCCACCGCCCCACACCGCCACCGTCATCAGCAGTCCCTGGCCGAGCCAGACGAAGGTGAGCGCGTCGGTGACGTCGTACCCTCCGGCGTCGGGGTTGGCCTCCCACACCGCCGTGTAGACGAAGCACAGGATCAGCCCGAAGACCGTGTTGGTGAAGATGCCGGCCAGGGTCGCGCCGACGTAGGTGGAGTAGCGCCGGAACGACGCCGCCGCCGCGGCGACGTAGAGGCGGACTGCGGCGGGCACCGGCCCGAGACTAGTGCCAGACCTAGTGCTGGTACGTGCCGTGCACGATCGCGCGCGCCGCGGTCTTGAACGCCAGGTTGAACGACACCACGGCCGGCGAGGCGTCGGCGTCGGCACCGAGCTGCGGCTCGGTCACGGCGTGCACGACGAAGTAGTAGCGGTGCACCTGGTCGCCCTCGGGCGGCGCGGCGCCCATGAAGGCGTGGGTGCCCCCGTCGTTGCGGCACATGAACGCGCCCCCCGGCAGGCTCGCGCCCTCGGCGCCGGCCCCGGCCTCGAGCGACGTGACGTCGGCGGGGAGGTCGACCAGCACCCAGTGCCAGAAGCCGCTCGGAGTCGGTGCGTCGGGGTCGAAGCAGGTGACCGTGTAGCTCTGGGCGCCGTCGACGGCGTCCCAGCTGAGCTGGGGCGAGGTGTTGCCGGCGGAGGCGACCTGGTCGTCCTTCAGCGGCTCGCCGTCGGTCACGTCGGCACTGGTCACGCCGAACGACGGCACGGCCGGCAGCAGGTCGTAGGGGTCGGGGGTCACGGGGCGTTCGAGAACCATGTTGCCGAACATAGCCACGAGACCCGCGCACGCCCACCCCCGGAGAGACGCGATGATGGTGCGGTGGACGACGTGACGACGTACCCCGCGGGGCTGCGGCTGGCCGGACGGCGTGTCGTCGTCGTCGGCGGTGGCCACGTGGCGCAACGCCGGGTGCCGACGCTGATCGCGGCCGGGGCGGACGTCGTGGTGGTCTCGCCCCACGTCACCCCGTCGATCGAGGGACTGGTCGGCGGCGGCGAGGTGACGTGGGAGCGACGCGGGTTCGTCGCGACCGACCTCGACGACGCCTGGTACGCCGTGGCCGCCACCGACGACCCCGCGGTCAACGAGGCGGTCTCGGCGGCGTCCGAGGAGCGGCGGATCTTCTGCGTGCGCTCCGACGACGCCACCCGCGCCACGGCCTGGACGCCGGCGGTCGGTCAGGCAGCGGGCGTGACCGTCGCCGTCCTCGGGGGACGCGACCCGCGTCGCTCGGTGGCCGTGCGTGACGAGATCCTCGAGGGGCTGCGCCAGGGCACGATCAGCACCGCGCGGCACCGCGAGCGCTCACCCGGCGTCACCCTGGTCGGCGGCGGCCCCGGTGACCCCCAGCTGATCTCGCTGGCCGGCCGCCGCGCGCTGATGGAGGCCGACGTCGTGGTCGCCGACCGGCTCGCCCCGCGCGAGCTGCTCGGCGAGCTGCCCAGCGACGTCGAGCTGGTCGACGTCGCCAAGCTGCCGCGCGGCCGTTCGGCCCAGCAGGAGGAGATCAACCGGATCATCGTCGAGAAGGCGCTGGCCGGGCACCGGGTCGTGCGCTTCAAGGGGGGCGACAGCTTCGTCTTCGGTCGTGGCTACGAGGAGGTCATCGCGTGCCGCGAGGCCGGGGTCGCGGTGACCGTCATCCCGGGGCTGACCAGCCCGATCGCCGTCCCGGCCATCGCCGGCATCCCGGTCACCCACCGCGGGGTGGCCCACGAGTTCACGGTGATCTCCGGTCACCTCCCGCCCGGCCATGAACGCTCCCTCACCGACTGGGACGCCGTCGCCCGCCTGCGGGGCACCCTGCTGCTGATGATGGCCGTCGAGCACGGCCCCCAGATCGCCGCGGCCCTCCTGGCGGGCGGACGCCCGGCCTCGACCCCGGTCGCGGTCGTCAGCGACGGCACCATGCCGGGGGAGCGCACCGTGCTCAGCACGCTCGGTGAGCTGACCCACGACCTCGAGACCCAGGCGGTCAAGCCGCCGGCGATCATCGTGGTCGGTGACGTGGTCGCGATCGCGCACCCCGAGCACTACGAGTCCCGTGGCTGAGGTCCTCGAGATCGACGACCCCGCCGACCCGCGGCTCGCCGACTACCGCGACCTGCGCGACGTCCAGCTGCGCCAGCACCTCGAGGCCGAGCACGGGCTGTTCCTGGCCGAGGGCGAGAAGGTCGTCCGCCGTGCCGTCGAGGCCGGGCACACGCCGCGGTCGTTCCTGATGGCGCCGCGCTGGCTCGACGGGCTGGCCGACGTCCTCTCCACCACCACGGCACCCTGCTACGTGCTGTCGGAGCACCTGGCCGAGGAGGTCACCGGCTTCCACGTGCACCGGGGCGCTCTCGCCTCGCTGCACCGCCGTCCGCTGCCGTCGGTCGCCTCCGTGCTCGACGGTGCCCGGTCGGTGCTCGTGCTCGAGGACATCGTCGACCACACCAACGTCGGTGCCGTCTTCCGCTCCGGAGCGGCGCTGGGCTTCGACGCCGTCCTGCTGGCGCCGCGCTGCGCCGACCCGCTCTACCGCCGGGCGGTGAAGGTCGCCATGGGTGCGGTCCTCTCGGTCCCGTGGACCCGCCTCCCCGACTGGCGCGAGGCGCTGCCGACGGTGTCCGCGGCCGGCTTCACCACGGTCGCGCTGACCCTGGCCGCCGACACGGTGCCGCTGGAGGACGCCGTCTCCGGACTCGACAAGGTGGCGCTGGTGCTCGGCTCCGAGGGCCACGGGCTGTCGGCCACCTGGGAGGCGGCGGCCGACCGTCGCGCGACCATCCCGATGCGCCCCGGCATCGACTCCCTCAACGTCGCCGCTGCGGCCGCGGTCGCCTGCTACGTCACCGCCCGGCGCTGACGACCCGGGTCATCCCGGAGGCTCCGGGGGGCAGGATCCCGGCCACGACGACGACTCGTGCCGCCGACAAGGCGTCCCTCTGGAACCGGATCCCGACCCCGTTCAAGTGGGGCGTCGTGGCCGCCGGCGCCGGCTTTCGTGGTCAGTGTTTCCACCAAGACCGAGAAGGTCGTGAACGGCGTGCGCACCGAGTGCAGCCACGTCGACTTCGGTGCGCTCGCGCCGGCCGCGACCACGCCCGCGCTGCTGGTCCTGCTCGCCGTCGCCCTGCTGGCGGCCGCCGGCCGGCACGTCGTCACCGGGCTCGGCACGGTCGGCGACCCCTGCAGCTGACAGGCCTCAGCGTCAGGCGGGCCACTCGGGCGGGAAGTCGTCAGCCGCGTTGTCGTGCGCCTTCTGCAGCTTCTTGCGGGCCTTGGTCGGCAGCCGGTCGCCGAAGACCGTGCCGTAGGTGTGGTCGGTCTCGTGCTGCAGGCAGCGGGCGAGCAGCCCCGTGCCGGTGAAGGCGACGGGTTCGCCGTCGAGGCCGGTGCCCGACACGCTCGCCAGGTCGGGGCGCGCACACTCGACGAAGGCACCCGGCAGTGAGAGGCAGCCCTCCTCCGCCTCCTCGAGACGGCGGTCCTTGCCCTCGGGCAGCGTCAGCACCGGGTTGCACACCAGGCCCACGGTGCGCTCGCCGTCGTCGTCGGGACAGTCGAACACGAACATCGCGACGTCCTCGCCGATCTGGCAGGCGGCCAGCCCGACGCCGTCGGCGGCGTACATCGTGGCCACCATGTCGGCCGCCAGGTCCCGCAGCGCGGCGTCGTACGTCGTCACCCGGGCCTGCGGCCGGTGCATCACCGGCGTGCCCCAACGGGTCATGGGCCGGACCGTGCCTCCCTCCGGGAGCGGTCCGTGGGGCGCGTGCGGCGGTGCGTCAGGCATGCGCGGAATAGTAGAGAACGCCGGTGTGACGACCCCCACGGGGCTGCCCCGGTGCTTCGTGTAGCGCTTCGTGTAACTCGGAGTTACATTATCGACATGTCCCTCCTCAGCAGCCTCAGGCCGGGCGGCCGCAACGGCATCCCGGGCTCGGAGTCGCGCGACCCGATCGGCTACCTCGTCGCCGGCCTCAACCGGCTGGCGCAGAGCGACGTGATCGACCGGGTCCGCCTCCGCAAGCCCGCCGAGCAGGTGGTCTTCACCCTGACCCGCAGCGGCTTCAAGACCCTGACGCGGGCCAGCCGCACGTTCGCGAGGGCCGGCCAGGCGGGCCGGCCCGGTGCCCGTCCCGTGCCGGCGCGCACCTCGGGCGTCTTCGACCTCACCCCGACCGACGACGAGCAGATGCTCGTCGACGTGGTCACCGAGTACGCCGACGAGGTGCTCCGCCCCGCTGCCGCCGAGGCGAACGAGACCTGCGAGGCGCCGGATGCGGTGTCGAAGGCGGGGCTCGAGATCGGGCTGCCGATCCTCGGCCTCCCCGAGGCTCTCGGCGGCATCTCCCAGGAGCGCTCCGCGATGGCGGGCACCCTGGTGGCCGAGGCGCTCGCGAGGGGCGACCTCGGCCTCGCGGTGGCCGGGCTGGCGCCGGGGTCGGTCGCGACCGCCATCGGGCTGTGGGGCACCGACGCGCAGCAGCAGACCTACCTCCCTGCCTTCACCGACGCCGACGTCCCGGCCGCGGCCCTCGCCCTGATGGAGCCGGCCGTGCTGTTCGACGTGCTCGCCCCCTCGACCACGGCGACCCGGACCGACGACGGGTTCGTCCTCGACGGCGTGAAGACCCTCGTGCCCCGGGGCGCGCAGGCCGAGCTGTTCGTCGTCGGCGCCTCGCTCGACGGGCGGGCCACCCTGTTCCTCGTCGAGTCGTCCACCGACGGGTTGGCCGTCGAGGGCGACCCGGCCATGGGAGTCCGGGCCGCCTCCCTCGCCAAGCTCACCCTGACCGGTGTGCGGGTCGGGGCCGACGCCGTGCTCGGCGCCACCGACGGCTCGACGTACGTCGAGTGCGTGCGCCTGGCGCGCCTCGCCTGGTGCGCGCTGGCCGTCGGCACCGCGCAGGCGGTGCTCGACTACGTGACGCCCTACGTCAAGGAGCGGGAGGCCTTCGGTGAGCCGATCGCCCACCGCCAGTCGGTGGCGTTCATGGTCGCCAACATCGCGATCGAGCTGCAGGCGATGCGGCTGCTCACCTACAAGGCAGCCGCCCGTGCGGCCGCCGGCAAGGACTTCTCCCGCGCAGTCGCCCTCGCCCGCCAGGCGTGCGCCGACAAGGGCATGCAGATCGGTCTCGACGGCGTCCAGCTGCTCGGTGGCCACGGCTTCGTCAAGGAACACCCGGTGGAGCGCTGGTACCGCGACCTGCGCGCGATCGGCCTCATGGAAGGCAGCGTGCTGGTCTGAACACCCCACAAGATCCTGTGCTCCTCCCGCTTCGCTCCTTCCGCCCACAATCTTGAGGGGACCCCGAAAAGCATGACGATCAACCTCGACGACCCGAAGCGGTTCCGCCAGCTCGTCGGTCAGGCCCACCAGGTAGCGATGAACATGCTGCGCCCGATCTCGCGCAAGTACGACCGTGCCGAGCACGAGTACCCCCAGGAGCTCGACATGCTCGCCGCGATGATCGACGGGCTCTCCGAGTCCGGCGCGAGCGAGGGAGCGGGTGCCGGAGGCGTGCGGCGTACCGAGGAGGACGGCGACACCTCGGTCAAGAACGGCACCAACCTGGCCTCGGTGATGTCGGTCGCCGAGATGTGCTGGGGCGACGTCGGGCTGCTGCTCTCGATGCCGCGGCAGGGACTCGGCAACTCCGCCATCGCCTCGGTCGCCGACGACGAGCAGCAGCAGCGGTTCGCCGGCGTGTGGGCCGGCATGGCGATCACCGAGCCGGGCGTCGGCTCCGACTCCGCCAACATCACGACGACCGCCGTCCTCGACGGCGACGAGTACGTCATCAACGGCGAGAAGATCTACGTGACCTCGGGTGACCGCGCCGACCACATCGTGGTGTGGGCGACCCTCGACCGCGCCCTCGGCCGGGCGGCGATCAAGTCGTTCGTGGTCGCCAAGGGGACGCCGGGCATGCGGGTCGACCGGCTCGAGCACAAGCTCGGCATCCGCGCCTCCGACACCGCGACGATCATCTTCGAGGACTGCCGGGTGCCGAAGGAGAACCTCCTCGGATCACCCGACGTCGACACGGATGGCAACGGGCAGGGCTTCGCCGGCGCGATGGCGACCTTCGACAACACCCGCCCGCTGGTGGCGGCGATGGCCGTCGGCTGCGCCCGCGCCGCGCTCGACCTCACCCGCGAGCTGCTCGCCGAGGCCGGCGTCGTCGTCGACCACGACCGACCGGGCATCCTCCAGTCGGCAGCGGCCGCGAAGTTCCTCCAGATGGAGTCGGACTGGGAGGGCGCCTACCTGCTGACCCTCCAGGCCGCCTGGATGGCCGACAACCGTCGGCCCAACTCGCTCGAAGCCTCGATGGCCAAGGCGAAGGCGGGCCGGGTCGGCTCCGACATCACCCTCAGCTGCGTCGAGCTGGCCGGCTCCATCGGCTACAGCGAGACCGAGCTGCTGGAGAAGTGGGCTCGCGACTCCAAGATCCTCGACATCTTCGAGGGCACCCAGCAGATCCAGCAGCTGATCGTGGCCCGCCGGGTCCTGGGGCTCTCGTCGGCCGAGCTCAGGTAGCCAGCGGCGCGAGCCGATCGAGGTCGTCGGGACCCTCCAGGTCCGCCAGCGCCACGAACACGGTGTCGACGCCCCGCTCGGCCAGCGCGCCGTAGCGCTCACGTTGGTCGGCCGGGGTGCCGGCGTTGGTGCGGGCGGCGTACGCCGGCGCCTTCGCGCGACCGCGCAGCCGCTCGACCCGCGCCCAGGTGTCGTCGCGGTCGCGGCCGACGGTGGGCAGGTCGAGCACGGTCACCGTGACGTCGTCCCGATGGCCTCGCAGCGTGGCCAGGTGGTCGTCGAGCGCGGGCAGGGTCGACGGCACGTTGGCCGCGTCGCCCAGCGTGGCGGCGACCCGGAGGGTCCGGCGGCCGGTGCCGCCGACGATCACGGGCAGCGGGCCGACCGGACGCGGGTACGACGTGGTCTCGGGCAGCCGCACCCGGTCGCCCTCGTGGGCCTTGGTGCCGCTGGCCCAGAGCGCCCGCATGGTCTCGATGCCGCTCTCGAGGGCGTCCAGCCGGTCCTTCGCGGAAGGGAACGCCAGCCCGTACGCCGCGTGCTCGCGCTCCCACCAGCCCGCGCCGACCCCGACGAACGCGCGCCCGCCCGAGAGCACGTCGAGGGTGGCGGCGGCCTTCGCCGTGATGCCTGGCGCCCGGAAGGTGACCGGCGTGACCAGCGTGCCCAGTGACAGCCGGGTGTCGAGCCCGGCGAGCAGCCCGAGGGTCACCCACGGCTCCGGGATCGGGGCCCACGCGCGGTCGACCTGCGGGATCTGGATCAGGTGGTCCATCAGCGCGATGCCGGCCAGCCCAGCCTCGTCGGCGGCCAGCGCGACCTCGGTCAGCCACCCGGCGGGGTCCTCGCCCCACGGGAATCGCGACAGCTGCAGCACCACGCGCAGACCCTGCGAGCTGCGTCTCTCCGGCGAGGGGGTCGTGTGCCTCTGCACTGCCTCGGGACCGGCGTCAGGCACACGACCGTCGCCCGACACGACCTCCACGACGTCCCACCCCTCGCTTGCCAGGCTCTCGACGACGGCGCGGTGACGGGCCAGCTGCTGGGTCAGCACCGGCGCCGGCACGGGCCGGTCACGCGCGGCGTTGCGGCGGCGGCACTCGGCGTCCGGGGTGTCGAGCACGACGGCCACGGTCGGCAGGCCGGCGCCGCGGGCGAGGTCACGCCAGCGGAGCCGCCGATGCTCCTCGGTGCCCAGCGTGTCGACCACCGTCGTCAACCTGCGCGAGAGCCGGGCCGTGACGATCCGGTCCAGCAGGTCGAAGGCATCGGCCGAGGCGTCGAGGTCGTGCGGCCCGCTGCCCACGACGCCTCTCAACCTGTCGGAGGAGACGACCTCGTCGGCCCGGTAGCGCGCCTGGGCCCACGTGGACTTGCCCGAGCCGCTGGGCCCGACCAGCACGACCAGCGCCGGGTCCGGCAGCCGGGCCAAGGGAACGCTACTTGCGGGGCGGCAGCTTGCCGCCGGGAGAGTCGGGGGCCGTCGGCTTCTTCCTCGGGGCGGGCTTGGCCACCGGCCGCTGGTGCGGGACGTTCTTCGCGATCGAGGCGGGGTTCGGGCCGGCCGGCGGTGCGCCGGTCTTCGGCTTGGCGCGGTCTTCGGCTTGGCGTCGGTCTTCGGCTTGGCGTCGGTCTTCGCGTCGATGTGAGCGTCGGTCGCGGCCGGGGGCGGGGCGGGTGCCGTCGGCGGCGGGGTGGGGTCCGGCTTCCGGAACCGGGTCACGACGTCGTCGGCTGCCTTGCGGACGACGGGAGCCGCGGTGCGCGCCGCCTTGTCACCCACGCGGATGGCGCCGGTCACGGCCTGCTTGAGCTTCTCGAACGCGGGGTTGGGCACGGAGGTGCTCCTCGTGTCGGGGACTCTCGGATCCGTCGATCAAAGCACACGGCGGGGTGGCCGCGGACAGACGAACGGCAGACGAACGGGCAGCCGAACGGCGGGCCCGCACCGGAGTGCGGGCCCGCCGTGGAGGTGGAGGGAGATAAGGGAGCGATCAGGAGACGGCGCGGAACGGGTCGTGCTCGGCGAGCAGCTTGTCGACCCGCGCCTGGTCGAGCCGGTGCACGACCGTCTGGGTCTCCTGGTTGTCTCGCACGCACTTGGCGAGGGTGAACGACGAGGTGGTCAGGAACATGGTGCCGAGCGCGAGGAAGGCCCGGATCCACGGGTCGGCGGGCAGGTAGATGATCGCGAAGAGCATCGTGAGCAGGGCGATGGCGAAGGACACGCCGGCCTGGGCGAAGAAGGCGGTGGTGTTCTTGGTGGGAGTCGAGTTCGTCATGCCGAGGAGCCTGTCGTGACCGAGCAGAGGTCGAACCCGGCGTCGTACTCGTCTGCTCCTGAGTACCCGACCTCACCCTGACGTCTGGCACGGTGGGCCCATGCCCACCCCGGAGTCCCGCGCCGACGTGATCGTGTCCGTCCTGGACGATGCCTTCGCCCCGTTGATGGCCGCCGACCCGGCGGCGTTCCGGGCCAAGTACCGCACCATGGCCTCCGACCCGCACTCCTTCTACCGGGGCACGGCCTGCCTGTTCTACAACGACGTGGTCGACGCCGACGACCCGTTCGTCGACGAGCGCAGCCGCAGGATCTGGGTGCACGGCGACCTCCACGTCGAGAACTTCGGCACCTACCTGAACTCCGACGGGCGCCTCGTCTTCGACGTCAACGACTTCGACGAGGCGTTCCTCGGCCACTTCACCTGGGACCTGCGACGGTTCGCGGCGTCGATGGCGCTGGTCGGCTGGCAGAAGGCGCTGCCGGAGAGCGACGTGTCGACGCTGATCGGTGAGTTCCTGCACGCCTACCTCGAGCAGGTCCGCGCGTACGTCGACAGCGACACCGACGACTTCGCGCTGCACCTCGACAACACCGAGGGACCGATCCACGACGCGCTGGTGCTCGCCCGCGGACGACGGCGGGCCGACCTGCTCGACGCCAACACCTCGGAGGTCGACGGTGCGCGGCTCTTCCGTGACCACGCCACCGTGCGGAGGCTCGACGACGACGAGCGGGCCGACGTCGTCGCCGCGTTCGAGAGCTACCTCGAGACCATCCCGCCGCGTCGCCGCTCCGAGCGAGACCTGTTCTACGACCTGCGCGACGTCGTCGGGAAGTCGGGTTTCGGGATCGGCAGTGCCGGGCTGCCTGCCTACAACGTGCTCGTCGAGGGCTACAGCCAGGCGCTCGACAACGACGTCCTGCTGTCGATGAAGCAGGCCAACGTGCCGGCGATCAGCCGGTTCGTCGACGCCGACGAGGTCGACCGCTACTTCGACCACGAGGGCCACCGCACCGTCGTCAGCCAGCGCGCCCTCCAGGTGCACACCGACCCGATGCTCGGCTACACCGAGCTGGGCGGGGTCGGGTACGTCGTGGCCGAGGTGTCGCCGTACGAGGTCGACCTCGACTGGTCGGGTCTCACCGAGCCGGACGACATTCGCCAGGTCATCGGCCACCTCGGGCGGGCGACCGCGAAGATCCACTGCGCCTCCGACGAGGACAGCGACCAGGACCTCGTCGACTTCCAGGTGGAGGAGGCGATCCTCGCGGGCATCGACGACCGCGAGGACGAGCTGGTGGCGTGGGTGACCGAGTTCGGGACGACGTACGCCCAGCAGGTCCGCGACGACCACGACCTGTTCGTCGAGGCGTTCCGGCAGGGACGGATCGGCGTGTCCTCGACGGACGAGTAGGACCGGCTCAGCCGGCAGGCGCTGACGGCGTGCCGTCCAGGTGCCCCGGGGCCCCGAAGCCGGCCCGCACGAAGGCCGCGTCGACCGCCCGCCTGACGGCGTCGGCCCGCTCGACCGGCACCAGCGCGATCGCGGAGCCACCGAACCCGCCACCCGTCATCCGGGCGCCGAGGGCGCCGGCCTGGCGGGCGGTCTCGACGACGAGGTCGAGCTCGTCGCAGGAGACCTCGAAGTCGTGGCGCAGCGACTCGTGCGAGGCGTCGAGGTGGACGCCGAGGTCGGACCACCGGTCCTCGCGCAGCGCCGTCACCGCAGCGAGCACGCGCTCGTTCTCGGTGACGACGTGCCGCGCCCTCCGTCGCAGGACGTCGTCGCCGAGGGTCTCGACGGCGGCAGCGTCGGCGTCGCGGAGCGAGCGCAGGCCGAGCCGGCGAGCGGCCTCCTCACACTCCTGACGACGCGAGCCGTAGCCGCCGTCGATCAGGGCGTGCGAGACCCGCGTGTCGATGACGAGGAGCGCCAGGCCGTGGGCGTGCACGTCGAACGGCACGTGCTCGGCGGAGCCGTCGGCGAAGTCGAGCAGCAGGGCCTGGCCCTCGCGCGCGAGCAGCACCGCGCTCTGGTCCAGCCCGCCGGTCGGCGCTCCGGCGACCTCGGCCTCGGCCCGCCGGCAGACCGCCACCAGCTCGCGGCGCAGGTCGTCGTCGAGCGGGCGGCCGGCGAGGGTGACCGCCGACACCGCCACGGCCGCCTCGAGCGACGCCGAGCTGGACAGGCCGGCGCCGAGCGGCACCGTGCTGTCGAGGTGCCAGGTCCATCGCGGGCACGTCGTGGCCGGCCTGCTCGAGCGCCCACAGCACGCCCGCGGCGTACGCCGCCCAGCCGCTGACCTGGCCGGGACCGGTCGGCGGCGCGGCCCTCCCAGGCGTCGTCCTGCTGGGCGCTGACGATGCGGGTGTGACCGTCGTCGCGAGCGGTGGCCCCGGCCGTCGTCTGCGCCGGGATGGCGATCGGGAGGCACAGCCCGTCGTTGTAGTCGGTGTGCTCACCGATCAGGTTCACTCGCCCCGCGGCGCCCCGCACCCACTGCTGTCGAAGCCACGGGCTCGGCGCGTTTCCGTCACCCTGGAGCCCACCAGGCCGTAGGCTTCCGACACCGTACTGCCGCAGTTTCATCGACGACGTCCGCCCGGCCCACGACCTCACCTACGACGACGTGTTCATGGTGCCGCGCAGCAGCGCGGTCGCCAGCGGTACGACGTCGACCTGACCACGGCCGACGGCACGGGTGCGACGTTGCCGCTCGTCGTCGCCAACATGACGGCCATCGCCGGCAGGCGGATGGCCGAGACCGTCGCGCGCCGGGGAGCGGTCACCGTCATCCCGCAGGACATCCCGACGCCGGTCGTGGCCGACGTGGTCTCGTACGTGAAGTCACGCCACCTCGTCTTCGACACCCCCATCGTGCTGCGCCCCGACCAGACCGTCGCCGAGGCCCTGTCGCTGATCCCCAAGCGGTCGCACGGCGCGGCCGTGGTGGTCGAGGCCGGTCGCCCGGTCGGTGTGGTCGCCGAGGCCGACTGCCGTGACGTCGACCGGTTCGCCCAGGCGGGTCAGGTGATGCGACCGGCCGAGGTGATGGTCGACGCCGACACCGACCCGCGGGTCGCCTTCGACAAGCTCGACTCGTCACGCGCGCCGCTCGCGGTGGCCGTCGACGGCGACGGCCGGCTGCTCGGCGTCCTGACCCGCACCGGCGCCCTGCGCGCCACGCTCTACCAGCCCGCCGTCGACGAGGGGGCGGGCTCCGGATCGCCGCCGCCGTCGGAGTCAACGGCGACGTCGGCGCCAAGGCCGCCGAGCTGCTGGACGCCGGCGTCGACTGCCTGGTCGTCGACACCGCCCACGGCCACCAGGAGCGGATGATCGAGGCCCTGCGCGCCGTCCGCGCCCTCGACCCGGCGGTGCCGGTGGCCGCCGGCAACGTGGTCTCCGCCGAGGGCACCCGCGCGCTGGTCGAGGCCGGGGCCGACATCGTCAAGGTCGGCGTCGGCCCCGGTGCCATGTGCACGACCCGGATGATGACCGGCGTCGGCCGGCCCCAGTTCTCGGCCGTCCTCGAGTGCTCGGCCGCCGCCCGCGAGCTCGGGGCCCACGTGTGGGCCGACGGGGGAGTGCGGCACCCCCGCGACGTGGCGCTCGCGCTGGCGGCCGGGGCGTCGTCGGTGATGATCGGATCCTGGTTCGCCGGCACCCACGAGTCCCCGGGCGACCTGATGGAGGACGCCGACGGGCGCGCCTACAAGGTGTCGTTCGGGATGGCGTCGGCGCGCGCGGTCGCCAACCGGACCTCGGCCGAGTCGGCCTACGACCGCGCCCGCAAGGGCCTCTACGAGGAGGGCATCTCGTCGTCGCGGATGTACCTCGACCCGGTGCGCCCCGGCGTCGAGGACCTGATCGACGAGATCTGCTCCGGCGTCCGCTCGGCGTGCACGTACGCCGGCGCCACCAGCCTCGCCGAGCTGCACGAGCGGGCCGTCGTCGGCGTCCAGTCCGCGGCCGGCTTCCACGAGGGCCGGCCCCTGTCGACCAGTTGGTGACACTCAGCGGCTGGAGTTCGCCGTCCGGCCGCGCACGACGCCGATGAAGGCCTGCACCCGCTCGTCGTCGTGGTCGAGCCGCCAGGCCAGCCCGACCTTCGTCGGCGCCAGGTCGGTGACCGGCCGGCTGACGACGTCCTTGCGGGCGTAGAGACGAGCGAGCGACATCGGCACGAGGACGACGCCGGTGCCGGCCGCCACGGTCTCGACGGCGTCCCGCTCGGTCATGTCGGGCCAGTCGAGCTGGGCGGCCGACGGCGTCCAGCCCGACGCGTGCGGACGGACCAGCTGCTCGTCGGCCAGGTCGTCGAGGGTGACCTCGTCGGCTGCCGCCACCAGGTGGTCGTGGCCGGCGACCACGACCGTCACCTCGTCGTACAGAGGGATGCAGTGCAGCCCCTCGCGGTCGACGGGCAGCCGGACCAGCGCCATGTCGAGGTCGCCGGCGCGGATGCCGGCCTCCTGCTCCGCCTCGGTGACCGGCACCAGCTCGAGCCGGTCACGACGCCGCTCGCGCCAGACCCGCGCCCACTTGTCGGGGGTTGCACCGCTCACGAACCCGACCCGGAAGGGTGCTGACGACATGGCCCGAGTATCCCGTACGTTCGACGGGTGCGCGTCCTCGTCACCGGTGCGACCGGCTACATCGGCTCCCGCCTCGTGCCGAGTCTCCTCGAGGCCGGGCACCAGGTCGTCGCCACGGCCCGCGACCTCGAGGCGCTCGACCGCTTCGCCTGGGCCGACGCCGTCGAGCGCCGCTACCTCGACGTCGAGGACACCGTCTCGGTGCACCTGGCCATCCGCGACGTCGACGCGGTGATCTACCTGGTGCACTCGATGGGGGCCGGCGAGTTCCTCAGGCGCGACCGCGAGGCCGCGGAGTACGTCGTGGCCGCCTGCACCTACGCCGGGGTCGGACGCATCGTCTACCTCTCGGGGCTGGTGCCCGACGGTCGCGTCTCCGACCACCTGCGCTCGCGGCAGGAGGTGGAACGGATCCTGCTCGACGGCGACGTCCCGACCACGGTGCTGCGAGCCTCGATGGTGATCGGTGGCGGCTCGATGTCGTTCGAGGTGATGCGCCGGATGACCGAGCGGCTGCCGGTGCTGGCGCTGCCGTCCTGGATGTCGAGCCGGATCCAGCCGATCGCGGTCGAGGACGTCGTCCGACTGCTCACCGCGGCCCTCGGCGGAGTCCCGCGCAACCGCGGCTACGACGTCGGCGGCGACGAGGTGCTCAGCTACGCCGAGCTGCTGGAGCGCTTCGCCTCGGTCGCCGGCCTCGTGCGACCGCAGGTGCCGGTGCTCTTCGCGCCGACCGCGATCGTCGGCGAGGCGGTGGCCGCGCTGACCGGCGTCCCGCGCTCGACCGTCGGCGCGCTGGTCAAGAGCCTCAGCCACGACATGGTCGTGCTGGAGGACGACGCCCGGCGCGACCTCGATCCGGGTGGCACCTACCTGTCGCTCGACGAGGCGATCACCCGGTCGCTGGGTGGCCGGACCGCGGCGACCTCGTGGGACGGCGACGTGCAGGGCGAGGCCGACAGCGACCCCGTCTGGGTCGGAACCACCCGCAAGCTCAGTTGAGGGCCCGCATCGACGACGGGACGCCGCCGCCGGCGTGCACGGACTCGACCAGCTCGGCCAGCGCGGTCAGGGCGACCCGCTGCGACATCGGCCCGTAGGACACGCGGGCGACCGCGAGCTCCTCCAGCCGGGCCAGGGACGGGATGCCGGGGATGCCGATCACCGTGAGCCGCTGAGGTCCGTAGGCGTCGACCAGGGTGGTCACCTGCTCCTCGTCGAGCTTGCCGGGCACGAACACGACGGGCGCACCGGCCTCCAGGAACGCCTTGCCGCGCACGACGGCCTCGGCGAGCGGGTCGTCGGCGCCCTTGACGAAGGCGTCGGTGCGGGCGTTCAGCACGAAGTCCGGCACCCCCTCGGCCGCCGCCGCGGCCATGATCGCCTCGACCTGGCCGGCGGCCTCCGCGAGGGGCTTGAGCTGGTCCTCGATGTTCGCGCCCACCGCGCCCACGCCGATCGCCTTGCGGACGGTCTCGGCGGCGTCGCCGTACCCGCCCTCGAGGTCGGCGGTGACAGGGAGGGAGGTGGCCGCCACGATCCTGCGCACCTCCTCGACCATCTCGTCGACCGGGATGTTCTCGCCGTCCTCGTAGCCGCGGGAGGCGGCGATGGAGTGGCTGGCGGTGGCGAGCGCCTTGGTGCCCGGGAGGTCGCCGACGACGGTCGCGCTGATGGCGTCCCAGACGTTGACGACGGTGAGCAGGGTCGGGTCGCGGTGCAGGGCCAGCAGGGCCGTCGCGGACGTGGCGGGGGAGTCGGAAGGGCTCATGGTCACAGCATGGCACCCGCGTCCGATCACAGTTTGTCAAGAGGGGCGCATACGCCCTGTCACAATCGGGCACAGGTCTCCTGTGAACCCCACAGAACTCGTCACGCCCGATCTGCGGGTACGGGCGAAGAACATCGACGCGGCCCTCATCGGGTCGCGGCTCAAGTACGCCCGGCAACGCGCCGGGCTCACCCAGGGTGAGGCCGCCGGTGACCACATGTCGACGGCCTACATCTCCCGGATCGAGGCCGGGCAGCGTCGAGCGAGCCCCGAGCTCCTGGTCCAGCTCGCCGGTCGGCTCGGCTGTGACGTCGACGAGCTGATCGCCCCCGAGGACGACGGCGCGGCCGCCGAGCTGGTGGCCCGGATGACCCTCGAGCTCGACTACGTCGAGCTCGACCTCCGCACCGGTGACTCGGCGGCGGCGCTGACCCGGGTGACCGGACTTCTGGCCGAGGACGTCGTTCCCGACGAGATCCTGGTCAAGGGCAGGTACCTGAGGGCGCTGGCCTTCGAGGCCGAGGGTCGCCTCGACGACGCCATCGTCGTTCTCGAGGATGTCGTCTCCGACGCCTCCGACGGGCTGGTCCTGATCCGGTCGCTGATCGCGCTGAGTCGCTGTTACCGCGAAGAGGGCGACCTGGCGCGCGCCTGCGAGATAGGCGAACGTGCCGAGCTGCTCGTCGGCAGCACCGACCTGCACGGCAGCGCTGAGGGCATTCAGCTCGCCGTGACCGTGGCCGCCGCACACTACGAGCGGGGCGACGTCAACTACGCCTTGCGGATGTGTGAGCGCGCCATCGCCAGTGCCGAGCTGCTCGAGTCGCCCAAGGCGCGTGCGTCGGCGTACTGGAACAGCAGCATCGTGCATCAGCGTCAGGGCAACATCGCCGCGGCACTGCCTCTGGCGCAGAAGGCGATCGCCCTGCTGGAGCAGACGCATGACGCCCGTCACAAGGCCGTCCTGCGCATGCAGCTCGGGCTCCTGCAGCTCGAGAGCGACCCGCCAGAGCTCGACGGCGCGATCCTCAACCTCACGCAGGCCTACGACGAGATGACCTGGAGCGACGCCAGCATCTTCGACCGGGGTCGCGCCGAACTCGGACTCGCTCGGGCCCGGCTGTTGATCGGCGACGTCGAGGAGGCAGAACGGCTCGCCGAGGACTGCTACCGGGTGACCGAGACCGCGAACGCGC
Organism: uncultured Actinomycetota bacterium; assembly: GCA_963825985.1. GTDB lineage: Bacteria > Actinomycetota > Actinomycetes > Propionibacteriales > Nocardioidaceae > Nocardioides. The sequence continues at coordinate 20,810 of CAWGVK010000019.1, read as the reverse complement.
TGCTGGCGACGGAGGCGTGCGCCGTGCTGGGCCGGGTCGAGGCGGCGCGCAACAAGGTCGATGAGGCCGTGCAGTGGTTCCGCCAGGGCATCTTGCTGTTGAGCAGTGCCGGAGCAGACCGCGAGGCGGCGCAGCTGTGGTTCGAGCTCGGAACGCTGCTCCAGGAGTTCGGAGCCATCGACGACGCACTCGATGCGTTCCGACGTGCCGGGGCATCGACTGGGCTGACGCCACCGACGGTGTCGTCGACGAAGGTGTCGACCAGGTCAGGCTGACTTCGTCAGCAGCACCAGCCAGAACCGCCGCGGTTGGTGACAGGCGCCTTGGCCTCGACAGCCGAACCCGACGCAACAGCGCCACCGATGAGAGCGGTGGCGAGGAGGGTGGAGACGAGAGCGGCGCGGATCTTCGACATGGGGTTTCTCCTTGAGAGTGACGTGGCCGGGCATGGCCACGCCTGGATGCTAGTTACATTTTGTCAAAGAAAGTGGCAAACGGCCCGGTTTCTTTGCGACGAGATTTTCGAGGGGGGATGATGGGGGGCTCTTCGGCCGACCCGATACCCGCCCGGGCACGCCCCGGCACCCCCTTCCCGCGCCCCCGTGAGGCCCCTGACGACGTGCTGTCGCGCGTCGTCCTGACCCGCACCCTGACCTATGAGATCCCGCTCGTCCACCGTTCCGTCAGCGAGCTGGACCGGCATCGGCAGCGTCGCCGGACCGTGGCGGGCCTTCTGGTCACCCTGGCCGTGCTGGCCGTCGGGTCCGGGGTGACAGCAGCGTGGGCGCTGCGACCCGGTCCCTGGTCGCCCAGCACCCAGGTCGCGGACGTCCGACCGATCACCCCGCCCGGCGGCTTCGCCGTGCCGGTCGACCGGATGGGCCCGGTCCTGGCGGGACTCCTGCCGCGCGCCTCGGGAGCCCTGGTCACGAGCACCGCGTACGTCGACACCGTGGGCGGGCCAGAACTGCTGCCGCGGGCGGTCCAGATGGGGTCGGTGGTCTACGACGACGGCAGCGGACCCACCCTCGTCCGGGTCGAGCTGCGCCGGGCATCGTCTGCCCCGCAGCAGTGCTCCGCGAATGAGGGTGACTGTCGCCGTCGCCGTCTGGCCGACGGCACGATCGTGACCGTGTCGGGCAGTCCAGCGGGTCCCGGCTCCGTGGGGCCGCCGGCCAGCACGGCCGTCGTGGCAACCGGACCGGGAGGGCTCGAGGTGACGGTGCTGGAGTGGGCCGGTGCAGGCCCCTCGTCGCCTCCCTCGCGCGCGCTCCCGCCGGTCACCGCGGAGCAGCTGGTGCTGATCGCCACCGACCCGGTGTGGGCGGAGTCGGATGCCGAGAGCTGACCTCCCGCACGACCGACAGAACGACGTCGCCCCACCAGGAGAACCCTGGTGGGGCAACGACTTTCGGTGTCCGAGGGGGGACTTGAACCCCCACGCCCGCTAATGGGGCACTAGCACCTCAAGCTAGCGCGTCTACCAATTCCGCCACCCGGACGAGTGCGGTGGAAGATTAGCAAAGGGCGGTCCCTTCGCCTGCATCGGGGCCGAGCACCTTCGGGTGTCACTATGGGCACATGAACGCCGAGGAGCAGACCCCCTCGTACGACCCCGCGGCGGAGGTCGTCGACCTCTGCCGCGAGCTGATCCGCATCGACACCACCAACTTCGGCGACGCCGACGGGCACGGTGGCCCCGGGGAGCGCAAGGCCGCCGAGTACGTCGCCACGCTGCTCGACGAGGTCGGCATCGAGTCGCGCCTCTACGAGCGCACCCCGGGGCGGACCTCGGTCGTGGCCACCTGGGGTGGTTCCGGTAGTGCCGACCGGCTCCTGCTGCACGGCCACCTCGACGTCGTCCCGGCCGCGGCCGACGACTGGCAGGTGCCGCCGTTCAGCGGCGAGATCGAGGACGGCTACGTGTGGGGTCGCGGCGCGGTCGACATGAAGGACTTCGACGCGATGCTGCTCTCGGTGGTGCGCGCCCGGCAGCGGGCCGGCCAGGTGCCCGAGCGACCGATCGTGCTGTGCTTCACCGCCGACGAGGAGGCGGGTGGTCACCACGGCGCCGAGGTGCTGATCGACGAGCACCGCGACGAGTTCGAGGGGTGCACCGAGGCGGTCGGCGAGGTGGGAGGCTTCAGCACGACCGTGCGGGGCCGCCGCCTCTACCTGATCGAGGCGGCCGAGAAGGGGATGGCGTGGATGCGCCTGACCGCGAAGGGCACCGCGGGGCACGGCTCGATGATCAATCCCGACAACGCCGTGACCCGCCTGTCGGCGGCGGTGGCACGGATCGGCGCACATCGGTGGCCGGTTCGGCTCACCCCGACGATGGAGGTGCTGCTCGCCACCGTCGCCGACCTGGCCGGCACCGAGGCCACGCCCGAGAACGCCGATTCGCTGATCGAGGAGTTCGGCGGGGCCGCGCGGATGCTCGGCGCCGTCATCCGCAACACGGTGAACCCGACCCAGCTCGGGGCGGGCTACAAGGTCAACGTGGTGCCGACCGAGGCCACGGCCCACGTCGACGGCCGTTTCCTGCCCGGCTACGAGGACGAGTTCTTCGAGACGCTGCGCGAGCTGTGCGGCGACGGCATCGAGTGGGACTTCCTCTCCCACCAGCAGCCCTGGGAGACGCCGTACGACGGCGACCTGGTCGGCGCGATGACCCGGTCGATCCTCGCCGAGGACCCCGAGGGCCTGGTGGCGCCGTACACGATGAGCGGCGGCACCGACGCCAAGCACTTCCGCAGGCTGGGCCTGCGCTCCTACGGGTTCGCGCCGCTGCGGCTGCCCGCCGACCTCGACTTCACCGCGCTCTTCCACGGCGTCGACGAGCGGGTCCCGGTTGACGCGCTGGAGTTCGGCGCGCGCGTGTTCGACCGGTTCCTCGGCGACATCTGAGACTCAGGCGGTGCGCACCGCGCGGATGATCTTGCGGCGCAGCACCACCCGGCGGACGCCGTCGGCGCCGATCCGCACACGGTCGAGCTCCCACCCGCCGTGCTCGGCGCGCTCGACGAGCAGCTTGGTGACCACGCCGCGGGGGAACTCGGGCGAGAACGTGACCTTGGCGAACTCCCACTCCACCCCGCGTCGAGGGTTCGTCCGGGTGCTCATGACACGCCCTTCGAGACGTCGTCGAGGGCGCTGACCAGCTCGGCGGGCAGGTGCTTCTCCTCGACGTCCAGGGCGCCTCGCAGCTGGCGTGCGGTGCGGGCGCCGACGATCGGCGCGGTCACGCCCGGCCGGTCACGCACCCACACGAGGGCGACCTCGAGCGGCGTCCAGCCCAGGCCCTCCCCGGCTCGGACGACGGCCTCGACGATCCGGGCACTCGCGTCGTCGAGGTAGGCGCCGACGAAGCCGGAGAACACGGGGGAGGCGCCGCGGGAGTCGGACGGGGTGCCGCCCCGGTACTTGCCGGTGAGCACCCCGCGGCCCAGTGGTGACCAGGGCAGGACGCCGAGGCCGAGGGCCGCGCAGGCGGGCAGCACCTCGCGCTCGACGAGCCGGTTGAGCAGGGAGTACTCGACCTGGGTGGAGGCGAGGCTGGTGCGGCCGGGGACGGCCCGCTGCCAGGTGGCGGCCTGGGCGGTCTGCCAGCCGGTGTAGTTGGAGATGCCGACGTACGACGCGCGGCCGGACGTGACGGCGAGGTCGAGCGCGGTCAACGTCTCCTCGACCGGCGCGTCGTCGTTCCAGACGTGGACCTGCCACAGGTCGACGTGGTCGACCCCGAGCCGCTCGAGGGACGCGTCGAGGGTGGTGAGCAGGTAGCCCCGGGAGGTGTTGGTGACCCGCTCGCCGGAGCGGCGCGAGATGCCCGCCTTGGTGGCGATGACCACCTCGTCGCGCGCGACGACGTCGCCGATCAGGGAGCCGAAGAGGCGCTCGGAGTCGCCGTCGGTGTAGCCGGCAGCGGTGTCGACCAGGGTGCCGCCCGCCTCGGCGAACGCGATCAGCTGGTCGCGGGCCTCGTGCTCGTCGGTGTCGCGTCCCCACGTCATCGTGCCGAGCCCCAGGCGCGAGACCTTCAGGCCGGTCGTGCCGACGGAGCGCTGCTGCATGGCGAAAATCTAGACGACGCGCCACCACCCGGGCGGACCGGCACGCGGAGCGGTCACCTACGCTCCTCGATGTGTGGGAGGTGCTCCAGGCCGTCGTGCTCGGGACGATCCAGGGGCTGACCGAGTTCCTGCCGATCTCGAGCAGCGCCCACCTGCGCATCTACCCCGAGCTGTTCGGCTGGGGCGACCCCGGCGCGGCGTTCACCGCCGTCATCCAGATCGGCACCGAGCTGGCCGTGCTCATCTACTTCCGCCGCGACATCTGGCGGATCGCGTCGATGTGGGTGCGCTCGCTGGTCAAGCCCGAGCTGCGCGGGCACCTCGACGCGCGGATGGGCTGGTTCATCATCGTCGGGTCGCTGCCGATCGTCGTCCTCGGCGTCCTGCTGAAGGACGTCATCGAGCGCGACTTCCGCAACCTGTGGATCATCGCCACGATGCTGATCGTGATGGGCATCGTGCTCGGGGTCGCCGACCGGTTCGGGTCGACCGACAAGCAGATCAAGCAGCTGACCCTGCGCGACGCGGCGCTCCTGGGAGGCGCGCAGGCGCTGGCGCTGGTGCCGGGGGTGTCGCGGTCGGGCGCGACCCTGTCGATGGGCCGCGCGCTCGGCTACGACCGCGAGGCCGCCACCCGCTACGCGTTCCTGTTGGCCATCCCCGCCGTGGTCGGGGCCGGCCTGTTCGAGCTCAAGGAGATCCCCGGCGGCGACAACCCCTACGGCTGGGGGCCGACGATCGTGGCGACCGTCGTCTCCTTCGTGGTCGGGTACGCCGCCATCGCCTGGCTGCTGCGCTACGTCACGACGCGCTCGTACACGCCGTTCGTGCTGTACCGCGTGGCTCTCGGGGTGGGCACCTTCGTGCTGCTCGGCGTCGGGGTCCTCAACGCCTGAGCGGCGGGATCACAGCCACCCGGAGCGCTTGAAGAACCAGAACAGGAACGCCGAGACGCCGACCATGAGCAGGACGGCGAACGGGTAGCCGATGGTCCAGCCGAGCTCGGGCATGTGCTCGAAGTTCATGCCGTAGATGCCGGCGATGAGGGTCGGCACCACGACCAGGGCGGCACCGGCGGAGATCTTGCGCATGTCGTCGTTCTGCTGCACCGAGATCGAGGCGAGGTGGGCGTCGAAGGCGGTCGAGAGGAGTGTGTCGAGGCTGTCGACGACCTCGGCGGCCTGGGTGAGGTGGTCGACGACGTCGCGGAAGAACGGCGCCGCCTCCGACTCGATGCCGGGCACCAGCCCCGACGCGAAGCGACGCAGCGGCTCGCGCAGCGGCAGGACGGCGCGGCGGACCTCGGCGATCTCGCGCTTGAGCGTGTAGATGCGGGCCGAGTCCTTGGTGCGCATCTCGGAGAACACCGACTCCTCGACCTCGTCGACGTCCTCCTGCAGGTAGTCGACGACCTCGACGTAGGCGTCGACCACGGTGTCGCAGACCGCGTAGATGACCGCCGACGGACCGTGCGTGAGCACGTGCTCGCTGTGCTCGAGGAACGAGCGGGCCGACTGCAGCTGCGACCCGCGCCCGTGCCGGACGGTGACCACGAAGTCGTGGCCGACGAACATGTTGATCTCCCCGGTCTCGACGGCGTCGTCCTCGTCGACGTACCAGAGGGTCTTGAGCACCAGGAAGAGGCTGTCGTCGTACAGCTCGAGCTTGGGGCGCTGGTGGGCCTTGAAGGCGTCCTCGACGGCGAGCTTGTGGAGCCCGAAGGCGCCGGCGACGTCCTGGAGCTCCATCTCGCTCGGCTGGTACAGGCCCACCCAGACGAAGCCGTCCTGCTCGGCCGCGGTCCTGCGCAGCGCGTCGTAGTCGTGCGAGTGGCAGTCGACCTGGAGGCGGGCGCCCTGACGGTAGACGGCGCTGTCGACGATCACGACCTCACGCTAGCCCCTCTACGCTCCACAGCATGGCAACCGTGATCCTCGTCCGGCACGGCCGGACGACGGCCAACGCATCGGGCCTCCTGGCCGGCCGGACGGCGGGCGTCCGCCTCGACGACGTCGGCGTCGAACAGGCCCAGCGGACCGGCGAGCGGATCGCGGCGGTGCCGCTGGCGGCCGTGGTCAGCAGCCCGCTCGAGCGCTGCCGGCAGACGGCGAAGGCCGTCAGCACCGCCCAGCCCGCGACCGCCTCGGATCCTGTCGGAGAAGGGCATCACCGAGTGCGACTACGGCGACTGGCAGGGCCGGCTGCTGAAGGACCTCGCCAAGGAGCCGCTGTGGAAGACCGTCCAGGCACAGCCCTCGGCGGCGGCCTTCCCGGGGGGTGAGTCGATGGCGACCATGCAGGCGCGCTCCGTGGCCGCCGTCCGCCGCCACGACGCCGCCGTCGAGGCCGAGCACGGGCCGGGTGCCGTGTGGGTGGCCGTCAGCCACGGCGACATCATCAAGTCGGTGCTCGCCGACGCCCTGGGCATGCACCTCGACCTGTTCCAGCGGATCAACGTCGACCCGGCGTCGGTCTCGATCATCCGCTACACCGGCACCCGCCCCTACGTGCTCGCCACCAACACCCACGCCGGTGACCTGTCGTGGCTGGTGCCGCCGCCCCCCAAGAAGAAGGGCCGCTCCCGTAGAGCGACGTCGGCCCCGGCCGACGCCCCCGTCGGGGGTGGCGCGGGTCCTGGGCCCCGGTCATAGGGTGGACGGCATGCCGATCGTCCACGCCTTCGACCCGCCGGAACGCTTCGTCACCGGCACCGTCGGCGAGCCCGGCGCACGCACCTTCTTCCTCCAGGCACGCACCGGGACGCGGGTCACGTCGGTGGCCCTGGAGAAGCAGCAGGTCTCCGCGCTCTCCGACCGCATCGACGAGCTGCTCGACGAGGTGATGTCGACCCAGACGACCACCGTCGTGCCCGCCGTCGCCCCGCTCGGGCTCGAGGACGCCGCGCCGTTGGAGCAGCCGATCGAGGAGGAGTTCCGCGCCGGCACCATGACCCTGTCGTGGGATCCCGCCGACGAGCGCGTCGTGATCGAGGTCTTCCCCTTCACCGAGGCGGCCGTCGTCAGCCCCGAGCAGGTCGACCAGGACTTCGAGGAGCCCGAGCCCGACGAGGTGTTCCTGGTCCGGATCACCGCGGCCGCGGCCCGGTCGTTCGTGCAGCGCGCCGAGCAGGTGCTCGAGGCGGGCCGGCCGAGCTGCCCCTTCTGTGGCACCCCGATCGACCCCGAGGGGCACCTCTGCGTCCGGGCCAACGGCTTCCGCCGCCGCGACCCGTAACCCGGCAACCACATGAGTGAGCTCGAGCTGCGCGGTCGGATCATGCCCGCGTCGAACGCGACGTTCCTCGGCGAGCTCGACGGCCTGACGGTCGTCTACAAGCCGATCGCGGGCGAGCGGCCGCTGTGGGACTTCCCCGACGGCACCCTCGCCGACCGCGAGGTGGCTGCGTACGCCGTCTCGGAGGCCCTCGGCTGGGACGTCGTCCCCCGCACCTGGCTGGGGGAGGGACCGCACGGCACCGGGATGCTGCAGGAGTGGCAGGAGCCCGACGCCGACCAGGAGGCGGTCACGCTCGTGCGCAGCGGCGGCGTGCCCGAGGGGTACCTGGCCGTCTTCGAGGGGCTCGACGACCACGACCGCGAGGTCACGCTCATCCACGAGGACACCGAGGCGCTGCGGCGGATGGCGGTCTTCGACGTGCTCACCAACAACGCCGACCGCAAGGGTGGCCACGTGCTCGAGATGACGTCGGGGCACCGGTACGGCGTCGACCACGGCCTCACCTTCCACCACGAGCCGAAGCTGCGGACCGTGCTGTGGGGTTGGCAGGGCGACCCGCTCGCCGACACCGACGTCGACGGGGTCGAGCGGCTGCTCGCCGCCCTCGGCGGCGACCTCGGCGCCACCCTGGCCGACCACCTGACCGACCTCGAGATCGAGACCTTCGCCCGCCGGTGCCGTCGGCTCCTCGATCGCGGCGTCCTGCCGCAGCCGCGAGGGGAGTGGCCGGCGATCCCGTGGCCGCCGTTCTGAGACGGCCAGCCGATCTCGACGAGACCACGCAACGACCGCGGACACCGCACCACCTACAGTTCAGGACATGCGTGCCTGGTCCACCCCGGAGTTCCCGACCCTCCCCGTCACCGCCCCACCCGTGGCACTCCACGACACGGTGAGTGGCGAGCTGGTGGCGGTCGAGCCGACCGGTGCGGCACGTCTCTACGTCTGTGGCATCACGCCGTACGACGCCACCCACCTCGGCCACGCGGCGACCTACGTCGGCTTCGACCTGCTCCACCGGGCCTGGCGCAACGCCGGCCACGACGTCACCTACGTCCAGAACGTCACCGACGTCGACGACCCGCTGCTCGAGCGGGCCGCGAAGGTCCACATCGACTGGGTCGAGCTCGCCGAGCGCGAGACCGAGCTGTTCCGCCAGGACATGCACGCGCTGCGGGTGCTGCCGCCCGACCACTTCGTCGGCGCCGTGGAGTCGATCCCGCTGGTGGTCGAGATGATCGAGGCGCTCGACGCCGCGGGCGCCGTCTACCGGGTCGAGCAGGACCTCTACTACTCCGTCGCCGCCGACCCGTCGTTCGGCGACGTGTCGGGCTACGACGGCGAGACGATGCTGCGGCTCTTCGGCGAGCGCGGCGGCGACCCCGACCGTCCCGGCAAGCGCGACCCCCTCGACTCCGTGGTGTGGCTCGGCGCCCGCGAGGGCGAGCCGTCGTGGCCAGCCCGTTCGGCCCCGGGCGGCCCGGCTGGCACATCGAGTGCGCCGCGATCGCCCGTCACCACCTCGGTGGCGACTTCGAGGTGCAGGGCGGCGGCAGCGACCTGGTCTTCCCCCACCACGAGATGTGCGCCGGCCACGCCCAGGTGGCGGCCCCCGGCGACCGCTTCGCCCAGGTCTACAGCCACGCCGGCATGGTCGGGTACGACGGCGCGAAGATGTCGAAGTCGCGGGGCAACCTGGTGTTCGTCTCGGCGCTCCGCAACAGCGACATCGACCCGATGGCGATCCGCCTGGCGTTGCTCCGCCACCACTTCCGGGCCGACTGGGAGTGGACCGACGACCAGCTCTGGGACGCCGTCGACTCGCTCTCGCAGTGGCGCAAGGCGGTCGCCCTCGGCGCCGGTGCGCCGGCCGGACCGGTGGTCGAGGAGGTCCTGGCCGCGCTCGCCGACGACCTCGACGCGCCCCGAGCGGTCGCCGCAGTCGACACCTGGGTGGCGGCCACCCTCGGCACCGACGGTCTCGCCGACACCACCGACGCCGACGCGGCCGGGCCGGTGCTGGCGGTGCTCGACGCGGCCCTCGGGCTCGCCCTCTGACCCAGGCCGAGGTCTCTCGTTCGTCCAAGACGGCCGGTGCCGCTCCCGGCCACGATGGGCGGATGACGAACACGATCCGACCCAAGCTGGTGCTCTCCGGCGCCCGCGCCGCCCTCGACTGGTACGCCGACGCGCTGGGCGCGCAGGTGGGCGACGTCCACGCCGACGGCGAGGCCGTCGTCCACGCCGACGTCGTGGTCCACGGCACGCACCTCAGCGTGAAGGACGCCGACGGCACCGACCCGGTGCAGCAGCCCGGTCCGATCCTCGAGGTGCTGGTCGACGACCCCGACACCGTCGAGGCGGCGATGCTGGCCGCCGGAGCCGAGAGCGTCTTCCCGGTCGCCGACCAGGACTACGGCGCCCGCGCCGGCCGCGTGCTCGACCCCTTCGGCGTCCAGTGGCTGCTCACGACGCCGGTCACGCCCTAGGCCGGGCTAGGTGCTCTCGTCGCCCCGGCGCTTGAGGTAACGCTCGAACTCGCGGGCGATCGCCTCGCCGGAGGCCTCGGGGAGGTCGGCGGTGTCGCGGGTCTCCTCCAGCGAGCGGACGTACTCGGCGACGTCCTCGTCCTCCTCGGCGAGCTCGTCGACGCCGCGCTCCCAGGCGCGGGCGTCCTCGGGCAGCTCGCCGAGCGGGATCGACACCTCGAGCAGGTCCTCGAGCTGGCCGAGCAGGGCCAGCGTCGCCTTCGGGCAGGGCGGCTGGGCGACGTAGTGGGGGACGGCGGCCCAGTACGACACCGCGGGCACGTCGAGCCGCACGCAGGCGTCCTGGAAGACGCCGACGATGCCCGTCGGGCCCTCGTAGGTCGACTGCTCGAGCTTGAGCCGGTCGACCAGCTCGAGCTCGGTCGCGGTGCCGGTGACCGGGATCGGCCGGGTGTGGGGTGTGTCGGCGAGCAGCGCCCCGAGCGTCACCACCAGCTCACCGCCCAGCTCGTCGCACGCCGCGAGCAGCTCGGCGCAGAACTGGCGCCACCGCATGTTGGGCTCGATGCCGCGGATCAGGATGACGTCGCGGTCGAGGTCGGGGGGCGAGGCGACCGCGATCTGCGTGGTCGGCCAGGTCAGCCGCCGGTGGCCGTTCGCGTCGGTGCTGACGATCGGCCGGTTGACCTGGAAGTCGTAGAACTCCTCGGGGTCGATGGCGCCGACGACGCGCGCGTTCCACACCTCCATGAGGTGGTCGATGACCGAGGAGGCGGCGTCCGCGGCGTCGTTCCAGCCCTCGAAGGCCGCGATCACCAAGGGGTCCACCAGGTCCGGCATCTCGTCGATCTCGATCACCCCGGAAGCCTATCTGCGTCCGCGTTGTTCTCCCGGCGCACCGGCGGCAGGTCCGAGGATTTCGCCGACCACCCATCCGGTGTCACGATTTGGAAACGTTGTCCACGACGTGGACGACGTTCCTAGGCTCATGGGTGCCATCCGCCCGAGAAGCCCGATGAGGAGTCCCGTTGCCCGATCTGCGTCCCGACGTCACCGACGAGCTCACCGCGCTCCTGCGCGAACGGATCGTGGTGCTCGACGGCGCCATGGGCACGGCCATCCAGCGTGACCGCCCCGACGAGGCGGGCTACCGCGGCGAGCGGTTCGCCGACTGGCCCAGCGACCTGCAGGGCAACAACGACCTGCTCACCCTCACCGCGCCCGACATCATCGGCGGGATCCACCGCGAGTACCTCGAGGCCGGCGCCGACATCATCGAGACCAACACGTTCAACGCCAACCGGATCTCGCTGTCCGACTACGGCCTCGACGACCTCGGATACGAGCTCAACTACGAGTCCGCCCGCCTCGCCCGCCGGATCTGCGACGAGGTCACGGCCGAGGACCCCGACCAGGAAGCGGTACGTCGGCGGTGCGCTCGGCCCGACCACCCGCACCGCGTCGATCAGCCCCGACGTCAACGACCCCGGCGCGCGCAACGTCAGCTGGGACGAGCTGGTGGCGGCGTACCTCGAGGCGGCCAACGGCCTCGTCGACGGCGGCTCCGACCTGCTCTTCGTCGAGACGATCTTCGACACCCTCAACGCCAAGGCCGCGATCTTCGCCCTCGAGACGCTGTTCGAGGAGCGCGGCCGTCGCTGGCCGGTGATCATCTCCGGCACCATCACCGACGCCTCCGGGCGCACCCTGTCGGGCCAGGTCACCGAGGCGTTCTGGGACTCCGTGCGGCACGCCCAGCCGCTCGCCGTCGGCCTCAACTGCGCCCTCGGCGCCAAGGAGATGCGGCCCTACATCGCCGAGATGAGCCGGCTCGCCGACAGCTTCGTGTCGTGCTACCCGAACGCCGGCCTGCCCAACGCCTTCGGCGAGTACGACGAGTCGCCCGACGAGACCGCCGCCATGCTCGGCGAGTTCGCCGAGGCCGGCTTCGTCAACCTCGCCGGCGGCTGCTGCGGCACCACGCCGGCCCACATCGCGGCCATCGCCGCGGCGGTGGCCGACAAGCCGCGCCGCGAGCCCGTCGAGGTCGCGCCGGCGATGCGGCTCTCGGGGCTCGAGCCGTTCGCCGTCACCGAGGACAGCCTCTTCGTCAACGTCGGTGAGCGCACCAACATCACCGGCTCGGCCAAGTTCCGCAACCTGATCAAGGACGGCGACTACGACGCTGCGCTCGCGGTGGCGCTCCAGCAGGTCGAGAACGGCGCGCAGGTCATCGACGTCAACATGGACGAGGGCATGATCGACGGCGTCGCGGCCATGGACCGCTTCACCAAGCTGATCGCCAGCGAGCCCGACATCAGCCGCGTCCCGGTGATGGTCGACTCCTCCAAGTGGGAGGTGATCGAGGCCGGGCTGAAGAACGTCCAGGGCAAGGCGATCGTCAACTCGATCTCCATGAAGGAGGGCGAGGAGAAGTTCCGCGAGCAGGCCCGGTTGGTCAAGAAGTACGGCGCGGCCGCGGTGGTCATGGCCTTCGACGAGGACGGCCAGGCCGACAACCTCGAGCGCCGCAAGACGATCTGCGAGCGGGCCTACCGGATCCTGGTCGACGAGGTCGACTTCCCGCCCGACGACATCATCTTCGACCCCAACGTGTTCGCGGTGGCCACGGGCATCGAGGAGCACGCGTCGTACGGGCTCGACTTCATCGAGGCGACCCGCTGGATCAAGGCGAACCTGCCGGGCGCCAAGGTCTCGGGCGGCATCTCCAACGTGAGCTTCTCCTTCCGGGGCAACAACCCGGTCCGCGAGGCGATCCACGCCGTGTTCCTCTTCCACGCGATCGAGGCCGGTCTCGACATGGGCATCGTCAACGCCGGCGCCCTGATCGTCTACGACCAGGTCGAGACCGAGCTGCGCACCCGGATCGAGGACGTCGTCCTCAACCGTCGACCCGACGCCGCCGAGCGGCTGCTCGAGATCGCCGAGGCGCACAACAAGGCGGGGGAGAAGGTCGAGGAGACCGAGCAGGAGTGGCGCTCGCTCCCCGTCGGCGAGCGGATCACCCACGCCCTGGTCAAGGGCATCGACGCCTACGCCGAGAGCGACACCGAAGAGCTGCGGCTCGAGATCCTCGAGCGCGGCGGCCGGCCGATCGAGGTCATCGAGGGCCCGCTGATGGACGGCATGAACGTCGTCGGCGACCTCTTCGGGGCCGGCAAGATGTTCCTCCCGCAGGTGGTGAAGTCGGCCCGGGTGATGAAGAAGGCCGTGGCCTACCTGATCCCGTTCATCGAGCAGGAGAAGCTCGACAACCCGCAGTTCGCCACCGCCAAGGAGACCAACGGCACGATCGTGATGGCGACGGTCAAGGGCGACGTCCACGACATCGGCAAGAACATCGTCGGCGTGGTGCTGCAGTGCAACAACTACGAGGTCATCGACCTCGGCGTGATGGTGCCCGCGCAGAAGATCCTCGACACCGCGGCCGAGGTGGGCGCCGACATCATCGGGCTCTCCGGACTGATCACGCCGTCGCTCGACGAGATGGTCAACCTGGCCACCGAGATGCAGCGCCAGGGCCTCACCATCCCGCTGCTCATCGGCGGCGCCACGACCTCGCGCGCCCACACCGCGGTCAAGGTCGACCCCAAGTACGACGGCCCCGTGGTGTGGGTCAAGGACGCCTCGCGGTCGGTGCCGACCGCGGCCGCCCTGCTGCACGACACCCGCCGCGAGACGCTGATGGCCGACGTCAAGGTCGACTACGACGCGCTGCGCCTGCGGCACGCCGGCAAGAGCGACCGCAAGCTGCTCGGCTACGACGCGGCCCGGGCCAACGCGACGCCGGTCGACTGGTCGGCGTACGTGCCGCCGGCGCCCAAGGAGGCGGGCGTGCACGTGCTCGACGACTACGACATCGGCGAGCTGCGCGACTACATCGACTGGCAGCCGTTCTTCAACGCCTGGGAGATGAAGGGCAAGTTCCCCGACATCCTCAACAGCCCGACCCACGGCGAGACGGCGCGCAAGCTGTACGACGACGCCCAGGCGATGCTCGACCGGATCATCGAGGAGAAGTGGATCACCGCACGCGGTGTCTACGGCTTCTTCCCGGCCGCCGGCGACGGCGACGACACGGTCGTGTACGCCGACGGCGACCGCTCCGAGGTGGCCGCCACCCTGCACCACCTGCGGCAGCAGGGTGAGCACCGCGAGGGCATCCCCAACCGGTCGCTGGCCGACTTCGTGGCACCGGCCGAGACCGGCCTGGCCGACCACGTGGGCGGCTTCGCCGTCACCGCAGGGATCGGGCTGCCCGAGCGGGTCAAGGCCTTCCAGGACGACCTCGACGACTACAACGCCATCCTCGTCGAGTCGCTCGCCGACCGACTCGCGGAGGCGTTCGCCGAGCGGCTCCACCAGCGGGTGCGCACCGAGTTCTGGGGCCACGTGTCCGACGAGGACCTCAGCAACGCCGACCTGATCGCCGAGAAGTACTCCGGCATCCGTCCGGCGCCCGGCTACCCGGCCTGTCCCGACCACACCGAGAAGCGCACCTTGTGGCAGCTGCTGGACGTCGAGGCCGCCACCGGCATCACGCTCACCGAGTCGATGGCGATGTGGCCGGGCGCGTCGGTGTCAGGGTGGTACTTCAGCCACCCGCAGTCGCAGTACTTCGTCGTCGGCCGGGTCGGCCGCGACCAGGTGGCGTCGTACGCCGAGCGCAAGGGCTGGACCCTCGCCGAGGCCGAGAAGTGGCTCTCACCGAATCTCGGCTATGAACCTGAGGACTGAGCGTTCGCTGGCCCCGGCCGCCGTCCTCTGGGACATGGACGGAACGCTGGTCGACACCGAGCCCTACTGGATGGCGACCGAGTTCGCGCTGGCCGCCGAGTTCGGCGGCGAGTGGAGCGACGAACAGGCGCTGGCACTCGTGGGCAGCGCGCTCCTCGAGTCGGCCACGGTGATCCGGCGCGACATGCCGCTGCCGCTGAGTGCCGAGCAGGTCGTCGAGCGGCTCCTCGACGGGGTCGTGGCCCGGGTCCTGGAGCACGTGCCGTGGCGCCCGGGCGCCCGCGAGCTGCTGGCCGCGCTGCGCGACGACGGCGTCCCGTGCGCGCTCGTGACCATGTCGTACGAGCGGTTCGTGGCCCCCGTGCTGGCGGCGCTGCCCGCCGGCTCGTTCCAGGTCGTCGTCACCGGCGACCAGGTCACCCGGGGCAAGCCCGACCCCGAGCCCTACCTGAGCGCCGCGCGCCTGCTCGGCGTCGACCCCGCCGACTGCCTGGCCATCGAGGACTCCGACACCGGGGTCCGCTCGGCCGAGGCCGCCGGCTGCACCGTGCTCGCCGTCCCTCATCACGTGCCGATCGAGCCGGGGGAGCGCCGTGTGTTTCGCGAAACCCTCGTCGGCCTCACCTCCGAGGATCTCCACGTCCTCGTCGAGATGGTCGGCAGGGGCCGCTGAACAGGGCTCAGGCAGGTCGCTGCGTTACCGGGGCGTGCAGAGGTTCCGCCTGTCCTGGCACTCGGCGAAGTGCGGGTTGCTGGTGATGAGGTTCGCCCGCCAGTTCACCTTGCGCTCGATCCGCTTACAGGTGCGCGGGTGCAAGAAGAACGAGTAGTTCTCGAACTTGGTGCGCACGGTCTGTCGAACGGTCCGTCCGTAGCGTCGCGGCATCACGCGCATCTCGTTGGTGATGGATTCGCTCTTGTCGACGCTGCGCGTCACGGACACGTCGAAGCGGGCCTCGACCGAAGCGATGACGTTGCCCAGCGACGCGGTGTAGCCCGCCGAGACGGTCGACGAGTCCGATCGGGTCGTCGTGACTCCCACGTTGAGCGTGGAGCTCTCGGTCCGGTTCGAGTTGAACTTGCTGGCCACACTGGACAGATTCTTGGTGCTCCTGTCGATGATCGCGATGCGCCCGGGCGTCCAGTAGCCGCACCGCTCGGCGTGTGCGGGAGACGGGGCCACCGCCGCCGAGAAGGCGATGGCGATCATCGGCACGACGGTCAGGAGTGACGTCGCGAGAGCAAGGTGCCTCTTCATCCTGGGTGTCCGCGTCCGGATAGCCCGGCCATCGGCTGCGTGCGCCTTGTTCTTCTTCATGAGAACCTCCTTTGTCAGGGGGTCCCCTCCTCCGCAACGTCTGGATGACGTACGGGCGTGCAGGAGTGAGACCTCGAGAAGGGGTACTCACCAGCCGCGGTAAAGGTTGCATACGCCGCAAGATTTCTCGGTGTTGCTGCCCGAGCAGATCAGATCGTTGCCAATTCGGGATGTTGGACGACGGGGGGCAGGGTGGCGGGCCGCGACCCCGGCGAGTAGGTTCACGGCGTTCTTGACAACTCACCTGGAGGTACACCGTCGTGAATAGTGCGCGGAAGGTCCTGTCTCTGGCAGGCGCCGGCATCCTGATCGCCACTCTCGCCGCCTGCGGTGGTGACGACGGCGACTCCGAGGGCAACGCCAACCCGGAGAACACCAACGCCCCGTCCGACGCCGGCACCAGCCAACCCTGGATCCTGGGCACCACCGACCCGATCGTCTCGATCGACCCGGCCGGCGCCTACGACATCGGTTCGTGGAACCTGCAGTACTCCGTCTACGAGCAGCTGCTCACGATTCCGGCCGGCGGTGACGAGCCGGAGCCCGACGCCGCCGAGTCGTGCGAGTACACCGACCCGCAGAAGGTGACCTGCACCCTGCGCGCGGACAACACGTTCTCCAACGGCAGCGAGCTCACGTCGTCCGACGTGAAGTTCTCCTTCGAGCGCAACATCGCGATCGCCGACCCCAACGGCGCCTCCACCCTGCTCGGCTCGATCATCGACCCCGAGTCCGAGACCCAGAAGATCGCCGAGGGAGCGATCGAGACGCCCGACGACACCACCGTCGTCTTCAACCTCAACAAGCCCGACCTGACGTTCATCAAGATCCTCACCACCGCCGCGACCTCGATCGTCGACGAGGAGACCTTCCCTGCCGACAAGCTGCAGCCCAGCGACCAGGTCATCGGCTCGGGCCCCTACACGGTCGAGCAGTACGTCGAGCAGGAGCAGGTCGCGCTCGCCGCGAGCTCGGCCTACACCGGCACCCGGTCGGGCAAGGCGAACCAGGTGGTCGTGAAGCTGTACACCGACCCCAGCTCGCTGCGCTCCGACATCGGCACCAAGAAGGTCGACGTGGCCTGGCGCACGCTGAGCCCGACCGACCTGGCCGACCTCGGCACCACCGACGGCCTGACCGTCTCCGAGGGTGAGGGCTCGGAGTTCCGCTACTGGGTCTGGCAGTTCAGCAACCCCGCACCCAAGCAGCTCGCGGTGCGCCAGGCTGCCGCCTACCTCATCGACCGTGCCGAGATCACCCAGGACGCCTACGACGGCACCACGACGCCGGCGTACTCGATCGTGCCGCCGGGCTTCCCGGGCCAGACCGACTCGTTCAAGACGGCGTTCGGCGAGTCGCCCGACCCGGCCAAGGCCGAGCAGGTCCTGAACGAGGCGGGCGTCGACACTCCGGTCTCGCTCACCATCGGGTTCCCGCCCGACAAGTACGGCCCCAACTCCGTCGACGAGGCGAACATCCTCGCCGCGCAGCTCAACGACAGCGGACTGTTCGAGGTCGAGGTCCAGGACGACCAGTACGCCGAGTACCAGAACCTCTACCGCGAGGGCGCCTACGACCTCTTCATGCTCGGCTGGTACCCCGACTTCCTCGACGCCGACAACTACCTGTCGCCGTTCGTGCGCGACGGTGGGTTCTTCGAGAACAACTACAGCAGCGACGAGGTGAACGGCCTGCTCGACAAGGAGCTCGCCGAGACCGACGAGGCGGCCCGTGCCGAGCAGTTCGGCCAGCTCCAGGATCTCGTCGCTCAGGACGTCCCGATCATCCCGTCGTGGAACGGCAAGAACGTCGCCGTCGCCACCGACGGCATGGAGGGCGTCGCGGAGACGCTCGACCCGACGTACATCTTCCGGATCTGGGACATCTCCAAGCCGTGACGCACCACTGACTGGCTGGGAGGGACCGGACCGGCTCCGGTTCCCTCCCAGCCATCGGCGGCGCCCGCACCACCTCGAAGGAGCTCCGTGGCCTCGTCGTCCGGCTCGTTACCGCGTTACATCGCGATCCGCCTGGTCCTCGTCATCCCGCTGGTCTGGGTCCTGTTGTCGGTCGTGTTCCTGCTCCTGCGGGTGGCGCCGGGTGACCCGGTCAGCGCATCGGTCGGCGACCGGCTCTCGCCAGAGGCCCTCGACCAGCGCCGCGAGGCGGCCGGGCTGGACCGGTCGCTGTTCGTGCAGTACCTGGAGTACCTCGGCAACGTCGCGCGGTTCGACTTCGGCAACACCTTCCGCACCGACACGCCCATCCTCTCGGTCGTCCGCGACCAGGGCGGGGCGACGTTGACCCTGACCATCGGGGCGTTCCTGGTCGCGCTGCTGATCGGCATCCCGCTGGGCCGGCTGGCCGGTCGTTTCCGAGACACCCCCGGTGACGTCGCGATCCGCCTGTACGGCGTCGTCAGCTACGCCGCCCCGCTGTTCTGGGTCGGCATCCTGCTCGTGGTCCTGGTCAACGCCGTTGCCCCGACCTGGCCGACCAACGACATCGCCGACCCCTTCACCAAGCTCGACGTGGAGACGAAGGGCTACACCCGCACCCACATCCTGCTGGTCGACACCATCCTCGCCGGCGACTCCGCGGCGACCGTCGACGTCCTCAAGCACCATGCTCTTCCCTGCCTGACCCTGGGGTTCCTGCTGTCCGGAGTGATCGTCCGGCTGGTCCGGATCAACGTCATCCAGGCACTCAAGGGTGACTACGTCGAGGCGGCCCGCGCGCGGGGCATCGGCGAGGGCCGGGTCGTGCGCAAGCACGCCTTCCGCAACGCCCTGGTGCCCGTGATCACCGTCGTCGGCCTGCAGGTCGCGCTCACCCTGTCCGGGGCGGTGCTGACCGAGAAGACCTTCAACTGGCCCGGCATCGGAAGCGCCCTGGTCCGCTACATCGGCGAACGCGACTACATCGCCGTCCAGGGGCTGGTGACGTTCTTCGCCGTGGTGGTCGTGGTGACGAGCCTGCTGGTCGACGTCATCAACGCCTTGGTCGACCCGAGGGTGAGGTACTGATGAGGAACCTGTGGAGCACGATCTGGAACACCAAGGGAGTCGGCCGCTGGGTCCTGCTGATCGGCATCGTGGTGACGCTCGTCTTCGTGGTGTTCGCGGTCTTTGCTCCGGTCATCGCACCCTACGGATTCGCCGAGAACACGCTCGACGGCACCAAGCTTCCCAAGCTGGCCGAGCCGGGGTCGGGCTACCTGTTCGGCACCAACGACCAGTTCTACGACATCTTCTCCCGCGTCGTATGGGGGTCGCGCACCGCGCTCGTGGTCATCGTGCTGTCGGTGATCTTCGCCGGCGTGATCGGCGTCCCGCTCGGTCTGGTCTCCGGTTTCATCGGCGGCTGGGTCGATCGGCTCCTGGTCTTCGTGATGGACGCGCTGTACTCGTTCCCCGCGCTGCTGCTGGCGATCGTCTTCTCGTTCCTGCTCAACGACAAGGTCGGCGGCGGCGTCATCCCCGCCGCGCTGTCGCTCACGGCGATCTACATACCGCAGTACTTCCGCGTCGTGCGCAACACCACCGTCTCGGCCCGCGAGGCCACCTATGTCGAGGCCGCCCGCGCGATCGGCGCCGGACCGTTCACGATCATGCGCAAGTACCTGTTCTCGAACGTCGTCCAGTCGGTCCCGGTGATCGCGACGCTCAACGCGGCCGATGCCCTCGGCACGCTGGCCGCCCTCGGGTTCCTGGGGTTGGGCATCCAGCCCACCGAGGCCTCCGAGTGGGGCTACGACATCGCCCGCGGACTCGACGACGCCCAGGGCGGCGTGTGGTGGCCGGCGTTCTTCCCCGCCATGGCGATCATCCTGCTGATCACCGCACTCACGCTGGTGGGTGAGGGGCTCAACGAGACCGTCAACCCCGCCCTGCGGCGGCGCCGGCTCACGAAGGTCGTGTTCCCCGACCGCGGTGCCAAGCGCGACGAGCCTGACGGAGTGGTCTCATGACGTTCGACCTGAAGGACACGTCAGGGTCGGGCCGGTCCGGCCCGGTGCTCGAGGCGAACGACCTCCGCGTCTGGTACTCCGGCCCGAGCGGCCCGGTGCGCGCCGTCGACGGCGTCTCGTTCTCGATCCAGCCCGGCGAGATCCTCGGCCTGGTCGGCGAGTCCGGCTGCGGCAAGTCGACCCTCGGGCGTGGGCTGCTCGGGCTGCTGCCCGAGGGCGCGGCGCGCGACGGCGAGCTCCGGTTCCGCGGGGAGGACATGCTGACCCTGCGCCGCAAGGAGCAGTACCAGATGCGGGGCAGCCAGCTCGGCATGATCTTCCAGGAGCCGCTGACCCGGCTGAACCCGCTGATGCGGATCGAGGAGCACTTCTCCGAGACGCTCAAGACCCACAACCGCGGCATCAGCAAAGCGGAGGTCGAGCAGCGCTCGCTCGAGGCGCTGCGGGTGATGGGCATCCCGCCGACCCGGTTCCGCGCCTACCCGCACGAGTTCTCGGGCGGCATGCGCCAGCGGCTGATGATCGCGCTGGCTCTTGTGCTGCGACCGGCCTTCGTCGTCGCCGACGAGCCGACCACGGCCCTCGACGTCCTCGTCGAGGCGCAGATCATCCGGATCCTCCACGACCTGCGCGAGACCTACGAGACCTCCTTGCTGCTGATCACCCACAACCTCGGCATCATCGCCGAGGCCTGCGACCGGGTCGCGGTGATGTACGCCGGCAAGATCGTCGAGATCGGGGACTCCCGCGAGGTTTCTCGAACCCGCAGCACAGCTACACCCGCGAGCTGCTGCGCTCGACCATCTCGCTGTCCACGACCGGCCTGAACTACATCGAGGGGGCACCGCCGGACCTGAGCGACCCTCCGCCCGGATGCCACTTCCACCCGCGCTGTCCCGACGCCATGAAGGTGTGTGCCGTGCGCGAGCCCGAGCCGCGGGTCCTCGTGGGTGGCTCGCGCG
>CAWGVK010000018.1:0-32469 GCA_963825985.1 uncultured Actinomycetota bacterium | reverse complement strand
CAAGGAGGAGACCCACACGTTCGTGGGGCGCTACGAGTACCGGCTCGTCGACGGCGCCGACGGGCTGCGGATCCGCCGCAAGTACTGCTACCTCGACAACGAGCGGCTGTCTCCCCACGGCAGCCTGAACATCCTCCTCTGATGCCGGGCATCCTGGGCCGCACCGCGATCGTCACCGGCGCCGCGGGCGGCATCGGCCACGAGCTGGTGCGGTCGTTCCTGGCCGGCGGTGCGTCGGTGGTGATGAGCGACGTCGACGAGGTCAGGCTCGAGGAGGTGCGCGCCGGGCTGGCTGCGCAGGGCGCCCAGGAGATGGTCGCGGTGGCCGGTGACCTCAGCGCACCCGGCACGGCCGACCTCCTGCGCGAGGCCGCGCTGTCGTCGTTCGGACGGCTCGACGTCCTGGTGGCCAACGCCGGCGGCGGGGTCGTGCGCCACACCCTCGAGCACACCGAGGAGACCCTCCAGGCCACCATCGACCGCAACCTCTGGACGACGATCCGCAGCGCGCTCGCCGTCCTGCCCCACATGCGGGAGCAGGGCTACGGGCGCCTGGTGTTCATGGGGGCCGACTCGGTGCGCAACGGCCTCGACGGCCACGCGATCTACAACGCTGCCAAGGGCGGCGTGCACGCGATGGCGCGCGGGCTGGCCCGCGAGTTCGCCCGCGACGGCATCACCGTCAACGTCGTCTCGCCCTGCGCGACCCGGACGCCCGAGCTCGACCGGTTCCTGCGCGACGACCCCGACCTCGCCGACCGGTTCCTGCGGGTGATCCCGGCGGGGCGACCCGGCCGAGCTGCGCGAGGTCGCCTCGGCCACGCTCTACCTGGCCTCGGAGGAGGCCGGGTTCGTGACCGGGCAGGTGCTGCCGGTCAACGGCGGCTCGACGATGGTGTGAGACGAGGAGAGCGATGACGCTGGAGATCACGGTGGCCGAATTGGCCGCCGCCGACGGGATCGACCTCGGTGCGACCCCGTGGCAACCGCTCGAGCAGCGGCGCGTCGACACCTTCGCCGACGCGACCGACGACCACCAGTGGATCCACGTCGACCCCGAGCGCGCAGCCGACGGACCCTTCGGCGGCACCATCGCCCACGGCTACCTCACGCTGTCGCTGGTGCCGTCGCTGCTGAAGAAGCTGATGACGATCACCGACCACGGCCGCGGCACCAACTACGGCCTGGAGAAGGTGCGCTTCACCGCGCCGGTGCCGGTCGGCAGCGAGATCCGGATGGTCGCATCCGTGCCCACCTCCACCCTGCGCGACGACGGCGGCGTGAAGTACACCGTCGCGCTCACCATCGAGATCAGGGGCAGGACCGGCCCGCCATGGTCGGAGAGTCGATCTACCTCACCTACCCGGCGGCCTGATGCTCGCCGACCGCGCGGTGCTGGTGACCGGCGCCGGCCACGGCCTCGGGGCGACCATCGCGCGGGTCCTGGACGACGCCGGCGCCCGCGTCGTCGCCGCCGACCACGCGACGCTCGACGTCACCTAGCGGCCTCGGTCGCCGCCGCCGTGGCTGCCGCAGAGCGCGAGGTCGGCCCCCTCGACGGGCTGGTTGCAACGCCGGCGTCGCGGGCCCGACGGCGCCGCTGTGGGAGGTGACGCCGGAGGAGTGGACGGCGACGCTCGACGTCAACCTGACCGGGGTCTACCGGTGCTGCGCCGCGGTGCTGCCCGGCATGGTCGCCCGCGGGCGCGGCAGCGTCGTGGTCATCGGCTCGGTCACCGGCGCGCGGCCACTGCTCGGCCGGACGCCGTACGCCGCCTCCAAGCTCGCCCTCGTCGGGCTGGTGCGCACCGCCGCCCTCGACTGCGCGGACGCCGGCGTCCGCATCAACCTCGTGGCCCCCGGCCCGATCGACGGCGACCGGCTGAGGAGGGTCGTGGCAGCCTCGGGCCGGACGCTCGACGAGATGTTCGGCGAGCACCGGCCCGTGACCGAGCGCGAGGTGGCGGACGCCGTGGCGTCGTTGCTCGCCGAGGACTCCGACGTCACCGGCGCCGATGTCGAGGTGTCCGGAGGTCGAGCCTGACGGGGCCTCGCAGTCCGCCGGTGCGCTCACCTGGCGAAGGCCTCGATGATGGCGAAGGTGTTCTCGGTGACCCGCTCGGCGGCCATGGTGAAGCTGGGGGAGTAGAGCGCGGCGTGGTCGTAGCGCTTCTCCAGGACGGCGACGCGGTCGCGCACCTCGTCGAGCGGGCCGGCCGCGGCCATCTCGTCGACATCCGGTCGGAGACGGCAGCCACCATGGCGTCGTGGTCCTGGGCCGCGAACGCCGCCTGGATGGCGGTCGCCTCGTCGCCGAAGCCGGCGGCCTCCATCACCGGGCCGTAGGCCTTCGGCGCCGCGTAGAAGGCCATCTGGCGCGGCGGCCTCCCGGCGGGCCTGCTCCGCGTCGTCGGCGACCGCGCGTGATCACCACGCCCTTGACGCGACGTCGGCGAGTCGCGGCCCGTCTTCGCGGCGCCCCGCGCGATCGCGGGCCGGGCGATCTCGTCGAGGTAGCGGTCGGTGAACGTCGGGTGGCCGATCAAGCCGTCGGACACGCGGCCGGCCACCTCGACCATCCGCGCGTTCACGCCGGCGGTGTAGACCGGGATCTCGGTGCGCAACGGGCCTCGATCTCGGCGGTCGGGGTGATGTCGCAGGTGTAGAAGCGGCCCGTCGTGCCGCACCGGGCCCTCGTGCAGCCGCCACAGCCGCCGCAGCAGCGGGACCAGCTCCTCCATCCGGGTCGCCGGCCCGTCGGGGTCGGTCACGCCGTGCCAGCCGATCATCATGCCCTTGGTGCCGGTGCCGAGCCCGAGGGTCAGCCGGCCGTCGCTCACCTCGTCGAGGATGCGCGCGTCGTTGGCGAGCACGAGCGGGGAGCGGCCCACGGCGTAGGCGATGGCAGTGCCGACGCCGATCCGCTCGGTCGCCGCGGCCATGGCCGCGACCGACCCACCGCCGAGCGGTTGAGGAACTCGCCCGACCAGGCGCCGTCGAAGCCCGCGGCGTCCGCGGCCCTGGTGATGGCCACCGTCTCGGCCAGGCCGCCGGCCAGCACGGTGATGCCTCTCGTCGTCACGCCGCCACGCTGGAGGTTCGCGGGGCGGAGCGCAAGCGCGGCGCCGGGCGGCACTGGAGACATCGCCAGGTTTGGTCGGGCCACTACTTGGCCGGCGCGCGGCCGCCCGCGACCATGGCGGGCGTGGACTCCCTGGACGTCAAGGTCGGCATCGCGATCAACGACGAGCTCTTCAACCCCGACGCCGGCGAGCGTCGCGCCCTGCTCGCGCACCTGGGCGACGTCGGGCTCGACCACCTCACCGTCGGTGACCACGTCAGCTTCCACGGCGGCACCGGCTTCGACGGCTTCGTCGCGGCCACCACCGCCCTCGCCTCGCACGACAGCCTCCACGTGCTGATCGGCGTCTACCTCGCCGGCCTGCGCCACCCGATGGGCACCGCCCGCCAGCTCGCGACGCTCAGCCAGGTCGCGCCGGGCCGGTTGACCCTCGGCGTCGGTGTCGCCGGCGAGGACCGCACCGAGGTGGCGAACATGGGGGTCGACCCGGCGTCCCGTGGGCGTCGGATGGACGAGACGCTCGGCCTGCTGCGGCGGCTCGCCACCGGCGAGGCGGTCGACCACGACGGGGAGTTCTTCCGGCTCGACGGTGGCCGGATCCTGCCGGCGCCCGAGCCCCGGGTGCCGATCGTGATCGGCGGCGCCGGCGACGTCGCGGTGCGTCGTACGGCCGAGCACGGCGACGGCTGGCTGGGCATGTGGTGCTCCGCCCGTCGGTACGCCGCCACCCACCAGCAGCTGCTCGACGCCTGCGCGGAGCGGGTCGCTCGGCGCCGACGTTCGCCGGTCTCAACATGTGGGTCGGCCTCGGCGGCGACGCCACCCGAGCCCGCACCCGGCTCGGCGAGCGGATGTCGGCGCTCTACAACCTGCCGCCCGAGAAGTTCGAGCACGTCACGGCGGCGGGCGAGCCCGACGACGTGGCCGCCGTCCTGGCGTCGTACGTCGAGGCCGGAGCGCGCACGATCACGCTGGTCCCGGTCGCGGCGTCGACCCACGAGGCGGTCGAGCTCGCCGGCGAGGTGCGCCGCCGGCTGACCGCGGGCCTGTCGGTCCCCGCGTGATGCAGGCCGCCGTGCTCCGCGAGTTCGGCGGGCCCGACCAGCTGCGCATCGAGTCGGTGCCGGCACCCGGCGCCCGAGCAGGCTGGCGGGTGGTGACGCTGCGGGCCGCGGCCCTCAACTGGCACGACGTGCTCGTGCGGCAGGGCACCTACGGCTCGCCACTCCCGCACGTGCCCGGCGCCGACGGCGCCGGCATCGACGCCGAGACCGGCGAGGAGGTCGTCGTCATCCCGTCGCTGTGGTGGGGTGACGACGAGTCCGCACCCGGCGCCGCGTGGGAGATCCTCGGCGACCACCGCCACGGCACGTACGCCGAGCAGGTGACCGTGCCGGCCGAGTGCGTCGTGCCGCGTCCGACCGGGATG
Source organism: uncultured Actinomycetota bacterium (assembly GCA_963825985.1). Taxonomy (GTDB): domain Bacteria; phylum Actinomycetota; class Actinomycetes; order Propionibacteriales; family Nocardioidaceae; genus Nocardioides. The sequence continues at coordinate 27,958 of CAWGVK010000018.1, read as the reverse complement.
TCCTGGGCCGAGTCGGCGGCGCTGCCGCTGGTCGGCCTGACCACGTTCCGCGCGCTGTTCAGCCGGGCGAGGCTGACGCCGGGGGAGTCGCTGCTGGTGCTCGGCGCCGGCGGCGGCGTCGCCACCATGGCGGTCAGCCTGGCGAGCGCCGTCGGCTGCCCGGTCGTGGTCACGTCGTCCGGCCCCGAGAAGATCGAGCGTGCCCGCGAGCTCGGTGCGGTCGGCGGGGTCTCGTACGCCGACCCCGGCTGGCCCGAGGCGGCCAAGGCGATGAGCCCGGGCGGACGCGGGTTCGACGTCGTCCTCGACTCGGTCGGGTCGTGGCAGTCGTCGATCGAGGCCACCCGGCCCGGTGGTCGCGTGGTGGTGCTCGGCGCCTCGCGGGCCCGGCGCGCCGACCTCGACATCCGCCCCTACTACTTCGGACAGTTCTCGCTGCTCGGCACCACGATGGGCAGCCCGGCCGACTTCGCCGGCCTCCTGCGGCTGCTCGGCGAGCGCGACGTCCGGCCGCCGGTCGTCGACCGCACCTTCCCGCTCGACCAGGTCGCGGCGGCCCACACCCACCTCGAGGGCGGTGCGGCCTTCGGCAAGGTCGTCCTCGAGATGGGCTGACCCGAGGAGCTCCATGCTCGTCCGCTACGACGTCGACGACCACCGCGTCGCGACCATCACGCTCGACTCGCCCGAGACCAGGAACGCGCTCAGCGACGAGGTCCTCGACCAGCTGATCGAGGCCTTCGAGTCCGCGCGCGCCGACGACGAGGTGCGGGTCGTGGTGCTGACGTCGTCCCACGACCGGGTCTTCTCCGCGGGCGGTGACCTCAAGGCGTTCGCGGGCGACGCCAGCACGATCGACAAGTACGCCGGCCTCGACCGGTTCCCACGGCTCTACTCGCTGATCGGCGGGCTCGGCAAGCCGGTGATCTGCGCCGCCAACGGCGACGTGCTCGCCGGCGCCTTCGGCCTCGCCCTGGCCTGCGACCTCATCGTCGCGAAGGAGGGAGTCCGGTTCGGCTGCCCCGAGATCAACGTGGGTGTCTTCCCGTTCATGATCTCCGCCCTCATCTACCGCAGCGTGCCCCGGATGAAGGCCAACGAGCTGATGATGCTCGGCTCCCTGATCGACGCCGACGAGGCCCGGCGCCTCGACGTCGTCAACACCGTCGCCCCGGCCGCCGAGTTCGACGACGTCGTCCGCGCCTGGTCACGGGCGGTGGCCTCGAAGTCGCCGCTGCTGATGCGGCTCGGCAAGGACGCCGTCAACAGCACCCGCGACCTGGCCCTGCCGGAGGCGCTGGAGGCCCTGCGCTCGCAGCTCGCCCTCGCCTTCACGACCGACGACATCCGCGAGGGGGTCACCGCGTTCCGCGAGAAGCGCGACCCCGTCTGGACCATGCGCTGACCGTGTGGTCGCCTCGCGGCGTGCGGCGGCGGTGGTGACGGCGCCGGACAGGATCGCGTTGCGAGCACCGGACGACGAGGTGCCCCAACGCTCGCTGACGGCGGTGGCCTGGATCAGCGTGAAGATGCCGCGCGCGGAGCCGGCGGCGAACGAGATGGCGCAGACGACGACGCCGTCCGTCGCATCGTCGCCGACCTCGACGTCCGCGTCCGTGCGCTGATCGCCGACCTCGTGCCCGGCATGTCGATCCCGCCCTCGGTCATCGCGGGGTTGGAGGTCGCCGCGCGGAGATCCCCAATCGGGCTGATCTTTGCCCGGGATCCGCCGCTCGCCCGCGCCGGCGGGTGGATGCTGATGGTGCGCCCGCCCCAGCGGGCGCACCAAGCCCTTGGCCGGCGCGCAGGCTCAGGGTGCGAGCTCCGAGGCTCGGGCGGCGATCGCCGCGCCGATCGACCGGTGCTGCGGGGGGACCTCGATCTCGAGGTCGACCTCGGTGTCGGAGCCGGTGACGGTGAACGTGAAGAAGGAGCAGCACTGGCTCTCGCGGTCGGTGAGGTCGCGGACGCGATCGGCCAGGCCCGGGCCTCCACCGAGGTGGAGGCGCGTCACCGTGCCTTCGTGGTGCACGGCCGTCACGGACGCGAAGAGGGCGTCGAACTCGGCCAGCCGGAGCGGCCGGTCCGCCGTGGGCATGGTGCAGTCCGCGGTGGTGAGGAGCTCATCCATGCTTCGACGATAGACCCGGACCCAGGTGTCGGATGCAGGCCCGGATCACGGCTGCGTGCGTGAAGGAGTCGGGGTGATGCCGAACCGAGGGCGGTATCGGCGCTGCCCATGGTTCACGCCTGCTGGCGCCGGGGCTCGGGCGGGCGGTGAGCCTGGTACCGATGTCGTCGCCGGAACGGTCACCAGGTCACCGCCAGGCGGGATCGGCTGGGGCGGGGGACCGCCGGGCTCACCTCCCTGGTGGGCGGCAACGGGTCCCGTCGAGGACCACGGTGATGTGCGGGTTGCCGGCTCCCTGCGATAACTTGATGAAGTCAGTGTGAATACAAGACTCCCGTCGCAGATCGGCTCATGGCAGGCTCGCGGGTCAGGAATGGTCCCGAGTGCCGTCGAGTTGGGTGAGACCGTGAGAAGACGATCGAGTGCGCAATGGCTCGTCCGGGCCCTGGTGCTGGTGGCGGTCGGGCTGGGGCTGGCGGCGTCCGCGCCGTCGGCGGGCGCAGCCGCGGACGGCGAGGGCGACCGGCCGGTCATCCGCGTCGGCACCGAGGGCAACTACCCGCCCTTCACGTACAAGGACACCGAGACCGGCGACCTGACCGGGTACGACGTCGAGGTCATCGAGGCCGTCGCCGACGAGGTCGGGTGGGACCTCGAGTTCGTCGATGCGCCGTTCGACGCGCTCTTCCCGGCGCTCGACTCCGAGCGCATCGACGTGATCGCCAACCAGGTGACGATCAACCCCGACCGCGAGGCGCAGTACCTGTTCACCGAGCCGTACACCTACTCACGCGGCGTCATCGTCACGGCCGCCGGCACCGACGACATCGACTCGCTCGACGACCTCGAGGGGAGGACCACGGCGCAGTCGGAGACGAGCAACTGGGCGCAGGTGGCTCGTGACGCCGGGGCGAACGTCGAGTCGGTGGAGGGATTCGCCCAGGCCGTGACCCTGCTGGTGCAGGGTCGGGTCGACGCGATCGTCAACGACAACATCGCCGTCCTCGACTACCTCGCCTCGACCGGCTCCACCGAAGTCAAGGTCACCGGCGACGCCGGGGACGAGATCAGTCGCCAGGCGCTGGTGTTCCGCCAGTCCGACGGGGCGTTGCGCGACCAGGCTGATGAAGCCCTGAAGCGGCTCGCCGACGACGGCACGCTCGCCGACATCTCCGAGAGCTACTTCAAGGCCGACGTCTCGGTGGAGAACTCCGGCGAGGTGGACGTCGAGGGGTCCAACAAGGGCCGCAGCAGCTGGGACGTGGTCACGGACACGGCCGGGCCGATGCTGTGGGGTGTCGTGAAGGGCACCATCCCGCTGACGGCGATCAGCTTCGTGGCCGGCCTGCTGATCGCCCTCGGCGTGGCGCTGGCGCGGATGTCGTCGGTGAAGGCGCTGCAACTGCCGGCGCGCTTCTACATCTCGCTCATCCGGGGAACGCCGCTCCTCGTGCAGCTGTTCATCATCTTCTACGGCCTGCCGCAGATCGGGATCAAGCTGCCCGGCTTCCCGGCTGCGTGCCTGGCCCTGAGCCTCAACGTCGGCGGCTACGCGGCGGAGATCATCCGCGGGTCGATCCTCTCGGTACCCAAGGGCCAGTTCGAGGCGGCCACGACCATCGGCATGGGCTACCCCCAGCTGATGCGCCGGATCGTGCTGCCCAGGCGGCACGGATCGCGGTTCCGCCCCTGTCGAACACCCTGCTGTCGTTGGTGAAGGACACGTCGCTCGTCTCCGTCGTCCTGGTGACCGAGCTCTTCCGGGAGGCCCAGAGATCCGCGCAGCAGACCCTGGAGTTCATGCCGCTCTACTCGCTGGCGGCCCTCTACTTCTGGGTGATCTGCTTCCTGCTGTCGATCGGCCAGAACAAGCTCGAGAAGAAGCTGGGGAGGTACGCCGTATGAGCGCGTCAGACCTGATCGAGGTCCGGGGCCTGCACAAGGCGTTCGGCGACACCCCGGTGCTCCGCGGCGTCGACTTCACGGCCACGGCGGGCTCGTGCACGGCCCTGCTCGGGCCCTCCGGCTCGGGCAAGACGACAGTGCTGCGCTCGCTGAACGTGCTCGAGACCCCCGAGGCGGGCGTCGTCCGGATCGCCGACGCGTCGGTCGACTTCCACGAGCTGCCGCAGGACAAGGCGGCCCGCAGGCGGGAGATCCGAGAGCTCCGCTCGCGCAGCGGCATGGTCTTCCAGTCCCACAACCTGTTCCCCCACAAGACCGTGCTCGAGAACATCATCGAGGGCCCGGTGCAGGTGCAGGGCCGCCCGGTCGACGAGGCCGAGGACGCCGCCCGCGCGCTGCTCGAGCAGGTCGGGCTCGCCGGCCGCGAGCCGGCGTACCCGTCCCAGCTCTCGGGCGGCCAGCAGCAGCGCGTCGGCATCGCCCGCGCGCTCGCGCTCGAGCCGGAGGTGGTGCTGCTCGACGAGCCGACGTCCGCCCTCGACCCCGAGCTCGTCGGCGAGGTGCTCAGCGTGATCCGCAACCTGTCGGAGCAGGGCTGGACGATGGTGATCGTCACCCACGAGGTGCGCTTCGCCCGCGACGTCGCCGACCAGGTGCTGTTCCTCGACGAGGGCGTCGTCGCCGAGCGCGGCGGAGCCGAGGTGCTCACCGAGCCGCAGCACGAGCGGACGCAGCAGTTCCTCCGACGGGTGCTCGAAGCGCGTTAGCCCGACTGCTGACCGAGCGTCCGGTCGAGCAGCGCCCGCAGCTCGACGAAGTGCCGCTCGGTGGCGCCCTCGTCGTACATCGCGGTGTCGGCCATCGAGTAGCCGTGGGCGGCGCCGGGGTAGATCTCGTTGCTCGCCGCGAGACCGTGGCCCGCCAGCGTCTCGCCGAGGGTCGCGACCGCCTCGGTCGACATCGACCGGTCGTGGTCGGCGTGGCCGAACACGAACTGGGCCCGCGCCGACCCGAGCCCGGGTGCGGGCTGTCGGCGTCGTCCGTGACCAGGCCGCCGCCGTGGAACCCGCCGCAGGCCGCGACGTCGTCGGGGTGGGCGCAGGCCGCGCGGACGGCGAGCCGCGCTCCCATGCAGTAGCCGGTGGTGCCGATCGGGCCGTCGGCGACACCGTCGAGCCCGCGCAGGGCGGCGACGTACGCCGCGATGTCGGGCACCGCCAGGTCGGGGGTCAGGCCGCGCACCCGCGGCATCGCCTCGGCGAAGAGTCCTCACGCGCTCCCGGCTGACGCAGGTCGACGTGCGGCCCGACGCCGTCGACGTCGCCCACCCGGTAGAAGACGTTCGGCGCCAGCACGACGTACCCCCACGACGCGATCCGGTCGCACATCGCGGCGATCTGGGGTCGCAGCCCGATCGCGTCCATGAAGAACAGCACGCCGGGCCCTGAGCCGGACGGTGGGCGCGCGACGTAGGCCTCGGCGGTGCCGTCGGCGGTCGGGATCTCGATCAGGTGCACGCCCGCCACGGTAGCCAGGTGGGCCGGATACGGATGTCTCTTCAAGTTTCACTCAAGACGACCCTCGCGCCGACCGAGATAAGGGATGTCCCCCCACCGCGCCCGAGGAGCTCGTCACCGTGACCGATCTGAACGACCTCGTGCGCACGGAGGCGGCCGAGACCGGCCCGTTCACCAGGCGCGGCCTCTCCCGCGGAGTGATCGCCGGCCTCGCGGCCGTCGCGGTGGTGCCCTCGCTGGGCTCCGGTGACGCCGAGGCGGCGGTCGGACGCCGTCACGCCAGGCGTTGCCAGCACTGGCACCGGTGCAAGCGGCACAGGAACCACACGTGCCGCCACCTGCACCGGTGCAAGCACCGGCATCACAAGGCCCCCAAGTCGCCCAACCCGGACCCGCCCACCCCGCCACCGCCCGTGGACGGCGACTTCGTGAAGTCCACCCTGCCGACCTCGTGGGCGCTGCACCTGGGCAACAGGTTCTCCTACGCCATGACCCCGGCCCTGCACCAGCAGATGAAGGCGGCAGGGAGTCCCGAGGCGTGGTTCGAGGACCAGCTGAACCCCGCCCGGGTGCCGGATCCCGGGACCGACGCGATGTCAGGGTGGTGGACCTCCATCAACGCCGACTACACCACCGTCGTGCAGCGTGACCGCGACGACGTGGAGGGTGGTTGGCGGGCGATGGCGAACTACTCCCGCTGGTGCCTGCTGCGGCGCATCTACTCGCAGCGCCAGGTCCTCGAGGTGATGACCGAGTTCTGGGAGAACCACCTGCACGTCCCGGTCTACGACGACGGCGTGTGGATGTACCGCTCCCAGTACGGGAAGGTGATCCGCAGCCACGCGCTGGGGCGCTTCGACCAGATGCTGGTCGCCGCGATCACCCATCCGGCCATGGGCATCTCGCTCGACAACGCCAACTCGACCAAGAAGGCCCCCAACGAGAACCTCGGTCGCGAGCTGCTCGAGCTGCACACCCTCGGACGTGGCAACTACACCGAGGACGACGTCAAGAGCTCGGCCCGCATCCTCACCGGCTACCGGGTCGACCTGTGGCGCACCTGGAACGCGACCTACGACACCGGGAGCCACTGGACCGGCGCCGTCAAGGTGGTCGACTTCACGCACCGGAACAGCGAGCCGGACGGGCGACCCGTCGCGGAGGAGTACCTCACCTACCTGGCGCGGCACCCGAGGACGGCGTCCAGGATCGCGCGCAAGCTCGCCGTCCGGTTCGTTTCCGACGCACCCTCGGCCGCACTGGTGGCGCACCTGGCCAAGGTGTTCCTCGACAACGACACCGCGATCGCCCCCATGCTGAGGGCGCTGGTCGCCCACCCCGAGTTCAAGGCCTCCGCCGCCATGAAGGTGCGCACGCCCACCGACGACGTGGTTGCCACCCATCGGGTGCTGGGCACGAGGATCTCTCGTCCGGTCAACGACTCGTCGGGGGCGAACGCGATCCTGTGGCAGGCCCAGAACGTCGGGCAGACGCCGTTCTCGTGGGCCCGCCCCGACGGCCAGCCCGAGGACAACCGGTCGTGGTCGTCGGCGTCGAGGCTGCTGGCCTCGTTCGACGCCCACTACGCCATGGCCGGTCGCTGGTGGCCCAAGCAGGACATGACCTACCGCGACCCGGCCTCGTGGCTACCGAGGTCGGGGATGCGCTTCGACGCCCTCGTGAACCACCTGAGCATCCAGCTGCTCGGCAAGCGTGCGCCGGCACGGCTCGTGCAGGCCGCCTGCCAGGCGACGCAGACCGGTGCGGACGAGTCGATCACCACCGAGCACCCGGTGCTGCGCTGGAAGCTGCCGATGCTCCTGACCACGCTGCTCGACACCCCCGACCACCTGCACCGCTGACGGAGCCGACGATGACAACGAAGACACCGGGTGATCCCTGCTGCGACGACTACCGGGGCACCACGCGACGCGGGTTCCTGCGTGGTTCCCTCGCGCTGGGCGGGGCCGCTGCGGTCACCGTCGCGCACGGCAGCGCCTTCACCCAGACCGCCTACGCCGCCGCACCCGTCGACCGGGTCCTGGTGGTGCTGTCGATGCGCGGCGCGGCCGACGGCCTGAGCCTGGTGGTGCCGCACGCCGACCCGATCTACTACGCGGCCCGCCCCTCCATCAGCGTCGCGTCCGACCGGCTGCTCGTGAAGGACGGCATGTTCGGTCTCCACCCGTCGCTGGCACCCCTCCTGCCCCTGTGGAACGCCGGCAAGATGGCCGCGATCCAGGCGACCGGTCTCCCGGTGCCCAACCGCTCGCACTTCTCCGCCATGGAGGACGTCGAGGACGCCGACCCCGGCTCGGCGGCGCGGGTCGGTTGGCTCAACCGTCTCGTCGGCCGCAACGGGACCGGGTCGCCGATCGAGGCGATCCAGATGGGTGGCGGCGTCCCGAGCGCCGCGATGTGCGGCCCCGAGCCCGTGCTCGTCACCCAGGGTGTCGACTCGGTCGGCCTGGCCGGCTCCGACGGGTCGAACAACGCCTCGCGGCGCGCGGCGCTGAACACCGCCTGGAGCGGAGCGAACGACGAGCTCGGCGTCGGGATGCGCTCGGCCATGCAGGTCGTCGCCGACTTCGCCCCGGTCCGCGCCTCCTCCACCACCCCGGCCAACGGCGCGGTCTACCCGAACAACGACCTGGGCAAGGCGCTCCAGGCCTCCGCTCGCACCATCCGGGCCGACGTCGGGGCCGAGATCATCACCGTCGACCACGGCTCGTGGGACCACCACACGTGGATCGGGAAGCCCGACAACGGCAACCTCAAGAACATGGCCGACGCCTTCGCCGGGTCGGTGGCGGCGTTCTTCGCCGACCTCGGACCGCTCGCCGACAAGGTGACCCTGGTGACGATCTCCGAGTTCGGTCGCCGGGTGGTCGAGAACGCCAACCAGGGTCTCGACCACGGGCACGGCAACGTCATGTTCGCCCTGGGCGCCGGCGTCAAGGGTGGCTACTTCGGCACCATGCCGGCCCTGACCAAGACCTCGGACGCCGACCTCCTGGTCACGACCGACTACCGCAGCGTCCTGAACGAGGTCATCACCCGCCGCCTCAACGCGTCGACCGCCGAGGTCTTCCCCGGGCTGTCGCCCGAGACCCTGGGGTTCATGGGCGTCTGACGGGCCCGGCCAGCACTGACACCACCACGCCGGGCGCGAGCCGGTAGGGGTTGGTCACCACGAGCGCGCCGACCACCCGGCGCAGCCGCGACACCTCGGCGCGCGCGGTGACCACGCGCGCGGGGTCGCCGTACAGGGCCGCGCTGAGCTCGCTCGCGGTGAGCCCGTCGCGGCCCGCCGCGACCAGGTGGGCCAGGATCTCGGCGTGCCGCCGGGTCAGCGTGGTGCGCCAGGGGTGCTCGCCCGCGACGTCGAGGACTCCGGTCGCCGACAGCGTCGCCGCGATCGTGGTCGGCCCGGACGACGGCCGCACCAGCCAGCCGTCGCCGAGGCGTTCGGGCAGGCACAGACCCAGGCCCGGGACGGCGAGTGCCCGGTCGGCGCGCGGCACCTCGATCCGGTCGCGCGCCGACAGCCCGGCGTGGTGGGCCACCCACCCGTGGTCGTCGACCACCAGCAGCGGGCCGGGCGTCGCGCCGAGCACCGGCGCGGCCGCCCGGCGCAGCCGCTCGAGTCCCTCCTGGTGGCGTCGCCACAGGGCGGCCTCGGCCAGCCGGACGGCGCTCTCCACGAGCACCCCGATCGCGGGGTGCAGGGTGAGCGCCGGCCCGCTCACGTCGACCACGCCGAGCAGCTCGCCGGTGCGTGGGTCGTGGATCGGGTAGGCGGTGCAGTACCAGGGGTGCTGCTGGTGCTCGAAGTGCTCGGCCGAGAACAGCTGCACCGGCGCGGCCTCGGCGAGCGCCGTCCCGATCGCGTTGGTGCCGACGGTGCGCTCGGTCCACACCGCCCCCTCGGTGAACCCGAGCCGGTCGGCCTGCATCCGCACCCGCGCCGACCCCTCGCGCCACAGGATCACCCCGGCCGCGTCGCACACGACCATGAGGAACTGCGAGGCGTCGGCCACGCTCGTGAGCACCCGTCGCAGCTCGTCGACGACCAGCGACAGCGGCGAGTCGTGTCGCCGCCGGGCCAGCTCGGAGGCCGGCAGCGGGTCGCGGGCGTTGTCGCCGTCGGGGTCGAGGCCCATGCCCAGCACCCGCGACCACGACCGCGCGACCAGGGCCCGCGGCCGCACCGGCGGCCGGGCCCCACCGAGGACGGCGTCGTGCACCCGCGCCAGCTCGCGGGCGCGCACGGAGAGGTCGGTGCCGGGCTGGATCGCGCCGTACGTCGCCGCCATGGGGCCTCCTCGCGTGAGGGTCGTCACACGATCCAACCCCGCCGATGGTTGCCGGAGCGTTGGCTCGATACCCGGTTGAAAAACCGCACCGCGCGACGCACCATCGCAGCATGTGCCGCGCGACGACCTCGTTCCGGTCAGGGCTCTGCCTGACCGGCGCTGTCGCATGCCCGGTCTCGCTCGACGGCGCTCGACGCTGACCCTCCTCCTGCCGAGCAGGACCCCAGGAGGCGGGTCGCCCCCGGCGCCGCACCAGCGCGCCCACACAGTCGGGTCCTGTCCCCTCGAGCACCAGAAGAGAGCACAGCAGAGCCATGGCCAAGAGCCAGTTCGTCCGCAGCAAGCCGCACCTCAACATCGGCACGATCGGTCACGTCGACCACGGGAAGACCACCCTGACCGCCGCGATCACCGCCGTCCTCGCCCTCGACGACCCGGCCGCCAACCGGGCGGTCGCCTTCGACGGCATCGACCGGGCACCGGAGGAGGTGCAGCGCGGCATCACCATCACCATCGCGCACGTCGAGTACGAGACGGCGACCCGTCACTACGCGCACGTCGACATGCCCGGGCACGCCGACTACGTGAAGAACATGATCACCGGCGCTGCCCAGGTCGACGCCGCGATCCTCGTCGTCTCGGCGCAGGACGGCGCGATGCCCCAGACCCGCGAGCACGTGCTGCTCGCGCGGCGGGTCGGCGTGCCCCACCTCGTCGTCGCGGTCAACAAGGCCGACACCGTCACCGACCCCGACCTGCTCGACCTCGTCGAGCTCGAGGTGCGCGACCTCCTCTCGGAGTACGGGTTCCCGGGCGACGAGGTGCCGGTGGTGCCGGTCTCGGCGCTGGGGGCGCTCGACGGCGACCCGCGCTGGGTCACCTCGGTGCGCGACCTGCTCGCCGCGGTCGACGACTACGTGCCGCTGCCCGAGCGCGCCAACGGCTCGCCGTTCCTGATGCCGATCGAGAACGTCCTGAGCATCTCGGGGCGGGGCACGGTCGTCACCGGCGCGGTCGAGCGCGGCGTCCTGCACGCGGGCGACGCGGTCGAGGTCGTGGGCCTCGGCCCGACCCTCGCGTCGGTGGCCACCGGCATGGAGTCGTTCGGCCGCACGCTGGACGCCGTCCAGGCCGGTGACAACGCGGCGGTGCTGCTGCGCGGCGTCCGCCGTGACGACGTCCGGCGCGGGCAGGTGCTCGCGCTGCCCGGGTCGGTGCGGCCGCACGCGCGGTTCACCGCCACCCTGCACGCGCTCACCGCCGCCGAGGGCGGGCGGCACACGCCGTTCGCCTCCGACTACGAGCCGCAGTTCTACGTGCGCACCACCGACGTCTCCGGGCGCCTCGACCTCGGCGACGTGCCGCTGGTCGCGCCGGGTGACTCGGTCGACGTCACGGTGACCCTCGGCAAGCCGGTCGCCATGGAGCCCGGGCTCGGCTTCGCCGTCCGCGAGGGCAACCGCACGGTGGCCGCGGGTGCCGTCACCGCTCTGCTCGACTGACGGCAGACGCCAGCAGCTCGTTGCCGGAGCCCTCCCGGAGGGCTCCGGCAACGGGCACGGATCCCTCCCTTGAAAGCACCTATTACACTCGGGCTTGAGGGGAGTACCTCACAACGCCTGTCCCGGTCAGTACGGAATCGCGATCGATTCCCCGGGCAGCGACCGACGGGAAGCTGGTCGGTGAGAGAGACCTCAAGCGATCTAGCTTGAGGAGAGCTCCGTGTCCCTACCCACCCTGTCCCCCCTCGCCATCGAGACGATCGGCACGCCGACCCTCTGGGCGGTCACCATCGGCGCCGTCGTCCTGCTCCTGGTCGTCGACTTCATCGCGACCCGCAAGCCGCACGAGGTCTCGATGAAGGAGGCCGGGCTGTGGTCGGCGTTCTACATCGCGCTGCCGCTGCTGTTCGGTCTCTACGTGCTGGCGCAGCACGGCACCGAGAACGGTGTGAACTACTACACCGGCTACATCGTCGAGAAGAGCCTCAGCGTCGACAACCTGTTCGTGTTCATGCTCCTGCTGGCCGCGTTCGCGGTGCCGAAGGTGCTGCAGCAGCGGGTGCTGCTCTACGGCATCGTCGGCGCGCTGGTGCTGCGCGGCCTCTTCATCGCCCTCGGCGCCGCCGCGCTGGCCCGGTTCAACTGGGTGTTCCTGGTCTTCGGCGCGATCCTCCTGGTCACCGGCGTCAAGCTGCTCAAGGACGCCGTCGGAGGCGCCGACGAGCACGACAAGGACGTCGACAGCATGCGCTCGGTGCGCCTGATGCGTCGCCTGATGCCGGTCACCGACGACTACCGCGGCGCCCGGATGACCGTCGTCGAGCACGGCCGCCGCGCCCTCACCCCGCTCGCCCTGGTCGTGGTCGCGGTGTTCATGACCGACATCGTCTTCGCGGTCGACTCGGTGCCGGCCGTCTACGGCATCACCGAGGACCCCTACCTGGTCTTCGCGACCAACGCCTTCGCCCTGCTGGGCCTGCGCGCCCTGTACTTCGTGATCCAGGGCCTGCTCACCAAGCTCGTGCACCTCAGCTACGGCCTGGCCGCGATCCTCGGGTTCATCGGCGTCAAGCTGGTCCTGCACTGGGGCCACCTGAACTGGGACGGCGTGCCCGAGATCGGCAACGTGACGTCGCTCGTCGTCGTGGTCGGCGTGCTCGCACTCACGACGGTCACCAGCCTGGCCGCCGTCCGGAAGCAGGAGCGGGCGGACGCCGCCTGACGCAATCGGCTGCAACCCTTCCCTGCGGGCGCCGGAAGGAGTGTCCTGGGTCACATGACGCAGACCCTTGACGCTTCCACCGGCACCGCCGGCTCCCCGCAGGAGAAGGCCCAGGCCTGGTTCGACTCGTTCGAGGCGGCCCTGCGCGACCGCGACGTCGCGCGGGCCGCCGACCACTTCGCCGCCACCAGCTTCTGGCGCGACCTGATCTCGTTCTCGTGGAACATCACCACCGTCGAGAACCCGGACGGCGTCGCCGACCTCCTCGAGGCCACCCTCGACCGGACCGACCCGGGCGGGTTCGCCGTCGCCGAACCGCCCGACGAGGCCGACGGCGTCGTCACCGCGTGGTTCGACTTCGAGACGGCGGTGGGTCGCGGGCGCGGTCTGGCCCGGCTCGTCGACCAGGACGGCGAGCTGAAGGCCTGGACGTTCCTCACCACGATGCACGAGCTGAAGGGTCACGAGGAGCCGCGCTCCGAGCGGCGTCCGATGGGCGCCCAGCACGGCGCGGCCAAGGACCGTGAGACCTGGCTCGAGCGCCGGCAGTCGGAGGCCGAGTCGCTCGGCTCGACGACCCAGCCGTTCGTGCTCGTGATCGGCGGCGGCCAGGGCGGCATCGCCCTCGGTGCCCGGCTGCGGCAGCTCGGCGTGCCCAGCCTGGTGATCGACAAGCATCCGCGACCCGGCGACCAGTGGCGGAGCCGCTACAAGAGCCTGTGCCTGCACGACCCGGTCTGGTACGACCACCTGCCCTACCTGAAGTTCCCCGACAACTGGCCGGTCTTCGCGCCCAAGGACAAGATCGGCGACTGGCTCGAGTCGTACGTGAAGGTGATGGAGGTGCCGTACTGGTCGTCGACCGTCGCGACGTCCGCCACCTACAGCGAGGACGCGGGGGAGTGGACGGTCGAGCTCGAGCGCGAGGGCAAGCCGCTCACGCTGCGTCCGCAGCAGCTGGTGCTCGCCACCGGGATGTCGGGCAAGCCCAACCTGCCGACGTTCGATGGCCAGGACGTCTTCCGTGGCGACCAGCACCACTCCTCGGCCCACCCGGGGCCCGACGCGTACGCCGGCAAGAAGTGTGTCGTGGTCGGCAGCAACAACAGCGCCTTCGACATCTGCGGCGCGCTCTGGGAGCACGACGCCGACGTCACCATGGTGCAGCGCTCGAGCACCCACATCGTCAAGAGCGACTCGCTGATGGACATCGGGCTCGGTGACCTCTACTCGGAGCGCGCGGTGGCGGCGGGGGTCACCACCGAGAAGGCCGACCTGATCTTCGCCTCGCTGCCGTACCGGATCCTGCACACGTTCCAGATACCGGCGTACGAGGCGATGGCCGAGCGCGACAAGGACTTCTACGAGCGCCTGGAGGCGGCCGGCTTCGACCACGACTGGGGCGACGACGGGTCCGGCCTGTTCATGAAGTACCTGCGTCGCGGCTCGGGCTACTACATCGACGTCGGCTCCGCCGATCTCGTGGCGAACGGCGACGTCAAGCTCGCCCACGGCCAGGTCGACCACCTCACCGAGGACGCCGTCGTCCTCGCCGACGGCACCGAGCTGCCGGCCGACCTCGTCGTCTACGCCACCGGATACGGCTCGATGAACGGGTGGGCCGCCGACCTGATCAGCCAGGACGTCGCCGACTCGGTCGGCAAGGTGTGGGGTCTCGGGTCCGACACCACCAAGGACCCCGGGCCCTGGGAGGGTGAGCAGCGCAACATGTGGAAGCCGACCCAGCAGGAGGCGCTGTGGTTCCACGGCGGCAACCTGCACCAGTCGCGCCACTACTCGCTCTACCTGGCCCTGCAGCTCAAGGCCCGCGCCGAGGGCATCGAGACGCCGGTCTACGGGCTGCAGGAGGTGCACCACCTGGCGTGAGGGAGCCTGCTGGGCAAGGAGGTGGATGCGGGCGTCGTGAGGGCCGTGCGATGGCCAGGCGCCGGTGCGCTGGCAGGCTGGGCGCCTTTCGAGCACCGGTAACGCCGCCAGCGCTCTGCCATCGCGGCGCCTGCGCCGCCTCATTGTCCAGCAGGTTCCCTTCGTGCTGGACTTGTGCCATGCGCGTCGTGATCGCCCTCCTCCTGCTCGTCGCACTGGGTGCGTGCTCCGACGACGGGACGCCGAGCGACGGCGAGTCGTCGGGCTCGTCCGTGAGTCTCGACACGGCGCTGCGCGACGAGCTGATCGCGATGGCCGAGCGCGACCAGGTCGAACGGACCGGTGCGCCCGACGAGGCGACGGACGAGACGGACGAGGACCGGATCGCGCGGCTCAAGGAGATCATCGCCGAGCACGGCTGGCCGACCTTCGACCTGGTCGGCCGCAAGGCGGGCGACGCGGCGTGGCTGATCGCCCAGCACGCCGACCTCGACCCGATGTTCCAGTCCGAGGCGCTCGAGCTGCTGCGGGCCGCGGTCGAGGACGGGCAGGCCTCGCCCGGCAACCTGGCCTACCTCGAGGACCGGGTGGCGGTCGCCGAGGGACGCCCCCAGAACTACGGCACCCAGGTGCGCTGCGGTCGCGACGGACCGGTGCCGACCACCGACATCGTCGACGAGGCGGCCGTCGAGAAGCTGCGCCGTGACGCCGGCCTCGACCCGCTCGCCGACTACCTCGACGAGATGGCCGAGGTCTGCGCCCAGGATGGTTAGGTGGGGCGCATGCACCGTTCTCGGATAGGCGTCGTGCTCATCGACCATCCGCCCGGAGTCCAGGAGCAGGGCGTCTCGTTCTGGGCCGGCGTGCAGGGCGTGCAGCCGCGTCCCGTCGAAGGCGAGCCCTACGTCGGCCTCGGGACGGTCGGGTCGCTCGAGTTCGCGCAGCAACGACTCGGCGACGACACCACCGCCCGGGTGCACCTCGACATCGAGACCGACGACGTGGCCGCCGAGGTGGCCAGGGTCGTCGCACTCGGCGCGACTGTCGTGCAGGCCCACGACGACTACACGGTCCTGCGCGACCCGGCCGGCTTGCTCTTCTGCGTCGTGCCCGTGCAGACCGGAGGCGCCTTCGAGGCTCACGCGCTCGTCTGGGACTGAGCCCGGGAACCCCGGGCACTCCCTCGCGCGTCGTCCACGACATGAGCACCAACCGCAACGCCGAGTTCGGCGAGTACGTCGAGGCCCGCTGGCCGCGGCTGGTGCGGGCCGCCGTGCTGCTGGGCTGCACGCCGCACGAGGCCGAGGACGTCACCCAGACGGCGCTGACCCGCTGCCTGGTCAAGTGGTCGCAGGTCCGCAAGGCCACCGACCGCGACGCCTACGTCTACCGGGTGCTCGTCAACACCTTCACCGACAGCCGCCGTAGGCGATGGGTCGGTGAGCGGCCCACCGCCGAGCTGCCCGAGCCCGTCGACCACGCCGTCGCCGACGGCACCGAGCAGGTCGACGCGCGCGACTCGGTGCAGCGCGCGATGGCCAACCTCACCTCCGAGCAGCGGGTCGCCGTCGTCCTGCGCTACTACCTCAACCTCACCGAGGTGCAGATGGCCGAGACGCTGCGGGTGGCGCCGGGCACGGTCAAGAGCCGGATCTCGCGCGCGCTGGCGGCGATGGCCGTCGACCCGGTGCTGACCGACACCCACCGGACCGGAAGGGGAGCCTGATGAACGAGCACGACCTGATGGAGGCGCTCCAGGAGCAGGCCGCCGATGTCGCGGTAGGCCCGGCACCGCTCGACTCCATGACGCAGCGGGCGACCACCACCCGCCGCCGGCGCGGCATCGCCGCCGGTGTGATGGCCGCCGCTGCCGTCGTGGTCTCGACCGTCGGCGTGGTGGCGGTGCTGCCCGGCGACGACACCGCCACCGACCCCGCGACCCCGTCCGCGAGCGACGGCGTCGCCGACGTGCCCCCCGACGGGTTCCGGTACGTCGGCGTCAACCGGGCCGCGATCGCGGTGCCGGAGGAGTGGCCGACCAACGCTCTCGCGTGCGGCACGCCGACCGAGAGCACCGTGCTGGTGGATGTCGCCGGCCAAGACGGGTGCATCGTCCCGTACCCGTCCGGCTCCGACAGCGTCGACGTGCGCGAGGCCTACGAGGGCGAGGACTTCTCGACGTACACGCCGGTCGAGGTCGACGGCGTCGAGGCGCTCCGCTCGCCCGCCATGAACGGCGTCCAGACGTCGGGCCCCACCGTCTACGGCGGAAGTGTCTACCTGCCCGACGAGCGGGTCGTGTTCCTCGCCCAGTCGTCGATCGGCGCCGACCACGTCGACGACCTGCTCGACAACATCGTGTTCCTCGACGACCAGGTCGGGGTGCCGGCGATCAACGACCTCGACGTCTACCGGGGCAGCGGCCGGGCCGACGAGCTCTACTTCAGCCGTCTCGACGAGGCGGGCCTCGGTGTCGAGGTGGTGGCGCAGACCGACCGGCGGCGCTACGAGCCGGGCACCGTGATCGACGTCGAGCCCGACGCGGGCACGGTCGTGGTGCCGGGGTCGACGGTGCGGGTGACCGTGGCGGACTGAGCCTGGGCCGCCGTCATGGCGGCGGCGAGCTCGGCGGGCTGGATCGGCTTGCTGACGCCGACCACCGGGACCCCTCCCGTGCGGAGCGACGCAACCCGCTCCAGATCGGTCACCACCACGTCGACGTCGGACGGGTCGGCGTCCAGCACCACGTCGTATCCGAGGTGCGTGAGGATGCCCTCGGCCACCAACCGGTTCACCTCGCCGTCCTCGACGAGCAGGACCCGCCGTCCTGGCGCCCGGGCGAGCCGCAGCGTGAACCAGAAGCGGCTGCCGTCGCCGGGGGTGCTGGTGGCGGTGAGCGTGCCGCCCATCGCGGCGACCAGCCGCTGGCTGATCGTCAGCCCCAGGCCGGTGCCGCCGAACTCGCGCGTGGTCGACGAGTCGGCCTGTGCGAACGGCTCGAAGATGCGCTGGAGGTCGTCGCGCTCGATGCCGATGCCCGAGTCGGTGACCTCGAAGCAGACGTCGACGCCGCCGGCGTCCTCGCCCGTGACCGTGGCCCCGAGCCGCACCAGGCCGACCGGGGTGAACTTGACGGCGTTCGCGGTGAGGTTGAGCAGCACCTGCCGCAGCCGCCAGGGGTCGCCGACGAGCCCCGTCGGCGCGTCGCACTCCACCCGGAGGTCGACCTCGTCGCTGCGTGCGGGGTCGAGCACGATGTCGGCCACGTCGGTCAGGACCCGCTGCAGGTCGAGGTCGACCGACTCGATCTCGATCCGGCCGGCCTCGATCTTGGAGAAGTCGAGCAGGTCGTTGATGATCGTCAGCAGCGCCTGCCCGGCACCCTCCACGCCCTCGGCGTAGCGGCGCTGGCGGTCGTCGAGCTCGCCGGCCAGGAGCAGGCCGGTCAGGCCCAGGACGCCGTTCATCGGTGTCCGGATCTCGTGGCTCATGGTGGCCAGGAACTCCGACTTGGCCCGCGAGGCCGCGACCGCGTGGTCGCGCGCGACCTCGAGCTCACGCCGGGCCCGCGCCTCGGAGTCGAGCAGTCGCGCCGTCCGGGCGACGGCGAGGCCGAGCAGGACGACGGTCGCCACCAGGATGACCGGACGGGTGCGGTCGGCGTCGCCGTGGTCGAGGAGGAGCAGGGCGGTCGGCACGCCCAGCGGCAGGATCGCGACCAGCACGCGGCGTCCCGGCAGGTGGTCGTGGGGGACCCGGGCGTCGGCGGCCCGGTGCGACGGCCAGGTCGACTGCGCCATCAGGATGCCGCCGACCATCCAGCCGAGATTGGGCCAGGCGTCGCTGAGGCCGCCCACGATCTCGAAGAGGATGACCAGGTCGGCGGCCAGCCAGCACGCCATCCCGCCCAGCATCCACCCGCCGCCCCAGGCGCGGCGGTTGGGCGTCAGGACGAGGCGGACCAGGAGGCCCAGCACGACGGCGTCCATCACCGGGTACGTCGTGAGCACCAGCTGACCCATGTCGGTCAGCCCGCCGTCGGGGGAGACGAAACGTACCTGCAGGTCCCAGAGCACGAGCACCGAGACGACCACGACGGTGACGGCGTCGATGACCGCGTCGGGGTCGAAGCGGCGTCCGCTGCCGGCGGCGGCCGCCAGGAACAGGGCGGTGGCCAGGAGGAGGATCGCGAGCAGGTACGCCGCGTCGGCGGGGGATGCGTCCGGCACCTCCCGCCGCCAGGCGTCGGCGGCGAAGACCAGGTCGCCGACCGCGTTCGCGCACAGGCCGGCCGCCACGATCAGCGGCACCCGCCGCTCGGCGCCCACGCGGTGCCGCGCGCCCGCGAGCGCCAGCAGCCCGGCGCCGCCGTTGACCACGACGTACAGGACGTTGATCGCGTTGTCGGAGAGCCCCGGCGCCCACGTCGTGGCCAGGGCGAGCGCCACCAGGACCACGCCGGCGGTCAGGCGCACGTCGTGGCGGACGGCAGTCGCCGAGGTGGGCGGGCTGGACATGGGGGGACTCTCGGAGCTTCTGGGGGGTGGAGGGAGCAGGCGGTCCAGACCAGTGTGACTCACGACGCCGTTCCTGACGGCGATTCGCCGGATCCTCCTGCGTGAAATCGGTGTCGATAGGTTGACCGCCGTGCCCTCCGTCTTCGATGCCACGACCGCCGTCACGCCCAGCGGCGACGGGCGGTACGCCGCCGAACTCGACGACGGTTGGCGGGTCGGCGCCGGCCTCAACGGCGGCTACCTGCTCGCGACGGTGGGGCGGGCGCTGCGGGCCGCGCTGCCGGCCAAGCCCGACCCGCTCGCGATCAGCGCCTACTACCTGGCGGCCAGCACCCCCGGACCTGCCGAGGTCGCGGTCCGGGTGCTGCGCGAGGGCGGCACCGTCGCCACCGCCGCGGCCGAGCTGCGCCAGGACGGCGACACCCGGATCAGCGTCCTGGCGACGTACGGCGACCTCGACCGTGACGCCGGCGACGTCCGCACCACCGCGCCCGAGCTCGATCTCCCACCGCCGGAGGACTGCGTGCCGAACTCGATGGCGCCGGAGAGCCTGCGCAAGGTCGCGCCGCTGATGTCGCGCTTCGAGATGCGCTTCCACCCCGACCACGTCGGATGGGCCCTCGGCGACCCCGACCAGAGCGGCGTGCTCAGCGCCTGGTTCCGACTCGAGGACGGCCGCGAGCCCGACCCGCTCTCGCTGCTGCTCGCCGTCGACGCGCTGCCCCCCGTGACCTTCACCTACGGCACCCTCGGCTGGGCGCCCACCCTCGAGCTCACCGCCCATGTGCGCGCCAGGCCCGCACCCGGCTGGCTCAAGGTCACCCACGCCACCCGCAACGTCGCCGGCGGCCTGTTCGAGGAGGACTGCGAGGTCTGGGACTCCGCCGGCCGTCTGGTCGCCCAGTCCCGCCAGCTCGCCCGCCTCCCCCGCTAGTCGAACCAGGAGCGGCGCATGGCGAAGAGCCAGCGGACGGTGGGGTGCTCGGAGACGGAGTAGAGGCGGTCCTGGGCGGGCCAGTAGGCGATGTCCTCGTTGCCCATCGGGGTGGCGTGGCGATGCTCGCGCAGGTCGTCGGGGACGCCGGTGAAGACCGAGCCGCGCACGAACCGACCCTGCGAGACCGTGACGTAGAGACGCTCGCGGGCGGTGACGGCTCCCTGCATCCGGCGGGGGCCGTCGCCGACCACGGCGAGCAGGGCGCGGTCGTCGTCGCCGGTCTCGAGCAGGCCGGTCGCGGGGTCGACCGAGAAGCGCGCCAGGCGCCGGGTGCGGGTCGGGCTGTTGGTGTACTCGCCGGCCAGGATGGTCGGCGGCCGGGTCGCCCGGTCGAGGGACAGGAACGAGTACCGGAACCGCTCGACACCCTCGTCGGTGCGGGCGCGGTACTGGAACCGCACCGGCAGCACGTAGCGGTAGCCGAGGCTCTGGGCGGCTGCCCCGTCGGGCACCCGCATCACGTCGTCGAGCCGGCAGGTGAAGAAACCCTTGCCGGTGGCGGCGACGTGCAGGTGCTCGTCGTGCCAGACGATGCCGCCGGCGTGGACCCGCAGCGGCTCGATGCCGCCGTCCGGAGTGGGGACGACGAGCAGCACGTGGCGGTACCGCAGCCGGTCGAGGTCGAGCACGCTGACCCGCGAGCCGTGGTTGGAGTCGTGCCACGGCTGCTTCTTGGCGTACCACGACACCAGCGCCAGCGGGGTCCGGTCGAGTCCGGCGTCGGCCGCGGTCGACACGCCCTGCGGCCACCAGCGCAGGTCGACCTGGTCGTGGGCGTCGAAGCGCCAGGCCTCCTCGACCGCCCGGCCGGGAGCCCACGTCCGGCGCAGCCGGCGCCCCAGGTCGCGGCGGACCCCCTCGAGGCCGACCCGGCCCCATCGGGCGGCGAGGGCGTCGACGGCGTCGGTGGTGTCGTCGACGCGCTGCAGGTAGAGACCGCTCACGTGGCTAGTGTCGCCGGTGTGGGTGTCGGATGAGGAAGCCGGTCGTCGGCGCGGCGCTCATCCGCGACGGGCGCGTGCTCGCGTGCCGCCGGACGCGCCGCCCGCCGCCGCCGGTCGCTGGGAGCTGCCGGGCGGCAAGGTCGAGCCGGACGAGACACCAACGGCGGCGTTGCTGCGCGAGCTCGCCGAGGAGCTCGGGCTCGTCGTCGAGGTCACCGGCTGGCTCACCGGCGCGGTGCCGATCGGCGAGACCCACGAGCTGACCGTCGCGACCGCGACGGTGGCGGTGTGGACGCCGTACCCCACCGAGCACGACCGCCTGCGCTGGTTGCCGCCCGGCCAGCTCGACGACGTCGACTGGCTCGAGCCCGACCGCCCGTTCCTCGCCCAGCTGCGCGAGATACTCGAGACATGACGACCCGCGGCATCTTCTTCGACGAGGACGACGCCCGGGCGGTCGTCGCCCGCCTGGTCGGCGACGGCTACGACGCGTCGATGCTGCGCGAGCGCCTGGCCGGCGAGGACGACGACGAGGACCACCCGTGGGCGGTGCTGACCGACGCCCCCGAGGTCGTGCTCGAGCTGCTCGTCGACGAGCACGACGGCTGGCTCGACGTCGAGGAGCCACCCCCTGCGACCCTCCCGCCCCTCGACCTCCCGGCCGCGCCGAAGCGGGTCAAGCGGCCCTGATCAGGGCTTGCAGACGAGGAAGCCGTCGCCCTGCTGGGCCATCTGCCGGCCGGCCCGGGGGTTCTCGAGGTCGAGGTCGACCTTCACCAGGGCTCCGTCGCGCTCGAGCTCGGCGCTGCCGATGTCGGCGAACGGCTGCCGGGTGGCCAGGAGCACTCCCTCCTCGAGGTAGGTCCGTCTGGCGTCGAGGTCGGCCTCGGCCTCGTCGTCGTCGCTGAACTCGAGTCGCGCCGACTGCTCCGAGTCCTCGCCGGAGATCAGAAAGGCAGTATGGCTGGGCGTGCGGATGTCGCCGAGCTCGTCGGAGGCCGCGGCCAGCTGCTCGGGGGTGGCCCGGAGGTTCACGGCGCACTGCGGCGCTCCGGTGAGCAGGGCGAGCTCGACGTCGTCGGTGCCGTCGAGCACCTCGTCGAAGGTGTCGGCGTCGGTCGCCGAGTCCGCGTCGTCGTCGAGCGTCTCGAGCACCGCGTCCGCGTCAGAGCCCATCACGACCAGGTGCTCGTCGTCGTCGATGGTGACGTCGAAGAAGCTCGGCGGGTAGCCCCCGTTGTCGGGCGACGCAGGTCGGCCGGTGAAGCGCCGCCGGTCACGCAGCTCCTCCTCGTCGTAGCCCAGGTCGAGCAGGTCGTCGGCCACGTCGCCCAGGTCGACGTCGTCGTCGAGCTTGTAGACGTCGAACACGCCGTCGTCGACCTGCCCGGTGACCGACCACTCCACGTCGCGCTCGTCGAACGCCGCACCGTCAGCCATCAAAGAGAGGAACTGGACCAGCTCGGTGCCACCGACGGGGTCCTCGGCAACTGCGTCGAGGTAGTCGTCGGGGTCGGCGTCCTCGATGTCGAGCCGCTCGGCGAGGGCGGCGCGGTCGACGAACTCGACGAAGGTCGCGTCGAACGGCACCAGGTCGAGTGCGTCGTCGAGGTTGCCGCCGTCCTCGAAAAGCCCGCAGGCGGTGAGGCCGGGGACGACCAGGGCGAGGGCCAACAGGGACACCACGGTTGGCCTCATGGGCGGCATCATTACGCTTCGAGACATGAGCGAAACCCCCGACCACCGCCTGCTGCTCGTGCACGCCCACCCCGACGACGAGTCGATCGGCCAGGGCGCCACGATGGCCAAGTACGCCGCCGAGGGCCGCGGCGTCACGCTGGTCACCTGCACCGCCGGCGAGATGGGCGAGATCCTGGTGCCCGAGCTCGAGCACCTGGCCGCCGACCAGGACGACCGGCTCGGTGAGCACCGCCGCGGCGAGCTGGACGCGGCGATGGCCGAGCTCGGCGTCACCGACCACCGGTTCCTGGGCGGCTTCGGCACCTACCGCGACTCGGGCATGGCCTGGCACGACGACGGCTACGCGATCGCGGCCGATGCGATCCACGACAACGCCTTCTGGCGCGCCGACCTCACCGAGGCGGCCGACCACCTCGTGGCGGTCATCCGCGAGGTGCGGCCGCAGGTGCTGGTCACCTACGACCAGTTCGGCGGCTACGGCCACCCCGACCACGTGCAGGCGCACCGGGTGGCGACGTACGGCGCCGCGCTGGCCGCCGTGCCGTCGTACCGAACCGACCTGGGAGAGCCCTGGGACATCGCGAAGGTCTACTGGGGTGCCATGTCGGAGACCCGGATGCGCGACGGGCTGCGCCGGCTTCGCGAGGCCGGCGACACCACGACGTTCGAGGGGATGGACCCCGACGGCAAGCTGCCGCCGTTCGTGACCGCCGACGAGAACCTCGCGGCCGCCGTTGACGCCCAGGACCACGTCGAGAAGAAGATGGCGGCGCTCGCCGCGCACGCCACCCAGATCACCACCGACGGACCGTTCTTCGCCCTCTCGAACAACGTGGGCTCGACCGCGTGGGGCATCGAGTACTACCGGATCGCCAAGGGCGAACGGGGCCCGGTCGGCGACGACGGGTTCGAGTCCGACCTGTTCGCCGGAGTCTGACCTGACCCGCCAGCGGACCGTCCGGATCCTGCGCGGACTCGGCCTGGGCCTGCTCGGCCTCGTCGTCGGCGGCGCCGCCGTGGTCTCGCACGGCCGGACGACGGGGCTGGTGCTGGGCGTCGTCGCCACGGCCGCCGCGGCCTACGCCCTGCCCGGGGGCTGGGGCACCCGGTCGCGTTCACGCGGGCTGGGTCGCCGCCTGGCCTACACGCTGGTGCCGCGGCCGGAGGGCGACTACCTCATCTCCGCCGACCTCAACGGGTACCTCCTGCTGGGCTTCGGACTCGCCCTGCTGCTGTTCGCCATCGTGACCGTGCGGCCACTGCGCCCCCACGACTCCTAGGATGACGGCGTGAAGACTCCAGACGAGCGGCGCGAGGCTGCCGGCGGCCGATTGTCGTCGTGGTCGTGCTGGTGCTGGCCCTGCTCCTCGGTGGCGGTGGGCGGCCGCCTACTACGGCGCCGGAGACAACGTGCCGCGCGGTGCGAAGGTCTCGGGCGTCGACATCGGCGGCCGCAGCGAGGCCGCCGCCGAGCAGGCGCTGCGGGCCGGGCTCGCCGACGCGTCGGCGAGCCGATCGAGGTCTCGGTCGAGGGGCGCACCAGCGAGGTCGACCCGGCCGAGGCGGGCCTGACGGTCGACTATGCCGGTTCGGTCTCCGAGGCCGGCGGCGGCGAGCGTTCCTGGAGCCCGGGGCGGCTGTGGGACTACTACGCGGGCGGCGACGAGCACGACGCCGTGGTGACTGTCGACGAGTCCGCCATGGACGCCGGATCGCCGACCTGCAGGCGGGCCTCGGTGAGGAGCCCGTCGACGGCCGGGTCCGGTTCGTCGACGGGCGCGTCCGGGTCAGGGACCCGCGCCGGGGGACGGCCTCGAGCCCGACCCCACCCGCGACGCCCTCCTGGCGGCGTACCTCACGGGCGAGGGCGCCGAGCTCGACACCATCGAGGTGGCCCCCGACATCGACGACGCCGACGTGCGGGACGCCCTGACTCTTTTGCCAACGCGGCCTCTCGGGTCCGGTCACCCTCATGTTCGGGCGTCGCGGGTCGGCTGACGCCGCGGGACTTCTGCGCCGCGCTGTCGCTCGAGCCCCGCGACGGCGCCCTGGTGCCGACCTCGACGCCGACGAGCTGGCGCCCCTGGTCGACGGAGCCAGAGCGGCAAGGACACGCCGGTCGACGCGAGGGTCGAGCTCGTCGACGGCAAGCCGAAGGTCGTCACCGCGAAGCCGGGCATCACCTTCGAGCCCGAGGACGTGACCGGCACCTTCCTCGAGCTGGTGACGTGCCGGAGGGCGAGCGCGAGCTCGAGGTCGAGGCACCGTCGACCAGCCCGAGTTCACCACCACGGACGCGCGGGCGCTCCAGATCAAGGAGAGGGTCTCCGAGTTCCCGACCTACTTCCCGTACGCCGAGTACCGCAACATCAACCTCGGCCGCGCCGCCGAGCTCATCGACGGCACCGTGCTCAAGCCGGGCGAGGCGTTCTCGCTCAACGACATCGTCGGCGAGCGGACCCTCGAGAACGGCTTCACCGCGGGCTTCATCATCAGCAACGGCATCTTCAAGGAGGACCTCGGCGGTGGCGTCTCGCAGATGGCGACCACCCGTTCAACGCCATGTTCTTCGCGGGCCTCAAGGACATCGAGCACAAGCCGCACTCGGTCTACATCGACCGCTACCCGGAGGGTCGCGAGGCCACCGTGGCCTGGGGTTCGGTCGACCTGCGCTTCCAGAACGACACCGACTACGGCGTGCTCATCAACGCCGCGGTCACCCCGAGCACCCCTCGTCGCAGGGCGTAGTGACGGTCCGATGTACTCGACCAAGGCCTGGGACATCGACAGCAAGACGGCCGACCGCTACAACTACGGATCGCCGGAGACGCGGACCCTCGACACCCCCGACTGCGACCCCAACGAGGGCTACGCCGGCTTCGAGGTCGACGTCACCCGGATCTTCCGCAAGGCCGGCGCCGAAGAGGTCGACCACGGAGAAGTTCCACACCGACTACATCCCCAGCGACACGGTGATCTGCAGGCCGCCCGGCTCGCTGGACGACTGAGACCAGCATCGGGACCACTGCGGCGGGACACGCCGTCGCGTTAATGACCGTGACATGCGACACATTCTCGGGTCCTTCATCGTCGCCGTCCTGTCGCCCTCGCTCGCCGTGTCCGCCACCGCCGCCACCGCTGCCGACCCTGCGCCGCCCGCGCCGTCGGCCCTCCCGACGTCGCCGTTGGGCGGGCCGACCGGCGCCAACGACTGGGCCTGCGCTCGACCGCCGCCCGTCCGACGCCCGTGATCATGGTGCACGGCACCTCGGCGACCGGAAGACCCTGCTCAGCGGCTTCGTCGAGCATCAAGATCGCCGGCTTCTGCGTTACTCCCTCGACTACGGCAACCGCGGCCTGGGTGACATCCCCACGTCGGCCGGCGAGCTGAAAAATTCATCGAGCGGGTCCGGCCGCCACGGGCTCGACCAAGGTGTCGATGGTCGGCCACTCCCAGGGCGGGATGATGCCGCGCTACTACCTGAGGTTCCTCGGCGGGCCGAAGTGGTCGACGACCTGGTCGGAATCTCGCCGTCCAACCACGGCACCGCCGACGTGGGCGACCCCAACCCGATCAGCCGCTCCTCGGGTCGTCTGCACCGCGTGCGGGCAGCAGGGCGGCGGCGCCGATTCCTGACCACCTGAACGCGGGCGACGAGACCCCGGGCGAGGTCAGCTACACCCAGGTCACCACGCGGTACGACGAGGTCGTCATCCCGTACACCTCGGCCTACCTCGCCGCGGGCCCCCGCACGACCAACGTCACCGTCAGGACAAGTGCCCCTTCGACTTCCCCGAGCACCTCACCATCCCGATCGCCACGCCGATCGCGGTCACCCTCGACGCCCTCACCCACGACGGTCCGGCGGCCCCGGCGTTCAGGCCTCGCTGCCTGTAGCGACCCGTGGCCGGCGTGCAGGAATACCCGGTGAACCGGGTACTCCTGACGTTCTTGGGTGTTGCAACACCCGAGAACCCCACGGATACCCGGTGAACCGGGTATTCATGGGGGGCGCCCTCACGGGAGCCAACCGGTGCAGGTCGCGCGGGAACAGCGTGACCTCGCGGATGTTGGCCGCCTCGACCAGGCGTGCGACCCACCGCTCGAGCCCGATGGCAAGGCCGCCGTGGGGCGGGATGCCGCGCCGGAACGCCTCGACGTACGACGCGTACGGCTCGTAGGGGTAGCCGCGGGCGGCAAGGGTGGCGACGTAGTCGTCGTAGCGGTGCAGCCGCTGGGCGCCGCTCACCAGCTCGACGCCGCGGAAGATCAGGTCGAACGACCGCGACCAGTGCGGGTCGTCGGGGTCGGGGGTGGCTGTAGAACGCCCG
Organism: uncultured Actinomycetota bacterium; assembly: GCA_963825985.1. Classification (GTDB taxonomy): domain Bacteria; phylum Actinomycetota; class Actinomycetes; order Propionibacteriales; family Nocardioidaceae; genus Nocardioides. The sequence goes on along the minus strand of CAWGVK010000018.1, from coordinate 987 downwards.
TGACGCGGTCGGGTAGCCCTCGACCACGACGAAGTCGGAGCCGTGCGTCTCCATGGCCCGAGGCTCCGAGCGCGCGCTCGTGCGCGGGGGCCAGGTCGGGCTCGTCGGCGGGTGCGCCGGCGAGCTCGAGCGCGTCGCGGAAGTGCAGCACCGGCAGCTCGTCAGGCACCAGGGGCACCCGGACGCCGAGCCGCTCGACGGCGTCCGACGCCCGCTCGTGCACGGCCGCGACCATGCCGGCGACCACGTCACGCAGGCACCGGACGACGTCGCGGTGGTCGTCGATGAAACCCAGCTCGACGTCGAGCGACACGTACTCGCGCCAGGTGCCGCACCGTGTCGTGCGGCTCGGCGCGGAACACCGGCCCCACCTCGTAGACACGCTCGAAGACGCCGACCAGCACCTGCTTGAAGAACTGCGGGCTCTGCGCGAGGTACGCCGGCCGGCCGAAGTAGTCGACCTCGAACGCGTTCGCGCCGGACTCGGTGGCCGACTCGACCAGCTTGGGGGAGTGCACCTCGGTGAACCCGTCGGCGTCCAGGGTGGCGCGGAAGCCCTGCAGGCTGGCCGCGGCCAGCTGCCACTTCGCCTGCTGCAGCGGGTGCCGCCAGGTGACGCCGGCGTGGTCGAGCAGCGTCGGCAGCGAGGCGTTCAGGGTGGGCCGCCACAGCTCGACGGGCGGCGTCTCCGCCGGCTCGCTGAGCGCGGTGATCGTCGGCGCGGTCACCTCCACGCCTCCCGGCGCCTGCGGGTTGGCGGTGGCGGTGCCGACCACCTCCACCGGTGTCTCCTCGGGCGGCACCGGAACGCCGTCCTTCACCACCACCTGGGCCAGGCCGGTGCGGTCGCGCACCACCAGGAACGTCAGCGCCGCCAGCTCGCGGCGGCGGTGCACCCAGCCCTGGGCAGCCGCAGCGGGCTCGCCGGGCACGGCGCGGGTCAGGTCGGAACAGTGCGTGCGTCTCATCATCAGCCACCTCCAGAAG
>CAWGVK010000017.1:0-31926 GCA_963825985.1 uncultured Actinomycetota bacterium | reverse complement strand
CCGCTACCTCGAGGTGGTCACCGACGAGCTGCACCGGATGCGGGTGGCGCGCGAGTCGCGCGGCTTCTCCGGGCGCAACCCGCGGCACTGGCCGGTGCTGGCGCGCTCGTTCGGCGCGTTGTTCATCCGCAGCTACGAGCGCGGCGAGCGGGTGCACCTGGCGATGCTGTCGCGCGGCTACACGGGCAAGATGCCCACGTGACGACTCCTGCGGTCCCTGAGGAGGGCGCTCTGCGCCCGTCTCGAAGGGTCCTCGACGTCCGGGGTCTCGCCTACGCCTATCCCGACGGCCACCAGGCGCTCTTCGGCGTCGACCTCCACGTGCACCAGGGCGAGCGGGTGGCGCTGCTGGGGCCGAACGGCGCCGGCAAGACCACGCTGGTGCTGCACCTCAACGGCATCCTGGCCGCGGGTGCCGGGTCGGTGGCGGTCAGCGGCCTGCCGGTGGAGAAGCAGCACCTGCAGGAGATCCGCCGTCGGGTCGGCATCGTCTTCCAGGACCCCGACGACCAGCTGTTCATGGGCACCGTGCGCGCCGACGTCGGCTTCGGACCGGCCAACCTCGGGCTCAAGGGCGCGGATCTCGACGCCCGGGTGATGCACGCGCTCGAGCTGGTCGGCATGGCCGAGTACGCCGACCGGCCGCCGCACCACCTCTCCTTCGGCCAGCGGCGCCGGGTCGCCGTGGCGACGGTGCTGGCGATGGAGCCCGAGATCCTGGTGCTCGACGAGCCGTCGTCCAACCTCGACCCCGCCTCGCGCCGCGAGCTCGCCGACATCCTCCGCTCGCTCGACGTGACGGTGCTGATGGTCACCCACGACCTGCCCTACGCCCTCGAGCTGTGCCCCCGAGCGGTGGTGCTCAGCGACGGCCACGTGGTGGCCGACGGTGCGACGTACGACGTCCTCACCGATGACGAGCTGATGCGGGCCCACCGGCTCGAGCTGCCCTTCGGATTCGACCCGCGCGCCGTCGACGTGGCGTCGCTCCCCACGCCCCGGACTTCGCCCGGTGCGAGCGGCTCGGATACCCTGCCGCGGTGAGCAACGAACCGGCCGACCTCGCCCGTGAGATCGAGGAGACGCGCGAACGTCTCGCCGTCACGATCGACCAGCTGCTCCACCGCGCCAGCCCCAAGACGATCGTGGGCCGCGAGGTGGCGGCGATCAAGGGCCACTACGTCGACGCCGAGACCGGCGAGCCACGCACCGACAACATCCTCAAGACCGTGGGTGCCGTCGTCGGCACCATCGCGCTGTTCGTGGTGCTGCGCCGCGTCACCCGCTGACCGGCTGCTGATCGGGGGTGGCCATGGCCGAGAAGCAGCCCATCAAGATGCTGCACGACCGGATCCTCTGCGAGCTCGACCCCGAGGCGGGCGAGCGTCGCTCGTCGGGCGGCATCGTGATTCCCGCGACCGCCGCGATGGGTGCCCGCCGGCTTGCCTGGGCCCGCGTCGCCGCCGTCGGCCCGCACGCCCGCTCCGTCGAGGTCGGTGACCGGGTGCTCTTCGACCCCGACGACAAGGCCGAGGTCGAGGTCAACGCCGAGACGTACGTCGTCATGCGCGAGCGCGACGTGCACGCCGTCGCCGCCGACCGGCTCGCCGACGAGTCGGCCGGGCTCTACCTGTAGGGCTTGTCGTCCCGGCTCCGGCGCTGGCGCCTGAACTACGCAATTGCGCGGTTGATGTCGGGTTCTGGGTGGTGGGGCCGACCTGATCTGCGCAATTGCGCGGTTGGTGTCGGGTTCTGGGTGGTGGGGCCGACCTGATCTGCGCAATTGCGCGGTTGGTGTCGGGTTCTGGGTGGTGGGGCCGACCTGATCTACGCAATTGCGCGGTTGGTGTCGGGTTCTGGGTGGTGGGGCCGACCTGATCTACGCAATTGCGCGGTTGGTGTCGGGTTCTGGGTGGTGGGGCGACCTGAACTACGCAATTGCGCGGTTCGGGTCGGGCAGGGCAGGACGAGAGTCGCTACTGGGGTGCCGGCGCGGCCGGTACCAGCCCGAGCTCGGCATTGTCGGCGTCGGTCAGCCGCGACGAGGGGCGGTGGCCGGGCAGGTCGGGGATGAACGCCGCCGCGAGCGCCGCGCACGCCATGCCCAGTGCGAGCAGCACGAACCCGACCGTGTAGCCGCGCTCGAGCGGGAACCCTCCTGGCCCGACCTGCGCGGTCACCACGCCGGCCATCACCGCCGACCCGATCGAGCCGCCGATGGTGCGGATGTTGGCGTTCATGCCGCTGGCGACGCCGGTCTGCTCGCGCGGGACGCTGGCGATGACGACGCCGGCGAGGCTGGAGAACACCAGTCCGGAGCCGACGCCCTGCACGGTGGTGGCCGCGTAGAGCTGCCAGGTGGCGTCGTGGAAGAACGCCATGGCGAGGAACGCCACCACGTTGAGCAGGGTGCCGGTGACGATGACGACGCGGGCGCCCATCCAACCGATCAGCCGGGCCGTGGTGAACCCGACCAGGAAGCTCGCGACGGCGCTGGGCAGCAGCAGGTGTCCCGACTCGCTGATGGTGGCGTCGAAGCCGTAGCCCGCGACCGGCGGCGTCTGGAGGAACTGGGGCAGGAAGCCGAACGACGCGAACATCCCGAACCCGACGAAGCCCGCGACCGCGTTGGTCGTCCACACCCCGCGCAGCCGCATCATCTGCATGTCGATCATGGGGACGGCGACCCGGGTCTCGATCCGCACCCACGCCGAGCCCACGACGACCGCGGTCGCGAACAGCGCCGAGCACCGCGGGCGACGTCCAGCCCCACTTGTTGCCCTGGCTGACCGCGAGCAGGAGCGCGACCAGGGCGACCGCGAGCGGGACGGCCGGCAGCAGCGGCACGCCCCCCGGCGTCCGCACCGGCGACTCGGGCACCAGGAACAGCGCCGCGGTCGCGGCGACGACGGTGACGATCATCGGCAGCCAGAACAACCAGTGGTAGCCGAGGGTGTCGACGATCGGGCCGGCGATCACGATGCCGAACCCGAAGCCGACCGCGGTCAGCGAGGCGATCACGCTCAGGGCGCCGGTGACCCGGTCCTTGAACTCGTCGCGGATGATGCCGAACGCCAACGGCAGGACGCCGCCACCGAGTCCCTGCACGACGCGCGCCGCGATCAGCCAGCCGATCGAGGGCGCCAGCGCGGCCAGCAGTGAGCCGACCGACAGCGCCGCCAGGGTGACGACGAGCATCCGCTTCTTGCCGACGGCGTCGCCCACCCGGCCGAGGATCGGGGTCGCGATCGAGGCCGACAGCAGGTACGCCGTGAGCACCCACGTGACCGTGGTCTGATCGGTCTCGTACTCCTGCTGGATCTGCGAGAGCACCGGCACGATCAGCGACTGCAGGAGCGCGAACGACGACACCGAGACCGCCAGCACGGCGAAGGTCACGGCCTCGCCGGAGGGCCTCGCGCGCATGCGGCTCCTGATGATGGTTGTGAGAGCAACGATGCTAGTCGCCTTCACCCCCCGAGGCTGTGCCCGGTCCACGGGACCGGTGCTAGACAAGGGCCATGAGCAAGCTTTCCCTCGCCCTCGCGTTCGGTGCCGGCTACGTCCTCGGCGCCAAGGCCGGTCACGGCCGCTACGAGCAGATCAAGGCCCGCGCGACCAAGGTCGCCGAGAACCCCCGCGTGCAGGCGGCGACCGACACCGCCAAGGAGAAGGCGGGCGAGGTCGTCCACAGCGTCGCCGACACGGCCAAGGAGAAGGCCGGCGAGGCCGCGGCCGCCGCCAAGGAGAAGATCCAGGGCGAGTCGTCGACGACGCCCACCTGACGCACGCCTCCTCGCGGCGCACCAGCTGCGGTGGATCGGGACGCCCACGCCCCGCGACGAGGCCGCCGTCGGGGTGACCCCTGGCCTGAACCTGAGGCCCGCCGAGGCGACGACGTACCGAGCCGAGCCGAGCCGAGCACACGGTGACCGAGTCCGACCTCGAGGGCGACACCGTACGCAGCACCGCATCGGTCGCCGGCGACGGCCCGGGCGGCGTCTGCTCAGCTCGGGCTCCTCGGCCGCGACCGACGCTGAAGGCCCCTGACCGGAAACCGGTCAGGGGCCTGTGCGTACGGCATCAGGGACTCGAACCCCGAACCCGCTGATTAAGAGTCAGCTGCTCTGCCAATTGAGCTAATGCCGCATGCGTCGAACGCGAGCGAAACGTTACCAGCGGCGCCGGGGCGGATGAAATCGAGATGTCGTGCCCGTGGTCTCGTGACGGTTGCCAGGGCGCAACCTCCTCGACCCACGAGGCGGGCTACAGCGAGGCGAGGACGGCGTGCGCGGCGTTGTGGCCGCCGAGGCCGGAGACGGCGCCGCCCCGGCGGGCGCCCGAGCCGCACAGGAGCACGGAGTCGACGTGGGTCTGGACGCCCCACTGCTGGGCGGGGGTCTCGAGGCGCGAGCGGGCCGGTGCCCACGGCCAGTCGAGGTCGCCGTGGAAGATGTGGCCGCCGGGCATGGCCAGGTCGCGCTCGACGTCCTGCGGGATCTTCGTCTCGATGCAGGGTTTGCCGGCGGCGTCGCGCGCGATGCAGGTGGCGAGCGGCTCGACCAGGTGCTGGTCGAGGGAGGCGATCGCCCGCTCGAGAGCCAGCGCCCTGGTGGCCTCGGGATCGGCGTCGAAGAGGGACGCCGGCGTGTGCAGCCCGAAGTAGGTGAGCGTGTGGGTGCCCGCAGGCACGTCGCCCAGGACCGTGGGGTCGGTCAGCGAGTGGCAGGAGACCTCGCCGGGCATCGACGACGGCACCCGGCCGGCCGTGGCGTCGGCGTACGCGGCCTCGAGCTGGCGGTAGTCCTGGCCGAGGTGCACGGTGCCGGAGAAGGCGACCTCGGGGTCGACCCCCGAGCGCAGCCGCGGCAGCCGGTCGAGCAGCACGTTGACCGTCAGCTGCGAGCCCTCGGGCTTGGTGGCGGCGTCGTCGGGCTCGCCCATGAGGATCCGCAGCACCCACGGAGCCACGTTGGCGAGCACGAAGCGGGCCGACACGGTGTGCTCGCCCGCCTCGTCGCGCCAGGTCACCTCGCCCCCGCCGTCACCGGCGCGGACGGCGCTGACGCCGGCCCCGGTGCGCACCTCGGCCCCGGCCTCGACCGCGGCCCGCTGCAGCGCGTCGGTGACCGCGCCCATCCCACCGACCGGCACCCGCGCCTCGCCGGTGGTGTTGCCGATCAGGTGGTAGAGGAAGCAGCGGTTCTGCGACAGCGACGGGTCGTGCAGCGAGGCGAAGGTGCCGACCAGGCCGTCGGCAGCCACGAGACCGCGCACGGTGTCGTCGGTGAAGCGTCGTTCCACGGCGTCGCCGAGCGGGGTGGTGACGAAGTCGCGCCAGATGCCGGGGTCGACCCGGTCGCGCACCTCGCGGTCGGTCGGCAGCGGCTGCATCAGGGTCGGCGCCACCACGTGCGCGAGCTCGGCGACGTCGGCGTAGAACTCGCGCCACGCCTCGTACTCGGCATCGGAGCCCGTGAGCTCGGCGAACGACTCGCGCGTCGCCTCCCGCTCCCTGCGCTCGACGAGCAGCCCGCCGGGCTTCCCGTCGCGCAGCGTGGGGGTGTACGACGACGTCCGCCGCGAGCGCAGGGAGATGTCGAGGCCCAGCTCGGCCATCAGCCGCTCGGGCAGCAGCGAGACGAGGTAGGCGTAGCGCGACAGCCGCGTGGGTTGTCCGTCGAACGCCGCGGCCGACACCGCCGCGCCACCGGTGTGCCCGAGCCGCTCGAGCACGAGCACCGAGACGCCCGCCCGCGCGAGGTAGGCCGCCGCGACCAGGCCGTTGTGGCCACCACCGACGACCACGACGTCGTACCGGCCCGCATCACTTCCTGTGCTGTCTGCCACCCGCCCACGGTAGCGACCTGGGCGGTTCGCGCCCGTAACCCACCCTGTTCGCGCAAGGATGTGCACTGTGCTGCGTTCCCCCCACCAGCGCACGCTTGTCGTGCTCGCCGTGGCCGTGGTCATGGGCCTCGGTTCCACCACGGGTACGCACGCCACCCTGCTCGTCTCGACGACCTGGCCGGTCGGCCTGCTGGCCGGCGCCGCGATCTGGCAGCGCTCCCGGCTGCACGGGTACGTCGTCCTCAACATCGGCGCGGTGGCCCTGGTGGCGACGTTCCGCATCGGCGGCTGGAGCTGGACCGAGAGCATCGGCATCTCGCTCGCCCAGATCCTGGGCGCCGCCGCCACGGTGTGCGTGCTGACGTCGGTGGGCCGTCGCCGGGCGCTGTTCGTCTCCGAGAAGGACATCGCCTGGTACGCCGTGAGCGCGCTCACCGGTGGTCTGGTCGCGGGCACCGCGATCGGCGTCTGGTACCTGGTCGCGCTCGACGGGGACCCCGTCCGCGCCGCGTTCGGGCTCGGCGCCCAGCACCTCGCCTCCCAGCTCGTGCTGCTGCCGTGGTTCGTCAGCAAACGCACCTACCAGGGTCTCGCGGGTCGTACCGAGCAGGTCGTGCAGTGGTCGGCGCTGGCGGTGGTGACGACCCTGGTGTTCTCGCTCGGGGAGCGGCCCACGCTCACCTTCGTCGTCGTGGTGGTGCTGGCGTGGGGCGCCCGCAGGCTCGGCACCACCGAGACCCTCGCCCAGCTGCTGCTCACGGTGCTGATCGCGGGCTCCCTGTCCTACGCCGGGCGGGGACCCTTCGCCGCCGGCGGCACGTTCATGGGGGCGTCCGCGGACGTGCCCGTGCTGCTCATGCAGTGGTTCACGATCTGCTGCTCGCTGGTCGTCGTGCCCCTCGTGCTCACCGTCAGCCTCCAGCAGCAGGCCCTGCGCGCCGCCTCGCGCGAGCGGGACCGGACCAAGCGGATCATGGCCAGCGCCGAGTCCGTCGTGATCATCGGCGGCGACCTCGACACGATCACCTACTTCAGTCCCGGTGCGGAGCGGCTGCTGGGGTTCAGCGCCGACGAGATGGTCGGACGACGGCGGCGGCTGATGGCCGACGCCGAGGTCGCCCGGCTGTGCGACGAGCTCGGCGTCGACGACTTCGACGGCGTCTGCCGCGCGCTGATCGCCGCCGAGGGCGCACACGAGCTCCGCCTGCTCCGCAAGGACGGCGCCGAGCGCGTCCACCTCGCCACCCTCCGGAGCGTCAAGGGCGACGGCCACGACGAGTTCGTGCTGGTCTCCGAGGACATCACGGCCCGGATCGAGGAGCAGCAGGCCCAGGAGGCGACGGTCGAGCGGCTGCGCGAGGTCGACGTCGCCAAGGACACGTTCGTGTCCGGGGTCAGCCACGAGCTGCGGACACCGCTCACGAGCATCGCCGGTTTCCTCGAGCTGCTTCAGGAGGGTGCCTACGGGCCGCTCACCGACGACCAGCACGAAGCGCTGGGCCGGATCGGGTCCAACAGCGAACGGCTGCTCGGCCTGGTCGACGACCTGCTGACCTGCGCCCACCTCGGCGAGAGCGACGTCGGCGTCCAGCGTGCGCCGATGGACCTGGGCGACGTCGTCCGGACGGCGTGCCACCTGGTCGAGCCGACCTGGACCGCCCGGGCGATCACCGCCACCGTCAGGGTGCCGGCAGAGCCGGTGATGATCGAGGCCGACCGCACCATGGTCGAGCGCGTCGTGATCAACCTGGTCGGCAACGCGGTCAAGTTCACCCCCGAGCGTGGCCGGGTCGACATCGAGGTCCGCGCGCAGAACGGGCACGCCGAGATCGCGGTCGCCGACACCGGGATCGGCATCCCCGCCGACGAGCTCGACCAGCTGTTCTCCCGCTTCTTCCGCAGCCGGCTGGCGCGCCAGCGCGCCGTGCAGGGCAGCGGGCTGGGCCTCTCGATCGCCAAGTCGGTCGTCGAGGCCCACGACGGCGCAGATCGAGGTCTCCTCGATCGAAGGGGTCGGGACGACGGTGGTGGCCCGGCTGCCGGTCGGCGAGCCCCTTGCGGGAATATCCAAGATTCAACCATCGTTGGGCCAGGTGACCTGAACCGAACCCGAGGAGGTGGGCGTGATGCCCGCTCGTCACCGTCGCCGACCTGACCGTTCTCGACCGCCTGCGGACGCCGGGACTGGGTGACCAGCCGCGGCCCGTCTGGCAGGTGACCACCGCCCCGCAGGGCTTCGAGGGCGAGGGCTTCCCGGTCCGCCGCGCGTTCGCCGGCATCGACCTGGCCCACCTCGACCCGTTCGTGATGATGGACCAGATGGGCGAGGTCGAGTACGCCCCCGGCGAGCCGAAGGGCACCCCGTGGCACCCGCACCGCGGCTTCGAGACCGTCACCTACATCATCGACGGCACCTTCGACCACCAGGACAGCCACGGTGGCGGCGGCACCATCACCAACGGCGACACCCAGTGGATGACGGCCGGCGCCGGCATCCTCCACATCGAGGCGCCGCCGGAGTGGCTGGTGCAGCAGGGCGGGCTGTTCCACGGCATCCAGCTCTGGGTGAACCTCCCGCGCGACGCCAAGATGAACGACGCCGAAGTACCAGGACCTCCGCTCCGGCGAGGTCAGCTGGTCACCTCGGCCGACGCGGGCTCCCTGGTGCGGATCATCGCCGGCGACCTCGACGGCCACGCCGGCCCGGGCGCGACGTACACGCCGATGTCGCTGGTGCACGCCACGGTCGAGCCCGGCGCGCGCCTCGAGCTGCCCGTGGGACGTCGACTTCAACGCGCTCGTCTACGTGCTCAACGGCCACGGCACCGTCGGCACCGACGCCCGCCCGATCCACATGGGCCAGTCCGCCGTGTTCGGCGCCGGCGACTTCCTCACCATCGCCGCCGACGGCAGCCAGGAGAGCCGCTCGCCCAAGCTGGACGTGATCGTCGTCGGCGGCCGCCCGATCCGCGAGCCCCTCGCCTGGGCCGGCCCGTTCGTGATGAACACCAAGTCCGAGGTGCTCCAGGCCTACGAGGACTTCCAGCGCGGCGACTTCGGGCACATCCCCGCCTGACCTTCCGGGTCTCGTGACGGTTGCCAGGGCGACCTCCTCGACCGCCGAGAGACCGCTCGGAGGTCGAGGAGGCCGGTCACGGCCGTCACGACCGATCCCTTAGGGTCACCTCACATGGCCCGGATCTACCGGGACGCCTACGGCGTCCCGCACGTGCGCGCGACCGACTCGCTCGACCTCGCGCACGGGCAGGGACAGGTCACGGCGCGGGACCGGGCCTGGCAGCTGGAGTTCCTGCGCCGCCGCGCGACCGGCACCACCGCCGAGGTCTTCGGCCCCTCGGGGCTGCCGTGGGACCGGCTCGCCCGCCGCGCCCGCTCGCCGACACCGCGCGCCGCGCCCACGACCGCGCTGGCGCCGAGACCCGGGCCTTCGTGGCGGCGTACGTCGAGGGGCGTCAACGCCGGCCTGCACGCGGACGCACCGGAGCTCGGCGCGCTCGGCATCGAGCCGAGCCGTGGGAGGAGTGGATGCCGCTCGCGATCTTCCACGCCCAGCACCTGCTCTTCGCCAGCCTGCCCGGCAAGATCTGGGGACGACGCGCGCGCGAGGTGCTCGGCGACGACGCCGCGCTGCTCTCGCACGAGGGTCCGCTGCCCAGCGGCAGCAACGCCTGGGCGGTCGGCGGCGCGCGGACGGCGGCGGGCTCCCGCTGATCGGTGGCGACCCGCACCGCACGCATCGAGAGCCCGGGCGTCTACCAGCAGATCCGGCTGGCCTGCGACGACCCCCGACCCGTTCGACGTCGCCGGGTTCACCTTCCCGGGCGTGCCCGGCATCCAGCACTTCGCGCACGCCGGCGACGTCGCCTGGGCGATCACGAACGCGATGGCCGACTACCAGGACGTCGACGACGTGGACGACGAGCACAACCCGGTCGTCGAGGCGCTGGACCGAGACCGTGCCGGTCGACGTCGACGCCGTGCTCGGCCCGAGCAGAGGTCGAGATCGTGACCACGGACCGCGGGCCGTGTTCTCCGAGCGGGCTCGAGCTCAGCCTGCGGGCGCCTCGTCCGTGCTGGGCGACCTCGGCTTCGACGCGATCCTCCCGTTGCTGCGCGCCCGCACCGTCGACGACGTCGACCGGGCGCTCGACGCCTGGGTCGAGCCGGTCAACAACGCCGTGATCGCCGACCGGCACGGCGCCGTGCGCTACCGGCTCGCCGGCCGGATCCCGCTGCGCGACGGACCGGCGGTGCCGAGTCGGACCGGCTGGCGACGCCGACCAACCGCGCCGACGTACCCGCCGACGGCCAGGTCGTGACCGCCAACGAGCGCCGCGGACCCGAGAGCACGCGGTCGGCACCATGTTCGCTCCGCCGCACCGCGCCGACCGCCTCCACGCCCTGATCGACGGGCGCGACGACCTCACGCCGGCCGACTTCGCGGCCATCCACGGCGACACGCTGCTGCGCCCCACCAGGTGGCGCTGCTGCGCGCGGCTCGGTGCCGGGAGAGTCCGACCGCTGGGACGGCCGGATGGACGCCGACTCCGCCGGGCGCCGCGCGCGTACGCCGCCTGGCGCTCGGGCTTCGTCAGCAGGCTCGCCGTGGAGCCGGTCTTCGCGCCCTGCACGAGCCGTACGCCGACGACCGGTGCTCCACCCCTGGCTCGACATCGACCGCCCGGATCGGCCTGGGCTGCCGAGCCCTGCTCGCCGCCGGGAGCCGTTCGGGATCGACCTGCCAGCCGCTGGCCGCGACGGCCCTCGACGACGTCGCCGGTCACCCCGAGACCTGGGGCGAGACCCATGTGCTGACGCCGATCCACGCGTTCGAGGTGCACGGGCTCGACCTGGCCCGAGGTGCCCGTTCGCCGGTCTCGACGGCGACATCGACTGCGTGCGCGTGCACCGGCTCGCAGCCCGGCGTCGCCGACGACGCTGCCGCGGCTCCGTCGCCCGCTACGTCTGGGACCTTGCCGACCGCGACAACGAGCGGCTGGGCGGTGCCGACTCGGCGCCGCCGGCGACCCGCGCGACCCGCACCACCACGACCAGCTGGCGCTGTGGGCCGCGGCGCCTCGTGCCCGATCGTCACCGACTGGGACCGGCTGACCGAGGAGACCCCTGACGCTCGAGGAGGGTTCCGCTCGGTCGCCCGCCCCGACAGCGAGCTCGTGCACGGCTGGGTGGTCGAGGACCGGGCCCGGTTCTGGATGATGCAGGACCACACGGTGGAGCAGGTCCGTGAGATCTACACCTGGATCGACGAGCAGCCGACGCACACGTCCTGGCTGGTCCGCCGCGGCGACGATCCGGTCGCGCTGTTCCAGGACCTACGACGCCGCGGGCCGAGGAGGTGGGCGGGCACTACGAGGTGCGCCCGGGCGACCTCGGCGTGCACTTCCTGCTGGCCCCGGCGCACCGCCGCCCAACCGGGGTTCACCGCCGCAGTCGTCGCCTTGCTCGCCGCCTCGCTGTTCGCCGATCCCGACGTGCGCGCGGGTGGTCGCCGAGCCCGACGCCCGCAACGCCAAGGCGGTCGCGCTGGTGCAGCGGCTGGGCTTCGAGCTCGGTCCGGTCGTCGAGCTGTCGACGAAACCGGCCCAGCTGGCGTTCTCACCGGAGAGTACGCCGCCGCGCCGACCCTTGAGCGCCTTCTCGAACCACGCCTGGGCGTACGGGTTGTCGTTGTAGCGCTCGATGCGCGAGGTAGCCGGCCCGCTCGTACATCGCGATCGCCTCGACGAGCGTGGCATTGGTGTCGAGGCGGACGACGGCGTGGCCGAGGCCGGCGCGCCTCGGCCTCGAGGTGCCGCAGCATCCGCGACCCGAGCCCGCGCCGCGCCAGTCGGGGTGCGACCCACATCCGCTTGATCTCGCCGATGCCCGCGCCGATCTGCTGCACGCCGCCGCAGGCGACCGGCCGGCCGTCGCTCGTCGCCACCAGGTGCGACGCCACGTCGGGTGTGCGGCGGGTCGCCGGCGTCGAACCCGGTCGGGAAGCGCCGGTCGAGCTCGGCGAAGTAGTGCGCCGACCGCCTCGGCCGCCGCCGGGTCGGCCGGGTCGACCGCGCGCAGGTGCACGGTCGCCGCCCGCACCAGCAGGTCGGCGGTCGCCAGCGCGTCGGTCAGCCGGTCGCGCTGCCGCTCGGTGAGCGGCTCGACCAGCCGCTGCGGCAAGCTCCTCGGAGCGGTCGTCGAGCCGGCGCGCAGCGGCACGCCCGCGGCCGGGTGAGCGAGACCACCCGGCGCCGCCGGTCGGCGGGATCGGGACGTACGTCGACCAGCCCGCCGTCCTCGAGCCGCGCGCAGCAGCCGGCTGAGGTAGCCGGAGTCGAGGTCGAGCCGCTCGCGCAGGTCGCGCGACCGTCGGCGCCCGCCGGCGCCGATCTCGAAGACCAGGCGGGACACGCCGAGCGGGAGCCCAGCCCGAGGAACGACTCGTCGAGCGCGCCGATGCGCTGGGTGTAGGTCCGGTTGAAGCGGCGCAGGGTGTCGGTGTGCGTCCACATTCTCTGACTTTAGTCAGAGAGTTGGGTCTGCGAAAGTGTCAGATCTGGTCCGAACAGGCCATGGCGCTGCTGGGTTGCGTGCTGCCACAGTCGTCCCTGAGGACCGCCCATCCCAGGGGAACTCATGGACCTTTCAGCTCGCCCTCGTCACCTCGGGATCCTCCTCGCGGTGATCCTGGTGGCTGCCGGCTCCGGTGGCTGCAGCGACGACGCCGCGGAACCTTTGGACGACCCAGCTCCCCGACCGTCCTCGTCGGGCACCGCCCCGAGCACACCCGGGGCCAGCGTGGCCGCGGACCCGCTCGCTGCCGCGGCTGCGACCCCGCCGTACGGGATGACCCCGTCTCTTTCGGTGATCCGGGCCGGCGACGGAACTCACCTCCTGCTGTTCGAGCCGACCTGGCCCCGGGAGCGGACGACGTACCGCCTCTACGACCGCCGATGGCGACCGCTGACACCGCTGCTGCGGGCCAACGTGGACCTGCGCGTCCAACGCGGCGCCGAGAACGTCTTCGTGGGCCGGGCATCGGTCTCTCGCAAGAACGGATCCGTCAAGTTCGACGACTGGGTCACCATCGACCGGACCGGGCTGGTGAGGCCGGTGTCGCACGAGCCCGCGAAGAGCACGCCTTCCCAGCCTGCTCGACCAGGCGACCTGCACCTGCAGGGGCACGCCTCGGGGCGCTTCGCCTACCGGCCGGCCACGGACACGGTCTTTCGGAAGACCAGGTTCGCCTGGGACGGACCCCGAGGCACCTGGTACGTCGACAACAGCGCGCGCATCTGCGCCCTGGGGTCCCGCCCGGCGGCCGACGGACTGCTGCGCGCCTCGACCGACGAGGGCCGGACCTTTACGGCCGTGTCGCTCGCGGGTGTCCTCCCAGCCGACGCCGGACCGCGGGTGCACGCCTGCGACACGACCTCGCAGCGTGTCGTCGTAGGCACCGGGGGTGAGGAACCGCTCGCGGTGCACACGCTCGACCGCGCCGGGACCCGGCTGCTCTCCAGCCAGGCGTTGGGTGGTCAGCTCGACCCGTACAACTGGAACACCCTGCCGGACGGACGCCTGGTCACCGGCACCAACCGGGGGCGGGGAGTGATGGTCGCCACCGACCCCACCAACCAGGTGATGGCCTATCGCCCGACGCCGGCGCCGATGGTTCCGTGGTTCGACATCGTCGGCGACGAGTTCGTCCTGATCAGCCGCGGCTACGCCCACGTCTCCCGCGACGCAGGACTGACCTGGCAGCGGTTCGACCTTCAGCTCCCGTAGGCGGCGCAGAGCATCTCCGCGCTCCAGGCCTCTTGGCCATCGCAGGTGCCGCCATCGGGTACGGCGTCTCCGTACTCACGACACACCGTCCCCGCGGCTTCATCGGCGTGAGGGACCGCCCCGGAGCACGGGCGTGCTCCACGGCTCAGCAGTCCGGGTTGTCCGCCCCGAAGCGCTCGCAGTACGCGTCGTGATAGTCCTGCTCGACCCGGTTGTTCTCCTGCTCGGCCATGATGACCGCCGGCACGGCGAACGCGGCGAAGACTGCGACGACGATGCCCACGACGACACCGGGTCGCATCGGCGTGCGAGGTGGCTGTGGCGCGCGGACCCAGTCGGTACCGTTCCACCACCAGGCGCCGTCAGGGCTGTACCGCGGTCCCGGGGCTCCCATCGAGGGCCGGGTGGACTGATCATCGCTCATGTCGCGCACCCTAGGCGGCGCACTGCTCACCGGAGCACGGGTGATCGGACGGAGTGGACTGACCAGACGGGCTAGGTCGGCCGTCCAGAAGAACGAGTACGAAGCGGTCGATCGTCCCCGCGAGAGTCGAAGGCAACAACACGCGAGCCCCTGACCTGTCGTACCAGGTCAGGGGCTCGAATGACTGGGGTGAGTAACGGGACTTGAACCCGCGACATCCGCCACCACAAGGCGGCGCTCTACCAGCTGAGCTATACCCACCAGGGCGATCCAGACCGTGCGGCCGGGACCGGGAGAAAGTGTAGACGGATCAGGCGCCGTCGTCAGAATCGGTTGTCGCCCCGGTGCCCGGGGCGGGGTGGGGCCGAGGCCGGTGAGCGACCCACCGTGGCGTTCGGCGACCTGCTTGGCGGCGGCCGAGTCGAGGCCGGGGGAGGGCACGAAGACGGTGTCGCGGTAGTAGCGCAGCTCCTCGATGCTCTCCTGGATGTCGGCGAGCGCGCGGTGGTTGCCGCGCTTGGTCGGCGACGCGTAGTACGTGCGCGGGAACCAGCGCCGTGACAGCTCCTTGATCGAGGACACGTCGACGATCCGGTAGTGCAGGAACGCGTCGAGCTCGCCCATGTCGCGGGCCAGGAACGCACGGTCGGTGGCCACCGTGTTGCCCGCCAGCGGCGGCCGGCTGTCGGCCGAGCAGTGCTCGCGGACGTAGGCCATCACCTGCTCCTCCGCCTCGGCCAGGGTCACCCCGCTGTCGAGCTCGTCGAGGAGGCCGGACGTCGTGTGCATGGTGCGCACGAAGTCGATCATCTGCTCGAGCGCCTCGGCGGGCGGCTTGATGATGATGTCGACGCCGTCACCGAGCACGTTGAGATCGAAGTCGGTGACGAGGGCGGCGACCTCGACCAGCGCGTCGGCGCCGAGGTCGAGACCGGTCATCTCGCAGTCGATCCAGACCAGTCGTTCGTTCACGTTCGCACCCTACGGGGTCGGCTCCTCAGGTCCGACTCAGTCACCCCCAGTAGCCTCTCGCTACGTGAAGCAGTGGTTCGGTCTCGTCGCGCGCCTGGTCGTGGGCGGCGTGTGGATCTGGGCGGGGCTGATCAAGCTGCCCGACCCCGCCGCGAGCATCGAGTCGGTGCGCGCCTACGAGCTGTTGCCGGCGTCCGCCGTCGAGCCGGTGGGCTACCTGCTGCCGCCGCTCGAGGTCGTGATGGGCGTCGCGCTGGTGCTCGGGGTGATGACGCGCGGCGCCGCCCTGCTGTCGGCGGTGGTGCTGGCGGCGTTCATCTTCGGCATCTCGTGGGCCTGGGCGAAGGGCCTGAAGATCGACTGCGGCTGCTTCGGCGACGGCGGCGCCAACCCCGACGCCGCCTCGCAGTACCCCTGGGAGATCGCGCGCGACGTCGGCCTGCTGGCCGCGTCGGTCTTCCTGGTGTGGCTGCGCGAGAGCCGGTTCGCCCTCGACTCGCTGCTGTTCCGCAGCCGCCCACCCGCCGTCCTCCCCGTCGAGCCCGACGACGAAGACTCCGACGTCACCGAAGGAAGCACTCCATGAACACCCCACGGCGTTCTTCGCCTCCCCCGCTCCGCTCCTCCACCGAACAACACCGCAGGGACCCCGCATGAGCACCAAGAAGGCCAAGGCCGCCGAACGAGCCGAACGGGCCGCCGCGCTGCTCGCCGAGCAGCGGCGCCGCGAGCGCCGCCGCCAGCTCCTGAGCATCGGCGGCGTGGTGGCCGCGATGCTCCTCATCATCGGCGGCATCGTCGCCTACCAGCTGATCACCCAGGAGGACGTCGAGGCGCCCCCGACCAGCGAGTACGGGCTGGTGGTCGGGCCCGAGACTGACGCACCGCACAACCTGATCGTCTACGAGGACTTCCTCTGCCCGGTCTGCGAGGCCTTCGAGTCGGCGTCCAACGACAAGCTGGCCGCGCCTGGCCGCCGACGGTCAGGTGCGCATCGAGTACCGACCGATCAGCATCTTCGACGACTTCTCGTGGTCCGCCGACTCGTTGAACGCGTTCTTCGTCGTGCAGGACGAGTCCGGCGACGAGGTGGCCAAGAAGTTCCACGACATCCTCTTCGACAACCAGCCGTCCGAGCAGGGCCCGTACCCGAGCATCGACGAGCTGGTGGGGATGGCGGTCGAGGCCGGCGCGGTCGAGGCCGACGTCCGGCCCGGGATCGAGGGTGACGCGAAGAGCGACGACGTCAAGGCCGCCGGCGCCGAGGCCGACGACGCGGGCGTCACGGGCACGCCGACGATCCTGCTCGACGGCGAGAAGTTCGACGACGGCCGCACCTGGGACGAGATCGCCGACAACCTGGCCTCGGCGATCGAGGACTAGGTCTCCAGCCCGGATCGCTGGCAACATCCGACGGGTGAGCCAGTCGCCGTACTCCGCCTTCATCGCCGGCCTGCCGAAGGCCGAGCTGCACGTCCACCACGTGGGGTCCGCCTCGATGCGGATCGTCGCCGAGCTGGCCGAGCGGCATCCGGGCACCGTGCCCGCCGACCCCGAGGGGCTGCGGGCGTTCTACGAGTTCCGTGACTTCGCCCACTTCATCGAGGTCTACCTCGCCGTCGTCGACCTGATCCGCACGCCCGACGACGTCCGGTACCTCACCTACGAGGTGGCCCGCGAGCTCGCGACCGAGCAGTCGGTGCGGTACGCCGAGCTCACCTGCACGCCGTACACGTCGGTGACCCGAGGGATCGCGATCGAGGCCTACACCGAGGCGATCGAGGACGCGCGCGTGGCCGCCGAGCGGGACTTCGGCCTGGTGCTGCGCTGGATCTACGACATCCCGGGTGAGTCGGGACTTCCCGCCGCCGACGCCACCATCGGCTACGCCCTCGACCACCGACCCGAGGCGCTGGTCGGGTTCGGGCTGGGCGGGCCCGAGATCGGGGTGCCCCGCCCGCAGTTCGCCCCGCACTTCGAGGCGGCGCGCGCGGCCGGCCTGCACTCCGTGCCGCACGCCGGTGAGACCACCGGCCCCGAGACGGTCTGGGACGCGCTGCGCCACCTCGGCGCCGAGCGGATCGGCCACGGCACGTCGGCGGCCACCGACCCCGACCTGCTCCAGCACCTCGCCGAGCGCGGGATCCCGCTCGAGGTCTGCCCGTCGTCCAACGTGGCCACCCGCGCCGTCGCCTCGCTCGCCGAGCACCCGCTGCAGGTGTTCGTGGACGCCGGGGTCGTGGTGACCATCAACTCCGACGACCCGCCGATGTTCGGCACCACCCTCAACCGCGAGTACGAGATCGCCGCCGACCTGCTCGGCCTCGACGAGCCCGGCCTCGCGCACCTGGCGCTGGCGGGGGTCGCCGCGTCGTTCGCGCCGGACGACGTCAAGGCCCGGCTGGGCGACGAGATCAACGCCTACGCCTAGGAAGCCAGCCGCAGCATCAGGCCCGGCGTGGTCGCCGAGCCGATCGTGAGTTGTCGGCTGTCGGGTCGTGTGCCTGACGCCGGGCGGGAGGTGGTGCTCACACACACGACTGGACCCCGTCCGTCGGCACCGGGTGGTCATCGTGGGTCGTGTGCCTGACAACCGGCCAGACGTCGTCGTCGAGCACACGACCCTCCCCGACCCCGCCGCCCACGGAAAAGTCAGGGCCCCGCGATCTCACACATCGCGGGGCCGTTCACTTTGTATCCCGCCGGGGCGTGCGGTGGCCGGAGGCGCGCCGGGGTCGCTCAGCCGGGTCGTCGGTAGACCTGGGTGACCGCGGGACGACCGCCGGGCCATGTGACCTTGCCGGTGTAGAGGCGGAACGGCCCCTCGGGGTCACTGCCGCGGGGGATCCGGCCGTTCCAGAAGATCCGCCAGCCGCCGCCCGAGGCGGCCGCGACCACCTGCGCGTTGCCGGTGCCGCAGCTGCGGCGCGCGGTCGGGAACGAGAGGCGGCGTGGGGCGACCCGGGCCAGGCCGGCGATGGTCGTGGCCTGGCGGTAGACGGTGCGGTAGGCGTACGGGCCGGTGCAGCGGCCGTAGAAGCCGCGCGAGGTGAAGAGGGTGAAGGTGTCGCCGTGCCGGACGAGCACCGGGTTCTCCTCGATCTCCTTGTTGCGCCAGTCGGTGATGCGGGTGCTCCTGCCCGTGGTCCGTGTCGGGTGGGCAGGGTCGAGCCGGACCACGCGGGTCGTGGAGTGCCAGCCACCCACGAGGCGCTTCGACGTCTTGTAGGTCAGGTAGTAGCGGGTCCCGATCACCGCCGGGGTGGCGTCGATCAGCTTGAAGTTGGTGCCCTCGCTGCGGATCCTGTCCTGGGGCTTGGTCCCCGAGCCGGCGAAGCAGGCGATCGGACGCCCGGTCGGGCGGAACGGGCCGAGCGGCGACGTCGAGGTGCCGGCGCCGATGCATCGCGACAGCGAGTCGTGCCGCAGCAGGGCGGAGTAGAAGACGACGTACGTGCCCCGGGTCGACCTGACCACCGAGGGCGCCCACACGAAGCGGTCGCCGGGGTGCTTGCTGGCCCAGACGGGCTGCTTCGTCAGCAGGCGACGGGTCGTCGACGTCCAGGGCCCCTGGGGGCGGGTCGCGGTCGCGATCACCGAGGGCCTCGACCAGCTGCGGGTGGAGAACACCACCCAGCGCCGTCCGTCGTGGATGACGCCGGGGTTGGCGATCGGCAGGTCGGTGATCGGCGGCGCGACGGCGGGTCGGGCGACCGGCTCGTCACTCGAGGCGGACGGCGGGGCGGCGCCGGGCAACCCGAGGATCAGCAGGACGGCGAGCACGGTTCGGGGGAGCGACATACCTGTCTCCGTGCCACCGTCGCCGACGGCCAAACCTTGCTGCCTCAGGCGTCGATGACGATCGGGATCACCAGCGGCGTGCGGCGGAACGCGCGCTGGGCCCACCGGCTGACGTCGCGCCCGATCATCTGCTCGAGCCGCGGGACGTCGCCGATGCCTTCGGCGGCGGCCCGAGCCAGGGTCTTCTCGACCACCTGGACGGCCGGGTCGAAGGCGCCGGGCTCGTGCTCGAAGCCGCGGACGAGGAAGTCGGGCGGGTCGGCCAGGGCGCCGGTGTCGGCGTCCACGATCGCCAGCACGGTGACGACGCCCTCCTCGGCGAGGGTGCGGCGGTCCTTGAGGGTGGCCTCGGTGACACCTCCCACGACCTGGGCGTCGACGTACACGTTGCCGGCGGCCACCTTGCCGGTGATCCTGGCGCGGCCCTCGACCAGGTCGACGACCACGCCGTCCTCGGCCAGCACGACCCGGTCGGGGTCGATGCCGGTGCTGATCGCGAGCTGGGCGTTGGCTCGCAGGTGGCGGTACTCGCCGTGCACCGGCATCACGTTGGTCGGCTGCACGACGTTGTAGCAGTAGACGAGCTCGCCGGCGCTGGCGTGACCCGACACGTGCACCTTGGCGTTGCCCTTGTGGACGACGTTGGCGCCCCACCGGGTGAGGCCGTTGATGACGTTGGAGATGGCGTTCTCGTTGCCCGGGATCACCGAGCTGGCCATCAGGATCGTGTCGCCCTCGCCGACGCGGATCTTGTGGTCGCGGCTGGCCATCCGGGACAGCGCCGCGAGCGGCTCGCCCTGCGAGCCGGTGCAGATGAGCGTGACCTTGTTGGGCTTCATCCGCTCGAGCTGGTCGAGCGGCACGATCAGGTCCTTCGGGACCGTGAGGTAGCCGAGGTCCTGCGCGACGCCCATGTTGCGCACCATCGAGCGGCCCACGAAGGAGACCTTGCGTCCGTGGGCGTGAGCGCTGTCGAGCACCTGCTGGATGCGGTGCACGTGGCTGGCGAAGCTCGACACGATCACCCGGCGCGGCGCGGTCCGGAAGACCTGCTCGATGGCCGGGGCCAGCTCGCGCTCGGACGTCGTGAAGCCGGGCACCTCGGCGTTGGTGGAGTCGGTGAGGAAGAGGTCGACCCCCTCCTCGCCCAGCCGCGCGAAGCCGCGCAGGTCGGTGATCCTCTTGTCGAGGGGGAACTGGTCCATCTTGAAGTCGCCGGTGTGCAGCACCAGGCCGGCCCCGGTGCGGATCCCGACGGCGAGGCCGTCGGGGATCGAGTGGTTGACCGCGAGGAACTCGAGGTCGAAGGGGCCGAACGTGCGGCGGTCGCCCTCCTTGACCTCCTCGCGCTGCGGCCGGATCCGGTGCTCCTTGAGCTTCTCGGTGATCAGCGCCAGCGTCAGCCGCGACCCGATGACCGGGATGTCGGCGCGCTCGCGCAACAGGTAGGGGACGCCGCCGATGTGGTCCTCGTGCCCGTGGGTGAGGACGACGCCGACGATGGAGTCGAGCCGGTCGCGGAGGTAGCTGAAGTCGGGCAGGATCACGTCGACGCCGGGCTGGTGCTCCTCGGGGAAGAGGACGCCGCAGTCGACGATGAGCAGCTTGCCGCCGTACTCGAACACGGTCATGTTGCGACCGATCTCGCCGAGCCCGCCGAGCGCGACGACCCGCAGCCCTCGGGCCGGCAGCTTCGGGGGCCGCTGGAGCTCGGGATGGGGATGGCTCACAGGGTGGTCCGTTCTGGAGAGTGGGGTGACGCGGACGCGTCATCAGGTATCAGTGTGCCGACCGCTGCTCGGCGGCCGGCGGGCGCCCGCCACAATGACCCTCATGAGCGAGCAGACCGTGTGGCATCCCTCGGGGGAGTGGGACGACATCGTCTATGCGACGACCGACGACGGCATCGCGAAGATCACGATCAACCGGCCGGAGGTGCACAACGCGTTCCGGCCGCAGACGCTGGTCGAGGTCGACCGGGCGCTGATGGCCGCGCGCGAGGACGAGAGCGTCGGCGTCATC
Source organism: uncultured Actinomycetota bacterium (assembly GCA_963825985.1). Classification (GTDB taxonomy): domain Bacteria; phylum Actinomycetota; class Actinomycetes; order Propionibacteriales; family Nocardioidaceae; genus Nocardioides. The sequence continues at coordinate 11,051 of CAWGVK010000017.1, read as the reverse complement.
GTCCTCACCGGCGCCGGCGACAAGGCGTTCTGCTCGGGCGGCGACCAGCGGGTGCGCGGCGACAGCGGCTACCAGCTCGACGCCAACGCGACCGGGCGGTTCCACGTCACCGACCTGCACGTCGCGATGCGTCGCTGCCCCAAGCCGATCGTGGCGATGGTCGCCGGCTGGGCGATCGGCGGCGGCCACGTGCTCCACCTGGTGTGCGACCTGACGATCGCGGCCGACAACGCCCGGTTCGGGCAGGTCGGCCCGAAGGTGGGCTCGTTCGACGGCGGCTACGGCTCGAGCATCCTGTCCGACCTGGTGGGGCCCAAGAAGGCCAAGGAGATCTGGTTCCTCTGCCGCCAGTACGACGCCGCGCAGGCGCTCGAGATGGGACTGGTCAACACCGTCGTCCCGCTGGCCGAGCTCGAGACCGAGACGCTGGCCTGGTGCCGCGAGATGCTGGCCCTCTCGCCGCGCGCGCTGCGGATGTCGAAGCTCAGCTTCCACGCCCACGAGGACGGCTACGCCGGCATCCAGCAGCTGGCGCACGACGCCAACCTGCTCTTCTACGGCACCGACGAGGCCAAGGAGGGGCGCGAGTCGTTCAAGGCTGGCCGTACCCCGGACTTCACCACGTTCCCGCGCCGACCCTGACTAGCCTCGCCCCATGGACCTGGGACTTGCGGGCAAGGGCGCACTCGTCACCGGCGGCAACCGGGGCATCGGCCTGGCGGTCGCGCAGGCGCTCGCGGCCGAGGGTTCGCGGGTGGCCCTGCTCGGCCGCGACGCCGACAGCCTGACGGCGGCGGCCGCCTCGATCGGCGAGGGCACGGTGACGGTGCAGGCCGACACCACCGACGACGCGGCGGTGCGAGCCGCGGTCGACGCGGCGGCGTCTTCGCTCGGGCGGCTCGACATCGTGGTCAACTGCGCCGCGCCGCGCGCGAAGCCCGGCCAGACGCCGGGGCTGGCCGGCCTCGACGACGAGTCGTTCCTGCAGAACGTCGACACCAAGGTCCTCGGCTACGCGCGGGTGGTCCGCGCGGCCGCGCCGCACCTGCGCGCCGCCGGCGGCGGCGCGGTGGTCAACATCAGCGGCATGAACGCCCGCTCGACCGGCTACCTCGCGGGGTCGGTGCGCAACATCGGCGTCGTGGCGCTGAGCAAGAACCTGGCCGACGAGCTGGGCGCCGACAACGTCAGCGTCGTGTGCGTGCACCCCGGCCTCACGGTCACCGAGCGCAACGCCGGCGACCCGGCGTACCTCGAGAAGGCCTCGGCCAACGCCCTGGGCCGCGCGGTCACCGCCGACGAGGTCGGGGCCGCGATCGCGTTCCTCGCCTCCCCGCGGGCCCGGATCGCCAACGGCGCCCTCGTGACCCTGGACGGCGGGCGGCTCGGCCCGATCTGGAACTGACTGCGACGGTCAGTGAGGGCGTGCCGCCCTGCGACGCAGAGCGGTGTTGGCCTGCTTCAGGCGGTGGTTCTCGTCCTCGAGGCTCAGGACCATGGCGATGCCGGCCAGGTTGAGACCCGCCGCGAGCAGCTCGGCGATGCGGCGGAGCCGGCCGATGTCGCGCCGGCTGTACAGCCGCGTCCCACCCGCGGTGCGGTCGGGCTCCAGCAGACCGCGCCGCTCGTAGACCCGCAGGTTCTGGATGGGCAGGGCGCTCATCTCGGCCGCGATCGAGATCGCGAACACCCCTCGGTCCTCGTCCGACATTTTCTCACCTCCTGGGTTGATTCTGCCTCACAGTTTCGCTATAACAAACCTGTAACCACCAATAGAGATCGGGATGACGCCAGACTCCCGACACGACCACCGCTAGGAGGACCGTGATGTTGATCCGCACCACCGACCCGTTCCGAGAGTTCGACCGTCTGACCCAGCAGCTGCTCGGCACCACCAACCGCCCCGCGGTGATGCCGATGGACGCCTGGCGCGAAGGCGACCACTTCGTCCTCGAGTTCGACCTGCCCGGCATCTCCGCTGAGAGCCTCGACCTCGACGTCGAGCGCAACGTGCTCACCGTGCGCGCCGAACGCCTCGCCAACAACGGCGACTGGGAGATGCTCGCCTCCGAGCGGCCCCGCGGCGTGTTCAGCCGGCAGCTCGTCCTGGGCGACAACCTCGACCTCGACCAGATCGCTGCTCACTACGAGGCCGGCGTACTCCGCCTGACCATCCCGGTCGCCGAGAAGGCCAAGCCCCGCAAGATCCAGCTCACCACCAGCGACGACAAGGGAGGCGACCGCACCCAGGCCATCACCGCCTGACCTCTCGTCACGCACGAGAGCGACCCCGCCACCACCACGGTGGCGGGGTCTTGTGCTGTGCACGTGCGGACCCATGACCTCGTAGGTAATGGTCTCCCCGCGCGCGCCGGACCAGGGTGTGTCTCGAGACCAAGCCACAGGAGAGAGACATGACCGCCGAGACCAACACCGCACTCCCCGCCCAGAAGGCCGCTCGCGACTCCGTGCAGGCCTACCTCGACACCTGGAACGCTGCCGACGAGTCACACCGACGGCGGCTGCTCGACCAGCACTGGTCACCAGAAGTCTCGTACGTCGACCCGCTCGCCGAGGTCAGCGGCCGGGACGGCGTCAGCGCCGTCGTCGCCGGAGCCCGCGACCAGTTCCCCGACATGGTGTTCACCCTGGTGGGCCAGGTCGACGCTCACCACGACCAGATGCGCTTCCAGTGGGGTCTCGGCCCCGCCGGCGCAGCCCCGGTCGTCATCGGCTTCGACGTCGTGGTCCTCGACCAGCAGGGCCGGATCGCGGACGTGCGCGGCTTCCTGGACCTGATCCCCGGGTGACCCGAGGACACCTCGACCCGTCAGGCACCGGGAGCGGACGGGTGGGCCAGCGCCGCGACGCGCGCGCGAGGGTGCGTCAGTCGGCTCCGTCTCGCTCGTATCGTGGATGGAACCCGCCGAGGAGTCGACCATGCCACGCACCGCCCGTGCGTTCTGGGGTGTCGCCCTGGGTGGCGCCCTGCTCGCACCCGGTGGGGTGCTCGGGGGTCCCCCGTCGGTCGAGGTCGACTCGCTGACCGCGGCGTCGTCCTCGGTGGCGGGGACGACAACCGCGGGGACGCCGGTGCGCCGTGGTGTCCCGCGCAGCAGGCGGGAGGTCGGATGGGTGCGCACCGAGGCGGCCTTGCGGGCGGCCTGGGGCGACCCGCGACGTCGACGGATCGACGTCGGTGCCGACATCGTGCTGCGGGACTGCTTCCTGGGTGACCCGGTCCGGGAGTCGCCGTTCCCGATGGTGCTCGACGGGCACGGTCACACGCTGCGGCAGTCCTGCTTCGAGAAGCGGGTGCTGCGCCAGGACGGCACGGGGTGGCTGGACGTGCGTGACGTCACGCTGACCCGCGGGGGCTCGGACGGTCCGGGTGCGGCCCTGACCTCGCGCGGGGAGATCATGCTGCGCGACTGCGCGATCGAGCAGAACCTCGCCGAGGAGCCGGGAGGTGGGGTGTTCTCGATGCGGCGGGTCACCGTGCACCGGTGCTCGATCACCGGCAACCTGGCCAACGACGACGGCGGGGGCATCTACGCCCGGCGCGGCGGGGTCCAGGTCTACGACTCGGTCCTGTCCACGAACCTGGTCGACGGCTCGGGTGGAGCGGTCGGCTCGACCGGCGACATCCTGGTGGTCCGGTCCAAGGTCGACGGCAACACCACCGACGGCGACGGTGGGGCGCTGTACGCCGACGAGGACGGCGACGTGGTGGTCATCGGCTCCCTGATCGACGGCAGCGACGCGGACGGTCCGGGCGGAGCCATCTTCGCCCTCGACGGCGATGTCGCCGTCCTCGACTCGACCCTGATCGGGAACCGGGCCGACGACCGGGGCGGGGCGATCGCGGGCGAGGCCGACGTCCTGGTCGTGAACTCGACCATCGCCCGCAACCTCGCCATCGCCCACGCCGGCGGTGGGATCTGGGCTCGCGGAGACCTGCTGCTCCTCAACGCCACCGTCACCACCAACTACGCCGAGGGTGAGGGTGGTGGCTTCCTGTCGGCGGGACGGGCCACGCTGCTGCACTCGACCCTCACCCGGAACATCGCGCCGGTCGGCGGTGACGTGGGAGCGGCGGGGGTGCTGCACAGCTTTGCCAGCATCATCGGCCCACCGGTGACCGAGGGCGTGACCGGCGACACGATCCCGACCCGTCGTGCGTGCCGTGTCTATGAGGGCGTCTCCGAGGGCTACAACTTCGGCAACGACACCACCTGCGGCCTGCTCGAGCCGACGGACCTGCTCGGCGCCGACCCGATGCTCGCCCAGCTGGAGGACGACCCGAACGGGTTCGTCCTCATGCCCACCGCCGGCAGCCCGGTCCGCGCCCGCATCCCCAGCGGAACGTGCCTGGCCACGCTGCCCGCAGTGATCCCCGCGGGGCAGCTGCTCGAGAGCTGGCTCGACTGGGACGACGTCCTGGCCCACGACGCCGTCGGCACCCTGCGTGACACGGGCGCCGACTGCGACATCGGCGCGGTGCAGTCGAGCAGTGACCCCGGTGTCGGTCCCCGCGTGGACGCATCGCCGGTTGGACACGTGGGTCCCTACCGTCGGGTGGGTCCGGCCGTCCCGGTGGTCGGTGAGGTCGGACCGGTGACGGTGGACCTGCCACGGGGCGTGAGTCCGGCCACCCGCCGCGGACCGGCCGCGGCCCTGACGGCCCTGGACGGCCGGCTGCGCCGACTGGGCCGACAGGCCCGACGCTTCGAGACGCTGCTGGGCTGCACGAGACGTGTCGGTGTGTCGCAGGCCGGCGACGTCCGCCACCGGTGGGGCTACCTGTACGACGAACGCGACGGGACCGGACTCGACCTGCGAACCGCCCTGGCCCGCGACCTGCGTGCCCCTCAGTGGTCGCTGCTCGAGCTGTCCACGCGCCCCGGCTGCCTGAGCGTCGCGCCCGACCCCAACGGGGCCGGCGACGACGCCCGTGCCGCCCTCGGTCCACGACACGGCGCTGGTCGACTGCGGGAGCTGCTGCGGCGTCTGCACCGCTCGGAGCGCCGGCTCGAGGTCATCGAGCACCGCACGGAGCGGTTCGACGACTGGGAGTCGTGCCTGAGCTGGCTGCCGGTCACCGAGTCCGGTCACGCCGAGCAGGACCTCGGCTACCTCTCCTCGGGCGGACGCGGTCACCGAGCGGCCCTCGACCTCGACGGCAGCGAGTGGGACGACCCCGACTACCAGCTGCTGGCCTTCCGTGGCCGCGACCGGCCCTTCTCGGGCGGCGAGTGCGGTACCGACCCTGGCGAGACCGCCGACCGATCCACGACCTCGATGTCGCAGAACAGCAAGGACCGCGAGACGTGGCAGGACCTGCGCCTCGGCGTCCGAGACCTGCGCGAGGACGTCGACGACCTGGGAGAGCCGGTCGACGAGATCGCTCGCTTCGACCAGTGCCTGTACACCGTCGGCGTGACCCATCGACGGGGCTACCGCTTCCGCACTCCCCGCGGCCGTGAGACCCGGCGGCCGGCACTCGTCTTCGACATGCGCGGCGCCCACCTCCCGTCGATGAGCCTGATGGCCTTCCCCGGCGAGGAACCGCCCCAGATCGAGTGCAACGAGGACGCCGGCGGCGTCGAGACCGACGAGTGAACCGGCTGAACCCCACGCGACCGGCGCAGCGGAGGCGGGCGACCTCATGGTGGGGAGGTCGCGGGAACCAGACGGCCCTCTCGCGTCTCGTAGGTCAAAGAGCCGAGACTGGGCGGGGGAGGGGACATGGCCGGCACGCCGGACCTGGACGAGCTGTACGACGCGTCGTACCGCCGCCTGGTCGGATCGAGCGTGCTACGTGTACCCGGCCAGGAAGTCGGTAGCGGCAGCAACGTGTTGACGTGAGGAGAACCCCCGAGTGGGGAGTGGCTTGTCTAAGGCCCACATTCACTCGGAGGTTCGTGTCCCACGCTCGTGCCCGCCCCACATTCCCCGGTCGGTTGCTGATGGTCCCTGAGTCGCATCGCTTCGTTGTTGTCCAGGTCAGTCGGCCAGCAGCGCGGCAGCGTGATGAGCGGCGCTGAGAGCTCGCGGGTCGGCGGTCCAGTCATAGACGTCGAGTGCGGTGTCGGCGAGCTTGATCGCGTGCTCATCGCCATTCGTCACCGCTGCCTCGAATGCCTCGGCGCCAGTCGTCACGGGTCGCGCCTGATGGAGGTCTCCCTCACCCGGAGCCGCGTAGACGGAGAAGATCGCGGCCGCCGCCGTCCAGCCGATGCCGGCACTGTCTTTCCAGAGCTCACGTGGAAGAGAGGGGAGGCTGCGCAGAATCGCATTCGGCGCCGTCGCTGCGTGAACGAGCATCACCGGGTTGCCCAAGGCGTGGGTGTTGTAGCTGAGGAGAGCGGCGCTGACCACCGTTCGCAGAAACTCGGGCGCCCCATCGCCGTTGCTCGGCGCGATCACCTGTGCCTGGGCCCGGTCCCAGTCCTCGAGTGTTTCGAGCTGGGCGAGGCGGGCCGCAACCCCGCCGGCCTGGTGGGGGATGCGGGGTACGCCGGCAATAGCCTCCGCGGCGGGGAGCAACCCGGCGGGGGCGGTCGTGCGCGGCACCGGCTGCCAGCGGGTGGCCCAGTAGCCGAGCGCCTGACCGAGCTCGGCGAGCCGTTCCGGCGTCTCTCCCAGCTCGCGTAGAACGCGAACCGCGTGACCCACCCGGATCACTCCGTGCGTGGCTCCTGCGGCAACCCCGGGCAGCAGCCTCGGCCACCACGTGGCGAGCACTTCGGTCCAAGGGTGCTCGGCGAGTTCGGCCCCGAACCAGATCGGCCAGTCTCCCAGTCGACGGACGTCGCCAAGGGCGTCTCGCCAGTTCTCCGCGGTGATTCGGCCATATCGTCCCGGGCGTTCCTCCAGCCGCGCGGTGTATCTGTCCGTCCAATGAGTTACGTGATCGGCATGGCCGTGGCGTACCAACGCTTCGACGGCCATCGGGCCATGGTTGCTGAGAAAGCCTTCGAACTCCGGCCCCGTGCGATGGAGGCGCTCATAGGCTTCGTCGAGGACGGCTGCTTCAAGAGGGTTCTTGATGTTCATGACAACCAGTCGACAACCTGAAGTCGGATTGAGGTCAAGTCGCTCACACAGGAGGGTGAATAGGGTCAGGGAAAGCGGGCTGTCCCATCGACTGGTAGGCACCTACGGTCTACCCGTGGAGAACACCGCACTGCACATCCGGCCCGCCTTGGACAGCCCCGCTACCTGGCGGCTACTGCGCCTTGAGTCGCTCCAGGAGTCACCGCGAGCCTTCGGTTCGACCTTCGCTCGAGAGCAGACTTTCACGGATGCGGACTGGGAGGCTCGCATCAGCGACCTCTCCTATATCGCTTATGACGTCGAGGTCGCCGTCGGTTTGGGAGGCGGCTACCGGCCACAGCCAGCACGAATCGAGGTGGTGTCGATGTGGGTGCGCCCTGGTCACCGCGGCCGCGGGTTGTCCAGGTTGCTACTCGACGCCATCGTCGATCGCGGCCGCATGGAGAACGCAACCGTCGAGCTCTATGTAGACAGCGCAAACGTGGTCGCGCGGGGTGCGTATCTTTCCTACGGATTCGCCCCAACGGGCGAGACGATGCCGCTTAGTGCTGACCCCGGCCATGTAGCCGAGCGCATGGTGCTACCCCATTGGCGCGAACCCAGGTGTGATCGGGCATCAAGACCGAGGCATGGGTGCGGATCCAACGCTGTCGCTCCATCAGGTCACAAGCAGGTTCAACCCGTCGGCAGAGCTCGAGCCAGCAGGAGCGGTGTGAGTGAGTATCCGTTGGCCATTGCTGTCGGGAAGGTGAAGCACCTCGTAGTGGAGCTCGAGGTCACCGACGGTGGGGTGGTGAATGAACTTCGTGCCGCTGGAGCAGAGGCGCACGTCGTGGCGCGCCCAGAGCCTGGCGAACTCCGCGCTGTTGATGGAGAGGTCGCCGATCAGCTCGGCGAGCAGCCGGTCGCCGGGGAACTGCGCGGCGGTGAAGCGCAGGGAGGCGACGGCAAGCGCGGCTTCATCGATCCAGTTGCGGTACAGGTCGCGCGTGTGCGGGTCGAGGAAGAGCAGCCGGAGGTGGTTGGGCCGGGTCTCCGGCCGGTGAGGTGCCTCGAGGTCGAGGTGTCCTGCCAGGAGATCGTGGCCGAACCTGTTCCACGCGAGGATGTCGTTGCGGCGCCCCAGGAGGAGCGCGGGCACCGTGGGCATGGATTCGAGCAGAGCGCAGGGCACCGTCGCTCGGCCTTTCCGCGCGTGGGGCGCGCGCCCGTTTGGCGGCGCTCGGCCGAGCGAGGGCGAACAAGTGGCCGCGTTCGGCGTCATCGAGCTGAAGAGCACGTGCGAGCGACTCGATGATGGCGTCGCTGGCGTTGCTGGACTGGCCCTGCTCGAGCCGGGTGTATGTCACTGCTGACCACATCCTTCGCCGAAGGCCCCCTGCGTGAGCGGGCTCTCGGGCTCAACGGAGCTGCTGATGGCCGCCGGTTTCACCACCGGCGCAGTCCTCGGCGGCCTGCTCACGGACTTGGTCAACTGGCGTTGGGCGTTCTTGCTCAACGTCATCGTCGCTGTCGGCGTGCTGGCAGTCGGCCCGCTGGTGCTCAAGGAAACCCGCTCCGAGGTACGTCCGCGACTGGACGCCCCGGCGCGGTCACCGTGACCCTGGCCCTGGTGACCGGCGTCTACGGGCTGACTCAAGCCGGTGAGCGCTCCTGGAGTGACCCGCGGTGTTGGGGGTTCCTGACAATGGCTGCGGTGCTTCTCACGGCATTCATCCTGATCGAGCGAGCCGTGGCCCAGCCGCTCGTGCCGCTGAGCATCCTGCGCCGTCGCAGCGTCACCTGGGGAAATCTCGCTGGGATCCTCGCCTTCGCCACCGAGACCTCGGTCGTCTTCCTGCTCACGATCTACCTGCAGGAGGTCCGAGGACACAGCCCCCTCCAGACCGGGCTCTCCTTCGCAGTCCTGGGCCTCGGAACCGTGGTCGGCGGAATGATTGGCCCTCGCGTCATCGCCGGGCTCGGGGCGAAGGCCGCCATCGTCGGCGGCCTGCTGGTGCAAGCCGCTGCGACCGTTCCGCTGATCTTCGTCGGCGAGGCGGTCGGCTGGTATGTCGTCCTGCTCGTGACCACCTTCGTCGGGGGCATCGCCAATCTCGTGGCGATCGTCGGCTTCATGGTCACCGCGACGTCTGGGTTGTCGGACTCCGAGCAGGGTCTTGCCACTGGCCTGGCGACGATGAGCCAGCAGGTCGGCATCACCCTCGGGACGCCTGTCATGTCGGCGATCGATCGCAAGGAGCTGCGCGACTAGCGAGCAGCACGCGGAGGCGCTCGAGCAGCACGGACTCCGTGAACGGCTTGTCGACGATCTCGCGGCCCGCCGCGAGATCGCCCATCGGCGCGATCACGGCCTGCGCGTAGCCCGACATGAAGAGGACGCGGTCCCGGGCCGGAGCTCGGTGATGCGCTCGGCGACCTCCCGGCCGCTCATCCGCGGCATCACGACGTCGGTCAGCAGTAGTCGCTCGGGCCGTATTGCTCCCGGCGAGCCGGATCGCCTCGAGCCCGCCGCGGGGCGGCGATCACCGTGTAGCCGTGGGCGCGGAGGATCCGGCGGCGTGACCTCGAGGATCGCCGGCTCGTCCTCGACGACGAGGATCGTCTCGCCGCCCCCGGTCGACGGCGCGACGGTCCGGTCGGGCTCGCGCCGGCGCCGGCGCGTCGGTCGCGGGAGCAGGACCGTGAACGTGGTGCCCTGGCCCGGCTCGGAGTCGATGTGGACGTGCCCGCCGGCCTGCGGTGACGATGCCGTAGACCGTGGCGAGGCCCGAGCCCGGTGCCCTGGCCCTTCGGCTTGGTGGTGAAGAACGGCTCGAAGGCGCGGCGGCGGACCTCGCGGGTCATCCCGCGCCGGTGTCGCTCACCCGCAGGCGCACGTAGCGGCCCGGTTGCGAGGCCGGGGTGCGGCGGCGAGGCGTCGTCGACGTCGACGTTCGTCGGTGTCGATGCGTCAGCGTGCCGCCGTCGGGCATCGCGTCGCGGGCGTTGACGGCGAGGTTGAGGAGGACCTGCTCGAGCTGGCCCGGGTCGGCGCAGGACCGGCGGCAGCTCGGGTCGAGGTGCGTGCTCGAGCTCGATGTGCTCGCCGAGCGTGCGGCGCAGCAGCTGCTCCATCTCGACGCACGACGCCGTTGAGGTCCAGCACCTCCGGGCTGGACGACCTGGCGGCGGCCGAAGGCGAGCAGCTGCCGGGTCAGCTCGGCGGCCCGCTCGCCGGCCGCGCGATCTGCTCGACGTCGCGCCGTCGGCTCGCGTCGCTCGCGGCCGCGCGTCGGCGCTCGCTGAACGTCGCGTAGCCGATGATCACCGCGAGCAGGTTGTTGAAGTCGTGGGCGACGCCGCCGGCGAGCTGGCCGAGGCTCTCGAGCCGCTGCGACTGCTGGAGCTGGCAGCCGCAGGCGCTCCTTCTCGGTCACGTCCTCGGCGATCACGACGCTCGCCTCGCGCCCGCGGAAGTCGATCGCGTGCGACGCGACGCTGACATCCATCGTCGTGCCGTCGCGGCGCAGGTGCGACGGTCTCGGTGACCTCGAGCCCGTCGACGGTCATCGTGAGCAGCTCGTCGCGGGTGTACCCGTACGCCTCGACCGTGGCGGCGTTGACCTCGAGGATGCGACGCGTCCGCGCGCTCGTGCACCCACATCGGGAGCGGGCTGCCGTCGAACACGACGCGGTACGCCTCCTACCCCGAGCTCGTTGAACCGGGCGGCGAGCATGGCGATCTCCGCCGGGCCGGCCACGGTGACCTGATCGCGGTCGGCGAGCTCGGTGCCGAGACGGGCGAGCGGCCGCGCGACACGCCGGTGCACGAGCCACGTGCGCGGCAGGAACAACGCGAGGCCCGCGACGATGATCGTCAGCTCCCGGCGGTTCAGACGGCGCGACGCCGCCAGCGCTTCGGCGCGGTCGGCACCCGCGTAGACCCGCCAGCCCGCGCCGGGAACCGTGGCGCTCGCGGTCAGCGCGTCCGCGAACGGCGCGCCGCCCCC
>CAWGVK010000016.1:0-66168 GCA_963825985.1 uncultured Actinomycetota bacterium | reverse complement strand
TCGACCAGGACACCCCCACTAGCCGCGCCGGCGACATCAACTTTGATCTCGCCGGCGTCAACGGCGGGTACACCATTCAGATCGACGTAAACGCCAACGGCGTCTACACCGATCCGGTTGACCGCATCATCCCGTGGGGCAGCCCCCCGGGCCAGGTAGAGGTCCCGTTCGACGGTCTCGACGGGACCGGGAATCCCATCGGTGTCTGCCAGGCGGTGAACGCCAAAGTGGTCGTCGACCGAGTCGGCGAGGTGCACCTCACCCTCGCAGATGTCGAGACGCTGGGCCGGGCACTTGCCGGCGGTGTTGTGCAGGGTGGTGTGCAGGTCATCGGTGACACGGCGGGTGTCACGGCACCGAACCCCAAGCTGTACTGGGACGACAGGAATCTGACGACCACCGGCCGCAGCTCCGTGACCCCGGTCCTGGACGGTCGGAGCGGTATCGACACGTCCACGACGCCCGCACACGGGTGGCCCGGGTTCGCCAACAACCAGTGGGGCAACAACCGCAGCATCGAGAACTGGACGTACTACCAGGCCAACGCCAGCGGCGAGGTCTCGATCCCGGCGCCGTGCAACCCTGGTTTGGAGCTGACGAAGAACGGCGAGCTCAACGACACCAACGGCAACGGCGCAGCCGATGTCGGGGAGACGATCGACTACACCTTCACTGCGACGAACAACGGCAACACCCCGCTGACCGGCGTGACGATCGACGACCCCAAGGTCGGCGTCACGACCCCCGCGTCGCAGGACATCCCGGCCACGCAGTCGCGGAGCTTCACCGCGACCTACACGGTGCAGCAGTCCGACGTCGACGAGGGCGTCGTCCACAACAGCGCCACCGCGACAGGTACGCCGCCGACGGGCCCGGACGTGACCACGCCGCCGGCTGTCCACGACATCCCGACCCCTGCCCCGAATCCCGACCTGACGATCAACAAGGCCTCGCAGTTCGACGACGTGAACGGCGACGGTCAGGTCAACATCGGTGAGACGATCACCTACTCGTTCCTGGTCAGGAACACCGGCAACGTCACGCTGGACAACGTCACCGTGAACGACCCGATGGTGACCGGTCTGACGCCCAACCCGGTCACGCTCGCGCCCGGTGCGCAGCAACTGTTCACCGCCGACACCTACACCGTCACAGCGGCGGATGCGAACGCCGGCAGCGTGGTCAACGAGGCCACCGCGACCGGCGAACCCCCGACGGGGCCGCCCGTCACTTCGCCGCCCGACGAAGAGGTCGTCCCCGCGCAGGCACAGCTTGACTTCGGCGACGCACCCAACAGCTACCAGACCACGACCGGCGCGACCGGCGCCTCACACGAGCTCACTGCGTACGACGACACCGCGAACGCGGCCGAGCTGATGCTCGGCGACTCGATCGACCCTGAGCCCGACGGGCAGCCCGGACCGAGCGCCGACGGTGACGACGCCGCCGGGATCGACGACGAGGACGGCGTCACCGGCAACATCGAGATGACGACGGGCAGCACCACTGCCGTCACGGTGACCTGGACCAACGGGACAGGTGATCCCGCAACAATCGCGGGCTGGATCGACCTCGACCACGATGGCGCGTTCGAGGCGGCCGAACGTGCGACCGCAACCATCGACGGGATCTTGGGTTCGGGCACCGACCAGCTCACCTTCCCCGCACCGTCGACCGGAGGCGCAACCTACGCGCGGTTCCGCCTCCTCCCCGGCGATGTGAGCAACCCCCTCCCGACTGGGACCGCGCCCGGAGGCGAGGTCGAGGACTACCCCGTGAGCACGACCGTCCTGCCGTTCGACTGCGCCGCCGTGTACTCGATCCAGGGAGGGGACCCGCGCAACGTCCGCCTGGTCGATACCAGCACCGGGACCATGACCAACGTCGCTCAGTTCACCGCGGTCCCGTCCAGCGCCACCGGCAACCTCAACGGACTCGGCATCACTCCCGACGGCGAGCAGGCCTACGGCGTGCTCCCGGCCAACTCCGGCGGTGGTCGCACGATCTATCGTCTCGACCGCACCGCCGAGACATCCACGAGCGTCGGTGCCGGCGAGAGCCTCGCGGTCACCACCCACGGTGCGGTCAACCCCGTCAACGGGTTCTACTACTACGGCGGCATGACCGGCACCACCCTGAACATCTACGGGTTCGACACGACGACCAACACGTCGATCGGGCACGTCGCCAGCGGCACCGTCCCCAGCGGTGGCGGCAACGGTGACTGGGCCTTCGACTCGCAGGGACGCCTCTACGTCGTCGCCGGAGCCAACGGCGACAACCGGATCTCCGTGATCAACGAAGACATCCCCGCGACGGTTCAGGCCACCCCGCTGGCGATCACCGCCAGCTCACTGCCCACCTCGGACGCGCCCGCCGCCATCAACGGCGTGGCCTTCGGCGGAGACGGCTACCTGTACATCTCCAGCAGCACCACCATCTACAAGATCAACCCCAGCACTGGAGCCACCGTCGGGGAGGAGACCCTCAGCCTGTCCGGTTCGGTCGATCTCGCCTCGTGCGCCACGCCGAGCACGATCGAGGTCCGTAAGAGCTTCCCGGACGGACGCGCGAACCCGACCGACCAGGCCACGTTGACCGTTACCGGCGGCGGCCTGTCCACCGGCAACACGGGAACCACCGCCGGCACCGAGACGGGGCCCCAGACCGACCCCGCAGAGACGGCCGGTCCGGTCCTCGGGTTGTCTGGCACGGAGTACACCATCACCGAGACCGGGGCAGGGACCGGTGACGACTACTCGGCAGCATGGGAGTGCGTGAACCAGACCTCGGGCGCCAGCGTCGCCGACGGTACCGGCACCAGCGGCACGTTCACCTTGCCCGCCACCACCGGCGGGAAGGGGGTCTCTGTCCTGTGCACGTTCACCAACACGGTGCTGCCCGACCCGATCTTGGAGATCACCAAGACCTCCACTGCCGACGCGGACACGCGGCAGGGCGACACCGTGACCTACACGGTGACCGCGGAGAACGTCGGCAACAACGACTACACCGCTGCCGACCCGGCGCGGGTGGTCGATGACCTCACCGATGTCCTCGACGACGCCGTCTTCAACGATGACGCCGCAGCCGAGGTCGGGGGCACCGGCGTCGCCGACCCTGACTACCCCGAGCCGCGCCTGACGTGGACCGGCCCCCTGGCATCCGGCGAGACGGTGACCATCACCTACACCGTGACTCTCGGCGCGGGCGGCGACGGGGTGGTGCGCAACGTGGCATGGGAGCCCTCGTCCGGCGGCCCTCCTGGCCCCACCCCGGACTGCGACGGTCCCGCGGCGACGGTGCCGTGCGACGAAGTGGCCTATGAGCTTCCGCGGCTGTCCGTCAGCAAGACGGCCGACCCCACGCAGGTCAACGCCACCGGCGAGGTGGTGACCTACACGGTCACCGTGACCAACCCCGGCCCCGGCGACTACACCGCCGCTGCGCCGGCCTCGTTCGCCGACGACCTGTCCGACGTGCTCGACGACGCGACCTACGACGCCGGCTCCGAGACCGCCGACGCCGGCACGGCCTCGTTCACCGGCGACCCCCCCTGCTTGGACCGGTGTCCTGGCTGCCGGCCAGACGCCACGTCACTTACAGCTGACCTACCAGGCGACGGTGACCTGGTCGTGGACAACGCGGCCTGCATCCCGCAGGCGAGGCCCCCGACCCCGCCGAGGACCTGCCGCACCGTGCACACCGCCAGGTTCCGGCCTGACCGGCAGACCAAGAGGTCGACCCGCGCCACGGCACGTCCGTAGTCGAGGGCCAGCTGCTCACCTACACGCTGACCTTCGACAACGTCGGCCCCGCAGCGGCGACTGTCGACACCATCGACGACCTGTCCGGCGTCGTGGACGACGCCGAGCTCATCGACGGCCCATCACCGCGGACGCGGGCCTGATCGCGACCCGAACGCCGCCGGCGACGCGATCGTCATCACCGGCATCGGTCCCGACCGGGCGAGACCCTGACGGTCACCTACAGGTCTGGTCAAGGCCTTCGCCGACCAGGACGACCACGTCGTCACCAACGCGCTGGCCTGCCAGCCGGGTGACCCGCAGCCGTGCGACCCCCGGCCACGACCACCCGGTGCGCCACCCGGTGGTCACCAAGACCTCGGACGCCACCGCCGACAGCAAACCGGGCGACACGGTCACCTACACCGTCCGGCCGAGAACGACGGCACCGGTGACTACACCGCCGCGAGCCCGGCCGCGTGGTCGACGACCTGACGGTGGTCTCGACGACGCGGACTTCAACGGCGACGCAAACGCGGCCACGGGGACGCGGCCCCGACCCGACGTACGCGCAGCCGCAGGCTCGCCTGGACCGGTCCCCTGGCCGCCGGCGACGAGGTGCGCGATCACCTACGAGGTGATCCTGACCGGTGGTGGCGACGGCGTGGTCCGCAACGTCGCCTGGGCGCCCGCTCGTGCCGGGCAACCCCGGGTCCGACGCCGGACTGCGCCGACCGCGACCGGTGCCGTGCGGCAGTGAGTCGTTCGACCTGCCCAAGCTGACCATCAACAAGTCGGCGGACCGCGCCGACCTGCCGGCCACCGGCAGGTCATCACCTACACCGTGGTCGTGACCAACGCAGGCCCCGGCGACTACACCGCCGCCCCCCGGCGACCTTCACCGACGACCTGTCCGACGTACCGACGACGCGACCTTCGTCGGCTCCGACCGCCACCGTCGGCACCGCCCGGTCAACGGCAGCGCCCTGTCGTGGACCGGTGCCCTGGCCAGCGGTGAGTCCTCCACGATCACCTACACGTTCACCTACCGCGCCACGGCGACCGCGTGCTGGACAACAGCGCGTGCCTCCCGGCCGCCGAGGCCCAGGACCCGGCGGCGCCTGTGACACGGTGTCGGTGCCCGGCTCGGGGCTTGATCCACCGCAAGTCGGTCGACCCGGCTCCGGGCACGCCGGTCGAGGTCGGCGACACCCTGACCTACACCCTGACCTTCGACAACACGCGCGGGTTCCGCGGCGGCGACCGTCGACACCACTGATGACCTGTCGGCGGTCCTGGACGACGCCACGTTCGACGACGGCTCGATCACCGAGGGCGCCGGCCTTGACGCGACCCGTACCGGCAACACGCTGGCGGTGACGGGCACGGTCCCGGCCGGGGCGACCCGCACGGTGACCTACCAGGTCACGGTGCGGCCGTTCGCCGACCAGGGCGACCACGTCCTGACCAACGCGCTGGCCTGTGAGCCGGGCGAGCCGACGCCGTGTGCGCCGGCGACCACGTCCAACCCGGTGCGGCACCTGGTGCTGACCAAGGAGAAGACCTCGCCAGCCTCGCCGGACACCGGCGACCAGGTGACCTACACCCTGACCGTGCGCAACGACGGCGCGGGGGACTGGACGAACGCCGACCCGGCCTCGGTGGTCGACGACCTGTCCGAGGTCCTGGACGACGCGACCTGGGACGGCACGCGCGGCCGCCACCGACGGCACGGTCGGCTTCACCAGCCCCGAGCTGTCCTGGAGCGGCGACCTCGCGCATGGCGCGACCGTCACCATCACCTATTCGGTGACCGTCACGAACCAGGGCGACCACGAGCTGACCAACACCGCCTCGGTCCCGGGCTGCACGCTCGACGAGTGCAACCCCGACCCGGTCGTGACACCGCTTCCGCACGTGGTGCCGAGCAAGACCGCGGTCCCGGCGGACGGCGAGCACCGTGCAGCCCGGCGACGAGGTCGACCTACACCCTGTCCTGGACCAACGACGGCACCGCGGCCGGTGTCGTCGACAGCACCGACGACCTCAGCGGCGTGCTCGACGACGCCGACGTGGTCCAGGAGCCGACCAGCTCCAGCCCTGCGGTGACGGCGACCAGAACCGGCGCCGATCTGCGAGTGGTGGGTGCGATCCCGGCCGGCGACACGGTCACGGTCACCTACACCGTGCGGGTCAAGCCCTTCGGCGCAGCACGGCGACAACAAACTGGGCAACGTGCTGACCCAGGACACCCCGCAGGTCGACTGCGGCACCCTGCCGTGCACACCTGTCCCGCCGCCGACTACCGAGCACCCGGTTGGCGACCTCGAGGACTGGAAGACGGTGACCCCGTCCTCGGGCACCGTCGGTCGAGGCCGGCGACCGGTTGACCTACACGCTGCACTTCGACAGCACCGGGACGGGTCCGGTCGTGGTCGACCGGGTCGACGACCTGCGTGGCGTGCTGGACGACGCGACGCTGGTCGCTGGCCCGAGGACTCGGTCCCGAGCCTCGCCGCAGGCGCCCCCGTCGGCGGGCTGCTGCCGGTCACCGGCACGCTGCCTGCCGGGGCCACGGCCACGGTCACCTACACGGTGCAGGTCAAGAAGGACGGGAGCCGTGGTGACGACCGCCTCGGCAACTACCTCCTCGACCCGGGCCAGTCGCCGCCGACCTCGTGCAGCACCGGCACGCCCAGGGCCGCCGGTCAGGCCGACTGCACCTCCAACGCGGTGGAGACCACCGACTTCAACCTCAAGCTCGACAAGCGCGTGGTCTCCGGCGCGAAGGTGCAGGTCGGTGACCTGGTCCGCTACCGGCTCCAGGTCTCGAACAAGGGACCCGGGGTGGCGCCCACCCCGATCGTCCTGCGTGACCCGCTGCCGCAGGGCCTCGAGCTGGTCTCGGCCACGGGCAAGGGCTGGACGTGCAAGGTCGACAAGGCCAAGGACAAGGCGGTCTGCAAGCTCGTCAAGCCGCTGAAGGCCGGCAAGAAGACCTCCCCGGTCGTCCTCGTCGCCCGCGCCACCGCGGCCGCGAAGGGCAAGGCCGTGAACAAGGCCACGGTCAGCGCCGCCGGCGACACCAAGCCCTCCGACAACCGCGACGTGGCCGCCGTGACCGTCACCGCCCCACCGCCGCTGCCCGGAACCGGGTTCAGACTCGCTGCCGCGCGCCTGGGCGGGCTTCAGTGGTAGCTCGATGAGCCCGACCCGGCCGCGGCCGGCGCGCACCGCGGTGCCTGTCGTCGTCGTGCTGCTCGCCACTCCTGGCCGGTCGGTCCAGCATGGAGCTCGCTGCCGCTCCCGACGCTGAGAGGTCGCGACGACCACCTGCCCCACGGTCGACAGACCCTTCACGCCACGGGCACTTCGCATCCCGGGCGTGGTCAGCCCGACCAAGGTCCTGGCGCTAGGCCGAGACCGACGCGGCGTGCCACGGACGCCACCCCTCACCGAACGCGGCAAGTGGCAGCTCGGCTGGGACAAGCAGTCGCGGATCCGGCCCGGTAGCGACCATGGCGTCGTCAGGATGACCGCCCACACCTACCCGCGCGACGGCTCCTACGGTCTCGCCCTCGGCAACCGGCTGCTCGCCGAGCTCCGCAAGGGCGATCTGCTCGTCGCCACCGGGCGAAGCGGTGACCGCCTCTGCTACCGGGTCACTCGCGTCCTGCGCGTGCGCGCCACCAGATCCGTTCCGGCCTACTACACCTCCGACCGGCAAGCCTCGCCTCGCCATCCTCGTCTGTTCCGGCAAACGACGCGGACCCGGAGACTGGTCGCACCGCACCATCTGGTTCGCCGACCCCCTCACCCAAGGCTGATCCCGACTGCGCGATGACTACGCGGCCAGTCTCGATGACGCCATCGCGCTCGCCCCCCGCTCGCCCCCCGCAGCGAATATCGCACCTTGCACAGGTTGCTCCGGCCCGTGGTTGAGCGGAACGGCGCATGCAACAGGGCCGACGTCATTCGGGGTGAGACGGCTCGAATCCTTCCCCTGGTACTGCCGGCCCGGACATCTCGTGCGGAACGAGTCCCTGGGCCTCGACCCGGCAGGACCTGACGAGACCAGACCAGCGGCGACTGCCCGAATGCGTGACGCCGAGCGCGTTGGCTGCAGCAGCGGTGGCGCGCGCGACGGGACGACCCTTCTGAGGTTCGCCGAGGAGGGCCGTTGCAGTTCAGTCGCAGTTCATGGCCGGCCGTCGCGGGTAGCTGGGGCTTGAAGGACGTTCCGCAGGTCAGAGGGCTGGTGTGGAGACGTGTGAAGGCTCTTAGGCTGACTCGTCATGACTAGGTCGTCAGTTCGATTCCTGACAGGCGGCTCAGAGTTTCAGCAGGTCAGAGCCGTAGTAGCTGGATCAGCCTTACGAAAGGGTTGGTCCGGTTGCAGGTTTCAGTTGCGATTGCGTGCACCGCGATGCACGAGCACGCACTGCCATCACCGCGTACGCCGGAGCAGGAATTCTGAGAAAGTTGTGACGACGTGCGCGCCAGCGGGGTGCTCGCTGCCTTGTCTGAGTGCGACGCCCTTCGAGCTCGGCCAGCGTCTACAGATCAGCCACGACCTCGACTGATTCGTGGACTCATGAGGTGACCGCGCTCGTCGGGCCGGGTTCGCTCTGAGGCCGCTCAGGTCGGGTCGGGCCGTTCGGCGGCACGTGCAACGTGCCCGCCTGCGGCTGGCCGATCGAGCGCAATGACGAAGCGAGCCCAGCGGCGGGAGCTAATCTTCACCACCGTGCCCGTATCCGTTTTCGACTCCCTACCCGACGGACGCGAGGTGCTCCTGGTCGAGCTCGGGTCTGCCCCGGGGCCGGTGCTTCGCCTGCTGACGCTTGGGGCCACCGTGCACGACCTCCAGGTCACCGGGGGTGACGGCGCGCGGCGGCACGTGGCGCTCGGTCTCGCCACCTCGGCCCACTACCTGGCCTCGGGCTGCTACATCGGCGGGACGATCGGCCGGTACGCCAACCGGGTGCGCGACGGGCATCTGCCGCTGCCCGACGGAGAGCACGTCCTCGGTCATCACGACCGTGGCAACCACCTCCACGGAGGGCCCGACGGCTTCGACCGCCGCCTGTGGGACCTCGTCGAGCACGACGACGAGCGTGCGGTCTTACGGCTCACGAGCCCCGACGGCGACCAGGGATTCCCGGGAGAGGTCCACGTCGAGGTGGTCTTCGCCGTGGGCGGCAAGGGCGTGGCGATCGACTTCACGGCGACCACCGACCGGACAACGGTCGTCAACCTGACCCAGCACGCGTACTTCAACCTCGAGGGGCGCGCCGCGGGCACGATCGACGAACACCTGCTCCAGGTGCCGGCGTCGTCGTACACCCCGGTCGACGCGATCGGCATCCCTCTGGGCGAGCACGCGCCCGTGGCCGGGACGCCGTTCGACTTCCGGCGTCCCACCCGCCTCGGAGCGGCGATCCGCGCCGCCCATCCACAGGTGCTCGACGCGCGTGGCGTCGACCACAACCTGGTGATCGACGGCGCGGTGGACGGACGCGGCCTGCGGACCAACGCGGTGCTCACCTCGCCGCTCACCCGGACGACGCTCACGATCCGCTCCGACCAGCCTGGCCTGCAGGTCTACACGGGCAACTCCCTCGCAGGCACGGTCCGGTCGGTCGATGGCGGGTTCTACGGTCAGGGCGACGGCATCGCCCTGGAGCCGCAGCTGTTCCCCGACTCGCCGCACCACCCGGAGTGGCCCGCCGCTCTTCTCGAGCCCGGGCAGACCTACCGCGCGCGTCATGAGTGGCACTTCGCGCTCTCCATGCCCGACGCGAGCATCTCGGGCGGACCCCTGGCGTTTCGCAAATCGATTGGCTAGCGTTCGCGTCGTCATCGTCGTTCGCGAGGAGAGTCCGCATGGACAGCACCCGTACTCGTCAGGCCCTGGTCGTCCGGGGTGGCTGGGACGGACACAGTCCCGTCGAAGCCACCGAGCTGTTCATCCCGTTCCTGAAGGAGCAGGGCTTCGCGATCGAGGTCCACGACGAGCCGGACGTGTACGCCGACGCCGAGAAGCTGGCCGCGACCGACCTGGTCGTGCAGTGCTACACGCAGGGCGCCGCCACCGACGAGCAGGTTCTCGGGCTCTCCGCCGCCGTCGCGAACGGAACTGGCCTGGCCGGTTGGCACGGCGGCGTGTGCGACTCCTTCCGCGGATCGCCTGACTACCTGCACCTGACCGGGGGACAGTGGGCCGCCCATCCCGGGGGCTTCGTCGAACACGACGTCGAGATCCTGCCCGAGAAGGCCGACCACGAGCTCGTGGCCGGACTGGCCCCACGCTGGTCGCTGAACACGGAGCAGTACTGGGTCCTGACCGACGCACTGAACGAGGTGCTCGCCACGACGACGTTCCGGCCGACCGACGGGACGGCGTGGCGCGAGGCGGTCACCTGCCCGGCTGTCTGGACCCGTCGGTGGGGTCGGGGCCGGGTCTTCGTGTCGACCATCGGGCACAAGCTGGAGGACCTCGACCACCCCGACGTCCGCACGCTGACCGAGCGGGGCCTGCTGTGGGCGAGTCGCTGAGGAGGATCATCCTCGACACCGACCTGGCCATGGGCGCGCCGGGCTCGGACATCGACGACGGCTTCGCCCTGGCCCTCGCCCTGGCCGACCCGGGACTGCAGGTCGAGCTCGTCACGACGGTCGGTGGCAACAGCGACGTGGAAACCTCGACCCGGCTCACGCGCGAGCTCCTCGAGGTCCTCGGCCGCAGCGACGTGACCGTCGTCCAGGGTGCCCCGGTCGACGGCGACGCCGCCGACGAGATCGGTGCGCCGCGTCCTCGCCGAGCCGGGCGAGCTGTCGCTGGTGTGCATCGGCCCGCTCACCAACGTGGCCCGTGCGCTGGCCGACCCGGTGGTTGCCGCGGCCGTGCGCGAGGTCGTCGCGATGGGTGGGGTCTACCTGGAGCAGACGAACGTCGCGGCGATGCCGGGCGAGTACAACTTCTGGTGCGATCCCGAGGCGGCCCAGGTTGTGCTCGAGTCCGGGGTGCCGCTGCGGCTGGTCGGTCTCGACGTAACCCGGCGCGTGCGCCTGACCCGGGCCGACGCCGGGCCCTGGCCTCGGGCGGTGACTTCGGCCGCCTCGCCGCCGTTCACGCCGAGGGATGGATCGACTACCAGGAGCGGGTCAAGCCCCGCGAGGAGCTGGAGCAGGGCAGCTGTGCCTTGCACGACCCGCTCGCCGTCGCCGTGGTGACGCGACCCGACCTGGTGACCTGGCGGGACGCCTACGTCGCGGTCGAGACGGTCGGCCGGGTGACCCGCGGCGTGGCCGTCGCCGACCTGCTCATGTGGGCGGACCCGCCGACCCCCAACTGCCGGATCGCGACGGCTGTCGACGCCGACGCCTTCCGCGAGCTCTTCGCCCGAGCGGATGGCCTCTCTGCCGTGACCCGCCGCGTCGACGTCGTCGTGGTCGGATCGCTCAACCGCGACTACGTCTGTCGCGTCGACGTGCTCCCGGCTCCGGGGGAGACCGTGCTGGGCGGCGATGCCTCCGTCGGCTCCGGCGGCAAGGGGGGCAACCAGGCGGTCGCCGCCAGCCTGCTCGGCGCCCGGACCGCCATGGTCGCGCGAGTCGGTCACGACGACGACGGGCGGGCACTGACCGAGGACCTCGTCCAGGCGGGAGTCGACACGACCGAGGTGGGCGCCGTCGCCACGCGCACCGGCATGGCCTTCGTGCTGGTCGACGCCGACGGGCGAGAACTCGATCGTCGTCGCGTCCGGTGCCAACAAGCAGCTCGAGCCGATAGCGACCACCCGCGCCGTCCGCTCGTTGCTCGCTCCGTCGGGCGTCCTGGTCACCCAGGCCGAGATCTCCGAGGACGTCGTTCGACGCGGCCGTCCGGACGGCGGCCGAGATGGGGTGCCGATCAGTGGTCAACCTGGCGCCCTTCCGGCCGATCGCCGCCGACCTGCTCGCGTTGTGCGACCCGCTCGTCGTCAACGAGTCAGAGGCCAGCGCCCTGCTCGGCCGTGAGGTCCGAGGGTCGGTGCAGGCACGAGACGCCGTCGCGGAGCTCGCGGCGCGCTGCCGATCGGTGGTGGTGACGGTCGGGCCCGAGGGCGCTGTCGTGGCGACCGGCCAGCGCGTCGAGCACGTGGCTGGCGAGCGGGTGCGGGCTGTCGACTCCACCGGGGCGGGCGACGCCTTCACCGGTGCTCTCGCCGCCGCCCTGAGTACCGGCGCCGACATCGTCGATGCGGTGCGGATCGGGGTGCGGGCCGGCGCCCATGCGGTGCGGCGCGAGGGGGCACAGGTCTCGTTCGCGCGCGCGGACGAGCTCGGGTGGGGTCCGCTGCACGAACCCGACCGACTCCATTGACCCGGGCGACGCCAGGCCATACGGTTCGTCCCACCAAACCGATTTGCACGGAGGCGCAGGATCGCGACGTCCTCGACCGGCCATGCCGCCGGGAGGTCCGATCACCCACCACCACGAGAGGGACCGCGATGAGCAAGCTCCGCGTCGGAGTGATCGGCCTGGGCGAGGTCGCCCAGGTCATCCATCTGCCGGTGATCGACTCAGCTCCCGGACCACTACGAGCTGGCCGCGATCTGTGACGTCTCGCCCGGCCTGTTGAAGCGGGTCGGCGACCAGTACCGCGTCGAGCACCGCTACTCCGACTTCGCGCGAGCTGATCGCCTCGGGCGGTCTCGACTGCGTGTTCGTGCTCAACAGCGACGAGTACCACGCGGAGTGCATGGTGGCTGCGCTCGACGCGCGGCGTGCACGTGCTCGTCGAGAAGCCGATGTGCCTGAGTCCCCGCGAGGCCGACGAGATCATCGCCGCCCGCGACCGGTCCGGGAAGTCGTCATGGTCGCCTACATGCGCCGGTTCGCGCCGGCCTTCGCCGAGGCGGTCGAGAAGCTCCCCGAGCTCGGCCCCATCCGCTACGCGCGGGTGCACGACGTCATCGGCCAGAACCACCTGATCGTCAACCAGACGTCGTACGTCGACCGGCCCGACGACGTCCCGCAGGAGGCCGTCGACGAAGGTGGGCGCGCCGCGCGAGCTGATCCACGAGGCGCTCGGCGACGTGCCTGAGGAGCTAGGCTGGACCTACCGGCTTCTGTGCGGCCTCGGCAGCCACGACCTCTCAGCCATGCGAGAGCTGCTCGGGCCGCCCGCGCGAGGTCGCTGCGGCGAAGATGTGGCGCCGCGGCGGCTACCTCGTCGCCCTGCTCGACTACGGCGACTTCGTCGTCACCTACGAGACCGGCGTCGACGACCAGCTGCGCTTCGACGCACACATCGAGATGTACGGCGCGACCGGCGTCGATGAGGCTGCAGTACGACACGCCCTACATCCGGCACCTCCCGACGGTGCTCGAGCTGGAGCGCACCGTCGGCGACGCCTACGAGCGTTCCGTGGTGCGGCCGCACCTCAAGGATCCCTACACGCACGAGCTCGAGTACTTCCACGAGATCGTCACCGACCGGTGGCACCCCGAAGACCAGTCCGGAGGACTACGTGCAGGACATGGAGCTCTTCATCGACATCATCAGCACCCTGGGCCGGCGCTGATATCCGAAGATAAGTCGAGTGGTGCCGAAGAAAGGCGTCGTGGACGACGTCACCCCGGACCTAGCGTCGTACTCGTCCCGCCAGGGGCACCCCGGACACGAAAGGCGACAGCACGATGCCGAGCCAACGAGCGACGTCGCGTTCTTCCGCGAGAACGGCTACCTCCTACCACGGCGACAGCTGTTCTCGGAGGAGCGGCTGACCCGGCTCGAGCGCATCTTCAACGAGCACCTCTCCGACAAGGGCGACAAGCTCTCCGACGAGCTTGACACCCCCCACTACCGCGACGAACGACTGCTCGACTTCCTCCTGTCCGACGAGGTGCTCGACTGGATCGAACCGCTGGTCGGACCGAACATCGCGCTGTGGTCGAGCCACTTCATCTCCAAGGACCCGTTCACCGGTCGGGCGACGCCCTGGCACGAGGACAGCGCGTTCTGGGAAGGCCGCTTCGACGACTACGACAACATCGTCACCATCTGGCTCGCCCTGGAGGACGGCTCGCTCCGCGAGAACGGCTGCATGCGGGTGATCCCCGGCTCGCACCTCAACGGCGGCTTCTCCGAAGACTACGAGCCGACCGACATGGCCGAGCAGACGTTCCACGCCGAGATCGCCGGGGTCGACGAGGCACAGGCGGTCTACTTCGAGCTCGGAGCGTGGTGAGTTCTCGATGCACGACGGCCGGATCGTCCACGGCGCCAAGCCGAACACCAGCGAGATCCGGCGCACCGGCTACACGATGCGCTACTTCCCCGTCCTCGGTGCGGATGCAGGACGTCCCGCAGAACGAGGGCTGGAAGATCTGGCTGGCCCGCGGCGGGGACCTCGCCGGCAACGCCTACGCCAACGTCCCGGCGCACGCGGTGAAGCTCGGCCTCCTCACCGCCTGCCTGCCCGGCGAGCCCCTCGACGACATCGCCGCCTGGGCCGGCAGCCACGGCTACCGCGCCCTCGAGGTCGCGGCCTGGCCGGACCGCCCCGGGCCGCGACTGGGAGGCCAGCCACCTCGACGTCGAGTCGTTCGACGGCACGCGGGCCGCCGGGTCCGCGCCGTCATGGACGAGCACGGGCTCGAGCGTGTCGGCGATGGCGTACTACGAGAACAACCTCCACGAGGACCAGCCGTCCGGGAGGCCATCCACGAGCACCTGCGTCGCTGCATCGACGCCGCGCAGCTGCTGGGGGTACGGACTGGTCGGGACCTTCGTCGGCCGCGACATCACGCGCACCGTCGCCGAGAACCTGCGGCTCGCCGAGGAGGTGCTGCCGCCGCTGGTCGAGTACGCCGCCGCCCGCGACGTCCGGCTGGTCGTCGAGAACTGCCCCATGGAGGGCTGGCACCCCGACGGCTACCCGGCGAACCTCGCCTACTCGCCCGAGCTGTGGGACTGGATGGCCGCTCTCGGCCTGTGCCTCAACTTCGACCCGTCGCACCTGGTCTGGCTGGGCATCGACCCGGTGGCGGCACTCGAGAGCACCTCGACCGGGTCCTGCACGTCCAGGCCAAGGACGTCGAGGTCGACGCCGCCGCCCGCAACCGGTACGGGGTCTTCGGCCAGGTCGTCGACAAGCGTCGCCCTGGGTCAGCGGATGGTGGCGCTACCGGATCCCGGGGCTCGGCGAGGTCGACTGGCGGCGAGTCCTCGACGTGCTTGAGCAGGGGGGCTACGACGGCGTCGTCTCCGTCGAGCACGAGGACCCCGTCTGGAGTGGCGACCCCGAGCGGGTCCGGCAGGGCCTCGTCATCGCCGAACGCACCCTGGCCCCGCTGATCATCGCCTAGATCCCGACCGATCCCGTTACCGACGCCTGAAAGGCCACCCATGCACCGTGGTGTCTACTTCGACGCCTGGTTCCCCCGCCAGCACTGCTACCACCCGAGCCTGCCGCCGCGCCGCCTGCGGATGGTCGACGACCTCGTCGACTACCGGGCCACGGTGTTGGTCTGGGCCTCGCATGGGCGGCGGCTCGCTGTCGCTGCCCTACCTGGAGCAGGAGGCGTTCGGGCCGGTCGACGCCCGCTCCCGCTTCTACGGCTTCGTCAACGACAGCGAGTTCATCGCCGCGTGCCACGAGCACGAGATCAAGGTCCTCGGCATCGTCTTCGAGGCGCAGGGCTGGGAGTTCCCGGTCGAGCTGAGCGAGGACGAGGACCAGGTGCTCTCGATCAACGAGCTGCGCGGCGTCGGCAAGCGCGACTGGATGGGGTTGCGCGAGTTCTCCTCCAACCGCTACCCGAAGCTCTGGAAGCCCGTCGAGCACTACTTCCCCGACGGTCTCGTCAACTGCCGACGGCGAGCCGGTCACCGACCTGATCGAGGAGTGCGTCGTCCGCGACATCCACCAGCAGCCGTGCCACGCACACTGGGTGGAGTGCCCCGACCGTGAGCACCAGTGCTTCTACATGGACCGCAACAACCCGGTCTGGCGCGAGTACCTCAAGGCGGTGATCCGGATCCAGATCGACGCCGGCGTCGACGGGATCCAGCTCGACGAGGCCGAGCTCCCGATGGGTGCGTTCCAGTACGGCGCCTGCTTCTGCAAGGACTGCATGAAGGGCTTCCGCGCCTACCTGCAGGAGCTGCCACGATCGCAGGTCGACCGTCCTCGACGGCGTCGACCTGGCGACCTTCCACTACGGCGAGTGGCTGCTGGAGCGGGGCTACGACTTCAAGGAGGGCCGCGAGTCGACGCCGCTGTTCGGCGACTACTACGCCTTCCAGTGCCGGGCGATCAAGCGGTACTTCGCGCGAGCTGGCCGACTTCGCCCGCGAGTACGCCCGGTCGGTCGGCCGCGAGATCATCGTCTCCGGCAACTTCTTCAACCTCGAGCCGATGTACCTCGCGCTCGCCGACGACGTCGACCTGGTCATCACCGAGATGCGGAACACGACGTACCGCCAGCCCGAGTGGTACCGCTACGTGGCCGCCTTCGCCGGCGACAAGGACGTCGTCGTGGTCGAGAACCCGTACGGCGGGGTGGTTCCCGAGCTGATCGGGCTGCTCGGCCGAGGGCAGGGGGCACGACCTGTTCCGGCTCTCGCTCTTCGAGGCGGCCGCGTTCGGTGCGAACATGTCGGTGCCCTACGGCTCGTGGATGGGCAGCGTCATCGAGGACTCGTTCTACGCGCCGCACGAGCTCGCCAGCGAGATCCAGGCCTTCCTCGCCGACCACGACGGCGCTGTTCGCGAGGCAGACCGCTCAACGAGGTCGCCGTCGTCTTCAGCGTGGAGAGCACCCGCGAGCTGATCGGCAAGGCCGACGCGAGCGACAACCTCCGCAACGCTGCGCGACGACTCGGTCGTGGTGCCCTACCGGGTCGCGACGGCGCGCTGCCGGCGCCGCCGTGCCCTTCGACGTGGTGATCTGGCCGACGGTGTCACGGCACCGGACCGGGCCGAGCGGCGACGCTGGCTCGCTACTCGACCGTCGTGCTGCCCGACGTCTTCTCGCTCACCGACGCTCAGGCGCGGCGCTCGATGGCTACCTGGCCGAGGTGGGACGGTCGTCACCACCGACCGGTTCGCCGAGAACCTCTCGCGCCACGAGCGCGTGGCTGCCGGCACGCGGCTCCGTGCTCGACGAGCTGCTGACCGCGGGGACTCGCCAGGTGGCAGCTACGACTGCCTCGGTCGCCGCCAACCTGCAGCGCCTCGCCGACGGCTCCTACGCGCTGCACCTGGTCAACTACGACTACGACCGGTCAGCCGACGCGCGTCCGAGCTCTGCAGGACGTGCCGCTGCGGATCCGGGTGCCGAAGACGAAGGACGCGCCACCGCGGTGCACAGCGACGGGAGGCGCGGTCCCGCTGGCGCTCGCGTGCCACGACGGCGTGCACACGGTGCGACTCGACCGGCTCGGCGTCTACTCGGTCGTGGTCCTGCATGACGGTGACCTTCCGTGAGGATCGCGGTCCTGCGCGGCAGCCACGCCTTCGTGGTCGAGGAAGCCCCGATCCCGTCGCTGCGCGCGGACGAGGTGTTGGTCCGGGTCGTGGTCTCGGGCGTCTGCGCCTCCGAGCTCGAGGCGTGGATCGACGGCCCACCGCCGGGCGAGTTGCGCTACCTGGGTCACGAGGTCAGCGGTGTGGTCGTCGACGTCGGGCCGGACGTCCACGACCTGTCCGTGGGAGCGCGCGTCGGCGTGTGGGTCATCGAGCGCGGCTTCGCCGAGTACGTCGCCGTCCGGGCCGCCCACTGCTTCCCGACGGGCGACGGTCGGCTCGACCTGGCGCTCGCCGAGCCGATCGCCTGCGCGGTCAACGCGGTGGAGGCCGCCGGCGTCCAGCTGGGCGACGACGTCGTCGTGATCGGCGCGGGATTCATGGGCAACCTGGTGCAAGAGCTCGCCGCACAACGCGGACCCCGGCAGGTGATCGTGGCCGACACCCGGGCCGACGCGCTCGAGCGAGCAGCCGCCCTCGGAGCGACTCGCGTCGTCGACGTCACCCAGGAATCCCTCCTGGATGTCGTCGCGCAGGAGTACCGGCGGCCGCGGCGCCAACGTGACGTTCGAGTGCACGGGCACCCAGGCGGCGCTGAGCGCGTGCGGCGGGGTGACGCGGATGAGTGGCACGATCGCGATCGTGGGGTTCCATCAAGGGGCAGAACGCACGATCCCGCTCGCGCACTGGAACTGGATGGCCTTCCACATCGTCAACGCCCACTTTCGCGACCTCGACGTCATCCTCGACGGGATGCGGGCAGGCATGCGGCTGCACGCCACCGGCGCCCTGTCGCTCGACGTCCTGGTCACGCATCGGTTCGCGATCGAGGACATCAACGACGCCTTCGCCACGTTGCGCGACAAGCCGGACGGATTCGTGAAGGCGGTGATCGCCTTCGCCGACGGTGACCCGTGACCGCTGCTGCCGGGCAGCTGAGCGGCCACGATCAGATCAGGCGGTGCCGCGCTGGACCAACGAGCACGGCAGGACGACGGTGCGGCCCGCACCGACGTAACGGCCCGACATCCGGCTCAGGATCAGGTCGCCCGCGGTGCTGCCGACCTCGTAGGCCGGGTTTCGCACCGTCGTGAGCTGCGGGGTCACGATGGTGGCTGCGTCGACGTCGTCGAACCCGACGATCGCCACGTCGTCGGGCACGCTGAGCCCCAGCTCGTGGGCCACGTCGAGCGCGCCGATCGCCATCAGGTCGTTGGCGCAGAACACCGCATCGGGTCGCTGCGGAAGCGCCATCAGGGTCTGCATGGCCTCGTAGCCCCCTCTCCGCGTCCAGTCACCGCGCACCAAGTGCTTCGCCGGCACCCGGCGCCCGTCGGCCTGCATGGCCGCCCGGAACCCCGCGGTGCGGGTGACTCCGTAGCGCGGCGGGCCCTGGATCATGGCGATCTGCGCATAGTCTCGACCGGCGAGGAAGGCGCCCGCCTCACGCGACCCGGCCTCGTCGTCGGGGATGACCGCGTCGCACATCGGATGGTCGAGCTGCTCACCGATGCAGATGATGGGCGTGGCGTGATCGCCAGGACCGAAGGAGATCTCCGAGGCGATCTCACCGGAGGCGAAGACGATGCCGTCGACGCCCCGGTCCATGACGTCCTGGAAGAACTTGCGCTCGCGGTCGTGCTGCCCGTCGGTGCTGCAGACGAAGGTGCCGTAGCCGGCGGCGTCCACCGCGTCGGCCAGCCCCCGGGTCAGGACGGCGTAGAACGGGTTGGTGATGTCGGGCACCAGCACCGCGAGCATGTGTGACTGCCGGGTGCGCAGGTTGCGGGCCACGTGGTTGGGCCGGTAACCCAGGTCGCGGATCGCGTCCATGACGATCTTGCGGGTGGCCTCGCCGACAACGCGCTTCCCGGAGAGCACGTGCGACACGGTGGTCGGGCTGACCCCTGCCCGCTCGGCCACGTGGGCGATGGTCACGCGCACGTGCGCCGCCTGCGTCAGGGTCGCCTCAGTGGGGGGCATGGCAGTACCTTAACGAAGCAAAACGATTTGAGCATGGAGGGGCGGCGTGACCGACCTGGTGGAGCGGTTCAGCGTCGAGTCGCTCCTGCGACCCGACATCGGCGCCCGAGTCATGCGGCCACAGCTGCGCAGCGTCGACGTGCACTGGCACGACTACTACGAGCTGAGCCTGGTGTTGAGCGGCGAGGGAGAGCACGTCGTCAACGGCGAGGTTCGCGCCATCCGGCCCGGTAGTGCATTCCTGCTGTCGCCGGCCGACTTCCACTCCATCCACAGTCCTGGCGGCCGCGACCTCACCTGCTACAACGTGGTGATCGGATCCGAGCTGATGGAGCGTCAGCTGGACGCGCTTGCCAGCCCCGCCCTCGACGGCTTGCCGTGGCTGGTGGACGACTTCGCCGACTCCGAACCGGACTTCGCAAGGCTGCAGCGCGAGTTCGAGGAGCCCCGTCCCGGATCGGCGCAGCTGGTCGAGGCTCTCGTCGCGTGCCTGGTCGTCGAGCTCGCGCGACGATGCGGCATCGGCGGTCAAGCACATCCAGCCTCCGCAGCTGAGTCCGGACTGCGTGACGCGCTCCTCTATCTGGACCGGCACTTTCGCGAGCCCATCACCCTGGCTGAAGCAGCCGCCGCGGCGCACCTGTCGCCGAACTACTTCAGCGAGCGGTTCCACAGCCACACCGGATCCTCCTTCCAGATGTACCTGCAGGAAAGACGTCTGCGGTTCGCGCGCTCGCTGCTGGCCGCCACCTCCCTGTCGGTGACCGAGGTCTGCCACGCGGCGGGCTTCAACAACCTCTCGCACTTCGGACGGGCCTTCCGGCGTCGGTACGGCGCGCCGCCGTCGGTGCGTCTGCCGCCCTCCTAGCCTGGTTGCGCCGCTCGGCGAGGTGGCGATGTGCACCTGATGTGACCGAAAGCACGTCGATCCATTGACAAAGGCAGGGGTCCGGAACGATGCTTCCGGCCAAGGAGCCAAACGATTTGCGCCGGGTCGCGTCGAAGACTCCGAACTGCCGCTTTGGACAACGCAAGGGAGTGGATTTCGGTGAGATTGAAGCTGACCCGCAGGGTCGCCCCGGTCGTAGCCCTCGTCGTCGCCGCGTCGATGGGACTGGCCGCGTGCGGCGGGTCCGACGGGGCCGACCAGGAGCCGAAGGGCGAGGGCCCGGGCAAGGTGGAGGAACCGACCGAGCCGACCGAGGTGACCTTCTTCTCGTGGCTCGGCGCGAATCCGGAGATGCAGAAGCTCGCCGCGGAGTTCCACGAGAAGTACCCGAACATCACGATCAAGTTCGAGAACGTACCCGCCGAGCAGGCGGCCCAGGTGCTGAGCACCCGTATCGCAGGCAACAACGCGCCTGACGTGGCCTACGTCAACGCCAGCGACGTGGCCGACTATGCCTCACGTGGGGCGGTCGCCGACCTCGTGAACTACATCGGCCGCAGCGACGTGGTGAAGCCTGACGACTACGTCGACGCCTTCCGCCAGTTCGTGACCTACGACGACAAGATGTGGGGCCTGCCGATGGGCGGTGAGACCACCGGCCTCTTCTACCGCACCGATCTCTTCGAGGAGGCCGGCATCGACGGCCCGCCCACCACGTGGGACGAGTTCGAGGAGGCGGCCGCCACACTCACCGACGAGGACGCCAACCAGTACGGCTACGAGGTGTTCGCCCCCGAGTCGGCCTACTACTTCCAGCCCTGGCTGTACCAGGCCGGCGGCGACCTGATGAGCGAGGACGGCAAGGAGATCCGGTTCACCAGCGACGAGGCTCGCACGGCGGCCGAGTTCTACGTCAACCTCGCGCAGTACTCACCGCCCGACTACCTCAACTCGAACTCCTACGACGGCAGGGTGGCCTTCGCCGAGGGGCAGGTGGCGATGTACATGGCCGGTGCCTGGTTCGCGGGCACTCTCGCCGAGGAGTATCCCGACATCGACGGCAAGTGGGCGACCGCCCCGCTGCCGGAGGGCACTGCCGGATGCAAGACCACGATCGCCGGCGACTCGCTCGTCATGCTGAACCAGACCGAGAACAGCGATGCGGCCTGGCTCTGGATGGAGTTCCTCTCGCAGCCCGACATCCTCGCCCGGCAGACCTACGAGACCGAGGGAACGCTGCTGCCGCCCTTGACCTCGTTGCTCGAGGGGGAGGAGATCACGCAGGAGAAGCCGGTCCTGCAGGGCTTCATCGACCTGATGGACTGCGGAGTCGCCCCGACCGCGTCGAACCCGAAGTTCCCCAGGATCGAGACCATCCTCAACGAGGAGCTCGGCAAGGCCATGTACGGCGAGCAGACCTCCGACGAGGCACTGGACAACACCGCTGAGCAGGCCGAAGCGATCCTGGCACGCGACTGAGACCGGCCCGTCCGATCCACGCGTCCGCCCGGGCCTGCCAGCCCGGGCGGCGCAACGAGAGCAAGGAGCAACAATGTCGACGGCGGTCGCACCGGAGCAGGCGCCGGTCCGGGGAAACGATCCGGAACGGAAGAAGGCACCGGGCTCTCGGACCCGCAAGCTCGGCCGAAGGATGTGGCGCGAGAGGTCGGCCTACCTCTTCATCGCCCCCGGGATGGTCGTCTTCTCGGTCTTCACCCTCGGTGCGCTCATCTTCGCGTTCTACCTCACGTTCCACCGGTGGAGCATCATCGAGCCCGACAAGCCGTACGTCGGCCTGCAGAACTACGAGGACATGGTCCACGACGAGCGGTTCGTCCAGTCGGTCCTGAACACGATCTACTTCACTGGCGCCTCGGTCCCTCTGACCATGGTCATCGGCCTCGGTCTGGCCCTGTTGTTGAACCAGCCGCTGCGCGGACGGGCGGTCTTCCGCACGGCCTACTACCTTCCGGTCGTCACGCCGTT
The DNA here is from genome assembly GCA_963825985.1 of uncultured Actinomycetota bacterium. Taxonomy (GTDB): domain Bacteria; phylum Actinomycetota; class Actinomycetes; order Propionibacteriales; family Nocardioidaceae; genus Nocardioides. The sequence continues at coordinate 44,043 of CAWGVK010000016.1, read as the reverse complement.
CGTCGTCTCGGCGCTGTTGTGGAAGTGGCTCTACAACGGCGACTTCGGCCTCTTCAACTACTACCTCATGAAGGGGCACATCATCGACGAGCCACTGCTGTGGCTCTCCGACAAGGACCTGGCGATGCCCGCGGTCGTGCTGATGAGCATCTGGAGCGGGGTCGGCTTCTCGATGGTCATCTACCTCGCCGGCCTCCAGTCCATCTCCCACGAGCTCTACGAGTCGGCGAAGCTCGACGGCGCGGGCCCGCTGCGGAGGGTGTGGTACGTGACCATCCCGCTGCTGCGCCCGACGACCCTGTTCCTGCTGGTGATGGGCATCATCGGATCGCTGCAGGTGTTCACCCAGATCTTCGTGATGACCAGTGGGGGGCCGGTCAACAAGACGACCACGATGGTGTACTACATGTACCTCTGGGCCTTCAAGTACTACGACATGGGATACGCGAGCACCCTGGCCTTCGCCCTGTTCGCCATGCTGCTGGCGTTCACCGCGTTCCAGCTCCGCCTGTTCAAGGACGGAGCGTCATGAGTGGCGTCACTGACGAGCCCCTGGCTCACAAGCTCGTCGGCGAGAGCGAACCCGTCCTCCCGAAGGCACTGCGCAAGACGCGGAAGCAGAAGCGACCTCCCGGTGCCCCTCGCGAGAAGGAGCACATGTCGCTGAGGGCCAAGCTGGGCACGTATCTCGTGCTGGCCCCGATAGCGATCCTCTTCGTCGCACCGTTCGCCTGGCTGATCAGCGCGTCCTTCCAGCCCATGAGCACGATCTTCGACAACCCCCCGACATGGGTGCCGGGCGACCCGACCGTCGAGGGGTACAAGGGGTTCCTCAACGTCGGCAAACTGACCGAGGCGCAGTTGTCACAGGGACACGGCGAGTGGCGGTGGTTCGCGAACAGCGCGTTCGTCGCGATCACGATCACCGTGGTGCAGACCTTCTTCAACGCCCTGTGCGCCTACACCTTCGCGAAGCGGAAGTTCCCCGGGCGCAACGTGATCTTCGTGCTCTTCCTGGCCACGATGATGGTGCCCGGGCAGATCACGCTGATCCCGAACTACATCATCATCCAGCACATCCCCTTCTTCGGCGGCAACGACTGGCTGGGCAACGGCGGCCAGGGGTGGCTGGACTCCTACTGGGGCCTGATCGCCCCCGGCATCGTCAGCGCCTTCGGCATCTTCCTGCTGCGCCAGTACATGCTGTCGATCCCCGACGAGCTGCTCGACGCCGCCCGCATCGACGGGGCCAGCGAGTTCCGGATCTTCTGGAACGTCGTGCTACCCCTGTGCATGCCGGCGCTCGCGGCCAACGCGATCTTCACGTTCCAGGGGGCGTGGGAGGACTTCCTGTGGCCCCTGATCGTGCTGTCGGACCCGGACAAGGTCACGGCCCCCGTCGGGCTCGCCCTGTTCGTCGTGCAGAACAAGACGGACTGGAACCTGCTCTTCGCAGGCTCGGTGATCGCGACCCTGCCGATGATCCTGGTCTTCATCATCTTCCAACGCCACTTCGTGCGCGGCATCGCCGTGACCGGCATCAAGGGGTGAGCCTCCAGCGCGACCTGGTGCACCGGCTGCTGGCTGAGGGCGACGGGGTGCTGAGGTGTGACCCCGCCTGGGTGGCCCGCGATTTCCTACCGCCGGGGCGACGGCTCGGCCTGGCCGAGGAGGCCTACGACGTCGGGGACCGCGGCTTCATCTGCGAGCGGTGGCTCGCCTCCACGACCCGCGCCGACAACCGGGTCGGGCCCGACGACGAGGGGCTCAGCCACGTCGTCGCCGAGAACGGCGAGCGGGTGCTGCTCCGTGACCTGGTCACAGCCGACCCGGTGGCGGTCATGGGCGCGTCGTACGCCGCGACGCATCCCGCCGGTCTCGGCCGGCTCGCGAAGCTCTTCGACTACGGCCACCGGCTCCCGTACCACGTCCATCCGCCGCAGGAGTACGCGTCGCTGGTGGGGTGCAACGCGAAGGACGAGTCCTACCACTTTCCGGGCGGAGTCGACCTGGGCGCGCATCCCGAGACGTTCTTCGGCGTGCACCCCTGGATCGCGGAGCAGGGAGCCGAGGACGTCCTGCTTCCCTACCTCGTCGAGTGGGACAGCGACCTGATCCTGCGCCACGCGCGCGCGGAGCTGCAGGTGCCGGGGGAGGGCTTCCACGTACCGTCCGGGGTGCTGCACGCGCCGGGCACGGCGCTGACCCTCGAGCTCCAGGAGGACTCCGACGTCCTGGCGATGTTCCAGGCACTGAACGCGGGTCGGATCATCTCCAAGGACCTGCTGTTCAAGGACGTGCGCCCTCAGGACCGGGAGGTCGAGGGAGAGCGGTTCCCGCTGCGCTTCGTCGACTGGGAGGTCAACGGCGACCCGTGGTTCTACGAGAACCGCCACCTCTCGCCCCAGCCCGTGACCGGAGGGCGGGGAGACGCCGAGGAGACCTGGATCTTCTACAACACCACCAAGTACGCCGGCAAACGCCTCGTCGTACCGCCCGGCGGCACGCACCGGCTCCGCGAGCCCGGTGTCTACAACGTGTTCGCCTGGTCCGGGAAGGGTGTGTACGCCGGCCACGAGGTCGTCGGCGGCACTCCCGGTCGCGACGAGCTCGTGGTCACCCACGACGCGGCCGTCCGAGACCACGAGGTCACCAACGCCGGGGCCGAAGACCTGGTCGTGTACACCTTCTTCGGACCGGACCTCCACAGCGACGCCCCCACCATCACGGTGCATCCGCGGTGACCCAGGAGCTCACGGTCGGCCTGCTCGGCGCCGGCCTCATCGCCGGGGTGCACGCCCACGCCTACCGGGCATCGCCGGGGGTCCGGCTGGTCGCCGTAGCGGACCCGGTGCCGGGCAAGGCCGAGCGGATCGCGGAGCGGCACGGTGCGGATGTCGTCGATGGCCTGACCGACCTCCTCGAGCTCGGCGTGGACGTCGTCGACATCTGCACACCTCCGACGGCACATGCCACCTCGACCCTGGCAGCGCTGGAGGCCGGTCGGCACGTGTTCTGCGAGAAGCCGGTCACCCGCACCCTCGACGAGGCGCGACGGGTGGTTGCTGCCGCCGAGGATGCGCCGGGTCTGCTGATGGTCGGCCACGTATCGCGTTTCGAACCCGACCATCGCCTCGCCCGCGACCTCGTGGCGGCCGGAGAGATCGGCGAGGTCCGGATGCTGACCCACACGGCCACGAGCTCGCTGCCCGGCTGGAGCGAGGCAGGGTGGCTGACGGACCCTGCCGTCTCGGGTGGACCGCTCCTCGACCAGGCGGTGCACAGCTTCGACTACGCACGCTGGGTGATCGGCAGCCCGGCGGTGCGCGTGCACTGCATGGCGGCCGACACCCACGCTGGGCCAGCGACGTACACGCTCAGCACGGTGCGCTACCAGAACGGAGCAGTCGCACACGTCGAGTGCAGCTGGGCGCACCCTGCGTCACGAGGCTTCAAGCTCGGCGCCGAGATCGTCGGCACCGCCGGCCGCCTCAGCTGGAGCTACGACCACATGATGGGCGGGGTCCTGCACCCGCGCGAGGGTGACACCGAGTGGTGGGACGTCCTCGGCGATCGCGGCTTCACCCTGGAGCTGAGCACGTTCTTCGACGCGATCCGGACCGGCGGTCCGTCGCCGGTGCCGGCCCACGAGGGCGCGGAATCACTTCGCACCGCCCTGGCCGCCCTCGAGTCCGCCCGGACCGGTGAGACCACCGACCTGACTGTCTGGGGCCGACCATGACCGACCGTCCGATCGGGGTTGCCGTCCTCGGTGCCGCTCACACCGGCCACGCCTGGGCGTACGTGAGGGCACTCACGCAGTCACCGAACGCCCGCGTGGTCGGCGTGCACGACCCGGAACCGGAACACACCCGCTGGATCCACCGCGACTTCGGCGTCCCACTGGTCGAGGACGCCGAGACGTTGCTGGCTGCCTCCGACGTCGACGCCGTCCTGGTGTGCAGCACGAACGCCGAGCACCGCGGCCACGTCGAGATGGCGGCCCGGCACGGCCGGCACGTGTTGTGCGAGAAGCCGATCGCCACCACCCTGGAGGACGCCGAGGCCATGGTCGCGGTCTGCGCCGCGGCGGGTGTCCAGCTGCACGTGGCGTTTCCGTCGCGGTTCCTGCCGCTGGTGGCGCGGGCGCGGCGGGCCGTTCGTGACGGCCGGCTTGGAGAGCTGGTCGGGCTGGTGGGCGGCAACCGCGGGCGGCCACCCCTGCCGCCGTCATACCCGACGTGGATCACCGATCCGACCGCCTCCGGTGGGGGAGCGCTGATGGACCACTCCGTGCACGTCACCGACGTGATGCGACACGTCAGCGGCCTCGAGGTCAGCGAGGTATCCGCCGAGGCGGGGGCGCTGCTGTGGGACCTGGCTGTCGACGACGTGGCGCTGGTCTCGCTCCGCTTCACCAACGGCGCCGTGGGCTGCATCGACCCGAGCTGGTCGGTGCCCGAAGACGATCCGTGGAGCTACGACTTCTACCTGCGCCTGCTGGGCTCCGAGGGCTCGTTGGACCTCACGGACGGAGCCGCGTCGCTGCAGGTCGTGAGCACGCGGGCCGGGGGACCGCGAGGTCTGCGCAACGCCGACTTCGGGGACAACCCGGACCCGACCATGATCGAGGGGTTCCTCGCCTCGGTGCGGGCCGGCGCGGTCCAGGATCCGTGCGCCACAGGAGAGGACGGCCTGCGTGCCCTGGCCGTGGCCCTGGCGGGCTACCGATCTTCGTCCACCGGTGCGGTGGTCGAGGTCCGGTAGCCCGCCGACGGGGCTCAGCGACCCTTCTTGAGCCTCCACAGGCGCCTGCGGTCTGGAGCGTGGCGGAAGGCGTCACTGATCGCGACGTACGCCCGCTTGGGCCGCAGTCGGCGGTCGAAGGCCAGCGGACGCCGGTGCGCGCCGTCCTCGCGCGGCTGGTCCTCGTCGAGCCAGGTGTAGCGATCGGTCAGGCCGAAGGCGACGACCACCTTCACCGCACGCTCGTCGAGGGTGACGTCCAGGTAGCGGCGGTAGACGTCGGCGACCATCCGGTCCCGACGTCGCGGTGCCTTGGGCAGCCCCTCGTCGAGCACGTCGAGCTCGGTGATGAGGATCGGCAGCCCGCGGTCGGCAATCTCGCGCAGGAAGGCGCGGTAGCGCCGCTCGTGGAACCTGCGGCCGAAGTCGTCGGCGAGGAGGTGGCCCTGGATCCCCACCGCCTGTACCGGTGCGCCCTGGTCGAGGAGCCGGTCGATGGCCTTCAGATAGGCGCGACGGCGCGCCTCGGGTCGGTCGCCGTACTCGTTGACGGTCTCGAAGCCGAACTCGTTGATGATCCGCAGTGCCCGCGGGTCGTGCTCCTTGGCGATGTGGAAGCTCTCGGCGACGTAGCCCGGTCCGATGGTCTGGTACCACGGCACGTTGGTGCGGAAGCCGTGCCTGTCGGCCTCCTCCGGATCGGTGACCTCGTTGGCCACGATCCAGCCGTCGACACGACCCTTGTAGTGCTTCACCTGACGCCGGATCACGCTGTACAGGAGGCGCTTGGCGTCTCGGCGGTCGAGGCCCCACAGGTCGTCGTCGGTCCAACCGTCGCCGAAGCCCTCGTCCCACGCCAGGTGGGCGGCGATCACGAGTTGCCGGTGCTTCTCGGCGAACCCGATGATCTGGTCGCCGGGGCCGAAGTTCAACGGCTCGTCCGGCCCTGGCTTCAGCTGGTACCAGAGGAGGTCGTCCTCGGTGAACAGCAGCCCGGCCTCCCGCGCGTGCAGCCTCGAGTAGCCCTTGTCGAGCTGCCAGGTCGCGATGGACGACCCGAAGACGATGCCCCTGCGGTCGGCCTGACGCCACAGGTGGGGGCGACCGGTGGCTGCACCGGCGGCGTCGGCCTGACCCGGTGTGCCGGTGGCGGCGATGCCTGCCGCGGCCCCGGCGGCACCGGCAGCACCGAGCAGGACCGAGCGGCGGTCGAGGTGGACGGACTCGTGCATGGCGGCTCCTCAGCGGTGGTGGACCGTCCCGGACCGGTCTGTGACGACGATCACGCAAATCGATTGCCTGACGGTAGGACGTGCCTCACGGACGCGCAACCCCGAGCCTCAGACCACTCCCTTGGTCACGAGAAAGCAGCCGTACGGTCGGGCCTCGGTGGTGGCCACGACGACGTACGACTCCGCGGCGCGACGGTAGAACTCGAACCTGTCGACGGCAGCCGAGGCGACCGGTCGACCCTCGGCCTCGTCGACGGCGGACAGGAAGTCCGCGTGGACCGCTTGGACGGTCTCCTCGTCAGCGACGGCGCCCATCCGCAGCACCGCCGGCTCGACGAAGTGGTCGACCGGCAGCACCGAGAGGATCGCCCGGGCCGCCTCAGCCACGTCGACGCCCGGCAACGACACGAGACGCCGTGCGGTCGATGCCGCCGGGTAGTTGCGGTCCACGATCGCGAGCACGTCACCGTGCCCCATCGCCGCAAGATGGCCGAGCAGCTCGGATCCGAGCAGCGGGTGGATGTTCTTCAGCACAGGGTTCCTCTCGTGTTGCGGGTCGGCCTCGTCGCCTCAGGTCACGTGTGGAGGACGACGACGCCGTCGTCCTCGGTGACCCGGTAGGTCCTCAGGCCGCTCCTCCGGGGCTCCAAGAGGGAGCGGCCGGTCTCGAGGTCGAACTCCCACCCGTGCCACGGACACCGGACGACCCGGTCATCCATGCCGTAGACGTACTCGTGCGGCCCGGAGGCCATCAGTGTGCCGCTGAGTGAGCCCGCGCAGATCGAGGCGCCCATGTGAGGGCACTTGTCGCTGATGGCGAAGAACTCCCTGCCCACGCTGATGACGCCGATGCGGCGTCCGTCCACCTCGACGATCCGGCAGCCGTCGTGCCGTACCTCGTCGACGGTACCTACCCGCACGTCCATCGGATCCTCGTTGCCCCTATCGCGCTGCCAAACGATTTGCTATCCATGACTCTGACGCCTCGAGGGTGTCCTTCGCAACGGTTCGCACACAGGAGCTCGTCATGACCGAACTGCTCGACACCGACACGAAGCCAGAGGAGGCGCCGTGCCGGTACGACCTGGTCGACTGCGACGTGCACCCGATCATGGCCGGCGGCATGAGCGATCTGCGGCCGCACCTGTCGCGGGCCGCCCAGCGCAAGCTCGGCCTCGACGACCGCCGCAACCTGTCGACTGTCGGCCATCGCGAGGCCGTGTCGATTCCGCGCAACATGCTCTACGTCAACCAGGCAGGCGTGCTCCGCGACGACGCTCGTGGTCCCGACGGTTCGGCCCCAGGATCGGACCCGGCGTTCACGGCGCGGCAGCTGCTCGACGGCAACGGGATCGACCGAGCCGTGCTGATCGGTGGGGAGGTGCTCGGGCTCGGCGCGATGCCCGACCCCGACGCTGCGGCGATGATCGCGTCGGCGTACAACGACTGGCTCGCCGAGACCTGGCTGGCCGCCGACGAACGCTACCGGGGCTATCTCGTGGTGGGGGCGCAGGACCCGCTGCTGGCCGCGCGGGAAATCCGGCGAGCGGCGGAGAATGAGCGGTTCGTCGGCGTGCTGCTCCCGCTCACCAACATCCTCATGGGCCAGCGCCACTACTACCCGATCTACGAGGCCGCCGCCGAGATCGGTCTGCCGATCGGCGTGCACCCCAACTCGGGCGAAGGGATCTACCGGACGTCACCACCGATGGCCGGCGGCACCCCGACGTACTACGTCGAGTGGCACACCGGGCTGAGCCAGGTGTTCCAGGCGAACGTCATCAGCCTGCTCTGCCACGGCGTGTTCGAGCGCTTCCCGACCCTCAAGGTGGTCATCACCGAGGGTGGCATCGGCTGGATCCCGGACGTCATCTGGCGCCTGGACAAGAACGTCAGAGGCCTTCGCGACGAGGTGCCCTGGATCAAGCGGCTCCCGAGCGAGTACCTGGTCGACCACGTCCGGTTCACGACCCAACCCATGCCCGAGCCCCGACGTCGCAGCCACCTGCACACACTGCTCGAGATCGTGCACGCCGAGCGGACACTGATGTTCAGCTCCGACTACCCGCACTGGGACTTTGACGACCCGCGGCACGCGCTCACAGCACTACCAGCGCAGATGTTGAACCGAGTCAAGGCGGAGAACGCAATTGAGACCTTCGGCGACAGGCTCTGACATCGCGCCTCCGCGGCAGCCACATGCTGTGTGGCCAACTCGCGACTACGCCTTCCTCGAGGGCCGGCCGAAACGGCAGGTCGCTGCAGCCCGTCCGGACAGCGTTGGCGACTGCATCCCGAGACGTTACGGTCGGTCCCCGTTCGCCGGCACCATGGCCACATGTACCCGAGGCCTTTACCCGACCGCGGATCACGCGCTCTTGGCAGCCCTCCTGGCCGTTGAATTCGAGGAGCTGAGCAATTGCGGGTTGAGGTAGCCGAGGCACAAGTCCTTCGCGGCTGCGGGTGCCCGTCGATTGACTCTTCGAGGGCCGCAACAGCAGCGGCGTGACCATAGTCGTGAACGCGGGCGTCAAAGACTCGGACTCTCACGACGGGCTGTTCCTCGTCACGGTCGAACTGCCCGGAATGGCAATGTCCTCGGCGGCATCGAGCGGGGCGGGCAGAGCGACTCGGATCCTGACGAGTTGCCAGCACCTGAGGAATCGGTCACCGTGACAGGTCCGTAGTTCGTTCCCTCATCGATACCTCAGCGCATCGAACGCGGCCTGGTCGGGCGGGAGCGACTAGGGCGACTTGGGGTCATGGGGCGCGACACGAGTCGGTAACGAATGCTGGACCGGGCTGGCGTGCGAGGGCGTGGTGACGCTGACTGTCGTCATGGCTCGATGTCCCAGCGCGGCTTTGGTTGATGTGCCCCCGCTTCCCCGGACTACTGGGGTTGGATGACGACCACTCGAACATCCGGCCGAGGACTAAGGCGCGAGCTGGCGGGCGGCCCAGTGGCAGTTCAGTTGCAGCGGTGGCGAGCTACTGGCGAATTGCTGGGGCGTTTCGAGTGTGGGGAACGGTCTCCACCGGGGGCAAGCGCGAAGACCGACTCGACCAAGAGGTCTACGACCTGCCCGGCCGCGTCAGAGGTCGCGGCTCTGATGCCCTCCGCATGTGGCTGCGGCGCGCTGCGCAGCTCGACGGGCTCCGCACCGCCTAGCGTGTCCGATCCGGCGCGGTGAGCATCCCGAGCCACTTGCGGAGGAGCGCCAGCTCGGGCTCGCCCAGCTCGTCCTGCGCGCCGCTCAGGTGGTGCAGCAGCTGGCGGGCGACGTCGCGGCGCGCTGTCGGCTCGGCGGGCTGCGGGCCGGTCAGGCCGGTGATCGCGGTGAGGGTCGCTTCACGCACCTGGGCCGACACCGACAGGTCCGGCGACTCGGCGGTGATGAGGAACAGGGTGACGCCGACGTTGGCGGCGAGGACGTGGTCCGCGGCCTGCTCGGCCGGGACCGAGAGCCGCTCCTGCTCCTCGGCCTCGCGGCACAGCCGGAGAAGGGCGTCGTGCGGCGCCTGCGCCGCCACCGGCCGGCGGCGGGGCGTGACCTGGCCGTACATGAGCGCGTAGAAGCCGGCGTTGTCGAGCCCGAACCGCACATGGGCGTCCCAGCCCAGGCGGATGTCCTCGACCGGGTCGCCGGTCGGCTCCGAGGCCTGTTTGAGCCCCAGGTAGCTCGCGAATCCGTGCTCGATCACCGCCTCGAGCAGGCCGTCCTTGCTCCCGAAGAAGTGGTACAGCGTCGGCAGCTTCACGCCGACGCGCTCGCAGATCGCCCGCAGCGGGACGTCCTGGCCAGGGGCATCACTGATCAGCGCTGCCGCTGCCTCGAGCAGCTGCTGCCGTGTATCGCCCTTGCGTATTTGTGTCACATCGATATAGTACTGGCTGAAGAGCGATACATAAAGTATGTATCGTGACGACAGTAAGGACATCCGATGAGCACCACCCACACCCTCGAAGGCAAGAACGTCCTCGTCGCGGCTGGCGCGAAGAACCTCGGCGGCCTGATCAGCCGACAGCTCGCGGCGGCGGGCGCCAACGTCGCCATCCACTACAACTCCGAGTCGACCCGGCCGGCGGCCGAGGAGACGCTCACTGCCGTCGAGGCCGCCGGTGGCAAGGGCGTCGTCCTGACTGGCGACCTGACCAGTGCCTCCAACGTCGAGCGCCTGTTCGCCGACGCGGCCGCAGCTCTCGGGCCGATCGACGTGGCGGTCAACACCGTCGGCAAGGTGCTGCGCAAGCCCATCACCGAGACCACCGAGGAGGATTACGACTCGATGACCGACATCAATGCGAAGTCGGCGTACTTCTTCATCAAGGAGGCCGGACGCAATCTCAACGAAGGCGGCAAGGTGGTCACCATCCTGACCTCGCTGCTGGCCGCCTTCACCGACGGCTACTCGACCTACGCCGGCAGCAAGGCTCCGGTTGAGCACTTCACCCGGGCGGCCGCGAAGGAGTTCGCAGCACGCGGGATCTCGGTCAACGCGGTGGCCCCGGGTCCGATGGACACGCCGTTCTTCTACGGCCAGGAGACCCCGGAGCGGGTCGAGTACCACAAGTCGCAGGCCCTCGGCGGTCAGCTGACGAAGATCGAGGACATCGCACCGATCGTGCGGTTCCTCGCCACCGACGGCTGGTGGATCACCGGCCAGACCATCTTCGCCAACGGCGGCTACACCACCCGCTGACCAACCGACGACGGCAGGCCGGCGCGCTCGCTGTTCCGGCCTGCCCGAGCCAGAGGAGGATCACGACATGACCCAAGAGATTCCCGAGCCCGCCGCGTCAGTCATCGCGGCCATCAACGACCACGACGAGGACGGCTTCCTCGCCGCCTTCACTGACGACGGCTACGTCGACGACTGGGGCCGAACCTTCCGCGGGAGGGACGCGATCCACGGCTGGAGCAGCCGCGAGCTGATCGGCGCCGAAGGCACCCTGACGGTCGAGTCGGTCAGCACGACGCCGTCCGGCAGCGTGGTGGTCGTGGGGGACTGGCGCAGCCGCCACGCCAACGGTCCGAGCAGGTTCGAGTTCGAGACCGTCGGCCAGCAGGTTGCCTCGATGACCATCCGCGAGGGCTAGTAGGGCACCCCCTGGCTCGAGCTCGACCAGGAGTCCCACGCGCGGCGTACCTGTCCGGCGTTGGTCCGCGCCGCAGCCCGGCCCTCGGCCTCGTTGAGGTACTCGACGTCGTCGAGATGCCGGGCGTCGCGCAGGAGCGCGGCGTTCTTCTCGGCGTAGACCGCGCGGTAGACCGCGAGCGCGAGCGAGTCGGCGACCGCGACCGAGCCGTGGCCACGCATGAGCGCGACCGGGGCGCCGTCCAGTGCCTCGGCCAGGGCGCGGCCCAGGGCGGCGTCGCGCACCAGCAGGTCGGTACCGTCGCCGGCCACGTCGCGGATCTCGAACCTGGCGACGCCGTCGGCGAGGAAGCCGGCCATGTGGAAGACCGGTCGCATCGGGGTGGTCGACACGCCGAACGGGATCACGGCGGGCGAGTGGCTGTGCACGACCGCCCGGACGTCGGGCCGTGCACGGTAGATCTCGGCATGGATGAACCGCTCGAGGTACGACGGCCGGCGTAGCGGCTGGCGGATGCGTCGATGCCGAGGATGTCTCGCAGGGTGCCGTCGACGTAGTCGTCGTGGAAGATCCCTCGCCGCTGGAGCTCGGGCACGACGAGGTCGACGAAGCTGTCGAGCGAGGTCGTGACGTCGGCGAAGGTGATGTTGAACCCGTCGCAGGCGTCGGCCCGGACCCAGCGCTCGATGTGGTAGGCCAGCGCGTGCGGCCCCGCGGCGAGCGCCCCGATCCGAGCCGCGAACTGCATCAGCTCGCGCACGGTCATGTTCTCCTCGCGCGCCTTGGTGAGGAAGTACTGCTGCCGCGTCTTCGCTCCGACCGGGGTCTCCGCGATCTCGGGCACCGGTCCGTCCAGGGGGTAACCGGACAGGTCGGCCTCGATGACGCCGGCGAGCTGCTCGAGACCCACGGCGGGGTCGACGAGGGCGTCGAGCCGGGCGAGGTGGGCGTCGGCGTCGGCCTGGTCGCGACCGACGACGCACACGAGGGCTTGCAGCACCTTGACCTGGTCGGGGTCGCGGCCGTGGTCGGCGACCCGCAGAGGCATGTCGCGGTAGAACTCCTGCGCCGCCTCCAGGCCGGGCGCGATCGTGTAGACAACGTCGGCGTGGCGGGCGGCGAAGTCGCGACCGACGGGTGACGAGCCCGCCTGCGCGATCACCGGGCGGCCCTGGGGGAGCGGTCCACGGTGAGCGGTCCTCGGCAGGCGACGTACTCGCCGTCGAAACCGCTCGTGCATGGCCGCCGGGTCGAAGTACGCTCCGCTCTGCTTGTCGCGCACCATCGCGCCAGGGTCGAAGCTGTCCCAGAGGCCGGTCACGACCTCGACGAACTCGTGACCGCGCCGGTAGCGCTCGTCGTGACCGAGGTGCTCCTCGCGACCGAAGGTGTAGGACTCCGCGGGTGTCCCCGAGGTGACGACGTTCCACCCGGCCCGAGGTCGTCGGATGGTGGGGAGCACGCAGTCCCCGCTGCTGGAACAGCGGGAACACCTCGTGCGCACAAGCGGTCGATCCCCGGCAGGTAGTCGACCCAGCTGAGCAGGACGCCGTCGATGGCCCCCTGGGGAACGACAGCTCAGGCGAGGGTGCTGGCGTCGATGACGAAGCGGTAGCGGACGTCGGAGGCCAGGACGCGCTCGTAGGCCTCGTTGACCTGGTCGGCTGCGATCACCTCGACCTCGGACGCGATGTCGTGCTGGGCGCAGAAGTCGAGCATCTCCTGGGTCTCGGCGATGCCGCCGATCATCGAGCCTGCGAAGGTGCGGCGGCCGCCGATGAGGGCCATGGCGTGCACGCTGAAGGGCTCGGCGGGGGCGCCGACGTTGACCAGGGCGCCGTCGACGGCGAGCAGCCCGAGGTGGGCGGTGATGTCGATGTGGGCGCTGACGGTGTTGATGATCAGGTCGAAGGAGCCGGCGAGGTGCTCGAACGTGTCCGGGTCGCTGGTGGCGTGGTAGTGGTCGGCGCCCAGGCGCAGGCCGTCCTCCTGCTTCTTCAGCGACTGCGAGAGCACCGTGACCTCCGCGCCCATGGCGTGGGCGATCTTGACTGCCATGTGGCCCAGGCCGCCGAGGCCGACGACGGCGACGCGCTTGCCCGGTCCGGCGCCCCAGCGGCGCAGCGGTGAGTACGTCGTGATGCCGGCGCACAGCAACGGTGCCGCGGCGGCGGGGTCGAGGCTGTCGGGCACCGAGAGGACGAAGTCGGCGTCGACCACGACATGGGTGGAGTAGCCGCCCTGGGTGGTGGTGCCGTCGCGGTCGGTGCCGGCGTAGGTGCCGACCATGCCGTTGAGGCAGTACTGCTCGTCACCGTTACGGCAGTTGACGCACTCGCGGCACGAGTTGACCATGCAGCCGACACCGACCCGGTCTCCGACCTGATGCCGGGTGACGTCGGTCCCGACCTCGGTGACGGTGCCGACGATCTCGTGGCCGGGCACGACCGGGAAGGGCTGGGGGCCCCAGTCGCCGTTGACGGTGTGGATGTCGGAGTGGCAGATGCCGGCGTACTGGATCTGGATGAGGACGTCGTTGGGTCCGACGTCGCGACGCTCGATGGTGATCGGGGTCAGGGGCTGGCCGGCGGCGGGGGCGGCGTAGGCAGTGATGCGCATGTCAGGTCTTCCTCTGTTCTGGGGTTCTGTTCGGGTCTCGGGTTCTCGGGGATGCGTCGTCCGGGCCGCGCCGTGGGGGCGGGCCTGTGATCGCGCTGGTCGCTAGTGCGTGCCGGATCGCCTGAGGTCGTCGGCGAGCTTGCGGGCCTCGCCGGACAGCAGCTCGGCGCGGGGGTCGTCGCCCGCGTCGATGGCGTTCCAGTAGTCGATCTTCAGAGCCACGTAGCGCTGCCGGAGAGCCAGCTGCACGGCTTCGAGTGCCAGTCGACGCTGCTGCTCGGTCAGGAGCTCGATCTGCTCGGGTGCCGCGGCTGGTCCCACCCGGCCGTTGGCGACGTACTTCCTCATGTCGCTCACCGACATGCCGGTAGCAGCGAGGCACGCGACCCACATGACCTGGTCGAGGTCGTGCTCGTCGTAGACCCGGTGCTTGCTGCTGGCGCCGCGGCTGACGGGAGCGATCACCCCGATCGACTCGTAGTAACGCAGCGTGCTGGCCGGGAGGCCGGTCAGGGCGGCTGCTTCCTTGATCGAGTAGGTGCGCAGGGCGGTACGTGGACTCACTTCGTCAACGGTAGGAACTTCGAGTACTTGAAGTCAAAGGTCACGTGGCTCACATCGTCGACCGGCGTCATGATCGGTCCGCGGGATGGTCCCGACCTCGTCGTGAGGTCTGCCGTCAGCCCGAGGTGGGCCCCGCCTCGGGGGGTCGCCTCGACTCCGAGGCGCGGGTCAGGTTCATCTCGGCCCGGCGGTGCAGGACTGCGCGCTCGCTCTCGTTCCTGGAGCGCGCTGCCGCCTCGGAGAACGCCTCGCTCGCCTGCGCGTGGAGGCCGGCCCGCTCGAGCAGGTCTCCGCGCACGCTCGGCAGCAGCGGCGAGTCGCCGAGCGCGGCCGCGTCCAGCTCGCCGACAACGGCGAGCCCGGCGTCCGGGCCGAACGCCCGCCCGTGGGCGACCGCCCGGTTCACCTCGACGACCGGTCCCGGCGCGGCGTCGGCCAGGACGTCGTACAGCGCCGCGATCCGGCGCCAGCTCGTATCCTCGGCACGCTTGGCGCGGGCGTGCTCGGCGGCGATCGAGGCCTGCAGGAAGTACGTCCCGACCGGCTTGCCGCGCCCTGCGAGCCGCTCAGCCTCCCGAAGGGCGGCCAGTCCGCGCCGGATCAGCAGGGGGTCCCAGCGTGTCCGGTCCTGCGCCTCCAGCAGGACCGGCTCACCCTGCTCGTCGAGCCGGGCGGCCATCCGCGAGCCCTGGATCTCGAGCAGTGCCTGGAGCCCGAGTGCCTCCGGCTCGTCGGGAGCGAGTGCGACCAGCATGCGCGCGAGCCGCATCGCCTCGTTCGCCAGGTCAGGACGCATCCAGTCCGCGCCGGCGGTGGCCGTGTAACCCTCGTTGAAGATCAGGTAGATCACGGCCATGACGTCGTCGAGACGCCTGGTCCGCTCCGGTCCCGTGGGCATCTCGAACTCGGCGCGAGCTGCCGACAGCGTCTTCTTCGCCCGCGAGATGCGTTGGCCCATGGTCGATTCGGTGACCAGGAACCCGCGGGCGATCTCGGTGGTGGTGAGCCCTCCGACCAGACGCAGCGTCAGCGCGGCGCGTGAGTCGGCCGTCAGGGAGGGGTGGCAGGACAGGAAGATGAGCCGCAGGACGTCGTCCTCGATGTAGTCGACCTGGCCGTCGAGGTCGGGCATCTCCTCCTCCTCTCCCCCGATGGCGTGCTCGAGCTCCGCGACCTTGCCTCGGAGGGTGTCGGCGCGCCGGAAGTGATCGATGCCGCGCCGCTTCGCGGTGGTCATCAGCCACGCGGCCGGCTTCGCCGGGACGCCGGTCGTGGGCCACTGCTCGAGCGCTGCCACGAGTGCGTCCTGCGCCAGGTCCTCGGCGAGCTCCACGTCGCGGGTCATCCGGGTGAGAGCACCGACGAGGCGGGCCGACTCGGCCCGCCACGCGGCGATGATGGCCCCGGTGGGGTCATCCGCACTCGTGTCTGCCGGCACCGAGCCAGCGTAGTGAGTCCCGGTCAGTCGCCGGGCGCGTCCGGGCCGGCGGAGATCTGCCGCAGCGTCGCGACCACGGTGACCTCCGGCCAGTGCTTCGCGTGGAGCTCGGCGAACTCCTGCTGATCGGCGACGGCCTCCTCGAGGGTGTCGTACTGCATGATCGCCCAGCCCCCGACCACCTCCTTGGCCTCGGCGTACGGTCCGTCGACCCGGCTGACCTCGCCCTGGCGCACCACGAAGTTCACGGCGTCCTCGGTCCCGTACAGACCGCCGCCGTCGAGGAACACGCCCTTGGCGGCCCGTTCACCGATGTGGGCGTCCATCGCCTCGAACAGCGACTGGGGCGGCGTGCCCACGCCCTCTTCCATCCTCACGAATCCCATGAAACGTGGCATGTCGATCACTCCTCCTGGTTGTCGGTGCGTTGCTTTCTCGCACGAACGTCGAACGGCGTCCAGGCTCTTCGACATCGGCGACTGAAGTATTTCGAACCTGGCCGTCGGTGAGTGCTGACGGCGTGACGTCTGCCTGAGAGGCCCTGGCCCAGATCGACGCGTGGGTGTGCAATGGGCTCATGCCGTTGAGCGACCATGACGTGAGAGCCTCCGTCGCCGTGTCCGACATCGAGCAGGCGGTCGCGTTCTACGAGGGCAAGCTGGGCCTGCAGGCGTTGGAGTCCGGGCCGAGCGCCGCGATCCCTGACGCCAGCCGGGTCTACGGTGCTGGTGGCGGCCCGGCGCTCAACGTCTATCAGTCGCCCACCGCGGGGAAGTCGGCGGCAACCCTCGCGACCTGGTACGTCGACGACCTGGACCAGGTCGCCGACGAGCTCGCCGCCGCGGGTGTCGAGCTCATCCGGTACGACGAGTTCGAGCACGACGCCAGGGGGATCACGCCTCGGGCCGGTGGCGGTCGGATCGCGTGGTTCCAGGACCCGGACGGCAACACCTTCGCCGTCGAGGCCGACGTCTGATCGATCGAGCCGCGTCACCTCCGCGAGTAGATGAGCTTCTTGTTGACGAACTCGTCGATGCCGTAGGCGCCGAGCTCGCGGCCGACGCCGGAGCGCTTGGTGCCGCCGAACGGCAGGTCGGCGGCCGAGCCCTGGGGGGTGTTGATCCAGACCATGCCGGTGTCGAGGCGGTCGGCGACCTCCTCGGCGCGGGCGCGGTCGGCGCTCCAGACGACGCCGCCCAGGCCGAACGACGAGCTGTTGGCGAGCTCGATGGCCTCGTCGACGTCGGCGACCCGGTAGACGACGGCGGCCGGGCCGAACAGCTCCTCGGAGTAGGCACGCATCTCCGGCGTCACTCCGGTCAGCACGGTCGCCTGCACGAAGCAGCCGGGGCCGTCGACCCGCTGCCCGCCGGTCGTGACCGTGGCGCCCTTGTCGACGGCGTCCTGGATCTGTCCGATCAGGTTCGTGACCGCACCCTCCGACGACAGCGGCCCGAAGTCGGACGCCGGGTCGGTCGGGTCGCCGGGGGTCAGGCCGCCCATCGCGGCGGTGAAGTGCTCGACGAAGTCGTCGTAGAGCTCGTCGACGACGATCATCCGCTTGGCGCCGTTGCACGCCTGGCCGGCGTTGCCCATCCGTCCCGTGACGGCGGCCTTGACCGCCTTCGCGAGGTCGTCGGCGTCGAGCACGATGAACGGGTCGGAGCCGCCGAGCTCGAGGACGACCTTCTTCAGGTTGCGGCCGGCGACCTCGGCGACGGCGGCTCCGGCGCGCTCGCTGCCGGTCACCGAGACGCCGACGAGGCGGGGGTCGGCGATCATGTCGGCCGCCTGGTCGTTGGTGGCGAAGACGTTGATGTAGGCGTCGGCCGGCAGCCCGGCGTCGTGGAAGATCTGCTCCATCGCGAGCGCGGACTCGGGGCACTGCGGGGCGTGCTTGAGGATGATCGAGTTGCCGATCATCAGGTTGGGCGCCGCGAAGCGGGCCACCTGGTAGTACGGGAAGTTCCACGGCATGATCCCCAGCAGCGCGCCGACGGGCTCCTTGCGCACCAGGGCCGACCCGCCCATGGCGGGGTTCAGCGGGGTGTCGGCCAGCAGGCCGGGACCCTGCTCGGCGTAGTAGCGGTAGATCGAGATCACGAGCTTGATCTCGCCCTTCGACTCGACGAGCCGCTTGCCCATCTCGCGCGTGATGATCGCCGCGAGGTCGTCGATCCGCTCCTCGTAGAGCTCGGCCACGCGCAGCAGCACCCGGGTGCGCTCGGCCTTGTCGCTGGTGCGCCAGGCGCCGTACGCCGCGTGCGAGCGCGCCAGGACGTCCTGCACCTGGGCGTCGGTCGCGGTCTCGAACTCCGCCTCGACGTCGCCCGTCGCCGGGTTGACCACCTGGTAGTCGCTCATTCGAAGTTCTCCTTCAGCCGTCGATGGCTCGGCGTACCGCCTCGCGCCTTCCAGACAACCAGATCGCCGAAGCCGGAGGCAGCCCGGGCGACGCTCCCTGTGAGAATCAGGGGATGCTGGAGTCGATCGGTGTCCTGCCCGCAGACGAGGTCGTCTACCGCGAGCTGCTCTCCCGCACGCACGCCCGGGTCGACGACCTCGCCGCCGCGCTCGACGAGCGCGAGGCGGCCGTCGAGACGTCGCTCGGCCGGCTCGAGGAGCTCGGGATGGTCAGCCGGCTCGCCGGCAGCCCGACCCGGATGCGAGCCGCCCGGCCGGACGTCGCGATCGAGGCGCTGGTCTCGCGTCGCCAGGAGGAGCTCGCGCGCACCCAGCTCGCCGCCCGTGAGCTGCTCGCGGAGATGCCGGCCGAGGAGCGGCACCGGCCCGAGGGCATCGTCGAGGTGGTGGTGGGCCGCGCGGCGATCGCGGCTCGCTTCGAGCAGGTCATCACCCACGCCCGCGAGGAGCTGCTGGTCTTCGACCGGCCGCCGTACGTCGCCGAGGCGCGACGCTCCGAGAACGTCGTCACCTCGCTGCTGCGCGACGACGTGGTCGTGCGCGGCATCTACGCCCCCGAGGCGCTCGAGCTGCCCGGCGCCCTCGAGGCCGCGCAGGACGCCGCACGGGCCGGCGAGCAGTCGCGGGTGCACGCCGACGTCCCGATGAAGCTCGCGATCGGCGACCGGCGGCTGGCGATCCTTCCGGTGAGCGCCGACGAGGTCGTCGACGCGGCCCTGTGCATCCACCCCAGCACGCTGCTCGACGCGCTGGTCCAGTACTTCGAGCTGCTCTGGGCCCAGGCGACCCCGATCATCGCCCCGGAGGTGGAGGGCGACATCTCCGACCGACAGCTCGCCGCGCTGCTCGCCTCGGGAGCCAAGGACGACGTGATCGCCCGTCACCTCGGCGCCAGCACCCGCACGCTCAGCCGCCGGGTGGCCGAGCTGATGGACCACCTGCACGTCCGGACCCGCTTCCAGGCGGGCGCGCAGGCGGTCCGACTCGGGTGGCTCTCGCCCGACGCGTCAGCGGACGAACCAGGCCCGGATGACCGTCTGGTCTAGCGACGACCCGGCGTCGTCCGCCGCATGGAGCCGCAGCGAGACGTAGCCGTGACCGCGGGGCAGCACCACCCGGTGCGTGCCGTCGGGACGCTGGCGCAGTGCGGCCGCGCGCCACGTGCCCCCGTCGTCGTACGACGCCTCGAGGGTGACCTCGCCGATCGCGGCCGGGTCGGCGTCGTCGGCGAAACCCAGCGACAGGGCGGCGTCGCGGCCGCGCGCCCGGTTGCGCAGGTCGACGTCGACGTCGTAGTCGGCGACGATCACCCGCTCCCGCTGGGCCTCTCCGACCGGCACGGGGTGCGAGTCGAAGGTCCAGCGGGTGTCGGTGTGGGTCGACAGCTGGTTCCACGCCTGCGGGTTGTCGGCGGTGAACTGCACCGTCACCCGCGAGTCGCCGGCCGGCAGCTGGGCGATGCCCGAGGGCAACGCGGTCGTCTCGCCGACCACGGTGTCGCCGGCCAGGATCCGCAGCTGGGTGCTCATCCCGCTGTCGTCGGTGTACGACGTCCCGTGGTTGCCGTCGGCGTCGACGAAGCCGGAGATGTTCACCCGCATCCGGTCACCAGACCGCTCGATCGGCGCGTTCGGGTTCGGGCCGGCGGTGATCGGCGCAGCACCCACCGGCTTGGCGGTCCGCTCGCCGGGCCCGTAGCTCCTCAGGACGGGGTCGGACAGCTGCATCCCGAGCACCGGCTGGTGCGGGAACAGGGCGTTGTACCGGAGCTCGGGCGAGGTGCTGGCGAAGTTCCAGCGGATGTCGGGGTCGGCGATCCGGTACTCCGTGCGCGTCTGCTCCCCACCCCGGACGGGGAACAGCGTCGAGATCGAGAACGTGTCGCCGGGCGCCCACGGGTACGCCGCCTCGGAGTGCGTCGAGTCCTTCGTCGGCTGACCGTGGAAGCCGCGCACCTGCGCCGACACGTTGCCGCGGGTGCCCTTGCGCATGGTGTAGGTCAGGTCGCGGGGGACGGCGCCGTCCTCCTTGAGCACGAGGTCGTAGACGTACGGCGTGGTGGGCTCGCCCACGGCCACGACCCGGTCGCGCGGCCGGGCCCGCAGCAGCTTGAGTCCCTCGGCGCGGGCCAGCCGCAGGGTCGGGACGTCGAGCAGGGTCCCGGTGCCGTTGGGGTCGCCGTTGTCGCCGGCGCGGTCGTTGTAGATCGCTACCAGTGCGGCGCCGGCCTCGGCGGCGCCGTTCGACTGGTCGGCCACGGAGAGGTCGTCGGAACGCTCGGCCACGGCGATCGCGCCGCGCAGGTCGAGCCCCCGCAGGTCCCGGGCGGTGGCGTGGCCGACGTCGACGACGCGGAGCCGCAGGCGGTCGTCGAGCATCGGGTACTGCGAGGCGAAGTCCGAGAACCACACCGGGTCGTAGTACTCGGGGTGCAGGGCGCCGACGCGGGGCGCGGTGAGCCGGATGTCCGGAGCCTCGAGGCGCAGGCGGGCGCGGCTCTGCAACGCACCGAGCCGGACCCGCTCGGTCGGCTGCAGGTAGAAGGTCTGGTCGAGCATCGACGTGGGCCGTTGGGCGATCTTGATCGACTGGCCGTTGGCCGCCGTCCGCGTGTAGCCGAGCTCGAGCGCTCCGCCCTCGTTGACCTTGGTCGGGTCGCCGGGCGTGCGCACGGTCACCGGCTTCGCCTTGCGGGCGTCGAAGGTGATCGTGCGGTCGCGGAACACCGACACCTCGGGGTCGCCGGTCAGCGAGAGGTTCTGCACGGAGTACTGCTTGACGTCGCTCACCTGGTCGCGCGGCATCGTCGTCACCAGCGCCATCAGCGAGTAGGTGCCGCGGGGCACGACGATGCACGGCGCGGGCGACGACGGCGTCGAGGTGCACTCGCTGCCGGGGTTGCCGCCCGGCAGGCTCCGGTACGCCGAGAACGCTCCCGTCTCCACGTCGAAGATGTTGACGTGAGCGACCGCGGGCCGGCCGTCGCGACCGATCGCCCGGAACCGCAGCTCGACCGGGTCGTCGCCTGCCTGCCCGCTCTCGGTACGCCGTGGAGCAGTGCCGTCGACGAGCGTGGGTGCGGCGTCGCTGTCGGTCGCCTCGACCGTGGTCGCGCCGCCGACGGTGCTGACGATCAGCCCGGGCGTCGTGCCGTCGGCGCGCGGCAGCGGCTGCAGGACGCCGCGGTCGGAGTCGCCGATCTCGGTCAGCTGAAGGCGATTGCCCTCCCCGAGGTCGATCACGCTGGCCTGTCCGGCCTCGCGGAAGTCGCCGCGCTGGAGCTCACTGTCGCTGCCGTCGTCGGCGAACGACGCCGGCAAGGGGAGGGCCAGCCCCGCACAGAGGACCGTGGCCCCGAGCAGGTGAGTGGAGCGGCGTGGGCGCCGCTGGAACCCGAGGTTCATGGAGGGAGTCCCGTCATCGAAGAGGTGGGTACTCCTAGTTAGGGCGAAGCGCGTCCGGTCCGGAAGGCCTGCCGCTGGCGGCGTCCGGACATGGCGGCAGTCCGCCACGGTCGTCGCCGCGGTCAGGGGACGGGTCGCAGGGGCGTGCTGTCGCGGCGCAGTCGCCCTACGCGGCCTCACGTGACGACCGTCTCAGTGCCAGAGAGCAATCCAGGCAAGGGTTTCGTGGCGAATCACCTCCCAGACAGAGGCGCCAGCTCGGCGCCCATCAGGTTGAAGGAAGTGTTTCCCCAATGCGCACCAACGCTCTCACTCTCAAGCGCGGTATCGCTGGTATCGCCGGCGTCGCTCTTCTCGCCATCCCGCTGACCGCGTGCGGCTCGGAGAACGACACGAACGCCTCCAGCGCGAGCTCGTCCAGCTCGAGCTCGTCGAGTGCCAAGCCCCAGGCCGTTGCCGCCATCGAGGCACTGACCGGTCAGGACACCGCGATCGCACTCGACAAGGGCTTCACCGACGCGCTGACCTCGCTCAAGCTGACCCCCGGTGTCGTCGGCGACGCGAAGCTGGAGGACGGGTCGCTGATCTTCCCGATCACCGGTGGAAACGTCTCCGTCTTCGAGCCGGACGCCGTCGACCCCTACGTGATCGGCCAGATCCAGCACGAGAACTCCGGCCTGTCCCTGACCGCGGGCGACACGACCGTCGAGCTGACCAACTTCAACGTCGACCCCGGTGTCTCGCGCGTCTACGGCGACGTCACGGTCAACGGCAAGGTCGCGGTCACCAGCGCGTTCCTGTTCCAGCTCGACGGCCGCACCCTGAAGCCGCTCCAGACCGAGGGCAGCACCGCGATCCTCGAGGGCACGAAGGTCTTCATCTCCGACGTCGCGGCCCCGCTGCTCAACGACACCTTCGGCACCGACGCCGTCACCTCCGACCTCCTGGTCGGCATCGCGAAGATCACCGTGAAGGTCCCTTCCTGACCCACGGTTCGCATGGCAGGCGGCTGGTTCGATCCGGCCGGTCGCCTGCGTTCAGCACCACAGACCACCACCCGCCGACGCCTTCCGTAGGGAACCATCGTCGGCGGGTGGTGCTTCACGTCGTGGCCTCGCCTCGCCTCGCCGCCCGCTTCGCCGCGGCCGCCTCGCGCTGCTCGACGAAGCGGGTGGCCTGCTCGTCCAGCGCCGCCACCGCGGCAGCGAGCTCGTCGCGGGCGCGCTCGCCCTCCTCGTCCAGACCCTCGAGCTCGAAGAGCCTCCACTGCCGGATCAGCGGCTGGACGATGTCGTCGTGGTGGATGCGCAGGTCGTAGATGCCCGCCCTGGCCATCTGCACCGCCTTGCGCGCGAAGCCGGGGATCACCGAGCCCGGCATCTGGAAGTCGACGACCTCGTCGGTGATCGCCCGCATCGTGGGCCCGGGGGCGATCTGCAGGGCGGCCTCGACGATGTTGCGGTAGAAGATCATGTGCAGGTTCTCGTCCTTCGCGACGCGAGCCAGCAACCGCTCCGCGACCGGGTCGTCGGTGACGCGACCCGTGTTGCGGTGCGAGACCCGGGTCGCGAGCTCCTGGAACGACACGTAGGCACAGACGTGCAGCAGCGGCTTCTCGCCCGAGTCGAAGCCGGCCTCCATCGTCGCCATCCGGGCCTGCTCGAGCTCGTCGGGGTCGACGCCGCGGGTGACCAGGAGGTAGTCGCGGATGCAGAAGGCGTGGCGGCCTTCCTCGGCGGTCCACCGGTTCACCCACTCGCCCCACGCGCTCTCCCTCCCGAAGGCACGCTCGACCTCGCGGTGGTAGCTCGGCAGGTTGTCCTCGGTCAGCAGGTTCACCTCCAGCGCCGTCCGAGCGATGGGTGAGAGGCTCGACTGCTCCAGTGACCACGGTTCGCCGTCGAGGAGGGCGAAGTTGCGGCCCTCGCTCCAGGGGACGTACTCGTGCGGCATCCAGTCCTGCGCCGTCTCCAGGTGCCGGTTGAGGTTGGCTTCGACGGTGGGCTCGAGCTCCTTGAGGAGGATCGCGGTGTCCATGCTTCGGCCTACCACTCCGGAGGCCCCGTCGGATAGACCCGGCGGCCGGTGCCTTCGCAGATTCATGGAGATCGGGGCTACCGTGAGTCATGGCTCGACACGTTGAGGACGACGCGGCAGCTCGCCCACCCGAGGGTGCCGACGACGCGGTCGCGCCGGCGCAGCCGCCCGAGAGGGACGAGCGGTACAACAAGTCGGGGAAGCTAAAGAGCGTCGTCCACGACAAGGAGATGGCGCGCCTCCAGGAGCAGCTCGTGCTGCTGCAGTACTGGGTGCAGTCCCAGGGTCTCAAGGTCCTCGTGATCTTCGAGGGCCGGGGCTCGGCGGGCAAGGGTGGGGTGATCAAGCGCATCACCGAGCGCACGAGTCCCCGCACCGTCCGCGTCGCGGCGCTGCCGAAGCCGACCGAGCGGGAGCGCACCCAGTGGTACTTCCAGCGGTACGTGGAGCATCTTCCCGCGGCCGGTGAGATGGTGCTGTTCGACCGCAGCTGGTACAACCGCTCGAACGTCGAGTGGGTGATGGACTTCTGCAGCCCCGACGAGCACCAGGAGTTCCTCCGCAGCTGCCCGGACTTCGAGCGGATGCTGGTGCGCTCCGGGATCGTCCTGCTCAAGTACTGGTTCTCGGTCAGCTACGACGAGCAGACCGCGCGGTTCGCGGCGCGCAACGCGGAGCCACTCAAGCGGTGGAAGCTCTCCGACATGGACCTCGCGGAGCACGAGCTGTACGTCAGGTACTCGATGGCGAAGGACACCACGTTCCAGTACACCGACACCAAGCAGGCTCCGTGGTGGGTGATCCCCTCCGACGACAAGAAGGCCGCCCGCCTGAACTGCATCAGCCACCTGCTGGCGCAGTTCCCGTACCAGGACGTGGCTCCGGAACCCGTCGAGCTGCCGACGATGCGCGACATCCCCTACGTCCGACCGCCGATGCACGAGCAGACGTTCGTCCCGCAGCTGTTCTGAGGCGTGCCCTCGGTGTCAGGCGCGCACGGTCAGGGTGATCCAGTCGTGGTCCGAGCCGGTGCTGGCCCGGCCGATGACGTCCAGACGGCCGACGGCCTCGAACACCGGGTCGTGGCAGACGCCGTCGAGCCCGTGCGGCACGTAGCGGAGTCCGAGGTCGGGGAAGGTCCGGTGCGGGGCGAAGGGCCAGGCGTCGTCGACGAAGCGCACCGTGCCGCACGGGACGGAGTAGTTGAAGTCACCGCCGCCCAGGACCGGCCACCCTGCTGCGGTGTGACGGTCGAGCAGGGCCAGCTCGGCCCGCACGTGGGCGCGGTACTCGCGGGTGCCGCGCCACAGAGGCCGCACCGTGCCGTCGCGGCGCTGCACGTAGGCGTTGCGGTGGGTGGAGTAGGCGAGGGCCCGTTGCCCGCCGGGCAGGACGACGCGCGCCCAGGCCGCCCACCGGTCATGGGCTACCGGCGAGCGCGGCACGGCCGCGGACATCGCGACGACGTCCGAGGCCACCACCTCGACGTCACCGCGCACCAGCAGCGCGACCTCGCGGCTGCCGTGGGTGCCCTGGGTGACGTCACGTCGTCCGACGTAGCGGTAGCCGTCCACGTCGTGCACGACCGCGGGCCAGCCGCCTGCGACCTCGCACAGGGCGATGAGGTGTGGCCAGCCGACGACGAGCCGCGCGAGGTCCTGGGCCGGCTGTCGGTTGCGTACCGACAGGTTGGCCACGCGGACGCTGTAGGTGGCGGTCACGGCCGGTCCGGAGCTGCAGGCACGCTGACATCATCTCGGTACGGGTGGTCTGGACCCTCAATCGAGACAGAACTCGTTGCCCTCGACGTCCTGCATCCCGAGGCAGGACTCGTCGAAGCCGTCGGCAACGAGCAGCTGCCCGCGCACCGCGCCCAGTGGGACCAGGCGCGCGCACTCGGCCTCGAGGGCGGCCACGCGCTCCTCACCCACGAGCCCGGTCCCGACCCGAACGTCAAGGTGCACCCGGTTCTTGACGACCTTGCCCTCGGGCACGCGCTGGAAGAACAGGCGCGGGCCCACCCCCGCAGGATCGACGATGGCGAAGGCCGCTCCCTGGCGCTCGGCCGGCAACGAGCGATCGAACTCCCGCCAGCTGGCGAACCCCTCCGGTGGCGGCGGTTCGACGTACCCCAACGCCTCGCACCAGAAGCGAGCGACGCGCTCAGGATCTGCGCAGTCGAAGGTGACCTGGAACTGCTTGACCGAGACCATCACTGCACCGTAACCGCACCCGTCCGTCGGCACGACCGCATAGATCGCGAGGTCCCCATCCCGACCGACGCAACGGGTGGCTCGGCCGGCGGTGACCGTCGTGTGCCTCATGCCGGTGTCCGGGCCGTTCCCAGGCACACGACCCGCGTCCGACCGTCGGCACGAGGTGTACATCGTGGATCCGGGCGGCTACGTCGGTGAGTCGACCCGACGCGAGATTGCCTACGCGGAGTCGCTCGGCAAGCCGGTTCGGTATCTGAGTCGCGAGCGCGTGGGTCGAACGGGAGACAGTCCCACCAGTGAGTCCGAGCGCGCTACGTCGTCGGGCGCACCGTCAGCTTCGCGAGCAGGTCGGTCAGCCGTCGCTGCTCGGCCTGGGACAGATGGGCGATCCGCTCCGCGGGGAAGGTGAAGACCTTCTCGACGGCGCGCCGCTGGCGGCGGCCGGCCGTCGTGATCGTCACCCGGCGCGCGCGGCGGTCCTCGGGGTCGGGCTCGCGCCTGACGAGGCCGCGAGCCTCGAGTCGTCCGACCAGCTGGGTGATGTTGGAGGCGTCGCACAGCAGCTCGGTCGCGAGGTCGCTCATCGTGCAGCTCCCCTGCGAGAGGCACGTCAGCAGGCAGGCCTGTGCCGCTGTGAGGCCGACCTCCCGAGAGGCGCGGTCGAACGCCGCGTCGTAGGCGCCGACGAGGTCCCACAGCTGCCGCTCCAGGGCTCTCGCTGACTCGGTCATGACCCGACACTACTTGATTGTCTCCACCATTGGTGCTTTCATGACGGTCAGAGAATGCTTTAGACAATCAACTACTTGAGGAGATCGTCATGACTCGCGTCCTGATCACCGGCGTCCGGGGCAAGACCGGTGCGCCGCTGGCGGAGCTGCTCGCTGCGCAGCCCGATGTCGAGGTGCTCGGCGGGAGCAGTGACCCGTCGTCCGTCGAGATCGACGGAGTGGTCCCCACGCCGTTCTCGTGGGACGACGCGGCCGGGTGGGCCGCCGCGGCCGACGGGGTCGACGCGGTGTACGTCGTCCGACCCGACCGCGCCGACGCGCCCGAGCTGGTCGCCGGCCTGCTGGCCGAGACCCCCCGCGGCGCCAGGGTCGTCCTGCTGTCCGAGCAGGACGCCGACTCGTTCGCGCCCGACAGCTGGGCGCTCCGCGTCGAGCAGGTCGTGCGGGAGAGCGGCCGCGCCTGGACGACGCTGCGACCGAGCTGGTTCATGCAGGTGTTCTCCGACCCGCGGTACTACCGCGACGAGATCGCCGAGCACGGCCGGCTGCCGTTCGCGAGCGGCGGGGCGGGCGCGGCGTGGATCGACGCCCGCGACATCGCCGCCGTCGCCGAGCGCGCTCTGCTCGACGACGCCCACGACGGGCGTGTCTACGAGCTCTCCGGGCCGGAGGTGCTTTCGGTGCCACGCACGGCCGAGGTGCTCTCGGCCGCGCTGGGGCGGTCGGTCAGCCACGAGGAGATCACGATCGAGGAGGCCGTGGCCGGCATGTCCGGGTTCGATCGGGACGAGTTCGTGTGGACGTTCGAGCGGTTCCGGGACGGTGTGTTCGCGGTCGTCACCGACGCTGTCGAGCAGGTGACGGGACGCCCCGCGCGCACCCTGGAGAGGTTCCTGGCCGACCACGGTCCGATCGACGTCCGGGTGTGACCGGGCGAGGGTGTCGAATTGCGAGGGCCCCGTCCGTCACCTCGGTGTCAGCACCCGATCGAAAGGAAGTGTCATGACCGACTACGTCGTCATGTTCCCCGCCGACAACGAGGCGGAGTGGCAGGCCGGCACCGAAGCCGACCACCAGGTCACCTTCGACATCGACGCCGAGTTCCGCCGGCTGCTCGAGGCGCGTGGGGGCGCCGTGACCGGCGGCGCCGG
This sequence comes from uncultured Actinomycetota bacterium, assembly GCA_963825985.1. Classification (GTDB taxonomy): domain Bacteria; phylum Actinomycetota; class Actinomycetes; order Propionibacteriales; family Nocardioidaceae; genus Nocardioides. The sequence continues at coordinate 16,383 of CAWGVK010000016.1, read as the reverse complement.
GCTCGCCGACAGCAGCCGGGCGCGGACGATCAGGCGGGGGCCGGAGTCGAAGGCACTGGTCACCGAGGGCCCCTACGCGGAGACCGTCGAGCAGCTGTCCGGGTTCTTCGTCGTCACCTGCGACGACTACGACGCGCTCGTGGAGGCCGCCCACGTGCTCACTCGGGCCCACCCCGTCGTGGAGATCCGGCCCGTCGACTAGCACGGTCTAGTGCTGGAGCTCGTCCTCCAGCTTCAGCAGCGCGTTCTCGACGACCTCGGTGAGGGCGGGGTGGATCCAGTACTGGCCGCGGGCGAGGCCGGCGACGGGCTGGGCGAAGCTCATGGCCTGGATCAGCGGCTGGATCAGCACCGAGGCCTGGGGGCCGATCAGGTGGGCGCCCACGAGGAGCCCGGTGTCGCGGTCGGCGAGCAGCTTGACGAAGTGGTCGGTGTCGTCCTCGCGCAGCGCCCAGCCGTGGGCGATGTCGCCGTACGCGTGGCGGGCGACGGCCAGGTCGAGCCCGCGGTCGCGGGCCTGCTCCTCGGTGAGACCGACCGAGGCGACCTGCGGTGAGGTGAAGACGGCGTTGGGCACGAACCGGTGGTCGCTGGTGACGAGGTCGTCGGGGTGCAGCAGGTTGTGCTGGACGACGCGCGCGTCCTGGTTGGCCACGTGCTTGAGCGGCTCGGCGCTGGAGGCATCGCCCAGCGACCAGACGCCGTCTGCGGTGGTCCGTTGGTGCTCGTCGACCACCAGACGGCCCTCGTCGTCGATGTCGATGCCGGTGCCGTCGAGGTCGAGCAGGTCGCTGTTGGGACGTCGTCCGACGGCGAGCAGGAGGACGTCGACCTCGGCCGTGCTGCCGTCACCGAGCCGCATCGTGATCGCGCCGTCGGCGGCCGGCTCGACCGCGTCGAGGCCGGCGTCGAGCCGGACGTCCCAGCGGGCGGAGGCCTCCTGGGTGAACAGCGCGGCGACCTCGGCGTCCTGGTTGCCGAGCAGGGTCGGGGCGGCGTCGACCTGCACGACGGCGGAGCCGAGACTGGCGAAGACGTGGGCGAGCTCGGCGCCGATGTAGCCGCCGCCGACGATGCCGATCCGCGCCGGGAGGGTCTCCAGGCGCAGGATCGTGTCGCTGGTGTGGTGCTCGACCCGGTCGAGGCCCGGGATGTCGGGCACCACCGGCCGGGTGCCGGTGGCCAGCACGACCTGGTCGGCGGTGACCTCGACGCTGCCGCCGTCGTCGAGCTCGACCATCAGGCGACGCGGTCCGGTGAACCGGGCGGTGCCGGTGAGGGCGTCGACGTTCGGCTGCTTGCGCCGGTAGGCGAGGCCGTCGGCGGCGTTCTGGTCGGTGCGTCCGAAGACCCGGTCGCGGATGGCCGGCCAGTCGGTGCCGTCGAGGCGGCTGCGCACCCCGAACCGCTCCCCGTCGAGGGCCTCGTGGGCCCGGTCGGCCGGCACGACGTACATCTTCGACGGAATGCAGCCGCGGTTCAGGCAGGTGCCGCCGTAGGGTCCGCGCTCGATGATCGCGACCGACCAGTCGTCGAAGCGGTGGTCGACGATCGTGTTGCCGGACCCGGTGCCGATCACGACCAGGTCGTAGTGCGTGGACGTCATGCCGTCACGGTGCCAGAGGTGTCCCAGCGCGGGTGGACTAGCCGGGGCGCTGCACCGCCGAGCGGGCAACTTGTGGCACGCGAGGGTGAATCGGCGATTCCGCCCCTCAACCCCCTCGGACGCAACTAATTTCGTACCCAGCCGCGCAGCAGACCGCCAGAAAGGACGCTCGCAGATGACCTCCCACACCACGCTGACCTGCACCGAGACTCAGCTGGTGCTGTCGGTCCCGCTCGAGGAGCTGCCCGCTCCCGAGCGCCAGGCCGTCACTGCCTGGCTGGTGGCGCACCACGTCACGCCCGACCTGGTCGCCGTGGGGTACGCCATCGAACGCGATCCCTACCGCGCCTCCCTCGCCTGGCGCGTCCACAGCCCGCGCGGCGTGGAACGGCACACCGTCTACCCGCCGTGCGCCACGGGAACGTGGCCGGCACCGTTCCCGCACCAGCTCGTGGCCTGAACAGCCTGACAGCTCAGTAGACGGTGATCCGCAGCGACCGCATCTTCGCGTAGAGCGTCGTGCGCGAGATGCCGAGTGCGGCCGCGACCCGCACCTTGTTGCCCCGGTGCTCACGCAGCGAGGCGAGGATGACGTCGCGCTCGGCGCGCTGGATGGGCGCCAGCGGGCGGCTGGGCTCACAGGCCCGGTAGGCCTCGGGCAGGTCGTCGACGGTGATGGCGCCGACGCTGCGGACGCGGGCCACGTGCTCGACGACGGCGCGCAGCTCGCGCAGGTTGCCCGGCCACGGGTGCGCGCTGAGCGCGGACAGGGCTCCCGGCGTGAGGTGCAGCGAGGTCGCGCAGCCGAGATCGCGGAGCATCGCGTTGACCAGGTCGGGCAGCTCGACGATACGGGTGACGAGCGTGGCCAGCTCGGTGCGGTCGGAGCACTGCGCCGCCACGGCGGCGGCGCGACCGGCGAGGGTGTCGAGCGGGCCGGCGATGAGGATCAGCCGGGGCAGGGCACCCGAGGCGATGTGGGTGTCGACCAGACCGAGCAGGTTCTCGGGCAACAGGTCGATGCCGTCGACGCACAGCGTGCCCTGGCCGGAGCGGACGAGTGCGGCGAAGTCGCGCGACCACGACGTCGTCCCGTCGAGCAGGGCGCCGGCCGCCGTCAGGACGGCGAGCGGCTGGTCGCCCGCGAGCCGCCGCGCGCTCGTCGTCCGCCCGCTCCCCGGCGGGCCGGTCACCAGGGCCGGGCGACCCGTGACCGACATGGGCGTGCCCAGCGTGCGGTTGCGCGGGCTGCGCGGGCGGGCCAGCGGCTCGACGTGGAGCAGCGCGCCGCCGCGGGTGCGCGACACCGGCTCGACCCGCACGCGGGCCAGCACGCCCGACTCGAGGGTGAGCTGGCGGGAGAGCCCGCCGCCGCCGACGTCGTGGGCCAGCATGCGGAGCAGGGCGACGTCGATGGAGCCGAGCAGGTCGAGGGCCGCCTGGTTGGTCATCAGCAGGTCGTCGCCGACCGCGACCACCGCGCGGCGTCGGCCGGACGCCGCCTGGAACGCGCGCAGCAGCTCGCGCTCGGAGACCCGGCTGCCGTCGAGGAGCCGCTGCTCGATGTCGGCGACGGCGCGGGCGATGAGTGGCTGCAGGAGCGGGTTGGCGTCCTCGGCGGGATAGGTGATGTCGAGGACGCCCTCGATCCGTCGGGTGACGGGGTGGAAGATCGGGTGGCCGTAGCAGCTGAAGTCGCGCAGCGGGACGGCGAAGTGCTCCTGGCCGTTCACCGCGATGCTGGCGCGCGTCTCGAGCACGGTGCCGGGGGCGTTGGTGCCGACCGCCTCCTCGAGCATGCTCGCGCCGACCGCGACGCCGAGGTGGTCGAAGGTCTGCTCGACGCCGCGCATGCCGCACCGGCGCTGGGCCACCCGGCCCTCCCGGTCGACCAGCAGGGTGCTGAACGTGGTGTCGCGCAGCTGGACGTCGAGGTCCTCCAGGACCGGCACCGCTGCGGCCAGGAGGGGGGAGCCGAGGTCGACGTCGGCGTAGCTGAGGCCGTCGAGGGCCGAGCCCGGCTCGAGGCCCGCGAGGCTCGCCCGCCGCCACGACTCGGCGATCGGGGCGCGGAGCTGTTCAGGGGTGCTGGTCACGCCCACTCCCCTCAGCCGGCCGTGTGGACAGCGTCACCGTAGCGACGGGAGGTTGGTTTTCGGATTGTCCAGTTTCTGAACATCCGGCGACCGCGAGCGGGAGGAGTGTGGCTGGGGTCACACCGTGCCAGGAGTGACCGGACCAAGGAGCAGACATGAAGACGCAGGCGGCAGTGGTGTACGAGTTCGGCAAGCCGATCGAGATCGAGGAGCTCGACCTCGACGGCCCCCGGGAGGGGGAGGTGCTGATCCGGTACACCCACGCCGGGCTGTGCCACTCCGACGTCCACGTCGCCCACGGTGACCTCGCGGCGCGGCTGCCGATGGTGCTCGGCCACGAGGGCGCGGGGATCATCGAGGAGGTCGGGCCGGGCGTGAGCCGGGTGCAGGTCGGCGACCACGTGGTCTGCTCGTTCATCCCCAACTGCGGCAGCTGTCGCTACTGCGCCAACGGCCAGCAGTCGATCTGCGACATGGGCGCCACCATCCTCGAGGGCTACCTGCCCGGGGAGCGCTTCCCGATCACTGGCCCGCGGGGGCAGTACGGCGCCATGTGCATGCTCGGCACCTTCAGCCAGTACGGCGTGATCCACCAGAACTCCTGCGTCAAGGTCGACGACGACCTGCCGCTCGACAAGGCCGTGCTCGTCGGCTGCGGCGTACCGACCGGGTGGGGCTCTGCGGTCAACACCGCCGCGGTGAAGGCCGGCCAGACGGTCGTCGTCATCGGCGTCGGCGGCATCGGCATCAACGCCGTCCAGGGCGCGGCGCTCTCCGGTGCGAAGAACGTGATCGCCGTCGACCCGCTGGCCAACAAGCGGGAGAAGGCGATGGAGCTCGGAGCAACGCACGCCTTCGCCAGCACCGACGAGGCGATGGAGACGATCACCAACCTCACCCGCGGCCAGATGGCCGACTCGGCGATCCTCACCCCGGGCCTGGTGACCAGCGAGATCGTGGCCGAGGGGTTCAACGCGATCGGCAAGGGCGGCGTCGTCGTCCTCACCGGGCTCAACAAGCTCGACGAGATGAACATCCAGCTGCCCGGCTCGATCATGACGCTGTTCCGCAAGACGCTGAAGGGCAGCCTGTTCGGCGACTGCAACCCGACCACCGACATCCCGCGGATCCTCGGTCTCTACCAGTCGGGCGACATCAAGCTCGACGAGATCATCACCCGCACCTACACCCTCGACCAGGTCAACGAGGGCTACGACGACCTGCTCGCCGGCGCCAACGTGCGCGGCGTGATGGTGCACTCGCATTGATCCAGCCGATCCCGCGCTCACGTGAGGTGGTCGACCGGGCTCGCGAGACCGAGCTGCTGGAGGCCGCGCTGCGCAGCGGTGCGCACGTCGTCCTCGAGGGGCCACCGGGCACCGGCAAGTCGACGCTGCTGCGTGAGGTCGCGGCCCGGCGCGACTCGGCGTTCGTGCTCGTCGAGGGCAACGCCGAGCTGACGCCGGCCCGGCTCGTCGGGCACTTCGACCCGGCGCTGGTGCTGGAGCGCGGCTACTCGCCCGAGGTCTTCGTCGACGGTCCGCTGCTGAGCGCGATGCGCGAGGGCGGGCTGCTGTACGTCGAGGAGCTCAACCGGGTGCCCGAGGAGACCCTCAACACGCTGCTCACGGTGATGTCGGAGACGGAGATCGCGGTGCCGCGGCTCGGCGTCGTGCGCGCCGAGCCCGGCTTCAACGTGGTGGCGGCGATGAACCCGTTCGACGCGGTCGGCACCGCCCGCGTCTCGAGCGCGATCTACGACCGCACCTGCCGGATCGCCATGGGCTACCAGACCGCGGACGCCGAGGAGCGGATCGTCACCGGTCGGGCGACGGTGCCCTCGCCCGACTGGTGCTCCTCGGTCGTGGCCCTGGTGCGGGCGACCCGGGCGCACCCGGAGATCCGGGTCGGTTCGTCGGTGCGCGGCGCCATCGACCTGGCCGGGCTGGCCCACGAGCTCGGCCGCTCACGCGGCCTGCCCACCGAGGAGTGGCAGGTCGGGCTCGATGCGGCCCTGGTCTCCCTGAGCGGTCGGATCCGGGTGGACGAGTCGTCGTCCCGGTCACCCGAGGACCTGATCGAGGAGCTGTACGCCGCCCACTTCGGCCCACGCCCCACCGACGACCCGGCCGGGGGCAGCCCGCCGGGGGAAGCCTGAGCCCGCCCCCGCCAGCTGCGTCGGCCGGGGCGGGCTCGACGCCGCCGGGCGAGTCGCGCCGCGGTCGCCCCGACCGCACCACCGGCCGCGCGGAGCTGTCGCGGCACCCGCGCTTCGTCGAGCTCTCGCCGGAGGTCGGTGAGATCGACATCGACGCCGTCCGCGACGCGATGGCCGACGACGCCGACGACGTCCTGCCGCTGCTGGCCCTCATGAGCACGGCCACCGACCCGAGGCTCCGGGCCCAGGTGCAGGCACTGGTGCCGCGGCTGGTGCTCGACCGGGCCCGCGAGGGCTCGCGCGGTCGCGGCGGCACGGGTCGCCTGCGGCGACGTCCGGCGCACCACGGTGGCGACCTCGACGTCGACGCGTCGCTGGAGGCGATCGCCGCCGCCCGGGCCGGACGCCGGCCACCGGCGCTCGACGAGCTGGTCGCGGCGTCGTGGCAGCGACCCGACACCGCCGTCTGCCTGCTGCTCGACCGGTCGGGCTCGATGGACGGGCCGCGTCTGGTGACCGCCGCGATGGCCACGGCGGCCTGTGCCCTGCGGGTGAGCGGCGAGCTGGCGGTGGTGGCCTTCGACCGGCGGGTCGAGGTCGTGGTCGACCTGGCCGTGCCGATCTCGCCCCTGCGCTGCGTCGAGAAGGTGCTCGGCCTGCGTGGCCATGGGATGACGTCGCTCGACACGGCCTTCCGGGCCGCCGGGCTCCAGCTCGCGTCGGCCCGTGCCGCCCGCCGGGTGACCATCCTGCTCTCCGACTGCCGGGTCACCGACGACGTCGACCCGCTGCCCGCCGCCAGCGCGCTCGACGAGCTGGTGGTGATCGCGCCGGCCTCGGACGACGAGGAGGCGCACGCGTTCGCTCGCGCGGCCGGCGCCCGCGTCGCCACGATCAGCGGCATCGACGAGCTGCCCCGCGTGCTCGACACGTTGCTGGGCACGCACGCGGTGGCGCCGTGAGGTCGTGCCAGGATCGGGGCACCGACGAGGAGGGTGGATGCTCGTGAAGCCTGAGTGGTTGACGAACCCGTGGAAGCAGAACCCCTGGTTCGAGTCGGTGGCGGTCGCGCAGCGGCGGGCGCGGAGACGGTTGCCGGCGCCGGTGTACGGCGCGCTGGTCGCAGGCTCCGAGCGCGGGCAGACGGTCGACGACAACGAGGCGGCCTTCCGCGAGCTGGCGTTCGCGCCGCACGTCGCCGGCCACCGCGCCGAGCGGTCGATGGCGACGTCCGTGATGGGGCAGGAGATCTCCCTGCCGGTGCTGATCAGCCCCACCGGCGTCCAGGCGGTGCACCCCGACGGCGAGGTCGCGGTCGCGCGGGCGGCCGCCGCGCGCGGCACGGTGATGGGCCTGTCGAACTTCGCCTCCAAGTCGGTCGAGGAGGTGTGCGCGGTCAACGACCGGACGTTCTTCCAGATGTACTGGACCGGCGACCGCGACGTGATGGTCCAGCGGATGCAGCGGGCCTCCGACGCCGGCGCGGTGGGCCTGATCGCCACCCTGGACTGGTCGTTCTCGATGGGACGCGACTGGGGCAGCCCCGAGATCCCCGAGCAGGTCGACCTCAGGACGATGGTGCGACTGGCGCCGAAGGTGGTCACGAAGCCGCGCTGGCTCTACGAGTTCGCGAAGACCGGCCGGCTCCCCGACCTGACCGCACCCAACCTCGCGCCTCCCGGCTCCGATGGGACGTGGGGGAGCGCGCCGACGTTCTTCGCCGCCTACTACGAGTGGATGACCACCCCGCCGCCGAGCTGGGACGACGTCGCGTGGATGCGCGAGCAGTGGACGCAGATCAGCGGCAGGCCGTTCCTGCTCAAGGGCGTCTGTCGCGTCGACGACGCCAAGCGCGCCGTCGACGCCGGCGTCGCCGCCCTGTCGGTCTCGAACCACGGCGGCAACAACCTCGACGGCACCCCGGCCGCGATCCGGATGGTCGGCCCGATCGCGGCGGCCGTCGGCGACCAGGTCGAGGTGGTCATGGACGGCGGCATCCGGCGCGGCTCCGACGTCGTCAAGGCCCTGGCGCTCGGCGCGCGCGCCGTGATGATCGGCCGGGCCTACCTGTGGGGCCTGGCCGCCAACGGCCAGCCCGGTGTGGAGAACGTGCTCGACATCCTGCGCGGCGGCATCGACTCCGCTCTGCTCGGCCTGGGCCTCGGGTCGATCGACGAGCTGTCGCCCGAGGCGCTCGAGGTGCCCGCCGGGTTCCACCGCGCGCTCGGCGTCCCCCGCCAGGACGAGCGGTGAACGACAGGGTCGCCCTGGTCACCGGCGCGGCTCGCGGCATCGGCGCGGCCACCGTGCGCCGCCTGGTCGCCGACGGCTGCCAGGTGGTCGCGGTCGACTGGTGCGTCGGTGACTCCGGCCCGGCGGCGTACCCGCAGGCGACCCGGGCCGACCTCGACGTCCTTGCCGCCGAGCTCCCCGATCACGTGCTGCCGGTCGTCGCCGACGTCCGCGACCGGACGGCACTCGCCGCCGCGGTCGAGGTGGCGCTCGACCGGTTCGGCCGGCTCGACGTCGCCGTCGCCGCGGCCGCGGTGATCGCCGGTGGCGCCTCCTTGTGGGAGACCCCGGACGCCCACCTCGACCTGCTCTGGGACGTCGATGCCAAGGGCGTCTGGAACACCGCCGCGGCCTGCGTGCCGGCGATGTTGGCCGGACCCGACCCGTCGGGGTGCCGGTTCGTCGCCGTGGCCTCGGCCGCCGGCTCCCACGGGCTCTTCCACCTCGCCGCTTACAACGCCACCAAGCACGCCGTGGTCGGCATCGTGAAGGGGCTGGCGGCCGACCTGGTCGGCACCGGCGTCACCGCGGCGGCAGTCTCGCCGGGCTCGACCGACACCGACATGCTGCGCGCCACAGCCGGCCTGTACGACGTCGGGTCGGCCGACCTGGCCGGCGCGCAGCTCATCCGCCGGGTGATCGAGCCCGACGAGATCGCCGCGGCCATCGCCTTCTGCTGCTCGCGTGCCGGCGGGGTGGTCAACGGCACCGTGCTGCACGCCGACGGCGGCTTCGCGACCTGAGTCGTGGCTACGGGGGAGACGACCCAGGCAGGGCTCAGCCGGCGGTGGCGTGCACGACGTCCGCGGTGTGCAGGAGGGCGTCGGGGAAGGGGCGGGGCCACGGCTCGTCGCCGGGCTCGAAGGGTGGGTACCGCACGTGGACGACGACCCCGTCGTCCTCGACCGCGCGCCAGCGCAGCGAGCGGATGGCGTCGTCGCGCTCGATCGCGCGACCCATGGCCAGGTTGGTCAGGGCGAGATCGTGCTCACCGGCCCAGCGGCGCAGGGCCGTCTGGGCCGGGAGCGACAACGAGGCGACGGGCTCGTTGAGCACGAACGTGGTCGACGTGCAGACGTAGGGGCTGGTGCTCATGGGGGGGTGCCTCCAGGCGGAGATCCGGCCCGCCGGGTCGCGGCGGTGCGATCAGTCAAGCCCTTGATCGGCGCCTCGTCACGCGTCGGGTGAAGATGACAGGAGTTGACCGCTGCGGCCGGTCTAGACGGGTCCGCGACGGGGCCGACGGGCCGGGGCCGATCAGGGCGCGGCCAGCACGGGGAGGGTGTCGGGCAGGAGGTCGAGCACGTCGAGGACGGCGTCTCCCACGGGCTCGGTCGCCGGGGTCGCGTCGGTGATCTCGTCGACGAGGTCGCGCACGAGATCCTGCTCGGGCTCATGCGGCGGGTCGGGCTCCGGGTCCGGGGGCGGGTCGGGCGTCGGGTCCGGCTCGGGTACCGGCACGTCGACGGGGCCGTACGGGACGGGTACCTCGACGGCCGGGCCGCGGGGCGGGTCGGCCGTGGGAGTGCTGTCGATGTCGGAGGCGGTCGCGGCCACCTCCGGAGCGGTATCCGCCGCCGGCGTCTCCGACTCGTCGTCGGCGACGGGGACCAGGCGGTCGCCGTCGCGGTCGCGGTCACGATCCGGGATGTCAGGCACCACGGGCAGCTCGCCGGGCGACGTGGGCACTCGCAGGACGACGTCGTCGACCGGTGACTCCCTGGAGGCCAGGACGCCGACCACCGCGAGCATCACGCCCAACGACAGTGCGGCCACCACTCCCGCCTTGCGACGCACGTCCGCGCTCACCCGGCTGCGGTGGGTCCTGCTGACCTGGATCTCCGGCATGACTGCCCCCCGGCCGCCGACCCTAGTGACGCCGCCGAGCGCGGCGTGGGACGTCGACCACGTGTCGTGGGCTCATGCTCTCAGATCCGAGGCGAGAGGGCACTCGAACGGCCCGCGGGCCCGCAGCCCCACGTGGTGGAGGTAGTCGACGACCACGGCGTACGACGCGAAGAGGCCGAGCTCGGCGGAGGGCACGTCGTGCTCGGCGCAGTAGGCCCGGTCGATCGGTCGGGCGTGCTGGTCGGTGTACAGGCTGGTCGGGCGCGCGGTCGTCGAGAGTGGCTGGGCAGTCATGGTCGGCCGCCGGCCATCGGTGCGATGCGCCGTCGAGGATCAGGACGACCAACGGTGAGGTGACCTCATCAGCGCGTGCTGGTGGGCGCGGCCCCTCGGCGATACCGTGAGGCCACGCCGTCCTGGACTCCGACGTCGCGCGGTACGCCCGCCCCTTCGTCGCGAGGATCTGCCTGACGCATGGACGCCGATTCCCATCCGCGTGACGTCGATGACGGCGAGCGGTCCCGCCTACGACGTCTTGTCGAGGGCCAGCCGCCCGGGGTGGGGCACGGTCTTGCCGGCGCCCTCGAGCGCGTGTGCTGCGCGGCGGTCGAGGAGCTCTGGCTGACCGGGGCGACGGTCACCGTGCTGCCCTCCACCGGCGCGCACGTCGTCGCTGCCGCGTCGAGTCCGGCGGCGCGACGGCTCGAAGAGCTGCAGTTCGACGTCGGCGAGGGTCCCACGGGCGAGGCCAGCCGGATGTCGGTACCCGTGCTCGTCCCCGACCTGAGGAGGGGCGGCCTGAGCCGGTGGCCGGGATGGGTCGGGCCGGCCTCAGCAGCCGGGCTGCGAGCCGTGTTCGCGCTGCCCCTGCACGTGGGAGCCACCCGCTTCGGCGCGCTCACGCTCTACCGGGCCCGGCCCGTCTCGCTGTCGCCGTCTCGGATGCGGGCAGCGCTGATCCTCGCCGAGATCGCGGTCGAGGTGCTGGTCGACAGCTCGCTGCCCGAGCAGGACGGGTCCGCAGCGTTGGCCATCGACCAGGCCCTCGACGGGCATGCGCTCATCTACCAGGCCCAGGGCATGGTCATGGTCCAGCTGGGCGTGTCGCTGCCGGTGGCGCTCGCGCGCATGCGCGCCCACGCCTACGCTCGTGGGCAGGATCTCGTGGGGCTGTCGAGCGAGATCGTCGAGGGCAGCACCATCCTCCGAAGGGAACCGAAGTGACGAACCGCATCACGACACCTCACAGGGGGTTCAGATGATCTCCACGAGCCGTCTCGCGGAGGCCTTCGTCGAGATGGCGGACAGCCTGGTCGACGACTTCGACCTCTTCGAGTTCCTGCACCAGCTGACGGTGCGGGCAGCCGACGTCAGCGGCGCCTCCGCCGTGGGGCTGGTGCTGAGCGACCATCGGGGGCAGGTTCGCTTCATCGCGGCCAACAACGAGTCGGGCAAGTTCATGGAGCTCCTCCAGCTGCAGAACGACGAAGGCCCGTGCCTCGACTGCGTCGTCTCCGGGATGCCCGTCGTCAACGCCGACCTGGCGCACGCCCAGGACCAGTGGCCCACGTTCGCACCGGCGGCGATCGAGGCTGGCTTCTCGTCGGTGCACGCGTTCCCGATGCGGCTGCGACTGGAGGTGATCGGGGCCCTCAACCTGTTCGGTGACGAGAGCACTCGGTTCGCGGCCGACGACGTGCGCGTCGTCCAGGCCCTGGCCGACGTGGCGACGATCGCGGTCCTGCAGGAGCGCAGCATCGCCCGCGCCGAGGCCGTGACCGAGCAGCTGCAGGCGGCGCTGAACAGTCGCGTGGTCATCGAGCAGGCCAAGGGCGCGCTCGCCCAGGCCGAGGGCATCTCGCCGAGCGAGGCCTTCGAGGTCCTGCGCTCGACCGCCCGGACGTCGCGACGCAAGCTGGTCGACGTCGCCACCCGCGTGCTGGCCGACCTCGAGAAGGGACGCGGGTAGGCCGCTGCCGCTACCTGAGCGCCGCGGCGTCGCGAGCCAGCGTGGAGACGCCCTCCCAGTCGCGGGCCGTGACCAGGTCGCCGGGGGTCAGCCACGAACCGCCGACGCAGCCGACGTTCGGCAGCGCCAGATAGCCGGCGGCCGTCGCGGCCGTGATACCACCGGTCGGACAGAATCGGGCGGCCGGCACGGGCGAGGCGATCGACGACAGGAACGCCGCGCCGCCCGAGGCCTCGGCCGGGAAGAACTTCATCTCCGTGTAGCCCGCCTCGAGCACGGCCAGCGCCTCGGAGACGGTGGCTGTGCCGGGCAGGAAGGGGAGGCCGGTGTCGGCCATCGCGGCGAGCAGCGAGGGCGTCGAGCCGGGGGAGACGAGGAACTGCGCGCCGGCGTCGAGGGCCTCCTTGGCCTGGCCGGGTGTGGTGATCGTGCCGGCGCCCACCAGGATCTCGGGCACCTCGTCGGCCACCGCGCGGATGGCGTCGAGGGCCACCGGCGTGCGCAGGGTCAGCTCGATGGCGGGCAGTCCGCCGGCCACGAGCGCCCGGGCGAGCGGGACGGCGTCCGCGACCCGGTGGACGACGACGACCGGCAGCACCGGGACGACGTCGAGCAGGGACTCACGCGTGCTGGACAAGGGGGACCTCCGAGGGAGCGGCCGGAGCCGGGTGAGTAGGGAAGACGCTGGCTCCGGCGTCGGCCGGCCCGACGGTGGCGCGGAACGCGGCGAACAGCTCGCGCCCGGTGCCGGCCCACTCCGGACCCTCGGGCGCGCGGCCGGTGGGCCGGCGCTCGTGCAGGGCGACGTCGTGGAGGTCGAGGACGCCGGCGTCCGCGTCGACGGTGATGAGGTCGCCGTCCTGCACCCGCGAGAGCGGCCCGCCGACGGCGGCCTCGGGAGTGACGTGGATGGCGGCCGGGACCTTGCCCGACGCTCCCGACATCCGGCCGTCGGTGACCACGGCGACGCGCTGGCCGCGGTCCTGCAGGACGCCGAGCGACGGCGTGAGCTTGTGTAGCTCGGGCATGCCGTTGGCGGCCGGGCCCTGGTAGCGGATGACCGCGACGAAGTCGCGGCCGTCGAGCACCCCGGCGCCGAACGCCTCGAGGAAGTCGCCCTGGTCGTCGAAGACCAGCGCCGGCGCGGTGACCACGCGGTGCTCTGGCCTGACAGCGGAGGTCTTGATGACCGCCTTGCCCAGCGGGCCGCTGAGCATCTTCAGGCCGCCGTCGGGCGCGAACGGCTCGTCGGCCGGGCGCAGGACGTCGAGGTCGAGGCTGGCCTTCGGGCCCTCCTCCCACGAGAGGTGGTCGCCGCGCAGCACGGGCTCGCGCGTGTAGTGGTGCAGGCCGCGGCCCATGATCGTCGAGACGTCGTCGTGCAGGAGCCCGTGCCGCAGCAGCGTGTGCACGAGGTACGCGATGCCGCCGGCGGCGTGGAAGTGGTTCACGTCGGCGGTGCCGTTGGGGTAGATCCGGCACAGCAGCGGAACGACGGCCGACAGGTCGGACAGGTCGTCCCACGTGAGGTGGATGCCGGCGGCGCGGGCGATCGCCACCAGGTGCATCGTGTGGTTGGTCGAGCCGCCGCTGGCGAGCAGCGCCACGCAGGCGTTGACGATCGCCTTCTCGTCGACGATCTCGCCGACCGGCGTCGGTTGCCCGCCCTGATGAGTGATTGCGACCGCCCGCTCGGCGGCGGCGCGGGTGAGCGCCTCGCGCAGCGGCGTCCCCGGGTTGACGAACGACGCGCCCGGCAGGTGCAGGCCGAGCACCTCCATCAACAGCTGGTTGGAGTTGGCGGTGCCGTAGAACGTGCAGGTGCCCCGCGAGTGGTACGACGCCGCCTCGGCCTCGAGCAGCTCGTCGCGCCCGGCCTTGCCCTCGGCGTGCAGCTGGCGCACCCGCGCCTTCTCGCTGTTGGGCAGGCCGGAGGCCATCGGGCCGGCCGGCACGAAGACCGTCGGCAGGTGGCCGAACGACAGGGCGCCGATCAGCAGGCCGGGCACGATCTTGTCGCAGATGCCGAGCATCAGCGCGCCGTCGAACATGTCGTGGGAGAGCGCGATCGCGGTCGACATCGCGATCACGTCGCGGCTGTAGAGCGAGAGCTGCATGCCGGCACGGCCCTGGGTGATGCCGTCGCACATGGCCGGGACGCCACCCGCGACCTGGGCGATGCCGCCGGCCCGGACCGTCGCCCGCTTGAGGACCGGCGGGTAGTCGCCGTACGGCTGGTGGGCCGAGAGCATGTCGTTGTAGCTGGTGACGATCGCCAGGTTGGGCTTCGTGCGACCGCGCAGCGCCACCTTCTCCGACGGCTCGGAGGCCGCGAAGCCGTGGGCGATGTTGGCGCAGCCGAGCTTGCCACGCGCGGGCCCGGCGTCGGCAGCCTCGTGGAGGCGCTCGAGGTAGGCGGTGCGGGTGGCCGCACTGCGCTCGGTGATGCGGGCGGTCACGTCGACGAGGACGGGATGGAGGGCGTTCGTGGTGCTCATTCGTCGGACTCCTGCCAGGTTCGGCCGTCGCGCTCGAGGAGCGTGTCGGCGGCGGTCGGCCCGGTGGTGCCGGCCGGATAGCGCTTGGGACGCTCGGCCGTGACGGCCCAGCGCCGGAGGATGGGCTCGACCCAGGTCCACGCCGCCTCGACCTCGTCGCGGCGCATGAAGAGGGTCGGGTTGCCGCGGATGACGTCCATGAGCAGGCGCTCGTAGGCGTCGGGCATGCGGGCGTCGAAGGCGGTGGCGTAGCTCAGGTCGAGCGAGACCGGCCGCAGCCGGATACCGCCGGGGCCCGGCTCCTTGGCCGTCATGTGCAGGCGCATGCCCTCGTCGGGCTGCACCTGGATGTGGAGACGGTTGGCGGCCGGGCTGGGTTGGGTGCCCTCGTGGTGCGGGAACATCGCGTGCGGCGGCTCCTTGAAGACCACCACGATCTCGGAGATCTTGCGGTCCATCCGCTTGCCGGTGCGCAGGTAGAACGGGACGCCGGCCCAGCGCCAGTTCTGCACCTCGGCGCGGAGGGCGACGTAGGTCTCGGTGGCGCTGCCAGGCCGACCGAGGTCCTCGGTGTAGGACGGGACGACGCCGCCGTCGACCAGACCCTGGCCGTAGCGGCCGCGCACGGTGTCGCGGTCGACGTCCTCGGCGGACATCGGCTTGAGGGCCTGCAGCACCTTGAGCTTCTCGTCGCGCACGGTCTCGCGACCGACGTACGTCGGCGGCTCCATCGCGACCAGGCAGAGCAGCTGCAGCAGGTGGTTCTGCACCATGTCGCGCAGCGCGCCCGAGCTGTCGTAGTAGTCGCCGCGCGCGCCGACGCCGAGCGACTCGGCGACCGTGATCTGCACGTGGTCGACCCAGCGGGAGTTCCACAGCGGCTCGAGGAAGGTGTTGGCGAAGCGGGTGACCAGCAGGTTCTGGACGCTCTCCTTGCCCAGGTAGTGGTCGATGCGGAAGATCTGCTGCTCGTCGAAGACGCTGCCGACGGCGTCGTTGATCTCGCGGGCCGAGGCGATGTCGGTGCCGATCGGCTTCTCCAGGACCACGCGCGCGGTGGGGTCGACCACGCCGACCTCGTCGAGGCGGTGGCACAACGGGCCGAACAGCGCCGGTGCGACGGCGAGGTAGAAGACGCGGACGGCCTCGGGGTCGCCCTCCTTGAGCAGGGCGTGCAGGAGGTGCCAGCCCTCGGGCTGGGCGGCGTCGAGGGTGAGGTGGTGCACGCGGCCGACCAGGCGGTCGACGACGACCGGGTCGAGGTCGGCGGCGGGCACGTGGCGGTGGACGGCGTCGCGGACCATCGCACGGTAGCCGTCGTCGTCGAGGTCGGAGCGCGAGGCGCCGATGATCCGGGTGGTCGGTCGCAGCTGGTCCTCGGCCTCGCGCCGGTACAGCGCGGGCACGAGCTTGCGCAGGGCGAGGTCGCCGGTGCCACCGAAGACGGTGAAGTCGCAGGCGGGCATGCCGTCGGCGAGCTCGGTCGTAGGAAGGGTCACCCTGACGACGGTAGGCGCGGATGTCTGCACTTTGCAAGCGAACTTCAGTATTCCATGAACTTAAGTTCCGAAAGGAGGGTGCCTAGGATGCAGACATGGCGACCGCGGGAGACCTGCTGCAGCTCGTCCGCCGGGGGCAGGCGGGCAGTCGTTCCGACCTCTCCCGCCTCACCGGTCTCTCCCGCACCGCCGTGGTCGCCCGGCTCTCCGCCCTCGAGGACGCGGGGCTCGTGCTCGCCGGCGACGAGCTCGCCTCCACGGGCGGCCGCCCCGCAAGCGGCCTGGTGTTCAACGCCGACGCCGGCGTCGTCCTGGCCGCGGCGATCGGCCGCTCCCGCTCGCAGCTGGCGATCGTCGACCTGCGGGGGCGTCAGCTCAGCGCCTCGGCCGTCGAGCACGCGGTCGGGGCGGCGCCCG
>CAWGVK010000015.1:0-62057 GCA_963825985.1 uncultured Actinomycetota bacterium | reverse complement strand
GTGCGCACGTAGCGCCCGCTGGTCAACGCTCCGTGCAGGTAGATCGCGTGCGGCATCACCGTGGCGCCGAGCATGCCGGCGGCGAGGAGCAGGCTCTCGGCGCCGTCGAAGCGAGGCACCACTCCCTCTGCCATCGCGACCGGCTGGAGGCCGCTCAGGGTGACGTCGACGATGAAGCCCGCCAGGATCACCCCGAGCAGGCCGGTGATCACGGTCTCGAAGGGCCGGTGCCCGCGGGTCTGCATCGACAGCAGCGCGAAGGCCACCGCCGCGGTGATGGTCCCGCCGGCGAGCAGCGGGAGGTCGAAGAGGATCTTCAGCGCGATCGCGCCCCCGACGACCTCCGCGAGATCGGTGGCGATCGCCACCAGCTCGGCCTGGGTCCACAGCCCGCGAACCACCGGTCGCGGGAAGTGTTCTCGGCACAGCGCCGGGAGGCTCTTTCCCGTGGCGATCCCGCCTTGGCCGAAGGTACTGGATCAGCATCGCCATCAGGTTGCTCACGACCATCACCCAGACCAGCAGGTAGCCGTAGTCGAGCCGGCGGTGATGTTGGTGGCGAAGTTGCCGGGTCGACGTACGCGATCGCGGTGACGAACGCGGGGCCCAGGAAGGGAAGTGGGCCGCGGACCACGGGCTCGAGCCTTCTGCGGACCTTGGTGCGCCGGGACTGCTGGTACATCAGCTCAAGACTCCAAACGGCGATCGTGGCCGCGCTACTGCGGACATTCGTGGGCATAGGTGCTTCGGAATGACGGACGGATGGGATTTACCCCGAAAGAATTTCAGCCCGAAAAATCAGGATCATAACCGGTGACACCGGTGCGAATAAATGCGACGGTAAAGGAGCACCAGAGGTCGGCCCGACCCCCGCTGTCGAGCCGCCATCCGAAGAATCGAAGTCGGCCAGAAGGCCAGCAGGTGTGGGGTATTGGCGCGCCCAAGCGCCGATCTGCAATCTCGATGAATATGCCGGAAGGCAGCTTTGCCGACGTTCTGCACAACGACGTGGGCAATAGTGCCCTGCTCACTTACGAATTGGAGATATAGATGTTCGGGAAATCCGTTGTAAAAGACATGATCAACAGGAGCGCGGAGAACGAGGCCGACCGGCGCGTCTTCCTCAAGTCGGCCGGCGTCGCCGGGCTCGGCGTCGTGGGCGCCGGGGCCATCGGCGGGCTGCCGCCGAGTCCGCTTCGGCCGCGGCGCCCGAGTGACGGTGCGATCCTGAACTTCGCCCTCAACCTGGAGTACCTCGAGGCGGAGTTCTACTCGCAGGCCGCGTTCGGCGAGAGCCTTCCGACAACCACACGGGCGGCAAGGGCGAGAAGGGCGGCGTCACGGGCGGCCGACAGGTCAACTTCGCGACGCCGGCGATCCGCAAGTACGCCAAGGAGATCGCGGTCGACGAGCTCGACCACGTGAAGTTCCTGCGCTCCGCCCTCGGCGGTGCCAAGGTGTCGCGGCCGAAGATCGACCTCAAGAACAGCTTCACCGCGGCTGCCCAGGCCGCCGGCCTGATCGGCAAGAACCAGACCTTCGACCCGTTCGCCAACGAGAACAACTTCCTGCTGGCCGCGTTCATCTTCGAGGACGTGGGCGTGACGGCGTACAAGGGCGCCGCGCCGCTGATCAACAACAAGACGTTCCTCGGTGCGGCCGCCGGCATCCTGGCGGTCGAGGCGTACCACGCCGGCATCGTGCGTACTGCCCTCTACTCCAAGGGCCTCCAGGACGCCGTCGGCGCGATCTCCAACGCGCGCGACTCGCTCGACGGCAGGAACGACCGCGACCAGGGGATCGGCAAGAAGAAGCCGGGCGAACCTGGTGCCGACCGACGCCAACGGCATCGTGTACGGCCGCAGCGCCGACCGGGTCCTCAACATCGTCTACCTCACCCCCGATCGCGTCACCAAGGGAGGCTTCTTCCCCAAGGGTGTCAACGGAACGATCAACACGTCGCGCAAGAACCGCGGGAAGAAGTGATCGAGCAGACCCTGGCTGCGCTGGTCTGGGTCGTGGTCCTGACGCGTGCCTTGATGCTCTGGCACGCCCACGGACCGCACAGCACCCGAGCTGCAGCTGGGCGCTGAACGATCCAGGGCCGGGACCGTCGGGGCATCGACGGTCCCGGCCCTGCGCCCGTCGCGGCACTAGCCTGGACGCATGCTGGTCTCCGAGCGCATCGGTCAGTTCTTCCTCGAGGGCGAGTCGGGCCGCGACCGCCTCGAGTACACCGAGTACGGCGGCGGCGACTCCTGGGTCGTCCTCCTGCACGGTCAGCTGATGCCGCGGCGGATGCACGCTCCGCTCGCCCGCGCGCTGGCCGCCGAGGGTCTGCACGTGGTGACGCTCGACCTGCTCGGCCACGGTCGCTCCGACCGACCTGCCGACCCGCTCGTCTACTCGACGACGGCGTTCGGCGAGCAGGTCATCGCGCTCCTCGACCACCTCGGCGCCCCCCAGGCGGTCATCGGTGGGACGTCGCTGGGCGCCAACGTGTCCCTCGAGGTCGCCGCGATCGCCCCCGACCGGGTGCGCGGCCTGATCATCGAGATGCCGGTGCTCGACAACGCGGTCGAGGCCGGCATCGTGGCGTTCGCGCCGCTCATGTTCGCCGCCCGGTTCCTACCGTTCACCGTCAACGGTCTGCGGCTGGTGACCAAGCCGGTGCCGCGCGGCCTGGTGCCGTTCTGGGCGGGCATCGCCCTCGACACCTGCAACCAGCAGGCCGACGCGATGGCCGCCGTGGTGCACGGGTTGTTCTTCGGCCGGGTCGCGCCGTCGTCCCGGCAGCGGCGCGCGATGACGATGCCGGCGCTCGTCGTCGGCCACCCCGCCGACCCGATCCACCCCGCCGCCGACGCCGCGATGCTGGCCGGCGAGATGCCCCACGCGACGTTCGTGCGTGCCCACAGCATCCTGGAGTGGCGGTTCCGGCCCGACCGGCTCAACCGGGCCGCAGTCCAGTTCGCCCTCGACGCCTGGAAGGCGCCGCGCGCCTCGCGGCGCCTCGGCTAGGGGTCGGTTTCTCGGGGTGCAGTCAGGGCGGCACCCGATGGGTTGGCGCCGTTCGAGGACGCACAGTTGGAGGAGTCGAGGCAGCCGCCTCGACGCCATCCCAGGACAGCCGAAGGAACACCATGAACGACATCCGCCAGAGCCTCGCCCGCCAGGGCCTCGTCCGACCGAGCGGCGACCGCTTCCTCGGCGGCGTGTGCGCCGGGCTGGGCCAACGCTTCGGTCTCGGTCCGTGGACGGCCCGCTTCCTGTTCGTGCTGCTGCTCATGGTCCTGCCGGGCAGCCAGATCCTGGTCTACCCGATCCTCTGGATCCTGATGCCCTCGGAGGGCACGGTCGGCGTCGAGACGGCGTCCGACACGCCGCTCCCTGCCTGAGCCACGACCGGGCGGGCGACATACTGGTCGGATGCCTCTCTACCGCGACGAGGCGGTCGTGCTGCGCACCCACAAGCTGGGGGAGGCCGACCGCATCATCACCCTGCTGACCCGCCAGCACGGGCGGGTGCGGGCGGTCGCCAAGGGCGTGCGGCGGACGACGTCGAAGTTCGGCTCACGGCTCGAGCCGTTCACCCACGTCGACCTGCAGCTGGCCGAGGGGCGCACCTTCGACATCGTCACGCAGGCCGAGACCCGGTCGCTGTTCCACGCCGGGCTGGGTCACGACTACGAGCGCTACACCTCGGGCACCGCGATGCTCGAGACCGCCGAGCGGCTGGTCACCGAGGAGAAGGAGCCGTCGGTGCAGCAGTTCCTGCTGCTGGTCGGCGGCCTGCGCGCCCTGACGTCCGACGACCGGCGTCCCGGTCAGGTGCTCGACTCCTACCTGCTGCGCTCCCTGGCCGTCGCGGGCTACGCGCCGTCGCTCGACCTGTGCGCCCACTGCGGTCGCGAGGGGCCGCACCGCTGGTTCAACCCGTCGATGGGTGGCCTGCTCTGCACCACCTGCCGGCTCCCGGGCTCCGCCTCACCCAGCCCCGAGACGATCGCGGTGCTCGGCGCCCTGCTGGCCGGCGACTGGCCGGTCGTCGAGGCGGCCCAGCCGCGCGCCCTCAAGGAGGCCAGCGGGCTGGTCGCGGCGTTCCTCTCCTGGCACCTCGAGCGCACGCTGCGCTCGCTCGAGCACGTCGAGCGATAGCGTCGGCCGCGTGAAGCGCGCCGTCCGACCGCCGACTCCCCACCCGTCGGGGGCCCGCCCGCCGGCGATCCCGAAGGACCTGGTACCGAAGCACGTCGCCATCGTGATGGACGGCAACGGCCGCTGGGCCAAGGAGCGTGGGCTGCCGCGCACCAAGGGTCACGAGATGGGGGAGGCATCGCTGTTCGACGTCGTCGAGGGCGCCATCGAGATCGGCGTGAAGGCGATCTCGGCGTATGCGTTCTCCACCGAGAACTGGACCCGCTCGCCCGACGAGGTGAAGTTCCTGATGGGCTTCAACCGCGACGTCATCCGGCGCCGACGCGACGAGATGCACGAGCTCGGCGTCAAGGTGCGGTGGGCCGGGCGCGCACCGCGGCTGTGGAAGTCGGTGATCAAGGAGCTCCAGGTCGCCGAGGAGCTCACGAAGGACAACGACGTCCTCACCCTCACCATGTGCGTCAACTACGGCGGCCGCGCCGAGCTCGCCGACACCGCCCGCTCCATCGCCCGCGAGGTGGCCGCCGGCCGGCTCAACCCCGACAAGGTCGACGAGCGCACCTTCGCCCGCCACCTCTACGTGCCCGAGGTCGCCGACGCCGACCTCGTCTGGCGGACGTCGGGCGAGCA
The DNA here is from genome assembly GCA_963825985.1 of uncultured Actinomycetota bacterium. Lineage (GTDB taxonomy): Bacteria > Actinomycetota > Actinomycetes > Propionibacteriales > Nocardioidaceae > Nocardioides. The sequence goes on along the minus strand of CAWGVK010000015.1, from coordinate 57,269 downwards.
GCGGCTGAGCAACTTCATGCTCTGGCAGGCGGCGTACGCCGAGCTGGTGTTCACCGACATCCTCTGGCCCGACGTCGACCGGCTCGCCCTGTGGCGGGCCGTCGAGATCTACGCCGAGCGCGACCGGAGGTACGGCCGGGCCTAGTTGAGCTTCCGAGATCGGTCGCCAGGTCTCGTCACGCCGGTCGCGCCCGAGCAAGCTCGGTCGCGCGGCTCGCTCGACCACCGACGAGGAGGGCACGCAGGCGCTTCGTTTCTGCGTCCCTCCTCAGTGCTCGTCGTAGTGCTCGCCGTGGGGGGCGTGCCGGTGGCCGTCGTGCACGTAGTCGACGTGGTCGTCGTGCGGCACCGCGACGTGGCCGCACGCGGGTCCGTGGTCGTGCGGGTGGTCGTCGTCGACCTCGTGGCCGAGCGGTTCGTCGGCGAACGGGGCGCGCAGCCGGGCGCGGCGGCGCAGCCACACCCCGATCGGCCAGGTCACGACGAACCCCGCCAGCGACAGCAGCACGATCGTGGGGCCCGGTGCCACGGCAGCGTGGTACGACGCGAAGGCCGACACCACCAGGCCACCGACCGAGGCGAGGGTGCCGAGCACCATGGCGGCGACCAGCGTCGTCCGGAACGAGCGGGAGAGCTGTTGTGACGTCGCGACCGGCACCACCATCAGCGCCGAGACCAGCAGCAGCCCGACCGTGCGCATGGCCACCGTGACGCTGACGGCGGCGAGGACGGCGACCAGCACGTTGTAGACGCGCACGTTGAGGCCGGCGACGCGGGCGAACTCGGGGTCCTGGGCGACCGCGAACAGCTGGGGGGCCAGCCCCACGCAGAACAGGATCACCAGGGCGGCGAGCACCATCGTGATCACCACGTCGCCGGCCGAGATCGTGGTGATCGAGCCGAACAGGTACTGCTGCAGGCGGGCCGCGCTCTGGCCGCCGATCCCGGTGAGCAGGACGCCGCCGGCCAGGCCGCCGTAGAAGAGCAGCGCGAGCGCGACGTCGCCGTTGGTGTGCCCGCGTTCGCGGATCACCTCGATGGTGACGGCGCCGACGATGGCGACCAGGACCGCCGTCCAGGTCGGCGACCAGCCGGTGAGCAGGCCGATCGCGACTCCGGTGACGGCGACGTGGCCGATGCCGTCGCCCATCAGGGCGAGCCGTCGCTGCACGAGGTAGGTGCCGACCGCTGGTGCGGCGAGACCGGTGAAGAACGCGGCCAGCAGCGCCCGCTGCATGAAGGGGAGGCTGAACAGCTCGGCCGGGCTCATGCGGGGTCCCCGCGGCGTTGTTCGGTGGAGGAGCGCAGCGGGGGAGACGAAGAACGTCGTGGGGTGTTCATCGGTCGCGCTCCAGGGGTGACCGCACGAGCGGCACGTGGTCGTGACCCGGCACGGGGTGGTGATGGTGGTCGTGGACGGCCTGCTCGGCCAGGGGTGCGCCGTCGTAGGCGATCCGGCCGTCGCGCATCACGACCGTGCGGTCGACCAGCGGGGCCAGCGGGCCGAGCTCGTGGGCCACCAGCACGATGGTGGCGCCGCGTGCCTTGAGCGTCGCGAGGGTGTCGGCCAGCACCTGCTGCTGGGGCAGGTCGACCCCGGCGGTCGGCTCGTCGAGGAAGAACAGGTCGGGGTCGCCGGCCAGGGCCCGGGCGATCAGCACCCGCTGCTGCTGGCCGCCGGAGAGGGTGCTGACGCCGTCGCGCACGCGGTCGGTGAGCCCGAGCAGGGCGATGGCGTCGTCGACGGCGCGCCGGTCGGCAGCCCGGAGGGGTCGCAGGAGGCGGCGGTGGGTCAGCCGGCCCGACGAGACGACCTCCCACACCGAGGCGGGGACGCCGGAGCCGGCCCCGCTGCGCTGGGGCACGAAGCCGACGCGCTGCCAGTCGCGGAAGCGGTCGAACGGCGTCCCGAACAGGGTCAGCTCGCCCTGGGCCAGCGGCCGCAGGCCGGTGAGCGCACGCACCAGGGTCGACTTGCCCGAGCCGTTGGCGCCGAGCAGGGCCACGAACTCGCCGGCCTCCACGCGGAGGTCGATGCCGCGCAGGATCGGGCGGCCGGCGATCGCGACGGCGCCGTCGACGAGGTCGACCGGTGGTGTCATCGGCATCCGTTGGCCTCCCGCAGGGCCGCGAGGTTGGCGCGCATCAATGAAAGGTAGTCCTGGTCGGCCGTCTCGTCTGTCAGTCCCTCGATCGGGTCGAGCACGGCCGTGCGTACGCCCATGTCGTCGGCGAGGGTCTCGGTCAGCCGCGGGCTGGCGAGCCGCTCGCCGAAGACGGTCGTGATGCCGTCGTCCTCGATGAGGCGCTGCAGGTCGGCGAGGACCACGGGGGTGGGCTCGGCATCGGGGAGAGGCCCGCCACCGGGGCCACCTCCAGTCCGTACTTGCCGAGGTAGCCGAACGCGTCGTGCGAGACGACGATCGTGGTGCGCTCGCACTCGGCCAGGCCCTCTGCGTACTCGGCGTCGACCCGCTCGAGGTCGGCGCGCAGGTCGTCGGCGTTGCTGCGGAAGTCGTCGGCGTGGTCGGGGTCGAGGTCGGCCAGGTGGTCGGCGACGTCGTCGCCGAGGTCGGCCAGCCGGACCGGGTCGAGCCAGAAGTGGGGGTCGAGGTCGCCCTCGTGGTCGTGTCCGTCGTCCTCGTGGTGCTCCTCGTCCTCCTCGTCCTCCTGTGCTCCTCGTGCTCCTCGTGCTCCTCGAACGGCACGAGACCGACCACGGCAGCGGCGTCGATGACCTCACTCGCGGCGTTCTGCTCCACGGCGTCGTCGACCGCCGGCTGCAGGCCTTCCTCGTGGATGACCAGGTCTGCCTGCGCGATCAGCGCGGTCTCCTTGATGGTGAGCTCGAGGTCGTGGGGCTCCTGACCGAGGGAGGTCAGGTTGTCGACGCTCGCGTGGTCACCGGCCACCCGCTCGGCGACGTACTGCAGCGGGTAGAACGCCGCGGCGACCTGGAGGCCCGAGGTGTCGTCGCCGAACGCGGCGCAGCCGCTGGTGCCGAGGGCGAGGGTCAGGGCGCCGATCACAATTCGCATGAGAACGATTCTCATCTTGAATGAGAATCATTGTCAATTCGGTTCAAGGTGCAGGATGGCCGCATGGGTCCTCTGATCTCCACCGACGAGCTGGCCGGCGCCTGGGCGAGGTGACCGTGCTCGACGTGCGCTACCGGTTGGGCGGTCCCCCCGGCCCGCCCGAGTATGCCGCGGGGCACGTGCCCGGGGCGGCGTACGTCGACCTCGACGCCGACCTCGCCGCACCGCCGGGCGACGGTGGTCGGCACCCCTTGCCCGACCGCGCCGTCTTCGAGGCAGCCATGCGCCGCTGCGGCGTGCGCGACGACCGTCCGGTGGTCGTGTACGACGACTGGACGGCGCTCGCGGCCGGCCGCTGCTGGTGGCTGCTGCGCCACCACGGCCACCCCGACGTGCGGGTCCTCGACGGCGGGTGGGCAGCCTGGGTGGCCGACGGCGGAGCGGTCGACACCGACGCCCCCGAGCGGGTGCCCGGTGACTTCGAGGCCCGACCGGGCGTCCTGCCGTTCGTCGAGCCCGATGGCGTCCTGGACGTCGACGTGCTCGTCGACGCCCGCGCGGCCGAGCGCTACCGGGGCGAGACCGAGCCGATCGACCCGGTGGCCGGTCACGTCCCGGGTGCGGTCAACGTGCCGACGTCCCAGAACCTCACCCCCCAGGGCCGGTTCCGCCCGGCCGCCGAGCTGCGCGAGCTGTACGCCGGCGTCGGCGCCGTACCCGGTGCGGACGTCGCGGTGTACTGCGGCAGCGGCGTCACCGCCTGTCACGACCTGTTGGCCCTCGAGGTCGCCGGAGTCACCGACGCCGCGCTCTACCCCGGCAGCTGGAGCGGCTGGATCACCGACCCCGACCGACCGGTCGCTCTCGAGGGGTGAAGCGACCCCCTCGGTGGTCGAGACCGGTCACGGCCGTCACGAGACCTACTGGCCCGACGCACCCATGTCCGCCCGGGCGTTCACGTTGCGCGTCCGTAGGTCTCGACCTGATTGCCTGACGGGCAGACGGACCATCACCAGTGAACGCCCCTGAACACCTTGGCGAGCATGACCTGCTCCGACTCGCGGGTGCCGCCCTCGGCGACCTGTCCCTTGGCGGCGGCCGAGTCGGGGAAGACGTGGTAGGCCATGTTGAGCAGCCGGAAGGCCAGCTTGGGGGCGACCGTGTGCGCCACCGCGCCGACGTTGCCGAGCAGCGTGTTGATCTCGTGGGGCTTCTCGACCAGGGCGGAGATCACGGTGTCGGCCGCCTGGGCCGGCGAGATCGTGGGGAACTTGTCGTAGATCTTGGTCGGCGCGATCATCGGCGTCCGCACCAGCGGCATGTGGATGCTGGTGAAGGTGATGCCGTTGCCCACCACCTCGGAGGCCACCACGTTGCTCCACGAGTCGAGGGCGGCCTTCGAGGCGACGTAGGCCGAGAACCGCGGCGGGTTGGTCTGGACGCCGATCGAGGAGATGTTGACGATGTGGCCCGACTTCTGGCGCTGCATCACCGGCATCAGGCCCATCACCAGCCGGATCGCGCCGAAGTAGTTGAGCTGCATGGTGCGCTCGAAGTCGTGGAAGCGGTCGGTGCTCAGCCGCAGTGAGCGGCGGATGGAGCGGCCGGCGTTGTTGACCACGAAGTCGACCGAGGGCACCTCGGTGCCGATCGCCTCGCAGAGCCGGTCGATGGACTCGAGGTCGGACAGGTCGCACGGGAACACGTACGCCGTCCCGCCGCGCATCTCGATCGTCGACTTGGTGTCCTCCAGCTTGTCCTTGCCCCGGGCGACGAGCACGGGGATCCCGCCGGCCTGCGCGACCTTGAGGGCGGTGACCTGGCCGATGCCCGACGAGGCGCCGGTGATCACGACGTGCTTGCCGGCGAGGGCGGCTCGGGTGCGGGAGTCGCGGCCCGTCGACTCGTCGAGGTTCTCCTCCCAGTAGCCCCACAGGGTGCGCGCGTAGCTCTCGAGGTCGGGGACGGCGATCCCCGACCCTGCGAGGGCGTGCTCGGTGCGGGAGGAGTCGAAGACCGCGGTGAACCCGGTGTGCGCCAGCACCTCGGCCGGGATGCCGAGCCGGCCGATCGTCTGGTCGAGCAGGGCCTGCACGGCGCCGTTCTTCACCAGCCCGCTGATCAGGGACGCCGGCCGCAGCCGGCTCGGGAGCGACAGCGGTCCGGACGGGGTCGCGAACTGGGGCGCACCGGCCGCCTTGCAGAACAGGTTGACCACATCGACGGTGGCCTGCGGCTCCGGGTTGACCAGGTGGAACGCCTCGCCGTCGCGGTCGGGGAGGTGTGCGAGGTGGTCCATCGCCTTGGCGACGTAGTCGACCGGCACGACGTTGGTGTCGCCGAGGTCGACGCCGACCAGCGGCAGCCAGGCGGGCAGGCGGTCGCGCATCGTCTTCATCAACGGGAAGAAGTAGTAGGGGCCGTCGACCTTGTCCATCGCGCCGCTCTGGGAGTGGCCGACGACGATCGCCGGGCGGTAGACCCGCCACGGCACCCCGACCGCGGGGGCCTCCTCGCGCACGATCTTCTCGGACTCGTACTTCGTGCGGTGGTACGGCGACGGCAGGTGCTGGCCCTCGTCGAACATGGTCTCGTCGAAGTGCCCCCGGTACTCACCCGCCGCCGCCACCGACGACACCTGGTGGAACCGGCCGGCCTTCAGCGCACCCGCCAGCTGCGACCGCGTTGCGCGTGCCGCCGACGTTCATCACCTCGTTGGTCTCGTCGTCGGCGGTCATGTCGTAGATCGCGGCGAGATGGAAGAAGTGGTCGATCGCCCCGGTGTGGTCGGTCACCCACTGCGGGTCGACCCCCAGCCCGGGCTCGGACAGGTCGCCGACCACCGGCGTGACCCGGCCCGACCCCCACCTCCGCATCAGCGTCTCCAGCCGCCCCATCGACCCGGCCCGGCACAGCACGAAGATCTCGCCCTCGCGGCGGTCGACGAGCTCCTGGACGAGGTGACGGCCGATGAACCCGGTGGCGCCGGTCACGAAGTACGACATGGGCGGAGACTACTGGCAGGTACGCCGGCTCCGGGAGTGTTGCCGCGTCGACCGTGCGGGCGCCCGCGCGCTCGCCGACCCGGTGACGGCACCGCACCTGCCCCTCGCTGCACTCAGGTCGCAGCGGGCCTCCAGGCGGCGGTGAGCCAGTGACGTTTCTGCTCGACGATTTCGTCACTGGCTCACCGCTCACCTGTGCGGACTCCGGCGGGCGGTGACCTAGGTACCGAATGGTCGGCCGAATCGGGAACCAGCTCACCGCCGACCCGAGCCGGCGCCGGCGGGCGGTGACCTAGGTACCGAATGGTCGGCCGAATCGGGAACCAGCTCACCGCCGACCCGAGCCGACCCCGGCGGGCGGTGACCTAGGTACCGAATGGTCGGCCGAATCGGGAACCAGCTCACCGCCGACCCGAGCCGGCCCCGGCGGGCGGTGACCTAGGTACCGAATGGTCGAGCGAAACGGGAACCAGCTCACCGCCGACCCGAGCCGACCCCGGCGGGCGGTGACCTAGGTACCGAATGGTCGAGCGAAACGGGAACCAGCTCACCGCCGACCCGAGCCGACCCCGGCGGGCGGTGACTTAGGTACCGAATGGTCGAGCGAAACGGGAACCAGCTCACCGCCGCCCCGGGTCAAGGCACGTTCAGAGGTGTGCCCGCGCCGGCGAGGGCGGCGGCTTGCCGCCAGCCCGCAGCAACCGTGGGTCTCGAGACGGTCGCAGAGCGACCTCCTCGACCACCGAAGGGTGACGGTCGCAGAGCGACCTCCTCGACCACCGAGGTGGTGAGCGGCCTCCTCGACCAGAGGGGGTCGGAGCGACCTCCTCGACCATCGAGGGGTGACGGTCGCAGAGCGACCTCCTCGACCACCGAGGGTGACGGTCGCAGAGCGACCTCCTCGACCACCGAGGCAACAGCTACTGGTCGCTGCCGCCGAACATGATCTCGTCCCAGCTCGGGACCGAGGCGCGGCCCTTCTTCTTCTGCACCGGACGCCGCGCAGGCGCCTCCTCCGGCTCGGGCTCCGGCTCGGGCTCCGGTTCCGGTTCCGGCTCGAGTTGCACCTCCGGCTCCGGGTCGACGTCGGCCGCGGCCGCCTCGGTGGCCTCCTCGCGCAGCTCGGGGTCGTCGGAGGCAGGGGAGTCGTCGAGGAAGGCCTCGACGGGCTGCTCGGCGACCAGCTCGATGGCGTCGTCGCCGAGCGGCAGCTCGTCCTGGGGGACCGACGTGAGGCGGCGCGCGCGCATCGGCTGCAGGTCGTCGCGGGCGGGGGCGGGTGAGGCGACGGCCTCGCCGACGAGCCAGCGGGCGTCGTCGTCATCGACGATGACGTAGTTGCCGCGGGTGTCGAAGGTGAAGCGCGCGCTGCCCGTGCGGGCCGTGGTGGAGAACGTCCCGGTCAGCGCCCACCGACCGTCCTCGCGGCGCCACGCGTCCCACTCGACGATGGAGGGGTCGACGTTGCACGAGCGCAGGTGCACCTCGACGGCGTCGCCCAGCGTGCGGCTCTGGCCGCTCTCACCGGTGGGACGACGCACGCTGGAGCGCTGTGCCCGCTCGGCCACGTGGGCACGCTCCGCGAGCACCGGACCCACGAACGGCAGGATCGCCTCGACGGTGGTCTGCGCGGCCTCGGCGACGGCCTCGGGGGTCTCACCGGCGCGGATGCGCATCTGGATGTCGCGGGGACGCAGGGCACTGTCCATCTTGATCTCCAACTGACCGAGGCGTGAGGCGTCGCCGCGGAGAGCGGCTCGGAGGGCCGGGGTGATCGCCAGGGTGAACTCGGCGCCCCGGTCGCTGACGAGGAGCAGGCGCGACCGGTCGTCGCTCACACCGGCGAGCGTCAGTGGCTCCATGGCGTGTTCTGCTTCCTCGATCTCGTGCCTCACTGTCATTCCCGCGGAGCCTACGCCTTGCGACACGACGTTCCCGGACGGCGCGCCCTAGTCTCGTGGCGTGCCCGGAACCCTCGTCACGCTCGACCTCGTGGGCATCTTCGTCTTCGCGATCTCGGGCGCGCTGGTCGCGGTCCGCAAGGACCTCGACGTCTTCGGCGTCCTCGTGCTCGCGGGGACGACGGGCCTCGGTGGCGGGTTCCTGCGCGACGTCCTGATCGGTGCCACGCCACCGGCCGCGCTCGCCGACTGGCGCTACCTCCTGGTGCCGGTCTCCGCCGGCCTGCTCACCTTCGTCTTCCACTCCGCGCTGGGCCGGATGGAACGCCAGGTCGCTGTCTTCGACGCGTTCGGCCTCGCCCTGTTCTGCGTGGCCGGATCTCTCAAGGCCCTGGACTACGGCCTCGGGCCGGTCCCGGCGGCCCTGATGGGCATGGTCACCGGCATCGGCGGCGGCATGCTGCGCGACCTGCTGGCCGGCCGGGTACCGGTCATCTTCCGCGGCGAGCTCTACGCCACGCCGGCACTCGCTGGCGCGGCCGTCACCGTCCTCGGCGTCCGAGCCGACCTGCCGACCATCGGCGTGGCCGCGGCCGGCGCCCTGGTCTGCCTGGCGTGGCGACTGCTCGCGATCTGGCGTGGCTGGCAGGCCCCCATGCCCGCAGGGCCCGCCAGCGTCTAGGGCGGGCCTCCCCATCGCGGCCCGCTGTCGCGCGGGCAACGCCTGCATCAGGCCTGCTCCTCCGAGCACCACCAGGTCGTCCGGCCGCCGACCGTGCCACGCGACATGGGCGCCCCGCACCGTGGGCAGTGCCCACCGGAACGCCGGTGGTCGATCACCTGGCCGGTGTGGACGCCGCCGTGCCTGATGGCATCCTTCGTAGCCTTCCGCAGGGCTCGGTGCAGTGCGGTCAGGTCGTCGTGGGTGAGATCGTCGACGCGGCGTCGGGGGTCGAGGCGGGACTGCCACAGGGTCTCGTCGGCGAGCAGGTTGCCGACTCCGGCGATCACCGACTGGTCGAGCAGCCGGGCCTTCACGGGCGCCGTGCCCCGCCCGACCCGCTGGCGGAACTCCGCCACCCGCACCTGCTCGGCGTCCGGGCCGAGCCGGTCGAGGTCTGGATCGAGCCGGACCCGCCCGAGCCGACGCTTGTCGAAGAGCCGCAGGGTGCCGCCGTCGGCGAAGGTGAGGGTGAACCGGTCCCACTCGGGCCTGCCCGACGATGCGCCGCGGAGCCGGTCGCCGCCTTCGACGACGGCGCCTCCGGCGTTCGTCACGTAGATCCGGCCTGCCATGCCCAGGTGCAGCCCGAGCAGTGGCCCCGAGCGCGACGTCTCGCACCACATCGTCTTGCCGCGTCGGTGCGCGGCGGTCAGGCTCCGGCCGACCAGGGCGTCGCGGATCTCGCCCGCGGTGTGGGGCCGGCACACGTAGGAGTCGGCGTCGTCGACGTCGACGATGCGCCGGCGCAGCGCGGCCCGCTCGATCGCGGTCCGCGCCGACTCGACCTCGGGCAGCTCCGGCACTCACCCATCATGGCCGGGTCGGGTGGACCGGCCGCTCACCCCTCCGGCGTCAGCGACGCGAGGCCAGGTCGTAGGCCGCGCAGCCGATCAGCTCCATGCTGACCGTCTGGCGGTCGATGCTGATGTTCTTCTCGATCGTGTCCTCGGGGGAGTGGTACGGCGGCTCGAGGAGTGCCGGGGTGGCCTCGCCGCGCCAGGAGAAGTTGGCCGCGTCGATCCCGACCTCCTGGAAGGACTGGTGGTCGCTGGCGCCGCGCTCGGTGACCGGCGAGATGCGGGGCGCGTACCCGAGGCGGGTGGCTGCGCCGGCCACGGTGTCGGTCGTCGGGTTGGCGTCGCCGGTGAAGGAGAGGAGCCAGTAGCGGGTGGCCGGCTCCCAGCTGGTGCCGACCATGTCGTTCTGGAAGACGCCGCGAATGCGGTCGCGCTCGGGCTGAGCCAGCTGCGCGACGTGGTGACGCGAGCCGATCAGGCCCTGCTCCTCCGAGCCCCACAGGGCGAACCGGACGCCGGCCGTGGTCTGGCCGAGTCCCTTGAACACCCGCGCGAGCTCGAGGGTGAGCGCGGTGCCCGAGCCGTCGTCGTTGGCGCCGGGGGCACCGATCACCGAGTCGTAGTGGGCCGAGATGTAGACCAGCGGCGAGAGTGCGCGACGCCCGCTGGGCCGCTCGCCGATGACGTTGTAGCTGGTCAGGCCGACGTGGGCCGTGGTCGACACCTGCAGGCGCAGCGGCCGGACGGCGAGGTCCTCGCGCAGCAGCCGCTTCTGGACCTGCGCGACACCGAGCACCGGGATCGCTGCGACCGGGGTCGGCGGGGGCGGAGTGGTGCCGGTGGTCGGCACCAAGCGCAGGGACGCCGCCGAGGCGCGCCTCGGGTAAACGAGGTCGGCCGGGAGCAGCACCACCGCCACGGCCCCGCGGCGCGCGGCCTCGGCGACGAACGCGGCCCGCGCGACGACCCGCGCCGCCGGGTCGGTTGCGTTCTGGTTGTCGTCGGCGAGCACCACCGCGCCGGTGACGGCCGCGGGGTCCGCCGGCCAGGTGGGGGCGTCGGCCGGGCCGACGTCGAGCGCGGCACCGGCCACGCGGACTCCGTGGGCGCCGTCGGGGGAGGCGCCCGTCTGCCAGCTGAGGTCGTCGGGCAGCTGGCCGCTGGGGTCGTCGATCCGGGCCAGGAACTTGTCGGCGACCGGGAACGGCTCGAGCCGGACCGCGAGCCGGTGCCGGTCGAGCTCGCCGGCGACGTACTGGGCGGCGTCGTACTCGGAGGCGGTGCCACCGATCCGGGGCCCGATGTCCTCCGAGAGCGCGCGCAGGTGGCGCAGCGCCTGGCCGGGACGGATGGCGTTCACGATCTTTCGATCGGCCGGCCTGAGCGCCGGTGCGCGCAGGGCGCCGGGTCGGTGGGTGTCGACGGCCCAGGCGGGCTGGCCGGCGGCGACGACGGCCACGCTGCCGGCGAGCCCGGCCAGGAGCGAGCGCCGGCTGACCGAGCTGCCGGGGCCGTCGGGCTGTGGGGTGGGGGTGGACAGGGCGGTGGAAAATTCCCGAGAGGTCATGACGGGACGCTAGTGACTGCGCGCCTCCACGGCAACGGTCCGCGACGGGACGGCGCGGGTGACGCAGGCGGCCGCGAGCGCCAGTACCCCCGCACCGACGGACACCAGGTACGCCGGCGAGGCACCCGCGTCGTCGATGACCAGGCCGGCGAGCACGGCGCCGGGAGCGACGCCCGCCACGATGCCGGTCTGGACGAACGCCATCCCCTCGGTCAGGCGGGACGGCGGCACGCTCGCCTCGGCCAGTGACATGGTCGCGATCAGGGTCGGCGCGATCGCGAACCCCGCCACGAAGAGCACCGCGCCCATCAGCGGTACCGAGTCGATGAAGGCCAGCGGCACCATCGCGACCGCCATCGCGGCCGCGCCCAGCCGCAACCGCCGCACGATCGGACGCCGCCAGGTGATCGCCCCCGTGACGACACCCGCGATCAGGCTGCCGGCGGCCCACAGGGCGAGCAGCACCCCGGCGAGCGCCTTGGCGTCGCGCTCCTCGGTGAACGCGACGGTCGTGACCTCGGCAGCGCCGAACAGCGTGCCCAGCGCGAGGCTGGCCACGGTCAGCGGCAGCACCGTGGCCCACGGCATCCGCGCCCGGTCGCGCCGGTCGGCGACCGGCGGGTGCGGCGGCGGCTCGGTGGCCCGCTGGGCGCTGAACGCGTAGGTGCCGAGCAGACCCGCGGCCAGCGCCGCGCCGAGGCCGGCCACCGGGTGCACCGCCGTCGCGAGCACGGTTGCCAGGATCGGGCCGGTGATGAAGACCGCCTCGTCGGCCACGGCCTCGAGCGCGAACGCCGTCTGCCGGTCGCTGTCGGCGGGCAGCACGTGCGCCCACCGCGCCCGCACGCACGAGCCCACCGAGGGGAGCGACGCGCCGGACACGGCCGCCAGGGCGTACGTCGTCGCCAGGGGCCAGCCCGACTCGACCGACCACATCATCACCGAGAGCGCGACGCCCCACAGGGTGATCGCGGCCGGCAGCACCCGCGACTGCCCGAGCCGGTCGATCCAGCGGGCCTGCACGATCGCGATGCCGGCGTTGGCGATCAGGGCCGTGGCCGAGACCGACCCGGCCAGGCCGTAGGAGCCCGACTCCGCCTCGACCAGCAGCACGATGCCGAGCCCGACCATCGAGATCGGCAGCCGCGCGACCAGGCCTGTCGCCGAGAACAGCGCCGTTCCCGGGCGGCTCAGGATGCGGCGGTAGGTGGTCAGCATGGCGGCAACATGCTCCTCCCTACGATGGCGGCGTGACCAATCCCCAGACGCCCGACGTGGCGCCGTACGACGCGCTCCTGCTCGTATCGTTCGGAGGCCCGGAGAAGCCCGACGACGTGGTCCCGTTCCTCGAGAACGTCACCCGTGGCCGCGGGATTCCTCGCGAACGGCTCGAGGAGGTCGGCCAGCACTACTTCCGCTTCGGGGGCCGCTCGCCGATCAACGACCAGAACCGCTCGTTCCTCGCGGCCCTGCGCGACGACCTCGACGAGCACGGCCTCGACCTGCCGGTCTACTGGGGCAACCGCAACTGGGACCCCTACCTGCGCGACACGCTGCAGCAGATGGCCTCCGACGGGGTCACCCGCGCGGCCTGCTTCGTGACCAGCACCTACTCGTCGTGGTCGAGCTGCCGGCAGTACCGCGAGAACCTCTTCGACGCCGTCGACGGGCTGCCCGCGGCTCCGGCGCTCGACAAGCTGCGCCACTACTTCAACCACCCCGGCTTCGTCGCGCCGGTGGTCGACGCGACCCTGGCCGCGCTGGCCGACCTGCCCGACGACGTCCGCGGCGACGCGCGGGTCGTGTTCGTCACCCACTCCATCCCCACCGCCATGAACGACGGCAGCGGCCCGCCCGACTCCGGCGGGGGTGCGTACGTCGCCCAGCACCTCGACGTCGCGCAGGTCGTCGTCGACGCGGTCGCCGAGGCCACCGGACGCCGCCACGACCACGACCTCGCCTACTGCTCCCGCTCCGGCGCGCCGTCCACCCCGTGGCTCGAGCCCGATGTCAACGACCACCTCGAGGGGCTGGCCGAGAAGGGCGTGCCTGCCGTGGTGCTGGTGCCGGTGGGCTTCGTCTCCGACCACATGGAGGTCATCTACGACCTCGACACCGAGGCCCTTGCCACCGCGGAGCGGCTGGGCCTGCCGGCCCGGCGGGCCGCCACCCCGGGCGACGACCCGCGGTTCGTCGCCGTCGTCCGCGACCTCCTGCTCGAGCGCGCCGCCGCCGAGCGGGGTCTCGAGCCCGCCCGGGCGGCCCTGGGCGATTTCGGCCCGCGCTGGGACCGCTGCCCCGTCGGCTGCTGCCCCAACCCCCGTGCCCCGCGCCCGGCCCTGACCGGGGAGCCGGAATGAGCGGCCTCGCCGCCGAGCTGGCCGACCTCGCGCTCGAGGTCGCCCGCGAGGCCGCCGACCTCGTGCGCGACCGGGCCACGCGCACCGTGGTCGTCGCCGACACCAAGACGAGCGACATCGACGTGGTCACCGAGGCCGACCGCGCCTGCGAGGCGCTGATCCGCGAGCGGCTGCTGGCCCGGCGTCCCGACGACGCGATCCTCGGTGAGGAGGGCGACGACGTCGCCGGCACGTCCGGGGTGCGGTGGGTCGTCGACCCCATCGACGGCACGGTCAACTTCCTCTACGGCATCCCGCAGTACGCCGTCTCCATCGCGGCCGAGGTCGACGGCGAGGCGGTCGTGGGCGTGGTGCTCGACGTCGCCAAGCGGGTCGAGTACGTCGCCCGCCCCGACGAGCTCGGCGCCACCGTGGCGCTGCGTGACAGCGTCCCGATCGGCGTCCGCGGCCCGGCGCCGCTCGACCGCCGGCTGGTCGGCACCGGCTTCTCGTACCTCGCGGAGGTCAAGGTCGCGCAGGTCGCCGCGGCGGGGCGCCTGCTGCCCCGCATCCGCGACCTGCGCCGCCTCGGCTCGTGCGCGCTCGACCTGTGCCACGTCGCCGAGGGACTCCTCGACGGGTACGTCGAGGAGGGCGTCCACCTCTGGGACCACGCGGCCGGCGGACTGATCGCGCGCGCCGCCGGAGCACGCACCGAGACCGGTCCCGGAGCCGGTGGTCTGACGCTCCTGCTGTGCGCTCCCTCACACGGTTTCGACGAGCTGCGGGAGGCCACCCGCGAGGCCGGTTTCTGGGGGAATAGCCCGGTCTGACGAGGCGTTCCCAGCACCGACCCCGGACCGGTGTTCCCGTATGTGCGCCGATGGTGCACAATCACCGCGCTGGGCCGGGGCGGGTCCTGCCAAAGGACATGACAGTGGAGGGGAGTGAGCGACGCGATGGCAACTGACTACGACGCACCGCGCAAGAACGAGGAAGACCAGTCCGAGGAGAGCATCGAGGAGCTCAAGGCTCGGCGGCACGACAAGAACTCGGGCAAGGTCGACGAGGACGAGGCCGAGGCCGCTGAGGCGTTCGAGCTGCCCGGCGCCGACCTGTCCCACGAAGAGCTCGCGGTCGAGGTGAAGCCCAAGCAGGAGGACGAGTTCACCTGCATGAGCTGCTTCCTCGTCCACCACCGCAGCCAGCTGGCCAACGAGAAGAAGATGTACTGCGTCGACTGCGCCTGAGCCGCGTCGGTGGTCGAGAAGGTTGCTCTGCAACCGTCACGAGACCGGCGGTCAGGCCTTCTGGTGGTCCTTCTGCAGCCCGGGCGGCAGGTGCCCGGTCGACCGGGCGTAGTACGACGCCGCGCGGCGCTGCGCCAGCATCCGGGCGACGCCCACGAACGCGCCGCTGGTGATGGCCCAGGCCACCGCCTCCCGCAGCTGGACGTCGGGGTCGGCCGGGTTCTCCGGCGGCTTCTTGCGGGTCGCGGCCTTCCACGAGGCGTTGAGGCCCTTCTTGGCCAGCGCCGCGGCGCCGAGCGCCGAGATCAGCGAGAACACCGACCAGACCTTCGAGCTGCTCTTGGGAGGCGCGGCCTCCGAGGTGTCCTTCTTCGCCATGCTCCGACCCTACCTAGACGCGTCCGGTGAGCGCACCGACGGCCCCGGCGAGCTGCTCGGGGTGGCGGGTGCAGACCAGCCAGTACGGCGCCGGGTCGGCCGGGTCGGTGATCTCGACCCGCACCGCGCGGGGCAGGTAGGGCCGCAGCACCAGGTGCGCCCGCGCATCGGCCTCGACCCCGGCGGCCCGGCGGGTCTGCTCGGCGTCCAGGGCCTCGACGGTGCCCAGGTGGTGTGCCTCGATGTGGGCGCGGCCCACCCGCAGCTCGCCGCCGCCGACCACGATCCGCGACGAGCCGTAGGCCCGCAGCCCGGCGGCCAGCAGCGCCAGCATCAGCCCGGTGACCCCCCAGGCGACGGCGCCCGGGACGGCCACGACGAGAGCGAGCCAGAGCGTGGCCACCAGCATCGTGCCCTGCACCCACCAGCGCAGCGGCACGGCCAGCCGTTCCCGGTAGTGGGGGAACCCGGCCGCCTCGTCCACGGGGAGAAGCCTCCCATCCTGGTGGGCGGCTCCATGTCCTAGGGTCCGACGGTGCCCAGCCCTGACCTCGAGGTGCGTGTCGTTCGCCTCGACCCCGACCTGCCGCTGCCTTCGTACGCGCATCCTGGCGACGCCGGCGCCGACCTGCTCACCACCGTCGACGTGAGCCTGGCGCCGGGGGAGCGGGCGATGGTGCCCACCGGCGTCGCGATCGCGCTGCCCGACGGGTACGTCGCCCTGGTGCACCCGCGCTCCGGGCTGGCCGCGCGGCACGGGCTCTCGATCGTCAACACCCCCGGCACCGTCGACGCCGGCTACCGCGGCGAGATCAAGGTGCTGCTGGTCAACCACGACCCGCGCGAGCCGATCGAGCTGCGGCGCGGCGACCGGATCGCCCAGCTCGTCGTCCAGCGCTTCGAGCGCGCCGTCTTCACGGAGGTCGACCGCCTCCCCGACAGCGTCCGTGGCGACGGGGGCTACGGTTCTACTGGTGGCTTCGGCCCCACCCCGATCCGCCCCGAGGAGTAGTCCGTTGAAGTTCCGTCGCAAGTCCGACACCGACTCGGTCGAGGAGACCGTCGAGGACGACGCCGCCGCGACCGCCGCCGAGGTGCCTGCCGGCCCGTACGACGCCGACGACCTGCCCGACGACGGGGTCGAGCGGGTCGACCTGGGGTCGCTGCTGATCGCGCCCGAGGCCGACCGTGAGCTGCGGCTGCAGGTCGACGAGGCCTCCGGCCAGGTGCAGTCGGTGATGCTGGCGGGTCCCGACGGCGCGATCGAGGTGCGCGCCTTCGCGGCGCCGCGCAACGGAGACCTGTGGAGCGAGGTGCGTCCGCAGATCGCCGCCGACATGGCCCAGCGCGGGGGCACCGCCACCGAGCGGGACGGCCGCTTCGGCCCCGAGCTGTTGTGCGAGATCCAGGTCAAGCGACCCGAGGGTCAGGCGCTGCAGACCTCGCGGATCGTCGGCATCAACGGGTCGCGCTGGCTGCTGCGTGCCACGTTGCTGGGCCGCCCCGCCCGGGAGGTCGACGACTCCGGTGACTGGGAGGACCTGCTCACCCGGATCGCCGTCCGCCGCGGCACCCACGCGCTTCCGGTCGGTGAGCCGCTGCCCCTGGAGATGCCCGAGAACGCGCGCCGCGTCACCCCGCCCGCCACGAACTGAGCGTCATGCCCGAGAAGAGCCGTCTGCGCCGCACCATCAGCAAGTGGGCCAACAACGACGACTCCTACGCCCGTGACATGCGCGCCGCCTACGTCGGCGCCGATGACGTCTCGATCGCCGACGCGCCCGACCGCGAGCTGGTCACCCTGCGCGGCACGGTCCGCAGCGTGACGGTGCGCCCGCGCGGCGGCGTCCCCGCGCTCGAGGCCGAGCTGTACGACGGGTCCGCGGTGCTGCTGGTCGTGTGGCTCGGACGCCGTCGGATCGCCGGCATCGACCCCGGCAGGTCGATGCAGGTCCGCGGCCGGATCGGCGTCCACGACGGCGTCCGGGTCGTCTACAACCCCCGCTACGAGCTGATGTCGTGACCGGGCAGCCGGCTCCCACGGTGGCCACCGTCGAGGCGATGGTGCGCCACCAGATGTCCAAGGCGCTGGGTGGTCGGCGCGGCATGCTCGAGGCCGGCGTCCCCGGCATCCTGTTCACCGCGATCTGGCTGCCCACCAAGGAGCTGCAGCTCGCGCTGCTCGTCAGCCTCGTCGCCGCCGGCATCGCCCTGGCGATCCGGCTCGTGCAGAAGAGCACGGTGCAGTACGTGCTCAACGCGGTCTTCTCGATCGGCATCGGCTGGGTCTTCGTCCGGATCGCCGACTCCAGCGGCGGGTCGGAGTCCGACCAGGCCCTGGCGTTCTTCCTGCCCGGCATCCTGTACAGCCTCGTCTACACGGTGCTGCTGTTCGGGTCCGTGGTCGCCACCTGGCCGTTGGTCGGCTTCATGCTCGGCAGCGTCACCGGCGACCCCACGGCCTGGCACGCCGACCCCCAGGTGGTCCGTCTGTGCTCGCGGCTGACGCTGCTGCTGGGTGCGCCGGGCGCCATCGGCGTCCTGCTCCAGGGTCCGGTGTGGCTGCTCGGCTGGCGCGACGTCATCGACACCGACCTCGCCGTCGGCGTCATCGCCGCCCTGCGCTACGGCCTCGGCTGGCCGCTGCGCATCGCCTCCTGGTCGGCCATGATCTGGCTCCTCGCCCGCAACGCCACACCGCTCGAGCAGCCCGACCCCGCCTGACCTCTCACCCGGGTGTCAGCCCGGGTGCGACTGCGGGGCGAGCATGTGCTCGAGGGCGTCCTCGCCCGCGGCGGGGACGACGAAGAGCAGCTCGTCGCCGGCCTCGACGGGCTGCTCGGGGTCGGGCACGTAGACCTGGCCGTCGCGCAGGATGGTGACCAGCGCGCAGTTCTCGGGGAACGGGATCAGCCCGGTGGGCTTGCCGACGTACGGCGAGTCGGCGGGCAGCGTCATCTCGACCAGGTTGGCGTTGCCCTGGCGGAAGGTGAAGAGCCGCACCAGGTCGCCGACCGTGACCGCCTCCTCGACGAGCGCCGACATGATCCGCGGGGTGGAGACGTTCACGTCGACCCCCCAGGCCTCGGTGAACAGCCACTCGTTGTTGGGGTGGTTGACCCGGCCGACGGTGCGCGGCACCCCGAACTCGGTCTTGGCGAGCAGGGACGTCACCAGGTTGACCTTGTCGTCGCCGGTGGCCGCGATCACGACGTCGCACTTGTCGAGGCGGGCCTCCTCGAGCGACGACAGCTCGCAGGAGTCGGCGAGCAGCCACTCGGCGTCGGGCACCCGTTCCGGCATCACCGAGCCGGGGTTCTTGTCGATGAGGAGCACCTCGTGCCCGTTCGTGATGAGCTCGCGGGCGATCGACCGACCCACGGCTCCCGCACCTGCGATGGCGACCCTCATGTGGTCCTCATCCCCGCTCCTCCGGACCGTTCTTGATGACCTCGAACGCGCGGCCGGCGTTGTCCTCACGCATCACCAGGTGGATGAGGTCGCCCTCCTGGATGACGGAGTCCTTGTTGGGCAGCATGCCCTCGCCGAGCCGGTCGATCCACGCGATCCGGCACGCCGTCTGCTCCTGGAAGTCGACGGTGCGGTGACCCACCCACACCTCGGGCACGGGCACCTGGTCGACCCGGATCGTGCCGCTGGGGTCGCGGAAGTCGGGCTCGGCGCCGGCCGGCAGGATCCGGCGCAGCACCTGGTCGGCGGTCCACTTCACCGTGGCCACGGTCGTGATGCCGAGGCGTTGGTAGACCTCGGCGCGGCCGGGGTCGTAGATGCGGGCCACGACCTGCTGGATGCCGAACTGCTCGCGCGCGACACGCGCGGCGATGATGTTGGAGTTGTCGCCGCTGGAGACCGCGGCGAACGCGTCGGCGCGGCGGATCCCGGCCTTCTCGAGCACCTGCTGGTCGAAGCCGTAGCCGGTGACCTTGTCGCCGTTGAAGGCAGGCCCGAGACGGCGGAACGCGTCGGGCTCGCTGTCGATGATGGCGACGGTGTGGTTCCGGTCCTCGAGGCTGCGGGCCAGGGTCGAACCGACCCGGCCACAACCCATGATCACAACGTGCACGGGTTCACCGTAGTGCAGGTCATCGCCGCGGCTGCGCTGCCGTACTCTTGCCGCTCGTGGGTGTCGGCGACGTCTCCAAGCGAATCCTGCTGGGGCGCAAGCTCAGGAGCGCGCAGCTGGGGGAGACCCTGCTGCCGAAGCGCGTCGCGCTCCCCGTCTTCGCGAGCGACGCACTGTCGTCGGTGGCCTACGCGCCCGACGAGGTCTTCATCATGCTGTCGCTGGCGGGCGCCTCGGCCTACGTGTGGTCGTGGAAGATCGCGATCGCGGTCGCGCTCGTGATGGCGGCGGTGATCGCCTCCTACCGCCAGACCGTGCACGCCTACCCCAGCGGCGGCGGCGACTACGAGGTCGCCACGGTCAACCTCGGCCGGACCGCCGGGACGACGGTCGCCAGCGCCCTGCTCGTCGACTACGTGCTCACCGTGGCCGTGTCGATCTCGGCCGCGGCGCAGTACGCCGGCGCCGCCATCCCGACCCTGCACAACCACGAGGCGACCGTCGGCTCGGTGGCCGTGATCCTGCTGACGGCGATGAACCTGCGCGGCATCCGCGAGTCGGGCACGTTCTTCGCGGTGCCGACCTACGCGTTCATGGTCGCCGTGATGGGCATGTCCGCCTACGGGTTCCTCCGGCTGGCGCAGGGCACCCTGCCCGACGTCGAGAGCGCGGGCCTCGAGATCACGGCCGACCCCAGCTACGACGGCTCGCTGACGACGTTCGCCCTGCTGTTCCTCCTGGCGCGGGCGTTCTCGTCGGGCTGCGCCGCGCTCACCGGTGTCGAGGCGATCTCGAACGGCGTCCCGGCCTTCCAGCGCCCCAAGAGCAAGAACGCCGCCACCACGCTGCTGATGCTCGGCCTGATCGCGATCACGATGATGATCAGCGTCATCGTGCTCGCCCGGCAGATGGGCCTGCGGTTCGTCGACCCCTCCGACCTCGACCGGCTCAGCTATGCCAACGGCGACCCGGTCGGCGAGGACTACGAGCAGAACGCCGTCATCGCCCAGATCGCCAAGGCGGTCTTCAACGACTTCCCGCCGGGGTTCTACGCCGTGGTGGTCGTGACCGGCATCATCCTGGTGCTCGCCGCCAACACGGCGTTCAACGGCTTCCCGGTGCTCGGCTCGATCCTGGCCAAGGACGGCCTCGCCCCTCGCGCCCTCGGCTCGCGCGGCGACCGGCTCGCCTACTCCAACGGCATCCTGTTCCTCGCCATCATGGCGATCGTCCTGATCGTCGCCTTCAACGCCGAGACGACCCGGCTGATCCAGCTCTACATCGTGGGCGTCTTCGTCTCCTTCAACCTCAGCCAGCTCGGCATGATCCGGCACTGGACCCGCAACCTGGCCACGGAGCGCGACCCGGCCGTGCGCCGGCACATGCAGCGCTCGCGGGTCATCAACGCGGTCGGCCTGTCGTTCACCGCGGTCGTGCTGGTGGTCGTGCTGATCACCAAGTTCCTGGAGGGTGCCTGGATCACGATCCTGGCCATGGCCTTCTTCTACGCGCTGATGGTCGGCATCCGCGGCCACTACGACAAGGTGACGCTCGAGCTCGAGGCCGACGAGGGCGACAAGCTGCTGCCGACGCGGGTGCACGCGATCGTGCTGGTCTCCAAGGTGCACAAGCCGACCCTGCGGGCGCTGGCGTTCGCGAAGGCCTCGCGGCCCAACGTGCTCGAGGCCGTGTTCGTCGCCACCGACCCGGCCGAGACCACCAGCTGATCGAGGCGTGGGAGCGAGCGCAACCTCGGCGTCCCGCTGAAGATCCTGCACTCGCCGTACCGCGAGCTGATCAACCCGATCGTCCAGTACGCCACCGAGATCCGGAAGGCCAACCCGCGCGGCGTGGTCGCGGTCTACATCCCCGAGTACGTCGTCGGGCGCTGGTGGGAGCAGCTGCTGCACAACCAGACCGCCCTGCGGCTCAAGGGCCGGCTGTTGTTCACGCCGGGCGTGATGGTGACGTCGGTGCCCTACCAGCTGCGGTCGTCGCAGATCGCGGTCGAGCGCGAGGAGCGCGAGGCCGGCCGGGTGCGGCCCGGCGACCTGCGCCGCGGCCGGTCGACGAGCGGCCGCCGCGTCGCACGCGCCGCCAGATCAACCGGTGAGCCGCGCACGTCGCCCCGGCGCCGCAGCCGGCCACGCACCCCGCGGGGCGCGTCGCGGGTGGGCGAGCAGTTCGAGGTCGAGGTCGGGCCGGTCGCGCACGGCGGCTTCTGCGTCGCCCGCCACGAGGGCCGGGCGGTCTTCGTCCGGCACGCGCTCCCGGGCGAGCGGGTGACGGTCACCGTCACCGAGGGCACCGACGGCGACCGGTTCTGGCGCGCAGACGCGGTCGACGTGCTCACCGCGTCGCCGCACCGGGTGCCGGCGCCCTGCCCGTACGCCGGTCCCGACGCCTGCGGGGGCTGCGACTTCCAGCACGTCGACGCTCGCCCACCAGCGAGACGCTGAAGGCCGCCGTCGTCCGCGAGCAGCTGCAGCGGCTGGCCGGGCTCGAGGTCGACATCGTCGTCGAGGCCGTTCCCGGCGACGTCGGCGGACTCGGCTGGCGCACCCGCCAGCGCTACGTCACGCTCCCCGACGGCGGCCGGGCGATGCGCAAGCACCGCTCCCACGACCTGGTGCCGGTCGACCAGTGCCTGCTCGAGGCGCCTGACCCGGCCGCCCACGAGGTGCGCGGGCCGTGTCGTTCGAGGTCGCCGACGACGGCTTCTGGCAGGTGCACCCGGGTGCCCCCGAGGCCCTGGTCGCCGCCGTCCTCGACGCGCTCGACCCGCAGCCGGGGAGAGCGTGCTCGACCTCTACGCCGGCGTCGGGCTGTTCGCGCGCTTCCTGGTCGAGCGGGTCGGCGAGCGGGCCGGGTGGTCGCGGTCGAGGGTGACCCGACGGCGTCCGACCTGTCGCTCACCAACGCCCCGGGCGCCGAGGCGGTGGCCGGCGACGTCGGGTCGGTGCTCGCGGCCTCCGAGCTCGAGCCGGTCGACCTCGTCGTCCTCGACCCGCCGCGCGCCGGAGCCAAACGGCGGTGGTCGAGCAGGTCGCCGCGCGGACGCCGCGTGCGGTCGCCTACGTCGCCTGCGACCCGGCCGCGCTCGCCCGCGACGTCGCGATCTTCGCCGAGCACGGCTACGCGCTCACGTCGCTGCGGGCCTTCGACCTGTTCCCGATGACCCACCACGTCGAATGCGTCGCGCTGCTGGAGAAAACCGGCTCTTCCTTCGACGGAGCGAATCGCGATGAAGCCGTGGACCACCGCCAACCCACCTGATGGCGCACTCGGGCGCGATGTAGGCCGCTGGGGCGAGGGCTCGAGGTCTTCCTGGCAGTGGTGAGAGCGTCTTCAGCCCACGAGTCGACCGGATCTTCCGACAGTCGGATGATGCGCAGGTTGGTTACTGCAGAACGGTCGTACCCCGGCTCAGGCACCGGTCGCCCGTCAGTGATCCGGCTCCGTGCGCGTGGCACGCTCTCAGCCATGAAGGCCCCGCTCGCCAACATCAGGGACGCGTTTCGAACCCGGTTGTGGCCGCTTCCCACGATCGCGGTGGTGTTCGCGCTGCTGCTTGGACTATCGCTTCCGGGACTTGATTCGAGGTTTGACGATGACTTGCCGAGCCGGGTGAGCGGTTGGCTCTTCGGAGGAGATGCCGACGCCGCGCGGTCGTTGTTGGGTGCCATCGCTTCGTCGATGATCACGGTGACGGCCCTGACGTTCTCCTTGACGGTGGTGACGCTGCAGCTCGCGAGCAGCCAGTTCTCGCCGCGGCTGTTGCGAACGTTCACCCGTGATCTGTTCGTCCAGGTGACGCTGGCCCTGTTCCTCGCGACCTTCACCTACGCGCTGACCGTGCTGCGTGCCGTACGGGGCTCCAGCGACGGTGGCGGGAGTGAGCTGGTGCCCAAGGTCGCGGTGACGTTGGCGTTCGTGCTGGCTGTGGCCAGTGTGCTGGGGCTGGTGCTGTTCCTGGCGCACCTGACCGAGCAGATCCGGGTCGAGACGATGTTGCGCAACGTGCACCGCGATGCCGTGACCACCATGCGCACGGTGCTCAACGAGCGCGACTCCGCCAGTGGCGGTCGGGAGGCGGTTCCGAGCCCGCCCCAAGACGCGGAAACCCTGCTGGTCGAGGACGACGGCTTCTTGACCTGGGTCGATCAGGACGGACTGCTCTCCATCGCGGTTGAGGAGGAGGCGGTGGTGAGTATCGAGGTCCACCCGGGCGCCTTCCTCGTGCGGGGCACACCCCTGGGGAGTGTCTGGTCGAGCGGACCCGATCTCCTGACGGGTGAGGCGGCGGAGCGGATCGCGGCCCGGGTCGCCGCATGCATCCACGTCGGCTTCGAGCGGACTTCGGCCCAGGACGTCGGGTACGGGCTGCGCCAGCTGACCGATGTCGCCAACAAGGCGCTCTCGCCCGGCATCAACGACCCGACGACGGCGATCCACGCCCTGGGCCACATCTCGGCATTCCTCTGCGCGTTGAGCGACCGCGACCTGGGCGCTGAACTTCTGCGGGACGATGACGACAGGGTCAGGGTCGTGATGCACCGCCCCGACCTGGCCAGCTACGTCGACCTCGGTCTCTCGCAACCCCGGCGCTACGGTGCCGCGGACCCACAGGTCCTGCAGAAGATCTTTCAGATTCTGCTGGACCTCAGCTACCGAGTGGCCCCAGATCAGCGGTCGGTTGTCCGAGACGAGCTGGAGCGGCTGCGTGCGACCGTCGCGGCCCAGCACTTCGACCCCACGGAGAGAGCCGGACTCGAAGCGACGGGTAGCCAGATCCAGCAGAACCTCCAGGGCTCGCGTCTGACCGGGTGACATGATCGGCGTCAGTCCATCGTCGGGCTGCCACCGTTCCGCATTCGCGAGCCTGCACAGGGCAACAGGTCCTGGAACCGACGAATGCGCGGCGGCTGACTCTTCAGCGGTGGCCCTCGCGCCACCCGGGGACGCCGCCGGCTCGCACCCTCGGCGACGCCATGGTCGTCCACCTCGTGCGACCTCGTGTGGCACGTCGACCACCAGGGCGCTCCGCCGCAGATCCTCGGGCGCCTCGCCAAGGTCGGTGGACCGGGTACGGACGACACGGCATGGAAGACCCAGGACGTCACGGTCCGCATGCGAGGCTGACGAGAACGCCGGCAGCGGGTTGAACGGCGCGACCGAGCTCATCGCGGCGCCATCGGCTCGCGGGCCCCGACACGGGCCGGAGTGGTCATGACCGACGCAGTGGCTACCCCGTGGGTACGCTCACGACCATGCCCACACCGGCAACCGCCACAGGCGTCGATGACACTGCCTTGCTGGGGCTACGCCGGTGGAATATCGGCCTGGCGGTCCTGCACGCGGTCCAGGCCCTCGCAGTGCTCCTCTTGGCCAGTGACTTCGCGATCACCGTCATCGCCTCCTATGCCCAGGGGCCTCCTGGGACCGATCTGGCGGAGCCCGAGTCCGTTCTCGATGTGAACATCGGGTGGGCGATCGCCGTGTTCCTGAGCCTCGCGGCCATCGACCACCTCGTGACCGCAACCGTGAGTCGCGGCCGCTACGAGCGGGACTTGCGCCGGGGGTTCAACGTGTTTCGCTGGATCGAGTACTCCTTCAGCGCCACGATCATGGTCGTCTTGATCGCCTTCTACAACGGCATCGTTGAGATCTCGGCGGTCTTCGGGATCATTGGCGCCAACGTCGCCATGATCCTCTTCGGGTGGCTCCAGGAACGGATGAACCCGCCGGGACGCACAGCCACGACCATGCTCCCGTTCTGGTTTGGCTGCGTGGCCGGTGCTGCGCCGTGGGTGGCCATCACCTGGAACCTCGTAGCGGCACGCGAGGACGTGCCCGGGTTCGTGTTCGGGATCTTCGTGTCGCTGTTCGTCTTCTTCATGAGCTTCGCGCTCAACCAGTGGCTGCAGTACCGCGAGGTCGGGCCATGGCTCAGCTATGCCTTTGGCGAGAAGAGCTACCTGATCCTCAGTCTCATCGCCAAGTCCGCGCTGGCCTGGCAGATCTTCGCCGGCTCGCTCGCCTGACCACGTGCGGAGCGGTCCGTGTGTGTGGTGCCGGGGAGGTTGGCTGCAGTCGTCGGTGACCGTCGGAGCCCGCTGACGGGCGGGCTCGGAATGGGCTCGCTCTGATTCGCAAGGGCCCGCAACATCCCTCCGGCGCCCTCAGTCCCCGTTGACGCGATCGCCGCAGGTCACGGGCTGGTTCGGCCTCACGAGCGCAGGCGCCCGCAACGGATCGCGCTCACGCTCAGGGTCATGTACGTCTTCCCGATGACCCACCACGTCGAGTGCGTGGCGCTGCTCACCCCGACGGTGCGTTGACCTGGAGCGCGCTCCAACAAATAGCGTCGGGGTCATGACGCAGAAGACCTGGTTCATCACCGGCGCCTCGCGCGGCTTCGGCCGCGAGTGGAGCGATCGCCGCGCTCGAGCGCGGCGACCGCGTCGCGGCCACCGCCCGCGACACCTCGACCCTCGACGACCTGGTCGAGAAGTACGGCGACGCGATCCTGCCGCTGCAGCTCGACGTCACCGACCGGGCGGCCGACGTCGCCGCCGTCCAGCAGGCGCACCAGCACTTCGGCCGCCTCGACGTGGTCGTCAACAACGCCGGCTACGGCCACTTCGGCTTCGTCGAGGAGCTCACGGAGGAGGAGTTCCGGGCCCAGATGGAGACCAACGTCTTCGGGGCCATGTGGGTCACCCAGGCGGCGCTCCCGCTGATGCGCGAGCAGGGGTCGGGCCACATCCTCCAGGTCTCTCGATCGGCGGCATCACGGCGTTCCCGATCGTCGGCGCCTACCACGCGTCGAAGTGGGCGCTCGAGGGTTTCTCGCAGGCCCTGGCCCAGGAGGTCGCCGGGTTCGGCATCCACGTCACCCTGATCGAGCCGGGCGGCTTCGCCACCGACTGGGGCGGCGCCTCGGCCAAGAGGTCGGAGCCGCTGCCGGCGTACGCCGCCCAGCACGAGCAGGTGGCCGAGCAGCGCGAAGAAGCGGGTCGGCAGCCCCGGCGACCCGCAGGCCTCCGCGGCCGCCGTCCTGAGGATCGTCGACGCCGACGAGCCGCCCCTGCGCGCGTTCCTCGGCTCGGCACCGCTCCGCATCGCCCAGGCCGACTACGAGTCGCGGCTGGCCTCGTGGGAGCAGTGGCAGGACGTCGCCGAGCTCGCCCAGGGCTGAGCCTTCGGAGGGCGCGGTCAGGCGGGGACGTTCAGGGTTCGTCCGTTGTGTGGGCAGCGTGTGCTCGCACCGATCACATCCCTGAAGACAGGTCCTCCCTGATGGCCATCTCCCTCGACAAGGTCGAGTCCACCGCCCGTCGCCAACCTCGCCAAGACCGCCAAGATCGAGCCCTCGAGAAGCGCATACCTGTTCGGCACCCGCGCCAAGGTCGCGCTGGTCATGGACTACAGCGGGTCGATGTCGCGGGAGTACAGCTCGGGCCGGGTGCAGAACCTCACCGAGCGGATCCTCGCCCTGGCCACCCAGCTCGACGACGACGGCGCGATCGACTTCTTCGTCTTCGACTCCTCGGCCGCCTACCTGGGCGAGTGCGCTCGACAACTACACGGGTGCGGTGACCCGGCTGACCCAGGGCCGGCACATGGGCACCACCGACTACGCCGGGGCGTTCCGCACCGTGCGCGACCACTTCGGCTTCGCACCGCCCAAGCTGGTCCAGCAGCCGGGCTCGGAGAAGAAGGGGATGTTCGGCCGGAAGAAGAAGGTCGAGGGCGCGGTCGACGTGGCCCTTCCCGACGGCCTGCAGCCGGCCGCCGAGCCGGTCTTCGCGATCTTCCTCACCGACGGCGCGCCGAACTCCAAGCCGCAGGCCGTGCAGGCCCTGATCGAGGTCTCGACCGCCCCGATCTTCTGGAAGTTCCTCTCCATCGGCGCCGAGTCGTTCGACTTCCTCCAGAAGCTCGACGACCTCGAGCAGCGCGTCATCGACAACGCGGACTACAAGCCGATCGGCTCGATCGACTCGCTCTCCGACGAGGCGCTGATCGACGCGCTCCTCGACGAGTACGCCGAGTACGTCACCGAGGCCAAGCGCCTCGGCCTCCTCAGCTGACCCTGTCCGGATAGTTCGCCACCCCATCAACCTTGCTGGACCCCCGGGACGTTGACGGGGTGGCGAAGCACCCCGGGGATCGTTGGAAGATTCCCTCGACCTCGTGTATCTTGACATCAAGAGAAATCGACGAGGACCAGGTTAGGACTGCCTCACTACCCCCGCTCACCGGCGCGGCGGCAAGATGGGCAGCGGTCCACCCGAGCACCCCACGAGGAGATGGCTGATGCCCAGTCAGGACAGCTTCGGCGCCCACAGCACGCTGGATGTCGACGGAACGTCGTACGAGATCTACCGCCTCGACGCGGTCACCGAGCGACGGGCTGCCCGACGACGCGGTCGCGAGCCTGCCGTTCAGCCTGAAGGTGCTGCTCGAGAACCTGCTGCGCACCGAGGACGGCGCCGACATCACCGCCGACGACATCCTCGCGATCGCAGGGTGGGACGCCGACGCCGACCCGAGCCAGGAGATCCAGTTCACGCCGGCGCGCGTGATCATGCAGGACTTCACCGGCGTCCCGTGCGTGGTCGACCTCGCCACCATGCGCGAGGCGATGGCCGACCTCGGCGGCGACCCGACCAAGATCAACCCGCTCGCGCCCGCCGAGATGGTCATCGACCACTCCGTGATCGCCGACGTGTTCGGCACGCCCGACGCGTTCGCGCGCAACGTCGAGATCGAGTACGAGCGCAACCGTGAGCGCTACCAGTTCCTGCGGTGGGGCCAGGGCGCCTTCGACGACTTCAAGGTCGTCCCGCCGGGCACCGGCATCGTGCACCAGGTCAACATCGAGCACCTCGCCCGCGTCGTCATGGTCCGTGACGGCGTTGCCTACCCCGACACCTGCGTCGGCACCGACTCCCACACCACGATGGTCAACGGCATCGGCGTGGTCGGCTGGGGCGTCGGCGGCATCGAGGCCGAGGCCGCGATGCTCGGCCAGCCCGTCTCGATGCTCATCCCGCGCGTGGTCGGCTTCAAGCTGAACGGCGACCTGCCCGAGGGCGCGACCGCCACCGACCTGGTGCTCACGATCACCGAGATGCTGCGCAAGCACGGCGTGGTCGGCAAGTTCGTCGAGTTCTACGGCCCCGGCGTCTCGGCGCTGCCGCTGGCCAACCGCGCCACGATCGGCAACATGAGCCCCGAGTTCGGCTCGACCATCGCGGTCTTCCCGATCGACGACCAGACCATCGACTACCTCAAGCTCACCGGCCGCTCCGACGAGCAGCTCGCCCTGGTCGAGGCCTACGCCAAGACCCAGGGCCTGTGGCACGACCCCGACGCCGAGCCGCGCTACTCCGAGAAGCTCGAGCTCGACCTGGCGACCGTCGTCCCGAGCCTGGCCGGCCCGAAGCGGCCGCAGGACCGGGTGTCGCTGTCCGAGGCCAAGACGTCCTTCCGGGGCGCCCTGGCCGACTACGTCGACGAGGCGGGGGAGGAGAACGGGTACGACGAGTCGGTGGCCGAGAGCTTCCCGGCGTCCGACCCTGCCACCAGCAACGGCCACGGCGAGGCCGCGCCGCCGCGCGACTACGTCTCCGCGGCCCCGGCCGACGGCGGCCGCCCGAGCAACCCGGCGCTGGTCACCCTGGAGGACGGCACGAAGTTCGAGCTCGACCACGGGGCCGTCGCCATCGCCGCGATCACGTCGTGCACCAACACGTCCAACCCGTCGGTCATGATCGGCGCCGCCCTGCTGGCGAAGAAGGCGGTCGAGAAGGGCCTGCAGCGCAAGCCCTGGGTCAAGACCACCCTCGCGCCCGGCTCGAAGGTCGTCAGCGACTACTACGAGAAGGCCGAGCTCACGCCGTACCTCGACAAGCTCGGCTTCAACCTCGTCGGCTACGGCTGCACGACCTGCATCGGCAACTCCGGCCCGCTGATCCCCGAGGTCAGCCAGGCCGTCAACGACAACGACCTCGCGGTCGTGTCGGTGCTGTCGGGCAACCGCAACTTCGAGGGCCGGATCAACCCCGACGTCAAGATGAACTACCTCGCGTCGCCGCCGCTGGTCGTCGCCTACGCGCTGGCGGGCTCGATGGACGTCGACCTCTTCGAGGACCCCCTCGGCCAGGACGACGACGGCAACGACGTCTACATGCGCGACATCTGGCCCACCGCCAAGGAGGTCGAGGACGTCATCGCGACCGCGATCACCTCGGAGATGTTCACCTCCGACTACTCCGACGTGTTCGCCGGCGACGAGACGTGGCAGTCGCTGCCGACGCCCGAGGGCAAGACGTTCGACTGGGACCCCGAGTCGACCTACGTGCGCAAGCCCCCGTACTTCGACGGCATGCCCGACGAGCCCGAGCCGGTCACCGACATCGAGGGTGCGCGGGTGCTGCTCAAGCTCGGCGACTCGGTCACCACCGACCACATCAGCCCGGCCGGTGCGATCAAGAAGGACAGCCCCGCCGGGAAGTACCTGGCCGAGCACGGCGTCGGGCAGCGCGACTTCAACTCCTACGGCTCGCGCCGCGGCAACCACGAGGTGATGATCCGCGGCACCTTCGCCAACATCCGGCTGCGCAACCAGCTGGCCCCCGGCACGGAGGGCGGCTTCACCCGCGACCTCACCGACCCCGAGGGGCCGGTGACCACGGTCTACGAGGCCTCCGAGAAGTACGCGGCCGCGGGCACGCCGCTCGTCGTGCTCTCCGGCAAGGAGTACGGCTCCGGCTCGTCGCGTGACTGGGCGGCCAAGGGCACCTCGCTGCTCGGCGTCCGGGCGGTCATCGCCGAGTCCTACGAGCGGATCCACCGCTCCAACCTGATCGGCATGGGCGTCATCCCGCTGCAGTACCCCGAGGGCGAGAACGCCGAGTCGCTCGGCCTGACCGGCGAGGAGACGTTCGCGATCTCGGGCATCACCGAGCTCAACGAAGGTCGGACGCCGAAGACGGTCAAGGTCACCGCAGGCGACACGGAGTTCGACGCCGTCGTCCGCATCGACACCCCCGGCGAGGCGAACTACTACCGCAACGGCGGCATCATGCAGTACGTGCTGCGCAACCTGCGGCGGGGCTGATCACCCCTCGACGGCGCGGACCCGGTTGTTGCGAGCGTGGTGCTCGAGCTCGACCAGCCCGAGCCGCTCGAGCAGCGGTGGGACGTACATCGCGAAGCGGCCACGGTAGCCCTTGCGGAGGCCGTACCAGCCGCCCACGGGGTTGGTCGCGTCGCGGGCCCAGGCCTCGACGCTGCCCTCCTTGGCCGACTTCTGCTCGTCTGCGGCCCCGAGCTCGACCCACTCTCCGCGCTCGACCAGCATGGCGTGGAGGTCCTCGACCGCGCGGAGCCGGTAGCTGAGCCGGGTCTTCCCGACCATGCAGACCAGGGCCGGCGGTTCGGCCTCCGGGTCGCGGTGCATCAGGTACTGCGACGTACCGGGGGCCGTGCTCAGCACCCAGGGGTCCTCATGGGTGCCCGAGCCAGGCCCGTTCTCGTCCGTCATCTCCGTCATCCTTCCTCGTGGTCCGCGGTCTGCTCGGCGTCCGCGACGTAGTGGGGGAGCAGCCCGGACCAACCGCCACGGTTGGCGTCGCGCCAGCCGGGTCCGTCGTCGCCGAGCCGCTCCCAGCCCGTATGGGTGATGCGGACCAAGGTCGCCGCCTTCTCGGGCAGGAACTCCACCAGGACGTCGGTCGCCTGCTCCCGCGGCCGCCGGATGTGCCACCGGTACCCCAGCTGCCGCGGTGGGTCCCAGGTGGTGACCTCGCCCCACTCGATCTCGCGCCCCTCGGGCGTGCGCTCGAAGATCCGGCCGCCGAGTCGTGGATCGAGGTGTGCGGTGGCTCCCGGTTCGCCCGACGACGTGTGGCCGGGCGGCCACCAGGCGCCGAACCGTCCGGTCCAGGTGGCGAAGGCGTGCGCGGCGCTGCACCGCAGCCGCACCTCGGTCACCAGCGGCTCGATCACGGGTCGGCCGGGTCGGGGTCGGTGTTCTCCGCGACCAGGCGCATCCTGGCCGCCGCCTGGTCCCACAGCTGCTCGAGATAGGCGCGGACCGACTCGGCGCCGCCCTCGCGCAGCCGGTAGATCCTCCGGGTGCCGTCGGCCTCCTCGGTGACCAGCCCGGCGTCCTTGAGCAGTCGCAGATGGCGGGAGACCGCCGGCCGGCTGACCGGCAGCTGGTCGGCAAGGGTGCCCACGGAGCGCGGCTGGTCTCCGAGCAGCTCGAGTATCCGGCGCCTGGTCGCGTCGCCGAGGGCGTCGAGCGGGTCGATCGCCGGCTCTGCCACGCGCACCTCCTCGGTAACGTGAGAGTTACCGTAACACGCATGTTACCGAGCTTCCACGACGGGCCAGGGTGGTCGTCGAGGCCGCGCTCGGTCCGGCGCGCCCGGGCGAGGCGGTTGCCGGACCGCGGCGCCCGCGGTTGCCACGATGGTCGCGTGACCCCCCGCCTTCCCCGCACCCTCTCCCGCACCCTGGCCGCCGCTGCCGTGGCCGTCGCGCTCGTCGCGACCCTCGCTGCGTGCAGCGACGACGACGGCGAGCCGGAGGCCGACCGGACCACCAGCGACGCCCCCGTGTCGTCGGAGCCGACGTCCGAGCCGACCACGGACCGACGCGGAGCCGACGTCGGAGCCCACCAGCGAGCCGACGACGCCGACGCCGGAGCCCACGAGCGACCCGCC
The DNA here is from genome assembly GCA_963825985.1 of uncultured Actinomycetota bacterium. Lineage (GTDB taxonomy): Bacteria > Actinomycetota > Actinomycetes > Propionibacteriales > Nocardioidaceae > Nocardioides. The sequence continues at coordinate 25,443 of CAWGVK010000015.1, read as the reverse complement.
GACCGAGACGGTCAGCCCCACCGAGCCGCCCACCGACCCCGACGCCGCGCCCACGACGTACGCCGAGGCGCAGGCGCGCTTCGACGCGGTCGGGCAGGAGCCGCAGCAGGTGACGCGGTTCGAGACCGCCAGCGGCATCTACTGCCTGCTCGACTCCGACTTCGTGATCGGGTGCGAGCTGCCGCAGGGGGCCGCCATCCCGACGTCCGGCGTGTGCGGCGACGGCCCGAGCCAGAACGTCGGCCGGATCGAGGTCGACCGCGGCGGCCCCGACCCGGTCTGCAACACCGACACCATCCGCGAGGGCGGGGCGCCGAAGCTCGCCGTCGGCAGCGTCGCCGCCGCGGCCACCGGCCTGCAGTGCCTCGCCGAGGACATCGGCGTCACCTGCGTGGACACCGACGACGAGCAGGGATTCTTCATCGGGACCGGGCAGTACACGGTGTTCTGAGCCCCGTCGGTAGCGTGGGCGACATGATCGTGGCGTTCAGCATCAGTCCCACGTCCGGCGACGCCGACGGAGGTGTGGCCGAGGCGGTCGCGGCCGCCGTCCGGGTGGTGCGCGAGTCGGGGCTGCCCCACGAGACCAACGCGATGTTCACCAACATCGAGGGGGAGTGGGACGAGGTGATGGACGTCGTCCGGCGCGCCGTCGACGTCGTGGCCGCGGTCTCGCCCCGCGTCGGGCTCGTGCTCAAGGCCGACATCCGCCCCGGGCGCACCGGCGAGATGACCGCCAAGGTCGCCCGGCTCGAGCGCGCGCTCGAAGGCTGAGGCCCCGTGCACCCGAGCGACCCGCACGACGAGCCCACCCGGCCCGGCGGTGCGTGGGGAGCACCACCCCCGTCGTACCCGAGCGGCCCGACCGGGCCTCCGCCTCCTCCGCCGTCGTACCCGCCGCCGCCCTACCAGCCCTACCCGGTGGACGGTTCCTGGTACCCACCCCCACCCGTTCCTCCCACCCCGCCCCGGAGGTCGCGACTCCCGCTGGTGCTCGGCGTCGTCGCGGCCGTGCTGGTCCTGGGCGCCGCGATCACGGTGCCCCAGGTGCTCAGCAACGCCGACGAGCCGACCCGGACGAGCGACCCCGGCACCGACGAGCCGGTGTCCACCGATCTCTCCGAGGTCCGCGAGTACGACGACCTCCCCACGACCCACGTCGAGGACCCGGTCATCTACGACCAGGTGCCACCTGCGGGCGGCGAGCACTTCTCCACCTGGATCGAGTGCGGCGTCTACGCCCAGCCGCTGCCCGACGAGAACGCGGTGCACGACCTCGAGCACGGCACCTTCTGGTTCACCTACGACGCCGACGTCCTCGCGGCCGACGAGGTCCAGGCGCTGGCGGCCCAGCTGCCCGAGAACGGCATCATGTCGCCGTACGAGGGCCTGGACGCCCCGGTCGTGGTCACCGTGTGGGAGCGCCAGCTGGCCCTCACCGGCGCCGACGACCCGCGGCTGGCGCTGTTCCTCGACGAGTACGCCGGCGGCCAGACCGCCCCGGAGCCGCTCGCCTCGTGCGCGGGCGGCGCGACCCCCGACGAGCTCACCGGTCTCGACGGCGCCTGATGCGCAGCGAGACCCGCAGCTACCGCACCGGCGACCGGGAGCGCGTGGTCGACCTGACCGCCGACGCCGCCGGCTTCGTCTCCGACGAGGCCGACGGCCTGCTCCACGTCTTCGTGCCCCACGCCACGGCCGGGATCGCCATCATCGAGACCGGCGCCGGCAGCGACGACGACCTGCTGGCGGCCCTGGCCGACCTGCTCCCGGCCGACGACCGGTGGCGGCACCGGCACGGCAGCCCGGGGCACGGCCGGTCGCACGTGATGCCGGCGCTGGTGGCGCCGTACGCGAGCGTGCCGGTGCTCGGCGGCCGGCTCGCCCTCGGCACCTGGCAGAGCATCTGCCTGGTCGACCTCAACGTCGACAACGACGAGCGTGAGGTCCGGTTCAGCTTCCTGGCAGGGTGACGTTCGAACAGATGTTCGACTATGCTGGCGCCATGTCCCGCCTCGTCGCCCCGCCCGGATGGCCCGCCGCCGTCCGCCCGCCCGACGCGCCTCGGTGGGAGCTGACCGCCGAGTCGTGGCTGCTCGACCTGTGCCCGCCCGAGTTCCGGTCCTACGTCACCCTGCGCCGGCACATCGTGGTGCTCGCGCGGTTCGCGGTGCTGCACGTCGAGGCCTGCCAGGCCGCCTGCCGGCGCGGGCTGAGCGAGGCCCGCTCCGAGCTGCGCGACGTGGCGCCGGCCGACGTCGTCGACGCCGCCGTCGAGACCTGGCTCGAGGAGGACGCCCGACTCGCCGCCGTCCGCCGCGAGGTGGGGCTGGTGGAGGAGGGGCTGCGCGGCAAGCGCTACCGGGCGCGTCTATAGCGGGTCGGCAGACCCGAGCCGCCACAACGCGAGCCCGTGCACGCCGTACTGACGCGCGAGGCGGGCCCGCGCGCGGTAGGAGCGGGCGTCCGACCACCAGAGCACCGTGCCGTCCGAGAGCCGGGCCGACCACTCGCCGGCGCGCTGGTGCCAGACCGGGCGGACGCCGTCGGCCGCAGCGCGGGCGCGGGCACCGCGCGCGGTGAGGCTGCGCCCGGTGCCGCTCGTGGGCCAGGAGTAGCCGTAGCCCGCGACCCCCAGGTCGACCTTCGCCGGCGGCACCTTCGTCAGGATCGCCTCGAGCGCGGCGCGCTGCCAGCCGAGCGCTCCGACCGGGCCGGGCCCCGACCAGGTCGGCCCGTGCTGGTCGTAGGCCATCAGCTCGACCGCGTCGACGGCGGACCCGAGCCGGCCCAGGGCGTAGCCACGCTCGCGGTAGGCGCGCACCGACGTCGAGGCGCTGATGTCGATGGTCACCGTCCGCGCGGCCGGCATCGCCGCCTGGAGGGCGTCGACGAGCGCAACCAGGCCGGCGGCGTCGCTGCGCCGGACCAGCTCGAGGTCGACGTTGACGCCGTCCCAGCGCTGGTCGGCGACGAACTGCGCCAGCTGCCTCGCCACCCGCCGGATGGACGCCGGCCGCTCGAGCAGCCGGTGGGCCCGGCGGGCGTCGAAGCCCCCGAGCCGGTTGCTGTAGTTGCTCAGCAGCAGCTCGGTGCGCAGACCCTGTCGCCGGGCGGTCCGCGCGACACCCAGCATCTCGCGGGTCGGCGCGGCGACCCCGCGGCCGTCGGCGGTGACCGCCACGCCGGCCACGGTCACGGTGGTCAGCGCGTGCGCGTCGCGACGCACGACGCCGTGACCCAGGCTGCCCAGCGCGAAGCCGGTGACCTGCAGCCGCGGGCCGGTGCGGGCTCGGCCGCGTGCGTGGGTGAGACCGGCAGGAGGGCCAGGCTCGAGAGGGCGGTGACGACGGCGAGACGCGTACGGCGCATGCGCTCACACTAGGTTGGGGCGATGCACCGCTTCGCGTCCGTCGCCCTCGTCGACCGGCGCGGCCGGCTGCTCATGCAGGAGCGTGACGGGCACCCGCTCGTCGACCCCGACTGCTGGGGTTTCCCCGGGGGCGGCGTCGAGGAGGGCGAGTCGTACGAGCAGGCGGCCTACCGTGAGCTCGCCGAGGAGACCGGCGTCGTGCTCGACGGGGGACTGGAGCTGTTCGGCGAGTTCCGGTTCTTCAGCCCCCCGTGCGGCGGCGACGACGAGTTCCAGCTGTTCGTCGGCGGCACCGACCGCACCGAGGTCGAGTGCCACGAGGGCCGCCAGATGGTCTTCGTCGAGCCCGCCGTCCTGCGCGGCCTGCCCCTGACCCAGTCGGCCGGCCTGGTGCTCGCCGACCTCCTCGCGTCCGAGACCTACGCCAGGCTGGCCCGGAAGGTGGCATGGTGAGCGTCACCGTCATCCCCGTGCCCGGCCCCGGCGCCGACGACGGCGGCGAGGTCGACCGGATCGCCCAGAGCCCGCCGTCGCCGTGATCAGCCTCTGAACCCGTAAACTGCGCGTCATGTCCGTGCTGCAGTCGATCACCGAGCCCCGCGACCTCCGCGACCTCGACGACGAGCAGCTCGACGCCCTGGCCACCGAGATCCGCGACCTGCTGGTGCACACGTGCTCGCGCATCGGCGGCCACCTCGGGCCCAACCTCGGGGTGGTCGAGCTGACGATGGCGATCCACCGGGTCTTCGACTCCCCGCACGACCGCGTCGTCTTCGACACCGGCCACCAGGCCTACGTGCACAAGATCCTCACCGGCCGCGCGGGCGACTTCGCAGGCCTGCGCCAGGAAGGCGGCCTCTCGGGCTACCCCAGCCAGGCCGAGTCGCCCCACGACATCGTCGAGAACTCCCACGCCTCCACCGCGCTCAGCTACGCCGACGGCATCGCCAAGGCCTACCGCATCCGCGGCGAGGACCGGCACACGGTCGCGGTCATCGGCGACGGCGCCCTCACCGGCGGCATGGCCTGGGAGGCGCTCAACAACATCGCGATCGCCCACGACAGCCGGCTGGTCATCGTCGTCAACGACAACGGCCGGTCGTACACCCCGACCATCGGCGGTCTCGCCACGGCGCTGACCTCGCTGCGCACCAACCCGCGCTACGAGCACTTCCTCGACCTGGTCAAGAAGCGGCTCAACGCCGTCAAGGGTGTGGGGCCCGCGGCCTACGACGCGCTGCACGCGATGAAGAAGGGCGTCAAGGACGCCCTCGCCCCGCAGGGCCTCTTCGAAGACCTCGGGCTCAAGTACGTCGGCCCCATCGACGGCCACGACCGCGCCGCCATGGAGCAGGCCCTGGCGCAGGCCAAGCGCTTCGGCGGCCCGGTGATCGTGCACGCCCTCACCCGCAAGGGCTTCGGGTACGACGCCGCCGAGCGGCACGAGGCCGACCAGTTCCACTCGCCCGGCCCGTTCGACGTCGACAGCGGTGACGAGAAGCCCAAGGCCGAGATCTGGACCGACCACTTCGCCGACCACATCGTCGAGATCGGCGCCCGCCGCTCCGACGTCGTCGCGATCACCGCCGCGATGATGCACCCGGTGGGGCTGCAGAAGTTCGCGGCCGCCTACCCCGAGCGCACCTTCGACGTCGGCATCGCCGAGCAGCACGCGGCCACGTCGGCCGCCGGCCTCGCGATCGGGGGGCTGCACCCGGTCGTGGCCCTCTACGCGACCTTCCTCAACCGGGCCTTCGACCAGGTGCTGATGGACGTCGCCCTGCACAAGTGCGGTGTCACCTTCGTGCTCGACCGCTCCGGTGTCACCGGCGACGACGGCGCCAGCCACAACGGCATGTGGGACATGTCGATCCTCCAGGTCGTCCCCGGCCTGCGGCTCGCCGCCCCGCGCGACGCCGCCCGACTGCGCGAGCTGCTCGACGAGGCCGTCGAGGTGTCCGACGCTCCGACCGTGGTGCGGTTCCCGAAGGGGCCGCCGCCCGCCGACGTGCCGTCGCTCGGCAAGGCGGGCGGTGCCGACGTCCTGGTGCGCAACGGCGCTTTCGACGTCCTGATCGTGGCGGTCGGCTCGATGGCCACGACCGCGGTCGAGGTCGGGCAGCGACTCGGCGACCAGGGCATCGGCGTCACCGTCGTCGACCCGCGCTGGGTCAAGCCGGTCGACCAGGCGATCGTCGAGCTCGCCCGCCGTCACCAGCTCGTCGTCAGCGTCGAGGACAACGGTCGGATCGGCGGCTGCGGTGCCGTGCTCCTGCAGACCCTCAACGACGCCGGCGTGACCACGCCGTTCCGGCTGCACGCCATCCCTCAGGAGTTCCTCGACCACGCCAAGCGCGGCGCGATCCTCGACCGCGTCGGGCTCAGCCCGCAGGCGCTGGCACGGAGCATCGTCGAGGACGTCACGGCCCTCGCCGACGGGGGATTCCTGGTCGATGTCGACCCGACTCGCTGACCGACGGCGACTCGCTCCCGCGCTGGCCGCGTGCGCGTTGCTGGCGGCCTGCTCCTCCGACCCCGAGGCCACCGCTCCGCCCGCGCCGGCCGAGTCCGAGACCACCACGCCGTCGGCAGCGCCGAGCATGGCCTCGCCCCCGCCTCGGGCCCACAACGGCCTGGGTCCCCGGGTCTCGCTCGACGTCGCGGGCGACCTCCAGAGAGTCCTCGACGGTCGCGCCCAGGCGCTGCGCGACCGCGACCGCCCCGGGTTCGTGTCGACCCTGACGACCGACCCCGAGCTGCTGGCGATGGAGGAGCGCTACTTCGACAACCTGGCCCAGCTGCCGCTCGCGACGTTCGGCTACCAGCTCGTGGCCTCCAGCCTGGTCCGCTCGGCAGGTGGGTACTCGGCCGTCGTCGAGGTGACCCTCCAGCTCGCCGGGTACGACGCCGTCCCGGCCCGCACCCTCGACCGGGTCCGGTTCGTCCCCGCGGGACGGGGGTACCGCATCGCCTCGACCACCGACCCGGCCTGGGAGCGCCGCAACCTCGGCGTCCAGCAGCCGTGGGACATCGAGTCGATCCGGGTGCGCGAGGGCGTCGGCGTCCTCGGCGTCTTCGACACGGCCACCGCCGCGCAGGCCGCGACCCTGGTCGGCGCCGCCGAGCGCGGCGTCGCCGACGTCGCGGCCCGGGTGCCCTACGACGACTGGTCGGGCACCGCGGTCTTCTACACGCTCTCCGACCCCGCGTTCCTCGACAGCTTCGACGACCTGCCCGGCGGCGACCCCGACGCCCTCGACGGCGTGGCGTTCAGCGTCCCGGCGGGTGAGGGCGACCCCGCGACCGCGGCCACCCGCTTCGTCATGAACCCGACCGTGCTGTCTCGACGCGGAAAGGGCCTCGAGCGGCTGGTGCGCCACGAGCTGGTCCACGTCGCGGTCGGCACCCACGACGACCGGGCTCCCGTGTGGCTCAGCGAGGGCATCGCCGAGTGGGTCTCGGTCCAGGCCCTCGCTCCCCAGGAGCGCCGCGTGCCCGCCCGCGCGCTCGCCGCCGCCGCGGAACGTCCGGTGACGATGCCGTCGGACGCGTCCTTCAACGACGACGACGCCGCCGAGCACTACGCGCTGGCCTGGTGGGTGTGCGAGTGGATCGCGACGACGTACGGCGCCGAGGCACCGTGGCAGGTGCTCGACGCCTTCACGACGCTCGAGGGCGCCGACGACCGGGCAGTGGTGCGCCAGGTGCTGAAGATGTCGGTCGACGAGCTCGCCCGCCGCGGCGCCGAGCTGATGGTCACGACGTACGCGCCCGAGCCGGACCCGCCGGCCGACCCCAGCGAGAGCCCGACCACGACCGGATAGGCGCCATCACTAGGGTGGAACTGTGAGTAGTGATCGCCTGGTGCACATCGTCGACGAGGTCCCCGACCTCGAGGGGGTCACGTCGTTGACGATGGTGGTGGTGCTCGACGGTTTCCTCGACGCCGGCACGTCGGCCGCGCTCGCCGCCCGGCACCTCACGACGCTGGACGACGGCGGCTCGGTGGTGGCGACCTTCGACGTCGACCAGTTCCACGACTACCGCGCCCGGCGGCCGGCGGTCTCGTTCACCCGCGACCACTACGAGTCGTACGACGCCCCGCGGCTGGTGGTCCGGCTGCTCCACGACACCGGTGGGACGCCGTACCTGCTGCTGCAGGGCCCCGAGCCCGACAACCGCTGGGAGGCGTTCGCCCGCGCCGTCCTCGAGGTCGTCGAACGGCTCAGCGTGACCCTGGTGGTCAGCATGGGCTCGGTGCCGATGGCGGTGCCGCACACCCGACCGATCGCGGTCACCCACCACGCCAACAACACCGACCTGATCACCGGCGACAACCCGTGGCAGGGCGAGCTGCGGGTGCCGAGCAGCGCCCAGGCCCTGCTGGAGATGCGGCTGGGGGAGTGGGGCCGCGACGCGCAGGGCTTCGTCGCGCACATCCCCCACTACCTGGCGCAGCTGGAGTACCCGCAGGCCTCGGCCGTGCTGCTCGAGCACGTCGAACGGGCCGGCCGGCTCACCCTCGACCTCACCGACCTCCGTGCCACCGGCGAGGAGCGGGAGACCGAGATCGCCCGCTACCTCTCGGCCAACGAGGAGGTCGCCGACGTGGTCTCGTCGCTGGAGCGCCAGTACGACTCCTTCGCCCAGGCCGAGGAGAGCGGGTCGAGCCTGCTGGCCGACAACCAGCCGATCCCGACGGGCGAGGAGATCGGCCAGCAGTTCGAGCAGTTCCTGGCCGGGCTCGAGAGGCCCGACGCCGACGAGGACCTGTCATGAGCGACCCCGCGGTCGAGCTCGTCTCGCTGCTCGACCTCGAGTACCTCGACGTCGACCTGTTCCGCGGTCGCCAGCCCGACTCGAACCGGCAGCGCGTGTACGGCGGCCAGGTGGCCGCGCAGGCGCTGATCGCCGGTGCCCGCACCGTCGAGCCTCGCGGCGACGGCGAGGAGTTCCACGTGCACTCGCTGCACTCCTACTTCCTGCTGCCCGGCGACCTCCAGGTGCCGATCATCTACGACGTCGAGCGGATCCGCGACGGCCGCTCGTTCGCCACCCGCCGGGTCGTGGCCCGCCAGCACGGACGCGCGATCTACTACCAGACCCTGAGCTTCCAGAGGGTCGAGGAGGGCTTCGAGCACCAGGACCTGATGCCCGACGTCAAGGGACCCGACGAGGGTCTCGACCTGGTCGACCTGATGCGGGGACGCGGCAACGAGGACGCCGACGCCCTCGGCAAGGAGTGGGCCGCCCTCGACGTCCGCTGGCTCGGCAACTCCCAGCACGGCCTCGACGCCGACCCGGCACACCCCTCCCGGGCCCAGATGTGGATCCGGATCCGCGGCGAGATGACCGACTCGCCGCTCGACCACCTCGCGGCCTTCACCTACGCCAGCGACGTCTCGCTGCTCGGTGCTGCCCTGGCCGCCCACGAGAGCGACCCGACCAAGGTGCAGATGGCCTCCCTCGACCACACCGTGTGGTTCCACCGCCCGCTGCGCGTCGACGAGTGGTGGCTCTACGACCAGTGGTCGCCCTCGGCCGGCGGCTCTCGCGGCCTTTCCCTCGGGCGGGTCTTCAAGCAGGACGGCACCCTCGTCGCGACGGTCGCCCAGGAGGGCCTGATCCGCAAGCGGGACCGCTGACCGGTGGTCTCGTGACGGTTGCCAGCGCAACCTCCGCGACCTCCGTGCGCCACGGCCGTCACGAGATCCGGCTCAGAGGGCGGTGGTGCGGCCGGCGAGGTGGGGGGATCCGGACTTCGGGTTCGACAGCGAGAAGGCGTAGCCGTCGTCGAGCGGGGCGGAGCCGAAGGCGACCGTGCCGGGCAGGATCACCGGCTTCTTGAACGCGACGTCGACGCGGACGGCGTCCGGCAGCCGGTTCTCCAGGGCCGCCACCGAGCGGGCGAGCGTCCACATGCCGTGGGCGATCTGGCGCGGGAAGCCGAGCGCCTTGGCGGTCAGCGGGTACAGGTGGATCGGGTTGCGGTCACCCGAGACCGCGGCGTAGCGGCGGCCGAGGTCGCCGGCGAGCCGCCACTGCGTGCCGGTCGGCGGCGCCTCCGGGAGGGCCGTGCCGTACGACGCGGCGTCGTCCGGCTTGCCGCGGCGCAGGTAGGCCGAGACCTCCTCCCAGACCAGCTCGTCGCCGGCCCGCACCTCGGTCACGAACTCGTAGACCGTGCCCTTCGGGTGCGCCAGCGGCGCCCCTACCCGGGCGGTCACCGCGACGGTCTCGCCGATGGCGAGCGGGCGGTGCTGGGTGATCGAGTTCTCGATGTGCACGGTGCCGATGGCCGGCGCGGGGAAGGCGGGGTCGCTCATGATCGCCATCTGCAGGCCGAACGCGAGCAGGTGCGGGTAGGGGAGCGGAGCGACGTCCTTGCTCGGGAAGCCGCACACGGCGGCGTACGCGTCGACGTGGTCGCGCTCGACGGTGACCGGGGGGCGGGTCCGGGTCAGGCCGGTGAAGCCGTCGACGGGGGCCTTCTTCACGCCCGGCAGCTGGTTGAGCACCGGGATCGACGGCAACGCGGCCCTGAGGAGCATCGGGACGCCGGGCATCCCGGGGTCCCCGCGGCGTTGTTCGGCGGAGGAGCGAAGCGGGGGAGGCGAAGAACGTCGTGGGGTGTTCATCAGGCGCCCAGCATCATCTGGCCGCACACACGTACGACGTTGCCGTTGACCAGGCTGGAGCCGGGGTGGGCGTACCAGGCGATGGCCTCGGCGACGTCGACCGGCAGCCCGCCCTGGGCCATCGCGTTGAGCCGCTGGCCGACCTCGCGGGTCGCGAACGGCACGGCCGCGGTCATCTGGGTGATGATGAAGCCGGGCGCGACGGCGTTGATCGTGACGCCGTCCTTCAGCTCGTCGGCGAGGCTGTCGACGAGGCCGATCACCCCGGCCTTGGACGCCGCGTAGTTGGTCTGGCCGACGTTGCCGGCGATGCCGGCGATGGAGGCGACGCCGACGATCGAGCCGAAGTCGTTGACGACGCCCTGGTCGAGCAGCTCGCGGGTGATCAGCTCGGGGGCGGTCAGGTTGACGGCGATCACGGAGTCCCAGCGCGGCTCGTCCATGTTGGCCAGCTTCTTGTCACGGGTGATGCCGGCGTTGTGCACGACGACGTCGACGCCGCCGTGCTTGTCCTCGAGGTGCTGGGCGATCCGCTGCGGTGCGTCCTTGCCGGTGATGTCGAGGGTCAGCCAGTCGCCGTCGAGCTCCTTCATCAGGTCCTGGAGCTCGCTGGCCGCCTGGGGCACGTCGACCCCGACGACGGTGGCGCCGTCGCGGTGCAGCACGCGGGCGATCTGCTCGCCGATGCCGCGGCTGGCGCCGGTGACCAGGGCGACCTTGCCGGCCAGCGGCCGGGTGCTGTCGACCACGGGGCCGATCTCCTTGCCGCCGTGGGCACCGATGCGCACGACCTGGCCCGAGACGTAGGCCGACTTCGGCGACAGCAGGAACCCGAGCGTGCTCGCGACCGCGCCCTCGGCGCCGTCGGCGACGTACACGAGCTGGACCGTGCCGCCCCTGCCGACCTCCTTGCCGAGGCTGCGGGTGAAGCCCTCGAGCGCGCGCTGGGCGACCCGCTCGGATCCCTTCACCTGCTCGGGCGGCGTCCCGACCACCACGACGCGGGCGCACGACTCGAGGCTGCGCAGCACGGGGGTGAAGAAGTCGCGCAGGGCGCCCAGGTCGGACGACGTCGTCAGCCCGGTCGCGTCGAGGACGATCCCCTTGGCGCGGGCGCCCTCGGCCAGCTGGAGGGTCGAGGCGACGCCGAGGGAGTCGAGAAGTCGGGGCAGCGACTCGGCGAGCCGGCCGCGGCCGCCGACCAGCACGGTGCCGTCGACCAGCGGCGTGCCCGCTGTGTAGCGCTCGAGCTGGGTCGGCTGCGGGAGACCGAGGTTCTTCACGAGCAGCTTGCCGATCGGCGTGGACGTGAAGCCCTGGTACTTGTCGCTCATGGAGGGATTCCTCACCTTCGGTTCGGTTGCGGTTACCGGCCAGTATGTTGGACCCATGATCGAACGTACCCGTCGGGTCGCCGTCATCGGCGGCAACCGGATCCCCTTCGCCCGCTCCAACACCGTCTACGCCGACGCGTCCAACCAGGACATGCTCACCGCCGCGATCGACGGGCTGGTGACGCGGTTCGGCCTCGAGGGCGAGCGACTCGGCGAGGTCGTCGCCGGCGCAGTGCTCAAGCACTCCCGCGACTTCAACCTGGCCCGCGAGTCGGTGCTCGGCTCGAAGCTGTCGCCCGAGACCCCGGCGACCGACATCCAGCAGGCGTGCGGCACCGGCCTGCAGGCCGCCATCCAGGTCGCCAACAAGATCGCCCTCGGCCAGATCGAGGTCGGCATCGCCGGCGGCGCCGACACCACGTCGGACGCCCCGGTCGCGATCAGCGACAAGCTGCGCAAGAAGCTGATGAGGGTCAACGCCGCGCGCGACACCGGGTCGCGCCTCAAGGCGTTGGGCGCCATCCGGCCCGGCGACATCGGCCTGGAGATCCCCCAGAACGGTGAGCCCCGCACCCGCCTGTCGATGGGGGAGCACGCCGCCCTGACCGCCCTGGAGTGGCAGGTCGGGCGCGAGGAGCAGGACCAGCTGGCCGCCGCCTCCCACCAGCACCTCGCCGCGGCGTACGACGCCGGCTTCCTCGACGACCAGGTCACGCCGTTCCGCGGCGTCGAGCGCGACACCAACCTGCGCGGCGACTCCACCGCCGAGAAGCTGGCCAAGCTCAAGCCGGTCTTCGGCAAGGGATCCGCCGCCACCATGACCGCCGGCAACTCCACCCCGCTCACCGACGGCGCCTCGGTGGTGCTGCTCGCCTCGGAGGAGTGGGCCGCCGCGCACGACCTGCCCGTGCTCGCCTACCTGACGGCGTACGAGACCGCGGCCGTCGACTACGTGCACGGCGGCGAGGGGCTGCTGATGGCGCCGGCGTACGCGATGGCACGGATGCTGACGCGCGAGGGTCTCTCGCTGCAGGACTTCGACTTCTACGAGATCCACGAGGCCTTCGCCTCGCAGGTGCTCTCGACCCTCAAGGCGTGGGAGGACCCGGTCTTCTGCAAGGAGCGCCTCGGCCTCGACGCCCCGCTCGGCGCGATCGACCGCTCGAAGCTCAACGTGCACGGCTCCTCGCTCGCCGCCGGCCACCCGTTCGCCGCGACCGGCGGGCGGATCGTGAACGTGCTCGCCAAGCTGCTCGCCGGCTCGGACGGCGGCACGGGTCGGGGTGTCGTCTCGGTGTGTGCCGCGGGCGGGCAGGGAGTCGTGGCGATCCTCGAGCGTCCCTGACTGTTCCCCCGTCGAGTGTTCGGGCGCCCGGCGCCCGGGCCGACCCCGACCGGCGGTGAGCTGGGTACCGAATCGTCGAGCGGAACGGTTGCTGGCTCACCGCCGCCCCGGGCCGACCCCGACCGGCGGTGAGCTGGGTACCGAATCGTCGAGCGGAACGGTTGCTGGCTCACCGCCGCCCCGGGCCGACCCCGACCGGCGGTGAGCTGGGTACCGAATCGTCGAGCGGAACGGTTGCTGGCTCACCGCCGCCCCGGGCCGACCCCGACCCTGCCTGCTCAGCGCGCGGGCACACCAACCCCACCCAACCCCGCAGCAACCCGAGGAACAGACGGCTACGGGCTGCCCGCCAGCGCCAGCGCGGACTTCACCAGGTGCGCCCGCACCTGCTCGGCCGAGATGGTGCCGACGGTGGGGATGCCGGGGGCGACCTCGGTGACCAGGATCCCGACCCGCGCGAGCTGGAGGGCGCCGAGGCCGCTGGCGTAGAGGGTGTTGGCCATCAGCACGGGGTCGTCGGTGGTGGTGAAGTCGCCGGCGTCGATGCCGTCCTGCAGGGCCACCGAGAGGATGGTCAGGCACGACGAGATGCCGCGACCGAGCCGGAAGAGGGCGCCCTCGGAGATCTCGTCGAGCAGCTCGGCGCCCGGTCGCCGCATCAGCGACTGGGCACAGTCGACGAACGCGGGGTGGGCGACGCCGTAGTCGACGAAGGCGCCGACGATGGCGGCGATGCGCTCGGGCGGGCGGGGGGCGGCGTCGGCGGCGGACTCGAGGGCGGCGCGCAGCTCGTCGAGGTAGCTGACCAGGGTGAGGGCGAAGAGCTCCTCCTTGCCGGTGAAGTGCCGGTACACGATCGCCCGGTTGATGCCGACCGCCTTCGCGATGCCCTCGATCTGGGCGTCGCGGACGCCCTTGGCGTCGAAGAGGGCGCGGGTCGCGGCGATGATCTCGGCCTCGCGGGCCCGGCGCCGGACGGCGGCGGCGCGGCGGCGTCCGTCGGTCTCGGGAGCCGTGGTCATGCGCCGATCGTACGACGCGTGCAACTCCGAGTTGCACGCTCGTGACCGGTCACCCGCCGTACGCGCGCACGGTGGCCAGCGTGTCGGCCTCGTCGGGCGTCTTGTCGTCGCGGTAGCGGACAACGCGCGCGAAGCGCAGCGCGACGCCGCCCGGGTAGCGGGTCGAGCGCTGCACGCCGTCGAAGGCGATCTCGACCACCTGCACCGGCCGCACGTGCACCACGTGCCCCGACCGCGACGTCTCCAGGCCGAGGAACCGTTCGGTCTGCCAGGTCAGCATCTCGTCGGTCATGCCCTTGAACGTCTTGCCCAGCATCACGAACTCGCCGGGCCGCTCGGGGTCACGCGCGCCGAGGTGGATGTTCGACAACCAGCCTTCGCGGCGTCCCGACCCCCACTCCACGGCCAGCACCACCAGGTCGAGGGTGTGCACCGGCTTCACCTTGACCCACGCGGCGCCGCGGCGGCCGGCGGCGTACGGCGCGGAGAGGTCCTTGACGACGACGCCCTCGTGCCCCGCCGCCAGCGCGTCGGCCACGAACGCCTCTGCCGCCGCCGCGTCGTCGGTCACGATCCGCGGCGTGCGGTGCTCGGGAGGCACCAGAGCCTCCAGGGCGGCCGCTCGCTCCGCCCCCGGCGCGTCGAGCAGGTCGCGGCCGTCGAGGTGCAGGACGTCGAAGAAGTACGGCGTCACCAGCACCTCACCGCCGGCGGCCAGGGCGGTGCGCGAGGCGGTCTCCTGGAACGGCCGCGGCCGACCCCCGGCGTCGAGGGCCAGCGCCTCGCCGTCGAGCACGAACGACGTCGCGTCGAGCCCGCGCGCGACCGCCACCACCTCGGGCAGCCGGGAGGTGATGTCGTCGAGGCTCCGCGTCACGACGAGGACGTCGGCGCCGTCGCGGTGCACCTGGATCCGGATGCCGTCGAGCTTGGTGTCGACCGCACCCTGACCGCCCACCTTGACCAGGGCGTCGGCGACGGTGGTGGCGCTGGAAGCCAGCATCGGCAGCACCGGCCGGCCCACCTCGAGCCGCACCGCCTCGAGCGCAGGCACCCCACCCTCGAACGCGAGGCCGACCACGGCGGTGGTCGACCCCGCGAGCATCGCCGCGCGCCGGACGACGGGCAGCGGCACGTCGGCTGCGGCCGCGACCGCCTCCTGCACCAGCGCGTCGAGGGCGCCCTGGCGCACGGCGCCGGTGACCACCCCGCGCAGCCACTCCTGCTCGGGCCCGGTGGCGGCGCCGAACAGGGTGACCACCGCGGTGGCGCGCGAGGCCTGCGAGCCGGCACCGGCGAGCGCCGCGAGCCCGTCGAAGGCGGCGTCGACGCCGGCCACCGTGAGGCGTCGCCGTCTCCGCCGGGTCGGGGAGCGTCGCCAGGCCACGCCAGCCCAGACCGGTGCGCCGCTGCCGCAGCGTGCCCCCGACGTACGACGTCACGACCTCGACCTCCGCCGGGTCGGCGCGGGCCAACAGGCCGGCGATCGCGGTCACCTTCGCCTTGCGGGACCGGGTCGCGGCGACGGTCGCGGAGGTCTCCACGACCTCGAGCAGCAGCATGCTCACATTGAACACGGCCCCGCTGACAGTGGTCCCGCCTAGGCTGACGGCGTGGGCGCGGAGACGGGGCAGACGCGGGTGTGGCGTCCCGACTGGCCCTGCCCGGTCGCCTCGGTGCTGGGCCAGCAGCGGCACGGCGGGGGCGACCCGACGTACCGAGTCGACGAGCGCGGTCCGATCTGGCGCGGCACCCGCACGCCGGAGGGTCCGGCGACGATCGTGGTGGAGGCGCGGCCCGCCGACGGCGAGGTGCACGCCGAGGCCTGGGGAGCGGTGCCGCCTGGGCCCTCGACTCACTGCCCGCCCTGCTCGGCGCCGACGACAGCTGGGACGGCTTCGAGCCGCGACACCCGGTGCTCGCCGACGCCCGACGCCGCCATCCGCACGCCCGCCTCGGCCGCAGCGGACTGCTGATGGAGTCGCTGGTGCCCGCGATCATCGAGCAGAAGGTGACCGGCCAGGAGGCGTTCGCCGGCTTCCGGCTGCTCGTGCACCGGTACGGCGAGCGCGCTCCGGGTCCCGGCGTCGAGCGCCGGCTGTGGGTCGCCCCGACGGCCGAGCGGCTGCGCACCATCCCGTCGTGGGAGTGGCTGCGGCTCCACATCGACCCCGCCCGCTCGCGCACGATCGTCACGGCCGCCCGCGTCGCCGACTCGCTCGAGCGGCTGGTCAGGCAGCCGGCCGACGTCGCCGACGTCAGGCTCCGGAGCCTGCCCGGCGTCGGCGTGTGGACCAGCGCCGAGGTGCGCCAGCGCACCTTCGGCGACCCCGACGCGGTCTCGTTCGGCGACTACCACGTCGCCAAGGACGTCGGCTGGGCCCTGACCGGCACGCCGTTCGACGACGCCGAGCTCGAGGCCTACCTCGAGCCCTACCGACCGCAGCGCGGTCGCGTTCCCGCGCTGGTCGCGATGGCCCGGCTGCGTCGGCCCCGGCATGGGCCGCGGATGGCGCCGCGCACCCACCTGCCGACCGGTCCCCGCTGACCCTTCGCTGATCGAGGAGGTTGCCCTGCAACCGTGCCGAGACCCGTACGTAGGGGTCTCGTGACGGCCGTGGCCGGCCTCCGCGACCTACGAGGGCACTAGGAGAGCTCCCCCTCGCCCGCGACCGGCACCAGCGCGACGGCGAGCAGCGGGAAGAGCGCGGCCAGGGCGAACGTGGCGGCGTACCCGGTCTCGACCACCAGCAGCCCACCCAGCGGTGGGACCAGGGCGCTGGTGAGGAACTGTGCGGTGTTCTGCAGCCCGAGGGCGCGGCCCGACCAGTGCGGTCCGGCGCGCTCGGCGACGGCGGTGAAGGCGAGGCCGTTGTCGGCGACGGTGAGCACGGTGGCGAGCACGATCAGCGGGACGGCGACCGCCCGGTCGAGGCCGGCGGCCAGGCCGAGCAGCCCCATCGTGCCCCCCGCGGCGACAGCGACCCAGCGCAGCGGGCGCATGCGGGAGGCGACGACGTCCGAGAGCTGTCCGGCCGCGATCCGGCCGAACGCCGCCAGCACCTGCGCGCCCCCGACCAGGGCGCCGGCGGCTGCCGGTGACCAGTCGCGGTCCTGCACCAGCCAGACGAGGGCGAAGGTCCACACCACGAACTGCGGCACCACCAGCAGCACCGAGACGCCGTGGATGCGGGCCAGGAAGCGGTCGGCGCGGTAGGGGTTGGCGGCTCGTCCCCCGACCTTCGGCGGGCGCGGCGGGTCGAGCACGACCAGGGCCACGACGACGGCGGCGAGCCCGGTGGCCACCGTCGGCACCCACAGCGCCGCGTGGACGCCGTGCGTGTCGGCCACGACCGCGATGGTCACCGCGGCGACGCCGACGCCCACCGGTTGCGCCATCTGCCGGATCCCCATCGCCAGTCCGCGCCGCTGCGGCGGGAACCAGCCGACCACGACGCGTCCCGAGGCGGCGTTGGTGCTCGCCGCCGTGGCGCCGCCGACGAACAGGGCGATCGTGAGCGGCACGAGGCCGTCGACCGTGACGGCCGCGAGGCCGGCGAGGGTGGTCAGCACCAGGCCGCTCAGCAGCACCAGCCGCTCGCCGCGCCGGTCGGTGAGCAGCCCCCACAGCACCAGGGTGAGCATCACGCCGACGGTCGGGGCGGCGGCGACCACGCCGGCCTCGGCCAGGCTCAGGCCCTCCTGGTCGTGCAGCGCCGGGATCAGGAACGCCGGTCCGTGCATCATCACCGCCGCGGCGGCCTGCGCGATCGTGCTGGCCCCGAGCATCGACCACCGGCGGGCGGTGCCCACGGTGGCGGCGTCGTCGAGGGTGGTCACGGACCGATTGAACGCCCGTCCGCAGCCGCGTGACCCGGCGGTCTCGCACCGTGGCGTGTGAGACTTCTGACTCCCGATAGGTTGACGCTGTGAGCAAGCGGAGTCCCGTCGAGCGGGCGATGAGGACCATCCGCCGCACCATGCTCACGATCCTGGGGCTGCAGCTCGTCATCGCCGTCACGATGTCGCTCGTCGACTCCTACCGGCGCCGCGGGAAGAAGCCCAAGCCGTTCCCGACGACGTCGCCGCGCACCGTCGAGATCGGCGACAGCACGATGACGACGTACACCTTCGGGCGCGACCTGTACGACGACATGATCGCCGCCATCGAGGGAGCCCGCCGGCAGATCCTCTTCGAGACCTACATCTGGAAGGGCGACGAGACCGGCGAGCGGTTCAAGAAGGCGCTGGCCGCGGCGGCCGACCGCGGCGTCGAGGTCTACTGCATCTACGACGGCTTCGCCAATCTCGTCGTCTCGCCGGTGTTCAAGCACTTCCCGCCGTCGATGAAGGTGCTCAAGTACCCCGTCTACTCGGCCGGTCTGCGCTTCCTCGACCTGCGCCGCTACGGCCGCGACCACCGCAAGATCCTCGTGGTCGACGACACGGTCGGGTTCGTGGGCGGCTACAACATCGGCTCGGCCTACGAGACCGAGTGGCGCGACACGCACGTGCGGATCACCGGCCCCGGCGTCTGGGACCTCAAGCGCGCCTTCGCGGATTTCTGGAACCTGCACCGCCGGCGCCGGATCCGGCACAGCGAGCGACCGCTGCTGCTCGAGACCGCGTCGACGTGGGAGTCGCAGATCCGGGTCCAGCGCAACGTGCCGCGGCTGTGGATGTTCCCGATCCGGTCGATGTACCTCGAGGCGATCAACCGGGCCAGCCACAACGTGTGGATGACCACGGCCTACTTCCTGCCCGACCAGGACTTCGTCGATGCGATGAAGGACGCCGCGCGGCGCGGGGTCGACGTCCGGCTGCTGCTGCCGCTGAAGTCCAACCACGTCGTCGCCGACTGGATCTCGCGCGGCTACTTCTCGCAGCTGCTCGAGGCCGGCGTCCAGATCCTGCGCTTCAAGGGCGCGATGGTGCACGCCAAGACCGCGACGGTCGACGGCACCTGGTCGACCGTGGGCACCGCGAACATCGACCGGCTCAGCCTCCAGGGCAACTACGAGATCAACGTCGAGGTGATCGCACCGGCGCTGGCCGAGACCCTCGAGGAGATCTTCCTCACCGACCAGACCAACTGTGCGCCGCTGACCCGCAGCGAGTGGGAGACCCGCGACCTGCACCGCAAGTTCACCGAGTTCTTCCTCGCGCCGCTGCGCCCGCTCCTCTGAGGCTCACCTGACGGGCAACCGGTACGCCGGGTAGTCGACCGACTCCCGCAGCCGCTTGGTGACCCGCTCGACCGACCCGTCGAGACCCAGCCGGAGGATCGACCAGCCGCCCTCGGAGTACACGACGGCGAGCAGGTGCCGGCGGCTCTCCCAGGCGACGTCGGTCAGGCGCCGGTCGTGCCCGCCGCCGAACGCGGAGCGGAACGACCACGACGCGACGACGTCGCCGGCCCTGTCGTAGACGGCGACCTTCGTCGGGTCGAAGCGGCCGCGGGTGCCCAGCACGTGGCGGCCGTCGGGCGAGAACGCCGTCAGGTCGTGGTCGCACGTGTGCCAGGCCAGCCGCCCGGACGGCCCGCGCAGCAGGCCCGAGCAGCGAGGACGCTTCTCGGTCAGCCCGACCAGCCGACCGCGGCGGTCGACGTCGGTGACGCTCAGCAGCCCCGGCACGGAGTCGACGATGCCGTGCGAGGTCGTGTAGCGGGCTCCGGTGTCGCGCCGGGAGTCGAGGAAGGCCGTGCACCCGCCGCCCCCGGACTGCTCGCGGCAGGTGCCGCGGCCCAGCAGCGCACCGGGGCGGTCGGCGCCCCGGACCCGCGCCATCTCGAGGCGTCGGCGACCGTCGTCCTCGAGGACGACGAGCCGCTCGTCGTCGCCGAGGTAGCCGACGATCGAGCGATCGGGCGTGGTGACGAGCCCGTAGTGCTCGTACCCGGTCCTGCTACGGAGCAGGCGGCCGGCCGGCCCGACCCGGTCGATGCGGACCCCGGCCTCCGTGCCGAGCGTGCCGATGGCACCGCGTCCCAGCGTGGCGAAGTCGTAGTACCCGACGGGCACGCGCAGCCGGGTCCCGTCGGCGCGGACCAACCGCCACCGACCGTCGCCCTCGTCGACACCGCGCCCGCGCAGGTAGGGGATCCGCGGGGCGGAGCCGCGGGTCAGCCCGGTCGTGGGGATCTCGTCGGTGCCCGGGGTGGAGACGACGCGTACGTCCTGCGTGGGGTGCAGGCCGGCGGCGGGGGAGGGTGTGACGGAGAGCAGGCCGAGCGTGGTCACGGCGACGGCGGCGGTCGCGAGAGGCTTCATGGTCGGTGTGACGACCCCGGCCGGCCGGGAGTTGTCAGTGGTCGGTCGTAGGCTCGCAGCATGCGTCCCGTTACCGACCTCGAGCGCCGCGTCGCCCCCTTCAAGGTCGTCTCCGACTACTCGCCGTCCGGCGACCAGCCCGCGGCGATCGAGGAGATCACCCGCCGGGTCGATGGCGGCGTGAAGGACGTCGTCCTCCTCGGCGCCACCGGCACCGGCAAGACGGCCACCATCGCCTGGGTGGCCGAGCAGGTGCAGCGCCCGATGCTGGTGCTGCAGCCCAACAAGACGCTGGCGGCGCAGTTCGCCAACGAGCTGCGCCAGCTGTTCCCCGACAACGCGATCGAGTACTTCGTCTCCTACTACGACTACTACCAGCCCGAGGCCTACGTCCCGCAGACCGACACCTACATCGAGAAGGACTCCTCGATCAACGAGGAGGTCGAGCGGCTGCGCCACTCGGCCACCAACTCGCTGCTCACCCGCCGCGACGTGATCGTGGTGTCGACCGTGTCGTGCATCTACGGTCTCGGCACGCCGCAGGAGTACGTCGACCGGATGCTGCGGCTGCGCGTCGGCGAGGAGCGCGACCGCGACTCCATCCTGCGCCAGCTCGTCGAGATCCAGTACACGCGCAACGACATGTCGTTCAGCCGGGGCACGTTCCGGGTGCGCGGCGACACCCTCGAGATCTTCCCGGTCTACGAGGAGCACGCCGTCCGCATCGAGTTCTTCGGCGACGAGATCGAGCGGCTGATGACCCTGCACGCCGTCACCGGCGAGATCCTCACCGAGGACACCGAGCTCTACGTCTTCCCCGCCACCCACTACGTCGCCGGCCACGACCGGATGGAGCGGGCGATCAACGGCATCGAGGTCGAGCTCGAGGAGCAGCTCGCCTCGTTCGAGCGGCAGGGCAAGATGCTCGAGGCCCAGCGGCTGCGCATGCGCACGACCTACGACGTCGAGATGATGCGGCAGGTCGGGTCGTGCGCCGGCATCGAGAACTACTCGATGCACATGGACGGCCGCACCCGCGGCACCGCACCCAACTGCCTGCTCGACTACTTCCCCGAGGACTACGTCGTCGTCGTCGACGAGTCGCACGTCGCCGTCCCCCAGATCGGCGGCATGTACGAGGGCGACATGTCGCGCAAGCGCAACCTGGTCGACCACGGGTTCCGGCTGCCGAGCGCGATGGACAACCGGCCGCTGCGCTGGGAGGAGTTCCTCGAGCGGATCGACCAGACGATCTACCTCTCGGCGACCCCCGGCAACTACGAGCTCGACAAGGTCCAGGGCGACGTGGTCGAGCAGATCATCCGCCCGACCGGCCTGATCGACCCCGAGGTCGTGATCAAGCAGACCAAGGGCCAGATCGACGACCTGATCCACGAGATCCGCACCCGCGCCGACAAGAACGAGCGGGTCCTGGTCACCACGCTGACCAAGAAGATGTCGGAAGACCTCACCGACTACCTCCTCGACGCCGGCATCCGCACCCGCTACCTCCACTCCGAGGTCGACACGCTGCGCCGCATCGAGCTGCTGCGCGAGCTGCGGATGGGTGAGTACGACGTGCTGGTCGGCATCAACCTCCTGCGCGAGGGTCTCGACCTGCCCGAGGTGTCGCTGGTGTCGATCCTCGACGCCGACAAGGAGGGCTTCCTGCGCTCCGACAAGTCACTGATCCAGACCATCGGTCGCGCGGCCCGCAACGTGTCGGGACAGGTGCACATGTACGCCGACAAGATCACGCCGTCCATGGAGAAGGCGATCGAGGAGACCAACCGGCGCCGCGAGAAGCAGGTGGCCTACAACCTGGCGGCCGGGGTCGACCCGCAGCCGCTGCGCAAGAAGATCGCCGACATCACCGAGATGCTGGCCCGCGACAGCGAGGACACCGAGGCGCTGCTCCAGACCTGGGCCGGCACCGAGGCCAAGGGGCGCGCCGGGGGAGTCAAGGCGCGCCAGACCGTGCCCGTGCTCGGCGAGAAGGCCAGCGGCCACCACGCCAAGGACCTCGCCGGCCTGCCGAGCTCCGAGCTCGCCCAGCTCATCCAGGACCTCACCGACCAGATGCGGCAGGCCGCCGCCGAGCTGGCCTTCGAGCTCGCCGGCCGGCTGCGCGACGAGATCAACGACCTCAAGAAGGAGCTCCGCCAGATGATGGAGGCGACCAAGTGAGGAGACGCCGCCACCGAGGAACGAGGAACCGGCTGTGCCGCCGGTGCGTCGGAGGTGCATGTCGCGATCGCCTGAGTTGCCCCGTCTGAGACCCCTTGCCGCCGCCGTGGGGAGCGCCGTGGTGGTCGCCGTGCTGCTGGCCGGCTGCGGTGAGGAGACCGGCTCGACTCGCGCGACCGACGAGTCGCTGACCCTCACGATCGTCTCGGAGGACTGGAACGGCTGGGACCCCGAGCACCGGCCGACACCCGAGACGACGACCCTGGACGCCGTGGTCGGCGAACGCGCCGTGGTCGAGGCGCTCGGCGACGACGACACCGAGCTGGAGGTCACCGACGTCCGCGGCGACGAGGTGGAGATCACCGCCAGCTCCGCCATGGCCCCGCGGGGCGACTCGGGCGGCCTCGATCTCAACGGCACGCAGGACACGTTCGTGGTCGCGCTCGGGCAGAGGGTCGAGTTCGCCACTCCGACGACGGACGCCGGCATCTCCTACACGCTCACGCTCGCACCGCAGGAGTGATCGGCACCGAATCGCAGCACCCGCGGCCGCGGTCGTAGTCTGCGGGGAGTGACGAGGAGTGAGCCGGCGCTGGGTGGCCGGCTCGCGTACGCCGTGTGGGGCGTCGCGATGCTCACCTACCTGCTGGCGATCTTCCACCGCAGCTCGCTGGCCGTGGCCGGGCTCGTGGCCGCCGACAGGTTCGGCATCTCGGCGTCCGAGCTGGCGACGTTCACCATGCTGCAGCTGCTGGTGTACGCCGGCATGCAGATCCCCGTGGGGTTGCTCGTCGACCGGTACGGGCCGCGCAGCGTCATGCTCACCGGCACCATCGTGCTCACCCTGGCCCAGGCCGGGTTCGCCCTGGCGGAGACGTACCCGGTCGCGCTGCTGGCCCGGATGTTCGTCGGCATCGGCGACGCGATGACCTTCATCTGCGTGCTGCGCCTGGTGACCAGGTGGTTCCCGCCGTCCCGCGTGCCGATCGTCACCCAGCTCACCGGCACCCTCGGGCAGCTGGGTGCGGTGCTGGCGGCGGCGCCGATGACGTTCGCCCTGCGCGAGCTGGGCTGGACCGGGGCCTACCTCACGACCGCCTCCCTCGGAGCGGTGCTGTCGGTCGCGCTCGTCGTCGTGGTGCGTGACGCCCCCGAGGCGCGCCTGCTGCGCGGCCCCCGACTGTCGCTGAAGGCCGTGCGTCGCAGCCTGGCGGCGTCCTGGGCGCACCCCGGCACCCGGTTGGGGTTCTGGATGCACTTCACGTCGCAGTTCAGCGCGACCACGTTCGCCCTGCTGTGGGGCTACCCGTTCCTGGTGCAGGGCGAGGGACTCTCCGAGCACGCCGCGGGGCTGCTGCTGGTCGTGATCGTGGGGGCGATCGTGGTCTCGGGGCCGGTACTGGGCTACCTGGTCAGCCGGCACCCGTGGCACCGCTCGTCGATCGTGCTGGTGATCGTGCTGTCGATCGTGGCCGTGTGGTCGGCGGTCCTGGCCTGGCCGGGCGAAGCCCCGCTGTGGCTGCTGCTCGCGCTGATGGTGGTGATGGGCGTGGGCGGCCCGGCGTCGGTGATCGGGTTCGACCTGGCCCGCACGTCCAACCCGGCCGAGCGGCTGGCCAGTGCCACGGGGATCATCAACCAGGGAGGCTTCGCCGCGAGCCTCGTCCTCGTGGTGGCGATCGGCCTGATCCTCGACTGGCGGACCCCGGGTGCCTCGACCGACTACCGGCCCGAGGCGTTCCGTTGGGCGATGAGCGCGCAGTACGTCCTGTGGACGGCGGGTGTCGTCCAGATCTGGCGCTACCGGCGCAAGGCCCGCCGGGTCATCGACCGCGCGGCGCTCCAAGCCGGCGTCCTGCCGGTCACATGAGCGCGGAGAAGACGCCCGACGGGCGCTACGTCGTGATCAAGGGTCGTCGGTGGCGAGCCACCGACCCGCTGGTACCCGCCGCCCGCCGCGACGAGCTGCAGCACGTCCTCATGGCCTGGCGGCGCGACGTGAAGCGGACCCGGGGCACCGACGAGGAGGCCACGTCGCGAGCCGGCGTCCACGCCGCGAAGGTGGCCCTCGGCGAACGGGGCACGCCGTGGTGGGAGCAGTCGGTCGCCGAGCGACGAGCACGCTGGGAGACCGACGTCCCCGAGCCGTCGGCGTAGGTTGCTGCCGTGGACGTCCAGCAGATGCAGGCGCACTGCCTCGCCAAGCCCGGCGCCTGGCCCGACAACCCGTGGGGCCACGAGCACCCGGTGGTCAAGGTCGGCCCCGACACCGCCGGCAAGATCTTCGCCTTCCTCGGCGCGGACGGCATCGGCGTGAAGGCCGGCGCCACCCGCGAGGTCGCCGACCAGTGGCTCGAGCGTTACCCGGGAGCGGCGACCGTGATGGCCTACATCGGGCGCAGTGGCTGGAACGACCTCTCCTTCGACGGCACCATCCCCGACGACGAGCTGCTCGAGGCGGTCGATGCGTCGTACGACGCGGTCGTCGCCAAGCTCCCGAGGAAGCACCGCTCGCCCGGCTGGGACGGCTAGGCGCGGCGGCGGGCAGTGAGGCCGACCAGGCGTGCCACCACCAGGGCCACGTAGAACACGCCGGCCACCTGCTCGATCATCACCAGCGAGCGGGCGTGGTCCATCACCGGCGCCACGTCGGAGAGGCCGACCGACGTCAGGGTCGTGAAGGAGAGGTAGAGCAGCTCGAACCACGGGCGCTCGCCCTGGCCCGCGTAGCCGACGAACGAGCCGGGCCAGATGACCTGGGCGGCGGCGTAGACGTAGGCGAACGCCCAGGCCACGACGGTGAACGCGGCTCCGGTGGCGAACAGCTCGTCGCGGGTGACCTTGTCGTCGTGGAACAGGTAGCGGATCAGTGCGTAGGACACGAACAGGTAGAACGGCACGTGCAGGATCGCCGAGACCAGCACCACCCAGCCCTGGTCGGCGAACGCTTCCAGCACGCTGAAGACCATGGCGGGACCGCCGAACAGCACCGCCACCCACGACAGGGTGGGGGTGCGCCGGACCGCCCAGGTCGCGGCCAGGACGACGGCGACCTGCACGGCGCCGATCACCGCCCGTCCCAACGTCGAGCCGTCGAGGAACGGGTAGGCCAGGACGGCGAGCAGCTGCAGGGCCAGCAGGAGCGCCGACGGGTGGCCGCGGACCGTGGACAGTGCCTTCACGGGAGTCCCTTGGGCCAGCGCTGCTGGCGGGTCTGCTTCTTCTCCAGGCGGGCCACCTCGTCGCGCACGATGCGCTCGCGGTCGGCCATC
>CAWGVK010000014.1:0-180815 GCA_963825985.1 uncultured Actinomycetota bacterium | reverse complement strand
CGTCGTCCTTCGGTGGTCGAGGAGGTCGCTCTGCGACCGTCTCGAGACCCACTGTTGCCTCGTGGTCCGTGTGCGCGCGCGCTTACCAGCCCGGTCGGCGGTGAACTGGTTACCGAACCACGCACGGAAACGGGAGCTGGTTCACCGCCCGAGCGAGCGGACTCGGGTCAGCGGTGAGCCAATGAGGCTTTCCTTCGCAGAAACCCTCACCAGGTCACCGCCGGCCCGCCCGGGTCAGCTCACGCGCGCCAGCCCGCCGGCGGGTCCTCCCCGGTCAGCCCGTCGACCGCCTCGCGCAGCAGGTCGGCGTGGCCGGTGTGGCGGCCGTACTCCTCGAGCAGGTCGAAGAGCAGCCGGCGCAGGCTGGCGTGGTTGCCGTCGTCGTCGGCGGCGTGCACCGGTAGGTCGAGGCCACCCTGGGCGAGGGCGGCAGCCAGGCGCTCGCCTGACCGCTCCACCGCGCCGTCCCAGAGGGCGTAGAGGTCCTCGGGGGAGTCGTCGGCGGCAGACTCGAACGCCCAGGCCTCGTCGCTCGAGAACGTCGTGCTCATCCACGGCTCGCCGGGCGACTCGCCGCGCAGCTTCCAGGTGAAGTACAGTCCTCGACCAGGGCGAGGTGCTTGAGCAGGGCGCCGAGGCTCAGCGTCGAGACGTCGATCCGGTGCTGCAGTCCGGCCGCGTCGAGGCCGCCGGCCTTCCAGCGGAACGTGGTGCGCTGGCGGTCGAGCGCACCGATGAGGTGCTCGAGCTCGGTGCCGGCCAAGCGGCGGTTCCCAGGGGTAGTCGTCTGACGTCATGCGGACGACGGTAGGACCCGTCGCGGACGCATCGCGTCCTCGATCGGTCCTAACCTGGGAGCCATGGAGCTCGAGTTCACCGGCGACATGTTCGTCTGGCGCGGGCCGGCGCCGTACCACTTCGTGGCGGTCCCCGACGACGACGCCGCCGAGCTGGAGGCGACGTCGGCCCTGGTCACCTACGGCTGGGGCATGATCCCGGTCGCCGTCCAGGTCGGCGAGACCCGCTGGACGACGTCGCTGTGGCCGAAGGACGGCGGCTACATCGTGCCCATCAAGCTGATGGTGCAGCGCGCCGAGAGGCTCGAGCCCGGCGACCAGGTCTCCCTCCGGCTCACCGTCGACGTCTGAGGAACGTCAGGGGTTGGCCGCCAGGAAGAGGTACGCCGCCAGCAGCACCAGGTGCACGCCACCGTTGAGCGGCTTGGAGCGACCCGGGACGACGGTCAGCACGCTGACGATCACCGAGAGCGCCAGCAGCACGATCTGCGTCGGCTCCAGGCCGAGCGCGAGCGGGCCGTCGAGCCAGATCGAGGCGACGGCGATCACCGGGATGGTGAGGCCGATCGAGGCCATCGCCGAGCCGTAGGCGAGGTTGAGGCTGATCTGGGCGTTGTCGCGGGCCGCCGCGCGGGTGGCGGAGATCGACTCCGGCAGCAGCACGAGCAGGGCGATCACGACGCCGACGAAGCTGACCGGGAAGCCGAAGGCGTCGACGCGCGCCCTCGATCGCCGGGGTGCACACCTTGGCCAGGCCGACCACCGCGACCAGCGCGGCCATCAGCAGGCCCAGCGCGACCAGGGCCTCGCGGGCGGTCGGCGGGTCGGCGTGGCCGTCGCCGTCGTCGTCACGCGGCCCGACCGCTGTCGGTCTCGACCGGCAGGAAGAAGTCGCGGTGCCGGACGGTCTGGGTGAACACGAACATCCCGTAGAGCACCAGCGACGCGGACGCCGCGAAGGTCAGCTGCGAGCCGGTGAACTCCGGCCCGGAGGCCCCTTCGGTGAAGCGCGGCAGCACCAGGGTCACGCCGGCGAGCGCGACCACGGTCGCCGAGCGCCGACCCGGTGCCCTCGGGGTTGAAGCGGCGCCAGGTGGTGCTCGAGCGCGCCGACGACCAGCGCCAGCCCGACGATGCCGTTGAGCGTGATCATCACCGCGGCGAAGACCGTGTCGCGGGCCAGCGTCGACGTGCCTTGCCGCCGCTGACCATCAGCGTGACGATCAGGGCCACCTCGATCACCGTCACGGCGACCGCGAGCACCAGCGACCCGAACGGCTCACCGACCCGGTGCGCGACCACCTCGGCGTGGTGGACGGCGGCCAGCACCGCCCCGACCAGGAAGACCGCGACCACGCCGAGCACGGCGTTGGGGAGGTCGCGTCCCCACGTGGCTCCGAGCAGCACGAGCGCGGTCAGCGGCACCCAGGTCGTCCAGGCATACCGGCCCTGCGTCGCACTGCTCATGTCGCAACCCTATGGACCGACGTAATCGGGGCTGGCGGCGCCCGCTCGTGACTCGCCTGCATGTCCGCCAGCCTCTTCCCCCGGCTCGAGCCCCGCCTGCCCTCGGTCTCGAAGCCGATCCAGTACGTCGGCGGCGAGCTCAACTCCACCGTCAAGGAGTGGGACTGCGCGCCCGACGGTGAGACGGTCCGCTGGGCGCTGATGTACCCCGACGCCTACGAGGTCGGCCTGCCCAACCAGGGCGTCCAGATCCTCTACGAGGTGCTCAACGAGCGCGACTGGATCGTCGCCGAGCGCACCTACTCGGTGTGGCCCGACATGGAGGCTGTGATGCGGGAAGGCGACGAGCAGGGGCCGATCCCGCAGTTCACCGTCGACGCCCACCGCTCGGTGCGCGACTTCGACCTGTTCGGCCTGAGCTTCTCCACCGAGCTCGGCTACACCAACATGCTCAACGCCCTCGACCTGGCCGGCATCCCGCTGCACGCGGCCGACCGCACCGAGGCCGACCCGATCGTGCTCGCCGGCGGCCACGCGGCGTTCAACCCCGAGCCGGTCGCCGACTTCATCGACGCCGCCGTGCTCGGCGACGGCGAGGAGGTCGTGCTCGCGATCTCCGAGCTGGTGCGCGAGGCGAAGGCCGAGGGCGTCCGGCCGCGACGAGGTGCTGCGCCGGCTCGCGGTCACCGGCAACGTCTACGTGCCCCGGTTCTACGACGTCACCTACGGCGCCGACGGGGCGATCGAGGCCGTCGTCCCCAACCGGCCCGGCGTCCCGCACCGCGTCACCAAGCACACGCTGATGGACCTCGACGCCTGGCCCTACCCGGCCAAGCCGCTGGTGCCGCTGGCCGAGACCGTGCACGAGCGGTTCAGCGTCGAGATCTTCCGCGGCTGCACCCGCGGCTGCCGCTTCTGCCAGGCCGGGATGATCACCCGCCCGGTGCGCGAGCGCAGCATCGAGACGATCGGCGCGATGGTCGAGAACGGCATCCGCAAGAGCGGCTTCGAGGAGGTCGGCCTGCTGAGCCTCTCCAGCGCCGACCACACCGAGATCGGCGAGATCGCCACCGACCTCGCCGACCGCTACGAGGGCTCCAACGTCAGCCTCAGCCTGCCGAGCACCCGCGTCGACGCCTTCAACATCACCCTGGCCAACGAGTTCTCGCGCAACGGACGCCGCTCCGGCCTCACCTTCGCCCCCGAGGGCGGCAGCGAGCGGATGCGCAAGGTCATCAACAAGATGGTGACTGAAGACGACCTGATCCGCACCGTCTCGGCGGCGTACTCGCACGGCTGGCGCCAGGTGAAGCTGTACTTCATGGTCGGCCTGCCGACCGAGACCGACGACGACGTGCTGCAGGTCGCCGAGCTCGCCAAGCGGGTGATCGCCGAGGGCCGCCAGGTCACCGGCCGCAACGACATCCGCTGCACGGTGTCGATCGGCGGGTTCGTGCCGAAGCCGCACACCCCGTTCCAGTGGGCCTCCCAGCTCGACGTCGAGACGACCGACGAGCGGCTGAAGAAGCTGCGCGACGTCGTCCGCGACGACAAGCGGTACGGCCGCGCGATCGGCTTCCGCTACCACGACGGCAAGCCCGGCATCGTCGAGGGACTGCTCTCACGCGGCGACCGTCGCGTCGGCCGGATCATCGAGGCCGTGTGGCGCGACGGTGGCCGCTTCGACGGCTGGAGCGAGCACTTCTCCTACGAGCGCTGGATGGCGGCCGTCGAGACCGGTCTGGCCGGCACCGGCGTCGACCTCGACTGGTACACCACCCGCGAGCGCGGGTACGACGAGACCCTGCCCTGGGACCACCTCGACTCCGGCCTCGACAAGGACTGGCTCTGGGCCGACTGGGAGGACGCCCTCGCCGTCGCCGACGGCACTCGGACGTCGAGGTCGAGGACTGCCGCTGGACGCCGTGCTACGACTGCGGCGTCTGCCCCGAGATGGGCACCGAGATCCAGATCGGCCCCACCGGCCAGCGGCTGCTGCCGCTGGCGGTGGTGTGACGGCCGGTCAGGGCAGCTGCTTGCTCGTGAACTTGTCGCCGTTGGAGCGCTCGACGTAGCAGAAGAACGGCTCGTCGCCGCTGGGTGTGCTGTCCTCGGTGACGAACTGGTACTCCACGTCGGAGCCGAGGGCCTCGACGTCGGCGGGGTCCATCAGCTCGGTGCAGACGCCGAAGGAGATGCCGGCGTCGGTCAGGTCGTCGGGGTCGCTCGGCACGAACTGGGAGTTCTCGACCTCGTCGTAGGTGCCCACGTAGACGATCTCGGCGTCGTGGTCGTCGCCGCAGTCCTTGTCGCGCAGCAGGACCGAGTCGTCGTCGTCGCTGGTGATGTTGGCGCACTGGCCGGCCTCGGCCTCGTCGACGCTGATCACCGAGCCGGCGAAGATCACGAAGACGGCGATCAGGGCGCCGCCGGCGATCGTGCCGAGGATCCCGATGATCGTGGCGGAGACCGCGGCCCAGCGGCCCTTGCGCTTGCCACCCTTGGTCCGGCTGAGGCCGACGAATCCGAGGATGGCGCCGACGATCGAGAGACAGCAGGTGAGGCTGAGCACGAAGCCGGTGATCGAGACGGCGTCGGTCTTCTTGGGCATCTCGTTGCCGCCGTACGGGCTCTGCCCGTAGGGGTTGCCGTAACCGCCGCCACCGCCACTCGGGATCGGAGCTCCGTACTGCGACGGCTGCTCGCCCTGGTTCGGGTTGTTGGGGTCGTAGGGGTTGCTCATCGGAGTCCTTCGGGGCTCGGCCGCTGTCGGTGTCGGCTGGTTGCGCACAGTGTGTCAGTCACGGTCGGTGGATTCGTGCAGGATGGCGAATGTGCGACACGTACCCGACGACGAGCGCCGGGCCCGGCTCGCCCGGCGCCACGCCCTCGCCCCGGCCTTCCGGGTCGCGACCCCCGAGGCAGCCACCCGCGCCCTGACCGTCCTGCACGCCACCGAGGCGCCGTCGGTCTACCTGTCGTGCTGGGCGCGGGTCGACGACGTGACGCGTCGCCGACGTCGACCGGGCGCTGTACGACGACCGCACGCTGGTCAAGCAGCTGGCGATGCGCCGCACCCTGTTCGTCTTCCCGCGCGACCTGCTGCCGGCGGCCTGGGGGAGTGCGTCGGCCCGGGTGGCGACCGCCCTGCGTGCCCGGCTGGCCAAGGAGGTCGTGAGCTGCGGCATCGCCGACGACGGCGAGGCCTGGATCACGACGGCGATGGCCGACACGCTCGCCCACCTCGGCGACGGCGGCGAGCGGTCGGCCAAGCAGATCCGCGAGGAGGTGCCGTCGCTCGCGGGACGCATGGAGCTGGCGCCCGGCAAGGCGTACGCCGCCAACGTCCCGGTCGCGCCGAGGGTGCTCACCCAGCTCGGCGTCGAGGGCCGGATCGTGCGAGGGAGGAACGGCGGCCACTGGCGGATCAACCGCCCGCAGTGGACCCGCACCGACGCCTGGCTCGGTGAGGTGCCCACCCCGCTCGACGAGCAGGCGGGCTACGCCGAGCTCGTGCGCCGCTGGCTGCGCACGTTCGGGCCGGGCACCGCGGCCGACGTCCAGTGGTGGCTGGGCGGCACCAAGGGCGCCGTGACCCGCGCGCTGACCGACCTGGACGCCGTCGAGGTCTCCCTCGACGGCGGCACGACCGGCTGGCTCCTGCCCGACGACGTCGAGCCGGCCGCCGCCGTCGACCCCTGGGTCGCGCTGCTGCCGGTGCTCGACCCGACCGTGATGGGGTGGAAGGAGCGCGACCTTCTACCTCGGCGACCACGGGCCGCAGCTGTTCGACACCAACGGCAACGCCGGCACCACCGCCTGGGTCGACGGCCGGATCGTGGGCTGCTGGGTCCAGGACGCCGACGGGCGTGGTCGAGGTCCGGCTGCTCGAGCCCGTGCCGGCCCGGGCGCGGCGCGCCCTCGTGGCCGAGGCGGCCCGGCTGACCGGGTGGCTGGAAGGGGAGCGGGTGAGCACCGTCTACCCTTCGTCGGCGATGAGAGCACCGACGTGGGAGACCCTGTGAGCCGTCAGCAGCCCGAGCAGCAGGCGCCGCCGGTGCAGCGGCTGCGGATCCGCTACGCCAAGCGCGGCCGGCTGCGGTTCACCAGCCACCGCGACTTCAGCCGCGCCTTCGAGCGCGCGGTCTTCCGCGCCCGCGTGCCGATGGCCTACTCCTCGGGCTTCAACCCGCACCCCCGCATCTCGTACGCCGGCGCCGCGCCGACCGGCTCGGCCAGCGAGGCGGAGTACCTCGAGATCGGCGCTGGCCGAGGTCGTCGACCCGGCCGGCGTCCACGCCCAGCTCGACGAGGCCCTGCCCGACGGTCTCGACGTCGTCCGGGTGGTCGACGCGGCCGGTCGGCCCGGCCTCGCCGAGCTGCTGGTCGCGAGCAGGTGGACGGTCGAGACCCGGGCCGGCGTCGTCGAGGCGCGGGCCGCCGTCGAGCGGTTCCTCGCCGAGGAGTCGGTCGTGGTCGAGCGGATGACGAAGAAGGGGCTGCGCGAGTTCGACTGCCGGGAGGCGGTCGTGGGGCTGGCGGTGGACGAGGTGCCGGAGGGCAGCTCGACTCGACCTGGTGCTGCGACACACCGTGCCCGCCGTCCGCCCCGACGACGTGCTCACCGGCATCGCGAGGCTCACCGCGCTCGACCCCGGTCCGGCGCCGTTGCTGACCCGCGTGGAGCAGGGTCCCCTGGTCGACGGTCGGGTCGGCGACCCGTTCGCCTGAGCCGACGACCACGCCGAGCGCGCCTGCGTGTGCGATACTCGGCCCTGGTTGCCGATCGGCGCTCACGAGGCTCGTGAGGCAGCCCGACGACGTTCTCGCCGCCCCGCAGACCGGGACGGCACAGTGGAGTCCAGTCGTTGCCAGACCGCGACGCGGACTGGGTCGGTGACAGCGATCCAGGCTCGACGACCGCGGCAGGCGACCACCGGGCCCCAGTGACGCACCGCGGAGGGTGTCGCCGCACGAAGGGCCCACCCCGAAGACTTTGTGTTGCCGATCCTGAGTACGCCGGAGCGGCAGCACCAGAACCCCGACCGAGTCGGGCTGAGGAGCAGCACCATGGCTGACGACGAACTGCAGAGCGCCACCGCGAACACCGAGGCGGCGCCCGACGCGCCGGCCGAGGCCGACGCGAGCAGCGCCGCCAAGAAGACGACCGCGAAGAAGGCGACGGCCAAGAAGACCACCGCCAAGAAGACCAGCACCAAGAAGGCGGCGGCCAAGAAGGCCGCACCGCCCGCCGCCGACGAGACGGTGGAGGCCCCGGCCGTCGCCGAGCCCGCCGCCGAGAAGCCGGTCAAGAAGGCTGCCGCCAAGAAGACGACCGCCAAGAAGTCGGCGGCCAAGAAGACCACCGCCAAGAAGGCCGCCGCGCCGGCCGACCAGCCCGACCAGCCCGCCGAGCCCGTGGCGGACGCCCCGACGGACACGCAGACCGAGGCGGCTGCGGCGCCGGGCACGATGCCGCTGTTCCAGGCTCCCGAGCCGACCACGCCCGTCAAGCGGTCGCGCTCGCGGCGCCCGCAAGCCGGTCGAGCCGGTCGTCGAGCCGGACGCCGACGAGGACGAGGACCGACCGAGACCGCCGAGACCACCGAGCCGCCGAGCCGCCGAGGCCGACAGCACCGAGCCCGAGGGCACCGAGTCCGACGACGACTCCGAGGGCGACAGCGGTCCCCGCCGCCGGCGTCGTCGCGGCGGCCGGCGCCGTCGCGGCAAGAGCGGTGACGGCGGCGAGTCCGAGGCGTCGTCCGATGGTGACGTCGAGCCCGACGACGCCGGCACCGACAAGTCCGACGAGAAGTCCGACAAGCCCGAGCAGCCGACAAGCCCGAGAAGTCCGACCGGACCGACGCGGGCGACGGCGAGGCGGGCGGGGGCAGCAACTCGACGCGCCGTCGTCGCAAGCGCCGTCGCGAGGGCGAGGGAGGCGACGGCGACAGCGCCGACGGGGCCACCACCACGACCCGCGTCCGCAGGACCCGGTCGCCCGAGGACGAGATCACCGCCGTCGCCGGGCTCGACCCGGCTCGAGGCCAAGAAGCAGCGGCGTCGCGAGGGCCGCGAGGCCGGACGCCGGCGCGCCCCGATCGTCAGCGAGGCCGAGTTCCTGGCCCGTCGCGAGTCGGTCGAACGGGTGATGGTGGTCCGCCAGCGCGACGAGCTCACCCAGATCGGCGTCCTCGAGGACAAGGTGCTCGTCGAGCACTACGTCGCCCGCGAGTCGCAGACCTCGCTGATCGGCAACGTCTACCTCGGCCGCGTCCAGAACGTGCTGCCGTCGATGGAGGCCGCCTTCATCGACATCGGCAAGGGCCGCAACGCCGTGCTGTACGCCGGCGAGGTCAACTGGTCGCAGCTCGGCCACAAGGACGGCAGCCCGCGCAAGATCGAGTCGGTCCTCTCCTCGGGCCAGACCGATCCTGGTGCAGGTCAGCAAGGACCCCGTCGGCCACAAGGGTGCCCGCCTGACCAGCCAGATCAGCCTGGCCGGCCGGTTCCTCGTCTACGTGCCCGACGGCACCACGTCCGGCATCTCCCGCAAGCTGCCCGACACCGAGCGCAACCGCCTCAAGACCCTCCTCAAGGAGGTCGTCCCCGACAGCGCCGGCGTGATCGTGCGGACGGCCGCCGAGGGCGCCAGCGAGGCCGAGCTCACCCAGGACGTCGAGCGGCTCAAGTCGCGCTGGGAGGAGATCGAGGGCAAGTCGAAGGGCAAGGGCGGCAACCCGCAGCTGCTCTACGGCGAGCCCGACCTGACCCTCAAGGTCGTCCGCGACCTGTTCACCGAGGACTTCGCCAAGCTGGTCATCCAGGGCGACGACGCGTGGGACCTCGTGCGTGACTACGTGCAGGGGGTCGCCCCCGACCTCGAGGAGCGGCTCGAGAAGTACGCGACCGACGAGCACAACGGCGTCGACCTGTTCTCGGCGTACCGCGTCGACGAGCAGATCGCCAAGGCCCTCGACCGCAAGGTGTGGCTGCCCTCGGGTGGCTCGCTGGTCATCGACCGCACCGAGGCGATGACCGTCGTCGACGTCAACACCGGCAAGTTCACCGGCTCCGGCGGCAACCTCGAGGAGACCGTCACCAAGAACAACCTGGAGGCGGCCGAGGAGGTCGTGCGCCAGCTGCGGCTGCGCGACATCGGCGGCATCATCGTCGTCGACTTCATCGACATGGTGCTCGAGTCGAACCGCGACCTCGTGCTCCGCCGGCTCGTCGAGTGCCTGGGTCGCGACCGCACCCGCCACCAGGTCGCCGAGGTCACCTCGCTCGGCCTGGTGCAGATGACCCGCAAGCGGATCGGCACCGGACTGCTCGAGGCGTTCAGCGAGAACTGCGAGCACTGCCAGGGCCGCGGCGTCGTCATCCACGACCTGCCGGTCGAGCCCAAGCGCGGCGCGTCCGACGACGAGCCGAAGCGGGGCGGACGCCGGCGCGGCGGTCGCGGCCGCGGCGACGACGCCAACGGCACCCAGGCGGACTCGACGGCCGCCCTCGCGGCCCACAAGCCGACGCCCGCCGAGTTCGCGGCGATGGCCAAGGCCGAGGTCCACAAGGACGACGAGAGCCCCACGCCGGAGGTCGAGCCCGCCGAGACCCCGGCTGCGAGGTCGAGCCCGCCGAGGCGCCGGCTGCCGAGGTCGAGTCCGACGAGACCCCTGCCCCGGAGGCCGAGCCCGACGAGGCCCCGGCCGAGCCCGCCGCCCGCCTGCGGCTCCCAAGGTCGTCACCCGGACCCGCCGCGGCGTCAGCCGCACCGTGGCCACGGCCGCGCCGGTGGCACCGGTCGAGGCCCCACCCGCGCCCGTCGAGGCCCCCGCGCCGGAGGTCGCACCGACGACCGCGCCGGAGCCGCCCAAGGTCGTCACGCGGACCCGCGGCCGGGCGGCCAGCCGGGTCGCCGGCCCGCCGCCGGCGCCGACCGACGAGCCGTCGCTGCTCGACGCGGTCCCGAGCGTGGGCTCCGTCGGGGCACCGGTCGCGTCGGGAGAGGTCGAGCCGAACGTCGGCGACGTCGAGCCCGGCGACACGAGCGAGCCGACGACCACGGGTGACGAGCCCGGCGAGTCGGGCTGCACGTCCCGATCAAGCGCAAGGGCACCCGCAAGCGCTGAGGCTCGCGTTTTGCTCCTGCCGGGGCGGATCCGTACGATTGACCCTTGTGCGTCCACCGCTGGACGCGCTGGACCTGTGTGGCACCCACCCCTCGAGATCAGAGCGGTCGGACGTGCCGCAGGCGACTGAGTGTGAGAAACGACGAAGGAGACCGCGGTGTACGCGATCGTGCGCGCTGGCGCGAAGCAGCAGAAGGTCGCTGTCGGCGACGTCATCGAGATCGACCTGGTCTCGACGCCGCGTCGGTGACTCGCTGACCCTGCCGGTCGTGATGGCCGTCGACGGCGAGACCGTCACCGCCACCGGCCTCGACAAGGCCGCCGTGACCGTCGAGGTCCTCGGCGCCACCAAGGGCCCCAAGATCGTCATCCAGAAGTACAAGAACAAGACCGGCTACAAGAAGCGCCAGGGCCACCGCCAGAAGTACACCCAGGTCAAGGTCACCGACATCAAGCTCTGAGCCGCACCGGCTCACCACCCGAAGGATCTGAGATGGCACACAAGAAGGGCGCCGCGTCCACCAAGAACGGCCGCGACTCCAACTCCCAGCGCCTCGGCGTCAAGCGGTTCGGTGGCCAGGAGGTCAACGCCGGCGAGATCATCGTCCGCCAGCGGGGCACCCACTTCCACCCGGGCAGCGGCGTCGGCCGTGGCGGCGACGACACCCTGTTCGCGCTGATCCCCGGCGCCGTCGAGTTCGGCCGCAAGCGCGGCCGCAAGGTCGTCAATATCACGCCCCCGGCGAGTGACGTGACGCTCGACGACGCAGGACCGAGCTTGCTCGGGGCTGCGCGGGCCGTCTCGAAATCGTCCGGGGAGTGACTGACGCTCACCCACACAGCTTCACCCGAGAGGTTCCGTCCGGGGCGCCCTTCGTCTCCACCCCGAGCACAGGAGCACCCATGGCAGTCCCGACGTTCGTCGACCGGGTCACGCTCCACCTCAGCGCCGGACGCGGCGGTCACGGGGTGGCCTCGGTGCACCGCGAGAAGTTCAAGCCGCTCGGCGGACCCGACGGCGGCAACGGCGGCCCCGGCGGCTCGATCGATCCTGCGCGTCGAGGCCGACGTCACGACGCTGGTCGACTACCACCACAGCCCCCACCGCACGGCCGAGCACGGCGGCCACGGCGCCGGGGCGCACAAGAACGGCGGCCACGGCGCCGACCTGGTGCTGCCGGTGCCCGACGGCACCGTCGTCACCCGCAAGGACGGCGAGCTGATCGCCGACCTGGTCGGGCCGGGCACCGAGCTGGTGATCGCCGAGGGCGGTCGCGGCGGGCTCGGCAACGCGGCCCTGGCCAGCTCCAAGCGCAAGGCGCCCGGGTTCGCGCTGCTCGGCGAGCCGGGCGACGAGCTCGAGGTCGTGCTCGAGCTCAAGGTCGTGGCCGACATCGGCCTGGTCGGCTTCCCCAGCGCCGGCAAGTCGAGCCTGATCGCGTCGATCTCGCGGGCCCGGCCCAAGATCGCCGACTACCCGTTCACCACGCTCGTGCCGAACCTGGGCGTCGTCTCCGCCGGCGACATGACCTTCACCGTCGCCGACGTCCCCGGCCTGATCGAGGGCGCCAGCGACGGGCGCGGCCTCGGCCACGACTTCCTGCGCCACATCGAGCGGTGCGCGGCGCTGGTCCACGTGCTCGACACCGCCACCCTCGAGCCCGGCCGCAACCCGGTCGACGACCTCGACGTGATCGAGCGCGAGCTCAGCCGGTACGGCGGCCTCGACGACCGGCCGCGGCTGGTCGCGCTCAACAAGGTCGACGTCCCCGACGGCCGCGACATCTCCGACATGGTCGTCGACGACCTGCGGGCGCGAGGCCTGCGCGTCTTCCCGATCTCGGCCGCGTCCGGCGAGGGGCTGCGCGAGCTGACCTTCGCGATGGCCGAGATCGTGCTCGCCGCCCGCGCCGAGAAGGCCGTCGAGGTCGCCCAGCGGATCGTCATCCGCCCGCCCAGCGCCGACGGCGGCGGCGACTTCACCGTCACCGAGACGGGCGAGGGCTGGCGGGTGCGCGGCACCAAGCCCGAGCGCTGGGTGCGCCAGACCGACTTCAGCAACGACGAGGCCGTCGGCTTCCTCGCCGACCGCCTCAACCGGCTCGGCATCGAGAAGAAGCTGGTCCAGCTCGGGGCGGTCGAGGGCGACACCGTGCTGATCGGGCACCCCGACAACGCGGTCGTCTTCGACTTCAAGCCCGGCCTCGACGCCGGCGCCGAGAACCTCGCCCGCCGCGGCGAGGACGCCCGGCTGAAGTCGGAGCGTCCGGCCCACGGACGCCGCAAGGCGATCCAGGAGCACATGGACGAGCGCGCCGAGGGCGAGACCCGCGCCGACGTCGCGCGGCGCCTCGACCAGCCCGAGGTCTACGGGCCGTCGTCGTACGAGATCGGGTCGGCCGACGACCCCGACTGGGCCGAGGCCGATCCAGGGGCACGACCGCGGTGACCAGGGCTGAGGTCACCGCGGCCAAGCGGGTCGTCGTCAAGGTCGGCTCGTCGTCGCTCACCACGACGGCCGGCGGGATCGACCCCGGCCCGGCTGAGAGCCCTCGTCGACGTCCTGGCCGCCGCGCGCGGCCGCGGCGTCGAGGTCGTGCTGGTCTCGTCGGGCGCGATCGCGGCCGGGCTCGCCCCGCTCGGGATGGGCCGGCGTCCGAGCGCGCTCGCCGCCCAGCAGGCGGCGGCCTCGGTCGGGCCAGGGCCTGCTGGTGCACCGCTACACCGACGAGCTCGCCCGGCACGGGCTGGTGGCCGGGCAGGTGCTGCTCACCGCCGACGACGTGACCCGCCGCGCCCACTACCGCAACGCCCACCAGACCTTCGCCAAGCTGCTCGAGCTCGGCGTGCTGCCGATCGTCAACGAGAACGACACCGTCGCGACCAGCGAGATCCGCTTCGGCGACAACGACCGGCTGGCCGCGCTGGTCGCCCACCTCGTGCACGCCGACCTGCTGGTGCTGCTCTCCGACGTCGACGGGCTCTACGACGGCAACCCGGTCGACCCCGGCAGCACGCCTGATCGCCGAGGTGAGCGAGCCGCGGTGACCTCGACGGCGTCCGGATCGGCAAGGCCGGGGCCGCGGGCTCGGCACCGGCGGCATGCAGACCAAGGTCGAGGCGGCGCGGATCGCCACCGGCGCCGGCATCCCGGTCGTGCTGACCGCCGCCGCGGCCGCCGGCGAGGCGCTGGCCGGCGAGCCGGTCGGCACCCTGTTCCGGCCCACCGGCCGCAAGCGCCCGACCCGGCTGCTCTGGCTCGCGCACGCGACCGACACCGCCGGGCACGCTCGCGCTCGACGCCGGCGCCGTCCGCGCCGTCGTCGAGCGCCGCGCCTCGCTGCTGCCGGCCGGCATCACCGGCGTGACCGGGCAGTTCGTCGCCGGCGACCCGGTCGAGCTGGCCGGCCCCGACGGCGCGGTGGTGGCCCGGGGCCTGGTCAACTTCGACGCCGACGAGCTGCCCGGCGCTGCTCGGCCGCTCGACCCACGACCTCAAGCGCGAGCTCGGCGCCGGCTACGAGCGCGAGGTCGTGCACCGCGACGACCTCGTCCTGCTGAAGTGACCCTGACGTGACCCGCTGGGCCGTCGCCCGCCGGGTGGCGGCCGGCCTGCTCGTGGTCGCGACCCTGCCGGTCACCCTGTCCCGCCTGACCGCGTGGACCAGCGACCTCGGCATCGTGCTGATGGCGTTCGCGCCGTTCGCCCTGCTGTCGTACGTCGTCGCGCTGGCCGTGCTGGTGACGGGGGTCGTGCGCGGCGGGCGCCGGCGCCCCGAGCTGGTCGCGGCCGGAGTGACCGGGATCCTGCTGCTCCTGCACGTCTGGTGGTACGCGCCGCTCCTGGTCGGGGGTGCACCGGAACCCGCCCGGGACGCGGAGCGGATCACGGTGCTCAGCGTGAACGTGGAGTACGGGCGCGGTGACGCCGCCGTCGTGGTCGACACCGTGCGCGACGAGGGCGTCGACGTCCTCGTGGTCAGCGAGGTCACGCCGCGCTTCGTCGACGCCGCCGACCGCGCGGGCCTCGCGGCCCTGCTGGGGCACCGCGCGGGAAGCACGGGCGCGGGCACGCAGGGCACGATGGTCTTCTCCACCGGGCCGGTCGAGGAGGTCGCCCGGGTGGACACCCTGTTCGACTCCCTGGTCGTCCGGACGCTCGGCCTCACCCTGCTCGGCACGCACCCGGCTCCGCCGCAGCTGCCGGGGACTGGCGCCACGACCAGCCCCTGCTGCTCGACGCCGCGGTCGAGCACGGGGTCGACGCGGTCGTCGGCGACCTGAACGCGACGCTCGACCACCCGGCCCTCCGCGACCTCGCCGACGCCGGGTGGCGCGACGCCGTCGAGCTGACCAACGGGGGCTGGGCGCCGACCTGGCCGGCCCACGGGGAGCAGCGGATCCCGTTCGCCGCGGTGCAGATCGACCACGTGCTGGTGCGCGACACCTACGCCGTCACCGAGACCCGCACCGTGGAGATCCCCGGCACCGACCATCTCGCGGTCGTCGCCACCCTGGCCGCGACAGGGTGAGCGCTCACGCGAAGCTCGAGCGCACCACCACGTCGCCGTCGCTGTCGGTGACCACGAAGCCGGACGCGTCGTCGCGCAGCAGGGACGAGTTGAGGTTGCACAGCATGCGGGTGCCACCGGTGCCGACGAACTCGCCCGCGGGGAACCGCTTCCCGTCGGTGCCGAGCAGGGCGACGCGGTAGCGGCCGCCCTGCTCGAACCCGGTGCCGGAGAGCTTCACCTCGACCCCCCACGTGTGGTTGACCAGGTCGGCGTCGGCCTCGACACCTCGCTCGCTGACGGTGACGGCGACGGCCTCGAGGGGCACCGTCGGCTCGTCGTCGTCGTCGCTCGCGGTGACGGCCAGCCCGACGACCAGGACGGCTGCGGCGGCCGCTCCTGCGACGGCGGCCAGCCCGGCCCGGCGTACCCACGCCGTACGCCGCTCGCGGTCCTGCTCGGCGGCCAGCCCTGAGAACACCCGATCGGCCAAGTCGGCGGGCGCCGCGGTGGCGTGCGCGGGCGCGCCCACCTTGAGCTCGCCGAGCACCGATGCCGCCGGCAGCAGCTCGTCGTGCTCGGCCCGGCACTCGGCGCAGGTCGCCAGATGGGCTTCGAGTGCGGCGCTCTCATCGTCCGGGAGCCCGCCGAGCACGTAGGCCCCGAGGTTGGTGCGCAGCCGCTCGTGGTCACCCTCCCAGCCGGTCATGGCGTCACCTCCATCTCCTCCATCACGACCCGCAGGGCCTTGAGTCCGTAGAACACCCGGCTGCGCAGCGTCGACACCGGGATGCCGAGCTCGGCCGCCACCTCCGGGTAGGGCCGGTCGGCCAGGTAGGTCTCCTGCAGGGCGCGCCGGTGGTCGTCTCCGAGCCGGCGCAACGCTTCCTCCACCAGGACCCTCCTCATCAGCACGTCCCAACCATCGGCGACCGACGGAGCAGACTGCTCCAGGGTCTCGTGGTCGGAGAGCCCGCGCAGCCAGGGACGCGCCCGGCGCGCCCGCTGGGCGTCGATCACGACGTTGCGCGCGATCTCGAACAGCCACGTGCGCAGGCTGGCCCGCGTGGCGTCGTAGCGCTCGCGGTGGCGCCAGGCCCGCAGGAACGTCTCCTGGACGACGTCCTGCGCCGCCCCGGAGTCGCCGAGCCCCCGCAGCGCGAGCCGGTAGATCTCGTCGCCGTGGGCGGCGTACGCCTCCCGGACCCCGTCCTCGCGGAGGAGGTCGGGGGCCGGGGACGTCCGTCGCCGCGCCAGGTGGGCCATGCCAGGTCTTCGATGCCGGGGTCGGAGTAGATGGGGCGTCAGTCGTGGACGACGGCGAGGTCGACGACCTGCAGCCGGAAGCCGCCCACCCTCTCGGCGACGCCCGACAGGGGGCCGACCCGGTACAACGCGTAGCCGCCCTTGCTGCCGAGGGTGGCGCTCCCGCTGGCGGCGCGGATGTCGATGCCCACCAGCCGCTCGCCGCCGAGGCCGCGGATCTTGCCGACCGGGTCGGCGCCGGCGACGAGGCCGGCGCTGGTGCGCCGCGCGGTGCGGG
This sequence comes from uncultured Actinomycetota bacterium, assembly GCA_963825985.1. Classification (GTDB taxonomy): domain Bacteria; phylum Actinomycetota; class Actinomycetes; order Propionibacteriales; family Nocardioidaceae; genus Nocardioides. The sequence goes on along the minus strand of CAWGVK010000014.1, from coordinate 164,365 downwards.
TGCGGGGGAGGTGCATGGTTCTCTCCTCGAGATCGAACAACGCTGTCAGGAGGGTGTACGGGTGCCGCGCCCGGTCTGTTGAAGGCCTGGGCATGTCTCCCCATTCATGGCGGCGCCAGCAGTCGAGAGACACGCCCTGGCCGTCTTCCCCCGTAGCCTCGGCGCGTGGCGAACGCGTTCGTGGACGACGAGGAGTTCTTCCGCTGGTACGGCGACTGGGAACCGCTCACCCCGGCCACCGTCGGCGAGGTGATGGGTGGCTTCGAGCGCCCGTGGTGGGTCGTCGGCGGCTGGTCGATCGAGGCCTTCACCGGCGTGAGCCGTGAGCACGACGACCTGGACGTCTCGATGCTGGCGTGCGACGTGCCCGCGTTCCGGGAGTTCCTCGGCGACCGCTGGACGGCCTGGAGCAACACCTCGGGGCTGCTGCACCCGCTGCGGCCGGGCTGGCCCGACGTCGACCCGGAGAGCCAGCTGTGGGTGCGGCGCGACGCGCGGTCGCCCTGGGTCCTCGACCTGCCGCTCACCCCTGACCGCGACGGGCAATGGACCAACAAGCGCTGGCCCGAGCACGTGGCGCCGCTCGAGGAGGTGACGTGGGTCGCGGGCGACGGCCTGCGCTACCTGCGGCCCGAGGTGACCCTGATGATGAAGGCCCGGCTCGACCGGGAGAAGGATCGTGCCGACCTCGACGCCGCCCTGCCGCTGCTCGACGAGCAGCAGTCGTCGTGGCTGTGGAACGCCGTCGAGCGTGCGCATCCTGGTCACCCGTGGCTCGGCCGGCGCCGCGCCGTACCCTGAGAGATGCGATGACAGCGACCCAGGAGCCCGTGCACTACCTCGACCATGCCGCCACCACGCCGATGGTGCCCGCGGCCGTCGAGGCGATGACCGCCCACCTGTCCGCGGTGGGCAACCCCAGCTCGCTGCACGCCTCGGGACGGCAGGCCCGCCGGGTCGTCGAGGAGTCGCGCGAGACGATCGCCCAGGCCCTCGACTGCCGTCCGGGCGAGGTCGTCTTCACCTCCGGCGGCACCGAGGCCGACAACCTCGCGCTCAAGGGCATCTTCTGGGCGCGCCGGGCCGCCGACCCGCGCCGGCGCCGGATCCTCACGACCGCGGTCGAGCACCACGCCGTCCTCGACCCCCTGCACTGGCTCGGCGACAGCGAGGACGCCGACGTCGAGCTGCTCCCCGTCGACAGCGCCGGCCGGCTCGACGTCGACGCCCTGCGCGCCTCGGTCGAGCGCGACCCCGGCAGCGTGGCCCTGATCTCGGTGATGTGGGCCAACAACGAGGTCGGCACCCTGCAGCCGATCGACGGCGTCGTCGCCGCGGCCCGACCGCACGGCATCCCGGTGCACACCGACGCCGTCCAGGCGCTCGGGTCGGTGCCGCTCGCCTTCGCGGCCTCCGGGGTCGACGCGATGACCATCACCGGCCACAAGGTCGGCGGACCGTACGGCGCCGGCGCGCTGGTCGTCCGCCGCGAGCTCGACGTCACCGCCCTGGTGCACGGCGGCGGGCAGGAGCGCGACATCCGCAGCGGCACCATCGACACCCCCGCCATCGCGGGACTGGCCACCGCGGTCGAGCTGGCCGCCAAGCACCAGCCCGAGCACGCCGCCCACGTCGCCGCGCTGCGCGACGAGCTCGTCCGCCGGGTGATCGAGGTCGTGGCCGACGCGCACGTGCACGGCCCGGCCGTCGACACTGCGCTGGATCGTCTCCCCGGCAACGCGCACCTGGGCTTCCCGGGCTGCGAGGGCGACTCGCTGCTGATGCTGCTCGACGCTCGCGGCATCGAGTGCTCCACCGGCTCGGCCTGCTCGGCCGGGGTCGCCCAGCCCTCCCACGTGCTGCTCGCGATGGGCTGCGCCCCCGAGGCGGCGCGGCACTCGCTGCGGTTCTCGTTCGGCCACAGCTCCACGCAGGCCGACGTCGACGCCGTCGTGGAGGCGATCGGGCCGGTCGTCGAGCGGGCCCGGGCGGCACGCCGACCATGAAGGTGCTCGCTGCCATGTCGGGCGGTGTCGACTCCGCCGTCGCCGCTGCCCGCGCCGCCGACGCAGGCCACGACGTCACCGGCATCCACCTCGCCCTGTCGCGCAACCCGCAGTCGTACCGCTCGGGTGCCCGCGGCTGCTGCACGATCGAGGACAGCAACGACGCCCGCCGCGCCGCCGACGTGATCGGCATCCCGTTCTACGTCTGGGACCTCTCCGACCGTTTCCACGAGGACGTCGTCGAGGACTTCATGGACGAGTACGCCGCCGGGCGCACGCCCAACCCGTGCCTGCGCTGCAACGAGAAGATCAAGTTCGCCGCCGTCCTCGAGCGCGGCCTCGCCCTCGGCTTCGACGCGGTCGCCACCGGCCACTACGCCCAGCTGCGCACGGGTGCCGACGGCCTGATCGAGATGCACCGAGCCGTCGACCAGGGCAAGGACCAGTCGTACGTGCTCGGCGTCCTCGACCAGCGGCAGCTGGCCCACTCGCTGTTCCCCCTCGGCGACTCCACGAAGCCCGACGTGCGGGTCGAGGCGGCCGAGCGTGGCCTGCTCGTGGCCGACAAGCCCGACAGCCACGACATCTGCTTCGTCGCCGACGGCGACAACGCCGGCTGGCTGCGCGACAAGCTCGGCGACCGCGCCCCCAACCACGGCGGACCGATCGTCGACGACACCACCGGCGAGCAGCTCGGCCGCCACGACGGCACCTACGGCTTCACCATCGGCCAGCGCAAGGGTCTGCGGATCGGCCGCCCCGCCCCCGACGGCAAGCCCCGGTTCGTGCTCGACATCGAGCCGGTCTCGGGCACGGTGACGGTCGGCCCGCGCGAACGACTGGCCGTGCACCGGCTCACAGGCATCAAGCCCCGGTGGTGCGGCACCGTGCCGCACACCGTGTCGGGCACCGTCCAGCTGCGCGCCCACGGCGACGAGCTGCCGGCGACGGTGGTGGTCGAGGACACCGTCCGGATCGAGCTGCACGAGCCGGCGTACGGCATCGCCCCCGGCCAGGCCGCGGTCGTGTACGACGGCACCCGCGTCGTCGGCTCGGCCACGATTGCGGCCACCGCATGACGATCGGGACCGGAGTCGGGTCGCTGCCCGGCGACGACCTCGCGACCTGGCTCAAGGTCGTGCTCGACGAGCTGGCCGGTGACGACGGCCTCCCGTACCTGCCCGAGCTGCCGTCGCGGGGCATCACGTCGGGCATGGTCGGCCGGACCCTCGCGCTGGTGAGCGGGGTCGGCGTCGACCTGCAGCCCGCCGGGTGGCGGCTCACCGATGCGCCCGGCATCGACCACCGGCGCGCGGTCAGCCGGCTCGACCAGGACCTCGACGTGCTCGAGGAGCTGACGCAGGGCTACGCCGGCGCGTTCAAGGTGCAGGTCGCCGGGCCGTGGACGCTGGCCGCGACCGTCGAGAAGCCCCGCGGCGACAAGGTGCTCAGCGACCACGGGGCCCGCCGCGACCTCGCCCAGGCGCTGGCCGAGGGGCTGCGCGACCACGTCCGAGACCTGCGCCGCCGGCTGGCCGCCGGTCCCGGCGTCGACCGGCTCGTCGTGCAGGTCGACGAGCCGGCGCTCGCGGCGGTGATGGGCGGCGGGGTGCCGACGGCGTCCGGCTTCGGACGCCACCGCACGGTGCACCCGCCCGAGGCCTCGGAGCACCTGGGCTGGGTGCTGGCGGCGATCCGCGACGAGGGGGCCGAGCCCTGGGTGCACGCCTGCGCTCCCGAGACACCGCTCGACATCGTCCGCGGTGCCGGCGCCCGCGGGCTGGTCGTCGACCTGGGCGCGCTCGACGCCGCGGGCCACGACGTCCTGGGCACGGCGCTGGAGGCGGGGGAGACGGTGGTGCTCGGCGTCGTGCCGTCGCTGGAGCCCTCCTCCGACGACGTCACCGACACCGCCCTGACCGAGCGGGTGCTGCGCTGGCTCGACATGGTCGGTCTCGACCCCGAGACCACGGCGCCGCACCTCGGCGTCGCGCCCACCTGCGGGACGGCCGGAGCCTCGGAGTCGTGGGCCCGGCGCGCGATGACCCTGGCACGCCAGACGGCCGGCCACCTTCCCCACTAGGGGAGGATGACCGGCCGTCGCCGCAGGCCGTCGTACGTCAGCTGATGTGCACCGGCACGTCCTCGGGACCGTCGGTGGCCAGCTCGGTGTGCTTGACGTCGAGGAAGATCCACACCACCGCGGAGGCAGCCAGCATCATCAGCGAGCCGATGAAGAAGGCGTTGGTCGCACCCTCGGTGAACGTGGCCTGGAAACCGGCGAACTGGATGAACTCCTGGAACTTCTCCGGCGTCATCGACTGTTCGAGGCCGGCGCCCTGGGCGGCCTGGACGATGCCCCCACCGACCTCGTCGCCACGGTTCTGCGAGAAGTGCAGGGCCACGGTGCTCAGGGTCGCGAGACCGAGCGCACCACCGACCTGCTGCATGGTGTTGAGGACGCCGGAGCCGATGCCGGAGTCCTCGGCCCGCACGTGGTGGACGGCGGTCAGGGTCAGCGGCACGAAGACCAGGCCCATGCCGACCGACATGGTCACGATCCAGGGCATGATCGACGTCCAGTAGTTGACGTCGGCCCCGGCGGTCGAGCCCTGCGCCAGAGCCGAGACCACGGCGCCCGGCGAGTCGTTGATGTCGATCGTCGAGAACATGAAGAGCGACAGCGCCGAGATGAGCGTGCCGAAGCCGGCCAGGTAGCGGGCGTCGATCCGGTTCACCAGGTTGGAGGCCAGACCGGCACCGATCACGATGCCCACCGAGAAGGGCAGGAACGCGAAGCCGGCACGCAGCGGGCTGTAGCCGACGATCTGCTGGATGAACAGGCTCAGGAAGTAGAACATCGCGAACATCGCCGCGGGAGCCAGCATCATGGCCAGGAAGCTCGTGGCCCGGGTGCGGTTCTGGAGGATGCGCAGCGGGAGCAGCGGGTGCGCGGCGCGCATCTCGATCAGGATGAACGTCACCAGGAGCACGACGCCGGCCGCGAGGCTGGCCAGGGTCCAGGTGTCGCCCCAGCCGTAACGCTCGTCACCGGCGCGGGTCAGCCCGTAGACGATGCCGATCAGGCCGAAGGTGCCCGTCAGCGCACCGGGGACGTCCATCTGGCCGGTCTGCGAGTCGGACTCGCGCAGGAAGCGCGGGGCCAGCAGCGCCGCGATGATGCCGATCGGCACGTTGATGAGGAACGTCAGCCGCCAGCCGTCGACGTCGAGACCGAAGGCGGAGTCGAGTCCGGTGAGCCAGCCACCGAGGATCAGGCCGACGGCGGCACCGGCACCCGACATCGCGGCGTACACCGCGAAGGCGCGGTTGCGCGCCGGGCCGGCCGGGAACGTCGTCGTGATCAGGGCCAGCGCCGCAGGAGAGGCGAGGGCGGCACCGAGCCCCTGCAGGCCACGAGCGCCCAGGAGCAGCGGCTCGTTGGTCGCGAGGCCGCCGAGGAGCGAGGCCACCGCGAAGACGACCAGGCCGATCATGAAGACCCGCCGACGTCCGTACAGGTCGCCCAGCCGCCCGCCGAGCAGCAGCAGGCCGCCGAAGGCCAGGGCGTAGCCGGTGACGATCCAGGACAGGTTCGCCTGGTCGATGTTGAGGTCCTCGCCGATGAACGGCAGGGCGATGTTGGCGATGCTGGCGTCGAGCACCACCATCAGCTGGGCCATGGAGATCAGCACCAGGGCCCAGCCCAGGTGCAGCTCCTTGCCCGGCTGGTCCGAGGGCGACGCCTCGGTCTTGGTCAGGTCGGTCATTGCGTTCCTTCGGGTCTCGGTCTGGCTCTAGGACTGGTGGGTGGAGGTGGAGGTGCGGTCCGGCCCGACTCCGACGGCGGGCAGGATGATCTGGTCGAGCACTCGGGTGATGAACTCGGTGTCGGGGACCTGGCCGAGCAGGAACTGGCGCTGCAGCACGATGCCGGGGAGCGCCGGTCCGATCAGGTCGACGTCGACGTCGGCGGCGATCTCGCCCCGGCTCTTCGCGCGGTCGAAGATCTCGTTGGTCAACGCGACCTTCGGGCCGATGAAGTCGCGGTGGAAGGCCGCGGCGAAGTCGGCGTCGCGGGCGATCGCGGTCATGACGCTGGCCAGGATGGCGACCTGGCGCTTGTCCATCAGCCCGCCCATGCCGCAGTAGGTGCCGAGCAGGTCGCCGCGCAGGGTCCCGGTGTCGGGAGCGGCCGGCGCCTCCTTCTGGGAGATCAGGGCGTCGATCACCAGCGCGGCCTTGGTGGTCCAGCGACGGTAGAGCGTCGCCTTCGAGGCGCGCGCGCTGGCGGCGACGGCGTCCATGGTGAGCCGGTCGTAGCCGACGTCGGCGAGGACGTCGAGCGTCGCGTCGAGGATCTGCTGCTCGCGATCGCCCTCGACCCGTGGTCGGGTTCCGCCCTCGGAGAGGGCGTCGCCTGCGTCGGGTGTCATCGGGATGTGTCCTTCGTCACTAGATGGAACGGAACCGTTTCGTTCCATCCAAGAGAGTACGGATCCGTTTCATTCCCGACAAGCGAATATTCTTGGAGAAGTTTCCCGGGGCGCTCCCGGGGGCGTTCAGCCCAGCAGCGCGCGGCAGCGCGAGACGGCGAACTCGTTCCACTCCGGCACCCGCCGCAGCAGGTAGTGGCCGACCCGGCCCATGTCGTGGAACTCGGTCGAGGCGGCGACGCCGTCGGCGCGGGCCAGGAAGGCCCGGGTCAGTCGAGCGGACGTGATCTTGTCGCTGCGCCCGTGCGCCGCGGCCACGGGCCGGCCGCGCAGCGCCGCGACCGGGTCGTCGGCCTGCCACCACGGGGCGAGGGCGACCACGCCGACCACCGACGGGTCGTCGGCGACGTACGCCGCGGTCCGGGCGCCCATCGAGTGGCCGAGCAGCACGACGGGCAGGGCGCCGACCTCGCGGCGTACCTGCTCGAGAGCCCAGCGGGCGTCGACGACCGGGGCGCCGCCGTTCCACCCGCGACGGCGGTAGCGCAGCAGCCAGGTCGAGGCCCCGGCCTCGTGCAGCGCCGGGGTGATCGCCCGCTGCATCGCGGCCATCCGCTTCCACGACGCACTGCGGCCGTCGACCGGCTGGTTGCTCGTCTGCTTGCCGCCGTGCAGCACCAGGACGACGGCGCGCGCCCCCTCGACGTCGAGACGGGTGAAGGAGGGCTCGCCCACGACGCGGTGAGTGCTGCGGGGGCTCTGGTCGGCGGTCACAGGGAACGTTCGGAGAGTGCTGGTGTCGCGGATGGGGTGTCGGTCGTCACGGGCAAGATAGGACCATGCCCGACATGCCAGACGTCGCCCCCGCCGCCGAGGTCACCGCAGCGCCCGACGCCGCCCGCGACGAGCACCGCCTGCTCTCCGAGGAGATCGACGACGCTCGGTGGCGCTACTACGTGCTCGACGACCCGACCCTCGACGACGCCGACTTCGACCGGCGGTTGCGGCGCCTCGAGGCGCTCGAGGACGAGTTCCCCGAGCTGCGCACCCCCGACTCGCCGACCCAGAAGGTCGGGGGAGCGGTCTCGACCGAGTTCACCGCGGTCGACCACCTCCAGCGCATGGAGAGCCTCGACAACGCCTTCTCCTACGACGAGCTCGACACGTGGCACGCGCGGCTCGCCCGCGACGGCATCGACAGCCCGGCGCTGCTGTGCGAGCTCAAGGTCGACGGCCTCGCCATCAACCTGCTCTACGAGCAGGGGCGACTGGTGCGCGCGCTGACCCGCGGCGACGGCCGCACCGGCGAAGACGTCACGCCCAACGTCAAGACCATCGACTCCGTGCCGCACCGCCTCGCGAGGAGCGAGGAGTTCCCGGTGCCCGACCTGCTGGAGGTCCGCGGCGAGGTGTTCCTGCCCGGCGCCGCCTTCGAGCGCCTCAACGCGTCGATGGCCGACGCCGGCAAGCCGATGTTCGCCAACCCGCGCAACGCCGCGGCCGGCTCGCTGCGGCAGAAGGACCCGCGGGTCACCGCGACCCGCGCGCTCGGCATGGTCTGCCACGGCATCGGCGCCCGGCAGGGGTTCGAGCCGAAGGCGCAGTCGCAGGCCTACGCGGCGCTGAAGGCGTGGGGACTGCCCACCTCCGACCAGGTCCGGGTGCTTCCGTCGCTGGCGGAGGTGCGCGCCTACATCGAGAACGCCGGCGAGCACCGCCACACCATCGTCGCCTACGAGATCGACGGCGTGGTGGTGAAGGTCGACGACGTCTCGCTGCAGCGGCGGCTGGGGTCGACCAGCCGGGCGCCGCGGTGGGCGATCGCGTTCAAGTACCCGCCCGAGGAGGTCAACACCGTCCTGGTCTCGATCGAGGTCAACACCGGTCGCACCGGGCGGGTGACGCCGTTCGGGGTGATGCAGCCGACGAAGGTGGCCGGGTCGACCGTCGAGCGGGCGACCCTGCACAACGCCCACGAGGTCGAGCGCAAGGACGTCCGCCCCGGCGACACCGTGATCCTGCGCAAGGCCGGCGACGTCATCCCCGAGATCGTCGGCCCGGTGCTGGCGCTGCGGCCGAAGGGCCTGCGCCGGTGGAAGATGCCGACCAGGTGTCCCTCCTGCGGCACCACCCTGGCCCAGCAGAAGGAGGGCGACAAGGACCTCCGCTGCCCCAACCACGAGGCCTGCCCGGCGCAGATGCTCGACCGGGTCTTCCACGTCGCCGGCCGCGGCGCCTTCGACATCGAGGGCCTGGGCTCGGAGGCCGCGCACGCCCTGCTGTCGGCGGGGGTGATCGCCAACGAGGGCGACGTGTTCGACCTCGACGAGGCCAAGCTGCTGCAGACCGACCTGTTCACCCGCGCCGCCAAGAAGACCGAGACGGCCGACGAGCGCGGCCGGGTGCTCTCAGCCAACGGACGCCGGCTCCTCGACAACCTCGGCAGCGCCAAGCAGGTGCCGCTGTGGCGGGTGCTCGTCGGCCTCTCGATCCGTCACGTCGGGCCCACCGCGGCCCGGGCGCTGGCCCAGGAGTTCGGGTCGATGGCCGCCATCCGCGAGGCGACCGAGGAGCAGCTGGCCGCCGCCGAAGGGGTCGGCCCGACCATCGCCGAGGCCGTCATCGAGTGGTTCGGCGTCGGGTGGCACCGCGCCATCGTCGACGCGTGGGCCGCCGCCGGGGTGTCGATGGCCGACGAGCGCGACGACTCCACCCCGCGCACCCTCGAGGGCCTGACCATCGTCGTCACCGGCTCCCTCGTCGACTTCAGCCGCGACTCCGCCAAGGAGTCGATCCTGGCCCGTGGCGGCAAGGCCTCGGGCTCGGTGTCGAAGAAGACCGACTTCGTGGTGGTCGGCGAGAACGCCGGCTCCAAGGCCGACAAGGCCGACGAGCTCGGTGTCACCGTGCTCGACGAAGCCGGGTTCAAGGCGCTGCTCGCCGACGGTCCGCCCGGCCGTTCGGGTGATTCTTAGGCGTTCGGCCACAGGGGTCCCCGATCGTTGTCCACATGGTGAGGAACGGTGAGTTCACGCGCAAGGGCTTCATGATCGGCATGACGCCCGGCGGCAAGGTCTCGAAGGCCAAGTCCGTCGCGGTCCCCGACGAGCCGGGCATCTCGCTCGACATCGGCATCGGCGCGGGGCAGATGGGTGACGGCAAGACCTTCAAGCTCAAGAAGATCGCTGTCTGCTGACCTTCAGCCGACGGCCAGCACCTGCTCGCGCAGGATGTCGCCGTGCCCGGCGTGCCTCGCCAGCTCCTCGACCAGGTGCACGTAGACCCACCGCAGCGTCATCGGGCCGCGCCGGTTGTGCACGACCAGCTCGTCGAGGCCGATGCCGGCGGCGATGTCGTCGGCCTCGGACCGGGCCGTGGCGTAGTCGGCCGTGACCGAGGCGATCGTGTCGTCGCCGGCGAGCAGGAAGCTGTCGTGCGGGTGGTCGGGGATACCGATGTCGGCGCGGGTGCGCCCGGCCACCGTCTGGTGGAACCACACCTTCTCGACGAACGACGCGTGCCGCACCAGTCCGAGCAGCGTCGTCTCCGAGGGCACCAGCCGGGCCCGGGCCTGCTCCTCGGTGAGCCCGTCGAGCAGGCGGGCAATCTCGTCGCGGCTGTCGTCGACGAACGCGAGCACCTGCTCGCGCTCGGAGCCGACCAACGTCGACTCGCTGCGGGGGGTCGTCATGGCCGACACCCTAGGGGGGCTCAGGACTCGACGATGCGCCCGCCGAGGGCGACGTGGGCATCGTCGGTCGCATCGATGTCGACGTCCTGGTCGGTGCACTCGCCCGTGTCGGGCGCGCAGACGCTGATCGAGTCGGACCGGACGTCGACGCGGAACAGGTCACCATCGGCGGCCCATCCGTAGTCGCCGGCCGGCACGCTCACCTTCGTGCCCGTGCCGACGTCGTAGACGTCGACGGTGGTCGGCGGCTCGAGCTCGGACATGCTCTCGACGCTGAGGACGGCGTGGCTCCCGTCGGGGGAGAGCTGGAAGAAGCCGAACTCGTCGCGGTCGAGGGAGGCGCGGACCAGGACCTCGCCCGTGCGGACGTCGACCAGGGTCGGTCCCGCGCTGCCGTTGCCCTCGGCTACGCCACCGGAGACGAAGGTGAAGCCCTCGAGGACGTCGGACCGCGTGACGTCTCCCGTGCGCCAGTCGACCACCCACACCGGACCCTCTGCCCCGACGTAGACGAGGTCGCCCACGATCGAGACCGGCAGGAAGTCGCTGGTGCTGCCGGGCAGGGGAACGCGCGCCACCTCCTCGTCGGTCACGACATCGCGGACGACGACGGTGGCGACACCGTCGACGCGCTCGGCGTAGGCGAGGTAGGGCTGGCCGGGATCGCTGGCGTGCACGACCTCCTCGGTCTGGAGGTCGAGCGGTCGCACCTCGCCCTCGGGCGTGACGAGCGAGAACCGCTGGGGGCCTCCGCCGTCGCTGGCGGTGTTGTTGCCGTGCCGTACCACCAGACCGGCCGAGGTGTGGAAGAGCGACTTCACGGCCTTGTCGTCGATCTGGGCGGTCACGGCGCCACCGTCGAGGTAGGCGGTCGTGCCGACCGTGAAGGCGGCCCCCGCGTCGTCCGGGCGTGCGGCCGCCGGGTCGACCCCCATCGAGTCGGTGTCGGTGTCGGAGCCGATGCTCAGTGCGAGAGCGCCGGAGATCATGCCGAGGAACGCCATTGCGGCGACGCCGGTCGTGACCCGCCGCCGGCGACGCAGGGCGTACCCGCGGTCGAGCACCGCGGCCGCCGGCGGTGGCGGCACGTCGAGACGGTCGGCCTCGAGGGTCATCAGGAGTGCGAGTCGTTCAGTCATGGTGAGCTCCCAGGGTGTGCGGCACGACGGCGTCGCCGAGCAGGGTCCGCAGGCGGTCGAGGGCGTCCGAGGTCTGGCTCTTGACGGTGCCCTCGGAGATGCCGAGGGTGTGCGCGGTCTCGGCGACGCTCTGGTCCTCGTAGTAGCGCAGCACGATCACCGCCCGCTGGCGCGGCGGCAGCTGGGCCAGGGCCCCGACGACGGCGGGCCGGTCGCTCGGGTCGCTGCTGTGGCCGGCCTCGGGCAGCTCGTCGGTGGGCCGTTCGTTGCGCCACGACTTCTTGCGGAACCAGGAGGTCGCGGTGTTGACGAGCGTCGTGCGGGCGTAGCCGGGGGCGGCCCGGAGGTCGCGCACCTTGCCCCACGAGGCGTAGGTCTTGGCGAGCGCCGACTGCACGAGGTCCTCCGCCTCGGCTGCGTCGCCGAGCAGGAGGTACGCCGTCCGGTACAGCGAGGCCCAGGAGACGTGCACGAACTCGGTGAACTCGTCGTCTGAGGGTGGTCGTGGCATCGGCTCTCCCCGGTGAGGGCTGCTTGGTCACCCTGTCAGATGCGGTGAGGGCCGGATCGGTTGGTCGGCCGGAGACGGGGAGGCCCCGGGTGGCCAATTTCGGGCATGACGCGGTCACCGTCGAGGACTAGGCAGGTCGTGAGGAGACGGTCTCCCCCGCAGACCCCGAAAGGCACCACATGTTCACGACCACAGCACGGATCGGCGTCGTCGCGGTCAGCTTGTCGCTCGCCGTGGCGGGCAGCCCCGCACTCGCCGGCGGTGGCCACGGCGGCCACGGCGGCCACGGCCAGCACGGCCAGCACTCCACGCTCCGCACGATCGCGCCGCTCGACGGCCCACGCGGCGTCGATGCCCTCGGCCACGGCTGGACGCTGGTGACCGAGACCGGCGGCACCTTCAGCCTGGTCCAGGAGCGCCGGCACCGGCCGGCCCGGGTGATCGAGCTCGGGAACCTCGCCACCGAGTTCCCACCGGCGATCGCGGCGGGCCGGTACGGCACCATCTACCTGCTCACCGGCGCTGCCGGACCACCGCCGGAGGAGGAGATGCGCTCCTTGCGCGGCGAGGCCGACGAGCCGATGCCGGCCGCCGGCGCGACGCTCTTCAAGTGGCGCCCGGGCTGGTCGGCGCCCAGGCCGGTCGCCGACATCGCGGCGTACCAGGCACACGACCTCGACCCCGACGACACCGAAGGCGTCCCCGAGGACAGCAACCCGTTCGGCCTTGCCGCCCTGCGCGACGGCACCGTGCTGGTCGCCGACGCGGCCGGCAACGACCTGCTCAGGGTCTGGCCCAGCAGTGGCCGGATCAAGACGGTCGCGCGCCTCAAGCCGCGCGTGGTCCAGGTCCCCGAGGGCCTGCCCGACATCCCCCCGGAGGAGGGTGGGCCGCTGCCTCCGGCCGGCACCCCGATCCCGGCCGAGGCGGTCGCGACGTCGATCACCGTGGGCAAGGACGGCTACTGGTACGTCGGTGAGCTGCGCGGCTTCCCGGCAACGCCCGGCACCTCGCAGATCTGGCGGATCCGACCGGGTGTCACCAACGCCACCTGCGACCCCGAGCGCCCGTACGCCGGGCCCTGCAAGCGGTTCGCGGACGGGCTCACGTCGATCACCGACCTGGCGGCCGACAAGCACGGCATCTACGCGCTCGAGCTGTCGAAGATGAGCTGGTTCCAGTGGGAGCTCGGCGTGCCCGGCGCCGAGGTCGGCGGGCTCTTCTCGGTCAACAGGTGGGGTCGCGCCCGCGAGCTGGTGCGCGACCAGCTGGTGCTGCCCGGCGGTGTCGACGCCAGCGACAAGGTCTACGTGGTGGGCCCGCTCTTCGGGCCGGGAGCCCTGGCGAAGGTCGTCCGACGGTGAGGTGATCCGGCCCGGCAGTCCGTCAGGTCGGGCTGTCGGGCCGGACGTCACCCCGGTCGAGGTCGGCCGGTCAGTAGCATCGCGCCGGTGAGCATCCAGCCCCCCGGCCGCGACCCGATCGCCGAGGCCCGGCGCCAGTGGCGCGCGCACGGCTGGGACGACGCCGCCGCCGGGATGGCGGCGGTGACGTCGGTGATGCGGGCCCAGCAGCTGATGCTCACCCAGATCGACGCCTTGCTGCGGCCGTTCGGCCTCACCTTCGCGCGCTTCGAGCTGCTGCGCCTGCTCAGCTTCGCCTCCGAGCAGCGGATGACGATGCTGCGCGCCGGGCAACGACTCCAGGTGCACCCCACGTCGCTGACCAGCCTGGCCAAGCGGCTCTCGGACGACGGCCTGATCGAGCGGGTGAAGAACCCGGCCGACGGCCGCTCCGCGATCCTGGTGCTCGCACCCGCCGGGCTCGACCTGGTCGAGCGGGCCACCGACGCGCTCAACTCCGAGGTCTTCGAGCGGATCGGCCTCTCGGACGACGACATCGCCGTCCTGGTCGACGTCCTGGGCCGCTTCCGCGCCGGCCGCGGCGACTTCACGCCCTAGTGCCGCCGACCGTCGGCGGCGTCCAGGTGGGCCTCGAGACCGTCGAGCAGGCACTTGAGGCCGAAGTCGCGGGTCTGGCGCGGCGTGTGCGCGCGAGGCCTGACAAGAGCCGCCAGCGCCGGGAACCGGTCGGCGTGGTCGCTGACCAGCCCTGTGTGCGCGGCGTCGCGCCACGGCTGTGTGCCGCCGACGTCGCTCGACTGCGTGTTGCGAAGGTGGCCGCTGATCACAACGACGACGTCCATCCGCTCGGCGCTCGTGAGCGCGGTGTCGGACAGCGCTGCGACGCCGGACTCGACCCAACCAGTCTCGCGCGGACCCATGACCCGACTCCCCACGGTGACGCCGGGTAACCAGGCGTGCTCGGTCCAGGACACCGACAGCATCCGGGCCCACCGTTCGATCCGGGGCCGCCACCCGCCCCGCGTCCGGCTGAAGTCGGGGGGCTCGCCCACCGCGTGCTCGATCATCAACGCGACGAGGTCGGACTTGCCCGCTACATAGCGGTACAGGGACATCTTCGTGAGGTCCAGGCTCTCGGCGACTCGCTGCATCGAGACCGCGCCGATGCCCTCGGCGTCGGCGACGGCCACCGCCGCCTCGGCGATCTGCTGGAGCGTCAGGCTCCTCTTGGGGCCTCGTGTGGGGGTGGCGCGCTGCCCCCACAGCAGGTCGATCGTGCCCTGCTGGACCTCGTTCGTCTCGGTCATCTGCACATTCTCGCATTCAGGCCTTGCCAAGGGAAACAGTGGGTGCTAGAAACAGTATCTACAAGAGACAGTGTCTGCAAGACACGGTTAGCCACTTCGGAGAGGAACCGCTATGACCATCACCACCGCAACTCCCACCCGCGACCGGCACCAGCAGGGCGCTCGGCCCGGCTACGTCCCGGTCGGGCTCGTCGCCGGCATCGTCGCGGCAGCCGTCACCTTCGGTCTGGCCCGTGCTGCCGGGGGCCTGGGCGTCGACTTCGAGCTGCCGGACGGCGAGGAGTCGATCCCCTGGGTCGCCTTCCCACAGATGGTCGTGATCGGCACCCTGCTCGGGCTGGTGGTCGCCGCGTGCCTGCGACGCTGGAACGGCCAACCGGCGCGGGCCTTCGTCCGGGTTGCCGTCACCCTGACCGCGCTGACCCTCGTGCTTCCGTTCCTCGTCCAGGCCAACGCGGCCACCGCGTGGACGCTGGTGCTGCTGCACCTGGTACCCGCGGCGATGGTGATCCCGGCCGTGGCCAGCAGGCTCGATCGATGAACGAGGTCGACCGTCAGGCGGGCGGACCCGACAGCCGCCGGAAGGCGGCCTCGGTGAGGGCCAGGAGCTCGGCGTACGCCGCGGCGACCTCGCCGTAGCGCGAAACCGAGAGGGTGCCGGGGCTCGGGCACGGGCGGTGGCTCGTGTCTCGAGGACGGCTGATGCGTACAGCGATCGCGTGCGGCGATGGTGGTCGATCCGCCGTCCCCGCACCGGGAGCCATATGTTCAGCAGCGCCCGGCTGGATGTCAACGCGTCCGGAAGGCGCCTGTGGACCACGCGTCAGCCGAGCAGCTGCCGGGCCATCACGACGCGCTGCACCTGGTTGGTGCCCTCGTAGATCTGGGTGATCTTGGCGTCGCGCATCATCCGCTCGACGGGGAAGTCCTGGGTGTAGCCGTAGCCGCCGAGCAGCTGGACGGCGTCGACGGTGATCGCCATCGCGGTGTCGGAGGCCAGGCACTTGGCGGCGGCGCCGAAGAAGGGTAGGTCGGGGTCGTCGCGCTCGGACTTGGCGGCGGCGACGTAGACCATCTGGCGAGCGGCCTCCAGCTGCATCGCCATGTCGGCCAGCATGAACTGGATGCCCTGGAAGTCGGCGATGCGGTGGCCGAACTGCTGGCGCTCCTTGACGTAGCCGACCGCGAAGTCGAGCGCGCCCTGGGCGATGCCCACGGCCTGGGCGCCGATGGTGACGCGGGTGTGGTCGAGGGTGCGCAGGGCAAGCGCCAGTCCGGTGCCGGGCTCGCCGATCATCCGGTCGGCGGGGATGCGGACGTCGTCGAAGAGCAGCTCGCGGGTGGGGGAGCCCTTGATGCCGAGCTTGCGCTCCTTCTCCCCGAACGTGAAGCCGGCGTCGTCCTTCTCGACGACGAAGGCGCTGATGCCCTTGCCGCGCGGGGCGTCGGGGTCGGTGACGGCGAGCACCGTGTAGAACTGCGAGATGCCGGCGTTGGTGATCCACGACTTCTGGCCGGTGAGCACGTAGTCGTCGCCGTCGCGGACGGCGCGGGTCTTCATCGAGGCGGTGTCGGAGCCGGCGTCGCGCTCGGAGAGCCCGTAGGAGAACCCCTCGCCGTGGGCGAGGCGGGGCAGGTACCGCTGCTTGAGCTCCTCGGAGCCGCCGAGGATCACGGGGAGGCTGCCCAGCTTGTTGACCGCGGGGATCAGCGACGACGACGCGCAGCCGCGCGCGATCTCCTCGATCACGATGCAGGTCGCGAGCGCGTCGGCGCCGACGCCGTCGTACGTCTCGGGCACGTGGGGGGCGTGGAAGTCGGAGGCGACCAGGGCGTCGTGCGCCTCCTGCGGGTAGCGGGCCGACGCGTCGACGTCCGCGGCGTACGGCGTGACCTTGTCGGCGACCAGGTCGCGGATGGCGGCCCGCAGCTCCTCGTGGTCGTCGCTGGTGCGGAACAGGTCGAACTGCGCGCCGGTCATGTCACTCTCCCGTGGAACTCGGTACCGTGGTGGTGAGACTGAGTATCGCACGGTATCCGGGAAGGCGGCACATGAGCACGAGTGCACGAGAGCGCATGGTCGAGGCGGCGTTCGCTCTGTTCGACGAGCAGGGGTACGACGCGACGACCGTCGAGCAGATCGTCGAGCGGGCGGGGGTGAGCCGCTCCACGTTCTTCCGCGCGCTCGGGTCGAAGGAGGACGTGATCTTCCCGCGGCACGAGGAGGTACAGGCGCGGATCGAGGCCCGCCTCGCGACCGGGACGCCGCAGACCTACCTCGTCGCGGTGCGGGAGGCGGCCGGCCTGGTGCTCGCGCAGTACCTCGACGAGGGCCAGCTCGCCCTGAGCCGCTACCGGCTGACCCGGTCGGTGCCGGCGCTGCGCGACCGCGAGATCGCCAGCATGCTCGGCTACCAGCGCCTCTTCCGCGAGCACGTGCGGCGCTGGCTCGCCGAGCTCGGCGGCCCCGACGTCGACCTGCACGCCGAGCTGCTGGCGGCGTCGGTGGTCACCGCCCACAACGTGGTGCTGCGCCGGTGGCTGCGCGGCGAGACCGACGAGCCGTGGCGGGAGTTCGACGACGCGATGGGCACCGTGCTGACCCCTCCCGCCGGCCCGCCCGACGCCGGGACGACGGTCGTGGTGCTGCGCTCCGACCGATCCGTCGACGACGTGGTGCCGGCGCTGCGCCGCGCCCTCGGTCGTCCGTGACTCTGGCTAGACCGGACTGGCGGCCGACCTCGGTCCTCGTGGTCGGGGTGGCCGCGTGCGTAGCATCCCGGGTCTCGCCCTCAAGGACCTCCGCTTCGCTCCGGCCGCTGCGCGCCGGGGGCCGTCCTTGACCGCGAGCCTCTTGCGCGGCCACCCCTTCCCTCCTCGTTGGTCGAGGAGGTTCCGCTAGGAACCGTCACGAGACCGCCCCTTCCCCCTCGTAGGTCGAGGAGGTTCCGCTAGGAACCGTCACGAGACCCGCCTCTCCCTCGGGGTCGGGGTGGCCGCGCGCGTAGCAGGCCGGGTCTCGCCGTCAAGGATCGCCGCAAGCGGCGCCCGGCAAGCCGGCGCCTTCGGCGTCCTTGACCGCGAGCCTCTCCCGGCCTGCTTGAGGGCGCACGAGGGCGGGCAGCAAGCTGCCGCCCTCCGCTGCGCGGCCACCCCTCGGTCCTTCTCGTTGGTCGAGGAGGTTCCGCTGGAACCGTCACGACCGCCTCGTTGGTCGAGGAGGTTCCGCTAGGAACCGTCACGAGACCGCCTCGCCCTCGGGGTCGGGGTGGCCGCGCGCGTAGCAGGCCGGGTCTCGCCGTCAAGGATCGCCGCAAGCGGCGCCCGGCAAGCCGGCGCCTTCGGCGTCCTTGACCGCGAGCCTCTCCCGGCCTGCTTGAGGGCGCACGAGGGCGGGCAGCAAGCTGCCGCCCTCCGCTGCGCGGCCACCCCTCGGTCCTTCTCGTTGGTCGAGGAGGTTCCGCTAGGACCCGTCACGAGACCGCCTCATCCGCCTCGCAGTCGAGGAGGTCCGCTAGGACCGTCACGAGACCCGCCTCTGCCCTCGGGGTCGGGGTGGCCGCGCGCGTAGCAGGCCGGGTCTCGCCGTCAAGGATCGCCGCAAGCGGCGCCCGGCAAGCCGGCGCCTTCGGCGTCCTTGACCGCGAGCCTCTCCCGGCCTGCTTGAGGGCGCACGAGGGCGGGCAGCAAGCTGCCGCCCTCCGCTGCGCGGCCACCCCTCGTCCTTCTCGTTGGTCGAGGAGGTTCCGCTAGGAACCGTCACGAGACCGCCTCGCCCTCGGGGTCGGGGTGGCCGCGCGCGTAGCAGGCCGGGTCTCGCCGTCAAGGATCGCCGCAAGCGGCGCCCGGCAAGCCGGCGCCTTCGGCGTCCTTGACCGCGAGCCTCTCCGGCCTGCTTGAGGGCGCACGAGGGCGGGCAGCAAGCTGCCGCCCTCCGCTGCGCGGCCACCCCTCGGCTCCGTAGGTCGAGGAGGTTCCGCTAGGAACCGTCACGAGACCGCCCTCCGACGGGGTCGGTGCGGCCACGCGCTTGAGGGCGCTCGAGGGCAGCAAGCTGCCGCCCTCCGCTGCGCGGCCACCCTCGAGTCTCGTCCACAAGCAACGAACATACGTTCTAATAACCGTCGCGCGGTGGTAGAATGACTGCCATGCCCACCACCTCCCGCACCCGCTGCGCCGACCCGGCGCTGACCGCGGTGCGTGCGCGGAAGCGGGCCACCCAGGACGCCGATGTCGCCCTCCTGGTATCGGTGTCCTGGACTGGGCGACCGGAGCACACCACCGACGCCGACCCGCACGCCGTGACCTTCGGGGAACGGCCCCTGATGCTGGGCGGCATCGGGTGCCCGGTGATCGAGGAGTTCGCCGCCTACGACCTCGCCGCCGCGCTCGGCATGTCCACCGACTCCGGGCTCGCCTACCTGGCCCGAGCACTCGAGCTGCGCCACCGCCTGCCACGCCTGTGGGCCGCGGTCACCTCCGGCCGGTTGCCGGTGTGGAAGGCCGGCCGGATCGCTGATGCCACCATGGCCCTCCCCGTCGACGGCGCCACCTTCGTCGACGCCCGGCTGGGACAAGCGGTCTCGACGATCTCCTTCGCCCAGGTCGACCGCCTCGTCACCGAGGCCCTGGCCCGCTTCGACCCCGACCAGGTCCCGGTCCCGGAGACCCGCCACGTCCACATCGACGGCCAGCGGGTCGAGGCGGTCCTCGACCTGCCCGACGCCCTCGACCTCGAAGACGCGCTGCGTGCCGGCGCCACCCGGCTCGCCGAGGCCGGCTGCGACGAGACCCTGGACGTGCGCCGCTCCATCGCCCTGGGCGACCTCGCCCGCGGCGACCAGACTCTCCCGCTGTCGACACCGGGCCGGGAGCTGGTGGTGCACGTCCACCAGGACTCACCCCAGGTGGCCCGCTGCGAGACCACCCGCACCCCGATCACCGTCGAGCAGGTCCAGTCCTGGTGCAACACGTTCACCAAGGTGATCATCAAGCCGGTCATCGACCTCAACGACCACGTCCACGTCGACGCCTACGAAGCCCCCGACCGGCTCCGCGACCAGATCACTCTGCGCGACCTGCACTGCGTCTTCCCCAACTGCACCCGACCCGCCCGCGGCTGCGACCTCGACCACGTCATCCCCTGGGACGCGGGCGGCCAGACAGCGTCCGACAACCTCGCCCCACTCTGCCGACGACACCACCGCGCCAAGACCCACAGCACCTGGCACTACGACGTCGTCGAGCCCGGCACCTACCACTGGACCAGCCCGTCCGGACTCACCTACCGCCGCGACCACCGAGGCACCCACCCCCTCGACGAACCCTAGGTACCGCAGCCCCACACCCCGCCCGACCGGCGGGGCCACCGGCACGCCCGAGATCTCTCGACGGCGCCCGGCCACCATTCGGTCGTCGCGGCCGCGGCTGCGGCGAGCTCAGCCGAGCACCGAACGAACCCGTTCGCTGAGCCAGCGCTGGATGCCCAGGGCGGTGTCGACGACCGGGTCGGCGGGGTCGGCACCGTCGAGCACCCGGATCTCCCAGACGCCGTACCACGCCACGTAGAGACCGACCAGGAGGACCAGGGCACCGGCTGCCCGGGGCAGCCACCGTCCCGTGCCGCGCAGCCCGCCGAGGAGCGCACCCGAGGCCAGCGCGACGGCGACGGCCGCGACGCCGACCACGGCGCCCATCCCGGCGGCGTAGGTCGCGAACAGCCCGATGCCGTCGCCCACGTCGTCACCGCGGAGGCTGGTGACGACGATGGCCAGGAACGGTCCCACCGTGCAGGTGAGGGAGGCGAGGGCGTAGACGACGCCGTACCCGAACGTCGCCGCGACTCCGTGTCCCTGCGCGCGACGCAGGTGGAGCGTCGGCATCGGCACCTGGCGACCGAGCACCAGGGCCAGGCCGACGCCGGCCAGCACCACGCCGGTCACCGCCGTGACGTAGGGCAGATAGGCCTGGACGCCGGCGGCGACGGGCACCACGAGCAAGCCGAACGCACCGAAGACGACCACGAAACCGGCCGTCATCGAGGCGGTCGCGACCAGGGCGCGCCCGACGGCGGTGGCCGAGCGCCTGGTCGCGACCAGCACGGCGCCGCGGCCCGAGGCACCGGACCCGCGCGCGTCGGCGGCCCCGACCGGCTCGCGCTCCGGCAGGACGACGAGGGAGAGGTACGCCGGCAGCAGCGCGAAGCCACAGGGGTTCAGCGCGGCCAGGGCTCCGGCGGTGAAGGCCAGGGTGAGTGCTGCAGAGTCCATGAGGCTCGCGTCGCGTCGTCAGCCGGCCAGGTCGGCCACGGTGCCGGCCAACTCGTCGTCGTCGGAGTAGCCGGTGCGCAGCACCTCGTCACCGGCGGCGTCGAGGACGACGAACGACGACTGCTCGGCGATACCGAAGCGCCGGTACAGCTCGCCGTCGGTGTCGCTGAGGTGGGTCGGGCCCTCGACGCCGGTGGCGAACTCCTCGATGGCGTCGCCGCTGTCGAGCGAGCCGACCCCGACGAAGCTCACCCGGTCGCCGTACTCCTCGACCAGCGCGGTCACCTCGGGCGCCTGGCTGCGACACACCGCGCACCAGGGCGCCCAGAACCACAGCACCACGGGCCGGCCGGCCACCGAGGCGCCGTCGAACGACTCACCGCTCACCGTCGTCGCCTCGAACTGCAGCACCTCCGCGACCTCGGCGGGCTCGGACGACGGGGCGTCCGGACTCGTGCCGGGCGCCTCCTGCTCGGGCGGTGCGGCCGGGGCGCTCGCCGCGGCCGACGAGGAGGTGGTGGCGGGTGCCGCGTCGTCGGCGACGGCGCCGTCGGTGGATCCGGAACACCCGGCGAGGACCAGCGCGGCCACCGCCGAGACGGCGACCGCCCGCATGGTCGGACCGAGGACACGAGGACGGGTGCGGCGCACTACTGCTCCCTGGGAGTGGGCGGATGTACCCGTGAGCATGGCGCACCGGGCGACGGATCGCGGCGCGCCGTCCTTGTGGTTCCCTTACATCGCCGAGCTCAGCCGGTCGCGCCGAACTGCTCGACCCGGATCGTGTCGGCGCGGACACCCACCTCGCCCAGCAGCCGCTGGGCGTACGACGCGAAGCCGACCGACCCGCACACGTAGGCGCGCTCGGCGCCGTCCACGAGGCCGCGGACCTCCTCGGGGTACGGCGGCGCCGCGACGCGGCTGCCGAGGTTCTCCCGGGTCAGCGCGACGAACGCGCCGGCCTCCAGCAGCTCGTCGGCGTACGGCAGCTCGTCGAGGCTGCGACCCACGGCGACGACCCGCAGCCGGTCGGCCAGGCCGAGCCGGCGGGCGAGGCGGAGCATCGAGACCAGCGGCACCACGCCGGTGCCGCCGCCGACGGCGACCGCGGTGACGTCGCCCGACCACGCGAACCAGCCGCCGATCGGACCGCGCACCTCGACCACGTCGCCCGGTGCGGCGACGTCGTGGAGGTGGCCGGAGACCTCGCCGTCGGGCAGCGCCTCGACCATCAGCTCGAGCAGCGGGTCGGCCGGGTCGGAGGCCACCGAGTAGGAGCGCTGGGCCGTGTAGTCGTCAGGTGCGCGCAAGCGGACGACGTAGTGCTGGCCGGGCACGTGGTCGACCCGGTCGGCGACGTCGAGTCGCAGCCGGACGAGTCGGTACGGGAGCCGTTCGAGCTCGACGACCCGCGCCGTCGCCCAGCGGCTGTCGTGGGGTGCTCTCACGGGTCGCCCTGGTAGCGCTGCTCGAGCCAGGGGTCGCCGCGGTCGTGGTAGCCGTTCTGCTCCCAGAAGCCCGGGCGGTCGCGGGCCATCAGCTCGAGGCGGGTCACCCACTTGGCCGACTTCCAGAAGTAGAGGTGCGGCACCAGCAACCGCACCGGGCCGCCGTGGTCGACGGTGAGCGGCTTGCCGTCGGCCTCCCACACCACCCACGCGCGGCCGCCGGTGACGTCGGCCAGCGGCAGGTTCGTCGTGTAGCCGGTGGTCGAGTGCGCCATCACGTAGCCCGCCTCCGGCAGCGGGCCGGCAGCCGCGAGCAGCGTGTCGACGCTGACCCCCGTGAACGTCATGTCGAACCGGCTCCACGTGGTGACGCAGTGGATGTCGCCGGCGTACGTCGAGCCCGGGAGAGCGCGGATCTCCGACCACGTCCAGGACGTCGGCCGCTCGACCAGTCCGTCGACGGACATCGTCCACCGCTCGACGTCCACGCGAGGTGTCGCCTCGGCCGTCAACGACGGCCACTCGCGACCGGAGTCGTACTGACCGGGCGGCAGGCGGTCGCCGCGCACCCGGTCGTTGCGGCGGCGTCCGGTGAAGCCTCGGGTGACGGGCATGTCGCCAGTGTGCCAACTGCGAGGATGCGGAGGTGCCCTCCGTCCGTCGTCTGGTCCTGCTGGTCGCCGGGTGCGTCGTCTTGGGAGCCGGCGTCGCGGTCCTGCTGACCGCCGACCTCGGCTCCGACGGCTACTCGACGCTGGTCAACGGCGTCGCGCTGTCGCTCGACATCTCGTTCTGGTTCGCCAACCTGGTGATCGGCGCGATCTTCGTCGTGGTCGCTGCCCTGCGCCGCCTCTACCCGGGTGTGGGCACCGTCGTCCAGGTCGCGGTCGTCGGGGGCACCGTGTCAGTGCTACTGGAGGTGCTGTCGACCCCCGACGACCTCGCGGCCCGGATCGGGCTGCTGGCGGTCGCCTTCCCGGTGCTGGCGTTCGGCATCGCGGCCTACCTGGGCAGCCAGACCGGCGCCGGTCCGACCGAGGCGGCCGCGCTGGCCTGGGACCCACCGATGCCCTTCCGGTGGAGCTACAGCCTCGTGCAGGGCGGTGGAGCGCTGGTCGGTTGGCTGCTGGGCGCCACGATCGGCGCCGGCACGGTCGCGGTGATCCTCCTGCTCGGACCCCTCGTCGACCTGGCGAGCCGCCTGCTGCGCCTCGACGTGCACCAGGGTCGACCGGCCGCCGAGGACTCCGCCCAGGCTCCCTAGGATGGAGGCATGCCTGAGATCACTCGTGACGAGGTCGCCCACCTGGCCGACCTCGCCCGGATCGACCTGGACGACGCCGAGCTCGACCACCTCGCGCCCCAGCTGTCGGTCATCCTCGAGTCCGTCGCCTCGATCAGCGGGGTCGCCGGTGACGACGTGCCGCCCACCTCGCACCCGCTGCCGCTGACCAACGTCTTCCGCGACGACGTCGTCGTGCCCTGCCTGACCGCCGAGCAGGCGCTGTCGGGCGCTCCGGCCACCGAGCAGCAGCGCTTCGCCGTCCCGCGGATCCTGGGTGACGAGCAGTGAACGACTCCCTCAGGAAGACCGCGGCCGAGCACGGCCGCCGACCTCGCCTCGGGCGCCACCTCGTCGGTCGAGCTCACCCAGGCCCACCTCGACCGGATCGCCGCCGTCGACCGGCGGTGCACGCCTTCCTGCACGTCGACGCCGAGGGCGCGCTGGCCCAGGCCGCCGCCTCCGACGAGCGCCGGGCCGAGGGGGCCGACCCGCTCGCCGCTCGACGGCGTGCCGATCGCGGTCAAGGACGTGCTCGCCACCCAGCGGCCTGCCGACCACCTGCGGCTCGAGGATCCTCGAGGGCTGGGTGCCGCCGTACGACGCCACCGTGGTCGCCCGGCTGCAAGGCCGCCGGCCTGCCGATCCTCGGCAAGACCAACATGGACGAGTTCGCGATGGGCTCCTCGACCGAGCACTCGGCCTACGGCCCCACCCACAACCCGTGGGACCTGACCCGCATCCCCGGCGGCTCGGGTGGTGGTTCGGCCGCCGCGCGTCGCCGCCTTCGAGGCGCCGCTCGCGATCGGCACCGACACCGGCGGCTCGATCCGGCAGCCCGGCGCCGTCACCGGCACGGTCGGCGTGAAGCCGACCTACGGCGGCGTCTCCCGCTACGGGCTGGTCGCCCTGGCCAACTCGCTCGACCAGGCCGGTCCGGTCACCCGCACGGTGCTCGACGCCGCGCTGCTGCACGAGATCATCGGCGGGCACGACCCGCTCGACTCCACCTCGGTCGACCAGCCGCTGCCCGCGCTCGTCGAGGCCGCGCGTCGCGGCGCCGACCGGCGACCTGACCGGCGTGCGGGTCGGGGTCGTGCAAGCGAGCTCGGAGGCAAGGGCTACCAGGACGGCGTGCTGGCCCGCTTCCAGGAGTCGGTCGACCTGATGGTCGGCGGCCGGTGCCGAGGTGGTCGAGGTCTCGTGCCCGAGCTTCGTGCACGCGCTGGCGACGTACTACCTGATCCTGCCGGCCGAGGCGTCGAGCAACCTCGCGAAGTTCGACGCCATGCGCTACGGCCTGCGGGTGCTGCCCGAGGGCATCGACTCGCCGTCGGCCGAGGACGTCATGCGGGCCACCCGCGACGCCGGCTTCGGCGACGAGGTCAAGCGCCGGATCATCCTCGGCACCTACGCGCTGTCGAGCGGCTACTACGACGCCTACTACGGCCAGGCGCAGAAGGTGCGCACGCTGATCACGCGCGACTTCGACGCCGCCTTCGAGCAGGCCGACGTGCTGGTCTCGCCCACGGCGCCGACCACGGCGTTCAAGATGGGCGAGAAGATCGACGACCCGCTGGCGATGTACCTGAACGACCTCGCCACCATCCCGGCCAACCTCTCCGGCGTCCCCGGCATCTCGGTGCCCAGCGGTCTCGCCGACGAGGACGGCCTGCCCGCCGGCATCCAGATCCTGGCGCCGGCGCTCGCCGACGACCGGGTCTACCGCGTCGGCGCGGCGCTCGAGGCGCTGCTCGACCAGAAGCTGGGGCGGCCCGCTGCTCGACCAGGCCCCCGCTCCTCGAAGGAGCGACCGGCGATGACCGAGACCCTGGTCGCGTTCGACGAGGTGCTGGCGGCGTACGACCCGGCCCTCGGGCCTCGAGGTCCACGTCGAGCTCAACACCGCACCAAGATGTTCTGCGGCTGCCCCGCGGTGTTCGGCGGCGAGCCCAACACCCAGGTCTGCCCGACCTGCCTGGGCCTGCCCGGCGCGATGCCGGTGGTCAACGGCAAGGCGGTCGAGTCGGCGATCCGGATCGGCCTGGCGCTCAACTGCGAGATCGCCGAGTGGTGCCGGTTCGCCCGGAAGAACTACTTCTACCCGGACATGCCGAAGAACTTCCAGACCTCCCAGTACGACGAGCCGATCTGCTTCGACGGCTACATGGACGTCGAGCTCGACGACGGCACCTTCCGCGTCGAGATCGAGCGCGCCCACATGGAGGAGGACACCGGCAAGTCGCTGCACATCGGCGGCGCCACCGGCCGCATCCACGGCGCCGACTACTCCCTGGTCGACTACAACCGCGCCGGCATCCCCCTCATCGAGATCGTCACCCGGCCGATCGACGGCGCGGGCGCGAGCGCGCCGGAGGTCGCCCGCAGGCGTACGTCGCCCAGCTGCGCGAGCTGATCGTCGCGCTGGGCGTCTCCGAGGCCCGGATGGACCAGGGCAACCTGCGCGCCGACGTCAACCTGTCGCTGGCGCCCGAAGGGCGCCGGCACCCTCGGCACCCGCACCGAGACCAAGAACGTCAACTCGCTCCGCTCGGTCGAGCGGGCGGTCCGCTACGAGATGTCAGCGGCACGCGGCGATCCTCGACGCGCGGCGGCTCGATCCTGCAGGAGACCCGGCACTGGCACGAGGACACCGGCATCACCACCTCCGGCCGCGAGAAGTCCGACGCCGACGACTACCGCTACTTCCCCGAGCCCGACCTGGTGCCGGTCGCGCCGCCCGCGAGTGGGTCGACGAGCTGCGCGGCACGCTGCCGGAGAACCCGACCCAGAAGCGCGCCCGGCTGCAGGCCGAGTGGGGCTTCTCCGACCTGGAGATGCGCGACACCGTCGGCGCCGGCGCCCTCGGCGCTGGTCGAGGAGACGGTCGCGGCCGGCGCGGCCCCGCAGGCCGCCCGCAAGTGGTGGCTCTCCGAGCTGGCGCGGCGCGCCAACGAGCGCGGACGTCGACATCGCCGACCTGGGCGTCACGCCGGCCCAGGTCGCCGGCGTCCAGGCCCTGGTCGATGCCGGCACGCATCAACGACAAGCTGGCCCGCCAGGTCTTCGACGGCCTGCTGGCCGGCGAGGGCACGCCGGAGGAGATCGTCGAGGCGCGCGGCCTGGCCGTCGTCTCCGACGACGGCGCGCTCGGCGCCGCCGTCGACCAGGCGATCGAGGCCAACCCCGACGTCGCCGACAAGATCCGCGACGGCAAGCTCGCCGCGGCCGGCGCGCTGATCGGCGCGGTGATGAAGGAGATGCGCGGCCAGGCCGACGCCGGCCGGGTGCGCGAGCTGATCCTCGAGAGGCTCACCTGACGCCGACCGTCCCCGATGCGGGACGGGTCGGCGCGAGAGGCGCCGGGAGTAGGGTGCGCCGACCCATCAACCACGCCCGTGGTGGGGAAAGCCGGTCGAATGCCGGCGCTGACCCGCAACCGTAGGTGGACGCCCGGAATCTCGACGACGGCGACCACGAGCCGGAGCACCCGACACGAGCGTCATGAACACATCGCTGTCGTGGAACGCAGCGGGTGTCCCACCTGACGTATCGGGGGCCCCCGCGCATGCAGCGGGAAGGAACACATGTCCCACCGTCTCCTGCGCCGTCTCGGCGCCGCGGTCGTCGCGACCGCACTCCTCTCGGCAGGCACCAGCCTGGCCCCCGCCAACGCCGACCGCGGCGCCGACGGGGGAGCCGACTGGCTCGGCACCCAGCTCGACAAGGGCCTGGTCCACAACGACCAGTTCGACTTCGACGACTACGGCCTCACCGCCGACGTCGCCATCGCCCTCGACGCCGTCGGCGGCTCGAAGGCCAAGGAGCGGCTGATCCGCAAGGCTCTCGCGCGCAAGGTGGACAGCTGGACCACCGGCGTCGACTTCGGAAGCAACGACGTGTACGCCGGCTCGGTGGCCAAGGCGATCGTGGTCGCGCAGGCGACCGGCGCCAACCCGCGCAAGTTCGGCAAGGTCGACCTCGTGAGCCGCCTCAACCGACTCGTCGGCAAGGCGGGCCCGACGAAGGGCCGGATCTCCGACAAGACCGCAGGCACCGACTTCGCCAACACGATCGGTCAGTCCTTCGCGGTGCAGGGGCTCGCCAAGGCCCGCTCCGGCAAGGCCGACGAGGCCCTGAGGTTCCTGCTCAAGCAGCAGTGCCGGCAGGGCTACTTCCGGCTGGGCTTCTCGCCGGCCGGCCAGCGCCGCCAGAGCTGTGACTCCGGCACCCGCGCGCAGAGCGCCCCCGACACCGACGTCACCGCGCTCGCGCTGCTGAGCCTCCGGTCCCTGCCGAAGCAGACCCCGAAGGTCCGCGCCGCGGTCGCCGACGGCGTCCGCTGGCTGAAGCGCAACCAGAAGGGCAACGGCAGCTTCGGCGGCGGCACGTCGACGAAGGGCAGCAACACCAACAGCACCGGCCTGGCCGCGTGGGCGCTCGGTGAGGCGGGCGCCTGCAAGCCCGCCGTGAAGGCCGCGCGCTGGGTCAAGCGCCTGCAGAAGCCCTCGGGCGCCATCGCCTACGACCGCACCGGCTTCGCCGCCGGCGCCGACGGCATCGGCCGCACCGAGAAGGACCAGTGGCGCCGGGCCACCGCCCAGGCATCGCCGGGCCTGACCTTCCTCGACGGCTGCCGCGCCTGACGTGAGGTTCCGGCATCTCGGGCACCTGGTCGCGACCGTCGTCCTGACGGTCGCGGCCGGGCTGGTCGCGACCACTGCGACCGCCGGGCCGGCTGCCGCCGCTGAATGTCGCGGTTCGTCCGGCGTCACCGTGGTCGTCGACTTCAACAGCCTCGGCGGTGGCGTCCAGGGCGCCTGCGTCAACCGCGGCGGGCGGGCCTCGTCGCTGTTCACCTCGGCCGGCTTCCCGCTGAAGTACGCGCAGCGGCAGCCGGGCTTCGTGTGCCGGGTCTCGGGCGTGCCGACCTCCGACCCCTGCACCAACACGGCTCCGGCCACGCCTACTGGGGCCTGTGGTGGTCCGACGGCCGCAGCGGACGCTGGTCGTACTCGAGTGCGGGTGCGACGTCGCTGAACGTGCCCGAGGGTGGCTACGTGGCGTTCTCGTACGACGACACCGCCGGTCGCGCGGCGCCGTCGTACGCTCCGAGCGCGCGGGTCGCGGCCGAGCCCGAGCCGACCCCGGAGCCGACTCCGGACCCGACCCCCGAGCCGCCCGAGGAGTCGCCCGAGCCGTCGGCGCCGCCGAGCTCCGAGCCCACGAGCGAGCCCACCTCGGAGCCGCCACCAGAGGAGCCCTCGCCGAGCCGCACGCCCAGCCCACCAAGAAGCCGAAGCCGAAGCCCAGCACGTCGGCGGCGCCCAGCGAGACTCCCGAGACGACGCCCGGCGACGACGAGGTCGTGACCGAGCTGGCCGACCCGGCGCCCCCGCGCGAGGCCGCGACGCCGACGACGACGGCCTGCCCGCCTGGCTCGCGCCGGCGCTGATCGTGCTGCTCTTCGGAGGGGCCGGCGGCGTCGTGCTCCTGCGTCGCCGCAACGCCGCACCGTGAGGACGCTGCCGCGCGACCTGCACCCCGTGGCCTGGTGGCTGTGGGCGATCGGGCTCGCGACGGCGGCGTCGCTCACGACCAACCCGCTGGTGCTGCTGATGATCGTCGGCGTCGCCGCGGTCGTGGTGACCGCACGGCGCACCGACCACCCGTGGGCGCGCGTCGTTCCGCTTCTACGTGTGGCTCGGGGTGGTGGTCGTCTTCCTGCGGGTGCTGTGGCGGGTCATCCTCGGCGGCGGCTACCCGGCACCGTGGTGCTCGACCTGCCCGAGGTGCCGCTGCCCGACTTCGTGCTCGGCATCAGCCTGCTCGGCCCGGTCACCCGCGAGGCCCTGCTCGCCGGCCTGTACGACGGCCTGCGGCTCGCCACGATCGTCATCTGCGTCGGCGCAGCCAACTCGCTGGCCAACCCCAAGCGGCTGCTGCGGTCGCTGCCGCCGGCGCTCTACGAGATCGGGACCGCGCTCGTGGTCGCGGTGACGGTGCTGCCGCAGTTCACCCAGAGCATCCAGCGGGTGCGCGCCGCGCAGGCGCTGCGGTCCGGCGACACCGGCCGGGTCAAACGGCTGCGCCGCTTCCTCGTGCCGGTGCTCGAGGACACCTTCGAGCGCTCGCTTGCCCTCGCCGCCGGCATGGACACCCGTGGCTACGGCCGCTCCGGCGTCGCCACCCCGGCCGAGCGCCGGACGACGGGCACGCTGATGCTGGTCGGGCTCGTGGGTGTCGTCGTCGGCGTCTACGCGCTGCTCGACCAGACCGCCCCCCGGCTCCTGGCCGGCCGATGCTCCTCGCCGGGCTGGCGGTCGCGGTGGCCGGGCTGGTGGCGTCGGGCCGCCGGGTGCAGCGCACCCGCTACCGCGCCGACCGCTGGCGCGGCCCCGAGCTGGCCGTCGTGGGAGTCGGCCTCGCCGTCGGGGTGGCCGGCTGGTGGGTCAGCCACCACCAGCTGCCCATCGCCTACCCCGACCTCACCGTCGTCCCGCAGGTCAGCCTGGCCGCGCTCGCCGCCGCCCTGCTCGGGCTGGTCGCGCTCGCGGTCACGCCGCCGCCGGGGGTGCGCGCGTGAACACCGCGATGATCGAGCTGCGCGACATCACGCTGGCCTACGAGGAGACCCGGGTCCTCGACGGCGTCGACCTCGCCGTCGACGAGGGCGAGCTGGTGCTCGTGTCCGGGCCGACGGGGTCGGCAAGTCGACGCTCCTCGGCGTCGTCACCGGGCTGGTGCCCCGGTTCACCGGCGGCGTGCTGTCGGGCGACGTCCTGCTCGACGGCGTCAGCATCATCGACCGGCCGCCCCGCGAGCGGGCCCACCTGATCGGGTACGTCGGCCAGGACCCCGTGTCCGGCTTCGTCACCGACACCGCCGAGGAGGAGCTGGCCTACGGCATGGAGCAGCTCGGGCTGCCGCCGGAGACGATGCGCCGCCGCGTCGAGGAGACCCTCGACCTGCTCGGCATCGCCGACCTGCGCGGCCGCGACCTGCACACGCTGTCGGGCGGCGAGCAGCAGCGGGTGGCGATCGGGTCGGTGCTCACCATGCACCCGCGGCTGCTGGTGCTCGACGAGCCGACGTCGGCGCTCGACCCGACCGCCGCCGAGGACGTGCTCGCCACGCTCACCCGTCTCGTGCACGACGTCGGCGTCTCGGTGCTGGTCGCCGAGCACCGCCTCGAGCGGGTGATCCCGTTCGCCGACCGGATGGCGCTGTTCACCGGCGCCGGGCGGGTCGAGGTCGGCGACCCGGCCGACCTGCTGGCCCGCTCGCCGCTGGTGCCGCCGCTGGTCGAGCTCGGCCGGGCCGCCGGGTGGGCACCGCTCCCGCTCACGGTGCGCGACGCGCGCCGGGCGGCGCGGACCCTGACCCTGCCCGCGCCGCCGCCCGACGACGTCCTGGCCGACGTCGAGCCGATGCTGTGGCGATCGATCTCGGCGTCACCCACGGCAGCACCGTCGCCCTGCGCGACGTCGACGTCAGGCTCACCGGCGGCCGGGTCACCGCGCTGATGGGCCGCAACGGCTCGGGCAAGTCGACGCTGCTGTGGACCCTGCAGGGCAGCCGGCGCCGACGCACCGGCGCGGTCGACCTCGACGGGCACGACCCGGCCACCCTCGACGCCGCCGGACGACGCCGCCTGGTCGGGCTGCTGCCGCAGACGGCGTCCGACCTGCTCTACCTCGAGACCGTCGCCGACGAGTGCGCCGCCGGCGGTGCTGGCACCCGCGAGATCCTCGACCGGCTCGTGCCCGACATCGACGACGCGACCCACCCGCGCGACCTGTCCGAGGGGCAGCGGCTGGCGCTCGCGCTGGCCCTGGTGCTGGCGGCCCGGCCTCCCGTCGTCCTGCTCGACGAGCCGACCCGCGGACTCGACTACACCGCCAAGGCCGCCCTCGCCGCCGCCCTGCGCGGGCTGGCCGCCGACGGGCACGCGGTGCTCGTGGCCACCCACGACGTGGAGTTCGTGGCCGTCGCCGCCGACGAGGTCCTCGTGCTCGCCGAGGGCGAGGTCGTCTCGGCCGGGCCGACCCGTCGGGTGCTGGCCGAGTCGCCGGCGTTCGCGCCGCAGGTGACCAAGGTGCTCGGCCCGCCGTGGCTGCGGGTCGACGAGGTCGTCGGTCAGGTGGCGAGCCGATGACCACG
The DNA here is from genome assembly GCA_963825985.1 of uncultured Actinomycetota bacterium. Lineage (GTDB taxonomy): Bacteria > Actinomycetota > Actinomycetes > Propionibacteriales > Nocardioidaceae > Nocardioides. Next base: position 132,749 of record CAWGVK010000014.1, on the reverse strand, counting down.
CTCCAGACCCGCACCCTCGACCCCCGGGCGCTGCCGCTCAGCCTGCGCTCGAAGGCCGTGCTCGGCGTCGCGTCGCTCGCCGGGCTGATGATGCTGTGCTGGCCGCTGCTCGTGCAGGTGCCGGCGGGCAGCGAGCGGTTCGACCCGCCGTTCCTGTTCCTCGCGCTGCTGCCGGTCGTGATCGCCGTCGTCGTGGCCGAGATGAGCGAGGGCGGCATGGACTCGCGGGTGCTCGCGATCCTCGGCGTCCTCGCCGCCATCAACGCGCTGCTGCGACTGCTCTCGGCAGGCACCGCCGGGGTCGAGCTGGTCTTCTTCCTGCTGATCCTGGGCGGCCGGGTCTTCGGCGCCGGCTTCGGCTTCGTGCTCGGTGTCACGTCGCTCTTCGCCTCGGCGCTGATGACCGCCGGCGTGGGGCCGTGGCTGCCGTTCCAGATGATCTGCGCCGCCTGGGTCGGTCTCGGCGCCGGCCTGCTGCCGCGCCGGGTCACCGGCCGGTGGGAGATCGCGATGCTGACGGCGTACGGCGTCGTCGCGGCGTACGCCTTCGGCCTGCTGATGAACCTGTCGGGCTGGCCGTTCCTGCTCGGCACCGCCATCCCGGGCAACGACGCGTCGCTGGCCTTCGACCCGGCCGCACCCGTGCTCGACAACCTGCGCACGTTCGTCGTCTACACGCTGGTCACCTCCACCGGCAGCTTCGACACCGGACGCGCGATCACCACCGCGCTGGCGGTCGTCGTCCTCGGCCCGGCCGTGCTGACGACGCTGCGCCGGGCCTCGCGCCGGTCGATCATCCTGCCCGGGTAGCGTCGGGGCGTGCCTTCCCACACCGAGCTCGTCGTCACCGACACCGTCCGTCTCAGCCCCGGCATGGTGCGGGTGCGCTTCCGCAGCGACGACCTCGCGGCCTTCGCCGACAGCGTCTTCACCGACCGCTACGTCAAGCTGCAGCTCGGCACCGCCGACGAGCCCGTGACGCGCACCTACACGGTGGTCGAGCCCGACGTCGCCGCCCGCACCCTGGCCATCGACTTCGTGGTCCACGGTGATCAGGGGTACGCCGGACCGTGGGCGGCCACCGCCCGGCCCGGCGACCGGATCACCGTGCGCGGACCCGGCGGCGCCTACGCTCCCGACCCCGCTGCCGACTGGCACCTGCTCGCCGGCGACGAGTCGGCCCTCCCGGCGATCCGGGCGGCGCTGGCCGCGCTGCCGCCCTCGGCCGTCGGCGACGTCGTGGTCGAGGTGCCCGGCCCCGACCACGAGCAGCCGCTCGAGGGCCCGACCGGGCGTGAGCGTGCGCTACGTGCACTCCGACCTCGTCGACACCGTGCGCGCGCTGCCCTGGCGGGCCGGCCGCGTGCACGTCTTCGCGCACGGCGAGGCCCAGAGCGTCATGCACGGCCTTCGCCCCTACTTCCTCAAGGAGCGCGGCGTCGCCCGCGCCGACGCCTCCATCTCCGGCTACTGGCGCCAGGGCCGCACCGAGGAGGGCTTCCGGCAGTGGAAGTCCGAGCTCGCCGCCGCCGAGACGTCGAGCTGAGAGTCGCTCACGGGATGCACCCCTGACTCGTGGCTGTGATGGCTTCGGGGGTGCACGAACGGCGCAATTGCGCGGTTGAGGTCGCTCGGGCACGGGGCGTGCTGCGCGGCTAACCGATCCCCCTGCGCGTGGGGCCCTGCGACGCGCACCACGCGGATCGGTGGCAGGAAGTGTCAATTCCTCAAGAGCTCGACAAGATCGCGACGAATCGGGGTTTCCTGCGTGACAACCCGGCCAACGCCAGGTAGTTATGTACAGAGCACACGGGCTTTCGGCTGCCTGTGTGACTTGTAGGGGGAAAGCCGACGAAGCCTGGGGGGGCTGGTCTGATGTCACAGACCTTCGATGGATCGCGCGTGACGCGCGCTCCTGATGTCATCACGCTGGGTGCGCCGTGCGCACCCGACGACCGACCGACCGCGCCGATGCCGGCGCCGACCTGGTCGACGCAGGCACGCGCGTCGCTGCGACGCCTGCCGTTCGCCGGGCTGGCGGCCACCGCCGCGACGGTGGTCGGGGGCGCGGCGCTGCTCGAGACCGCGCCGGCCATCACCGTGGCCGTGCTCGCGGTCGCGGGCGTGCAGCTGACCCGGTCGCGGCGCCCGGCCGGTGCCCCCTTGACCTCGGCGCTCGGCGCGACCCTCCGCAGCGTCCTGGTGGCGCTGGCGATGCTCACGGTCGGCCTGCAGCTGCTCGGCGCCACGCCCACCCAGATCGACCACGCGCTGCTGCTCGGCGTGGCCGCCGCCGCCGTGGGTGGCATCGCCGCCGTGATCGCCGCGTTCCGGGCCCGCCCGCCGCGGGTGCTGGTCGTCGGCGACCTGCCGCAGGTGCGCGGCATGTGCGCGCGCTGGATCGACGACAAGAGCGTCAAGGTCGTGGGCGGCCTGGTGCTCGGCAGCCCGACCGACGTGGCCGAGTCCGGTCTCACCGACCTGGGCATCGCGTCGGTCGGCACGATCGACGACGTCGTCGACTACGTCGCCGAGCACCCGACCGACCTGGTCGTCGTCGCCGCCGGTCCCGCAGCCTCCGCCGCCGACGTCCAACGGCTGTCGTGGGCACTCGAGCACCACGACACCCGGCTCGGCCTGATCGGCGCGACCGAGCACGTCGCCCCGCACCGCATCGACGTCGAGACCGTCGGCGGCTCCACGATGGCGCTCGTGGCCCGGCCCGGCTCGGGCCTGGCCTCCGCGCTGGTGAAGGCGAGCCTCGACCGCGTGCTGGCGGGCGTCCTCACCGTCGTGCTGCTGCCCGTCGTCGTCGTCGCGGCGATCGCGATCCGACTCGACTCCGCGGGCTCACCGATCTTCCGGCAGACCCGGGTCGGCCGCGACGGTCGCCCGTTCACCGTCTACAAGCTGCGCACCATGTCGGTCGGCGCCGAGCTGGCCAAGGCCGAGCTCGTCGCGCTCGACGAGGGCAACGGCGTCCTGTTCAAGATCCACCGCGACCCCCGGGTCACCCGCGTCGGCCGGCTGCTGCGCCGGACGTCGGTCGACGAGCTGCCCCAGCTGCTCAACGTGCTCGCCGGCCAGATGTCGCTCGTGGGCCCGCGCCCTGCCCTGCCCGAGGAGGTCGCCCGCTACACCGAGCACGAGCGGCGTCGCCTGGTGGTCAAGCCCGGCCTCACCGGGCTGTGGCAGGTCAGCGGCCGCTCCTCGCTCAGCCGCGAGCGCTCCATGCAGCTCGACACGTCGTACGCCGACAACTGGCGCCCCGGTGGCGACGCCACCATCCTGATCCGCACGGTCGGGGCCGTCGTGTCCCGCAAGGGTGCCTACTGAGGGCCGTCCTCCTCGCCACGTGAGCCCCGGTGCCGACGGCTGGGCGCTCCGTCACCTGACGACCAGCCGCCGGAGCGCCGGACCCCCCCAACACGGCCGTGCCGGGCGGGTTCTTCCGGAACCGGCCCGGGACGATCCGGCGGCTGGTCCCCCTGTCGGGGGGCAGCCCTAGACTTCGGACAACCCCCTCTCACGCGTGAGCGGGGTCGTTCGTGCTGCCCCTCCACCGTTGCGGAGCCCCCGTGTCCCTCCCCGCCCTCGCCCGGCTCGTCCTGGCCGGTCCGTCGTACGTCGCGCTCGCCGACCGTGCTCGCGACGACACGCAGCGCGCACTCGACCTGACCGGTCCGGGAGCGGTGCGGCCGTTCGTCGCGGCCGCCCTGGTCGGCGCCGGGCGGCCGGTGCTGGCGGTCACCGCCACGTCGCGGGAGGCCGAGGAGCTGGTGGCCGAGCTCGGCGACCTGCTCGGGCCCGAGGTCGTCGCCCACTACCCGAGCTGGGAGACGCTGCCGCACGAGCGGCTGAGCCCCCGCAGCGACACCGTCGGCAAGCGGCTGGCGGTGCTGCGCCGGCTCTGCCACCCCGGCACCGACGCGAGCAACGGCCCGCTCAAGGTCGTCGTCGCACCGGTCCGCTCGATCCTCCAGCCGCAGGTCAAGGGGCTCGGCGACCTCGAGCCGGTCGAGCTCGCTGTCGGCCAGACGATGCCGCTCGACGACCTCGTCGAGGCCCTCGCCGACGCCGCCTACAGCCGGGTCGACCTGGTCGAGCGACGGGGCGAGTTCGCGGTCCGCGGCGGCATCGTCGACGTGTTCCCGCCCACCGAGGAGCACCCGCTGCGCGTCGAGCTGTGGGGCGACGACGTCGAGGAGATCCGGTCGTTCTCGGTCGCCGACCAGCGCACCCTCGACAAGGTCGAGCGGCTGTGGGCGCCGCCGTGCCGCGAGCTGCTGCTCACCGACGAGGTACGCCGCCGCGCCGCCGAGCTGGGCCGCGAGCACCCGCAGCTGCTCGAGCTCACCGACAAGATCGCCGCGGGCATCGCCGCCGAGGGCATGGAGTCGCTGGCGCCGGTGCTGGTCGACGAGATGGAGCTGCTGGTCGACCTGGTGCCGGCCGACACCCGCCTGCTCGTGCTCGACCCCGAGCGGGTCCGTAGCCGCGCCCACGACCTGGTCGCCACCAGCGAGGAGTTCCTCGGCGCGAGCTGGGCGGCCGCGGCCGGCGGCGGTACCGCGCCGATCGACCTCGGCGCCGCGTCGTACCGCGAGATCGGCGACGTCCGCGGGCACAGCCTGGCCCGCGGCCTGGCCTGGTGGACGCTCAGCCCGTTCGGCCTCGATGCCGCCGACGACGACTCCGTGGTCCTCCCGGCCGCCCCCGCGCCGACGTACCACGGTGACGTCGAGCAGGCCCTGGCCGACCTCGACCGGTGGCGCTCCGACGGCTACCACGTGGTCGCCGTCCACCCCGGCCACGGCCCGGCCCAGCGGCTCGTGGAGGCGCTCGGCGAGCGCGACGTGCCGGCCCGGCTCACCGAGGCGTACGCCGAGGTCGAGCCCGGCCTGGTCACGGTCACCTGCGGCTCGCTCGTGCACGGGTTCGTCGACGAGGCGGCCCGCGTCGCGGTGCTCACCGGCGAGGACATCTCGGGCCAGAAGGCCTCCACCCGCGACATGCGCAAGATGCCCACGCGCCGCAAGAAGCAGATCGACCCGCTCGAGCTCAAGGCCGGCGACTACGTCGTCCACGAGCAGCACGGCGTCGGTCGGTTCGTGGAGATGAAGCAGCGCCAGGTGCAGGGCGCCACCCGTGAGTACCTCGTGCTCGAGTACGGCGCCTCCAAGCGCGGAGCCCCGCCCGACCGGCTCTTCGTGCCGGCCGACGCCCTCGACCAGGTGACGCGGTACGTCGGCGGCGAGCAGCCCAGCCTCGACCGGCTCGGCGGGGGCGACTGGGCCAAGCGCAAGGGCCGCGCGCGCAAGGCGGTCCGCGAGATCGCCGCCGAGCTGATCAAGCTGTACGCCGCCCGCCAGGCCACCAAGGGGTTCGCGTTCGGCCCCGACACCCCGTGGCAGCGCGAGCTCGAGGACGCCTTCCCGTTCACCGAGACCCCCGACCAGCTCACGACGGTCGACGAGGTGAAGTCCGACATGCGCCAGGTGGTGCCGATGGACCGGCTCGTCTGCGGCGACGTCGGCTACGGCAAGACCGAGATCGCGGTGCGGGCTGCGTTCAAGGCGGTCCAGGACGGCAAGCAGGTCGCCGTCCTGGTGCCCACGACGCTGCTCGTCACCCAGCACCTGAGCACCTTCAGCGAGCGCATGAGCGGCTTCCCGGTGGTCGTCAAGGGCCTGAGCCGGTTCCAGAGCGACAAGGAGGCCAAGGAGGTCACCGCGGGCCTGGCCGACGGCTCGGTCGACATCGTGGTGGGCACCCACCGGCTGCTCAACCCCGACATCCGGGTCAAGGACCTCGGCCTGATCGTGGTCGACGAGGAGCAGCGCTTCGGCGTCGAGCACAAGGAGCAGATGAAGCGGCTCCGCACCAGCGTCGACGTGCTGAGCATGAGCGCGACCCCGATCCCGCGCACGCTCGAGATGGCGGTCACCGGCATCCGCGAGATGTCGACGATCACCACCCCGCCCGAGGAGCGGCACCCGGTGCTCACCTACGTCGGCGCCTACGAGGACCGCCAGGTCGTCGCCGCCGTACGCCGTGAGCTGCTGCGCGAGGGCCAGGTGTTCTTCATCCACAACCGGGTCAACTCGATCGAGAGGGCCGCGGCCTCGATCCGCGAGCTGGTGCCCGAGGCGCGGGTGGCCACGGCGCACGGGCAGATGGGCGAGCACCAGCTCGAGCAGGTGATGCTCGACTTCTGGGAGAAGCGCTTCGACGTCCTGGTGTGCACCACGATCGTCGAGTCGGGTCTCGACGTGTCCAACGCCAACACCATGATCATCGAGCGCGCCGACACCCTCGGCCTCTCGCAGCTGCACCAGCTGCGCGGCCGGGTCGGCCGCAGCCGCGAGCGGGCGTACGCCTACTTCCTCTACCCGGGCGAGAAGCCGCTCACCGAGACCGCCCACGAGCGGCTGGCCACCCTGGCCCAGCACTCCGACCTCGGTGGGGGCATGGCGATCGCGATGAAGGACCTCGAGATCCGCGGCGCCGGCAACCTGCTGGGCGGCGAGCAGTCGGGCCACATCGCCGACGTCGGCTTCGACCTCTACGTGCGGTTGGTCGGCGAGGCGGTCAACGAGTTCAAGGGCGAGTCCGAGCCAGAGCTCAACGAGGTCCGCATCGAGCTGCCGGTCAACGCCCACCTGCCCCACGACTACGTCGAGAGCGAGCGGCTGCGCCTCGAGATGTACCGCCGGCTGGCCGAGGTGCGCACCGACGAGGACGTCGACCTGCTGGCCGAGGAGATGGTCGACCGCTACGGCGAGCCGCCCGTCGAGGTCCTCTCGCTTCAGCTGGTCGCCCGCTTCCGGGCCCGGGCGAGGGCGGCCGGCATCGGCGAGGTGACGATCGCGGGCCGCAACGTGCGCTTCGCGCCGGTGTCGCTTCCCGAGTCGCGGGTGGTCCGGCTGGGCCGGCTCTACCCCAAGTCGATCGTCAAGCACGCCGTCGACACCGTGCTCGTGCCCAGGCCCGGTACGCCGGGGGCCACCGGGCGCCCGCTCGAGGGGATCGCCCTGCTTGAATGGGCGCGAGGCGTGATCGACAGCGTCCTCGATCCCCAGCAGCCGCAGCAGCCGAAGGAGTCCTGATGAACCGCCTCGTGGCCGCTGTTCTCGTCTCGGGCGTGGTGCTGTCCGGGTGCGGCGTCGCCGACTCCACGGTGCGCCCCGGCTCCGCCGCGGTGGTCGGTGACACGACGATCAGCATCGACGACGTCGACTCGACCGCGGTCGCCGCCTGCGACTACATCCGCGAGAACCCGCCCGCGCAGGGCCAGCCGAGCGCGCCGCGCCCGCTGGCGGTGCTCCGACAGCAGATCACGGCCCAGCTCGTGCAGCGCGCCGCCGTCGAGCAGATCCTCGACGAGACCGGCGTCGAGCTCGGCGGTGACTACACCTCGGGTGTCGCCGAGCTCGAGCAGAACGTCGCCGACCTGCCCGCCGACCAGCGCGAGGCGATCATCAACAGCGACGAGGCCGGACTCTTCACCTCGAACGGTCTGCGGGCCGTCGCCGAGCAGCAGCTCGCCGACGAGTCCGACACGACCCCTGTGCCCGACGCGATCGACGCCCGGGCCCAGGAGCTGCTGTCCGGCTGGTTCCAGGACAACGACGTCGACATCAACCCCGTCTACCGCCTCGGCATCGACGACGACGGACTCCTGACCTCCGAGGACGGCGCCGACTCGCAGCTGTCGGTGGCGGTGAGCGGCCCCTCGCTCGCGGAGGTCCCGCCGGCCGAGGGCGACGCCGCAGGCCAGGAGAAGTACTCCGACTACCTCGCGTCGCTGCCCGACGACCAGGTCTGCGGCTGACTCTCGTGTCGCAGGAGCCCGCCCTGCTGGAGTTCCTCGCCGTGATGCGCCGGCTCCGGGCCGAGTGCGCCTGGAAGCGCGAGCAGACCCACCGCTCCCTGGCGCGCTACCTGATCGAGGAGACGCACGAGACGGTCGCGGCGATCGAGTCCGGCACGCCCGACGACCTGCGAGAAGAGCTCGGCGACCTGCTGCTTCAGGTCTACTTCCACGCCGTCATCGCCGAGGAGTCGGGGGCGTTCACCCTCGACGACGTGGCGGCCGGGATCGTGGCCAAGATGCGTCGCCGCAACCCTCACGTCTTCGGCGACGCGGCGGCCCCGGGCACGGCTGCCGAGGTCAACGAGCTCTGGGAGTCGGTGAAGGCCACCGAGAAGGAGCGCGACGGCGTGACCGACGGGATCGCGTCCACGCTGCCGGCCCTGCTGTACGCCGACAAGGTGCTCGACCGCATCGCCCGCTCCGGCCACTCGGGCGGTGGCGTCCCGCCGCGACCGGTGCTGCTGCTGGTTCCCAGCCCCCTCGTCGGTCCCGCCGTGTGGCGGCCGGTCGGCCACTGGCTGAGCGGCGCCGGTCACGACGTCGAGGTGGTCGACCTCGGCGCCGCCGAGCGCACGCCGGCCGGCGTGGTCGACGCGGTGGTCGCCGCGGCCGGGGGCCGGCCGGTCGTCCTGGTGCCGCACAGCAACGCGGGCCTGTACGCGCCGCACCTGTCGACGCTGCTCGACGTCCGCGCCACCGTCTACGTCGACGCCGCCTTGGCCGACGACGCAGCGACCACGGCGCTGGCACCGGCGCACCTGCTCGACATGCTCACCGACCTGGCCGACGACCAGGGGGTGCTGCCGGTCTGGACGGCCTGGTGGGAGGACGTCGACCCCCTGTTCCCCGACGTCTCCTCGCGGGCCGCGGTCGAGGTCGAGCAGCCGCAGCTGGCGTTGTCGTACTTCCACGAACGCCTGCCGGTGCCCGAGGCCTGGGCGAGCGCCCCGGCGGCGTACCTCTCCTTCGGCGACACCTACGCCGACGAGCTCGGGCGCGCCCGCGCCTCCGGGTGGCCGGTCGCCACCCTCGCCGGCGGGCACCTCCACCCCCTGCACGACCCGGCGGCCGTGGGCGCGGCGATCGCGACCCTGCTCGCCGAGGTCCGCGGCGAGCAGTCGGTCGGCGACCGGCTGCTCGCCACCGTCGCCGAGGCCCGCGCCGCCGGGGTCGACCCCGAGCAGCAGCTGCGCGACGCCGTCCGGCGGCTGCTGGCCGAGGTCAGCCGGCGAGCCTGAGGCGGACGGCGCGGCCGACCACGCCCACGGCGAGCACGACGAGCCCGCCGACGACGGCCTCGCCCGGCAGTGTCGCCACCAGGGCGAGGCAGCCGACCAGGCCGACGACGTTGAGGGCGCGCGGCCAGCGCCGCTGCTCGGTGGGCTGGCGGAAGGCCGACAGGTTGGCGACGGCGTAGTAGACCAGCACCCCGAACGACGAGAAGCCGATCGCTCCTCGCAGGTCGGCCACCAGCACGAGCACCACGATCGCCAGCCCGACCACCACCTGGGCGTGGTCGGGCACCCGGTGCCGCGGGTGCACCGAGTCGAGCCAGCGGGGCAGGTCGCGCTCACGGGCCATGGCCAGCGACGTCCGCCCGACGCCGGCGAGCAGCGCGAGCAGGGCGCCGAGAGCCGCGGCGGCGGCCCCGACCCGGACCAGCGGGGCCGCCCAGTCGGCGCCGGCGGCGCTCACGGCGGCGGCGACCGGGGTCGTGGTGTCGGCGAGGTCGTCGCCCAGCGTGTGCAGCAGCGCCACGGCGACGAGGGCGTAGAGCACGACGACGACACCCAGCGACACCAGGATCGCGCGCCCCAGGGTGGCGGGGGAGCGCACCTCCTCGGCGAGGGTGGCGATCCGCGCGTAGCCGGCGAACGCGAAGAACAGCAGGCCGGCAGCCTGGAGGACGCCGAGCACGCCGCCGTGCGTCGACCACTGCTGGGCGCCCGGCGCGGCGTCGCCGGCGCCGGTCACGACGAGGGCCACGACCAGCGTGACGAGGGTGAGCGACAGGAGCACGCGGGCCACCAGCGCGGTGCGGGTGACGCCGCGCAGGTTGGCGCCGGTGAGCACCACCACGGCCGCGACCGCCGCGAGCCGGCGTACCCACGGGTCGTCCGGCACCGCGTAGGCCGCGAAGGTCATCGCCATCGCCGCGCACGACGCCGTCTTGCCGACCACGAACCCCCACCCGGCGACGAAGCCCCACCACGGCCCCAGCACCTCGCGGCCGAAGAGGTAGGTGCCCCCCGAGGCGGGGTACGTCGAGGCGAGCTGGGCCGACGACACCGCGTTGCACGTCGCGACTACGGCCGCGATCGCGAGTCCGACGAGGAGCCCGGCACCCGCCGCGGCCGCCGCGGGCGCGAACACCGAGAACACGCCGGCGCCGATCATCGCGCACAGCCCGACCACCACCGCGTCTCCGGTGCCGAGCCGGCGTTCGAGGGAGGGGGTCACCTGGTCAGCATCTCGTGAGACCAGCTCTCCGTCGAAGCGCAGTAACCCAGTACGATTAGGTGTCTCCGGGTCGGTGGGCCGCACCCCTCCCGACCCGGAGATCCCGTCTTCGACGCCGGAACGCGGACCACGTCGGCCAGGACCCGCCCAGCTGAGTGCGCGAGCGCTTCCGGCTCTCGGTGAGCGGGAACCCCGGCCGGCGGTGACCTGGTGACCGAATCGTCCGGCAGAACGGGAGCTGGCTCACCGCCCACCCGGGCCCACCCCCGGCGAGCGGTGAGCTAGTGACGTTCCTGCTCGATCAACCGGTCACTGGCTCACCGCTGACCCGAGCTGAGTGGCCGCCGGCCCGCCAAGCGCGGCCATACCTCCACGAAAGCATCGTCCTCGGCGTCGGCGGCCCGGACGCGCGAGACCCCGGCGAGCAGTGCTCGCCGGGGTCTCGCGGGGGGACGGTCGGTCAGCCGCCGTAGACCGAGCGCACGCCCGCGGCGTCGTTCGGCGAGAACGTCAGGTCGCTCGAGCCGCCGTTGCACTGGGGGTAGTGCATGATCGAGACGGAGTCGTACGGCGTCAGCGGACGCCAGTTGTTGTCCTCGAAGCAGGTGCCGGCCTCCGGCCGGGTGTGCTCGTGCCGGAACCCGAGCGTGTGCCCGAGCTCGTGACCCATGATGTTCGAGGGCGCCCAACCCGAGTTCACCAGGGCGTCGGGGTTGACCAGCACGTTGCGCTCGAAGTCACCCGAGCTCGGGAAGAACGCGCGGGCGATGTACTGGGTGGTGTTGGTCGGCTCGACCGAGAACAGCACCGAGCTGTTGCTCGTCGTGCAGTTGCCGTCGGCCGAGGAGACATAGACGTAGTCGACGCCCGACGACTGGTTCTCCCACAGGGCGGCGCCGCCCGCCATCGCGTTGACGACGGTCGACTTCCAGCTGCCGAAGGCGTCGCTGACGCAGTAGGTCAGGTTGACCGCCTGGCTCGAGCTCCACAGGTCGTCGCCGCTCGGACCCTGGTTGACGATGAGGCCGGCGTGGCCGCCGTCCGCGCTGCCCACCATCCGGTCGTAGTACTGGCGCAGCTCGGTCTCACCCTTGAGCGCCTCGTCGCCGTTGACGATGAACTGGCCGTCGGAGTCGCGGTAGGTGTCGGCCTTGAACTCCGCGAAGGTCGGCACCTCCTTCTCCTTGACGGTGCTGTCGGACTGAGCCTCGGACGGGGCGGGTGCCCCGTTGGCGGCGCTGGTCAGGCTGCCGGCCAGGCCGGCCGTGACGACGGCTGCGGCGGCCACGACGGCCTGCAGGTGACGACGGTTGTGCTTCATGGACGATCTCCTCGCGCGAGTGGTCTAGACATCTGGTACCACCGTCGCGGAGGCGCAGGGCGGCCGGGAAGGGGGTTAACCCTTGACCCACCCCTCGGCTTGCCGGGAGGTGTGGGGAATAGGCTGACTGGAGTCCGTCAGCCCCATCACCAGCACCAGGAGCACCCACGTGGCAGCGATCGAAGCCGTCGGCGCACGCGAGATCCTCGACTCGCGAGGCAACCCCACCGTCGAGGTCGAGGTCGCCCTCGACGACGGGTCCTTCGCCCGGGCCGCGGTGCCCAGCGGCGCCTCCACCGGCGCGTTCGAGGCGGTCGAGCTGCGCGACGGCGGCCCCCGCTACCTCGGCAAGGGCGTCGAGAAGGCGATCGACGCCGTGATCACCAAGATCGGCCCGGCCATCGAGCGGATGACCGTCGACGACCAGCGCCTGATCGACCAGACCATGCTCGACCTCGACGCCACGCCCAACAAGGCCGACCTCGGTGCCAACGCCATCCTCGGCGTCTCGCTCGCCGTCGCCCGGGCCGCGGCCGACTCGTCGGGCCTGCCGCTCTACCGGTACGTCGGCGGCCCCAACGCCCACGTGCTCCCGGTGCCCATGATGAACATCCTCAACGGTGGCGCCCACGCCGACACCAACGTCGACGTGCAGGAGTTCATGATCGCCCCGATCGGCGCGCCGACGTTCCGCGAGGCGCTGCGCACCGGTGCCGAGGTCTACCACGCTCTCAAGGGCGTCCTGAAGAGCCGCAAGCTGGCCACCGGCGTCGGCGACGAGGGCGGCTTCGCCCCCGACCTCGAGTCCAACCGGGCCGCGCTCGACCTGATCGCCGAGGCGATCGACAAGGCCGGCTACCAGCTGGGCAAGGACTTCGCGCTGGCCCTCGACGTCGCGGCCTCCGAGTTCTGCGAGGGGGGCACCTACACCTTCGAGGGTGCGCCCAAGACCGCGGCCGACATGACGGCCTACTACGCCGAGCTGTGCGCGGCGTACCCGATCGTCAGCATCGAGGACCCCCTCGACGAGGACGACTGGGACGGCTGGAAGACCATGACCGACCAGCTCGGCTCGCAGACCCAGATCGTCGGCGACGACCTCTTCGTCACCAACGTCGAGCGGCTCCAGCGCGGCATCACCGGCGGCAACGCCAACGCGCTGCTGGTCAAGGTCAACCAGATCGGCTCGCTCACCGAGACCCTCGACTCCGTCGACCTCGCCCACCGCAACGGCTTCCGCTGCATGATGAGCCACCGCTCCGGCGAGACCGAGGACACCACGATCGCCGACCTCGCGGTGGCCACCAACTGCGGCCAGATCAAGACCGGTGCCCCGGCGCGGTCCGAGCGGGTCGCGAAGTACAACCAGCTGCTGCGCATCGAGGAGGAGCTGGGCGACGCCGCCCGGTATGCCGGAGCTGGGGCCTTCCCGCGTTTCGCGCGCTGATCCTGGCCCGGCTCGGGGGAGGATGACTCTCATGCCTGGGCAGTCCGACAAGCGCCGCGCCACGCGGGGCAACCGACCCGCGGGCCGCAGCGGCCCGGGGCGGTCGGGGTCGGGCCAGCCGTCGGGCCGGGCCCGCGACAACCGGGCGCGGGGGGCGACACCCGCGACCACGACGACGGCGGCGCAGCCGCGGGCCCGGCTGACCAGCCGCGCCGCCATCCTGCTGCTGATCGTCGCGGTCCTGGTGGTCTACTACGCCTCCTCGCTGCAGGCCTACCTGACCCAGCGCGCCGACCTCGAGGAGGTCCGGGCCACCATCGCCGAGCGCGAGCAGGAGATCGACGCGCTCGAGCGGGAGAAGAAACGGCTCGACGACCCGGCGTACGTCGAGCAGCAGGCGCGTGGGCTGGGGTTCGTGCGGCCGGGCGAGAAGCCGTTCGTCGTGGTGCGTGACGGCGAGCCGCTCGACGCCGAGGGCACGCTCGGCGACCCCGACAGCATCGACCAGGGTGAGCCGCCGGCGTGGTACGACGACGCCTGGAGCACCGTGCTCGTGGCCGGCGACCCGCCCCGCAAGACCGACCCGCCGCCGCGGACCAAGATCACCGACCCGGAGGGTGCTCCGGAGGAGTCCGACGAGTGATCGAGCCGGCCGACGAGGCGGCGATCCACGCACAGCTCGGCCGCCCGCCGCGGGCCACCCACGGCGTCGGGCACCGCTGCCCGTGCGGCAACCCCGACGTCGTCACCACCGAGCCCCGGCTGCCCGACGGGACCCCGTTCCCGACGACCTTCTACCTCACCTGCCCGCGCGCGGCGTCCCAGATCGGGACGCTCGAGGGCTCCGGGCTGATGAAGGAGATGCAGGCCCGGCTCGCCGACGACCCCGAGCTCGCTGCGGCGTACCGCGCCGCCCACGAGGCCTACCTGACCTACCGGGCCACCCTCGGCGACGTGCCCGAGATCGACGGCGTCTCGGCCGGCGGCATGCCCGACCGCGTGAAGTGCCTCCACGTGCTCGCCGGCCACGCCCTGGCCGCCGGCCCCGGCGTCAACCCGCTGGGCGACGAGGTGCTGGAGCGCCTCGGCGACTGGTGGGCCGCAGGACCCTGTGTCTGCGTTGAGTGAGCCGACCGCCGCCATCGACTGCGGCACCAACACGATCAAGCTGCTGATCTCCTCGCCCGCGGGCGAGCTGGTCCGCGAGTCGCGGATGGTGCGGCTCGGGCAGGGTGTCGACCGCACCGGCCGGCTCTCCGACGACGCGCTGGCGCGGACCTTCGCCGCGGTCGACGAGTACGCCGTGCTGCTGGCCGACCACGGGGTCGCGCGGCTCCGGTTCTGCGCCACCTCGGCGACCCGCGACGCCGCGAACGCCGCCCTCTTCGCCGCCGGTGTCGTGGAGCGCCTGGGCGTCGCCCCGGAGGTGTTGTCGGGCGACGAGGAGGCCGCGCTCGCGTTCGACGGCGCCGTCCGCAACCTGCGTGTCTGCACCGGAGACGCCGGTGCTGGTGGTCGACATCGGCGGCGGGTCGACCGAGCTGATCCTCGGCACCGACGCCCCCACGTCCGCTCACTCGATGGACATCGGCTCGGTGCGTCTCCACGAGCGGCACGTCGCCACCGACCCGCCCACCGCCGACGAGGTGGCCGCGGTGGTCGCCGACATCGACGCCGCCCTCGACGCCTGCCCGGTCGACCCGGCCGCCGCCGCGACGGTGGTCGGCGTCGCCGGCACGATCACCACGATCGCCGCCGGGGTGCTCGGGCTGCCGGCGTACGACCGCGCGGCGATCGACCAGTCCGAGCTGGCCGTCGCCGACGTCCACGCGCTCGTCGACCGGCTGGTCGCGATGACCGTCGCCGAGCGCCTGGCGCTGCCCTGGATGCACCCGGGCCGCGCCGACGTCATCGACGCCGGAGCGCTGATCCTGGCGCGGGTGCTGGCCCGCACCGGCGCGGCGTCACTCGTGGTCTCGGAGTCCGACATCCTCGACGGCATCGCATGGTCGCTCGCCTGACCACCCTGGCGGCGCTCGACGCCCGCATCGTCGACTGCCGCAAGTGCCCGCGGCTGGTGCGCTGGCGCGAGCAGGTCGCGCGCGAGAAGCGGGCCGCCTTCGCCGACCAGGAGTACTGGGGGCGTCCGGTGCCCGGCTTCGGTGCCGCGGACCCCGCCATCCTGGTCGTCGGTCTGGCCCCGGCCGCGCACGGCGCCAACCGCACCGGCCGGGTCTTCACCGGCGACCGGTCCGGCGACTGGCTCTTCGCCTCGATGCACCGGGTGGGCCTGGCCAACCAGCCCACCAGCATCAGCGCCGACGACGGCCTCGAGCTGCACGGCACCCGGGTGCTCGCCGCCGTCCGCTGCGCCCCGCCCGACAACAAGCCGACCACGCAGGAGAAGGAACGCTGCGCGCCCTGGCTCGACGCCGAGCTGCGGCTGGTGGCCCCTTCCCTCCGGGTGCTGGTGGCGCTCGGCTCGATCGGCTGGGACGCCACCCTGCGCGCGGCACGCCGGGCCGGCTGGACGGTGCCCGTGCCCAAGCCGCGCTTCGGCCACGGCGCCGAGGCCACGCTGGGCGCACCGCACGGCGACGTCCTGCTGCTCGGCAGCTACCACCCCAGCCAGCAGAACACGTTCACCGGCCGGCTCACCGAACCGATGCTCGACGACGTCCTGGGCCGCGCCGCTGCGATGATCGGATCGTGACCCTCCACGCCGTCTACGCTCGCGAGACGTATTTCTCGGGCAGGGCTCTCGATCCGAGGCGGCGCCAGCAATCGAGAGCCACGCCCTAGCCCCCGTATCCCAACCGGCAGAGGAAGCCGCCTTAAAAGCGGCGCAGTCTGGGTTCGAGTCCCAGCGGGGGCACACCAGTGACCGGGCGGCGAGGGGCCGATCGGTCCGTCGTCGTAGTCACTTCGGGCCAGGTCCAGAGCCTGATCGGGTGGTTGTTCCCAATCGACCACGTAGTCCTGTGTATGCCACATACGGTCCCCCGCAATGGCCCGATCGGGCCACATCGCTTCGGGACCTGGAGTCTTCATGCAGATCAAGAACATCCTCAACAGCCGCCTCACCGCCGTCGCCGTGGGGGGCGCCGTGATCGCCGTCCTCGGCAGCACCGCCGGCTTCGCCGCCGCCAGCATCACCTCCGCGGACATCGCCAACGAGACCATCCGCAGCAAGGACGTCATGAACGGCACGCTCAAGCCTGCCGACCTCAGCGACGCCGCCAAGCAGTCCCTCGAGGGTGAGCGGGGTGCCCAGGGTGCGGCCGGCCAGAACGGCGCGGACGGGGCGGACGGCAAGGACGGCTACGAGGGTGCCTTCTACGCCGTCGCCTTCTACGACGTCGGCAACACCAACTCGGGCGCCCCCGCCACCGTCGCGTGCAGCGCGACCTCGTCGGACTTCACCGCCGTCGCCGGCGGCGCCCAGACCCTCGGTCTGGACGACACCCCCCTGGACAACAACACCCCGGTGTCGTCGTCGTTCCCCGGTCGGATGGACTGGAGCACCAACAGCCCGCTGGCCAACCGCCTGGACGGGTGGGTCGTGCAGTTCGCGGGCACGTCGGCGAACCGCGGCCCCCGAGCGCGCAAGGTGTGGGCGCTCTGCCTGCCCACCACCAACGTCCCGGTGGTGGAGACCTTCACGCTGTCAGTCTGAGTAGACATTCAGCGCTGCATCGAGAGCCCCGCGGACCCCGTGGTCCGCGGGGCTCTTGCGTTCAGGTCGACCTGAAGCGGCAAGGTGGTACCCATGAGCGAGACGAACGACGTGCACGAGATGTTCACCGAGGCGTTCTGGGACGAGCGCTACGCCACCTCCACCCGGATCTGGTCGGGCCGGCCCAACCAGCGTCTGGTCGAGCAGGTGGCCGGCCTGCCGCCCGGCACCGCCCTCGACGTCGGCTGCGGCGAGGGCGCGGACGCCGGCTGGCTGGCCGCGCAGGGCTGGACCGTGACCGGCGTCGACGTGTCGGGCGTCGCGCTGGAGCGGGCCGCCGCCCACGCGGTCGAGGCAGGCGTGGCCGAGCGCACGTCGTGGCTGCGCGCCGACGTCTTCGCCGGTGACCCGTTGCCGGGCGGCAACGACCTCGTGGCGGCGGCCTACGTGCACGTGCCGCCCGACGTGTTCGACCGCGTCTACCGCGCCCTCGCCGATGCGGTCGCCCCCGGTGGCACCCTCTTCGTCCTGGCCCACCACCCCGACGACTCCCACACGGGCTTGCGCAACAGCGAGCTGTCGCACCTGCTGTTCGCCCCCGAGAGCGTCGTCGCCCTCCTCGACCCCGACCGGTGGGACGTCGTGACGGCCGCCACCCCGACCCGGGAGCACGTGCACGACGGCACCTCGTACACGGTGACCGACACGGTCGTGCGCGCCGTCCGGCGGGCGTGACCAGTCGCACCCGCGGCGTCGACGGCCCGGGGAACTAAGCGAGGCCGACCGAGCGTTGAACTGGGTGTGGAGCCGTAGACTGGCTTCATCACACGGTGGGCCGTCAGAGCGACGGTCATCCAGGCCTCCAAGGAGGAGACCATGCAGAGCAACAACCCGGTGTTCCGACGCTCGGAGGAGTTCAACCGGGCGGGCGGGCAGCCGCAGTCCACCCAGACCTACGCCGGCTACGGCCAGCCCTCGCAGTGGTCGACCGGCCAGCCCGGTGGCCCGCTCGGCTACGACGCCACGCGCCAGGCCCCCACCGGTCCGGTGGGGTGATGACCATCGACTCGGTGGTGCAGAAGTCCGCCATCACCCTCGGCATCGTGGTCGTGGCAGCCTTCGCCACCTGGCTCGCCACCCCCGACATCGACCCGACGCGCCGCGCCCGGCCCGCTGTATCGCGGCGTTGATGATCGGTTCGCTCGGCGCCTTCGCCCTGTCGATGGTCAACTCGTTCAAGCGGGTCGTCAGCCCGGCGCTGGTCATCGCTTTCGCCGTACTCGAAGGAGTCTTCGTCGGTGCGTTCAGCAAGCTGATCGACGGCATCTACGGTGACGGCCTCGTCGTCCAGGCCGTGCTCGGAACCTTCGCCGCCTTCGCCGGCACCCTGGCCGCCTACAAGTTCTTCAACATCCAGGTCGGCCAGCGCTTCCGCACCTTCGTGGTCGCGGCCATGTTCGGCATGGTGGGGCTGGCCCTCGTCGAGCTGGTGCTGGGCCTGTTCAACTCGCAGCTCGGCCTGTTCGGCTTCGCGGCCGCTCGGCATCCTCACCGCCGTCGTCGGCCTGGTGCTCGGTGTGTTCATGCTGATCCTCGACTTCGACTTCGTCGAGCAGGGCATCGCGCAACGGGCTGCCCGAGCGCGAGTCGTGGCGCGCGTCGTTCGCGCTGACCGTGAGCCTGGTCTGGATCTACACCAACCTGCTCCGCCTGCTCGCGATCCTCAACTCCGACTGATCGACGGCAACCACTGACGCAAGGCCCCGGACCCCGGTCCGGGGCCTTCGTCGTGCCCGGGAGTCCTACTGCCCGTCCAGCCAGGTGAGCACCGCCAGCACCCGCCGGTTGTCGTCGGGGGCCTGCGGCAGGTCGAGCTTGGTGAAGATGCTGTTGGTGTGCTTGCCGACGGCCTTCTCGCCGACGTACATCCGCGCCGCGATCGCGGCGTTCGAGCGGCCCTCGGCCATCAGGGTCAGGACCTCCCGCTCGCGCTCGGAGAGGCGCTCCAGGGGCTGCACCCGCTGCGAGCCACTGACCAGGCCGGCGACCACCTCGGGGTCGAGCACGGTGCCGCCGCCGGCCACGCGGCGGACGGCGTCGACGAACCCGTCGATGTCGGCGACGCGGTCCTTGAGCAGGTAGCCCACCGCCCCGTCGCCGCTGGCGAGCAGCTGCCGGGCGTAGTGGGCCTCCACGAACTGGCTCAGCACCAGCACCGGGAAGCCGGGCCGGCGGGCGCGGGCGGCGGTCGCGGCGACCAAGCCCTCGTGGGTGAACGTCGGAGGCAGCCGGACGTCGACCACAGCGGCCTCGACCGCGGGGTCGGTCAGCGCCAGGTCGAGCGAGGGACCGTTGTCGACCGCGGTGACCTCGAAGCCGTGGTCGTCGAGGATGCGGGTCAGTCCCGCTCGGAGGAGGGCCTGGTCCTCGGCGAGGACAACGCGCACGGCACCTCCATGATCACGACGGTCGGCCCTCCGGGAGGGCTGCTCAGCCTCATCGTCCCATCGAAGGCCGCCAGCCGACGATGCAGGCCTGCGAGCCCCGACCCGGCGTCCTGAGTGTCGGTCGCGCCGCCGCGACCGTCGTCGCCGACCTCGGCCAGCAGGCGGGTGCCGTCGTGGCGCAGCGACACCCAGACGCGGACGGCGTCGGCGTGCTTGACCACGTTGGCCAGGCACTCGGCGACGGCGAAGTAGACGGCCGACTCGACCGGCGCCGGCGGGTCGCCGTCGAGGTCGACGATCACGGTGACCGGCACCGGGATCGACCCGGCGAGCGCCTCGATGCCGCCTCCGAGCCCGAGGTCGGCCAGCGTCGGCGGGTGGATGCCGCGGATGACGGCGCGCAGGTCGGCCAGGGCGGCCAGCGTCGTCTCGCGGGCGTCGCGCAGCATCGCCGTCGCGGCGTCGGGGTCGGTGGCGATCAGCTTCTCGGCCAGGCCGACGTTCATGCCGACCGCCGTCATCCGCGCCTGGGCGCCGTCGTGCAGGTCGCGCTCGATCCGCCGCACCTCGGCGGCGCCGTGGTCGAGCGTCTCGGCCCGGGTGGCGGTCACCTCCTCGACGCGGCGCTCGAGCTGTCCGACCCGTCCGTGCCCGAGGATGTTGCGGTCGGCCATCAGCCGCGCGCGCACCAGCAGCGGCGTGATCAGCCACCAGACGCCCAGCATCGGCCCGTCGAGCAGCACCAGCAGCCACCAGCCGAGCCCGCCGTCGAGCAGCAGCCCCAGCACGTGGACGACGGGCGACACGAGCAGCAGCACCGGCAGCATCGAGAGCACGAAGCCGCCGGTGGCCGAGAACCACAGGAAGCCCACGTCGCGCCAGCGCGCCGGGTCGCGCAGCCAGACGAAGGGCCGCGCCAGCGGGCGGGCCGAGGTGGCGGCGTACCCCGCCGCCACCTCCTCGCCCAGGAGTGCTCCGGCGACCTCGCGGTGGATGGCTGCCAGGAACGCGGTGGCCGGGACGACCGCCAGGGCGACCGCGATCCCGACCACGGTGAGGGCCAGGGGCACCGCCAGGACCGAGAAGATCGCCAGCACCAGCGCCACCGGGATGCCGAGCAGGCCGAGGCCGGCCGAGACCAGCGTCAGGCGGGCCCGCTCGAGCACGGACTCGCGCGTCACCGGCGTCAGCGGCGCGAGGTCCTCGATCGGCGCCAGCAGGTCCGTGGTGGCCATGGACACGGAGTCTGTCATCGCAGCGCCTCCTGACGCGTGATCCTCCCGACGACGCCGCGGGCGGCGACCAGGGTGAGAGCGGCGGTGCCGGCCAGGATCAGGGGCGGCAGCCACAGCTGCCCGTCGGGGACGACGCCCTCGTCGCGGGCGATCGCGAACGGGACCACCGTGACCAGGGAGGCCAGCCCGCCCAGGACGACGCCGACGACCGCCACGACGGCGGCCTCCGCCACGACCGAGCCGCGCACCTGACCCGGCGTCGCGCCGAGCAGTCGCAGCCGGTCGAGCTCGCGGCGCCGGTCGGAGACGACGGCGACGATGGCGTTGACCACCATGATCGCCGCGAACAGGCAGATCATGCCGACCACGACGTTGTTGAGCAGGGTGATCGTCTCGGACTCGCCCTCGGGCAGGGCGGACTCGTCCAGGGTGCGACCGTCGATCCCGACCAGCATCACGATGCCGATCGCGGCGGCGGCGAGCACCACCACCGGGCCGAGCACGCCGGCCAGCAGGTGGGCGCGCCGGCTCGTGTTGTACGCCGCCAGGTGGCCGACCGCCCCGCGCCCCAGCACCGGCCGGAGCAGCACCGCGCCCCACCGCAGCAGGGCCGGCGCCAGCAGTGCCAGACCCAGCCCGACCAGGATCGACGACGAGCCGCTGGTCATCATCGCGGCGTACGGGTCGTCGCTGTCGGCGGTGATCGCGATGGTCACGACCGCGGTGCCCAGTCCGTAGGCGAGGATGAGCAGGGCCGCGGTCACGCGGTACCAGCGCATCCGGCCGCTCTCGGCGTTCGCCTCGGCGATCACCAGGGTGGCTGGGCCACGGGTGGCGCGGCGCCCGGCGATGCCGGCCGCGATCATGCTGACGACGAGCACCCCGGTCGCGGCGGCGACGGGCGCCAGCCCGGCGTCGTAGGCGACCGACTCGTCGACCAGGCCGCCCTTGACGAGCTCGAGCAGGGCCTTGCCCCCGGGCACCGCGATGGCGGCCCCACCGGCGGCGGCGACCAGGCCCACGAGGAGGACCTCGGTGCGGATCATCCGGCGGGCCTGACGAGGTGTCGCGCCGACGGTGCGCAGCAGCCCGATCTCGGCCGCGCGCTGGCGCACGGTGATGCCGACCGTCGAGGCGACGGAGAAGAGCACGATCAGCGCGCCCCAGCCGCCCACGACCGCGCCCATGATCACCAGCGTCTCGGCGTCGACGTCGGAGACCGGCCCGCCGGCGGTGGCGATCAGGGTCGCGAACGAGCCGGTGAGGGCCGTGCCCAGGAGCACGGCGAGGAACGTGGCGGTGAACGCCGTCCGGCGGTGGCGCAGCGAGCGCCAGGCGAGGGTGCTCATCGGGCACCTCCCACGGACGCCACGAGCTCGTCGAGGTGGGCCAGCTGGCCGGCCACGGCGTCGGCGGTGGGTCCCGTCATCCGGCCCGCGACCCGGCCGTCGACGAGGAACACGACCTCGTCGGCGTACGCCGCGGCGACCGGGTCGTGGGTGACCATGACGACGGTCTGGCCCAGGGCGTCGACGCTGCTGCGCAGCAGGTCGAGGACGCCGTGGGCGGTCGTGGAGTCGAGGGCGCCGGTCGGTTCGTCTGCGACGACGACGGCGGGCTCGGCGACCAGGGCGCGGGCGATCGCGACGCGTTGCTGCTGCCCGCCCGACAGGGCGCTCGGCAGGTGCCGCCGGCGGTCGTCGAGACCGACCCGGTCGAGCAGGTGGCGCACCCGGGCCTTGTCGACGCGACGTCCGGCCAGGCGCAGGGGGAGCGCGACGTTCTGCTCGGCGGTCAGGTACGGCATCAGGTGGAAGCCCTGGAAGACGAAGCCGATCCGCTCTCGCCGCAGCCGGGTGCGCCGCTGCTCGTCCCAGCCGGCGATGTCGTGGCCGTCGATGACGACGCTGCCCTCGTCGGGGGTCTCCAGGCCGGTGGCGCAGGCGAGGAGCGTGGACTTGCCGGACCCGGAGGGGCCCATCACGGCGACGAACGCGCCGCTGGGGATCTCGAGGGTGACCCCGTCGAGGGCGCGGACGGCGCCGGCTCCCTCGCCGTAGGTGCGGACCAGGCCGCTGGTGGCCAGGGCCGGGGTGGTGCTGGGGGACATGACATCTCCTGTCGTCGGGTGATGTCTCGACGCTAGGAACTGGCGGGCCCGCGCACGATGGGCCCAGAACCCCAGCAGGGGTGGGGTTTTCCCTACCCTCAGCCGGCGCCGGAGTCGGCGTGCTCGGTGGTCGCGGGAGCCTCGGCCTCTGTCTGCGGACGACGACGGCGGTGGCGCAGCTCGACCCAGAGACCGCGGACGCCGGTCTTGCTGCCTCCCACCTCGGTGCCGTCGAGCTCGGTGCCGGGCTCGTTGACGGCCTGGATGGCGGCGCGCGCGACGGGCAGCACGCCCTCACCGCGCTGGGTCTCGGGGCGCACCTCGGTGTCGGGGCCGAGGCCGGCGGCGACCAGCACCGACGGCAGCAGCAGCCGCACCAGGGCGCGGTAGCCCTCGGCGGAGGGGTGGAACTGGTCGGGGCCGAACAGCAGGGCCGGGGCCGCGGCGAACTCCGGGCCGAGGATCGAGCCGAGCGACACCGTCCGACCGCCCTCCTTGATGACCGCGATCGTCTGGGCGGCGGCGAGCCGGCGCGACCACGCGCGCGCGACCTGCTTGAGGGGCGGCGCGATCGGCTTGATGGTGCCGAGGTCGGGGCAGGTGCCGACGACGACCTCGACGCCCGCCTCGCGCAGGCGGCGTACCCCCTCCGAGAGGTGCGCCACCGACTGCGACGGCATCGTCACGTGGGTGACGTCGTTGGCGCCGACCAGGATCATCGCCAGGTGCGGCTCGATGGGCAGTGCCCGGTCGATCTGCCCGGCGAGGTCGGCCGAGACGGCGCCGACCCTGCAGAACTCGCGCAGGTAGACCCGCCGGTCGCCCTGCTCGGCCACGCCGCTGGCGAGCAGCGCACCCGGCGTCTCCTCGACCCGGTCGACGCCGTACCCGGCGGCGCTGGAGTCGCCGAACAGCGCGATCTTGACCGCCGGACCGGGCCGGCCGCGGCCGTACCAGCCGGAGGCGTCGGGCAGCGGGTCGGACGAGGCCTCGCCGATCGTGCGGCGGGCGAGCTTGGCCTCGGCGGTGAGGACGCCGTACAGACCGGCGCCGAGCAGCGACAGACCGCCGCCGCCGTACGCCGCGGCGGCTGCCAGTTTGCGCGCCGCTCCTGCCTTCCCCATGGTGCCAACTCTACGAACCGGGTGCTTTCCGCCTACCTTGTGGGGGTGCAGTACGTGAACTCACTCCTCGACCTGATCGGCAACACCCCCCTCCTGCGTCTCTCGCGGACGCTCGACCTTCCGGAGGGTGACGGTGCTGACGGTGGCCCGCTGGTGCTCGCGAAGATCGAGTACCTCAACCCCGGGGGGTCGGTGAAGGACCGCATCGCCACCCGGATGATCGAGGCCGCCGAGGCCTCCGGCGAGCTGCAACCGGGCGGCACCATCGTCGAGCCGACGTCGGGAAACACCGGCGTCGGGCTGGCGATGGTCGCGCAGGCCAAGGGCTACAAGTGCGTGTTCGTGTGCCCCGACAAGGTCAGCGAGGACAAGCGCAACGTGCTCAAGGCGTACGGCGCCGAGGTGGTCGTCTGCCCGACGGCCGTCGCGCCGGAGCACCCCGACTCCTACTACAACGTCTCCGACCGGCTCTCCTCGCAGCCCGGCGCCTGGAAGCCCGACCAGTACTCCAACCCGCACAACCCCCGCTCGCACTACGAGGAGACCGGCCCCGAGATCTGGGCCCAGACCGAGGGGCGGATCACCCACTTCGTCACCGGCATGGGCACCGGCGGCACGATCAGCGGCGTCGGTCGCTACCTCAAGGACCAGAACCCAGCCGTGCAGGTCGTCGGCGCCGACCCGGCCGGCTCGGTCTACTCCGGCGGCACCGGCCGGCCCTACCTCGTCGAAGGCGTCGGCGAGGACTTCTGGCCCGAGACCTACGACCGCACGGTCGCGGACCGCGTGATCGAGGTGTCCGACGCCGACTCGTTCGCCTTCACCCGCCGGCTCGCCCGCGAGGAGGCGCTGCTGGTCGGCGGCTCGTCGGGCATGGCGGCGTACGCCGCGAAGCAGCTGGCGCACGAGCTGGCCGGCACCCCCGAAGGCCGCGACGCCGTGATCGTCGTCCTGCTGCCCGACTCGGGCCGCGGCTACCTGACCAAGGTGTTCAACGACGAGTGGCTCGGCCAGTACGGCTTCGCCTCCGGCGCCCCCGCCGCCGTGCGCACGGTGGGGGAGGTGCTGCGCGGCAAGTCCGGGCAGCTGCCCGACCTGGTGCACACCCACCCGAGCGAGACCGTCGCCGAGGCCATCGCGATCCTGCAGGAGTACGGCGTCTCGCAGATGCCCGTCGTGCGCGCCGAGCCGCCGATCGTGGCCGCCGAGGTCGCTGGCGCCGTCTCCGACCGTGGCCTGCTCGACGCGCTCTTCGCGGGCACCGCCCGGCTCACCGACTCCGTCGAGGAGCACATGTCGCCGCCGCTGCCGAGCATCGGCTCGACCGAGGACGCCCGCGCCGCGGTCGCGCTGCTCGAGTCGGCCGACGGCGTCCTCGTGCACGAGGACGGCAAGCCGGTCGGCGTCCTGACCAGGCAGGACCTGCTCGCCTACCTCGCGCTCGCCTGAGCGACACGCGCGGGGCCTGAACGCCTCAGATGCGCTTGCGCTCGTACTTCATGACGAAGTGCTGGTCGCAGCTCCCCAGGAAGATGCCGCCGTGGTAGTCGTAGTAGTGGCAGGGGGCCCGCAGCTTGACCGTGAACGGCGCGGTGGCCCCCTTCCTCACCATGATGACCTTGTGGAAGGCGGCGCTGCGAGCAAGGTCCGGACGGGTCAGGCGCCACCGACCACCGCGGTAGTCCGTGGTGAGTGAGGCCTTCGCGGAGGCACTGCAGAACACCGGGAACGCCTTGCTCAGGCTCGCGCCGAACGGCCCGAGCGATCCGTTGAGCGACACGCTCAGGTCGAGGCACGAGGACCTCTTGCCGCTGTGTGCCCGGGTGTAGGAGGTGTCCTTCGTGCTCTTGGGTGTCCAGGCAGAGAACTCCATCCACTCGCCGCCACCGCCGTTCTCGCGGGCGCTCGCCAGCCTGGTGGTGATCCGGATCCCGTAGTAGTCCCACTTGGACTCGGCCTCGTCGAGCTGATAGACCCGTGCGGCCACCTCGTGGGTGCTGGCCTCGAACTTCTCCTTGCCGCCCCTCGTGCCCACCCAGAAGCGGGCCTTGAGGTTGCGGAACTTCGGGTTGGCGATCGAGACCCACCTCTCGGCGGGACGGGACTGCGCGCTCGGTTCACTGGGTGGTGTCCGGGCGGGGTCAGGGTCGGCGGCCGCCGACGTGGCGGGGGGCGAGAGTGACGCGACCCCGCACAACAGGGCGACGGTCGGAACGAGGAGGCGGTTGGTGAGCTTGCGCATGGAGGACTCCTGACGTGGCGATGACCCGGCGATCTTCTGCAAGGTGTACGCACGGGCGCAGCACCGGGTTGCACGCAGCATCGACACGTCTCAGGCACGGCCGACCCGGACCCGTCGCCACCCGGGTCCGCCGTGGTCAGGAGACGAAACCCTCCGACCTCAGCCAGTC
Source organism: uncultured Actinomycetota bacterium (assembly GCA_963825985.1). Lineage (GTDB taxonomy): Bacteria > Actinomycetota > Actinomycetes > Propionibacteriales > Nocardioidaceae > Nocardioides. The sequence goes on along the minus strand of CAWGVK010000014.1, from coordinate 106,642 downwards.
GAGCGCCACCTCCGTGGCCTCCTTGCCCTCGACGTCGATCTGGGCGTTGAGGCCGGTCAGCACCTTGTCGGTGAGCTTCTCGGTGATCGGGGTCATCAGCTCTTCGATCTCGGGGTGTGCCTTGTACACCGAGTCGCGCAGGACCAGGGCGACGTTGTAGTTGGGGAAGTACTTCTTGTCGTCCTCGAGCAGCTGCAGGTCGAGGGCGACGATCCGCCCGTCGGTGGTGAAGACCTCGCCGAAGACGCACTCACCCGACGACGTCGCCTCGTAGATGGCGCCGGTCTGGTAGGTCTGCAGGTTGCCGTCGGGGACGTCCAGCTTGTAGGTCTTGAGCATCCCCGGGAGCCCGTCGGAGCGGTTGCGGAACTCACCCTCGATGCAGAACGTGCGGTCGTCGACCGGCACCTTGTTGATCTCCGAGAGCTTGGTGATGCCGTACTTCTCGGCGGACTCCTGGGTGATGGCGAACGCATAGGTGTTGTTCATCGGCGCCGGAGGCAGCCAGGCGAGGCCGTTCTCCTCGAGGTCGGCGTCCCTGACCGCCTCGTACTGCTCCTCCTTGCCCGGGATGGCCTTCGGACGTTGGAGGTACTGGAGCCAGCCGGTGCCGGTGTACTCCCACATCAGGTCGATGTCGCCCTGGAGGTGTGCCTGGCGGGCCGCAGCGCTACCGGGGATGTTGGTGAGGTCGGTGACCTCGGCGCCGGCGGCCTGCAGCACGATCAGCGTCATCTTGCCGAGCAGGACGTTCTCGTTGAAGTTCTTCGAGCCGACCGCGAGCTCGACGCCGTCGAGTGAGCCGTCGTCGGCCTCGGCGACCGGGCCGGCGAGCTTCGCGTCCGGGACGTCTCCACCGGCCGTGCGCAGCCCGCAGCCGGCGACGGCGAGGCACAGCAGGGCAGCCAGGAGAACGCGGATCCGGGACATCTCAGATTCCCTTCGGGCGGGTCAGCACCTCGAGCAGGCGTCCGACCCACTCGACGAGCAGGGCGAGCAGCGCCACGAGGACGGCGCCCGCAACCATGACACGGAAGCGATAGAGCGTGATGCCGGAGTCGATGATGGCCCCGAGCCCGCCGCCGTTGATGAACGTCGCGAGGGTCGCCGTTCCGACCACCAGCACCAGTGCGGTCCGGACGCCGGACATGATCACCGGTAGCGCGAGCGGCAGCTCGACGCGCAGCAGCACCGCGGGACCCGACATGCCGAGACCGCGCCCGGCCTCGACCAGGGTGGGGTCGACGCCCTGCAGGCCCGTGATCGTGTTGCGCAGCACCGGCAGGACGCCGTACAGGGTCAGGGCGAGGATCGCCGTCCAGAAGCCGAAGCCGACCCAGATGGCCAGCAGCACGATCATGCCGATCGACGGCGCGGCCTGGCCGATGTTGGCGATGCCGACGATCAACGGGGAGAGCCGCCGGGCGCGGCCGCGCGTCAGCAGCACGCCGAGGGGGACCGCGATGGCCACGACCAGCGCCGACGCGGTGAGGGTGAGCCGCACGTGGGCCCAGATCTGGCGCCACGTGGTGGGCCAGGCCAGCTGCTCGATCTCGACGCCGTCGAGGTCGGCGGTCTGGCGCCACCACACGTAGCCGGCGAAGACCACCAGCACCATGATCGGCGGAACCAGGAGCATCAGCACCGTGCTGCGATCGAGGCGGCTGAGCACCCCGGTCGACCGCTTCGCCGCCGAGGCCTCCTCGGGGTCTGCCGGGGCTGGTTGCGTGGCGAGGTCAGCCACGAGCCTGCTCCTCGATGCTGCGGATGTGGTCGGTGACGGCGTTGAAGTCGACGACGCCGAGGTACTGGTCGCGGTCGCCGGTGACCACGGCGCCGCCGTGGCTCGAGCTGAGCATCGTGTCGAGGGCGTCGTTGAGCGTGGCCCGGTGGTCGAGGTTGACCAGGTCCTCGGTCGGCTCGACCACGGTGTCGCCCTTGAGCTGGCGCAGCCACGGCCAGCCCAGTGGCCGGCCGTTGGCGGCCAGCACGATCACCGAGCGGTCGCCGCTGGCCTCGGCCCGACGCCTCACCTCGGTCACCGTCTCGCCGACGGTCGCCGTGGTGGGCCTGCGGAGCTCGACGTCGGAGATCCGGGCCAGGCTCAGCTGCTTGAGCGAGGAGCCCGAGCCGACGAAGTCCTCGACGAACTCGTTGGCCGGGGCGCCGAGGATGACGTCGGGCGTGTCGTACTGAGCGACCTGGGCGCCCTCCTGGAGGATCAGGATCCGGTCGCCGAGCTTGATCGCCTCGTCGATGTCGTGGGTGACGCAGACGATGGTCTTGTGCAGCTCGCGCTGGATGCTGAGCAGCTCGTCCTGCAGCCGCTGCCGGGTGATCGGGTCGACGGCGCCGAAGGGCTCGTCCATCAGGATCACCGGCGGGTCGGCGGCCAGGCCACGCGCCACCCCCACCCGTTGCTGCTGGCCACCGGAGAGCTCGCGTGGGTAGCGGTCGCGGTACTTCGCCGGGTCGAGGCTGACCAGGTCGAGGAGGTCGACGATCCGCTGCTCGATGCGGTCGCGGTCCCAGCCGAGCATCTTCGGCACGATGGCGATGTTCTTGGCCACGGTCATGTGGGGGAAGAGGCTGCCGCCCTGGATGACGTAGCCGATCCGGCGGCGCAGCTCGTTGTCGCTCTGCCCCTGGATGTCGTCACCACCGATGCGGATCGTGCCCGACGTCGGCTCGATCAGCCGGTTGATCATCTTCAGCGACGTCGTCTTGCCACACCCCGAGGGCCCGATGAACATCACGATCTCGCCGGCGGGGATGGTGAGCGAGAGCGACTCGACCGCGGCGACGTGCTGTCCGGGGTACTTCTTCACGACGTCGTCGAGCACGATCTCGGCGCCGCTGATGGCGTTGCCGGGATCGTCGGACACGGGCTCCTTGGTGAGGTCGGCGGTCATGTCAGACACGAATTCCCTTCGAGATCGAGGCCCGGCCCAGCAGGAGCAGGAGCCCATCGGCGATGAGGGCGATGATGACGATGCCCACGGTGCCCACCACGGCGTAGTTGACGGCGTTGGCCCCACCGATGCGAGCGAGGCCCTGGAAGATGTACTCGCCGAGACCCGGACCCTTGACGTAGGAGGCGATGGCCGCGACGCCCATCGACATCTGCGTCGACGTCCTGACACCGGCCAGGATCACCGGCCAGGCCAGGGGCAGCCGCACCCGCCACAGGGATGCCAGCTCACTCATGCCCATGCCGCGCGACGACTCGAGCAGGACGGGGTCGACCTGCTGGAGCCCCACCACGGCGTTGCGCAGGATCGGGAGGACGGCGTAGAAGGTGACGGCCAGGAACCCGGTGAGCACACCGATCGAGGTCAGCGGCAGCAGCAGGCCGATCAGGGCGAACGACGGGATGGTGAGTCCGATCGCGCTGATCATGTTGGCCGCGCCAGCCAGGGCCGGCACGCGCACGACCACGACGGCGAGCAGCACGGCGATGACCGTCGCGATCAGGACCGCTTGGACGACGAGGCTGGCGTGTTGGTAGGCGTTGAACGCGATGTAGCCCTTGCGCTCGTCGATGAAGTCCCACACAGTCTCGGCACGCTCCTCTAAACCCCGAAAGCCGGACCACTGACCCCATCATGAAGGCCGGCGACCAAGGTCACCCCTAGGGATGAGGACCGTCCTGACGTGGCGCAGTATTTGACCGCTGACACGTCGAAGGCGACGCTCCCGGAGCCGGGAGCATCGCCTTCGATCGGTCGTGCGAGGTGGTCGCCCTACTGGGCGAAGCCCGCCTCCTTGAGGAAGTCCTCGGCCACACTCTCCGGCGACAGGCCCTCGGCGGAGACCTGCGTGTTGAGCTCCTGCATGACCTCGGTGGTGAGCGCCTCGGCCAGCGGTGTGAGCACCTCCATCAGCTCGGGGTGCTCCTCGGCGAAGGCGTTCTGGGCGATCGGGACGCCGTTGTAGAGCGGGAAGAAGGCCTGGTCGTCCTCGAGAACCGTGAGGCCGAGCGCGCCGATCCGGCCGTCGGTCGTGAAGACCTCGCCGAAGTCGCACGCGCCCTTGTCGGTCTGGGTGTAGACGACGCCGGTGCCGAGGCTCTTCTCCTCACCGCCGCTGATGCCGTAGGCCTCCTTGAAGCCCGGGTATCCGTCCGGCCGGGCGGCGAACTCGGACTCGATGCACACGGTGGCGTCGGGGTTCTCGCTGATGTAGGCCGCCATGTCGGAGTGCGTGGCGATGCTGTTCTCCTCGGCGAACTCGTCGGTCACCGCGAACGCGTAGGTGTTGTTGAACGGCGCGAGCGGACCCCACAACAGGTCGTTCTCCTCCAGGTCCTGCGCCGCAACGGCGTCGTACTGCTCCTGGGGGTCGGTGATCGGCTTCTCGTTGCCGAGGTAGTTGATCCACCCGGTGCCGGTGTAGTCCCAGTAGACGTCGTTGTCGCCGCGCAGCAGCTTCTCGCGGACCTGCGTGCTGCCCTTGGTGTTGGTGTCGTCGGTGACGTTGGCCCCGGCCAGGCCCAGGATCTGCACCGTGAGCTGACCGAGGATCAGCTGCTCGTCGAACTCCTTGGATCCCACGGTGATGTCGACACCCTCGAGCGCGGTGGCGTCGACGGAGCCCGCCGCCTGGTCGTTGTCGTCGTTCCCGGCGACCGAGTCATCCTCGCTGAGTCCGCAGCCCGCGGTCATGGCCACGACCGCGGCGGCCACGACCGCGGTGGTGAGTCGTCGCCCTGTGCTCAACTTCATCATCTGGTGCACCCTTCGTTCTTCCTGGTGGATCGTGCGGAGGCGCTGTTGGAGGTCATCGGATGCCCCGCGGGGTCGCGGCCCGCTGCGCCACGGCCGCCACCCAGTCGAGGGTGAGGGCGAGCGCCGCGATGGTGATCGCGATCGTGGCCGTGGTCAGGGGTCGGTTGGTCTTGATCGAGCCGAACAGGGCCTGCCCGAGGCCGCCGGCGTTGAGGGCCTGGCCCAGAGGAACGGTGGCGACGGCGAGGATCAGCGCGGTCCGCGCGCCGGCCGCGATCACCGGCACCGCCAGTGGCAGCTCGACCCGCAGGAGCACGGCCAGCGGCGAGATGCCCATGCCCTTGGCCGCGTCGAGGACGCCCGGGTCGACGGCCTGCAGCCCGGCGACCGTGTTGCGCAGCACCGACAGGACCGCGTAGGCGGTCAGGATGAGCACCACCGCCCAGAACCCGATGGCGTAGATGCCGACCAGCGCCAGGAGTCCGAGGCTCGGCGCGGCCTGCCCGACGTTGGCGACCGCCAGCACCACGGGGGCGAGCACCTGGGTGCGCGGACGGGTGATCATCACCCCGAGCGGCACGGCGATGACGATGACCAGCAGGGCGATGGTGAACGCGAGGACCACGTGGTTGACGGTGTCCTCGACCAGGCCCGGCGGATCGAGGATGTTGTCGGAGGTCGTGCCGAGGTCCCTCGAGTAGACATAGGCGTAGAGCGCGGTCAGGACGACGATCACCGCCGCCGGCGTGATCAGGTCGATCGGGGCCAGGACCCGGCGCCCGGCACGCGGCCGGGGTTGCAGGGTGATCTCGTCGACGGCCGGGGGGTCGCTGGTGGCGAACTCGCCCTGGGCGGTGTCGCTCACGTCGTCGCGTCCTTCGTCGCTGCGCCCAGGGCCTGCCCGCGGCCTCTCTCGGCCCGGCCGAGGACGTCGTCGAGGCGGAGCACGCCTCGCGACGTGCCGTCGTCGACGACGGGCAACGAGGTCAGGCCCTTGCCCACCATGAGGTCGAGCGCGAGGTGGAGGGTGTCGGTCGAGCGCACCGCCACTCCGTCGGTGCGGTCGGCGTCGACGGCGTCGTGCAGCGGGAGCGAGCCGACGTCCTCGAAGTGCAGCCGCTTGAGCGCCGCGCCTTCGCCGATGAAGCCGGCCACGAAGTCGTCGGCGGGCGCGGCCAGGATGTTCTCGGGGGTGTCGTACTGCGCGATCTGTGAGCCCTCGCGCAGCACCGCGATCCGGTCCCCGAGCTTGAGGGCCTCGTCGAAGTCGTGAGTGACGAACACGATCGTCTTGCCCAGCGTCTTCTGCAGGTCCAGGAACTCGTTCTGCAGGCGCGACCGGGTGATCGGGTCGACCGCTCCGAACGGCTCGTCCATCAGCATGATCGGCGGGTCGGCCGCCAGCGCCCGGGCAACGCCGACCCGCTGCTGCTGGCCGCCCGAGAGCTCGCGCGGGTAGCGGTTGCGGTACTCGTCGGGGTCGAGGCCGACCACGGTCAGCATCTCGTCGATCCGCTGCCGGACCCGCTCGCGCTCCCAGCTGAGCAGCCGCGGCACCAGGCCGACGTTGTTGGCGATCGTGAGGTGCGGGATCAGACCGATCTGCTGGATGACGTAGCCGATCCGGCGCCGCAGCGTGGTGTCGTCGAGCGAGGCGACGTCCTCGCCGTCGATCTCGACCTTGCCGTCGGTCGGCTTGATCATCCGGTTGATCATCCGCATCGTGGTGGTCTTGCCACAGCCGGACGGTCCGACCAGGACGACGATCTCTCCCTGGGGGATCTCGAGGTTGACGTCGTCGACCGCGGCCCTGCGGCTGCCGGCGTAGCGCTTGGTCAGGTGGCTCAGCACGATCGGGACGCCGTGGGTGTTCTCGATGGTGGCGCTCGGCACGTCGTTGCGGGGCTCAGGCACGGCGGGTACCTCTCGGGGTCGTGAAGCGGCGGACCAGGACGAAGCAGGCGTCGAAGAAGAGGGCCACCAGTGCGACGAACAGCACGCAGACGATCGCCTCGTTCTTGGTGTTGACCGACCCCAGGTTGTCGAGGGCGTGGTAGCCGTACTCGCCGAGGCCGTAGTCACCGACGAAGGCTGCGATGGCCACCAGGCCGACGGCGAGCTGGGTGCTGACGCGCAGACCCGCCAGGATGATCGGCCAGGCGATCGGGAGGCGGATCTGCCACATCATGCGGAACCGGCCCACCCCCATGCCCTTGGCTGCGTCGATGACGTTCGGGTCGGCGGTCTGCAGGCCCACCACCGCGTTGCGCACGATCGGCAGCAGCGAGTACATCGAGACCGCGATGATGATGGTGAGCAAGGGCTGTCCCATGACCGAGATGAGGAAGCCGAAGAGCGCGACGGAGGGGACGGTGAAGAGGATCGCGACGATGCCGATGTTGAGGTTGGCCCACCAGCTGCGGTTGTAGGTGAGCAGCGCGAGCGTCAGGCCGACGGCGGCGGCGAGGGCCACGCAGTAGAGCGACAGGAGCAGGTGTTGTTGTGTGCGAAAGATCAGGTCGTCGGAGTACTCGGACAGATAGTCACGAAACGGCAACCCATTCACACGGACTCCCCCATTCCTCGCAGCGAAAAAAGCGCATCTACCAGTCTAGTCGACCTGCGCGGCCCCGGGACTGAACCGGATCCTGTCTCCGGACCGGCCGGACGGGGTCGCACAGTAGCCGACGACCTGTCCGCGGTCGGTCGCTTCGATGGGAGCGACCTCCGACTTCGGAAGCGAGGGTGACGACAACTCGATCTACGGTGGTGGGCATGGAGATCGCTGTCACCGCACCGTCCGGCAACGTCGGCAGGCACGTCGTCCGCGACGACCTGACCGGCATCCCGTCGTACCTCCTGCACTGCGAGCGATCGTCGGGCCAGTACCTTTTCGACGCACTGATCGAGGCCGGCTCGGAGCACGGCATCGACGTCGACGGCTTGCGAGAACCCGGACCAACCAGGAGAGCGAGCACCCCATGAAGTACGTCGACCACCGGATCGGAGACTTCATCGACCTCGTCAGCCAGCAGACGCCCGCGCCAGGCGGTGGCGCCGTGGCGGCGGTCACCGCGTCACTGGCGGCCGGCCTGGTCGCGATGGCCGGGCCCGAGGACCCCCAGGGCGTGGAGGCGCTGGGGCAGCGGGCCGCCGCCCTCGCCGACGAGGACGCCGTCGCCTACTCCGCCGTGGTCGCGGCCCGTCGTACGGGGGAGTCGGTGACCGAGGCCCTGACCCGGGCGACCGAGGTGCCGCTCGAGATCGCGGGCACCGCGGCCGCGATCGCGCAGCGGGCCGCGGAGGTCTTCCTGACCGGGCGCCCGGCGCTCCGAGGAGACGCCGCGACGGCGCTGCTCCTGGCCGAGGGGGCCACCCGCTCGGCGGCGTACCTGGTCGAGATCAATGTCGAGGCCGGCGGCGGCACCCGCGACCTGGTCGGACGCGCCCGCGCCCACGTCGCCGTGGCCGTCGCGGCCCGCGAGCTGGCGGATGGACGGGCGCCGGTCCCGGCCGACCACTGACGCGCGGGTAGCCCGGTGCCCTCATCGCTGGATGAGGGCGAAGACACCCCACCCCAGGTACTCCCGCGCGTACCGGACGTGCGCGACCGGCGCGGTGTCGAGCTCGTCGCGCATCTCCTGCCACAGCTCGTCGTCGGGGTTCTCGTCGAGCCAGCGGCGGGTGCTGAGCCACTGGGCGGCCACGTAGTGGTCCCAGTCGTCCTGGTCGGCCAGCACCATCTGCACCAGGTCCCAGCCGTGGCTGCCGAACGACGCCACCAGGTCGGGGAGGGTCGCGAAGTCGGCGCGGGACGACGCGTGCGAGCCGCGCACGGCCTCCTCGGTCTCCGGCTCCTTCAGCCAGAACGGCTCGCCCACCAGCACCAGGCCACCGGGCCGCACCACCCGGGCGAGCAGGTCGACGGTGCCGAGGACGCCGTCGCCGATCCAGGTGGCGCCGAGGCACGAGGCGACGTCGACCGGCCGGCCGTCGTACCGGTCGACGTAGGCCGCCGCCTCGTCGTGCACGAACGTCACGGCGTCGCTGACCCCGAGCTCGACCGAGCGCGCGACGGCCGCCCCGGTGAACGCGGCGCTGAGATCGACGCCGACGCCTCCGACCCGGTGGTCGCGCGCCCACGTGCAGAGCATCTCGCCCGACCCCGAGGCGAGGTCGAGGACGGTCGCGCCCGCAGGCAGCCGCAGCACCGCGCCGAGCCGGGCGAGCTTCTCGGGTCCCAACGGGTCGTGGATGCGATGGTCCCGCTCCCGGATGACGAACTGGCGAGGAATGTCCATGGGCCCATCCGACCCCACCCGGGGGATGCGGCGCATCCCGGTTGCGGCGTGGTGTGATCGTGCCGTGATCGTGCCGTCCGCCGAGGTCCTCGACCTGTTCGCCGTGCCGGACGACGTCGAGCCGCTGCCCGGCGGGCAGGGCAGCAGCGTGCGTGCGGGCGACCTCGTGCTCTCGCCCGACCGCGACCCCGGCGTCGCGACCTGGCTCAACCCGGTGCTCGCCCGGCTGGCGGTCACGCTCGACGAGCACCCGACCCGGCGCCGCCGCGACCTGCGGGTCGCGATGCCCGTGCCCGCGCGCGACGGCTCGTGGGTGGTCGACGGGTGGGGCGCGAGCCGCTACGAGCCGGGCACCGTCGAGTGCCGCGACCTCGACGTCACCCTGGCCGCCGGGCGGCTGCTGCACGCGCGGTTCGCCTCCGCCGTCCCCGAGCGTCCGGCGCAGCTCGACGAGCGGTCCGACCGCTGGGCGGTCGCCGAGCGGACGGCGTTCGGCCCGGCCGCGGGCCTCGGCGACCTCGCTGCGCTGGTGGACGAGACACCGCTGGGCTCCGACCAGCTCGTGCACGCCGACCTGGCCGGCAACGTGCTCCTCGACGCCGACGGCGCCCCCGTGGTGATCGACGTGGCGCCGTCGTGGCGCCCGGTGCGGTGGGCCGAGGCCGTGTGCGTGCTCGACTCCGTGGTGTGGCACGACGCCCCGCGCGAGGTCCTGGTGCGCTGGCGGCTCGGCGCAGACCGGCAGGCGATGCTGCGCGCGGTGGCGTTCCGGACCCTCAGCGAGGGGCCGAGCACCGGCGCGGCCTACGAGCCGGTGCTCGAGCTGTTGACGGCGTCCACGTAGAACCAGCGCCCGGCCCGGCGCTCGAACCTGCTGCGCTCGTGCAGGCGCCCGGGCTCGCCGTCGCGTTCGAACGACGCGGTGAACTCCACCTCGTCGTCGGGGTCGTCGGGGTCGTCAGCGGCGTCGTGCACCACCAGCCCGGTCCACCGCACCGCCGGGTCGGGCGTGACCGTCAGCGGCCGCGTGCGCGGGTGCCAGGTGCGCCACACGTAGTCGCTCTCGGCCAGGGCGTACGCCGCGTAGCGCGACCGCATCAGCTCCTCCGGCGTCGCCGCCTGGGCGGCGCCGCGGTGCAGCCGGCCGCAGCAGCCGTCGTACGTCGTCCCCGAGCCGCAGGGGCAGGTGTGCTGGAGGGTCACTGGGTGAGCACCCGCCAGACGCGGTGGGTGCCGGGCAGTCCCTTGAGCTCGACCTCGCCCATCTCGACGAGGTGCACCGCGGCGTCGTCGTCGAGGGCGTCGTGCACGGCGTCGCTGGCGAGCACCTCGCCGCCGGTGGCGAGGGCGCCCACCCGTGCGGCCATGGCGACGTTGCGGCCGAAGTAGTCGCCGTCGCGCGAGATCGCCGTTCCCGTGTGGATGCCGATGCGCACCTTGATCGGCGCGACCATGCGCAGCATGGGGTCGAGGGTGCGGCGCAGGTCTGTCTGGATCCCGACCGCCGCCCGGCAGGCGGCCTCGGCGTCGCGGAAGGCCACCATGAAGCCGTCGCCGGAGGTCTTGACGACCTGCCCGCGGTAGCGGCCCACGCGCCCGCGCACCAGGGAGTCGTGGGCGGCCAGCACCCGCACCCAGGTGTCGTCGCCGAGGCGCTCGTTGAGCGGGGTCGAGTCCTCGATGTCGGAGAAGAAGAGCGTCACCCGGCCGTCGGCGTCGGCCAGGTTCACGATCTCCTGCTGCTCGGAGGACGCCCACGCCTGCAGGTCCTCGATCGAGCTCTGCAGCAGCCCGCTCAGCCCGTGCTCGCGCACCTTGGTGGCCGTCTGCACGACCCGGCGCACGGCGCGCTCGGTCGCGGTCGCCGCGGGTCGCGGTCGCAGCGCTGCGCTGAGGTCGGCCTCGAGCTGCTCGACGCGGCCTGCCTGCTGGGCGAGCCGAGCGCGCTGGCGGCCGACGACGACGAGCAGGACGACGACCGCCATGGTCAGCGTCGCGACGACGACCAGCAGCGCCCAGACCACCGCCAGAGCGTAACGCGGGCGTCACCTACCGGTTGGTGGCGCGAGTAGCGTGAAATGGTGACCTCTCCTTCCATCAGCACCCTCGGTGAGCTGCGCGCGTCCGGCCACGTCCAGAAGGCCCTGCGCACCGAGATCCGCGACAACCTGCTCGCCGCGCCTGGCCGAGGGCCGCGACCCGTGGCCGGGCCTGCACGGCTTCGAGTCGACCGTCATCCCCCAGCTCGAGCGCGCGCTCATCGCGGGCCACGACATCGTCCTGCTCGGCGAGCGCGGCCAGGGCAAGACCCGCCTGCTGCGCACCATGGTCGGCCTGCTCGACGAGTGGACGCCGGTGATCGGCGGCTCCGACCTCGGCGAGCACCCCTACGAGCCGATCACCCACGAGTCGAAGCGCCGCGCGATCGAGGAGGGCGACCGGCTCGCCGGTCGAGTGGCGCCACCGCGACGAGCGGTACGCCGAGAAGCTCGCCACCCCCGACACCAGCGTCGCCGACCTGATCGGCGACGTCGACCCGATGAAGGTGGCCGAGGGTCGCTCGCTGGGCGACCCCGAGACGATCCACTTCGGCCTGATCCCACGCTCGCACCGCGGCATCGTCGCGATCAACGAGCTGCCCGACCTCGCCGAGCGGATCCAGGTGGCGATGCTCAACGTGATGGAGGAGCGCGACATCCAGATCCGCGGCTACGTGGTGCGGCTGCCGCTCGACGTCCTGGTCGTGGCCAGCGCCAACCCCGAGGACTACACCAACCGCGGCCGGATCATCACCCCGCTCAAGGACCGCTTCGGCGCCGAGATCCGCACCCACTACCCGACCGAGCTCGAGGCCGAGATCGCCGTCATCCGGCAGGAGGCCGACCTGGTCGCCGAGGTGCCCGACTACCTCGTCGAGATCCTCGCCCGGTTCACCCGGCAGCTGCGCGACTCCTCGGCCGTCGACCAGCGCAGCGGCGTCTCGGCGCGGTTCGCGATCGCCGGTGCCGAGACCGTCGCCGCCGCCGCGATCCACCGCGCCACCGTGCGCGGGGAGGACGAGGCGGTCGCCCGCGTCGTCGACCTCGAGACCGCCGTCGACGTCCTCGGCGGCAAGATCGAGTTCGAGACCGGCGAGGAGGGCCGCGAGGACGAGATCCTCACCCACCTGCTCCGCACCGCCGTCGCCGAGACGGTCCGCGCCCACCTGCGCGGGCTCGACTTCGCGCTGCTGGTCGACGCGATCGAGGCCGGCGCCATGGTCACCACCGGCGAACGGGTGACCGCCCGCGACTTCCTCACCGGCCTTCCGGTGCTGGGCGAGTCCGAGCTCTACGACCAGGTCTGCGACCGGCTGTCGGCCACCAACGACGGCCAGCGCGCCGGCGCCATCGAGCTCGCGCTCGAGGGCCTCTACCTCGCCCGCAAGATCGGCAAGGACTCCGACGGTAGGGAGACGGTGTATGGCTGAGGTGGGGGGTCTTCCGTGCCATGAATACCCGGTTCACCGGTTGTTCATGGGGTTCTCGGGCGTTGCAACGGCCGAGAAGCAGGGGAATACCCGGTGCACCGGGTATTCCTGCACGAGCAAGTCGAGCGCCCACCATGGCTAGGACCCGCGCCTCCCGCTTCAAGAAGTACGACGGCGGCGACCCGCTCGCCCCGCCGGTCGACCTCGCCGAGGCGCTCGACGCCATCGGCGAGGACGTGATGGCCGGCTACAGCCCCGAGCGGGCGATGCGCGAGTTCCTGCGCCAGGGCGGGCGCGACCAGACCGGACTCGACGAGCTGGCCCGCAGGGTCGCCGAGCGGCGCCGCGAGATCACCCAGCAGCACAACCTCGACGGCACGCTGCAGGAGATCCGCGAGCTGCTCGACCACGCCCTCCTCGAGGAGCGCAAGCAGCTGGCCCGCGACGCGATGATGGACGACGGCGACCGGGCGTTCCGCGAGCTGCAGCTCGACAACCTCTCGCCGTCGACGGCCGCGGCCGTCAGCGAGCTCTCCGACTACGACTGGCAGAGCAGCGAGGCCCGCGCCGACTACGAGAAGATCAAGGACCTGCTCGGCCGCGAGCTGCTCGACCAGCGCTTCGCGGGGATGAAGCAGGCGCTCGAGGGTGCCACCGACGAGGACCGCGCCGCCGTCAACGAGATGCTCGGCGACCTCAACGACCTGCTCGCCAAGCACCAGGCCGGCGACGACACCCAGCAGGACTTCGACGAGTTCATGGCCGAGCACGGCGAGTTCTTTCCCGAGAACCCGCAGAACATCGACGAGCTGCTCGACGCCATGGCCCAGCGCGCCGCCGCCGCCCAGCGGATGCTGAACTCGATGAGCCCCGAGCAGCGTCAGGAGCTGATGGAGCTCTCCGCGCAGGCCTTCGGGTCACCCGAGCTGATGCAGCAGCTGAGCCAGCTCGACGCCAACCTCCAGTCGCTGCGACCCGGCGAGGACTGGGGCAGCTCCGAGCGCTTCGACGGCGAGCAGGGCCTGGGGCTCGGCGACGGAACCGGCGTCCTGCAGGACCTCGCCGACCTCGACGACCTCGCCGACCAGCTCGCCCAGTCCTACAACGGCTCCCGCATGGACGACGTCGACCTCGACAAGGTCGCCCGCCAGCTCGGCGACCAGGCTGCTGTCGACGCCCGCACCCTGCAGCAGCTCGAGCAGGCACTGCGCGAGAGCGGCACCCTCAAGCGCGGATCCGACGGCCAGCTCAAGCTCACGCCCAAGGCGATGCGCCAGCTCGGCAAGGCCCTGCTGCGCGACGTGGCGCAGCGGATGTCGGGCCGCCCGGGCGAGCGCGAGCTGAACAAGGCCGGCGCCGCCGGGGAGCGGTCGGGGGCGACCCGCGAGTGGGTCTTCGGCGACACCGAGCCGTGGGACATCCCGCGTTCGGTGCTCAACGGCGTCCGGCGCCGGGCCACCGATCCCGCCGACCGCCGGATCCTGGCCATCGACGACGTCGAGGTGCAGGAGACGGAGGCGCGCACGCAGGCGGCGGTCGCGCTGCTCGTCGACACGTCGTTCTCGATGGCGATGGACGGCCGGTGGGTGCCGATGAAGCGCACCGCGCTGGCCCTGCACACGCTGATCCGCAGCCGGTTCCGCGGCGACCACCTGCAGCTGATCGGGTTCGGCCGGCACGCCGAGGTGATGGACATCGAGCAGCTCACCGCGCTCGACGCGATGTGGGACAAGGGCACCAACCTGCACCACGCGCTGCTGCTCGCCAACCGCCACTTCCGCAAGCACCCCAACGCCCAGCCGGTGCTGCTGATCGTCACCGACGGTGAGCCGACCTCGCACCTCGAGCCCGACGGGCAGGTCTACTTCTCGTACCCGCCGCACCCGCGCACCATCGCGCACGCCGTCCGCGAGCTCGACAACACCCGCCGGATGGGGGCCCAGACGACGTTCTTCCGCCTCGGCGACGACCCCGGCCTGGCCCGCTTCATCGAGCAGATGGCCCAGCGGGTCGACGGCCGGATGGTGAGCCCCGAGCTCGACGACCTCGGCGCGGCGGTCGTCGGCTCCTACCTCGGTTCGCGCGATGCCGGTCGGCCCGGCGGCCTGCACGGCCTGTCGGCGATGCGCAGCGCGTACGGCGACCTGTTCGGCGGGCGTGGCTACTGGGTCGGCGACTGACGCCACGACGTGGACGGACCCCCGGCTCCAGAGGAACCGGGGGCCCGTCGCGGGTCACGGCGTGACGCCGTGGGACGCTCGTGGGACCGTCGTGCTAGACGATGCAGCCGAAGACGTCCTTGGCGGCACGGTAGCGGCGCGTGGCCGGGACGACGACCCGGTAGCAGGTGCCCTTCGGGCCGTCGAAGGTGATCCGGAAGAAGCCGGTGCGGCTCGACCGGTCGCTGCGTCCGGCGTTGCGGAACTTGCACTTCTCGCACTTGGCGCGCTGGAGCACGATGCGCTTGTTCTTGGCCGTGACGGCCTTGCCCTTGACGAAGAAGCGGCCGGTGTTGCGGATCTCCCCGCCATTGACGTTCTTGAGCACGTGGCGGGGCTTGGCCTGGGCCGGGGCCGCGGCGTTGGCGCTCGAGGTGAGCGTGGTGGTCAGGGTGGCGGCCAGCAGGGCCAGGGCGATCAGCCCGGTGATCAGGCGGAACATCCGCATGGGTCTCATCCTTCTTCGAGGGTCGGGGTCAGCACGTACAGCCCGAACCTGTCCCGTGCGTCCGACGGCCAAACCACCGGACGGGGTGGTGCGGGCAACGGCGCGGGCTGGTGACGAGGGTAGACGAGGCGGGTCCCGGCGGCGCGCACCGCGTCGGCGGTCCGGCGCTCACGGATGCAGGACTGCCGCCAGCTCCTCCACCCCGTCGACCAGCCGGGGGCCCGGGCGGGCCCACATCGCGTCGGCGTCGACGGCGTGCACGACGACGCCGTCCGGCAGCAGGCCGGCGGCGACCAGGGCGTCGGCCTGCGCGCGGGCGCCGGCGCGGTCGTAGCCGCAGGGGGCGACCACGACGACGTCCGGCCGGGCGTCGTGGACGGCGTCCCACGAGCACCCGGGTCGACTTCTCCCCGGCCGCGCCGAGCACGCACTCGCCTCCGGCGGCCTCGACCATCTCGGGGATCCAGTGGCCCGGGCGCGTACGGCGGGTCGGTCCACTCGAGCACCACCACCCGCGGCCGCGCCCGCCCGGCGACGCGGGCCCGGACGGCGTCCAGCCGCGAGCGCAGCGACGCCACCAGCGATCCCGCCGCGGGCTCCCGGCCGGTCGCCGCGCCGAGTGACAGCACCGAGGCGAGCACGTCGTCCAGGGTGTGCGGGTCGTAGGTGAGCACGTCGGCGGTGCAGCCCAGGTGGGCCAGCGCCTCGTCGACGAGCGAGACGTCGATCGCGCAGACGGCGCAGAGGTCCTGGGTCACCACGAGGTCGGCGTCCAGGCCGGCGAGCGCCCCCTGGTCGAGGCGGTAGAGGTCCTCGCCGCGGGCGAGAGCGGCAGCGACGTACGCGTCGATCTCGGCCGGGGCCAGGCCCTCCGGCATCGCCGAGGTCGACACGATCGGCGGTCGCGGGCGGCGGCGGGGAAGTCGCACTCGAAGGTCACGCCGACCACCTCGTCGCCGGCCCCGACGGCGAACAGGATCTCGGTGGTGGAGGGCAGCAACGACACGATCCGCATGCACGCGACACTAGGTCGCGGGTGCCCGAGCCGACCATCACCGTGCTCGCGCTCCTCGCCCTGGCCGGGATCACCGCCGGGTACGTCGACGCGGTGGTCGGCGGCGGCGGCCTGGTCCAGCTGCCCGCGCTGCTGCTGGGGCTGCCCGAAGCCTCGACCGTGCAGATCCTGGCCACCAACAAGCTGGCGCCATCTGCGGGACGACGGTCAGCTCGGTCACCTACTACCGGCGGGTGCGCCCCGACCCGCGCACCTTCCTGCCGCTGATGCTTCTCGCCTTCGTCGGCTCGGCGCTCGGCGCGCTGGTCGCCAGCCTGCTGCCGCGCAGCGCGTTCGACCCGATCGTGCTCGTCGTCCTCGTGATCGTCGGCGCCTACGTCGTGGTCAAGCCCGACCTGGGGGAGGCCACCGACCTCCGGTTCGCGGGGCACCGGCACACCGCCGTGGCGATGCTCACCGGCTTCGTCGTCGGGTTCTACGACGGCGCACTCGGTCCCGGGACCGGCAGCTTCTTCGTCTTCCTGCTCGTCGGCCTGCTCGGCTACAACTTCCTCGAGGCCAGCGCCAAGGCCCGCCTGGCCAACTGGGCCACCAACCTCGCGGCGCTGTGCGTCTTCGTGCCGCAGGGCGCCGTCCTGTGGAAGGTCGGGCTGGTCATGGGAGCCGCCAACCTCGTGGGCGGCTACCTCGGCGCCCGCACGGCGGTCGCGAAGGGAGCCGGCTTCGTGCGCGGCTTCTTCATCGTCGTGGTCGCTGCGTTCATCGTGCGCATCGGCGGCGAGGTGCTGGGCCTGTGGGGCTGATCGTCGTGGGTACGTTGACCGCATGAGCATCCCCGTCGCGGTCGACCGTCTCGCCGAGTCACTGGCCGACTTCGGCCCTGGCTACCTCTCACCACCTCCGAGGGTCGGGTGAAGGTGGTCAGCGTCGCGCCGGTCCTGACCGACGGCGTCGTCCGAGTCGCCGGCCCGGGTCGCGGGAGCCTCGCCAACGTCAGCGCCAACGCCACCGTGACCCTGCTGTACCCGCCCCTCGGCGCGCCCGGCATGAGCCTGCTCGTCGACGGCACGGCCGTGGTCGAGGGCGAGGACGTGCTCGTCACGCCGACCGGTGCCGTGCTGCACAAGCCGGCACCTGCGGACGGCTGACCGGTACCTGAGGTGGAGGTCGTCGAGCCTCGCGGTTCCTAGGCTCGCGGCATGACCACGACGACGAGCCCTGCAGTCCAGAAGGCAGTCCAGACCCTGGCCCTCGCGGTGGGCGCGGGGCTGGTGCTCGGCGCCATCGACCTCGTCCTGATCCGCACGCTCCCCTACCCGTGGGCCGACCTCGCGAACTCGTCGGCGGTGTGGGCCGTCGCGGCGTTCGCGTTCGCTCGCCTGCTGCGCGTGGAGCCCGCTCTGTCGGCGCTGGCCGGGGCCGTGCTGCTGGTCGTCGCCGTCGAGGCGTACTACCTGACGGCGGTCGGTCTCGACCTCGCCTCGACCGCGAGGCTCACCTCGGCCAGCACCCTGGCGTGGGTCGTCTTCGGCGTCCTGGCCGGAGCAGCGTTCGGGCTGGCCGGGGCCTGGTCGCGCGAGCACGTGACGTGGCGGTCGGCGGTCGGAGTGGGCCTGGCCGTGGGCGTCCTGCTCGCCGAGGCGTGGCTGCGCGTCGACCAGATCAGCACGGCCCTGCTCACCGCGTGGGTGGCGGTCGGGGTCCTGGCGGCCACCACCCGTCGTCCGGTCGAGGGCGGCCGGGCGGCCCTGCTCGCCGCACCGCTCACCGTGCTGTGCTTCGTCGGCTTCACCGTGGCCGGCTTCGGAAACTAACGGTTCTGGTCCGAAGTTTCGTGCCAGAAGGCGGAGTTTCACCGGTTAACCGGTGAAACTCACAGCCGGCGGGGCGCGCGCCCAGCTCGAAACTGGGGCGACGTGTCGCACGGTCTTCGTTAGCGTCGCGGCCGTGTCGACACCCACGGAGCCCACGCGCACCAACCCGCCCTGCGCGTCCGACGAGCCCGACGATGCTCCGGGCCTACCTCGACTACCACCGCGACACCTTCCGCTGGAAGACCGGCGGGCTCACCCAGGAGCAGATGTCGACCGCCCATCCGCCGTCGACGCTCACGCTGGCGGGCCTGCTCAAGCACCTCGCCCTGGTCGAGGACTGGTGGTTCGGCGTCATCTGGCCGGCACGCCGACATGGAGCCCTTCGGCGACGTCGACTGGGACGCCACGCCCGACTGGGAGTTCGACACCGCCCGCGACGAGACGCCCGGAGTACCTGCGACGACCTCTACGAGCGCGCCGTCGCGAGCTGCGACGCGCATATCGAGGCGGCCGCCGACGTCGGCGTGATCGCCGTCGACGCCACCCGAGGACGCGGCGAGGGGAGTTCAGCCTGCGCTGGATCCTGCTGCACATGATCGAGGAGTACGCCCGCCACAACGGCCACGCCGACCTGATCCGCGAGGCTGATCGACGGGCTCGCCGGCGAGTGAGGAACGCGATGCATGACATCCGGCCGATGACCGCCGACGACTGGCCGCAGGTCTGGCCGTTCTTCCGCGACATCGTCCAGGCCGGCGAGACCTACGCCTACCCGCTCGGCCTCACGCAGCGACCGGGCACGCGAGCTCTGGACGGATGCCGCCGCCCGGGCAGACCGTCGTGCTCGACGACGGGCAGATCCTCGGCACGGCCACCATGGGTCCCAACCGGCCCGGCCGCGGCGACCACGTCGGCACCGCGTCGTTCATGGTCGCGGGGCGGCCCGCGGTCGTGGCGTCGGGCGCCGGCTGGGGGAGTACGTCGTGCAGTGGCACCGCGACGCGGGATTCCGCTCCATCCAGTTCAACGCCGTCGTCGAGACCAACGTCGCCGCCGTCCGGCTCTGGCAGAGCCTGGGCTTCGAGATCGTCGGCACCGTGCCGTCGGCGTTCCGACTCACGTGAGCACGGCCTGGTGGGCCTGCACGTGATGTACCTGGCCCTGTAGCGGCAGTGGGGCTGGTCAGTCGGGCTGGTCGGTCGGCCCGGCGAACCCCGGCAGGAACTCGGTGAGGATCGCCCGGAACGGCGCCTCGGCCTCGAGCTGGCTGAGCACCCCGATGCCGCCGAGAAGGTGCGGTGGATCAACAGGTACGACGGCGGCAGGTTGAGCTTCATGGCGACCGTGTAGGCGGGCTCGCGAGGGTTGTTGATCCGCGCGAACTGCGTGCGCATCCACTCGCGGCTGAACCGGAACCGCTCGACCTTCGCCGGCTCGACGAAGGGCGACAGGTAGTCCATGCAGCGGCTCGGGGTCGAGCCTGATCCTGTCCTTGATGAAGCCCTCACTCGCGCAGTCCCGCCAGCACCTCCTCGCCGTCGTCGAGGGCGCAGAGGCGGATCAGGCTGCCCATCGCCGAGGGCAGGCTGCGGTCGGGCAGCCGAGCGACCGCTCCGTAGTCGAGGACGCCGAGCCGGCCGAGCCCGCCGTCGGGCCCGGGGATGATCCGGAAGTTCCCGGGGTGGGGGTCGGCGTGGAGCATGCCCGTGCGGATCGGGCCCGAGAAGATGAACCGCACCAGCAGGTCGGCGTAGTGGTCGCGCTCCTCCTGGGTGCCGTCGCGGATGATCGCGGCCAGCGACGAGGCCGAGTCCATCCACTCGGTGACGATCACGGTGCCGCCGACCTCGACCACGTCGGGCACGACGATCTCGGGGTCGTCGCCGAAGGCCGCCGCGAACGTGCGCTGGGCCTCGGCCTCGAGCTCGTAGTCGAGCTCCTCGACGGCGCGGGCCTGCATCTCGTCGATCAGCGGCTTGATGTCGATGCCCGGGAAGAGCGGCCCGATCGTGCGGCCGAGGCGGGCCAGCTGCTTGAGGTCGGAGAGCAGCGCGTCGCCGGCGCCGGGGTACTGCACCTTGACCGCCACCTCGCGACCGTCGTGCCAGCGACCCTTGTGCACCTGGCCGATGGACGCCGCCGCGGTCGGGCCGCCGTCGAGCCAGACCAGACGCTCGGCCCAGTCGGCGCCGAGGTCGGTGGCGAGGATGTCGCGCACCGTCTGGGTCGGCATCGGCGGAGCGGAGTCCTGCAACCGGGTCAGCTGCTCGCGGTAGGGGCCGGCGACCTCCTCGGGCAGGGCCGCCTCGAACACCGAGAGCGCCTGGCCGAACTTCATCGCCCCGCCCTTGAGCTCGCCGAGGGTGCGGAACAGCTGCTCGGCGGTGCGCTGCTGGATCTCGGTCATCACCGCGTCGGCGGGCGCGCCGCCCAGCCGCCGACCCAGGCCGACCGCGCTGCGCCCGGCGTAGCCGAGCGGGAGCGCAGCGAGTCGCGCCGTGCGCGCGGCTGCCTTGCGTGGGAGATCGGCCATGCCGCCATTCTCCCAGGCCGGTGGGCGGCCGCTGCACACCCCGCGACGATCTACCGTGGTTCGGTGAGCGAGGAAACGCCGGAGGCGGCCGAGACCGAGCAGGAACGCCAGGCCCATGGCACGGCCCTGGTCGGCTACGTCGCCCTGGTGCTGCTCGTCCACCTGTGGGCCGAGCAGCGCGGGCGGGAGCCTAGGCCGGGCGCTGCGGCTTGAAGCGGCGTACCTCGTGGGGCCAGCCGCACGCCTCGGCCACCTTCGCCGCCCACTCCTTGGCGGCCTCGTCGTCGGGCACGTCGACCAGGGCGAACCCGCCCAGGAACTCCTTGGTCTCGACGTAGGGCCCGTCGCTGACCAGCACGGAGCCGCTGGTGGGGTCGGCGCTGTAGACCGGCCCGTCCTCCTCCTCCAGCCCGCCGGCGAAGACGTACACACCGGCCGCCTTCATCTCCTCGGTCACCGCCCGGGCAAGCGGTCCGCGCCCGCCGAACCATTCCTCGGAGTGGTCGCCCACCCACTGCTGGTTGAAGTAGATCAGGTACTCGGGCATGGCTGCTCCTCTGCTCGTGGGGACCCCGGTGGTCGCCGTCATCCTCTCCACGAACGGGGGCGGGCCGATACGACAGCGCGCCTCGAGAAGCTCTCAGTCCCCGGCCGGGAACCGGACGCCGGTGTTGGCGTGGCAGCGGTAGCCGTGCGGGTTCTTGGCGAGGTACTGCTGGCAGGACCGCCGACGTGTCCGTGCTATGTCGAGCTCCATGGCAGTGCGCGCTCAGGCCGTGACGTGAACTCTTCCTATCCTGATGCGGACTCGAAGCCGGTGGCGCGTAGGGCCTTCGCCGGGACTCCGGCGACGATAGTGTCGGCAGCTACGTCCTTGGTGACGACGGAGCCCGCGCCGACGATGGCGCCGTCGCCGATGGTGACGCCGGGTACGACGGTGACGCCCGCGCCGAGCCAGACGTTGCGACCGATCGAGATCGGGGACGGCAGCATGTCTGCTCGCCGAGCGGGATCGACTCGGTGGTTGAGCGTCGTCAGTGTGCTGCCATGGCCGATCAGCGTGCCGTCGCCGATGGTGAGACCCCCCGTGTCCTGGAAGCGGCAACCGAGGTTGATGAAGACCTTCTTGCCCAGGCGCAGGTTCTTGCCGAACTCGCTGTGAAACGGCGGGAACACGACGACCGATGCGTCGAGTGACTGGCCTGTGAGCCGGCTCATCAGGTCGCGTATCTCGTCGGGCGAGCGGTGTCCGGTGTTGATCTCGGCGGTGATGCGGAACGCCTCCTGCGCGGCGTCGTGTATGAACCGGTGTTGCTGCGAGCCGCCCTCGATGGGCGCACCGCTGTTCACGTGGTCGAGGAAGTCCTGCAGTTCCATGGCGGTCACCGGGTCTCGACCCGCGCGGTGACCGGTCCGTCGAGGTCAGCGAGTCGCGTGGCGGCGTCGCCATCGAGGCGTCCGAGGACGACGATCCCCGGGAAATACGACTGGTCGCCGTAGTAGAGGACCAGGTCGCTGCCAGGGGCGTAGTAGCCGACGGCTCCTATGTCGGGGTCGGCTCCTTCGGGTTCCCCGGCGGTCGAGAGCGGCGAGGGAAGGGGGCCGGTCTTCTCGACCCCGCCGTGGTCGACCATGTCGACGATCACCGGGAGTTGCGCGAGCAGATCGCGCGAGGCGGCGCTGTCCTCCAGGGTGGCGCCGAGCTGCTGGTCGCCGATCGTGATCTGAATCTGCACCGGGATGGTCTCCTCGTGGTCGGCCGTGCTGGGAGAGGTGGTCGAGGTGGTGGTGGTCACACGGTCGGCGGCGGATGCCTGCGTCTCGGTGCTGTCGGCACACCCCGAGAGTGCCGCGATCAGACCCAGGGGCGGCAGCACCGCGGCCAGCGTCGTCCGGTGTCGGCACTTCGCGGTCACAGCGTCAGCAGCACCTTGGTGGCGGTGCGCTGGTCCATCGCCCGGTACCCCTCGGCCGCCTTCTCGAGCGGGAGGCTGAGGTCGAAGACCTTGCCCGGGTCGATCGTGCGGTCCCAGATGAGCTGGATCAGCTCCGGCAGGTACTGGCGGACCGGCGCGGGTCCGCCGTGGATGTGCACGCCGGCCATGAAGAGCTCGTCGCCAGGAATGGCGACGTCGTGGGAGACGCCGACGAATCCGACGTGTCCACCGGGTCGGGTGGAGTGGATGGCCTGCATCATGGCCTCCTGAGTGCCGACCGCCTCGATGACCGAGTGGGCGCCGCGCCCGCCGGTGAGCTCCTTGACGCGGGCGACGCCCGCCTCGCCACGCTGCTCGACGATGTCGGTGGCGCCGAACTCGCGTGCCAGCGCCTGTCGGTCCGCGTGCCGGCTGAAGGCGATGATCCGCTCGGCGCCCAGCTGCTGGGCGGCCAGGATGCCGAGCAGGCCCACCGCGCCGTCACCGACGACCGCGACGGTCTTGCCGGGACCGGCCTGGGCTGCTTCGGCGGCGAACCACCCGGTGCCGAGCACGTCGGAGGCCGCCATCAGGGATGGGATGAGGTCCGGATCCGGCACTCCGGGGGTGGCGACAAGCGTGCCGTCGGCAAGGGGGACACGGGCCAGCTCGGACTGGGTGCCGATGGTGCCCATCAGCACCCGGTGCACGCAGTAGGCCTGGTAGCCCGCCTGGCAGATCTCGCAGGTGTTGTCCGACGCCCAGAAGGAACCGACGACGAAGTCACCGACGGCGATGCTGCGGACCTCCGAGCCGACCTCCTCGACGACGCCGGCGTACTCGTGACCCATCACCTGGTGGTCGACCGGCTCGGCGCCTCGGTAGGGCCAGAGGTCGCTGCCGCAGATGCAGGTCGCCGCGAGCCGGATGATCGCGTCGGTGGGCTCGATGATCCTCGGGTCCTCGCGGTCCTCGACCCGGACGTCCCCCGGTCCGTGCATGACTACCTGACGCATCGCACCTACTCCTCATTCCTCGGCTCGTCGTGGCTCGCGGTGCCATGTCGGCCCCACGACATCGAGTGAACTCGGTGCCGGGACGTCGTGGAAGTCACTGCTGATAGGCGTACTCGCAGGGCATCCCTCGTCACGTCGGACAGGCGCGGCGGCCCTCTAGGCTCGACGTCGTGGACAACCGCCAGGACGTGCGCCAGGAAGTGAGCGAGTTCCTCACGACCCGTCGTGCCCGCATCACACCGGACCAGGTCGGCCTCCCGACCACCGGCAGCCGGCGGGTGCCGGGGCTGCGCCGCAGCGAGGTCGCCTCGCTGGCCGGCCTCAGCGTCGAGTACTACGCCCGACTCGAGCGTGGACAGATCGCCGGCGCATCCTCCGGGGTCCTCGAAGCCCTGGCCCGAGCGCTGCAGCTCGACGAGACCGAACGCGCCCACCTCTTCGACCTCGCGCGCGCCGCCGACGGCATCCCCACCTCGGGGCGCCCCCGGCGGCGCACGCCTGCCAAGGCGGCGTCGCGGCTGAGCCTGCGCTGGGCACTCGAATCCATCACCGAGGGCGTGGCATTCGTCCGCGACCCGCACCAGAACCTGCTGGCCACCAACGCCTTGGGGCGCGCGTTCTACTCGCCCGTGATCGGCGGCGGCGGTCGGACGCCGAACCTGGCCCGCTTCCAGTTCCTCGATCCCGCCTCCCGCGACTTCTATCCCGACTGGGAGCTGTTCGCCCAGATGTGCGTCGGCATCATGCGCACCGAGGCCGGCCGCGACCCCCACGACCGTGGCCTCCAGGACCTCGTGGGTGAGCTCTCAACCCGCAGCGAGACGTTCCGCCGGCTGTGGGCCGACCACAACGTCCGCACCCATGGCGCCGGGACCAAACGCTTCCACCACCCGGTCGTGGGCGAGCTGACGCTCGCCTACGAAGAGCTCGCCATCACCGCCGAACCCGGGCTGGTCCTTCTCGTCTACACCGCCGAGCCCGCGTCTCCCTCAGCCGAGGGACTCCGGCTCCTCGCCTCGTGGGCCGCGTCGGCGGAGACGTTGATCGACGTCTCCGGTAAGGACTAGCCACCCGCGGAGCAGATCGCTCACGCGCGTGGTCAGACGATGTCGGGGAACTTCACACCGGTGTTGGCGTGGCAGCGGTAGCCGTGCGGGTTCTTGGCGAGGTACTGCTGGTGCACGTCCTCGGCATAGAAGTACGGCGTGTCGGCGGCCGGGCGGATCTCGGTCGTGATGTCACCCAGGCGACGGCGGGACAGCTCGTCGCCGTAGATCTTGGTGAGGTCGCGGGCGGTCTGCTCCTGCTCCGGGGTCGTGAAGTAGATGGCGGAGCGGTACTGCGTGCCGACGTCGTTGCCCTGGCGCATGCCCTGGGTGGGGTCGTGGATCTCGAAGAACTTCTTGACCAGGTCGGCGTACGAGACGACGGCGGGGTCGAACACGATCCGCACCGCCTCGGTGTGCCCGGTGCGACCGGAGCAGACCTCCTCGTAGGAGGGGTGTCGGGTGAGACCGCCGGCGTAGCCGACCGACGTCGACCAGACGCCGGGGACCTGCCAGTAGATCTCCTCGGCACCCCAGAAGCAGCCCAGGCCGAACACGGCGACCTCGTGGCCGGGGGGCACGTCGTCGGAGACGACGGGGGTGCCGAGCACCCGGTGCAGCTCGGTGCGCTGGAAGGGATCGGCGTCGCGCCCGGGCAGCGCGCTGTCGGCGTCGATGAGCGAGGTCTTGTGCCGGGAGAACATGCCTCCATCCTCCCAGAGGGCGCAAGGCCCGGGCCGGCGGAACCGGTTTTGACAGTTGGCCAGGAATTTCGGACACCAACCTCCTGAGAGCCGCGCGAATGGGTACGGTGAGGTCCACACTGACGCCGCGTGTGTCGTGTCTCAGAGCTCGGAAGGCAACCCCTCACGTGAAGACCGCTGTCGGCGCCCTACTTCTCGTCCTGGGCCTCGGTGCGGCCGGCTGCTCCGGTGACGACCCTGACCCCTCGGCCGAGCCGACCACGGCATCCGAGGTCGGTGCCGAGCCCGCGGCGTCCGACGGTGTGATCACCCCGGCGGACGTGCCCGTGATCCCGGCCTTCGCGAAGACGCCGAAGGGGGTCATCGGCGACGTCGTCGTCGACTCCTGCGACACCGAGGCCGGTGACGTCGCGGCCTCCGGCACGGCGACGAACTCCGCCGAGTCCGCGCGCGACGTGGTAGTGGTCGTCAGCTGGACCGTCGGCGACACGGGCGACGTCGTGGCCCGCGGCATCGCGACGCTGAACGAGCTTGGGGCGGGCGAGAGCGCCGACTGGCGGCTCGACGCGACCGTCCCGGGTGCCGACACCGCCGCCTGCGTGCCGATGGCGCTGGCCGGGCGGCTGGAGTCGAAGGACGGCCGTGCGTGAGTCCTAGGTTGCGCGCCGCGACGCGAGTTGCGGTGGCGGCCTCCCTGGTGCTGGCGCTGGTGCCACTCCTCGGGCCTGCGACCCCTGCCCAGGCCGACACGGCGCCCGCGACCGGGGCCGCGCGCACCGGTGCCAACGGTGCCCGCACCGGCACGATCGCGCTGCCCTCGGGTCTGGTGCAGACGATCGCCACGGTCGACGGCACCGGCGGCCCCACCAACAGCGGCGCTCCCACGACCCTCCTCGACAACACGGCCACCATGTCCACCGGCGTCGGAGCGCAGACCTACGACCCGCCGATCCCGGGCACGACCCCGACGTTCCGGATGGTCACGACCCTGCCCGACGACTGCGACGTGACCGAGACCTGCACCGGCCTCGGCACCCTCACCCTGAGCTTCAACCAGCCCGTCACCAACCCCACCGTGCACGTCGCGGGCCTCGGCAGCTTCACCGGCGGCGGCGCCCAGGCCACTCGCGGCCACAACCGGCTGACCCTCTCCTCGTCGTCGCCCGCCGGAGCCACCCTCGGCAGCGTCCAGCCGGGGGCGAGCAACCTGCGGATCACCGGCGGCGACACCATCGACACCACCACCGCCAACCAGGGCACCGCCTGCGACAACAACGTCCAGACGCCGCTCCCGGCCGCGAACGCCGGCTGCGGCAGCGTGTCGGTCACCGGCACCGTCACCAGCCTGACGTTCACCGTCTCGCAGGTCAGCGTCGCGGTCGGGGGCAGCACCACCGACCCGAACGACGAGGGCTTCAACATCGTCGCCAGCCTCGAGGAGGACCAGGGCGACGCCCCCGCGGGGTACGAGGGCACGGTGGCGGCCGCCAACACGATCGGCGACCTCAGGCTCGGCAGCAGCGTGGACGCCGACAACACCAGCGCGAGCAACCCCGGCACCAGCGCCAACTCGGTGGCGGCCGGTGCCGACAACAGCGGCACCAACGGCGACGGCGCCGACGAGAACGCCTTCGCCACCAACCCCGCCCCGATCCCGGCGTCCGCGATCGGCGTGCCCAACGGCTACAGCGTCACCGTGCCCGTCTCCGGTGCCTCGAAGGCCGGTGCGGTCTGCGGCTGGATCGACTTCGACAAGGCCGGCACCTTCGCGACCGGCGAACGGGTCTGCGGGACCTTCGCCGCCGGGGCCACGAGCGTCACGCTCACCTGGAGCGTGCCCGCCGCCACCACCGGTGGGCAGACCTACGCCCGCTTCCGCGCGGCGTACGGCACCGCGGCGACCCTGGCCAGCGCGACCGGCCGGGTCGACTCCGGAGAGACCGAGGACTACCGCGTCACCATCGCGCAGTCGGCCCTCAACTGCGCCAACATCTACGCCTTGCAGGGCGTCGCCCCGCGCAACGTCTGGCAGATCACGCCGTCGACCGGCGTCCTGAGCGCCTCCGGGTCCGCCTTCGGCACCCTCAGCGGGGTCACCGACGACGCCAACCTGAACGCCCTCGGCATCAACGACGACGGCACCCTCATCTACGGCGTCGTCGCGTCGGCCGGCAACGCCAACGTGCGCAACATCTACTCCTACAACCGCACCACCGCTGCGGTCACGCAGGTGGGCTCGACGACCATCCCCACCGGCACCCTCAGCACCGCCACCCACGGCGCGGTCAACCCGAGCACCGGCATCTACTACTTCGGCGGCATCACCGGCGGCACGCTCTACGTCTACGGCTTCAACCCGCTGACGGGCACCGACCTCGGTCTGGTGGGCTCGGGCACCATCGGCACGGGCGGTGCGAACGGCGACCTCGCCTTCGACAACCAGGGCAACCTGTACGTCGCCGGGTCCGGCAACACCCAGGCCGTGGTGTCCGCGATCAACGAGACCATCCCGGCGACGCCGGGCGCGATCACCCTCACCTCCGAGGTGCTCGCCACGGTCAACGGACCCGACACGGGGGTCGCGATCGCCAACGGCATCGCGTTCGGCGGCCAGGGCAGCCGACGCCTGCTGATCGCCAGCACGACCCAGGTCCGCACGGTCAACCCCACGACCGGCGCCGTCGAGTCCACCCAGCCGCTCAGCGGCGCTGCCTCCAGCGGCTCGGTCGACCTGTCCTCGTGCTCCTCGCCGAACACGATCCGTGGCCAGGTCACCTTCCCCGAGGGTCGCGCCGCCGCCGGGGACCAGGCCACGGTCACGCTCACCGGCGGCGGCATCGCCACCAACAACACCGGCACGACGGCCGGCGCCGACACCGGCCTGCAGAACACGCCCGCAGAGACCGCCGGCACCGTGTTCGGCCTGGACGGCATCGGCTACACGGCTACCCAGACCGGCATCTCAACCAACCAGTACGCCGTCACCTACACGTGCACCAACCTCACGACCGGGGGAGTGCTCTCCTCCGGCACGGGCAACGTCGCGACGTTCACCATGCCCAGCGCCGCCGGGACCGACGGCACCGCCGCCTACTGCCTGTTCACCAACACCCCCCTGGTGCCCCGGATCACCCTCGTTAAGGTGGCGGGCACGCCCACGGGGAGCGCCGCCGGGTCGACCGTGCCGTACACCTTCGCGGTCACCAACACCGGCAACGTCACGCTCTCGTCGGTCTCGGTGACCGACGCCAAGGTCGGCACGGTCGCCTGCCCGGCCGGGTCGCTGGCGCCGGGGGCGACCCGCACCTGCACCGCGACGTACACCCTCACCCAGGCCGACGTGAACGCCGGTCAGGTCGTCAACACCGCGAACGCCACAGGTGTCTCTGCGGTCCCGGGGCTGCCGAACGCCGCGGCCACCGACACCAACACCCTCTCGATCACGCGCAACCCGGCGATCACCCTCGACAAGCTCGCGACTCCGAACACGGGCGCCGACGGCCGTCTCAACGCCGGCGACACGATCACCTACTCGTTCGTGGTCACCAACGCAGGCAACGTCACCCTCACCGCCGTCGGCGTGACCGACCCGAAGGTCGGCGCGGTCAGCTGTCCGGCGACCACGCTGCTCCCGGGCGCCTCGACCACCTGCACCGCCGCGGCGTACCCCGTCACCCAGGCCGACGTGAACGCCGGCCAGGTGTCCAACACCGCGACCGCCTCGGGCACCCCACCGACCGGCGCGGCGGTCACCGCCGCGGCGACACGGAACACGCCGACGAGCACGCTCAAGGCGATCACGGTCGACAAGACCAACGCGACCCCGGTCGACCAGAACGCCAACGGCCGCGTCGACGCCGGCGACCGGATCACCTACTCGTTCCTGGTCACCAACACCGGCGACGTCACGCTGACCGCGGTCGGGGTCACCGACCCCAAGGTCACCGGCATCAGCTGCCCGGCGAGCACGCTCGCGCCGGGAGCCTCGACCACGTGCACGGCGGCGCCGTACGTGATCACCCAGGCCGACGTCGACTCCGGCAGCGTGTCCAACACCGCGACCGCGACCGGCACCCCACCCACCGGCGCCGCCACCACCGCGAGCGACACCAACTCCGTCGCCACCAGCGCCGCCGCCACCATCGGCCTGGTCAAGACCGCCGGCACCCCGGTCGACACCAACGGCAACGGCCGGGTCGACGCCGGCGACACCATCACCTACTCGTTCGTGTCCACCAACACCGGTCCGCTCACGCTCACCCTGCTGACGGTCACCGACGCGAAGGTCGGCACCATCACCTGCCCGACCCGGACGCTGGCGCCGGGCGCGAGCGTGACCTGCACGCAGGCCTACACGATCACCCAGGCCGACGTGAACGCCGGTGCGGTGGCCAACAGCGCGGTCGTCGCGGCCACGACGCCGACCGGGGCCCGCATCAACTCGACACCGTCGACGACGTCGACCCCGACCAGCGTGCTGCGCAGCCTCAGCGTCGACAAGGCGGTGGGTGCGACCACCGACGTCAACGGCAACGGCCGGGTCGACGCCGGCGACACCATCGGCTACACGTTCCTGGTCACCAACACCGGCGCCCAGACGCTCACCGGCGTCGTCGTCAACGACCCCAAGGTGACCGGGGCGAGCTGTCCGGTCACGACGCTGCAGCCGGGCGGCAGCACCACCTGCACCGCGACGTACACGGTCACGCAGGCCGACGTGAACGCCGGCGCCGTCGACAACTCCGCGACGGCGTCCGGCACCCCGCCCACCGGCGCGCCGGTCACGTCCGCGCCCGACACGACCAGCACGCCGACCTCGACCCTGTCGACGCTGTCGCTCACCAAGTCGGCCGGCACGCCGGCCGACACCAACGGCAACGGTCGGGTCGACGCCGGCGACACCGTCATCTACTCGTTCCTGGTCACCAACACCGGCGCCCAGACCCTGACGTCGGTGGCGATCTCGGACCCGAAGGTCGGGGCGGTCACCTGCTCGACGACCACGCTCACCCCCGGAGCCACGGTCACCTGCACGAAGGCCTACGTGATCACGCAGGCCGACGTCGACGGCGGCACCGTCGCGAACACCGCGACGGCGAACGGCCGCAACCCCGCCAACACCCTCGTCACCTCGGCGCCGTCGAGCACGACGACGGCCACCTCGACCGCGGCGGCGCTCACGCTGGCCAAGACCGCCGGCACCCCGGTCGACGTGAACGCCAACGGGCGGGTCGACGCCGGCGACACCATCACCTACAGCTTCCTGGTCACCAACACCGGTGCGGTGACGCTGAGCACCGTCGGCGTCAGCGACCCGAAGACCGGCCCGGTCACCTGCCCCACGACGACGCTGGCGCCGGGCGCGAGCGTGACCTGCACCAAGGCCTACACGGTCACGCAGGCCGACGTGAACGCCGGATCGGTCGACAACTCCGCCACCGCCTCCGGCACCGGCCCCGCCGGTGGCACCGTGAGCTCGAGCCCCTCGACGACGTCGACGCCGACCTCGACGGTGAGGTCGCTGAGCATCGACAAGGTCGCCTCGGCGCCGGCCGACACCAACGGCAACGGTCGGGTCGACGCCGGCGACACCGTCACCTACAGCTTCCTGGTCACCAACACCGGCGCGGTCACCCTCACCGGCGTCGTCGTCAACGACGCCAAGCTGGCGCCAGTGACCTGTGGCGTGACCACGGTGCAGCCCGGTGCCACCATCACCTGCACCAAGACCTACCCGATCACCCAGGCCGACGTGAACAGCGGCTCGGTCAACAACACGGCGACGGCCACGGGGTCGCCGCCGACCGGGGCGGCCGTCACGTCCGCGCCCGACTCGACCTCGACCCCCACCTCGACCCTCGCCACGCTGAGCCTCGACAAGCAGGCGGCGCCGCCGGTCGACGTCAACGGCAACGGCCGGGTCGACGCCGGCGACACCATCGCCTACTCGTTCGTGATCACCAACACCGGCGCGGTGACCCTGAGCGGGGTCGGGGTCACCGACCCCAAGGTCGGCAACGTCTCGTGCCCGACGACGACCCTGGCGCCCGGCGCGAGCGTCACCTGCACGGCCTCCTACACGATCGCCCAGGCCGACGTGGACTCCGGCTCGGTGGCCAACACGGCCACGGCCAGCGGCACGCCGCCGACCGGTGCCGCGGTGACGTCGGCGCCCGACACCACCACCACGACGACGACGCGGGTCGCGACCCTGACCGTCGACAAGCAGGCCGCGACGCCGGTCGACGTCAACGACAACGGGCGGGTCGACGCGGGCGACACGATCGCCTACAGCTTCGTGGTCCAGAACACCGGCACGGTCACGCTGACCGACATCTCCATCGCCGACCCCAAGACCGCACCCGTCGTCTGCCCGCCCGGCGCGCTGGCGCCCAGCGCGTCGGTGACCTGCACGAAGACGTACGTGATCACGCAGGTCGACGTGGACGCCGGTTCGGTGGCCAACACCGCGACGGCCTCCGGGACGCCGCCGACGGGACCCGTGGCCACCTCCGCGCCCGACTCGACGAGCACGCCGACGTCGACGGTGACGTCGCTGACGCTCGACAAGCAGGCGGCGACCCCGGTCGACGTCGACACCAACGGGCGGGTCGATGCCGGCGACACCATCGCCTACAGCTTCGTGGTCACCAACACCGGAGCGCGGACGCTGACCGCGGTCGGCGTCACCGACGCGAAGACCGGCCCGGTGACGTGTGCGCCGACGACGCTCGCGCCCGGTGCTTCGGTGACCTGCACGGCGTCGTACGCGATCACCCAGGCCGACGTGAACTCCGGCTCGGTCGACAACACCGCCACCGCGTACCGGCACCCCGCCGACCGGTCCGGCGGTGACCTCGGCCCCCGACACGACCTCGACGCCGACCTCGACCGTGCGCTCGATCGCCCTCGACAAGACCGCGGCGACTCCGGTCGACGTCAACACCAACGGGCGGGTCGATGCCGGCGACACCATCGCCTACAGCTTCCTGGTCACCAACACCGGAGCCCAGACGCTGACCGGGGTCGGCGTCACCGACCCGAAGATCGGGCCGGTGACCTGCACGCCGTCCACGCTCGCGCCCGGCGCGAGCGTCACCTGCACGGCGACGTACGCGATCACCCAGGCCGACGTGAACTCCGGCTCGGTCGACAACACGGCCACCGCCACCGGCACCCCGCCGACCGGTCCGGCGGTGACCTCGGCCCCCGACTCGACGTCGACGCCGACCTCGACCGTGGCGACGATCTCCCTCGACAAGACGGCCGCGGCTCCGGTCGACGTCAACGCCAACGGCCGGGTCGACGCCGGCGACACGATCGCCTACAGCTTCCTGGTCACCAACACCGGAGCCCAGACGCTGACCGGGGTCGGCGTCACCGACCCGAAGACCGGGCCGGTCACCTGCACGCCGTCCACGCTCGCGCCCGGCGCGAGCGTCACCTGCACGAGGACGTACACGATCACGCAGGCCGACGTGGACGCCGGCTCGGTCGACAACACCGCGACGGGCTCCGGTACGCCGCCGACCGGACCCGCCGTCACCTCGGCGCCCGACTCGACGTCGACGCCGACCTCGACCGTGACGTCGCTGACGCTCGACAAGACGGCCGCGACCCCGGTCGACGTGAACACCAACGGGCGGGTCGATGCCGGCGACACGATCGCCTACAGCTTCGTGGTCACCAACACCGGCGCGCGGACGCTGACCGCGGTCGGCGTCACCGACGCGAAGACCGGCCCGGTGACGTGTGCGCCGACGACGCTGGCGCCCGGTGCTTCGGTGACCTGCACGGCGTCGTACGCGATCACCCAGGCCGACGTGAACGCCGGCTCGGTCAACAACACCGCGACGGCGAACGGCACGCCGCCGACCGGACCCGCGGTCACCTCCGCGCCCGACTCGACGTCGACGCCGACGTCGACGATCCGGGCGCTGACGCTCGACAAGCAGGCCGCGACCCCGGTCGACGTCAACGCCAACGGCCGGGTCGACGCGGGCGACACGATCGCCTACTCGTTCGTGGTCACCAACACCGGCGCGCAGACCCTCACGGCCGTGGTCGTGACCGACGCGAAGGTCGGCCCGGTCACGTGCCCGCCGACCACGCTGGCGCCCGGTGCGTCGACGACCTGCACGGCGACGTACACGATCACCCAGGCCGACGTGGACGCCGGCTCGGTCGACAACACGGCTACCGCGTCCGGCACCCCGCCGACCGGCCCCGCTGTCGCCTCGGCGCCCGACTCGACGTCGACGCCGACCTCGACCGTGGCGACGATGTCCCTCGACAAGACGGCCGCGGCTCCGGTCGACGTCAACACCAACGGCCGGGTCGACGCGGGCGACACCATCGCCTACAGCTTCCTGGTCACCAACACCGGAGCCCAGACGCTGACCGGGGTCGGCGTCGCCGACCCGAAGACCGGGCCGGTCACCTGCACGCCGTCCACGCTCGCGCCCGGCGCGAGCGTCACCTGCACGGCGTCGTACACGATCACCCAGGCCGACGTCGACGCCGGCTCGGTGGCCAACACCGCCATCGCCACGGGCACCCCGCCCACGGGTCCGGCGGTCGCCTCGGCTCCTGACTCGACGGCGACTCCCACCTCGACGATCACGACGATCACCGTCGACAAGCAGGCGGCCGCCCCGGTCGACGTGAACGCCAACGGCCGGGTCGATGCCGGCGACACGATCGCCTACAGCTTCGTGGTCACCAACACCGGCGCCGTCACCCTGACCGCGGTCGGCATCACCGACGGCAAGGTCGGGCCGGTCACCTGCCCCGCCACGACGCTGGCTCCGGGCGCGAGCACGACCTGCACGAAGGCGTACTCGATCACCCAGGCCGACGTGAACGCCGGCTCGGTCGACAACACCGCCACTGCAGCTGGCAGCAGTCCAGGCGGAGCCACGGTGACCTCACCGCCGGACACCACGACCACGCCCACCTCGACCATCGCCACCGTGAGCCTCGACAAGCAGGCCGGGCCCGTCGTCGACGCCAACGCCAACGGTCGCGTCGACGCCGGCGACACCATCGCCTACACGTTCGTGGTCACGAACACCGGGGCCCAGACCGTGACCGGTCTCGCGATCACCGACCCCAAGGTCGGTCCGGTCACCTGTGGCACCACCACCCTGGCTCCGGGCGCCACCGTGACCTGCACGACGAGCTACCCGATCAGCCAGGCCGACGTGAACGCCGGCTCGGTCGAGAACACCGCCACGGCCAACGCCGCCGCGCCGGGTGGCGGCGCCGTCACCTCCGACCCCGACTCGACGACGACGCCGGTGCTCGCGGTCTCGACGATCGCCCTCGACAAGCAGGCCGCGCCGCCGGTCGACGTCAACGACAACGACCAGGTCGACGCCGGCGACACCATCTCCTACTCGTTCGTGGTCACCAACACCGGCGCGCAGGACCTCACCGACGTCGCTGTCACCGACCCCCTGGTCGGCCCGGTGACCTGCAGCCCGACCGACCTCGTTCCCGGCGCCGCCGTCACCTGCACCGCGTCGTACACGATCACCCAGGCCGACGTCGACGCCGGCTCGGTGATCAACACCGCCACCTCCTCGGGCACCACACCGGACGGCGGCACGGTCACCTCGACGGCCGACACGACGACCACTCCGACGTCGGCCGACAGCGGCCTCCTGCTCGACAAGCAGGTCACCGGCCAGGACGACGTCAACGGCAACGGCCGGGTCGACGCCGGCGACACGATCGCCTACGACTTCGTGGTCACCAACACCGGGACCGTCACCCTGACCGGCATCGCGATCGCCGACCCGAAGGTCGGCTCGGTCACCTGCGACCCCACCACCCTCGCACCCGACGAGAGCGTCACCTGCGCCACGACCTACACGGTCACGCAGGCCGACGTCGACGCCGGATCGGTCGACAACACCGCCCGAGCGAGCGGCACACCGCCGACGGGCCCGGTCGTGCAGTCGAACATCGACACCACGACGACGCCGACCTCGGCGGTCGCCACGCTGACGATCGACAAGACCGCGGGAACACCGCTCGACGTCAACACCAACGGCCGGGTCGACGCAGGCGACACCATCGCCTACAGCTTCGACATCGAGAACACCGGAGCCCTCACCCTGAGCCTGGTGGGGGTGATCGACCCCAAGGTCGGGACCGTCGTGTGCGACGACACCACCCTGGCTCCGGGCGACGACACGACGTGCGGCGTGACCTACACGATCACCCAGGACGACGTGAACTCCGGCACCGTCGCCAACTCCGCGACCGGTAGGGCGACCACGCCGAACGGCACGATCATCACCAGCACGCCCGACACGACGTCGACGGCCACGTCGACGGAGCGCTCCCTGACGATCGACAAGGAGGCCGCGGCTCCCGTCGACGTCAACGACAACGGACGCGTCGACGCCGGCGACACGATCGACTACAGCTTCGTGGTCACCAACACCGGCGCGCAGACCCTGACCTCGGTCGAGGTCGCCGACCCGAAGGTCGGCACGGTCACCTGCCCGGCCTCGACGTTGCAGCCGGGGGCGAGCATCACCTGCACGGCGACGTACACCGTGACCCAGGCCGACGTGAACGCCGGCTCGGTCGACAACTCCGCGACCGCCTCGGGCACCCCGCCGACCGGCGGCCCGATCACGGCCGACCCCGACACGACGACGACACCCACCTCGACGCTCACCACGATCACCGTCGACAAGACGGCCGGAACCCCGGCCGACGTCAACACCAACGGCCGGGTCGACGCCGGCGACACCATCGCCTACAGCTTCCTGGTCACCAACGCCGGCGCGCGCACGCTCACCGACGTCGCCGTGGCCGACCCCAAGGTCGGCACGGTCACCTGCCCGGCAACCACGCTCGAGCCCGGTGCCAGCACGACGTGCACGGCGTCGTACGAGATCACGCAGGACGACGTCGACGGTGGCTCGGTGGACAACTCGGCGACGGCGTCGGGCACCCCGCCGACCGGCCCGGCGGTGACGTCCTTGCCCGACACGACGACCACGCCGACCAGCACCGTGGCGACGGCGGGGCTGGACAAGCAGGCGGGCACGCCGGTCGACGTGAACGGCAACGGCCGGGTCGATGCGGGTGACACGATCGGCTACGAGTTCGTGGTCACCAACACCGGTGCGGTGACGTTGAGCGGGGTGGCGATCGCCGACTCGCTGACCGGTGGCGCGGCCTGTGACCCGACGACGGTGGCGCCGGGGGAGAGCGTGACGTGCACGGCGTCGTACACGATCACCCAGGCTGACGTGGATGCCGGCTCGGTGGCCAACACCGCCACCGCGAGCGGGCTGCCGCCGACCGGGGCTGCGGTGACGTCGGCGCCGGACTCGACGGTGACCGCGACCTCGACCCTGCAGACGATCACGGTGGACAAGCAGGCGAGCACGCCGGTCGACGTGAACGGCAACGGCAGGGTCGACGCCGGCGACACCATCGGCTACGGCTTCGTGGTCACCAACACCGGCGCCCAGACGCTGACCGGGGTCGTCGTGGACGACCCGAAGACCGGGCCGGTCGCCTGTGACCCGACCACCCTGGCGCCCGGTGCGTCGGTGACGTGCACGGCGACCTACGCGATCACCCAGGCCGACGTGAACTCCGGCTCGGTCGTCAACACCGCCACCGCCTCCGGCACCCCGCCGACCGGCCCGGCTGTCACGTCGGCTCCCGACACGACCACCACGGTGACCAGCCAGGTCGCGAGCCTCACCGTCGACAAGTCCGCCGGCACGCCCGCCGACGTCAACGGCAACGGCCGCGTCGACGCCGGCGACACGATCGCCTACAGCTTCGTGGTCACCAACACCGGAGCGGTCACGCTCTCGGCGGTCGCGATCACCGACGCCAAGGTCGGCACCGTCGCGTGCCCGGGCGGCGTCATGCAGCCGGGTGCGGGCATGACGTGCACGGCGTCGTACACGATCACCCAGGACGACGTCGACGGCGGCTCGGTCGACAACACCGCGACCGCGTCGGGCACCCCGCCCACCGGGCCCGCGGTCGACTCGCTGCCGGACTCCACGTCGACGTCGACCTCGGGTGACTCGACGATCGTGCTCGACAAGCAGGCGGGCACTCCGGTCGACGTCGACGCCGACGGCCGGGTCGACGCCGGCGACACGATCGGCTACAGCTTCGTGGTCACCAACACCGGAGCCGTCACGCTCGGCTCGATCGGCATCGCCGACGCGAAGGTCGACACGGTGTCCTGCCCGGTCGCGCCGCTGGCACCGGGCGCGAGCACCACCTGCACGGCGTCGCACACCATCACCCAGGACGACGTCGACGGCGGCTCGGTCGACAACACCGCGGTCGCGTCGGGCACGCCGCCGACCGGGCCGGTCGTCGTCTCGCTGCCCGACACCACCACGACGCCGACCTCGACGGTCGCCACGGTCGCGCTGGACAAGCAGGCCGGCATCCCGATCGACGTCAACGACAGCGACCGGGTCGATGCCGGCGACACGATCGGCTACAGCTTCGTGGTCACCAACACGGGTGCCGTGACGCTGACCGGGGTGGCGATCGCCGACGCCAGGACGGGTGGTGCGACCTGCGACCCGACGACGCTGGCGCCCGGGGCGTCGGTGACCTGCACGGCGTCGTACACGATCACGCAGACCGACGTGGACGCCGGCAGCGTGGCCAACACCGCCACGGCCAGTGGGCTGCCGCCGACCGGGGCCGCGGTGTCCTCGGCGCCGGACTCCACCTCACGCCGACCTCGACGCTGACCGGTCTGAGCATCGACAAGCAGGTCGCCGGTCAGGACGACGTCAACGGCAACGGCCGCGTCGACGCCGGCGACACGATCGACTACTCGTTCCTGGTCGCCAACACCGGCGCCCAGACGCTGACCGGCGTCACCGTCGACGACGTGAAGGTCGGCCCGGTCACGTGCTCGACCACGACGCTCGCCCCGGGGGCGGGCGTCACCTGCACCGCGACGTACCCGATCAGCCAGGCCGACGTGGACAGCGGCAGCGTCATCAACACGGCCACCGCCTCGGGCACCCCGCCGAGCGGCCCCGCCGTCACGTCGCCGTCCGACACCACGACCACGCCCACCTCGACCATCGCCACCATCACCCTGGACAAGTCCGCCGGTGAGCCGGCCGACGTCAACGGCAACGGCCGGGTCGATGCCGGCGACACCATCCCGTTCTCGTTCCTGGTGACCAACACCGGCGCGGTCACCCTGACCAGCGTCGCCATCGACGACTCCCTCGTGCCCGCGCCCGCCTGCGGCGCGACCACGCTCGCGCCCGGTGCGTCCACGACCTGCACCGCGACCTACGAGGTCACCCAGGCCGACGTCAACAGCGGGTCGGTCGACAACACCGCGACCGCGTCGGGCACCCCTCCCACCGGCCCGGCCGCCGAGTCGGAGCCCGACAGCACCAGCACGCCGACCTCGACCATCGCGACCCTCACCGTCGACAAGGCCGCCGGCACTCCCGACGACGTCGACGCCGACGGCCGGGTCGACGCCGGCGACACCATCCCGTACACGTTCACGGTCACCAACACCGGAGCGGTCACGCTGACCGGGGTCACCGTCGACGACGCCGAGGTCGCCGTCGTCACCTGCCCGGCCACGCCGCTGGAGCCGGGCCAGACCCTCGTCTGCACCGCGACGTACACGATCACCCAGGCCGACGCGAACAGTGGCTCGGTGGTCAACACCGCCACCGTCACCGGCACCCCGCCCACCGGGCCCGACGTCACCTCGCCTCCCGACACGGTGACGACACCGACCACCGACCAGCGCTCGATCGCCCTCGACAAGACCGCGGCGACCCCGGTCGACGTCAACGCCAACGGCCGGGTCGACGCCGGCGACACCATCGCCTACAGCTTCGCGGTCACCAACACCGGCACGACCACGCTCACCGACGTCACGGTCGACGACCCGCTGACCGGCCCGGTCTCCTGCGCGACGACCACGGTCCAGCCCGACGCGACGGTCGTGTGCACCGTGACGTACGTGATCACCCAGGACGACGTGAACCAGGGCTCGGTGGCCAACACCGCCACGGCGTCCGGCACGCCGCCCACCGGCGCCGACGTGACCTCGACCCCCGACTCCACGTCGACGCCGACCTCCACCCTCACCAGCCTGACCATCGACAAGCAGGTCACCGGCCAGGACGACGTCAACGGCAACGGCCTCGTCGACGCCGGCGACACCGTCGACTACGGCTTCGTGGTCGCCAACACCGGCGCCCAGACCCTCACCGGCGTCACCGTGGACGACGCCAAGGTCGGCGTCGTGTCGTGCCCCGGCACGACGCTGAGCCCGGGCCAGAGCGTCTCCTGCACCGCGACCTACACGGTCATCCAGGCCGACGTCGACGGCGGCTCGGTCGACAACACCGCCACGGCGTCCGGCACGCCGCCGACCGGCCCCGCGGTCACCTCGGCCCCCGACACCACCAGCACGCCCACCTCGCAGGAGCCCGGGCTGAGCGTCGACAAGCAGGCAGGCGGCGTCGTCGACAGCGACGGCAACGGCCGCGTCACCGCGGGCGACACCATCCCCTACACGTTCGTCATCACCAACACCGGCACGGTCAGCCTGAGCCTGGTCGGCGTGAACGACGCGAAGGTCGGCGCGGTCTCGTGCCCGACCACCACCCTGGTGCCCGGACAGGTCACCACCTGCACCGCCAGCTACACGATCACCCAGGCCGACGTGAACGGCGGCTCCGTCGTCAACACCGCGACCGCCACCGGCACGCCGCCCACCGGTCCACCGGTGACCTCGCCCGGCGACATGACCTCGACCTCGACCTCGGCCACCAGCGCGATCTCCGTCGACAAGGTCGCCGGCACACCCGTCAACAACAACGGCAACGGGCGGGTCGACGCGGGCGACACCATCCCGTACACGTTCCTGGTCACCAACAACGGCGACGTGAGCCTGACCGACTTGGTCGTCAACGACGCGAAGGTCGGGGTGGTGGCCTGCCCGAGCACCGCGCTCGACCCGGGCCGGTCGACCCTGTGCACGGCGTCGTACACGATCACCCAGGACGACGTCGACCTCGGCTCGGGTCGACAACATCGCCACCGCGTCCGGCGTTCCGCCGACCGGCCCCGCGATCACCTCGCTCGCCGACACGACGTCCACCCCGACGTCGACCGCGCGCACCCTGGTCATCGACAAGGTGGCCGGCACGCCGGTCGACGCGAACGCCAACGGCCGGGTCGACGCCGGCGACACCATCCCCTACACCTTCCGGGTCACCAACGGCGGCGCGCAGACGCTCGACCTGGTGGGCGTCAACGACCCCAAGGTCGGCCCGGTCAGCTGCTCGGAGACCCTGCTTCCCACCGAGTTCGTCGACTGCACGGCGGTCTACACGATCACCCAGGCCGACGTCGACGCCGGCTCGGTCGTGAACACCGCGACCGCCACCGGGGTCGGTCCGGCCGGCCAGCCGGTCACCTCGGTGCCCGACTCGACGACCACGCCGACGTCCGAGGCCCGCGAGCTGACGATCGACAAGGCCGCCGGCGCGCCGGCCGACACCAACGGCAGCGGCCGCCTCGACGCCGGCGACACGATCGCCTACACGTTCGTGGTCGAGAACACCGGCGCCGTCACGCTCGACGACGTCACCGTCGTCGACCCGCTGGTGGGTGCTGTGACCTGCCCCGAGACCACCCTCGAGCCGGGTGACGTCGTGACCTGCTCGACGAGCTACACGATCACCCAGGACGACGTCGACGCCGGCTCGGTCGACAACTCCGCGACCGCCACCGGCGACCCGCCGACCGGCCCCGAGATCGCCTCCGACCCCGACACCACCAGCACCCCGCTGGCGGCGCCGTCGGCCCTCACCCTCGACAAGCAGGCGGCCCCGCCGTCCGACGTCGACGGCGACGGCCGGATCGAGGCGGGCGACACGATCGCCTACAGCTTCGTGGTGACCAACACCGGCGCGGTGACCGTCAACCTGCTCGCGATCGACGACGCCCTGCTGGCCGCGGTCGACTGCCCGGTGACCACGGTGCTGCCCGGCGACACGACCACGTGCACCGCGACGTACACGATCACCCAGGCGGACGTCGACGACGGCTCGGTCGACAACAGCGCCGCGGCCACCGGCACCGCGGCCAACGGCACCGGCGTCGTCTCGCTGCCCGACAGCACCACGACGCCGACCTCGACGGCGGCGACGCTCACGATCGACAAGACCGCGGGCGTTCCGGTCGACGTCAACACCAACGGGCTGGTCGACATCGGCGACACGATCGAGTACACCTTCGAGGTCGCGAACACCGGCGCGGTGACTCTCGCCGACGTCACCGTCGACGACCCGCTGGTCGGCCCAGTGACCTGTGCCGCCACCCTCGCGCCCGACGCCGAGGCCACCTGCACCGCCGTCTACACGATCACCCAGGACGACGTGAACGCCGGCACGGTCGACAACACCGCGACCGCGCTCGGCACCCCGCCGACCGGCCCCGCGGTCGAGTCCGACCCCGACAGCACCTCGACGGCGACCGACGTCGTCGAGCTGCTCGAGATCGACAAGACCGCCGGCACGCCCACCGACGCCGACGGCGACGGACGGGCCGAGCGCGGCGACACCATCACCTACACCTTCGCGATCACCAACAGCGGCAACGTCCCGCTGTCGTCGGTCGGGGTCACCGACCCGAAGGTCGGCGCCGTCGCGTGCGGCCCGGCCACGACGGTCCCGCCGGGTGGCACCCTCACCTGCACCGCCGTCTACACGATCACCCAGGCCGACGTCGACGCCGGCTCGGTCGGCAACACCGCCGCCGCCGTCGGGACGGCGCCCAGCGGCACCGTCATCTCCTCGCCGCCCGACAGCACCGCGACCCCGCTGCAGACTGCCCCGTCGATCGACCTGGTCGAGACCGCCGCACCGCCGTTCGACTTCAACGGCAACGGGGTCATCGACGCCGGCGACACCATCGACTACGAGTTCGTGGTCACCAACGACGGCGACGTGACGCTGACCGGAGTGGGTGTCGTCGACGGCCTTCCCGGCACCGTCGACTGCCCCCTCACGACGCTGGCCCCCGGCGCGAGCACGACCTGCACCGTCACCTACACGCTGACCCAGGCCGACGTCGACGCCGGTGAGGTGGTCAACCCGAGCACCGCGACCGGCACCCCGCCGTCCGGCCCCGACGTCAGCGACACTGACACCGTCACCACTCCGGTCGACGCCAACGCCTCGATCGACCTGGACGAGGCTGCGGCACCGCCGTTCGACTTCAACGGCAACGGCACCCTCGACGCCGGTGACACGATCGACTACAGCTTCGTGGTCACCAACACCGGCGGCGTCACGCTCACCGACGTCGGCGTGGTCGACGGGCTGCCCGGCACGGTGGTCTGCCCGACCACCACGCTCGCGCCGGGTGCCTCGACCGTCTGCACGGTGACCTACCCGCTGACGCAGGCCGACCTCGACGCCGGCCAGGTGGTCAACCCGAGCACGGCCACCGGCACCCCGCCGTCCGGCCCCGACGTCACCGACCTCGACAGCGTGACGACGCCGCTGACGGCGACGCCCGGCATCAGCCTCGACGAGTCGGCGGCACCGCCGGTCGACGCCAACGGCAACGGGGTGATCGACGCCGGCGACACGATCACCTACAGCTTCCTGGTCACCAACACCGGTGGCGTCACGTTGACCGACGTCGGCGTGGTCGACGGGCTGCCCGGCACGGTCGTCTGCCCGACCACCACCCTCGCGCCCGGTGAGTCCACGACGTGCACGGTCACCTACCCGCTCACGCAGGCCGACATCGACGCCGGCCAGGTCGTCAACCCCGCGACCGCGACCGGCACCCCGCCGTCCGGCCCCGACGTCACCGACGTCGACGTCGACACCACGCCGATCGACGGCGTCGGCGAACCGTCCATCGCCCTCGACAAGCGGGCCGGGCCGCCGGTCGACGCCAACGGTGACGGGGTGATCGACGCGGGCGACACCATCGACTACTCGTTCGTGGTCACCAACACCGGTCCGGTGACGCTCACCGGCGTCGGCGTCGACGACCCGCTGGTCGGCCCGGTCGACTGCCCGGTCACCACGCTGGCCGTGGGCGCCTCGACCACGTGCACGGCGTCGTACACGATCACCCGCGCCGTCGCCGCCTCGGGCGCGGTGGTCAACGTGGCCACCGCGGTCGGTCTCGACCCGTCGCTCGACGCGGTCGAGTCGCCCGCCGACTCGACGGTCACGGAGATGCCGTCGAGCACGGCCCTCCTGGAGCTCGACAAGCGCGTCCGCCGGGTGGTCGACGTCGACGACGACGGTCGCACCGGCGCCGGCGACCAGGTGGTCTACGAGTTCGTGGTGACCAACTCCGGTGGCGAGCAGCTCGCCGACGTCGAGGTCGACGACCCGATGCTCGACGAGGCCGGCGTCGACATCAGCTGCCCCGGCGGCACCCTGCAGCCCGGCGCGCGCATCACCTGCGTCGCCGACCCGTACACGATCACCGCCGCCGACGTCGCCGACGGCGAGGTCACCAACGAGGCCACGGTCGGCGCCACCGCACCCGGCGGCGCCGACGTCACCGGCAACGACGACACGGTCGTGGTCGACGTCGACACCGACGACGGCGACGGTGACGACTTCGAGCCCCCCGACGACGGCGGCATCGACCTGCCCGGCACCGGCGCCGAGGTCGAGCCGTGGATGCTGGCGTTGGGCCTCGGACTGGTCGCGGCCGGTCTGCTTCTCCTGCTGCGCAGGCGGAGCCGTACGCTCGA
This sequence comes from uncultured Actinomycetota bacterium, assembly GCA_963825985.1. Lineage (GTDB taxonomy): Bacteria > Actinomycetota > Actinomycetes > Propionibacteriales > Nocardioidaceae > Nocardioides. The sequence continues at coordinate 62,641 of CAWGVK010000014.1, read as the reverse complement.
CCGGTGAGCGAACACCAGCAGTCCACGTCAGCCAAGGGCGGCTTCGAGACGCGTGCGATCCACGCCGGCTACGAGCCCGACCCGACCACCGGCGCGGTGATCCCGCCGATCTTCGCGACCTCGACCTACAAGCAGGACGGCGTCGGGGGGCTGCGCGGCGGCTACGAGTACAGCCGCTCCGCCAACCCCACGAGGACCGCGCTCGAGGGGGTGCTGGCCGCCCTGGAGGAGGGCGAGCGCGGCTTCGCCTTCGCCTCCGGCCTGGCCTCCGAGGACACCCTCGTGCGCGCGACCTGCCGGCCGGGCGACCACGTCGTCCTGCCCGACGACGCCTACGGCGGGACGTTCCGGCTCTTCGACAAGGTCGAGCAGGCGTGGGGCATCGAGCACACGCCGGCGCCGGTCTCCGACGTCGACGCGGTCCGCGCCGCGATCCGGCCCGGTCAGACCAAGCTCGTGTGGCTCGAGACGCCCACCAACCCGCTGCTCAACATCGGCGACATCGAGGCCCTGGCCGCCGCGGCCCACGACGCGGGCGCGCTGCTCGTCGTCGACAACACCTTCGCCTCGCCCTACCTGCAGCAGCCGCTGACCCTCGGCGCCGACGTCGTCGTCCACTCCACCACCAAGTACGCCGGCGGCCACTCCGACGTCGTCGGCGGCGCCCTGGTCGTGCGCGACCACGAGCTGTCCGAGCAGGTCGCCTTCCACCAGAACGCGATCGGCGCGATCGCCGGCCCGTTCGACTGCTTCCTGACCCACCGCGGACTCAAGACCCTCGGCGTCCGCATGGACCGCCACTGCGACAACGCCGAGCGGGTCGTGGAGTTCCTCACCGCCGACCCCCGTGTCGCCGAGGTGATCTACCCCGGCCTGCCCGAGCACCCCGGCCACACGCTGGCGAGCCGGCAGATGAAGCGGTACGGCGGCATGGTGTCGTTCCGGGTCACCGGCGGCGAGGAGCAGGCCCTCGCCGTGTGCAACCGCGCCGAGGTCTTCACGCTGGGCGAGTCGCTCGGCGGCGTGGAGTCGCTGATCGAGCACCCTGGGCGGATGACCCACGCCAGCGTCGCCGGCACCGACCTCGAGGTGCCGGCCGACCTGGTGCGGCTGTCGGTGGGCATCGAGACGGCCGACGACCTGCTCGAAGACCTCGACCGTGCCCTCGGCTGAGCGACGACGGGTTCTCTGCGTCGACTTCGGCTCCACCTTCACCAAGGCCTCCCTCGTCGACCTCGAGACCGCGCGGGTCGTGGCCGCGGCCGAGCACCGCACCACCATCGACACCGACGTCCTCGACGGTCTCGACGCCTGCCTGGCCGCGATGGGTGACCCCGACGCGCCCGTGCTGGCCTGCTCGAGCGCCGGGGGAGGGCTGCGGATCGCGGTGGTCGGCAACGAGGAGCTGGTCACCGCCGAGGCCGGACGCCGGGTGGCGCTCTCGAGCGGCGGCAAGGTCGTGGCGGTCGTCGCGGCCGCGGCCGGGTTCGGGGCGCTGCACGAGCCCGACGTCGTCCTGCTCACCGGCGGCACCGACGGCGGCAACAGCGAGGTGATCGTCGCGGCCGCTCGCGACCTGGTGGCCGCGGGCTGGCGCGGCCCGGTCGTCGTCGCGGGCAACGGCGACGCCACCGACGAGGTCGCCGCGGTGCTGGGCGACGTGCCGCACGTGGTCGCCGCCAACGTCGTGCCGCAGATCGGGGTGCTGCGGCCCGAGGGTGCGCGCGCGGCCATCCGTGAGGCATTCCTGTCCCACGTGATCGGCGGCAAGCACCTCTCCGCCCGCGCCGACTTCGTCGCGATGGTGCGCGGCGCGACCCCCGACGTCGTGCTGACCGGCGTCGAGATCCTCGCCGAGGTCGCAGGCGACGTGGTGGTCGTCGACGTCGGGGGAGCGACCACCGACGTGCACTCGGTGGTCGACCTCGACCCCGAGGACGGCGCCCTCGCCCGCGACGTCGTCGCCCCCACCGGCCTGACCCGCACCGTCGAGGGCGACCTCGGCATGCGCTGGTCGGCGCTCACCACCGTCGAGGAGGCCGGCCTCCCGGCCTCACGGGCGCCGCGACCGCCCGGGCCGACGACCCGGCGTACCTGCCCGCCACCGACGCCGACCGCGACGACGACGAGGCCATCGCCCGCGCCGCCGTCGGCCTGGCACTGCGCCGCCACGCCGGGCGCGCGCGGGTCGTGGTCGGCCCCGGCGGCCGGGTCACCGAACGCACCGGCACCGACCTGCGCGAGGTCGACCTCGTGGTCGCCTCCGGCGGCGTGCTGCGGCACGGCCGGCCCGGTGTGGCCGAGCGCGTGTTCGCCGGCTCGATGGGCGCCGGTCTCGACGGCGGCTGGCAGCTGCCCGAGCATCCGCGGGTGGTCGTGGACGCCGACTACGTGCTCGCCGCGGTCGGGCTCCTCGCCGCCGACCACCCCGAGGTGGCCCTCCGTCTCGCCGCGACCTTGACCGAAACATAGGCTGCTCCCCGTGACCCCCGATGAGCCCGAGGCGCCGGAGCAGGAGCAGGCGCCCGCGCCCGAGCCCGGCGAGGAGCACGAGCGCCGTCGGCGGCTGCGGCGTCCACGGCACGACGACGAGCACCCCACGTCCGAGCACGAGGAGCGGGTGATCGCGCGGATCGCCGCCCAGTGGGCCCAGATGCGCGAGGAGCGGCGCCACGAGACGGTGCCGGCGTCCGCGCCCGTGCCGGCGGGCCGCACGAAGAACGTGCAGGTGCCGTGGGGCATCGACCTCGCCGCCGCCTGGGGCTGGCGGCTGCTCGTCATCGCCGCGGCCGGCTTCCTCATCCTCTGGCTGACGGCGTACTTCGCCGTGATCACGCTCCCGCTGGCGATCGCCCTGCTGATCTCGGCCCTGACGACGCCCGTCGTGCACATGCTGAAGCGCGTCGGCATCCCGCGCGGACTCGGCGCCGGTATCGTCGTGCTCGGCCTGCTCGCGACCGTCGGGCTGCTGCTCACCTTCGCCGGGCAGCAGGTCGCCAGCGGCGCCACCGACCTCGCCGACTCGACGGTGAAGGGCCTCGACGAGATCAAGCAGTGGCTCAAGGACGGCCCGCTCAACGCCAGCGACACCCAGATCAACGACTACATCCAGCAGGCCCAGGACGCCATCACCGAGCAGACCGCCGACAGTGACTGGTTCGGCCGGATCACCGAGGTGGGCAGCGCTCTCGGCCACGTGCTCGCCGGGTTCTTCATCGTGCTGTTCTCGACCTACTTCTTCCTCGCCGACGGCGACCGGATCTGGTCGTGGATCGTGCGGCTCGCCCCGCGCGTCGCCCGCGAGCGGGTCGACAGCTCGGGACGGGTCGCGTGGATCTCGCTGACCCAGTTCGTGCGCGCGACCGTGATCGTCGCGGCCGTCGACGCCATCGGCATCATGATCGGCGCCGCGATCCTGCAGGTGCCGTTCGTGCTCGCGATCGGCGTCCTGGTCTTCCTCGGCGCGTTCGTGCCGATGATCGGTGCCACGATCGCCGGCATCGTCGCGGTGCTCGTGGCCCTGGTCGACCAGGGCCCGATCGTGGCGCTGATCATGCTGGCGGTCGTCATCGGCGTCCAGCAGCTCGAGGGCCACGTGCTGCAGCCGTTCCTGATGGGCCGCTGGGTCTCGGTGCACCCGCTCGGCGTCATCATCGCGATCGGTGCCGGCGTCATCGTCGCCGGTGTGGCCGGCGCCCTGGTCGCCGTGCCGCTGGCCGCCGCCGTCAACGCCGTCGGCCAGCACCTGGCCACGCATACCGACCCGGGCTCCGACCCGGTCGACGAGCTGGCCGAGGACTACGAGGGCGACGGCACGTCCAGTCCTTCTCCCGAGGACGTCGATGACCACGCCTGACTCCGTCCCGGCCGTCGGGCTGGCCGAGATCCGCCAGGCCCGCGTCGAGCTGACCGGGGTGTCGATCGAGACCCCGATGGAGGAGTCACGCTGGCTGTCGGCGGTCGTCGGCGGGCCGGTCTTCCTCAAGTGCGAGAACCTCCAGCGCACCGGTTCGTTCAAGGCTCGCGGCGCCTACGTCCGCATCTCCCGGCTCTCCGAGGCCGAGCGCGCCCGCGGTGTCGTCGCCGCCTCGGCGGGCAACCACGCCCAGGGCGTCGCCCTCGCGGCCCAGCAGCTCGGCATCGAGGCGACCGTGTTCATGCCCGAGGGGGCGCCGATCCCGAAGGAGAAGGCGACCCGGGGGTACGGCGCCAGCGTGATCTTCGAGGGCCGCTACCTCGAGGACTCCCTCGTCGCCGCCCGCCGCTTCTCCGCCGACACCGGTGCCGTGCTCATCCACCCCTTCGACCACGTCGACATCATCGCCGGGCAGGGCACCACCGGCCTGGAGATCGTCGAGCAGGTGCCCGACGTCGAGACCGTGATCGTGCCCACCGGTGGCGGCGGCCTCCTCGCCGGCATCGCCATCGCGGTCAAGGCGCTGCGTCCCGAGGTCAGCATCATCGGCGTCCAGGCGAAGGGTGCCGCGGCCTACCCGGGCTCGCTCGAGCAGGGCTGCCCGGTGCCGCTCACGTCGATGAAGACGATGGCCGACGGGATCGCGGTCGGCCTGCCCGGCGAGCTCACCTTCGCCGCCGTCCGCGACTACGTCGACGAGATCGTGACCGTCTCCGAGGAGTCCATGTCACGCGCCCTGCTCGCCCTGGTCGAGCGGGCCAAGATGGTCGTCGAGCCCGCCGGCGCCGCCGCCGTGGCCGCCCTCCTGGCGCGCCCCTCCGACTACCGCACGCCGGCCGTGGCCGTGCTCTCGGGCGGCAACATCGACCCGATCCTGCTGGGCAAGGTGATCCAGCACGGCATGGCCGCCGCCGGGCGCTACCTCAACCTGCACGTCAACATCCCCGACGTCCCCGGCGGGCTCGCCCAGCTGCTCAGCGAGGTCGGCGAGACCGGCGCCAACGTGCTCGAGGTCGCCCACGAACGGATCTCGCCCTCGCTGCACCTCGACGAGGTCGACGTCCACCTCCAGCTCGAGACCCGCGGCGAGCCGCACGCCCAGAAGGTGCTCGGACGCCTGCGCGAGCGGGGCTACCGCGTCCACGAGTGAGCCGGCCAGCACGAACTGCGCCATGACGCGGCTCAGGTCAGGAATCACCGACCAGCCAGCCGGGTCAGAGCAGCTGGCGGGCAGGTCCGGAGCGGTCAGTCGGCGTACGGTGTCGCGTCGAGGACGACGACCTGCAGGGTCTTGCCGGTGGGGGCGTCGAACGCGACCGTGTCGCCCTTGGTGGCGCCGAGGAGCGCCTCGCCGAGGGGAGCCTGGGGGGAGTAGACGGCGACGTCGACGTACTCCTCGTTCTCGCGGGCACCGAGCAGGAACGTCTCGGCCTCGTCGTCGCCGTCACCCTCGAACTTGTAGGTGACGAGCTTGCCGACCGCGACCACGCCGTCGTCGGCGGGCTGGTCGGAGACGGCCTTGAGCAGCACGTCCTCGAGGTTGCGGATGTTGCCCTCGTTCTTGCCCTGCTCCTCGCGAGCCGCGTGGTAGCCGCCGTTCTCCTTGAGGTCACCCTCGTCGCGGGCCTCGCTGATCCGGGTGACGATCTCGTCGCGCACCGAACCCTTGAGGTTGGCCAGCTCGGCCTTCAGCTTCTCGTGGGCGCTCGCGGTCAGCCAGATGGGGCCCTGCTCGGTCGACTGGGTCATGGGTACTCCTGTGACGGGTGGAACTGACGGGTACTACGCGTGGTCGGCCGTCGCGAGCGGGAGGCCCAGCGGGACGGCGAAGAGACGAGCCTAGCAACTCCTCCGCACGAAACCCGATCTTCCGGGTGACCCGAGGGCGCTCAGCGCGGGCGGCCCTGGCCGGGCGCCGTGCAGCCGACCAGCTCGACCGAGGTCGCGCGGCGGTCGGTCGCGACGTCCTGCTCGACGCGTCCGTCGCCCCCCGGGTCGGGGGTGAACGAGACGCTGCCGACCAGCGAGTGGTCCTCGGCGTAGGCCTTGAGCGTGCAGGTCGCCGCGACGTCGTCGTCGCGCAGGTCGACGGTGAACTGGGCGACCGCGAGGTTCTCGTCGACCACGTCGAAGGTGAGCTCGCCCGACGCGACCAGCGGCCGGGCCTGCACCCAGGTGGTCCATCCCAGCCACCCCGCGAACGCGAGGACGACGACGGCGGCCGCCACGAGGAGCGTCGGACGCCGCCACGGCGCGGGCGCGCCGTACCGCTCGGCGAGGGCCTCGGGCGTGGTCACCGCTCCAGCCTAGGCTGGGCCGGTGACCCAGGGACCCCCGACCGGACCACCTCCCTCCGGACCACCACCGTCCGGACCCCCACCGCCCGGACCACCACCGTCCGGACCACCACCGCCCGGACCACCACCGCCCGGCATGCCGCCGGGCCGTCCACGGCGTGCTGCCGGCACCGTCGTGCTGGTCGGGCTCGCCGGACTGGTCGTCGGCGTGGCCGCGACCCTCGGTGGCGTGGCGCTCCTCGGTGACGACGAGTCCGACGACGTCGACCTGGCCTGCGCCGCGCTGGAGGGCGCCGATGTCGACGCGATCTACAACGACGACCGCGACGACGACGGGCTGGCCGAGGGGAGCCGCATCCTGGGCGCCTCGCAGCTGTTCCTCGCTGCCGGCGACGGTGACTTCGACAGCCGGCTCGGCAAGCTGGCGCGCGACCTCCAGTTCGGTGTGTCGGCCTTCGACGAGGAGGCGCTGCGCACCGGTCTCGACGACGCGCAGGACTACTGCGACGACCGCTGATGTGCCCTTACTAGGATCAAGGCATGCCGCAGGACCCCCAGGCCGGCCCCCGCACGGGCTACCGGTTGATGCACGTGCACGCCCACCCCGACGACGAGTCGAGCAAGGGGGCGGCGTCGACGGCCCGGTACGTCGCCGAGGGGGTCGACGTGCACGTCGTCACCTGCACCGGCGGCGAGCGGGGCTCCATCCTCAACCCCAAGATGGATCGCCCCGACGTGCTCGAGAACATCACCGAGATCCGTCGCCAGGAGATGGAACGGGCCCGCGACATCCTCGGCGTGCGCCAGGACTGGCTCGGCTTCGTCGACTCCGGATGGCCCGAGGGTGACCCCAAGCCGCCGCTGCCCGAGGGCTGCTTCGCCCTCGTGCCGCTCGAGGAGTCGACCGAGCGGCTGGTTCGCTTCATCCGCTCGTTCCGCCCCCACGTGATGACGACGTACGACGAGCGCGGCGGCTACCCCCACCCCGACCACATCCGCTGCCACGAGGTGAGCGTGGCGGCGTTCGAGGCGGCCGGCGACCCCGAACGGTTCCCCGACGCCGGTGAGCCCTGGCAGCCCCTGAAGCTCTACTACCACCACGGCTGGAGCTGGGAGAAGATCACCAGGCTCCACCAGGCGATGCTCGACCACGGCCTGGAGTCGCCGTACGAGGAGCGGCTCAAGGAGTGGAAGCAGGAGCCCGACTGGGACGCCCGGGTGACCACGCGTGTCCCGTGCGGCGACTACTTCGGCGTCCGCGACCAGGCCCTGCTCGCGCACGCCACCCAGATCGACCCCGACGGGTTCTGGTTCGCGATCCCGCGAGAGATCCAGACCGACGTGTGGCCGACCGAGGACTTCGAGCTGGTCACCAGCCACGTGACGAGCGACATCCCGGAGGACGACCTGTTCGCCGGCATCCCCACCCCCGGGTGACACCCGACGCCGTCGTGCGGTGAGACACTGGAGGCATGTCAGTCGTGCCTCTGGTCCTGATGGCCGCCCCTGACGACGAGGACGTCGTCGCGGGCTGGACGGCGTTCGCGATCTTCGGGCTGTTGATCCTGGCCGTGGTGATCCTCGGGTTCAGCCTGGTCAAGCGGCTCAAGAACGTCGACCGGGCCGCGGAGGCGGGCCTCTACGACCCGTCCGACCCACGCGACAAGCCGGTCCGGGGCCTGGCCGCGGCCCGCCAGATGCGCGAGCAGGCAGCCGCCGAGGACGCAGGCCACTCCGGCGACTCCAGCGACTCCGGCGACTCCAGGCCCTAGAGCCGCGCCGCCGCCTCGGCGAAGCGGCCCAGCAGGTGGGGCCAGTCGCTGTACCGGGCCCCCGCCGCCTCGTTCTCCGCGGTCCAGCCGCCGTGCGCGAACCGCACCGTGCACACGCCGTCGTGCCCGTCGAAGGCCGCATCGATCCGCGAGGGGTGTGCGGGGTCCATGGCCAGCCAGAAGGACTGCCCGTAGTCGCTCGGCGGCTCCCACACGAGCACCCGGCCGAACGTGTAGGAGTCGGCGCCGTGCCGCATCGTCACCGCCCCGTCGACGTGCGGCTCGAGATCGATACCCGTGAAGGTCGCGGCGTCCTCGGTGTGGACGGGGTCCCACCACGTGCCCATCCCGGCGGTGAAGAGATTGAACGCGGACTCCTGGTCGCAGGCCACAGTCACCTGGTGCTGGAGGGGGTCCATCTGGACAGTTGACCAGTCCCGGTCGTGCGGGGAAAGCCCAAATCTCGGCATCCCGTGTCCTCACCGGCCGGCGTCGTTCGTCTCTAGGGTGAGGACGGCGATCCCGCCGTTCCGGAACCCTCGGAGACCAGGAGCAAGCCCATGCCTCTCTACGCAGCCCTCACCTTCACCGCCGACGTCGACTGGACCGCCCCCGAGCACGCCGGCGAGATGGCCGAGTGGAACGACTTCGGCGAGGCGGCCGCCGCCATCATCCGCGGCGGCGCCGCGCTCTACCCGACCGCCACCGCCACCACGGTGCGGGTCAGCGAGAAGGGTGGCGAGGTGATCGCCACCGACGGCCCCTACGCCGAGACCAAGGAGGCCCTGACCGGCTTCTACCTCCTCGAGTGCGCCGACCTCGACGAGGCCATCGCCCGGGCGGCCACCATCCCGGCTGCCTGGACGGGGGCGGTCGAGGTGCGACCCGTCATCGACTTCGGCGGTGGCAGCGACGACTGACGACGCGCGCCGCGCCCTGACCCGGCTCGTGCGCGAGTCGGGGCGCGACGTCCTGGCCACCCTGGTGCGGGTCACCGGTGACCTCGGGCTCGCCGAGGACGCCGTCCAGGACGCCGTCGTCCGCGCGCTCGAGACGTGGCCTCGCGACGGCGTGCCGGCCAACCCGGTCGCCTGGATGCGGCTGGTCGCGCGGCGCCGCGCCGTCGACCTGGTACGCCGTGAGGCCGCCCGAGGTCCGAAGGAGGCAGCCGCGGTGGATCCTCAGGACGAGCCACCCGAGGCCTTCGACGACAGCAGCCTCGACGACGACCTGCTGCGGCTGATCTTCACCTGCTGCCACCCGAGCCTGGCGCCGGCCACGCAGGTGGCGCTGGCCCTGCGCACCCTGGGCGGCCTCGACACCGCCGAGGTCGCACGAGCGCTGCTCGTCTCCGAGGCCTCGATGGCCAAGCGGCTCACCCGGGCCCGGGCGAAGATCCGCGACGCCCACATCCCCTACCGGGTGCCGGCCGACGCCGAGCTGCCCGAGCGGTGGGCGGCGGTGCTGGCGACGGCGTACCTCGTCTTCAACGAGGGGTACGCCGCCAGCAGCGGCGCCACCGTGGTGCGGGAGTCGCTGGTCGAGGAGGCGCTCCGGCTCGCGCGGCTGCTGGTGCGGCTGCAGCCCGACGACCCGGGCGCACTCGGCCTGCTGGCCCTGATGCTGCTGCAGGACTCGCGGCGCGCGACCCGGTTGGGCGCCGACGGCCGCCCGGCGCTGCTCTCCGAGCAGGACCGCGCCCGCTGGGACGCCGCCGCCGTCGCCGAGGCCGTCCCGCTGGTGGGGGAGGCGCTGCGGCGTACCCCCGACCGGCCGCAGCGCTACGTCGTGCAGGCCGCGATCGCGGCCTGCCACGCCCTCGCCCCGACCTACGACGACACCGACTGGGCCGCGATCGTGTCGTGGTACGACGTGCTGCTGACCCTCGACCCGGGGCCGGTGGTCCGGCTCAACCGCGCCGCCGCCGTCGCGCACCGCGACGGGCCCACTGCCGGCCTCGCCCTGATGGACGACATCGACGGGCTCGACGGCTACGCCTGGTGGCACGCCTCGCGGGCGGTGCTGCTGCGACGGCTCGGGCGGGACGCCGAGGCCGAACGGGCCGACGGCGCCGCGGCGGCGCTACCTCTCAACGAGGCCCAGCGTCGGCTGCTGCAGGCGTGAGCGAGGCGTCGACCTCACCGTCGAGCCCCGGCTTGCTCGCCGACCACAGCACGAGCGCGGCGAACAGGGCGCCGGTGATCGCGCAGGCCACCTCCACGCTCGCGCCGGCCGCGAGCGCCCCGAAGCCGGTCATGGCCACGGGCATGAGCACGTTGTCGCCGAGCGCGACGATGCTGTACATCCGGCCCAGGTAGGGACCGTCGACCGCGCGCTGGAAGGCGCCGGACACCAGGGCCGAGGCGAGGCCGGCGGTGACACCGATGGTCAGCATCGCGGCGAGCACGCCGGCGTACGGCACCACGCCGACGGCGGCACAGGCCGCCGCCTGGCCCACGAGCATCAGCAGCCCGACACGCGCGGGCCGTCGCGGCCGCCAGCGGACGGCGACGATCGCGCCGACCGCGGCCCCGGCGCCGACGGCGGCCTGGAACAGCCCGAGGCTGCCCGCGCCCCAGCCGTCCTCGTCGGTGCGCAGCACCAGGCCGACGGCCAGGACGGGGCCGACGAAGAGGTTGAGCCCGGAGATGGCGAGCACCAGCACCCGCACGTTCGCCGTGCGTCGCAGGTAGCCCAATCCGGCCCGGAGGTCGGCGAGCACGCCGGTTCCCGTCGAGCGCTCCAGCGGGAAGCGGGGGTGGACCACGACCACCAGCACCACGGCGATCACCGCGAACGTGGCCGCGTCGAGCAGCATCACCGCGGTCAGCCCGCCGGTCGCCACGACGAGCCCGCCCAGCGGAGCGCCGACCAGGGTGGCGACCCGACCGCCCAGCTGGAACATGGCCGCGGTGGCGGCCAGGTCGTCGGGCCGCACCAGCTGGCGCGGCATCGTGCCGGACGCCGGGTCGTGCAGCGCGTCGAGCGCACCGAAGAGCAGCGCGACGACGACCAGCAGGGGCAGGGAGACGACCGAGGTCTCGGCGACCGCCACGCCCGTCAGCAGGACGACGACCCGCCCCGCGTGGGTGGCGACCATCGTGCGGCGGGCGTCCCAGCGGTCGGCGACGGCGCCGCCCACGAGCAGGAACAGGGCCTTCGGGACCGTGCCGATCCCCATCACCAGGCCGGCCGCCACCGGCCCGGCCACCTGGGCGGCGGTCCACGCGAGCCCGATGTACCAGGCGACGTCGCCGACGCTGGAGAGGGCGACCGCGCCCACCCACACCTGGACGCGCCGGTCGCGCCGCAGCGGCGGGATCTCTGAGTCTGCTGAGGTGCCACGTGCGGTCATGACCGTGCGGGGACGCCGTGGGAGAAGACGAACACCCGCTGGCGCGGGGGCCCGTCGGGGTCGGGCTCGCGGCTGGTCGCCGCGTAGGGCCGCAGCAGCTCCGCGATCTGCTCGGTGATCGCGCTCAGCTCGTCGGCGGTCACCTCGATCCACGTGTCGGTGCTGAACGCGGCGCGCTGCCACGCCTCGTCGTAGCCGTCGCGCTCGGCGTACCACTGCTGCACCTTGCCCACCTGGTGGGCGAGGTTCTGCTGCTCGGCCGCTCCCAGCAGCGCCTCACCGGCCGCGTCGCCGGCCGCGTCGGCCACCGACCAGGAGATGCCGAGCCGCTGCGCGCGCCACCAGCGTTCGCGCCGGTCCTTGGCCAGCTCGGGCGCCTCCGCGATCAGCCCGGCGCGGGCCAGCACCTTGAGGTGGTGGCTGATGTTGCCCACCAGCTGGTCGGTGCGCCCGGCCAGCGCGCTCGCGGTGGCCGGGCCGTCGAGCGTGAGCATCTCCAGCAGCCGACGCCGAAGCGGGTGGTGCACGGCGACGACGACGTCGACCTGTGCCTGGTCGGGGCCCGAGCTCGTCATGAGCCCACCGTAGGTGCACAAGAGGTCTTGCACAAGAGGTCTTGTGTAAGGCGCGGGAGGTCATCCGGGTCGGCGGTGGGAACCGCCGGTCCGGATGACGTCCCGGACCGGGCTCAGCCCGGACCGGCCTCCGCCGCGATCTGACGACGGACCTCGGACATGTCGAGCCCACGGACGCCGGCGATCACCTGGTCGAGCCCGGCCGCCGGCAGCGCGCCGGGCTGGGAGAAGACCAGGATGCCGTCCCGGAAGACCATCAGGGTCGGGATCGACTTGATGCCCGCGGCCGAGGAGAGGTCGCGCTGCTCCTCGGTGTTGATGGACCCGAAGGTGATGTCCGGATGGGCCTCGGAGGCTGCCTCGTAGGTGGGTGCGAACTGCTGGCACGGTCCGCACCAGCTCGCCCAGAAGTCGACGAACAGGATGTCGTCGTCCTCGACGTGGGACGCGAAGTTCTCACCGGTCAGCTCGATGGTGGCCATGACTCCACGGTAGCCAGCCGCTCCCACCGCTCACCGCGCGGTGGATGACACGGGCGCCGTCCAAGCTCGACGACGCCCCCCTCAACAACGCCAAGGCCGCCGCCACTGGCGGGTGTCGGCGAACTCCTACGTCATGTGCACCTCCACCCGTTCAGACGGAGAGGCAGCCTCGGATGCTGAGGCTCAGCGCAGCGAGTACGTCGCCAAGGACACGCTCACGTAGTGAGTCACGAAGGCCAGGATCGTGAAGCTGTGGAAGATCTCGTGGAAGCCGAACCACTGCGGCCACGGGTTGGGGCGCTTGAACCCGTAGACCACGGCGCCGATCGTGTAGAGCGCCCCGCCGGCGGCGATCAGCACCAGGACGGCGATCGCCGTGCCGGTGGACAGCAGGGCGTTGGCGCCGTCGATGAACCCGGGGATGAAGAAGACCGCCGCCCAGCCCAGGCCGATGTAGAGGGGCACGTAGAGCCACTTCGGGGCGTCGGTCCAGAAGACCCGGAACGCCATGCCCAGGAGCGCGCACGACCAGACGGTCGTGAGCAGCACGACCCGCTGGGTGCCCTCGAGCAGGATCAGGGTCAGCGGGGTGTACGACCCCGCGATCAGGATGAAGATGTTGGCGTGGTCGAAGCGCCGCAGCACCACCCACACCCGCGGCGACCAGGTGCCGGTGTGGTACAGCGCGGAGATGCCGAACAGCAGCAGCGCGCTGGCGGCGAACACCGCCGAGCCCACCCGGGTGGTCGCGGTCGGCGAGAGGCAGACGAGCACGATGCCGCCGGCCAGCGCCAGCGGCGTGAGCACCAGGTGCAGCCATCCACGCAGTCTCGGCTTGACCGCGGCGAACTTCTCCGCGGCCTTGTCGCCGAGGGACTCCATGCCTGCGCGCACCGCCTCGTTGGCGTGGTGGAGAGCCTCGTTCATGCTCCGAGCGTATCGGTCAGCAGGTCGCCGCGCCGAAGTACGGCGATGAGGACTTCCTCACGTGGAGCGTCGGCCGGGGTCAGGCCGAACCGGGGGTCGGCGGGCCCTCGGAGGGCTGCACGATGACGAAGCCCTGGCCGCTGAATGCGACCTGCACGGCCTCGCCCGACCCGCGACCGATCAGCGCCCCCGCGCTCATCGTCGACTTGAGCGTGGTGTCGAGGTGGGCCGACCAGGCGACGATGGCGTCGGTGTCGGCGAAGGTCGGCGCCTCGGCGGCGTTCAGGACGACGGGCTCGCCGTCGGTGACGATGGCGACCCACCCGCTGCCGCGCAGCGTGGTGTTGAACAGGCCGCCGGCCATCATGCTGGCTCCCTTGACCCGCTCGATGTTCCACTGCAGCGAGGCCGAGAAGGCCAGCACGTTCTTGCCGTTGGCCGAGATGCCCGTGTTGTTGAGGTGGAGCAGGTGCACGTGCTTGGCGGTGTCGGCGATGAACACGTCGCCCTGGCCCTCGACCCGCATGAGGGGCAGCCCCTCGCCGGTGAGGGCCTTCTTGATCACGCGCCCGGCCCCGCCGCCCTGGTAGGCGAAGGTGACGTTGCCCTGGTAGGCGACCATCGAGCCCTGCCGGGCCATGAACGGCTCGGTGACGCGCACCCGCAGCATCTTGCCGTTCTGCAGCTGCGGACCCGCGCCGGCCACCTCCGAGAAGCGACCGTCGATCAGGTCGCCCGAGATGCCCGCGAAGGTGTCGCCACCGAAGCCCTGCTGGCCCGCCGGCTGCGCCTGCTGGACGGGCTGGGCCTGCTGGGCGGGCTGCTGCTGGACCGGCGCTGCCTGGGCCGCGGGCGCGGCGGCGTCCATCGGTGACGTCGACTGCACGCCGGCGTCGACGACGTGCTCGGTCCACTGGGAGCCGTCGAAGTAGCGGAGCTCGTGTCGTCCGGTCGGGTCGGGGTGCCAGTCAGCGTTCATCGTGTCCTTCTCCTGGGAGCTCCGGGGTGAGCAGGGGGTCAGCAGTGTGATGTCAGCGACATCGTGACACCTCACGGCGTACCCGTCGAAGCAGACACGACACCGGGCCGGGTGACCTACGATCGACAGGTGGCGGACTGGAAGCGTGGGGTGCGGCGGGTGCTCTATCCGGCCTACGAGGCGCGGGTGCTGCGTCGGATGCCGGGCGACAGCCTGCCTCAGCACGTCGGCGTGATGCTCGACGGCAACCGCCGCTGGGCGCGCGCGGTCGGCCGCGACACCGCCCACGGCCACCACGCAGGCGCCGCCAACATCGAGCCCCTGCTGGGATGGTGCGACGAGGTCGGCATCGAGGTCGTCACCCTCTGGCTGCTCAGCACCGACAACCTCAACCGCCCCGAGGCCGAGCTCACCCCCCTGCTCGAGATCATCGGCGACGCCGTCGACTCCCTGGCCGACCAGCGGCGCTGGCGGCTGCACCCGGTCGGCGCGCTCGACCTGCTGCCCGACGACCTGGCGCGCCGGCTCAAGGCCGCCGCGGAGGCCACCGCCGACGTCGACGGCATGCTCGTCAACGTCGCGGTCGGGTACGGCGGCCGCCGCGAGATCGCCGACGCCGTCCGCTCCCTGCTGCACGAGCACGCCGCGAAGGGCACCTCGCTGGAGGAGCTCGCGCAGATCCTCGACGTCGAGCACATCGCCGACCACCTCTACACCAAGGGCCAGCCCGACCCCGACCTCGTCATCCGCACCTCCGGCGAGCAGCGTCTCGGCGGGTTCCTGCTGTGGCAGAGCGCGAAGTCGGAGTTCTACTTCTGCGAGGCCTACTGGCCCGACTTCCGCCGTGTCGACTTCCTGCGCGCCATCCGCGCCTACGCGCAGCGCGAGCGCCGACTCGGCAAGTGAGCCGGGCCCGTAACCTCCCCGTCATCCCGCGTTCGGGCGTGTCGGCACTCCAGGCCCGGTGACGCGGCGTAACTTCGGATCCAGTGGCGAGTGGGGAAGCTCGCCGCATCGGGAGGCCCGAGCGTGAGACATCACGACCTGTTCACCGCCGGCGGCGACGCCGTCGTGGTGGGAGGACGCCGGCACTTCGGCGTTCGGGCTCCTCTCCGGTCCATCTGCGCTGACTGAGGACCGGCGAGAAGTGCGCGCGCGGTCTCGTGAAGGGGTTCCTCGTGGCCACTGCCGCAGCCCACGTCCACACCGAGCACCGCACCTACGTCCTCGACACCAGCGTGCTGCTCGCCGATCCCGGTGCGCTGCGCCGGTTCGCCGAGCACGAGGTGGTGCTGCCCGTCGTGGTGATCACCGAGCTGGAGGGGAAGCGACACCACCCCGAGCTCGGGTTCTTCGCCCGCTCGGCGCTGCGGATCCTCGACGAGCTGCGGATCACCCACGGACGTCTCGACGAGCCGGTGCCCGTGGGCGAGGACGGCGGCACGATCCGCGTCGAGCTCAACCACACCGACGCCGACTCGCTGCCGTCGGGGTTCCGGCTGGGCGACAACGACACCCGCATCCTGGCCGTGGCACGCAACCTGGCCAACGAGGGCCACGACGTCACGCTGGTCTCGAAGGACCTCCCGATGCGGATCAAGGCCTCGGCGGTCGGCCTCGACGCGCAGGAGTACCGCGCCGAGACGATCAGTGACTCCGACACCGGCTACACCGGGATGGCCGAGCTCGACGTCGAGGCCGCCGTCCTCGACGAGCTGTACGACGACGGCGTGGTCGACCTCGAGGGGGCCCGCGACCTGCCGTGCCACCAGGGGCTGGTGCTCCTGTCCGACCGGGGTACGGCGCTCGCCAGGGTCGGTCCCGACAAGCAGGTCCACCTCGTCCGCGGCGATCGCGAGGCGTTCGGCATCCACGGTCGCAGCGCCGAGCAGCGGGTCGCGCTCGAGCTCCTGCTCGACCCCGAGGTCGGCATCGTCTCCCTCGGGGGGCGCGCCGGCACGGGCAAGTCGGCGATGGCCCTGTGCGCCGGGCTCGAGGCCGTGATGGAGCGCGGGCTGCACAAGAAGGTCGTCGTCTTCCGGCCGCTGTTCGCCGTCGGCGGCCAGGAGCTCGGCTACCTGCCCGGCTCGGAGTCGGAGAAGATGTCGCCGTGGGGCCAGGCGGTCTTCGACACCCTCGGCTCGATGACCAGCCCCGAGGTCGTCGAGGAGATCCTCGCCCGCGGCATGCTCGAGGTGCTGCCGCTCACCCACATCCGCGGCCGGTCGTTGCACGACGCCTTCGTGATCGTCGACGAGGCCCAGTCGCTCGAGCGCAACGTGCTGCTCACCGTGCTCTCGCGGATCGGCGCCAACTCCAAGGTCGTGCTCACCCACGACGTCGCCCAGCGCGACAACCTCCGGGTGGGGCGGCACGACGGCGTGGTGGCGGTCATCGAGAAGCTCAAGGGGCACCCGTTGTTCGCGCACGTCACGCTCACCCGCTCCGAGCGCTCACCGATCGCGGCACTGGTGACCGAGATGCTGGAGAACGTCACCTTGTGACTCGTGGTGCTGGTGTGACCTGTGCGACAGGCGGGACACACCAGCACCGCCGAGCGCCCGATTTGTTCACCGGATATCAGGGTTCGGTTTGCGTGCTCGTGCCGCAACCGGCAGGGTGTCGAGGGACCTGACCGGGGGCACAGCGTCGAGCCGCCGAAGTCGCTGTCGTCTACCTCCGGGATCCCAGACTCTTGCCCAAGCACGTCAAGCACGTCCCCAAGCACCGAGGCGCCCCCTCCCGACCCGCCGTACCGACGGCTGTCACCGAGGTTCCCCGCAAGGCGATCGGGGCGACCGTGCTCCTCTCGTCGGTCGCCGTCGCCGCCACCGGGGTGACCGTGGGCGGGGGCCTGCTGGCCTCCTCACCCGGGGCCAGCGCCGCCGCGTTCGACCGGTCGAACCTGGTCGGCGCCGACGCGAGCTCGGACGCCTCCTCGGCACCGGAGTCCGAGCCCGACGTCGCCTTCGCCGCGCCCGGCGACGACGCGCGGGCCGCGGCACCCGCCGACTCCGACCGCGGCATCGAGCTGTCCCGCTCCGCCGACCGCCGCGAGGGCACCGACCCGGTCAAAGCCGCGGCCCTGGCCGAGCCCGACGGCCCGTCCGCGAGCGGCACCGAGGACCTCTCCGACGCCGACCCGCGCGAGATCGCGATGGCGCTGCTCGGAGAGTTCGGCTTCGGCAGCGACCAGTTCGGCTGCCTCGACTCGCTCTACACCCGCGAGTCCAACTGGAACGTGTACGCCGACAACCCGTCGTCCTCGGCCTACGGCATCCCGCAGTCCCTGCCGGGCGAGAAGATGGCCTCGGCCGGCGCCGACTGGGCGACCAACCCGGTCACCCAGATCCGCTGGGGCCTCGGCTACATCCAGGACCGCTACGGCAGCCCGTGCGGCGCGTGGGGCCACAGCGAGTCCCACGGCTGGTACTGACCGACACCGGTAGGGCTCAGGAGCTCTCAGCCGGGCGGGCGGGTGGCGGCGGCACGACGGCGTCGACCAGGGCCGTGACCATGAGGAGCAGGGTCGTGCCGAACATCAGGCTCGCTCCCGGCCCGAAGTCGGGTGGCGGGTCGCCGGCCTCGGGCTTGGTGAGCAGCAGGAGCAGGGCGATCGCCCCGATGGCCAGGACGGTCAGGGGCACCCCACGTCCATAGGCCGTCCGGGCTCCGCCGGTCACGGCGGTGCCGATCAGGACCAGGATGAGCAGCACCCCCATGGCAGCAGCGCCGCCCTGGTCGGCCGCGACGGCCGACCACAGGTTCATGGTCGCGTAGGTGCTGTCGACGTCCTCGGGCTCGGGCTCCCAGAGCTGCACGAACGACGCGGCAAAGGCCAGCATCGCGCCCGAGACGTAGATCTGACGGATGACGGCATGGCGTTGACGCATGGCGACTCCCTACCCCGAGCCGCCCGGTCGAACCTAGGGGTGGGTCATCGCCTCGAGGTCGAGGGCGGCGTCGAGCTCGGCCTCGCTCAGCTCGCCGCGCTCGACGTACCCGAGGGCGATCACGGTCTCGCGGATCGTGCGGCCCTCGGCCAGCGCCTGCTTCGCGATCTTCGCCGCGGCCTCGTAGCCCAGGTGCTTGTTGAGCGGCGTGACCACCGACGGCGAGGACTCGGCGTAGCGGCGCATCCGCTCGGCGTCGGCGGTGATGCCGTCGACGCACCGGTGCGCGAGCAGGGTCGAGGACGTCGCCAGCAGCCGCACCGACTCGAGCACGTTGCGGGCGATCACCGGCATCGCGACGTTAAGCTCGAAGCTGCCGCTCGCGCCGGCGGCGGTGACGGCGGCGTCGTTGCCGATCACCTGGAAGCAGACCATCAGGGTCGCCTCCGGCAGCACCGGGTTGACCTTGCCGGGCATGATGCTCGAGCCCGGCTGCAGGTCGGGCAGGTGGATCTCGGCGAGCCCGGTCGTGGGCCCCGACGACATCCAGCGCAGGTCGTTGCAGATCTTGGTCAGCCCGACCGCAACCGTGCGCAGCACGCCGCTCAGCTCGACGAGGGAGTCGCGGGTGCCCTGTGCCTCGAAGTGGTCACGGGCCTCGGTGAGCTGCTGACCGGTGACGCGTGACAGCTCCTCGATGACGCGCTTCGCGAAGCCGGGCGGGGTGTTGATGCCGGTGCCGACGGCGGTGCCGCCCAGGGGCAGCTCGCGCACCCGGGGGAGCACGCTCTCGAGCCGTTCGACGGCGTACCGCACGGTGGCGGCGTACCCGCCGAGCTCCTGGCCGAGCATCACCGGCGTCGCGTCCATCAGGTGGGTGCGCCCCGACTTCACCAGCCCGGCGAACTCCTCGGCCTTCGCGCCCAGCGAGCCGGCCAGGGTCTGCAGCGCCGGCACCAGGTCGTCGACGACGGCCGTGGCGACGGCGACGTGGATGGCGGTCGGGAACGTGTCATTGCTCGACTGGCTGGCGTTCACGTGGTCGTTGGGGTGGACGTCGACCCCGGCCCGTCCGGCGAGCGAGGCGATCACCTCGTTGGCGTTCATGTTGCTGCTCGTGCCCGAGCCGGTCTGGAACACGTCGATCGGGAAGTGGTCGTCGTGCCCGCCCTCGGCCACCTCGCGGGCGGCGCTCGCGATCGCCGCGGCGAGCCCGGCGTCGAGGACGCCGAGCTCGCCGTTGACGACCGCCGCGGCGGCCTTCACCTGACCGAGCGCGTGCACCAGCCGGGGCTCGATGGGGGTGCCGCTGATGGGGAAGTTCTCGACGGCGCGCTGGGTCTGCGCCCGCCAGAGGGCCGCGGCCGGGACCTCGACCTCACCCATGGAGTCGTGCTCGATCCGGACGTCGTCGCTCATGACTCCGAACGTACTAGGAGGGCCTGCTCACCAGCCGCCCGCGGCCACCTGCGTGGGCTCGATCGGGTAGCTGCCGAGGCCGGGCACGTCGATCGTGAGGCCGATCGCGAACCAGTCGTTGGCTCCGGGCGTGTAGTTCTGCCACCCGGTGACGTAGAAGACGGTGAACCCCGGCACGACGTCGGCGTTGAGGCCCTCGACCGGCCGGGTCGTGCCGGCGTCGTCGGTCCACGTGAGGTCGGTGTGCGTGCCGGGCACGTAGCCGAGGATGCGGAACGAGCCGGTGCGCTCCTTGACCGACGCCGTGCGCGGGCCGCGGGGGTCGCCGGTCGGCCCGCCTTCGTCGCCGGGGCGCAGCGGCGCCGCCATCCGCCAGGGCTCGCCGCCACGCAGGACGCCGATGTTGATCGAGGTCGTCTGAGCCGGCTCGCCGGTCTCCATGTCGGTCCCGGGACCCTTCGAGGCGTAGACGATCTCCCGGTCGCCGTCGAGGTCCGTCGGCAGCTCCCACACGTCGCCGAGGATCTGGTCGGGCTCGCGGACCGGGTCGTAGATGTCGCAGGCGAAGATCCCGCAGCCGCGTGACGGCGTCCACGTGCCGGTCTCGGGGGCCTTCGTCGGGCTGGTCGTCGCGGCCGGTTCGACCGCGCGGGTCGAGTCCGACCCGTCGCGGGCGACGACGTAGGCCGGGACGGCGAGGACGCCGACCACGGCGAGGGCGCCGAGGCCGACGCCGGCGCGGTGCCGCAGCAGCCGGCGGCGTCCGGCGGCCCGCAGCGACGAGAGGTCGGGTGGCGTGGCATGGGGACGGTCGGCGTCGACGATGCGGCGGAGCTCGGTCTGCTCGCTCATGAGGTTCTTCCTTCGCTGTCGGTCGGGTTGAGTCCCGCACGCAGGCGCCCCAGGGCGCGCGACGCCGTGCTCCGCACCGTGCCCGTGGAGATGCCGAGCTGCCGCGCGACGTCTGCCTCGGATGCGTCGAGGTAGTAGCGCCACACGACGATGGTGCGTTCGCGGGGAGACAGCGGGGCCAGCAGCTCGGTGAGCTCGCTGCGGTCGTCGACCGATCGGTCCGTCGGTGCCGGAGCGTCCGTCGAGGTCTCGACGGGCACCGGTCGGCGGCGCCGGGTGGTGTCGATGTAGGCGTTCACCAGGGCCCGGTGGACGTAGGGGTAGGCACCCTCGCGTCGTACCCGAGCCCAGTGGACGTAGCTGCGGGCCAGGGCGACCTGCACCAGGTCCTCGGCCTCGTGGGTGTCGTGACTGAGCAGGTACGCCGCGCGGCGCAGCCTGGGCCAGGCCGACGCGACGAACTCCTCGAACTCGCGGTCCCGCGACGTTGACATGCCACCCCTTGGTCGTTGCTCACTGTCTCACCTGTCTCTACGCGGCAACGGCCGCTCACGCTGAGTGCGGGCCTTGACCAATGGGTAACTGATCGGTTACTAATAGGGCGTGGATCCCTTCGCAGCCCTCGCCGACCCGGTACGCCGGGCGCTGCTGCGCTCGCTCGCCGACGGGCCGGCCCGGGTCGTCGACCTGGCCGCGTCGCACCCGATCAGCCGCCCGGCCGTGAGCCGGCACCTGCGGCTGCTCACCGAGGCGGGCCTGACCTCGGTCGCGGAGCACGGTCGCGAGCGCCACTACGCGCTGGACCGGTCGGGGCTCGACCCCGTGGCGGGGTTCCTCGCCGACCTGCGCCCCCGCGCCCCGTTCGACGAGCGGGCCTTCGACGGCCTCGACCTCGAGGTGCGCCGCACGGTCCGCGACCGGCGTACCGACACCACCCACCAGGCACACCAGTCAACCGAGTCCGAGGAGGACACCGCATGACCCCGCAGACGAGCACGCCCACGCCGACCGGACGCCGCGAGACCCGCGAGGGCTTCGACAGCGTCGTCCTCGACCGCACCTTCCACGCCGGGATCGACGACGTCTGGGCGGCGATCACCGAGTCGGACCGGCTCGAACGCTGGATCGGCACCTGGAGCGGCGACCCGGCCTCCGGCTCGGTGCAGTTCGCGATGAACGCCGAGGGCGAGGGTCACTCCGACGAGACGTTCACCATCGACGACTGCGAGCGACCGCACCGCCTGGTGCTCACCTCGACCACCCACGACGATCCGCCGCAGGTGTGGCACTTCACGCTGACGCTCGCCGAGGCGGACGGCGTCACGACGCTGACCTTCTCGCAGTCGGTGCCGCACGGCGCGATGGCCGGCGGGGTCGGTCCGGGCTGGGAGTACTACCTCGACCGCCTCGTCGCCGCCGAGACCGGGGCCGACGTCGCCGCCATCGACTTCGACGACTACTACCCCGGCCAGCAGGACCACTACGTCGCCATGTTCACCTGACAGGTGCTGTCGGGGGTCTCGTGACGGTTCCTAGCGGAACCTCCTCGACCTGCGAGCCTCGGAGGTCGGGGAGGGCGCTCTGCGCCCGTCACGAGACCCATCCAGTCATCGCCGACGGTGGTCGAGGAGGGCGCTCTGCGCCCGTCACGAGACCCATCCAGTCATCGCGGACGGTGGTCGAGGAGGGCGCTTGCGCCCGTCACGAGACCCATCCAGTCATCGCGGACGGTGGTCGAGGAGGGCGCTCTGCGCCCGTCACGAGACCACAGCGCCTGCCTCTCCTAGGCTGCGGGCATGTCGCAGTGGCTCGAGGACCTGTCCACCCTGCAGGTGCTGCTGCTCGTGGTGGGGGTGCTCCTCGGCGGGTCGATCCTCGCCGCCGTGGTCGGCGGGCTGCTCGTGCGGATGGGGATGCGCCGTCCGTGGGTGGTCGACCGGGCCAGCCGGCTGTCGATCCGGGCGCTCGAGCTGATCAAGCGACCGCTGACGATCGTGGTGCTCGACGAGGTGGCTGCCGTCATCCAGACCGGTCACTACACGAAGAACATCTCCGACGCCCTGCTGGAGAACCACCTCGAGATCAAGGCGATGGTGGCTGAGAAGGTGCGGTCCGACCCCAACGCCCGACTGGTCAGCAAGCTGCCCGGCTACGACACGATCGTCTCCGAGGTCTCCGAGACCGTGATGCGGGTGCTGGTCGACATGCTGAGCGACCCGCGGATGGACGAGCTCGTCGCCGACCTGCTGCGCAACAACATCGAGCAGATCAAGGTCGCGGTGCGCGAGCGTGCGCACGAGCGGGTCGACCCGATGGCTCCGGCCGACCCGGTGCCACCACAGCTCTAGTGCGCGGGTTCGCGCTCCGGCTTCGCGGCCGGCGTGACCAGCGCCGTGAGCCGGACCGACAAGAGGCCCAGCGCGCAGCCGATGAGCAGCGTCACCAGGGTGTTGACCCAGACCCAGACGAACGGCGTCGACAGGACGCCGCCGAACGCCCCGGCGCCCGCGGTGAGGGGGTCACCGAGCGCCTCGACGCTGTTGCCGACGCCGCCGCCGTCGATGGCCCAGCCGTCCAGCCCGGTGGCGATCCACCAGAAGATGGTCGCGGCGAAGGCGCCGAAGATCCCGGGCACGTAGTACCAGTCGCCGACCGCCGAGGCCAGGACCACCACGACAGCGGCGACCGCGACCACCAGCGCGATGCCCCAGAAGTCCGGCAGGTCGGCGACCTGCGGGGCCAGGCCCATCACGAAGAGACCCCCCAGCGACCCGATCGACCGACGCGGCGAGCACCTTCTGGAGGGCATCGTTGTCGGCCCCGGCGGCGAAGAAGAAGCCCCACGAGACGAACGCCGTCGGGACGATGAGATGGAAGCTGGCCGGCAGGCTCAGCCCGTTGCCGAGGTCACCCGAGGTGACCCAGTGGAAGGTGAAGTTCAGGCTGAGCTCGACCCAGAGGAACGCGAGGACCGCGATCACGAGGGCGAGGGGCGCGGCGGCCTTCAGGCGCGAGGTCATGGGCACTCCTGGTGTCTGGCTGGTGTCTGGCGAGATGAGCGCCGCCAGTATTCGCGCGTTCCCGCCCCCCGGAGGTCGCAGTTTGCGACGCTCGGCCGGCAGACCGATCCTCAGAGCGCGCCGACGTAGAGCCAGTACTGCTCGTCGCGGTCCTGCAGCCGGACGTCGAGCGGCAGCGCGCGCGCCGTCTCGAAGACCTCGCGCAGCACGTCGTGCAGGGGCGGGGCCTCCGCCGCCGACCAGATCGCGACCGCGCCGCCGGGGCGGAGCATCGCTCGCACGCCCTCGAGGAACGGGGCGTCGTACAGCGCGGCGTTCGCCTCGTGGACGAGGTAGCCGGGCCCGTTGTCGACGTCGAGCAGCACCAGGTCGTACGTCGCCGGTCGGGCCTCGGCCACCGCCACCGCCACGTCGGCGACCACCACCGAGACCCGCCCGTCGGCGAGCAGCGCCGGCCCGTGGGCGATGGTGCCGTCGCGCATCCAGTCGACCAGCGCCTGCTCGACCTCGACGACCGCGCAGGTCTCGACGCGGGAGTCGGCGAGCACCTCGTGCATGGTGAAGCCCAGGCCGAGCCCGCCGACCACCACGGCGCGTGGGTCGGCGACGAGATCGAGCGCCGCTGCGGCCAGCGCCTGCTCGGTCGCCACCTCGAGGGTGTCCATCACGAACACGCCGTTGGCCCGCAGCTCGAGCGAGGTGGGTCCGCCGTCGCCGGGACGACGCTCGCGGAGCACCAGCTCGCCGCGCTCGGACTCGGCGCGGGCCAGCTCGACGTATTCCACGACCCCATCCTTGCTGGTACGGCGCCGCGGGGGCGCACCCCGGTGGGGGATCGACCTCTCAGTCGAAGAGCTCGCTGAGCCAGCTCTCCTTGCGCTTCTTGCCGTGCGGCTGCTGGTAGCCCCGCTGGTACGACTGGTCGCGGTCGCGGTCGTCGTACCGCGGCTGCTGAGGCTGGGACGGCGGCGCGCCACCCTGGCCGAGCGAGCGCTCGATGATCTTGTCGAGCTCGCCGCGGTCGAGCCAGACGCCGCGGCAGGTGGGGCAGTAGTCGATCTCGATGCCGCTGCGCTCGCTCATGGTGAGGGTGGTTCCGTCGGTAGGACACTGCATGCGGCCATCTTGGCAGGTCTCCGGGAACCGCGACGCGTGGATCAGCCGGGGAACGGCTCCGGGGCGCGCTCACCCGCGACGTAGGTCTCCTCGGGCTCGAGCATCGCGCGAAGTCCGTCGCGCAGCTCAGGGGTGTCGGCGTGCCCGTGCGAGGCGACGGCGTGCTGCACAGCGGCGGCCAGCACGTCGTCCTCGGGCCCGATGATGGTCAGTTGGCAGGCGTTGTCGCTCACGTACCTGCGGCAGTCGGCGATGACTCGGCTCACGGCTCCCCCTTCACAGACCTCGGTTCCAGACAACACCCGGCCCTCGGGGGAGTCAACGTTGGCTAGACAGCCCGGGTGCCGGAGCTACTCCGCCGAGCGCACCCGGATCCCGGCGCCGGTCAACGAGCTCAGCGGCACGGTCACCGCGCCGGAGGGGTCGGTGAAGAAGTCGTTGCCCTTGTCGTCGACCACGATGAACGCCGGGAAGTCCTCGACCTCGATCTTCCACACCGCCTCCATGCCGAGCTCGGGGTACTCCAGCACCTCGACCGACCGGATGCAGTCCTGGGCCAGCCGCGCGGCCGGGCCGCCGATCGAGCCGAGGTAGAAGCCGCCGTACTCGTTGCAGGCCTCGGTGACCTGCTTGCTCCGGTTGCCCTTGGCGAGCATCACCATCGAGCCGCCGGCCGACTGGAACGAGCTTCACGTAGGAGTCCATCCGGCCGGCGGTGGTGGGGCCGAACGAGCCGGACGCGTAGCCCTCCGGTGTCTTGGCCGGGCCGGCGTAGTAGACGGGGTGGTCCTTCAGGTACGCCGGCATCTCGCCGCCCGCGTCGAGCAGCTCCTGGATCTTCGCGTGCGCGATGTCGCGGGCCACCACCAGCGGCCCGGTCAGCGACAGCCGGGTCTTCACCGGGTGCTGCGACAGCTCGGCGAGGATGTCGGCCATCGGGCGGTTGAGGTCGATGGCGACCACCTCGCCGCCGGCGATGTCGTCGGCGACGCCGGCGTCGGGCATGTAGTGCGCCGGGTCGGTCTCGAGCTGCTCGAGGAACACCCCGTCGGAGGTGATCTTGCCCAGCGCCTGCCGGTCGGCCGAGCACGACACCGCGATCGCCACCGGGCAGGACGCGCCGTGCCGCGGCAGCCGGACCACCCGCACGTCGTGACAGAAGTACTTGCCGCCGAACTGCGCGCCGATCCCGAACGACTGCGTCAGCTTGAAGACCTCCTCCTCGAGCTCGAGGTCGCGGAAGCCGTGCGCGCTGATCGACCCCTCGGTCGGCAGCTGGTCGAGGTAGTGGGCCGAGGCGTACTTCGCGGTCTTGAGCGCGAACTCCGCCGAGGTGCCGCCGATCACCACCGCCAGGTGGTACGGCGGGCACGCGGCCGTGCCGAGCGAGCGGATCTTCTCGTCGAGGAAGGCCAGCATCCGCTTGGGGTTGAGGATCGCCTTGGTCTCCTGGAACAGGAACGACTTGTTGGCCGACCCGCCGCCCTTGGCCATGAAGAGGAACTTGTACTCGGGCCGGCCGTCCTTCGACGGCGTGGAGTAGAGCTCGATCTGGGCCGGCAGGTTGGTGCCGGTGTTCTTCTCGTCGTACGTCGTCAGCGGCGCGAGCTGCGAGTAGCGCAGGTTGAGCCTGGTGTAGGCGTCGTACACGCCCCGGCTGATCGCCTCCGCGTCGTCGACGCCGGTGAGCACGCCCTCCGACTTCTTGCCCATCACGATGGCGGTACCGGTGTCCTGGCACATCGGCAGCACGCCGCCGGCGGAGATGTTGACGTTCTTGAGCAGGTCGAGCGCGACGAAGCGGTCGTTGCCCGACGCCTCGGGGTCGTCGATGATCCGGCGCAGCTGCGCGAGGTGGGCCGGGCGCAGGTAGTGGCTGATGTCGTGCATCGCCTCGGCGGTCAACCGCTGGATCGCGGCGGGGTCGACCCGGAGGAACGTCTGACCATCGAGCTCGACGGTGCTCACGCCCTCGGTCGTCACCAGCCGGTACGGCGTGTCATCCGCGCCGGTCGGCAGCAGGTCGGAGTAGTGGAAGTCGGGACCAGAGCTCACGACCGCAGGCTATCGCCGGGCGCTCGCGGGCGGCTGCTACGGTCGGCGCATCCACCACGGGAGTCCGCGGCAGCGGGCTGAGATGGAGCTGTAGACGCTCCGACCGTTGAACCTGATCCGGGTCATGCCGGCGAAGGAAGTGAGGAGCGACTCCGTGTTCCGTGTGTGCTGCCTGGTCGGTGCGACCGACGACCTCTCCCTGCTCCCCGACCTGGCCGCGGCCGGCGTCGACTGCTTCCAGGTGCGGGCCAAGACCCTCACCGACCGCGAGCTGGTGCTCCTCGCCGAGCTGGTGGTCGCCTCGGTGCGGCCGCACGGCGCGACGGTCGTCGTCGACGACCGGGTCGACGTCGCGCTGGCGGCCGGCGCCGACGGCGTCCACCTCGGCGCCGACGACCTCCCGGTGGCCGCGGCCCGGGCGGTGGCGCCACGGCTGCTGGTCGGCGCCACCTGCCGCAGTGCCGCCGACGTGCGTGCCGCCGCGGCGGCCGGGGCCGACTACGCCGGCTTCGGACCCGTCTTCGCGACGACGAGCAAGGACGACCTGCCCGACCCGCTCGGACCGGACGCCGTGCGCGCCGCCGCCGGCGTCCTGCCGCTCATCGCCATCGGCGGCATCGACGAGGGCAACGCGGGAGCGGTGCTGGCGGCCGGCGCCGCCGGTGTCGCCGTCATCGGCGGGATCTGGCGACAACCCGACCCGGTCAGGTCAGCGGAGGAGCTGGTGGCGGCGGTCGCCTGATGCGGGTCCGGATCCTCGGGGCCGGCCTCATCGGGTTGGCGTGTGCCGACGAGCTGACCCGCCGCGGCCACGACGTGGTCGTCGTCGACCGCGCTCCGGCGAGCGGCGCATCGTGGGCGGCCGCCGGGATGCTGAGCCCGGCCGGCGAGGCGTGGCACGGCGAGGACGCACTGTTCGACCTCGGACGACGCAGCGCGGCCCGGTGGCCACGGTTCGCCGCCCGGCTCGAGGTCGACCTGCACACCACGGGCACGCTCCTGGTCGGTCTCGACAGCGGCGACCTGCAGCAGGTCGAGCGCCGGGCCGCGCTGCTCGACCGCCACGACGTGCGCGTCGACCTGCTCGACCGCCGTGAGCTGCTGGGGCTCGAGCCGACGTTGAGCCCGCGCGTCGCCGGGGGAGCGCTGCTGCCCGACGACCACAGCGTCGACCCGCGCGCCGTGCTCGCGGCACTGCTGAGCCGGCACCCGGTCGCCGCCGTCTCGCCGCCGTCGTACGACGTCACGGTGGTCGCGACGGGCGCCCGGCTGCCGGTGCCGTGGCGGCACCTCGTGCGGGGCGTGCGCGGTGAGATCGTGCGCGCCCGCAGCGACGACCCCCCTCGCCACACGCTGCGGGCCGAGGTGCGCGGCGAACCCGTGTACGTCGTGCCGCGCGCGGACGGCGAGGTGGTGATCGGCGCGACCTCGGAGGAGCACGACGCCGAGCCGCGCCCCACCGTCGGCGGCGTGGTGCGGCTGCTCGTGGCCGCCCAGGAGCTGGTGCCCGGCCTCGAGCGGGCCTGCCTGTGCGAGGCCAACGCCCGTGACCGCCCCGGCACGCCCGACAACCTGCCGCTGATCGGCCCGTCCGGCGACGACGGGGTGGTGCTCGCTGCCGGCCACTTCCGCCACGGCGTGCTGCTCGCCCCGCTGACCGCCGAGCTGGTCGCCGACCACCTCGAGACCGGGCGGGTGGAGCCCGCCGTCGACCCCCGACGCCTGACGAGGAGCAACCCATGATGATCACCCTCAACGGCTCGCCGACGACGCTCGCGGCACCGCACTCGGTCGCGGACCTCCTCGGCGGTCCCGCCGGCGGCCGGGCCGTCGCCGTCAACGGCGCCGTGGTGCCGCGCGACCGGCACGCCACCACGCCACTCGCCGACGGCGACGCGGTCGACATCGTGACGGCGGTGCAAGGCGGATGAATCTCACGATCGCAGGGGAGAGCCCTCACGTCGCGGCTGCTGCTCGGCACCGGCGGGCTGCCGAGCCCGAGCCTGCTCGCGCCGGTGCTCGACGCCGCGGAGCCGGCGCTGGTCACGGTGAGCCTGCGGCGTACGTCGGGCACCGGCGACGGGAGCCTCCTCGACACGCTCCGGCGGCTGGGCGCCCGGGTGCTGCCCAACACCGCCGGCTGTCTGTCCGCCCGCGAGGCGGTGCTGACCGCCGAGCTCGCACGGGAGGCGCTCGGCACCTCCTGGGTCAAGCTCGAGGTGATCGGCGACGAGACCACCCTGCTGCCCGACGTGGTCGGGCTGGTGGACGCCGCCGAGACCCTGGTGCGCGCCGGGTTCACGGTGCTGCCGTACACGACCGCCGACCCGGTGGTGGCCCGGCGGCTGGTCGACGCCGGGTGTGCGGCGGTGATGCCGCTCGGCTCGCCGATCGGCTCCGGGCTGGGCATCCTCGACCCGCACGCGATCGAGGCGGTCGTGCGCGGCCGTCGACGTGCCGGTCGTGCTCGACGCGGGCATCGGCACCGCGAGCGACGCGGCGCTGGCCATCGAGCTGGGCTGCGACGCGGTGCTCGCCGCCACCGCGGTGACCAGGGCCGACGACCCGGTGACGATGGCGCACGCCCTGCGACTCGGCGTCGAGGCGGGGTGGGCCGCCCGCACGGCCGGCCGGATCCCGCGGCGGGCGACGGCGCGGGCGTCCAGCCCGATGGTGGGGAGGCTCGGATGAACCTGCCCGCGCCTGCTGCTCCTCACCGACGCCGCGCAGCTGCCGGCCGGGCGCACGCTGCTCGACACCGTCGCCGAGTGCGTGGGCGCCGGACTCCGGGCCGTCGTCGTTCGCGAGCACGGACGCCGCCCGCCGAACGCTCGGCGCTCGTGGTCGGCCTGGCTCGGCTGCCGGGTCTGACGGTGATCTCGTCGCGGCTGCCCGAGCCGGCCGCGCACGGGCTCCAGCTCGCCGGTTCCCAGCCGACGCCCCGGAGCGGGTGGTGGGGTCGCTCGTGCCACACCCCGGCCGACGTGGCGTCCGCCGCGGCCGAGGGTGCCGGCTACGTCACCCTGTCGCCGTACGCCGCCACGGCCAGCAAGCCCGGCTACGGGCCGCCCCTCGACCCGGCCGCCTACGCGGGCCACGCGGTGCCGGTCTACGCGCTGGGCGGGATCGGCCCCGGCAACGCCGCCGACGCCCGCCGCCTCGGCGTGCACGGTGTCGCCGTGATGGGCGCCGTGATGCGCAGCGGCGACCCCGCCGGTGTCGTGGCCGACCTGCTCCGGGAGGTCTCATGACCCCGCTGGTCGTGCTCACGGTCGCCGGCACCGACTCGGGTGGGGCGGCCGGGGTCGCGGCCGACCTCACCACGTTCGCCGCGCTCGGCACGCACGGTGCGTGCGTGGTCACCGCGGTCACGGCCCAGGACACGACCGGCGTCCACGACGTGCACGTGGTGCCCGCGGCCTCGGTCGCCCGTCAGCTGGACGCCGTGCTCGGCGACCTGCCTGTCGCTGCGGTCAAGACCGGCATGCTCGGCGACGCCGGCACGGTGCGCCTGGTGGCGCGGCGGCTGCGCGGCCTGCCCCTCGTGGTCGATCCCGTGCTCGTCGCCACCAGCGGCGCCGTGCTGGGCGACGCGGGCGTGGCCGCCGCCTACCTCCGCGACCTGCTGCCGGTCGCCACGGTCGTGACGCCCAACCTCGACGAGGCCCGCGCGCTGCTCGGTGTGGACGGCCCCCCACGATCCCTGGCGGAGGCGCTGGCGCTGCGCGGTCCGACCGCGATCGTCACCGGTGGCACCGACGACGGCACCTGCACCGACTGGGTCGCCGTCCCCGGGCAGCAGGCGGTCCCGCTGCACCATCCGGCCGTCGACACCGGCAACGACCACGGCACCGGCTGCACCTACAGCGCCGCGCTGGCCGTGCACCTCGCGCGGGGCGCCCGCCCGCTCGAGGCCGCCGCCGCGGCCGCCGCCTTCACGGTCGAGCGACTGGTCACCGGCAGCCGCTGGAGCCTCGGCCGCGGCCGGGGCCCGATCGCGCACACCCCACCATCCCCGCATGAAGGAGAGAGATGACCGTCCACGAGAGCCACACCCGTGTCCTGGTCGACGCCGAGCGTCGCGACGTCCGGGTGCCGATCACCCGGGTCGCGCTGACCAACGGCGAGACGTTCGACCGCTACTGCACCGAGGGGCCAGGATCCGAGCCGGAGGTGGGGCTGCCGCAATTGCGTGACCCGTGGGTGCGCGAGCGCGACGACACCGAGAGCTACCCGGGCCGTCGTACCGAGCTGGTCGACAACGGCCGCCGCGCGATCCGGCGCGGTGAGGCCGAGCACGCGTGGCAGGGCACGCGGCACGAACCGCGCCGGGCTCTGCCCGGACGACGGGTCACCCAGATGCACTACGCGCGCCGGGGGGTCGTGACCCCGGAGATGGAGTTCGTCGCCGTCCGCGAGGGCTGTGACGTCGAGCTGGTGCGCAGCGAGATCGCGGCGGGCCGGGCGATCCTCCCCGTCAACGTCAACCATCCCGAGTCGGAGCCGATGATCATCGGACGCCGGTTCCTGGTGAAGGTCAACGCCAACATCGGCAACTCCGCGGTCACCAGCAGCATCGCCGAGGAGGTCGACAAGCTCACCTGGGCGGTGACCTGGGGCGCCGACACGGTGATGGACCTCAGCACCGGCGACGACATCCACACCACCCGCGAGTGGATCCTGCGCAACAGTCCGGTGCCGATCGGGACGGTGCCGATCTACCAGGCGCTCGAGAAGGTCGGCGGCGAGGCCGACAAGCTGACGTGGGAGATCTTCCGCGACACCGTGATCGAGCAGTGCGAGCAGGGCGTCGACTACATGACCGTGCACGCCGGCGTGCTGCTGCGCCACGTGCCGCTCACGGCCCGCCGGGTCACCGGCATCGTCTCCCGCGGCGGGTCGATCATGGCCGGCTGGTGCCTGGCCCACCACGAGGAGAACTTCCTCTACACACGCTTCGACGAGCTGTGCGAGATCTTTGCGGCCTACGACGTCGCGTTCAGCCTCGGCGACGGGCTGCGGCCGGGCTCGCTGGCCGACGCCAACGACGAGGCGCAGTTCGCCGAGCTGCGCACCCTCGCCGAGCTGACCCAGCGCGCCTGGGAGCACGACGTGCAGGTGATGGTGGAGGGGCCGGGGCACGTGCCGCTGAACCTCGTCGAGGAGAACGTCGTGCTCCAGCAGGACTGGTGCCACGGCGCGCCGTTCTACACACTCGGCCCGCTGGCCACCGACATCGCACCGGGCTACGACCACATCACCAGCGCGATCGGAGCCGCCACGATCGCCATGCACGGCACCGCGATGCTCTGCTACGTCACCCCCAAGGAGCACCTCGGCCTGCCCGACCGCGACGACGTGAAGACCGGGGTCATCACCTACAAGCTCGCCGCCCACGCCGCCGACGTCGCCAAGGGCCATCCGGGCGCCCGCGACTGGGACGACGCCCTGAGCAGGGCCCGCTTCGAGTTCCGGTGGCGCGACCAGTTCACGCTCTCGCTCGACCCGCACACCGCCGAGGCGTTCCACGACGAGACGCTGCCCGCCGACAGCGCCAAGACGGCCCACTTCTGCTCCATGTGCGGTCCCAAGTTCTGCTCGATGCGGATCAGCCAGGACGTGCGTGACCGGTTCGGCGACCAGATGGACGCCGAGCAGGGGATGAAGGAGAAGTCGGCGGAGTTCCTCGAGCTCGGCGGCACCGTGTACGTCGACCCGGTGGCCTGAGGACGACGTATATGTCGTTGTCCTGACGGTCGTTGCGGACGAACCATACGTTGAGTGGATGGACCTGCAGGCCGGGCGCCGGCGTCCTCAGACCGGACGCAGCGACGGGCCCCGGCCGCGGTTGCAGCTCATCCGCGAGGGCGAGCCGCGCACCCGCCACCGGCGCTGGCGGCCTGCCGCGAAATGAGAGACACGCCCTAGGCTGGACGGGTGACCGATCCTTCCGAGCTGCGCATCTCCGACGACGACCGCCACCGGGTGGCCGAGGTGTTGCGTGACGCCGCCGGCGAGGGCCGCCTCGACCTCGAGGAGCTCGACGAGCGGCTCGAGGCGACGTACTCCGCGAAGGTCTACGGCGACCTGGTGCCGATCGTCGTCGACCTGCCCGGCAACCAGCTCGAGCACCCGTCGGCCACTCCGCCGGCGCTCCGCAAGGACGCGACGCCGGCGGTCGGCACGGCCAGCCGGTACGACAGCAGCATCGCGATCATGGGC
This sequence comes from uncultured Actinomycetota bacterium, assembly GCA_963825985.1. GTDB lineage: Bacteria > Actinomycetota > Actinomycetes > Propionibacteriales > Nocardioidaceae > Nocardioides. The sequence continues at coordinate 29,761 of CAWGVK010000014.1, read as the reverse complement.
GGCCAGGACCGCAAGGGCGTCTGGGAGGTGGGCCCGACCCACACGGCGTTCACGCTGATGGGCGGCATCGACCTCGACCTGCGCGAGGCCGTCTTCGCCGCCCCGGAGGTCGTGATCACCGCCAACGCCGTGATGGGGGGCATCGACATCTACGTCAACGCCCACACCAAGGTCGTGCTCGAGGGGATCGGCGTCATGGGTGCCTTCGACCAGGGCCGCGACAAGGTCGAGCCCGAGCTGGACGACGCGTCGCCGGTGGTGCGGGTCAAGGGGGTCGCGCTGATGGCCGGCGTCACCGTCACCCGCAAGCCGATGCCGGGAGAGGCCAAGAGCCTGCGGCGCTGGCTGGGCCACTGATGGACGAGCCGACCCGAACCTGATCCGGCTCTCCGACGACGACCGGCACCGGGTGGCCGAGGAGCTGCGGACGGCGGCCGGCGAGGGTCGGATCGACCTGGAGGAGCTCGACGAGCGCCTGGAGGCGACGTACGCCGCCCGGACCTACGCCGACCTGGTGCCGATCACGATCGACCTGCCGTCGTCCACGACCCCGGCCCGCGTCGAGCGCTCGTCGTCCCGGCCGTCGGGCAGCCGGCGGGGGACGCGGCGACTGGACCGTGCCCGAACACATGACCTCTCGGTGCAGCGCAAGGACGGCCCCGGCCGCGGCCACACGTCGCCGCACCGCCTCCACTGAGACGCAGGACGGGCCCAGGGTGCGCACCCTGGACCCGCCTCGCGTTCGGTCCTAGCCGGCCGTGGTGAGCGCGCGCTCCTCGAGGCGCCCGGCGCGCTCGCGGTCGACGGTGAGGTTCTCGCCGGTGCCGGGGTCGAAGAGGTGGATCTTCGAGGTGTTGACCCAGATCTCCGCGTCGTCGCCCGCGGCCACCCGGCTCGACCCGTCGAGGGAGACCACGAGCTGCGTGCGCAGCGACTCGCCGTCGAGGTCACGCTCGAGCTGCTCGAGCTGGGCCTGCACCTCGGGCGGTGCCTCGAACGGGATGTAGGCGTAGGCCTCGTTGCCGAGCCACTCGACGACGTCGACCTTGGTGTGGAAGGTCGAGCCCGTGCGGTCGGCGTCGACCACCGACGCGTCCTCGAAGTCACCGGGTCGGATGCCGGCGATCAGGAGCCCACGCCCCTCGGCCTTGGCGGCCTTCTCGGCCGAGATCTCCACCGAGCCGAACGGCAGCTTGACCGACGTCCCCTCGACCGTGGCCGGCAGGAAGTTCATCGGGGGCGAGCCGATGAAGCCGGCCACGAACAGGTTGCCGGGGTTCTCGTAGAGCTCGCGCGGTGTCGCGAGCTGCTGGAGGATGCCGCGCTTGAGGACGGCGACCCGGTCGCCGAGCGTCATCGCCTCGGTCTGGTCGTGGGTGACGTAGACCGTGGTGATGCCGAGCCGCTTCTGCAGCCGGGCGATCTCGCTGCGCATCTGGCCGCGCAGCTTGGCGTCGAGGTTCGACAGCGGCTCGTCGAAGAGGAACGCGTCGGCCTCGCGCACGATCGCCCGGCCCATCGCCACGCGCTGGCGCTGACCGCCCGACAGGTTGCCGGGCTTGCGCTCGAGGTGCTCGTCGAGCTCGAGCGTCTTGGACGCCGCGCGCACCTTCTTGTCGACCTCGGCGTTGTCGGCCTTGGCCAGCCGCAGCGGGAAGGCGATGTTCTCGTAGACGGTCAGGTGCGGGTAGAGCGCGTAGTTCTGGAACACCATGGCCAGGTTGCGATCGCGAGGAGCGAGGTCGTTGACCCGCTTGTCGCCGATGGTCATGTCGCCGTCGGTGATGTCCTCGAGACCCACGATCATCCGCAGCAGGGTGGACTTGCCGCACCCCGAGGGCCCGACGAGGATCATGAACTCGCCGTCCTTGACGTCGATGCTGACGTCGTTCACGGCGGGAAAGCCGTCGCCGTACTTCTTGACGATGTTCTTCATGTCGATGGCAGCCATTGGATCAACCCTTCACTGCGCCGGAGGTGAGGCCGGCGACGATCTTGCGCTGGAACAGCAGGACGATGACGATGATCGGGACCGTGGCGACCACGGCGCCCGCGGCCAGCAGCGACGCCGGCCGGTTGAACGGGTCGGCGCCCACGAAGAACGACAGGGCCGCTGGTATCGGTCTGGCGCTCTCCGTCGAGGTCAGGGAGATGCCGAAGACGAAGTCGTTCCAGGCGAAGAAGAACGTCAGGATGGCCGCGGTGAAGACCCCGGGAGCGGCCAGCGGGACGATCACCTTGCGGAAGGCCTGCCACGACGTGGCGCCGTCGACCTGCGCCGCCTGCTCCATCTCCCACGGGATCTCCCGGAAGAAGGCCGAGAGCGTCCAGATCGCCAGCGGCAGGGTGAACGACATGTACGGGAGGATCAGGCCGATCCAGGTGTCGTAGATGCCGAACGTGCGCCACATGTCGAAGAGCGGGCTCACGAGCGAGACCACCGGGAACATGGCGATGGCCAGGGCCGTGGTGAGCACGAGCTTCTTGCCCCGGAACTCGAGGCGGGCGATGGCGTAGGCCGCCAGCGTCGCGAGGATCACCGACAGCAGCGTCGCGATCAGCGAGATGCCGATCGAGTTGAAGATCGCCCGACGGAACTGCTCGTTGTCGAGGACGTCCTTGTAGTTCTGCCACCCGGCGCTCGTTCCGTCGCCCGGAAGGAATCCCGGGTTGCCGACGGTGATGGACTCCTGGGTCTTGAACGACAGGGAGATGATCCAGGCCACCGGGAGGAGGCACCAGATGAGGATGAGGGCACAGCCGACGATCATGCCGATGCGGTTCTTGATCATGCTCAGCCCTCCTGCCGTGCGTCGGCCAGGTCGACCTTGAACAGCTTGACGATGATGTAGGCGACGACGAGCACCGACAGGAACAGCAGCACCGAGAGGGCCGAGCCGATGCCGAGCTGGAACTGCTCGACCGTCTGCCGGTAGGTCAGGAACGAGACCGACTCAGTGGCGTTGGCGCCCGCCGTCATGACGAAGATGTTGTCGAAGATGCGGTAGGCGTCGAGGGCTCGGAAGAGCACGGCGACCATGATCGCGGCCCGCATGTTGGGCAGGATCACCTTGTACAGCCGTTGCCACCAGGTGGCGCCGTCGACCTTGGCGGCCTCCAGCATGTCCTCGGAGACCTGGGCCAGGCCGGCCAGGAGCAGCAGGGACATGAACGGCGTGGTCTTCCAGATCTCGGAAGCCATGATCGCGATGATCGAGGAGTTGTACTCCGCGAACCAGTTGAAGGTGTCGTCGAGGCCCGGGATCCAGCCGTTGACGAAGCCGTTGGTGTTGCTGAACGCGAACTGCCAGGCGAAGCCCGAGACCACCGTGATGATGCCGTAGGGGATCAGGATCGACGTCCGGATCACTCCTCGGGCGAAGATCACCCGGTGCATCACCATCGCGAAGGCGAAGCCGATCACCAGCTCGATGGCCACCGTGACGATCATGATCATCACCGTGTTGGCGGTGTCTCGCCACAGCAGTGAGTCGGAGAGCGCCGTCCAGTAGTTCGACAGGCCCACGAACTCGCGGTCGTCGGGGGCGGTCAGGCTGTAGTCGAAGAGCGACAGGTACAGCGCCCGGAGCATCGGGAACGCCGTGACCAGCAGCATCACCGCGAGGGCGGGTGCCACCAGCTTGCGCCCCAGGTTGTTCTCGGCCACGGCCCGGTCGGAAGCCACGGCCTTCTCGGCCTTCCGCGACGGCCGTTCCTTCGTCGTCGCGCTCACAGCAGCGCCTTTCCGCTCAGGACGTCCTTGAGGAAGTCAGCTGATTCCTTCGGCGTGCTGTCGGGGTTGACCGACGCCGGAGAGTGCCAGCGCGACTGCACGGCACCAGAGATCTGGCTGTAGTAGGCGCTCTTGGGCCGGGGCCCGCCGGAGTCGATGCTGTCGCGCCACAGGTCGAGGAGCTCCTGGGGGTAGACCTCGGAAAGAGCGGGCTCGTCGTAGACCGAGGACCGTGAGGGCATCAGGCCCTCGTTGGCGGCCAGGTCGCGCTGGGCCTCCGGGTCGGTCACGCACAGCGCGGCCTCCTTGGCCCAGTCGACGTTCTCGGAGTACGCGCCGACACCGATGTCGATCCCGCCGATCGGCGGCTTCGACTCCTCGCCCTCCACGGTTGCCGGGTAGCGCGCGAAGCCGAGGTCGTCGAGCTGCGCCTCGTCGGCGGGCCCGCCCGGAGCTCCCATCAGGTCGAGGTAGTTCTTGTAGACGAACGTCCAGTTCGTCATGAACTCCCCGGGACCCTCGGCCGGGTACATCTGTCCGAGGCTGGTGCCCTCGTTGGACGTGGTGAAGTCGGGCTGGGCCGCGTTCGAGTCGGCGAGCTTCTGGATCACGGCGGCCGCCGCCTTGCCGGCGTCGGAGTCGATGGTGACGTCGGCGTCGCGTCCGTCCTCGACGGTGTCGGGGTCGAGGATGTTGCCGCCGGCGCCCTGGATGAGGGAGTTGATCCACACGACGTAGGCCTCGTACTTGTTGGCCTGCACGCCCACCGTGCCGCCTTGTGAGTCGGCCGCGTCGATCACCTGGTCCCAGGTGACGGGCTGGCTCATGTCGAGGCCCGCGGCGTCGGCCAGCGACTTGCGGTACCAGAGCACCTGGGTGTTGGCCCACTGCGGAGCCGCGAACACGCCGTCGTCCCACTTGACGGTCTCGGCCGACCCGGCCAGGACGTCGTCGTCGACCAGCGCCGCGCCCTCCTCGCCCTCGAACTCGGCGAGCCAGTTGGCGTTGGCGAACTCGGGGACGAAGACGGGGTCGAGACTCATCAGGTCGGTCGTGGAGTCCTCGGCGGCGAGTCGACGAGCCAGCTGGGTTCGCTGGTCGGTGGCGCTCGACGGCAGGAGCTGGATCTCGATGTCGTACTGCTCGGTGCTGCACCGCTCGGCGAGCGCCTGGAGCGTCACCTGGCCGTCGGGGTTGATGTACCAGTTGAGGACCGGCTTGCCCTCGCTGCCGCAGGCCGAGAGCAGGCCGGCTGCCAGCACGGCGGTGCCGGCCATCGCCAGGCCGCGCCGGCGGCGGACGCGTCCGGTCCCGGTTCGCGACGATGGTGGCGGACGCTTCTCCATGTGTCGTTTCCTCCCGATGTGCCCGGTGTGGCCGATGTGGTGATCCACACAACTTGGCCCCTACCCCTGGGTTTGTCCAGTGTCCCCATGGGCGAGGCGGCGTCCGCTCGTTCACCTGGCAGACACCGGCTTGGCGTCACGTGGTCACCGTGCGAGAGTGACCCAGGTCACTTCACTACGGATCGTCCGGCACGTACCTGCCGGTGAAGGGAGTCAAAGGCCATGGCCACAGTGACGTTCGAAGAGGCCCAGCGCTGGTATCCGGGGGCAGACAAGCCCGCCGTACCCGGCATCAGCCTGGAGATCGGCGACGGGGAGTTCATGGTTCTCGTCGGCCCGTCCGGGTGCGGCAAGTCCACGACCCTGCGCATGCTCGCCGGGCTCGAAGAGGTCAACGAGGGCAAGATCTACATCGGCGATCGCGAGATCACCACCTTGCCGCCCAAGGACCGCGACATCGCGATGGTGTTCCAGAACTACGCGCTCTACCCCCACATGTCGGTCGCCGACAACATGGCGTTCGCCCTGAAGATGGCCAAGGTGCCCGAGGCGGAGCGCAAGCAGCGCGTCGCCGAGGCCGCCAAGATCCTGGGGCTCGAGGACTACCTCGAGCGCAAGCCCAAGGCGCTCTCCGGCGGTCAGCGCCAGCGGGTCGCGATGGGTCGCGCCATCGTGCGCAGCCCGCAGGTCTTCTGCATGGACGAGCCGTTGTCGAACCTCGACGCGAAGATGCGCGTGCAGACCCGCACCGACATCGCCAAGCTGCAGGCCGACCTGGGGGTCACCACCGTCTACGTCACCCACGACCAGGTCGAGGCGATGACGATGGGCGACCGGGTCGCGGTGATGAAGGACGGCTACCTCCAGCAGGTCGACACCCCGCTCAAGCTCTACGACAAGCCGGTCAACCTGTTCGTGGCCGGCTTCATCGGCTCTCCTCAGATGAACCTGATGGAGGCCACCGCCGTCGACGGCCGCGCGCAGATCGGCGACTACCAGGTGCCGGTCGACCCGACGGCGTCCAAGAAGATGCAGGGCCGGATCACGGTCGGCGTCCGACCCGAGGCGTGGCGGCTGGTCTCGGCCGAGGACGGCGGGCTCCCGGTCCGGGTGACCGTCGTCGAGGAGCTCGGCGCCGACAGCTTCATCTACGGCACCTCCGGGGTCGAGGGCACGCCGTCCAACATCATCGTGCGGATCAGCGACCGAGGCGCCGTCAGCAAGGGCGACACGGTCTACGTCACCACCGACCCTGCCAAGGTGCACGTCTTCGACACCGACAGCGGCGAGCGCCTCTCGGAGTAGACCCCGTCTGCACGCTGACCCGTCCCTGATGGGGGACGGGTCAGCGTGATTTCGCGCGGTCGGCGTTGCGGCGGATGGCCTGGGTGAACGTCTCGAAGAGGGCGACCGGCAGGTCGTGGCCCATGCCGTCGATGAGCAGCAGGTCGGCGCCGGGGACGGCGGCCGCGGTGGCGCGGCCGCCGGAGACGTGCACCATCTTGTCGGCCAGGCCGTGCACCACGACGGTCGGCACCGGCAGCCCGCGCAGCCGGGGCGTGCGGTCGGGCTGGGTGACGATCGCGGCCATCTGCCGGGTCAGGCCGGCGAAGCTGACCCCGCGGTCGTAGGTCTCGCCGGCCCGCTTCTCGGTCGCCTCCCGCGTCTGCGGGTAGGCAGGAGAGCCGATGATCCGCCAGGTCACCACGCTGGAGCGGATGTAGCCGTCGCGGCCGCTGCTGTTGCCGAGCAGGTTGCGGAACATCACCGGGTGCTGCCAGCCCACGGTGCGGCGTCCGGTGGTCGACATGATGCTGGCCAGCGACCGCACCCGCCGCGGCTGCGCCAGGGCCATGGTCTGCGCGATCATCCCGCCCATCGACACCCCGGCGACGTGGGCCGACCCGAGTCCGAGGTGGTCGAGCAGGCCGAAGGCGTCGCCGGCCAGGTCGTCGAGCGAGTACGGCGCCCGCACCGGCAGTCCCGCGAACGCACGCACCAGCAGCGACCTGGTCACCCGACCGCGGCCCCGGCTCGAGCGGCCCGAGTCGCGGTTGTCGAAGCGGACGACGTAGAAGCCGGCGCGCGCGAGCATCTCGCACAGCGCGGGGTCCCACCACGTCATCGGCCCGCCGAGGCCCATCACGAGCAGCAGCGGCTCGTCGTCGGGGTCGCCGAAGGTTTGGTAGCACAGCTCGATGTCGGCCGAGACCGGTGCGAACAGCTCGTCGGAGACCAGATCGGGAGTCGGCACCGCACCATCCAAACATGGGGGATTCCGGCCGGATCTACCGCGGTCTCGTGTTACCTGCCCGTAACGTCGGTGGGGTGAGTGACAGTCCGCTGGCGCCGTTCCTGCTCCCCGAGGGGTTCGAACGCCCTGCCCTGGCTGCGGTTCTGCGCGAGCGGAGGGTCGTGGGCGAGATCGGCCGGTACGCCGCCCGCGCGGCCGAGGAGGGCCGGCTGCGGCGGAGCCGCCCGTACACGGGGCGCTCGATGGACCGGGCCACCGAGCCGGTCATCCTGGTGCCGGGCTTCATGGCCGGCGACGGCACGCTCTCGTTGATGGCCCGCACCCTGCGCCGGCGCGGCTTTCGCACCTACCGCTCCCACATCCACGCCAACGTCGGCTGCACCCTCAACGCGGCCGCCCAGCTCGAGACGCGCCTCGAGGCGATCGCGCTGCGGCGAGGCACCCGCGTGCAGGTCGTGGGGCACAGCCTGGGCGGCATGATCGCCCGAGGCGTCGCCGTCCGCCGTCCCGACCTGGTCTCCGGCATCGTCACCCTGGGCAGCCCGATGCTCGCCCCCGCCGCCCACCACGTGGCCCTGTCGTGGGGGGTCGACCTGCTCGTGCGGCTCAGCAGCGCCGGCGTCCCGGGGCTGATGTCGCAGGAGTGCGTGGCCGGCACCTGCGCCCGCCAGAGCTGGGACGAGAGCCGCGAACCGATGCCCGACGGTGTCGACTTCACCGCCGTCTACTCGCGGCGCGACGGCATCGTCGACTGGCGCGCCTGCGTCGACCCCGCCGCCGTCGCGGTCGAGGTCACCGCCTCCCACGTCGGCATGGCCGTCGACCCCGTCGTCATCGACGAGGTGGCCGCCGCGCTGCGTCGTCAGATCGACGGCATGCAGGTCGGCCTGCAGATCGCCTGACTCGCGTGTGGCTGACGCCGCCCGGCGATGACCCTGGTCAGCTGTCGAAGTCGATGGCCGAGAAGGGGCGCAGCTTCTCGAGGCGGTGCTCGGAGGTGATCGAGCGGATGGTGCCGCTGCGCGAGCGCATCACCAGCGAGTGGGTGGTGACGCCGCCGGCGGAGTAGCGCACGCCCTTCATCAGCTCGCCGTCGGTGATGCCGGTGGCGACGAAGAAGCAGTCGTCGCCGGTGACCAGCTCGTCGGTGGTGAGCATGTGCTCGGGGTCGAGGTCGTGGCCGGCGTCGATGGCCCTCTGGCGCTCGGCGTCGTCCTGCGGCCAGAGCCGGCCCTGGATCACGCCGTCCATGCACTTGAGGGCGGTCGCGGCGATGATGCCCTCGGGCGTGCCGCCGATGCCGAGCAGCAGGTCGATGCCGGTCTCGGGGCGCGCGGCCATGATCGCGCCGGCCACGTCGCCGTCGGAGATGAACTTGATCATCGCCCCGGTGGCGCGGATCTGCTTGGCGAGCTCGTCGTGGCGCGGCCGGTCGAGCAGGACGACGGTGACGTCGGAGGGCCGCTTGCCCTTGGCCTTGGCGACCTGGTGGATGTTCTCGGCGACGGGGTAGCGGATGTCGACGGCGTCGGCGGCCTCGGGGCCGGTGACGAGCTTCTCCATGTAGAACACCGCCGACGGGTCGTACATCGACCCGCGTGGTGACACGGCGAGCACCGAGACGGCGTTGGTCATGCCCTTCGCGGTCAGGGTGGTGCCGTCGATCGGGTCGACCGCGACGTCGCACTCGGGGCCGGTGCCGTCACCCACCTCCTCGCCGTTGTAGAGCATGGGAGCGTTGTCCTTCTCGCCCTCGCCGATGACGACGGTGCCGCGCATGCCGATGGTCGAGATCATCACCCGCATCGCGTTGACCGCGACCCCGTCGGCGCCGTTCTTGTCGCCGCGGCCGACCCACCGGCCGGCCGCCATCGCGGCGGCCTCGGTGACGCGGACGAGCTCGAGAGCCAGGTTGCGGTCGGGCGAGGACGGCGCGACCGCGAACTGCGGGGGTACGGCGGGGGTGGTCATGGCTGGATCGTAACGGCTGTCCTGGGGTGCGCCGATCAGCCGAGGAGGTGAAGCGTGGTGACCGCGGCGAGCAGCGTCACCGGCGTCAGCAGCAGCGCGATCCGGTGGAACTCGGCCAGCGGCGCCGACTCTCCGGCCGCGGTCAGGGTGCGTCGCCAGAGCAGGTTGGCCAGCGAGCCGGAGAGGGTGAGCCCGGACCCGATGTTGAGCCCGACCAGGGCCGCGAGCACGGCGATGTCACCGAGCGGCGAGACCAGCGGCACCAGCAGCAGCGTGGCCGACAGGTTCGTGAGCAGGTTGGCCAGCACCGTTGCCAGCACGGCGATCACGAGCAGGCCGGCGAACGACGTCGACGACGGCACCAGGTCGCCGACCGCCTCCCCGAGGAAGCCCTCCGAGATCGCGGCGACGACCACGCCGAGCGCGAGCACGAGCAGCGCGAACTCGAGATGCGTGGCCCGAGCGACGTCGCGGGCCTCGACCAGACCGCGGTGTCGGGCCCACACCGAGAGCACCAGCGCGGCCAGGCCCGCGACCCAGCACGGGTCGACGTCCAGCGGCGAGGTCAGTGCGAAGCCCACCAGCATCGCCGCCACGACGGCCGTCGGCACGACCGGCAGCGGGACGTCGGGCGCCGGGTCCGGCCGGCCCGGCGCGGCCAGGTCACGCCGGAACAGCAGGCGCAGGCCGGCGTACTCGACCACCAGGACGACCAGCAGCACCGGCGCCATCCTCGCTGCGAACCCGGTGAACGTGAGGTCGAGCGCGGGGAGTGCGAGCAGGTTGGTGAGGTTCGAGACCGGCAGCAGGAGCGAGGCCGAGTTGGCCATCCGCAGGCAGGCGTACGCCGCCGGCCGGGGGCTCACGCCGGCCCCGCGGGCGGCCGCGACGACGACCGGGGTGAGCAGGACGACGGTCGCGTCGAGGCTGAGCACCGCCGTGACCGCCGCGGCGAGGACGAACGCGACGGTCAGCAGCCGGGTGGCGCCGCCGCCGCGCAGCAGGGCGCCGGCGGCGACGAAGAGCCCGGCCCGGTCGCACACGTGCGCCACCACCAGGATCGCGACCAGGAACGCGACGACGGGTGCGAGGTCGAGCACCGTCGTCCGCGCCTGCTCGTAGGTCAGCAGCCCGCTGGCGAGGGCGGTCGCGGCCGCCAGCACCGAGACCGTCGCCTCGACCCGGCGCCGCGGGTGCCGGTAGGCGACCACGAGCAGCGCCACCAGCGCGGCCACCGCCGGAAGGTCGACCAGAGGTGGCACCCGGGCAATGTACGGGGCCTCGTCAGTGTGAGGATGGACAGGTGAGCGAGCAGGGCGGTGGCGGCCGCTACAACCGGTCCGCGAGCGGCCTGATCGGCTCGATGATCGTGATCGTCCTGGTCGTGATCGGGTTCGTGATCTTCCGCGGCGCGTTCAGCAAGGACATCGACGAGGGGGCGCCCGACGCGATCGACTACCTCGAGACCGTGGAGCAGTACCAGGCCGGCGGCCTGACGGTCGTCTACCCCGAGACGCTGCCCGACGGGTGGATCGTCACGAGGGCGGACGCCGAGCGGGTCGAGCGACCCGGGGACCAGCCCGCGATCGGGATCGACCTCTACACCGACGACGACCGCTACGTCGGCATCAAGCTGGCCGCCGAGGACGTCGACGACCTGCTCGAGGAGTACGTCGACGACGACCCGGCCGAGGACGACCCACTGACCGGCGCCGGCGGGGTGGCCTCCGACTGGGAGGGCTGGTCGGACGACGGCGGCGACCACGCCTTCACCGCCGCCGTACGGCGACCGCACGCTGCTGGTGTTCGGGTCGGTGTCGGCCGACGAGCTCGCCGACGTGGTCGGGCGGCTGACCGACGCGCTGCGGCCGGGGGTCACCCCTCTCGACCCGGCTCCTTCGCCATGACGGCGTCCAGGCGCTGACGGGCGCCGTCGAGCCAGTTCTGGCAGATGGTCGCGAGCGCCTCGCCTCGCTCCCACAGCGCCAGCGACTCCTCGAGGGTGGTGCCGCCGGTCTCGAGGCGGCGGACGACGTCGATCAGCTCTTCGCGCGCCTCCTCGTAGGTGGCGGTCTCCTGCTCAGCCATCTGCTTCCTTACTCATGGGCGTGGTGGACGTGACGTCGGCGTGGACGCGGCCGTCGGCCACCCGCACGCTGACGTGGGCGCCCACGGGGGCGCCGTCGGTCGAGGTGACGACGTGGCCGTCGGCGTCCTGCAGGACGGCGTAGCCGCGTTCGAGGGTCGCCAGTGGCGACAGCGCCCGGGCCCGCGCGCGCTGGTGGCCGATGTCGTCGGCGGCCCGGTCGAGGGCGTGGCCCAAGGTGCGCCGGGCGCGGCCCCGCAGCGCGACCAGCTCGTCGGTGCGCTGGTCGACGAGGGTGCGGGGGTCGGCGAGCGCGGGCCGCGAGCGCAGCGCGTCGAGGCCGGACTGCTCGCGGGCCAGCCACCCGAGCAGCACGCCGCGCAGCCGCTCGCGGGCCGTGGCGACGGCGTAGGCCTCGGCGGCGACGTCGGGGACGACGAGCTTGGCGGCGTCGGTGGGCGTGGAGGCGCGGACGTCGGCGACCAGGTCGAGCAGCGGCTGGTCGGGCTCGTGCCCGATCGCGGAGACCACCGGCGTGCGGGTCTTGGCGACCGCGCGCAGCAGGCCCTCGTCGGAGAAGGGGAGCAGGTCCTCGACCGAGCCGCCGCCGCGGGCGATGACGATCACGTCGACCGTGTCGTCGCGGTCGAGCCTGGCCAGCGCCTCCATGATCTCGCCGGCCGCGCGCGGACCCTGCATGGTGGCGTGCGCGACCGCGAACTCGACCGCCGGCCACCGCCGGATGGCGTTGTCGAGCACGTCGCGCTCGGCGGCCGACTTGGGCGCCGTGACCAGCCCCACCTTCGCGGGCAGGAACGGCAGCCGCCGCTTGAGGGCGTGGTCGAAGAGGCCCTCGGCGGCGAGCAGCTGTCGCCGGCGCTCGATCTGGGCGAGCAGCTCGCCGAGCCCGACCATCCGGATCTCGCGCACCTGCAGCGACAGCGAGCCGCGGTTGGCGTAGTAGGACGGCCGGGCGTGGATCAGCACGCTCGCACCCTCGACCAGCGGCGGGTTCATCGAGTCGACGAGGGTGCGCGAGCAGGTGACCGGCACCGAGATGTCGGCGACCGAGTCGCGCAGGGTCATGAACACCGTGTTGAGGCCCGGGCGCTTGCTCAGCTGGGCGATCTGGCCCTCGACCCACACCGCGCCGAGCCGGTCGATCCACCCCGAGATCGCGTTGGCGATCTGCCGGACGGGTGCCGGCTTCTCGGGGGAGGTCTCCAGGGGCATGGGCGGCAGGTTATCCGGCGCCGCCGACAGGCCAGCGGCGCTCCAGCAGCCGGGTCGCCTCGGCGAGCGTGAGTCCGAGCCGGCGGGCGGTGGCGGCGTAGTCACCGGCGGCGTCAACGGCGTCGCCCGGTGCGGCCGCGGCGGCGACGAACGTGCCGCGGCGCCCCTCGGTGACCACGACGTCGTCGGCCTCGAGCTCCTTGTAGGCGCGCGCCACCGTGTTGACGGCCAGGCCGAGCTCGGCCGCCAGCGCGCGCACCGTCGGCAGCTTGGTGCCGGCGGGCAGGTCGCCGGTGCTGGATCGGGTGGCGATCTGGACCCGTAGCTGCTCGAACGGCGGTTCCGGAGAGCCCGGGTCGAGTGGGTGGACGCTCATGGCGTCCACGGTAGTGATAGGACGTGGGCATGCCTTACGCACTGGTGATCGGGGAGGCGCTCGTCGACGTCGTGACCGATCCGGCGGGAGTGACCGTCGAACGACCCGGCGGCAGCGCCGCCAACGTGGCCGTCGCGCTGTCGCGGCTGGGGCGGCGGGTGCGGTTCGTGACGGCGTACGCCGCCGACGACCGTGGCCGGGTGCTCGCCGAGCACCTGGCGGCGTCCGGCGTCGAGCTGGCCACCGACCCCCAGGTGCTCGACCGCACCTCCAGCGCGGCCGCCACGATCGGTGCCGGCGGGTCGGCGTCGTACGTCTTCGACCTCGACTGGCGGTTCGGTCCCGTGGGTGACGAGGACCCGCTCTTCGTGCACGTCTGCTCGATCGGGGCGGTGCTCGCGCCCGGCGCCGACGACGTGCTCGAGCTGCTCGACCGCTTCGGTCCCACCGCGACCGTCGTGTACGACGTCAACGCCCGGCCGGCCATCACCGGCACCGGTCCCGACGTCGTGGGCAGGGTCGAGTCGGTGGCCGGCCGCGCCCACGTCGTCAAGGCCAGCGACGAGGATCTCGCCGTCCTCTACCCGACCCTCGGCCTCGACGAGGCCGTCGAGCACCTGCGCTCGCTCGGCCCGCGCGCCGTCGTGGTCACCCGCGGCGAGGGCGGAGCCACCTGGTACGCCGCCGACGGCCCGACCTCGGTCGGTGTCACCCCGACGACCGTGGTGGACACGATCGGCGCCGGCGACACCTTCTCGGCCGCCGTCATCGACGCGCTCTGGGACGGCCTCGACCCCGCCGCGACCCTCGCGCACGCCGCCCGGGCCGCCGCGGTCACCGTCTCGCGCGCCGGCGCCGACCCGCCCACCCGCGCCGACCTTCGCTGAGACGAGTTCGGTGGTCTCGTGACGGTTCCTAGCGGAACCTCCTCGACCTGCGAGGTCGAGTTCGGTGGTCTCGTGACGGTTCCTAGCGGAACCTCCTCGACCTGCGAGGTCGAGTTCGGTGGTCGAGGAGGTCGCTCTGCGACCGTCACGAGACCTTTCCGCTGGGGTGGTCTCGTGACGGTTCCTAGCGGAACCTCCTCGACCTGCGAGGTCGAGTTCGGTGGTCTCGTGACGGTTCGCTAGCGGAACCTCCTCGACCTGCGAGGTCGAGTTCGGTGGTCGAGGAGGTCGCTCTGCGACCGTCACGAGACCTTTCCGCTCGGGTGGTCTCGTGACGGTTCCTAGCGGAACCTCCTCGACCTGCGAGGTCGAGGTTCGGTGGTCGAGGAGGTCGCTCTGCGACCGTCACGAGACCTTTCCGCTCGGGTGGTCTCGTGACGGTTCCTAGCGGAACCTCCTCGACCTGCGAGGTCGAGGTTCGGTGGTCGAGGAGGTCGCTCTGCGACCGTCACGAGACCTTTCCGCTCGGGTGGTCTCGTGACGGTTCCTAGCGGAACCTCCTCGACCTGCGACGTCGCTCAGGGAGCCAGCCAGGTGTGCACGAGGGGCACCACGCTCGCACCCTCACCGCTGGCCGAGGCAACCCGCTTCATCGAGCCCGCCCGGATGTCGCCCACGGCGAAGATGCCCGGCATCGTGGTGGCCAGGTTGGCGGGCGGGAGGCCGTCGCGCCACGAGGTCTGCGGCACGTCGCGGCCGGTGACCACGAAGCCGTGGGCGTCGCGGGCGACGCCACCGGGAAGCCAGTCGCAGTGGGGCTCGGCCCCGAGCAGCAGGAACAGGGCCTGCGCGTCGCGGCGGGTGACCGCGCCGGTCTCGACGTCGCGGACGTCGAGCCACTCCAGCCGCCCCTCGCCGCCGCCGTCGGCGATCTCGGCGCAGGTCTGCACCGTGATCCGCGGGTTGTAGGCGATCTCGTTGACGAGGTACGCCGACATCGTGGCCTCCAGCGTGGGCCGGCGGACCATGATCGTCACCGACGCCGCGAACCGGGAGAGGTGGATGGCTGCCTGGCCGGCGGAGTTGCCGCCGCCGACCACGACGACGTCGTACCCCTCGGTCTCGCGGGCCGCGGTCATCGCCGAGCCGTAGTGGACGCCGAGTCCGACCAGCCGCTCGATCGGCTCGACCCCGAGCTTGCGGTAGGCGACGCCGGTGGCGACCACGACGGCGCGCGCCTCGAGGTCGCCGCCCTCGGTGCGGAGCACGTGGTGGGCGCCGTCGGCGCCGGGCTCGAGCGCGGTCACCTCCCAGCCGGTGAAGAACTGCACGCCGAAGCGGATCGCCTGGTTGCGCGCCCGCTGCGCCAGCCGCATGCCCGAGATGCCCCGCGGGAAGCCGAGGTAGTTGCGGATCATCGAGCTGGTGCCGGCCTGCCCGCCGATCGCCTCGGCCTCGAGGACGACGGTGTTGAGGCCCTCGCTGGCGCCGTACACCGCCGCCGCGAGGCCGGCCGGCCCGGCGCCGACGATCGCCAGGTCGACGACGCCGTCGACGTGGAAGTCGCCCGGCGCGCCGTAGATCGCCATCGCGATGTCGCGCACCGATGTGGCGGCGATCGGGTCGCGCTGCATGCTGGCGACCAGCGGGAACGTCGCGGTGCCGCCGAGCTCCTCGTGCCGCCCGATCACCTCGCGGCCGGCGTCGGAGTCGGGCTCGTAGACGCGCGTCGGCATGCCCATCCGCTCGGTGTACTCGCGGATCGCGGCCGTCAGCGGGTTGCCCGGCGGCGAGACGATGCGCACGTTCTCGACCTCCGGCACCGGCACCGTCGAGCCCCAGTCGGAGAGCAGCTCGGTGATCGCGCCGTGGAACTCCTCGTCGCGCACCCCGCGCGGCATCAGCAGGTAGGCGTCGTACTTGCCCTTGGCCAGTCCGGGACGCATCGCCGGCGCCTGCAGCAGGAAGCGGTCGTAGGGCGCCGCGATCACCCGCCGGGCCGTCGGCACCTTGGCCCGCCAGTGGCCGAACGCCATCAGGGGATGCGCGTCGGGAAGGTCGCCGTCCTGCACGAACATGGCGATGGTGCCGCCCTCGGCGCGCACCTCGAGGATGACGCGGACGGCGTCGGCGCTCGAGCCGGCGGTGCGCAGGTCGTAGTCGCGGGCGTAGCGCCCGAACTCGTCGAGCAGGAAGTCGGCGTGCTGCGCGGAGACGATCAGGATGACGGGATCGGGCACCCGAGAAGTATGACGCGCGTCCCTACTCCCTGATCAGTGCTCGACGCGGGCGTGCTGGTCGCGCTGCTGTCGTCGGACCACGCGGTCGAAGTCCTTGCCGCCGTCGATCCGGTCGCGGCCGCCGCCGCCGGCGAGAAAGTCGTCGCCGGGGCCGCCCTGGAGGCAGTCGTCGCCTCCGCGTCCGTCGATCCGGTCGTCGCCGCCCAGACCGATGATCAGGTCGGGGCCCGGCGTGCCGTGCAGGATGTCGTCGCCGGGCGTGCCCTTGACCACGTGGATCCCGTCCAGGCAGTCGGCGCCGCCGCGTGCCTGCGACGGCGGGGCGCCGGTCAGCAGCACGCCGGCCAGGGCGACGGCGGTCAGGACGGCGGCGTACGTGCGGGTGGTCGTGGTCATGGGTGGCTCCTCGGTCGGACGGGTTGGGGACTCGTGGGGGCAGGCTCGCCGGGCCGCGTCATCGTGGCGTCAGCACGGGCCGGCGGCTCTCCAGCAGCGAGGGGTCGGGTGCGGGCGCATCGACGTCGTGCATGGCGCAGACCCAGCGGTCGAACGCCCGGCGGGCCTCGCCGTGGCGTCCGGCCCGGACCAGGTTCCGCACCAGCCCCCGGTGGACGCGCTCGTCGTACGGGTCGACCCCGAGCAGCCGCGTGAGCAGGGCGCTGGCGTCGTTGCTGCGGCCCTCCTGGGTGGCGATCGTGGCCAGGTGGCGCAGGGAACGCAGCCAGGCGGCGCGGGTCTCCTCGCGCAGCACCCCGGCCCAGGCGCCGTCGTCCTCGTCGCTCTCCTCGGGCAGCGCCTCGCCCTGGTAGCGGGCGTCGACGGCGGCGAGCAGCCGGGTCCCGGTCGCGACGTCGCCCTCGCCGACCAGGCGGCACCCCTGCTCGGCGTCGGCGAGCAGGTCCTCGACGTCGATGCTGACGCGGCCGAGGTCGAGTCGCACCCCGCGCGGGTCGGAGACCACGTAGCGGTCCGGCGGCCACGCCTTCGCGGGGTCGAGCACCGACCGGACGGCGGTCAGCAGCACCGAGAGCCGGTGTGAGGTGCGCACGGGGTCGTCGTCGGGCCACAGCAGCTCGCACAGCCCGGCGCGGCTGGCCGGGCGGCCGCGGTGCGCGGCCAGGATCTTGACCAGGGTGCGTGCCTGCCGCGAGCGCCACGCCGGCAGCGGTACGGACCGGCCCGCCACCACCACGTCGAAGCGCCCGAGGACGGCGACCGCGACGTCCTTCGCCATCGGGTCGGTGCCGAAGCCGCGGCCGTGCACCGAGCCGATGCCGAGCCGCTGCAGCGCCGCTGCCGCGTCGCGTCCGGCGGCCCGTTCGCGGACGTCGGCGTCGTCCAGCCGGCCGAGGAGGAACCGCACCCGGTGGGCGTCGGGCCCGGCACCGCCGGCGGACCAGATCGAGAGGGCCTCGCCGAGCGCGTCCCGGGCCGGCCCGGGGGAGGGCGCGACCTCGGCGGCGAGCTCGAGCGCCTCGGCGAGCAGGTCGACGGACCCCTCGCTGCGGGCCTGCGCGGCGGCGTCGCCGGCCAGGACCCGGGCCCGGTCGTGGTCGCCGGTGGCGGCCTCGACCCAGCCCTGTGCGATCAGCGCGTACGCCGCGAGCGACGGCGTCGCGAGCGCGGTGGCCTCCGTCGCGGCCGCGCGGGCCCGTCGCGGATCGACGTCGACCAGGAGCCGGGCGAGCCCGGCGAGCGCGGGCACCAGCACCTGCAGCTCGTGCGAGGTCCGGGCCAGGGCCACGGCCTCGTCGTAGGCGGCGCGCCCCTGCTCGCGCTGGCCGAGCGCGCGGTGCAGGTCGCCCAGCCCGGCCAGGCTGTTGGCGGCGCGGTTGGGTCCCAGGCGCTGGCTGACGGCGACCGCGCGGCGCAGGTGCCAGCCGGCCTCGTCGTGCTCGCCGACGCGGCTCGAGGGCCTCGGCGAGGTTGTGCAGCGCGGCGATCAGGGCGCCACGGGGGCGGACCAGCTCGGTGGCCGCCACGGCGCCGCGGGCCAGCGTCACCGCCTCGCGACACCGGGCCGCGGCGAGCAGGGCGTAGGCCTGGTTGCCCAGGATCCGCGCCAGGGACACCACGTCGGCGTCCTGCCTGGCCGCGGCGACGGCCAGCGCGAGGTGCGCCTGCTTGCGCGAGCCGGTGCTGGTCTTGGCGACGGCCTGGTGCGCCGCGGTGAGCGAGGCCGGATCGGCGGCGCGCTCGGCCAGGGCCAGCGCCTCGGTGGCCAGTCGGGCTGCGTCGTCGTCCTCCCCGAGCATCGAGGCGACGTTCGCACGGACGGCGCGCCAAGCGATGCCGTCGCCGGTGTCGGGCACCTGATCGGGGCGGACCCGGTCGAGCACGGCACGAGCCCGCGGCAGGTCGCCCTGGCTGAAGTGGGCGGCGGCCACCCCGACCGCCAGGCCGACGTCCCAGCCGTCGCGCTCGGCCGCCTCGACCAGCGGCGCGTAGGCCCCGATCGCGGCGGCGGAGTCGCCGGTGTGGTTGAGGGCCTCCGCCAGGATGCGGGGCGCGTTCCGGTCCAGGTCCGGCCGCGACCTCAGCACGCGCACGACCCCTGCGGCGTCCCCGCGGCGGATCATCCGCGACCCGTCGGCGTCGAGGAGGGCGGCCGCCCGCTCGGGGACGCCGCGGCGCAGGTGGGCGTCGAGGGCGGCGAACGGCTCGTCGTGCCGCTCGTACCAGGCGGCGGCCCGGCCCAGCCGTTCCGGATCGTCGGCGGGTCGCGGGTCCGAGCCCAGCAGGCGGGCGAGGGCCGGGACCACTCGGTGGCCCGGGCGCCCGACCAGCGCGGCCCGAGGGTGGGGGACCAGCAGCCCGGTCCGCAGCGCCCGGTCGTAGGCGGCATCGACCACCGCGGACGGCGTGCCCGGGGCCGCCACCGCCCCGGCGACACCCGGGGTCAGCAGGTCGAGGTCGGCGACGCTGTGGAGCAGGGCGAGCTCAGCAGGTCCGAGGTGGGTGAGCACCTCACGACGCAGCCACTCGCCGACGGCGTCGGCGTCGAAGGTGCCGTGCCGTCGGGCGGCGTCCGCGGCGACGTGCACGAGCATCGGCCACCCGGCCGTCGCCTCGTGCACCCGGCCGGGGAGCTCGGGGTCGGTCAGGTCGTACTCCGAGGCCAGCAGGGCGGCGACGGCAGCCGGCCGGAGGCACAGGTCCGCCGGGCCGACCTCGACGACGGGTCCCGGGAGCCGGGCCAGGACCTCCCTGCCCAGCGGGACCCGGGAGGCGACGACCAGCCCCACCGGGTGTGGCCCGGCGACCAGAGCATCGAGCCCTCGGTCGGGGAGGAGATGGGCGTCGTCCACCACCCGGCACGCGCCGGCCCCCGGCTCGAGGCCGTCGAGCCAGGTCGTCTTGCCGTAGCCGGCCGCCGCCACCACCACCGTCGTGGCGTGCGGCACGCCGGGACCCACGGTCCTTGCCGTCATGCCCCACAGGAGCCGTCCGGTCGCCCGCTGATACCGGACGGCTCCTCGTCATGGGCGCCGCGACGTGGGGAGACCGGGATGACGTTCGCGGCTTCTTCCCTCGGTTCTCGAGCGTTGCAACCCCCGAGAAGCCCATGAATACCCGGTGGACCGGGTATTCATGGGCCGGCCGCACTCAGCAGCGGATCGCCACCACGACCCGGCTGCAGGTGTCCGGCCCGGCGCCACCGTCGGCCCGGTCGGGACCGGCCTGGCCGTCGAGGTCGTCGCGCCCGCCCTCGCCGAAGAGCCGGTCGTCGCCGTTGCCGCCGAACGCGTCGTCGTCGTCCGCGCCGCCGACCAGGCGGTCGTCGCCGTTGTCGCCGAGCAGCCGGTCCTCGCCGTTCTCGCCGACGAGCCGGTCCTGGCCGTCGTTGCCCTGGATCCGGTCGTCTCCGTTGCTGCCGACGAGGACGTCGTCGCACTCGCCGCCCTCGATCCGGTCGTCGCCTCCGTCGCCGTCGACGACGTCCTCGCCGCCGCGTCCGAGGATGGTGTCGTTGCCGCCGAGGCCGCGGATCACGTCGGCGCCGTTGGTCCCGATGAGGACGTCGTTCCCGGGTCCGCCGATGAGGACGACTCCGGGATCGGTACAGGTCGACGACGCGAGCGCCGACGACGACGCGGTGGCCGGTCCGAGGGTGGCGGCGACGAGAAACCCGGCACCGATGAGGGCTGCTGCCTTGATGGAGATGGTCATGGTCGTGTCCTTCTGTGAACGTCGGCGCCGGGGTGGCGCCGAGGGAGCATCAGGGGACGACAGCGACGTCAGTACGGCGTCAGCACGACCGGTAGCCTCGCCGGGTGCGCCTGCGGATCGACCTCGCCTACGACGGCACCGGTTTCCGTGGGTGGGCGACCCAGCCGGGGCTGCGCACGGTCGAGGGCGAGCTCAGGGCCGCGCTGGCCACGGCGCTGCGGGTCCCGCGCGTCGACCTCGTGTGCGCCGGACGCACCGACGCCGGCGTCCACGCCCGGGGACAGGTCGTGCACTGCGACGTGCCGGAGGCGGCCGGCGGCGTCCCCGACCAGCTGGGCCGGCGGCTCAACGGCATCCTGCCCAGCGACGTGCGGGTACGCCGGGTCGCCGAGGCGCCCGCGGGCTTCGACGCCCGCTTCGGGGCGCTGTGGCGGCGCTACGCCTACCGGGTCGCCGACGCCGCCGAGCTGGTCGACCCGCTCGCCCGCGCGCACGTGCTGGCGTGGCCGCGCCGCCTCGACCTGGCCGCGATGAACGACGCGTCGACGCTCCTGGTCGGCCACCACGACTTCGCCTCGTTCTGCAGGCGGCGTGAGGGCGCGACCACGATCCGCACCCTGCTCGACCTGGAGTGGGCCCGCGACGCCGACGGCCTCGCGGTCGCGACGGTGCGCGCCGACGCGTTCTGCCACAGCATGGTGCGCTCGCTGGTGGGGTGCCTGTTCGCCGTCGGCGAGGGCCGCCGCCCGGTGGCCTGGGCGGGCGAGGTGCTGCGGTCCGCGCAGCGCGACCCCAGCGTCGCCGTCGCGCACGCCCACGGCCTCACGCTCGAGGAGGTCGCCTACCCGGACGACGCCGAGCTGGCCCAGCGCGCCGAGCAGACCAGGGCCAAGCGTGGCTGATCACGAGGGGGACCACTACTTCACGGCCGACCCCGCGGCGCCGTTCAAGCGCGCCCCGGTCGTCGCCGAGGTGTGGGGACGCCGCCTCGAGCTCACCAGCGGCTCCGGCGTCTTCGCGCGCGGTCGCCTCGACGTCGGCACCGCCGTCCTCTTCCGCGAGACCGAGCCCCCGAGCGGTGTCGGCACCGTGCTCGACCTCGGCTGCGGGTACGGCGTCATCGGCCTCGCGGTCGCGGCCACCACCGCCGCGGTGGTGACCGCGGTCGACGTCAACGAGCGCGCCGTGCTGCTCGCCCGCGAGAACGCCGCAGCGCTCGGGCTCGGCGACCGGTTCACCGCCGCCACGCCCGACGGCGTCGACCCCGCGGCGACGTACGACGAGATCTGGTCGAACCCGCCGATCCGGGTCGGCAAGGACGCGCTGCACGACCTGCTGCTCACCTGGCTCCCGCGGCTCGCACCCGGCGGCCGGGCGGTCATGGTGGTCGGCAAGAACCTCGGCGCCGACTCGCTGCAGCGCTGGCTCGGCGAGCAGGGCTACCCGACCGAGCGGCGGGCGAGCGCGAAGGGGTTCCGCGTGCTCGAGTCTCGCCGGGCGTGACGTCGTACGGTTGAGCCATGGCCGACCGCCACGAGGTCCACCCGCACCACCTCCTGCGGGCGGTGCTCACCGACGCCCAGGCGCGTGACGTCGTCACGACGCTCGGCGCCGACCCCGACGAGGTGCTGCTGACGCTCGACCGGCTCTGGCTGGCGGCGTCCGACACGATCGAGATCGAGGAGATCGAGGCGCGCGGCATCGAGCTGCACAC
Source organism: uncultured Actinomycetota bacterium (assembly GCA_963825985.1). Lineage (GTDB taxonomy): Bacteria > Actinomycetota > Actinomycetes > Propionibacteriales > Nocardioidaceae > Nocardioides. The sequence goes on along the minus strand of CAWGVK010000014.1, from coordinate 7,751 downwards.
GGTGCTCGCGGCGATCAACCCGCCCTTCGACGAGCAACCCGACTGGGGCGGGCGACGCCTCGCCGACCCGAGCCGCGACCTGTTGGTGCGCGCGCTGGCCGCCCGCGGCATCGGCCACGGCCCCCGCACCGGCAGCGGCCACCTGCTGCTGGCCCTGATGGGCAGCAAGGACCGACTGCGTGGCCGCGACGTTCCGCGAGCACGCGCTGCACGCGCGCGACGCCCGACCGCTGGTCGAGCGTTGGGGACGTCGGGCGCCCTGACCGGTGTCAGGGCACCGCGACCGCGGTGACGGTGCCCTGGCTCTCGTCGCCGTCGCGGTTGCCGACGGCGTACAGCACGGAGTCGTCGTCGCTCAGCGTGAGCTGGCGCGGCGCCTCGCCGACGGTGATCCGGGTGATGTCGTACGTCGCGACGTCGATCACCGCGACGTTGCCGCTGTCGATGTCGGGCACGTAGGCCGTCTCGCCGGTGGAGTCGAAGACGACGACGCCGCCGGGGGTGCCGTCGAGCTCGACCGAGCGCTCGACCTCACCGGACTCGAGGTCGATCACGTCGACCGTGGTGCCGTTGGTGTCGGGCACCCAGGCGTGGTCGTCGTCGGGCTCGATCCGGATCCGGCCCTGGGTCGACCCGCCCAGGTCGATGACGTCGACGACCTCCCTGCTGGCCACGTCGATCTCGTGGACCTTGCCTCCGCCCGCGGTCACGTAGGCGCGGGTGCCGTCGGCGGTGACCTGGACGCCGTTCGCGCCGGGGACGTCGAGCGTCTTCACCACCTCGGGCACGCTGGTGTCGATCACCGTGACGGTGCCGGCGGTCCGGTCGGGGCTGAAGGCCGTGCCGCCGTCGGGGGTGAGGTGCACCAGCTCGGGCGCCGGCCCTACGTCGAGCGCCTCGATGGTGTCGAGGCTCTGGGCGTCGACGACCCGGATGGTGCCGTCGTCGACCGGCACGTAGAGCGTGGCGTCGTCGTCGCTGAGCCGCAGCGGTCCGGGCACGCCCTCCAGCGGGATCAGGCCGACGACGGCGCCGGCCTGGGTGTCGATCACCGACACGACGCCGTCGCTGGGCACGTAGACGCGCGTCCCGTCGGAGGACACGGCGGCCACGCCCGGCCGGTCGGCTACCGAGATCTCCCGGGCTCGCCGTCGGGGCGGACCTGCAGCACCAGGGCGCCGCCGCGGCTGGCGACGTACGCCGTGCCGTCGGGTGCCACCTCGGGCCGGGTCGGCTCGGCGCCGACGTCGACCGGTTCGAAGCCGGCGGCCGCGACCGGCGGGTCTCCGTCTCCGTCGCCGTCGTCGCCACCGCCACCGCCGTCGTCCTGGCTGACGACGTAGATCGCCGCCGCCACGACGCCGACGAGGAGCACGAGGGCCGCGGCCGCCACCGGCCACCGGCGCCGCGCGCGGGGCGGGGTCTCGGGCGGCGGACTCATGTGCCACGTCTCCGAGCGGCGCGGGAGTGACGTCTCGCGGGTCTCGGGGGCCGGAGGGAGGTCGGGCATGGCGAGCAGTGCGTTGATCTCGGCCGCCACCCCCGCGGCGTAGGGCCGCGCGGCGGGGTCGGTCGCGAGCATCCGCCCCAGGAGGCCGGTGCCGGCCCCGGCTCGCCGTGGCGTGGGGGCGTCGTCGCGGATCAGGCGGGCGATGATGGCAGCCGCGCTCGATCCGCTGTCGGCGAAGGGGGCGGCGCCCTCGACGGCGGCGTAGAACGTCGCGCCGAGCGACCACACGTCGCTGGCCGCCATCGCGTCCTCGCTCTTGGCGATCTCGGGCGGCATGTAGGCGACGGTGCCGACGAGCTCGCCGGCCACCGTGATCACCGCGTCGTCGGTGCCGCGGGCGATGCCGAAGTCGGCCAGGTGGCCGCGGCCGTCGGTGTCGAGCAGCACGTTGGCGGGCTTGACGTCACGGTGCAGGACGCCGGCGCGGTGGGCAGCCGCGAGGGCGCCCGCGATGTCGGCGACGACCGAGGCGACCTCGGTCCAGGGGAGCATCCCCTCACGGGCGATGCGGTCGGCGAGCGACTCGCCCTCCACGTACTCCATGATCAGGTAGGGGCGGCCCTCGACGCGCACCAGGTCGTGCAGGGTGACGATCGCGGGATGCTTGAGCCGCGCCACCACCCGGGCCTCGCGCAGCATCCGCTCCACCAGCTCGGCGTCGAGCCCGGCCGGGCCGCCGAACCGGAGCCGCTTGATCGCGACCTGACGACCGAGCTCGAGGTCGTCGGCGAGCCAGACGTCACCCATGCCGCCCGAGCCGAGCGGGCGCCGGCGCTGGTAGCGACCGACGAGCAGGTCGTCGTCCATGTCTCGAAGGATAGGGGTCAGACGAACGCGTTGATGCCCGTCTCGGCCCGTCCGATCAGCAGCTTCTGGATCTGGCTGGTGCCCTCGTAGAGCGTCATCACCCGGGCGTCGCGCAGGTACTTCGCCGCCGGGTAGTCGTCGACGTACCCGGCGCCGCCGTGGATCTGGATCGCCAGGTTGGCCGCGCGCACCGCGGCCTCGGAGGCGAACAGCTTGGCCTTGGACGCCGCCACGCCGAACGGCTCGTGCCGGTCGATCAGGTCGGCGCAGCGCCACACCAGCAGCCTCGCGGCGTCGGCGTCGAGGGAGATGTCGGCGATCATGTCCTGCACCAGCTGGAAGCCGCCGATCGGGCGACCGAACTGGGTGCGGCTGGTGGCGTACTCGACCGATGTCTCCAGGCAGCCCTGCACGATGCCGACGCAGCCGGCGCCGACGGCGAGCCGGCCCTTGTCGAGGCTGCTCATCGCGACCTTGAAGCCCTGGCCGTCGCCGGCCTCGCCGCCGAGCATCGCGGACGCCGGCACCCGCACCTCGTCGAGGAACAGCTCGGCCGTGGCCTGGCCGCGCAGCCCGAGCTTGCCCTTGATCTCGCGGGCCTCGAAGCCGGTCGCGTCGGTGGGCACCAGGAACGCGCTGATGCCCCGCGGGCCGTCCTCGACGCTGCCGGTGCGAGCGAAGATCAGCGCCACGTCGGCCCAGGTGCCGTTGGTGATGAAGAGCTTCTGCCCGGTGAGCACGTAGTCGCCGCCGTCACGGACCGCGCGCATCGTCAGGTTGCCGGCGTCGGAGCCGGTGCCGGGCTCGGTGAGGCCGAAACAGCCGAGCTTGGTGGCGACGGCGAGCTGGGGCAGCCACTCCTCCTTCTGCTCGTCGGTGCCGAAGAACAGGATCGACTTGCCCACCAGGCCGCTGCTGACCGACACGATGCCGCGCAGCGCCGAGTCGGCCCGGCCGAGCTCCTCCATGCCGATCGCGTAGGTGACGTAGTCGCCGCCCAGGCCACCGTGCTCCTCGGGGATGGTCAGCCCGAAGAACCCGATCTCGGCCATCTTGGGCACGATGTCGAGGTCGACCGCCTCGTCGCGGTCCCACTGTGTGCGGTGCGGGACGGCCTCGCGGTCGAGGAAGTCGCGGGCCAGGGCGCGGAACGCCTCCTGCTCGTCGCTCAGGCTGAGGTCCATTCGGTGGCGCCCTTCGGTTGAGTGTGAGTTTCACCGGTTAACCGGTGAAACTCACGCTTCTCCTACGAAACTTCGTACCAGAACCCGCAGTTTCACCACTTAACCGGTGAAACTCACACCCGCGGTCACCTGGTCGCCTCGAGCCCGGCGGCCAGCAGCGGCTCGACCGCCTCACCGACCCGGTCGAAGCCGTCGCCGACGGTCTGGCCGGCGAGGAAGCGGTGGTGGATGCCCTCGAGGATCACGGCGATCTTGAGGTAGGCCAGCCCGAGGTGGAAGCCCATGTCGCCGAGCTCGTGGCCGGTGCCGGCGGCGTACCGCTCCAGCTGGGCGTCCTGGTCGGGGTAGCCCGGGGCGGCGCTGGCGTCGGCGACCGCGCCGCCGCCGGTGATGGTGCCCAGGTTGTCGTAGACGAGGAGCAGTGCGACGTCGGTGAGCGGGTCGCCGATGGTGGCCATCTCCCAGTCGACGACGGCTTTGACGGGCTCGTCGTCGCCCGGCACGGCGAGCAGGTTGTCGAGTCGGTAGTCGCCGTGCACGATGCCGGCGGAGTCGGCGTCGCGGTCGGCGTCACCGGCCGGCACCGACGAGGCGAGCCGGGCGAGCAGGGTCTCGGCGTCGGGGAGCGGACGGGTGGCCGACCCCTCGAGCTGGCGGCCCCAGCGGCGTACCTGTCGCTCCAGGAAGCCCGCCGGCCGGCCGAAGTCGGCCAGGCCCACGTCGGCCGGGGCCACGGTGTGCAGGCGGGCGAGGACGTCGACCATCGCGCCGGCGAGCGCCGCGGTGCGCGCCAGCGCCGAGCGGTGCGAGCTGGGCCGCGGTCCGTACGGGTGCCGTCGACCTTCTCCATCACGTAGAACTGGCACCCAGCACCGACTCGTCGTCGCAGTGGGCGTAGGTCGCGGCACCGGCACGTCGCTGTCGGCGAGTGCCGACATCGCGGTGTACTCGCGGCCCATGTCGTGGGCGGTGGCGAGCACCCAAGCGGCGGGCGCCGCACCACCCGGGTCGTGGTGCCGTCGGTACCCGCGTAGGTGAGGTTGACTTGCCGCCCGCGGCAGCGACGCCTCCAGCGGGCCCTCGAGGTCGCCGGGCCGGACGGCTGCGATGACCTCGGCGAAGAGTGTCCAGGAGGCTCTTAGAGGCTGCTGCCAATCCGGCGCCGGCGACCTGCAGCGGGGCCATGACCAGCACGTCGTCAGGCGGAGTGCTCGAGTGCGAGGTCCAGCGTGCGTATTGCCGGAAGGTCCGCCACCCGCGAGAACGAACCCGCCGGCATCGTTGCGATCCACTGAGTCGATGAGGTAGACGGGGTGGCGCTTGGCCTCTATGTAGATGACGCTGGAATGCACCCGCCAGGACGCCCAGTATCACAGCTGCATTTCAAGAAGAAGAGCATTCCTGGAAGGCCGAGACGAGACCAGAAGACCACACCGCCGCGACTGACGCGGTAATTGAGGAAGATCAACGTCAAGGCGGGCGGAAAGAGACCGCGCCCAGAAAACCGATCACCGAGATGATCCGAAGCGGATGCTGCGTAACCAGTCACGAGGTCGAGGAACATGTCAACCAGCGGCCCGAGGCGTAGCGTGACCCTGCTCGCCACGCGCATGATGCTGTACGTGGCATTTCCTTCACTGTACGTGCAGCCACCCCACCAGACCCGGCGCACCCACCCGTCGCTGCTCGTCTTGCAACTGGAGAGGCCCTGATCGACGGCCGCCGGTCGTGAAGCGCGGAACATCGAGCTGTAGTCCTGGAGCGAGTAGCCGGTTCGGGCGCCTAGCCATGAGCTGAGGAGACGCGATCAGCGTTGAGGGCGACCGGACCGAACCGTCGGTCCGTGGTACCCGCAGCACGACGGGTAGTCGGTTCACTCGGCCAGGTAGCCGAGCGTCTCCTCGGGCGGAGACTGAAGGTCGCTGTCCATCGTGACCACGATGTCGCCGCGCGGCGCGCGGGAGCCCGGCAAGACAGCTGGGTGCTGACCGAAATTGCGGGAGAGGGCGACGGATGGCGTCGTGTGGGAACGCCTGGGCGAGTTCGGTCCGCGCGAGCGGCGGTCTCGTCCGCGCTCCCCATTCATCCACGAGAACGGAGGCTGTCTGGTAAACGAGACCGCGACGACGTCCTGCAGTCGAGCGAAAGAGTGGCGTCAAATGCCGACGACCGTGCAGAGTGCATAAAATCAACGCTGAGAGTCGAGCTCCGCCCCGACTGCTTCGATCCGGAAGTCCTCTTGGCCAGTTGCATGCAGCGGTGAGCCAGCTGATGGGCGTCACGGGGATTCCCGGCCGCCAGCAACGGCTTGAACTGGTCAGCGACACCAATCGCCGCGACAGCGGCTCATCAGTATCCGGCGCGCACCACCACCGTCTGTAGCGGCTCCCACGCGAGAGCTGCTCGAGCGGCTCGCTGCAGCGGACGTCTTGCTCGATCGCCGGCGTATCTCGTCAGCGGTATCGATCAGGCTGCAGCGGCGCTGGACGCGCCGGCCAGCCGCCGTCTCGCCGGGCAGCAGCGACAGCAGCAGACGGACGCGTTCTCCGAGACCGTCCGCGACGTCGAAGAGCCAGTGGGTCAGTCGCCGACGACGATGGCCGAGGAGATATCCGCCTGGAAACGTGTCGTAGAAGACGATCCGGCAGCTGGGCGCGGACACCAGCCAGATCGTCGAGAGCGACGAGAAGCTTGCGCTTCTCCGAGGTCGTGTGGATGCCGGCATAGGGGCCGCGCTGCTTGACCAGCGCTGGGCAGGTGTCGGATGCCGGCGTCGCGGGTACGCTCAGGTACTGGAGCGCCACGCCGATGGCCACGACGGCGACAGCGGGAGGCGACGTCTGAATGGTGAGTCTGACCACCCGCCGCTCGGCGGATCGAAAGTCCGAGCAGCACGCCCGGCCCACGACCAGGGCCGGAAAGAACCCGTTGCCCTGACGTTGACGTACCCGCCGGTTCGCGCTGCTCAGTGCGTCTAGCGGTAGCCTTCTCGACGGCGGCCGGCAGCCAGACGACGGCGAGCAGCCTCTGCGAGAGCTTCGCCGGGGACGAGGAGAGCAGGTGCAGCGCGAGCAGCGCGAAGTTCGTCGACGAGTTCGTCCCAGGACGCCGACGTGCGCAGGTCGGCCGGCAGCGCGGTCAGCGGCAGGACGAGGAGCGGGCAGCACAGCCGCAGCTGGGCGCAGTCGGAGGAGGAGCAGCGCAATGAGCAACGCCAGCGCGAGGTACTTGTGCGTGAAGCTCGTGGAGACGAACAGATGACGTCGGCCAGCTCCTCGACACCTCCGCCCTGGGCTTCCTCGAACTCCGAAGTGCGCTCGAACTCGACGATGCATCGTCTGGACGCTGTCGTGCATGGAAGAACGAGACAGCGGCGAGGACTCGCTCATCGTGGTGGGTGCCAAAGTGGGACACCAGGCTCCGCAGCGAGCGAGGGGGTAGGCGCAGAGCGCGACGAAGAAGCACGCGATCGGGAGCGCGCGAAGGGCGGGTAGGGGGCGCAAACGGCGAGACCGTGCGCCGCCCCCGGGTCGCCAGCGGCGTAGTGGCGCGAACCCGCTCAGAGCCCAGGCACCGAGGAAGAAGCCGGCGGCGAGCGGTCGAGAACGTGTTGGGACGCTGCGCATTTGTTACGAACGCCACCGCGGCGACCGAGGACGGCGGTCAACAGCCGCTCTTCAAGCATTCGCTCAGCGACACGAACAGCGTGAGCGCCAGGGCGGCGGAGAAGAGGAGATGGACAAGATGACGCGCATACAGGACGATCCCCTCGACGCCGACGGAGCCAGTGCCAGACAACTGGCAGGAACGGGTAGAGCAGCAGACCGGGGTCTGCTGCACGACATTCGTTGTCGATCAGGCCGCGCTCCAAGGACGAATCGTAGGGGACGGCGGAGAACGATGGTCGGCGGAAAAGTCGACGCCGAAGTAGGCGGATGTAGGTGATGCCGGTGACGGCTGCCAGCGGAGCCGATCCGCAGTGCCGCGCGGCGTCCGGGCGGCGGCCGAAGTGCGGGTCGTTGGGCGCGCTCGCGGGTCGCTGGAGCATCGCTAGACGCTGGAGAGATCTCCGATCAGCTCGAACTCGCCCGCCGTCGTCGAGGTCGAACGCTGCAGGTCCCGCAGCAGCCGAAGCTTCTGCCGGAGTCGTCGGAGATCAAGGTCAGGTCTCCGTCCGGGCTCCGCGACTCGCGGAACTGCGCGGGCCGCCAGCACGCCGCCGCCGACCGTTCCGGGATTTTCGCCGAGGG
>CAWGVK010000013.1:0-102482 GCA_963825985.1 uncultured Actinomycetota bacterium | reverse complement strand
ACGGGGACGCCGTGGATCGAGGCCAACCCCAACCACACCGAGATCAACGCCGCCGCCCAGGTCGGTGACCCCGACTCGGTCTTCGAGCACTACCGCCGGCTGATCGCGCTGCGCCACGACGAGCCGGTGGTGGCCCACGGTGACTTCACGATGCTGCTGCCCGAGCACGAGCAGGTCTACGCGTTCGTGCGCCGGCTCGACGACACCGAGCTGCTCGTGGTCGCCAACCTGTCGTCGGACGACGGGGTTGCGGCCGTGCTGGACGAGCGCTGGGCCGACGCCGAGAGGGTGCTGGGCGGTGTCGGTCCCGACGACTCCGGTCAGCTGGTGCTCGGGGCCTGGGACGCCGGGGTGCTGGTCCTGCGACCGTCGTCCTGAGCCGGGCCGGAGGTTCCCGGCGTCCAGTGCTCGATCGTCTGGAGCACCCAGAACGTGGCGAACGAGGCGATCAGGCTGCCCTCGAGCCAGAACAGCCCGTTGTCCCAGACGCCCGCGACCAGGGGGACGCCGATGGCGACCGCCGCGACGCCCATCGCGGCGAGCACGCCCAGGTAGAGCGTGCGGAACGCGGGTGACGTGGCGTCGTGGGGTTGGCCGGCGAGGGTCGGGAAGGCGTTGAACAGGACCATCGCGATGACCCCGACGAACAGCAGGATCGCCGAGACGCCGTGCCCGTGGGCGATGACCTCCTCGGGCCAGCCGACGTACAGGACGACGCAGAGGGCGACGGCCGAGCAGGTGCCGACCACCGTGGTGAGCCTCGGACGCCCCGGCCCCGGCCCGTCGGGCAGGGTGCGTCGCAGCACCACGTAGGCCAGGGCGACCACGATCCCGCCGACCAGCGCGGCCCACACGTTGTTGTCGAGGGCGGCGCGCAGCTGTTCCGGGGTCGGGACGTTGCTGCGCTTGCACACCGGCTCGGGGCCGTCCATCACACCCGCGAGCGGCGTCGGGATGAAGGCCACGAGGAACGCCAGCGCTCCCGAGACGTTGAGGGCGGCGTCCTCGCGGTCGGAGCCGCCCTTGTAGACGAACAGGCAGGTGCCGATGCAGCACAACGTGGCGACGAAGACGCCGCGGGCCGACGTGTAGTAGTAGGCGCTGATCGAGCCCAGCCAGCAGTTCTCGGTGGGGGAGAAGACCTGGATCGCCACGGAGGCGGCGAGCATCAGTGCCAGCACCGGCATCGCCAGCCGCAGGTAGCGGTACGTCGTCGTCATCTGGGCCGCTCGGCCCTCCCAGTCCCTGTCCATGGCACCTCCCGGACTCGTGTCCACGAGGGTGCGCCCGATCCGCGGCCCGACCCCGGATCGGGCGGCCCGCTACATCAAACGGGGTACCGGTGGGGGTATCCGGTCAGGAGAGGCCGAGCTCGTCCGGCGCGACGTCGATGCGCAGCGGACCAAGAGATGCGGAGTCGAGCACCAGGTAGCCGCAGGTGCTGGTCACGAGCGGTACGGCGTCGCCTCGGTCGGTGGTCGTGAGCACGTACGGCCCGGCGTCGCCGTTCGCGTAGCAGCGGGACACCTCGTCGTCGGACATCGGGGTGGCAGCCTGCCAGGCGGCACGCAGGGTCGAGAGCTGCGCCGCGTCGAGCGACGCGCGCAGCGTGCCGTCCCCGCTGCAGTACAGGGCGTCGACCAGGTCCTCGCGCACAGGACGCACAGGAGCCGCGGCCGGTCCGCCCGTGCAGGACGCATCGACCCGGGCGCGGTAGTCGAGGCGGTCGCGCTGGACGTCGAGCGCATCCTGGAACACTCGCGACATGCTCAGGGTGACGGGCCGTGCTCTGCCGAGCGTGATCGTGTCGCAGTCGGCAAAGACAGCGGTGCTCGTGCCATCGGCCATCTCGAACACGACGACGCCGGCCGGCCGGTAGCTGATGTACAGGCAGGTGCTTCGGGTCATCGGGTTGTCGCGGGCCGCCGCGACGAAGACATCCATGTCGTCGACGAACGCATCGGGCGTCAGCGGTTCGGACGGACCGGGCCCGTCGAGCAGCGTCGAGCAGTAGGTGATCGCCACGACGTCGGTGACGTCGATCGCGCGCGGGTTGTCGAAGGACGCCGGGATGGACTCGGGGCAGACGTTGGCGTCGTACGGCTCGGTGGTGGCCGGCGTGGTCGTCGGCGTGGGGTCGGGGCTCGGCGAGACGACGGTGTCCGGGCGGGGGCTGGGCTCCGAGCCGCCGAGCACGACCGCGGTGGTCGCGACCAGGGCGACCGCCACCGCGGCCCCCACGACGACGCCCGCGCGTCGCCGGGTGCGGGACCGGCGTCCGGCCGCGACCAGGGATCCGGGCAACGGCTCGGGTGCCTCGGGCACCACCCGGTGCAGCAGGTCGCGCAGCTCCTCGTGGCTCATCTACGCCTCCTCCTTGAGCAGGGCCGAGACCCGCAGCGCGGCCAGCGCGCGGGCGGTCTGGCTCTTCACGGTGCCGACGCCGATGCCCAGCGCGTCGGCCGTCTGGGCCTCGGTCAGGTCGTCGTAGAAACGCAGGACGACGACCGCCCGCTGCCCCCGCGGCAGCGCGGCGAGCGCGGACAGGACGTCGTGGCGCAGGTCGGCCAGACCGGGCTCGGCGGCGACGTCGGGCAGGTGCTCGGTCGGCACCTCGCCGTGCCAGCGGCGGCGTCGCCAGTCGGTGTAGGTCGTCACCAGCACCCGGCGCACGTAGCCGTCGACGGTGTCGTCGCGGGCGATCGTGTCCCAGCGCCGCCAGCACCGGACGAGCGCCGTCTGCACGAGGTCCTCGGCCCGGTGGGCGTCGCCGGTCAGCAGCCATGCCGTGCGCCACAGGGCGCGCCCGCGCGCGGCGACGTACTCCTCGAACGTCGGCGGGCGTTGACCCATGGCGGCCTCCTCACCCGTTCAACGAGGCGAGTCTCGCCGATGGTTGTCAGCCCAGGTCGGGGTAGCGGCCCTCCAGGACGTCGAGGACGTGCCGCGCCTTGGTCACGACGTACGCGTCGTCGTCGGCGGTCGCCGTCCGGACCGCCTCGATGGCGGGCCGGGCCCGCTCGCCCAGCGCCGCGAGCACGTTGGCGGCCTGCAGCCGGGTGCGGGGGCCGGGGTCGGTGGTCAGGATCTCGCCGAGCGCCTCCGCGGCGCCGGGCTCGTCGAGCCGGGCCAGGGCCTCGGCGGCCTGCGTGCGCACGTGCGCAGACGCCTCCTCCGCGAGCACCCGGCGCAACCGGTCGCGGGCCGGCTCGGCCTCGGCGCCCAGGACGGCGAGCCCCAGGGCCGCCCAGGTGCGCACCACCTCGTAGGTGTCGTCGAGCGAGGCGACCAGCTTGGGCAGCTCGCGGACGTCGCCGCGGCTGGCGCGTCCGGCCACCTCGACCACCCGGCGGATGGGGTAGGCGGACGGACGCCGGCTGTCGGCGTAACCCTCGACGGCCAGGCCCTCGGGGATGAAGCCGTTGTCGTTGACCTCGACCAGGTGCCGGTCCAGGACGTCGCGCAGCCGGCGCAGCGTCCGGCGGTGTCCGTGGTCGGCCGCCAGGTTGACCGTCTCGTGCGGGTCGGCCTCGAGGTCGTAGAGCTCCTCGGCCGGCTTGCGCCGCCAGAACCGGCTCTGGTGCTCGTCGAGCTCGCCCGCGACGTACCGGTCGCGCCAGTCGACGTACCCGGCCTGGCGGAACTGGTAGATCACGTGCTGCCCGTAGATGCGGTGCGGGTGGTAGTTGCGGATGTAGCGGAACCGCGAGTCGCGGACCGTGCGCTGCATGTCGTAGGTCTCGTCCATCCGGTTGCGCATCCCGAAGGCGTGCTCGCGCCGGTCGCGCGCCGAGCGCGACACCAGCGAGGCGCCGTGCGCCACGGCCGGCTTGCGGGCGCCGGCCAGGGCGATCACCGTCGCGGGCAGGTCGACGCCGTTCACGGGCCGCGACACGGTGCTGCCGGGCCGGTGCGGCGACAGCTCGCGCACGTTGCGTCCGAACCGGATGATCAGCGGGACCCGCAGCCCGGAGTCGTAGCAGAAGCGCTTGGTGCGTGGCGTGACCCCGCCGTTGTCGCCGTAGTAGAAGACGATCGTGTCGTCCAGCAGCCCGGCGTCGTCGAGCTCGCGCAGCCGGGCGCCGGCGTTGGCGTCCATCCGGGCGATGTTGTCGTACCACCGGGCCCGGTCGCGGCGGATGACGTCGGTGTCGGGCAGGTACGGCGGAACGGTCACGTCGGCCGGCGACGTCGGCCCGCCGGCGTACTCGCCGAACAGCTGGGACTCGTGGGTGGTGTCGTCGTTGAACACCGCGAAGAACGGCGCCCCCTCGGGCCGGTTGCGCCAGTGCGCCTGGCCCGACGACGCGTCCCAGATGGCCGCGGGGTCGAGGGGTGCGTTGTAGTCGGTCTTGGCGTTGTTGGTGCAGTAGTAGCCGCGCTCGCGCAGCAGCACCGGCAGGGGAGTCAGCTGCGTCGGCAGCTCGGCCTGCGCGCGGTGGTGCTGGCCGGGCCCCATCGCCTCGGGACAGAGCCCGGTGATCAGCCCGAGCCGCGACGGTGCGCACACCGGCGCCATCGAGAAGGCGTGCTCGTAGCGGACGCCGTCGGCCGCCAGCGCGTCGAGGTGGGGGGTCGAGGCGACCGGGTCGCCGTAGCAGCCCAGCGCCGGCACGTTGTCCTCGCTGACCAGCCAGACGATGTTGGGACGGCGGCGCGCGGGCCGGGTGCCGGCGCCGGCCGGGTCGGTGAGCAGCGCCGAGGCAGCGGCGGCCGCCCCCACCCCGGCGACGATGCTGCGGCGGCTGACGCCGTCCGGGCGGGCGGGTTCGGCGGGCTGCTCTGCGTTCATGCCGCCAATGTATACAATGAGACTTGAATAACCCGACTTAGGGGTCGCTAGAGCGAGACCAGCTCCGTCGCCAGCACGGTGTCGGTCACGAGGGAGCCGGCCAGGCCCCCGCGCAGCAGGGCGGCGGTGGCGGCCGCCTTGCCGGGCCCGTGGGCCAGTGCGACCACCGACTTCACGTCGCGCAGCTGGGGTCCGGACACCCCGATCATCCGGTGGGTGAGGTCGGTGTCGACCAGCCCGCCGTCGGTGTCGAAGAGGACGCCGAGCACCTCGCCGACCGCTCCCGCCGCGGCGACCTCGGCGCGCGTGGTGGGCGACACGAAGTCGTGCACCGTCGACTCTCCGGCCGCCCACGCGCCCACGCTGACCACGGCGAGCGTCACGTCGTCGGCGGCGGCCATGGCGTCGGCCACGCTCGGCTGCCGCAGGATGGCCTGCGCGCTCTCCCGGTTGTCGGCGATCAACGGTGCGTAGAACACGTGCGCGTCGCTCCCGGTCAGCCGGCCGGCGGCGCGGACGACGTCGACGGGGCTGTCCTCGCCGGTGATGACCAGCGAGCCGCACAGCTGCACGACCGGCACGGCCGGCAGGGTCGGCGCCGCGTGCACCATCGACGACACCGTGCGCGACCACGGGAGCCCGAGGACGTCGGTGTCGGTGACCAGCTGCTCGAGCAGTCGGGCGGCGCGGCGGGCGACGGCGTCGCGGGTGGACCCGGACGCGGGCACGACGTAGCACCCGCGCAGGCCGTAGCGCTCGGCGACCTCGGCGGCGAGCGCGTCCTCGGTGGGCGGCGCCGGGTCGAGCACCTCGATCCGCACCAGCCCGGCCTCGCGGGCCACGGTGAGCAGCCGCGCCACCTTGAACCTGCTGATGTCGAGGCTGGTGCCGATGTCGCTCTTCGACTCGTCGCGCAGGTAGTGACGCCGGGCCACCTCGGCGGCGAGAGCGAGCTGGGCGCCCTCGTCCGGTGCTTCCCTCGACGTCATCGCGTGCTCCTTGTTCGAACGGCCCGGCGGGCGGCGCCCTTGCCACCGTAGTGTGACCCGTGTCACTGTACTCGTATGAGCGCGCGATGCCGCACAAATGAGCGTACACGTCGATCACGTCCCCGGGCGACGCGCCGGCTGGCCGTCCTGGTGGCCGCCCTCTCCCTCGTCCTCTCGGGCTGTTGGTCCGGCTGGGGTGGCGGCGGGGGCGGTGACGGCGGCGCCAACTCGATCAACGTGCTGATGGTCAACAACCCGCAGATGGTGGACCTGCAGCGGCTCACCGCCGAGCACTTCACCGCCGAGACCGGCATCGAGGTCAACTTCACGGCGCTGCCCGAGAACGACGTCCGCGACAAGATCAGCCAGGAGTTCTCCAGCCAGGCCGGCCAGTACGACGTGGCGACCCTCGTCCAACTTCGAGGTCCCCATCTACGCGAAGGCGGACTGGATCGCGCCGCTCGACGACTACCTCGCTGCCGACCCCGACTTCGACCAGGACGACATCCTCGAGCCGATGATGAGTCGCTGTCGAGCGAGGGCCAGATCTACGCCGAGCCCTTCTACGGCGAGTCCTCGTTCCTCATGTACCGCAAGGACCTCGTCGAGCGGGAGGGCATGACCATGCCCGAAAGCCGACCTGGCAGGAGGTGGCCGACATCGCCGCCAGGCCTCGACGGCGCCGAGGCCGGGCATGGCCGGCATCTGCCTGCGCGGCCAGCCCGGGTGGGGCCAGCTCTTCGCGCCCCTCACCACCGTCGTCAACACCTTCGGCGGCACCTGGTTCGAGGAGGACTGGACCGCCAAGGTCGACGCACCGGAGTTCAAGGAGGCCGTGGAGTTCTACGTCGACCTGGTGCGCGAGCACGGCGAGTCGGGTGCCCCGCAGGCCGGCTTCACCGAGTGCCTGAACGCCCTCACCCAGGGCAACGCCGCCATGTGGTACGACGCCACGTCGGCGGCCGGCTCGCTGGAGGCGACCGACTCCCCGGTCAAGGGCAAGATCGGCTACGCGCCCGCGCCGGTCGTCGAGACCGACAGCTCGGGCTGGCTCTACGCCTGGTCGTGGGGGATCCAGGAGGCCAGCGAGAAGAAGGACAACGCGCTGGAAGTTCATCTCGTGGGCGTCCAGCAAGGAGTACGAGCAGCTCGTCGGCGAGGAGCTCGGCTGGTCGCGGGTGCCGGCGGGCAAGCGCGCCTCGACGTATGAGAACCAGGACTACCTGAGGAGGCCGGCGCCTTCGCCGAGGCCGACCCGTGCGGCCATCGAGAGCGCCGATCCCGACAACCCGGGGGTCCAGCCCCGGCCCGCGATCGGCATCCAGTTCGTCGACATCCCCGAGTTCCCTGACCTGGGCACCCAGGTCAGCCAGGAGATCAGCTCGGCCATCGCCGGACAGATGAGCGTCGAGGAGCGCTCGACCGAGGGCAACAGCTCGCCGAGGACATAGCCGAGCGCTACCAGGAGAGGAGCGAGTGATGGCCACCTCGACACCGGAGGCGCCGACCTCCGGCCAGGACCGAGCCGACCCGACGCCGAGCGCACCGCAACCGGATGAGCCGGGCCGGCGAGTCGGTGCGCGGCGGGTGCCGCTGCTGCCGGCGCTGATCTTCATCATCGTGCTCACCCAGGTGCCGTTCCTGATGACCCTCGTCGATCTCGTTCATGAACTGGAACGCCTACTACCCCGACGAGCGCGGGTTCGCCGGGATCGACAACTTCGTGGGCGTCTTCACCGACTACAACGTGCGCCGGGCCGTGATCGTCACGATCCTGCTGACGCAGCTGGTCGTCGCATCAGCCTGCTCCTGGGCCTGGGGATCGCGCTGCTGCTCGACCGCAAGTTCCGTCGGGCGCGGCATCGTCCGCACGATGATGATCACGCCGTTCCTGGTCGTCCCGGTGGCGGCCGCGCTGCTGTGGAAGCACGCGCTCTACAACCCCGAGTACGGACTGCTCAACGGGGCGCTCACCGCGGTGTTCGGCGACAACGCGCCACAGCCGGACTGGATCACCAACAATCCGCTGATCTCGATCGTCGCCGCCCTGGTGTGGCAGTGGACGCCGTTCATGATGCTGATCCTGCTCGCCGGCCTGCAGAGCAGACCGCTCGACGTGATCGAGGCCGCGCGGATCGACGGCGCGTCGAGCTGGCAGATCTTCCGCTACATGACGCTGCCCCACCTGCGGCAGTACCTCGAGCTCGGTGCCCTGCTCGGCACGATCTACGTGGTCCAGAACTTCGACCCGTCTTCACCATCACCTCGGGCGGCCTGGGCACGGCCAACCTGCCCTACTACATCTACCAGACCTTCTACACCGCCCAGGACTACGGACGAGCCTCCGCCGCCGGCGTCGTGGTGGTGGTCGGCACGATCCTCGTCGCCACCTTCGCCCTGCGCACCGCCCTGACCCTCTTCAAGGAGGAGGACGCGATGAGCACCACGAGCAAGTCGTCCGGAGGAGACCACCCGGCGCTCCAGGAGCGGTGGCCTGATCACCCTGGGCACGTGGGTCATCGGCATCCTCTTCATGCTGCCGGTGCTCTGGATGATGCTGACCTCGTTCCACAGCGAGACCGACGCGGCCACCAACCCGCCCAGCGTGTTCGCGCCGCTGAGCCTCGAGGGCTACCGCGATCTTCTTCGAGGCGCGGCCCCTGGCCGTCGCTGCTCAACTCGATGACGGCCTCGGTCGTCTCGACGGTGCTGGTGCTGCTGCTGGGCTTCCCGGCGGCGTACGCGCTCTCGATCCGGCCCGTGCGCAAGTGGACCGACGTGCTGTTCTTCTTCCTGTCCACCAAGATGCTGCCGGTCGTGGCCGGCATCCTGCCGCTCTACATGTTCGCCCAGAAGCTGAAGCTGCTCGACAACATCTGGCTGCTGGTCATCCTCTACACCTCGATGAACCTGCCGATCGCGGTGTGGATGCTGCGCTCCTTCCTCGCCGAGGTGCCCATGGAGATGCTCGAGGCCGCCCAGGTCGACGGCGCCGGCCTGATCACCACGCTCGCAGCGTCATCGCGCCCGTGGTGCATGCCCGGCATCGCGGCGGCGGCGCTGATCTGCTTCATCTTCAGCTGGAACGAGCTGCTGCTGGCCCGGGTGCTGACCGGCACGACGGCCGGCACGGCGCCGGTGTTCCTCACCGGTTTCGTCACCAGCCAGGGCCTGTTCCTGGCCAAGGTGTGCGCCGCGTCGTTCATCGTCTCCTTGCCCGTGCTGATCGCCGGCTTCGCTGCGCAGGACAAGCTGGTGCAGGGCCTGTCGATGGGCGCCGTCAAGTGACCCACGGCCTCTCGCAGGAGTCGCTGGCCGGCCTGCCGGCCGAGGTCGGGCGGCCGTCGTACGACCGACGGGCGGTCAGCGCGGGCATCGTCCACTTCGGTGTCGGCGGCTTCCACCGCGCCCACGAGGCGATGTACCTCGACCGCCTGATGGACGGCGGCGAGGCGCTCGACTGGGGCATCGTCGGTGTCGGCACCATGCCGGGCGACGCGCGCATGCGCGACGCGCTCGCCGGCCAGGACCACCTCTACACGCTGGTGGTCAAGCACCCCGACGGTCACCTCGAGCCGCGCGTCATCGGGTCGATCGTCGGCTTCCTGCACGCCCCCGACGACCCGGAGGCGGTGCTCGAGCGGCTGGTCGACCCGGCCATCAGGCTGGTGAGCCTGACCGTCACCGAGGGTGGCTACCACGTCAACCAGGTCACCGGTGACTTCGACGCCCGCGACGAGGGCATCGCCCACGACCTCGCCGAGCCCGGCAGCCCGCGGACGGCGTTCGGCTTCGTCGTGGAGGGGCTGCGCCGCCGCCGCGCCGCGGGCACGCCACCCTTCACCGTGCTGTCGTGCGACAACCTGCCCGGCAACGGCGACGTCGCCCGCACCATGATCGGCGCCTTCGCCCGGCTCCAGGACGCCGAGCTCGCCGACTGGATGGCCGCCCAGGTGGCCTTCCCCAACTGCATGGTCGACCGGATCACGCCGGTGACGTCGGCCGAGGACATCGAGGCCCTGCGCGACACGTTCGGCATCGACGACGCCTGGCCGGTCGTCTGCGAGCCGTTCGCGCAGTGGGTGGTCGAGGACCACTTCCCCCTGGGCAGGCCCGACCTGGAGAAGGTCGGCGTCCAGGTCGTCGACGACGTCGAGCCCTACGAGCTGATGAAGCTGCGGCTGCTCAACGCCAGCCACCAGGCGCTCTGCTACCTCGGCTACCTGGCCGGCCACCGCTACGCCCACGAGGTCTGCACCGACCCGCTGTTCGTCGACTTCCTGCTCGGCTACATGGAGCGCGAGGGCACGCCGACGGTGCCCGACGTCCCGGGCGTCGACCTCGACGGGTACCGGCGCCAGCTGATCGAGAGGTTCGCCAACCCCGAGGTGCGCGACACCCTGGCGCGGCTGTGCGCCGAGAGCTCCGACCGGATCCCCAAGTGGCTGGTGCCGGTGATCCGGCACAACCTCGAGCACGGGGGCCAGGTGGAGCGCTCGGCCCTCGTCGTCGCCGCGTGGGCCCGCTACGCCGAGGGCGTCGACGAGCAGGGTGAGCCGATCGAGGTCGTCGACCGCGAGCGGGACACGGTGATGGCCGCCGCCGCGCGGCAGGGCGACGACCCGCTGGCGTTCCTGCGCAACCCCGACTTCTTCGGCGACCTGGTCGACGACGAGCGGTTCACCGAGCCCTACCTCGCGGCCCTGCGCGACCTGCACGAGATCGGTGCGCGGGCCACACTGGAGAAGCGGGCCGGCTGAGGCATCGGAAAACTCACACCCGCTGGCGCCGGTGCTCGTCCGGCTCCTAGGGTCGCGGCATGTCCGAGGACCAGACGGTGGAGGGTGGGCTCGACGAGCCGACGGAGCTCGAGCCCGAGCAGGGGTCGCTGCGTCTGGCCAGCGACGTCGACACCGCCGACCGGGCCGCCTGGGAGGCGGCCGCGGCCACCGTGCTGCGCAAGGCCCGTCGCCTCGGCGACGAGGACGACGACGCGCTGGTGTGGGAGAGGCTCACGCTCACCACGCTCGACGGGATCGCGGTCGCCCCGCTCGGCACGGCCGACCTGCTCGACGACGTCCGGACGTCGGGTCGCCCGACCCGGCAGGGGGAGTGGGACATCCGCGCCCACCTCGGCGCCGGCGACGCGACGCTGCTCAACGAGGAGGCCCTGGTCGACCTCAACGGCGGCGTCACGTCGCTGTGGGTCGACGCCGCACCCGACACCGACTTCGCCGCCCTGCTCGAGGGTGTGTTCGTCGACCTCGCGCCGGTGGTGCTCGCCGCCACCTCCGACCCCGTCGCCACCGCCCGCGCGTTCCTCGCGTGGGCCGGCGACCTCGAGCTGCACGCGGGCACCAACCTCGGCGTTCCCGAGTTCGACACCGAGGTGGCCGGGCTCGCCCGCCGTGCCGGCGTCCTCGGGTTCGTCGTCGACGCCACCACGGTCCACGACCGCGGCGCCTCCGACGCCCAGGAGCTCGGCTGGTCGATGGCCACCGCGGCGTCGTACCTGCGGGCGGCGACCGACGCCGGGCTCACCGTCGAGGAGGCAGCCGGCCTCGTGGAGTTCCGCTTCGCCGTCACCGACGAGCAGTTCGCGGGCATCGCCAAGCTGCGGGCGGCCCGCCGGCTCTGGGCCCGCGTGCAGGAGCTCTGCGAGGCCGAGCCCGTGCCGATGCGGCTGCACGCCGTCACCAGCCGCCCGATGATGACCCGCTACGACCCCTGGGTGAACATGCTCCGCACCACCGTCGCGGCCTTCGCGGCCGGTGCCGGCGGGGCCGACGCGGTCACCGTGCTGCCCTTCGACAGCGCACTCGGCCGGCCCGACACCTTCGGCCGTCGGATCGCCCGCAACACCTCGGCCCTGCTCATCTCCGAGTCGCACGTCGCCCGCGTCGCCGACCCGGCCGGCGGCGCGTACGCCGTCGAGAGGCTCACCGACGACCTCGCGGTCGCCGCGTGGGCCGTTCTCGGCGGGCTCGAGGACGGCGAGAGCATGGACGCCGCGATCGACGAGGTCGTCGCCGCGCGCGAGCAGCAGGTCGCGACCCGCAAGCGGCCGCTGACCGGCGTCAGCGAGTTCCCACACCTGGCAGAGACGCTGCCCGAGCGTGGCGGCGAACCCCTCGGCGTCCGGCCCTACGCCGCCAGCTTCGAGGCGCTGCGCGACGACCCGCCGGCCGCGCACGTGTTCCTCGCGACGCTCGGCCCGGTGGCCGCCCACACCGCGCGGGCGACCTTCGCGACCAACCTGTTCGCCGCCGGGGGAGTGGCGGTCGACGTCGCCGGTGCCACCGCCGGCGTCGACGACGTGCTCGCGGCCTACGACGGCCAGCAGGTCGTCTGTCTCGCCGGCGCCGACGCGGCCTACGCCGAGTGGGGCGAGGAGGCGGCGTCCGCGCTGCGCGGGGCGGGCGCGACCCACGTGGTGATCGCCGGCAAGCCGGTCGAGTTCGCCGACGACGCGTGCGCGATGGGCGTCGACGCGCTCGACTTCCTGACGCGCACGAGGGAGAAGCTGGCATGAGTGTCCCGAAGAGCTTCTCCGGGCTCGGCCTGTCATCGGGTGGTCTCGTGCCCGGCGCTGGCGCGCCTTCCTCGACCAGCGCATGGGCGAGCCCGGAGGGGATCGACATCCTGCCCGTCTACGGGCCCGAGCACCTCGAGGGCCTCGACGCCCTCGACACCTGGCCCGGCCTGAGCCCGTTCCTGCGCGGGCCGTACCCGACGATGTACACCACCCAGCCCTGGACGGTCCGGCAGTACGCCGGGTTCTCGACCGCCGAGGAGTCCAACGCCTTCTACCGGCGCAACCTGGCCGCCGGCCAGAAGGGCCTGAGCGTCGCCTTCGACCTGGCCACCCACCGCGGCTACGACTCCGACCACCCGCGGGTGCGCGGCGACGTCGGCATGGCCGGCGTGGCGATCGACTCGATCTACGACACCCGCACCCTCTTCGACGGCATCCCGCTCGACGAGATGTCGGTGTCGATGACGATGAACGGCGCCGTCCTGCCGGTGCTCGCGCTCTACATCGCGGCGGCCGAGGAGCAGGGGGTGGAGCCGGAGCAGCTGATGGGGACGATCCAGAACGACATCCTCAAGGAGTTCATGGTCCGCAACACCTACATCTACCCGCCGGCGCCGAGCATGCGGATCATCTCCGACATCTTCAGCTACACCGCCGCGAAGATGCCCCGCTTCAACTCGATCTCCATCTCCGGCTACCACATCCAGGAGGCCGGGGCGACCGCCGACCTCGAGCTGGCCTACACGCTGGCCGACGGCGTCGAGTACATCCGGGCCGGCCTCGAGACCGGGATGACGATCGACCAGTTCGCGCCGCGGCTCAGCTTCTTCTGGGCGATCGGCATGAACTTCTTCATGGAGGTGGCCAAGATGCGCGCGGCCCGCGCGCTGTGGAGCCGGTTGGTGCGCGACTTCGAGCCGCAGAACCCCAAGTCGCTGAGCCTGCGCACCCACAGCCAGACCTCGGGCTGGAGCCTGACCGCGCAGGACGTCTTCAACAACGTCGGCCGCACCTGCATCGAGGCGATGGCCGCCACCCAGGGCCACACGCAGAGCCTGCACACCAACGCCCTCGACGAGGCGATCGCGCTGCCCACCGACTTCAGCGCCCGGATCGCCCGCAACACCCAGCTGCTGCTGCAGCAGGAGAGCGGGACGACGGGCACGATCGACCCCTGGGCCGGCTCGTACTACGTCGAGCGCCTCACCCACGACCTCGCCGAGCGCGCGTGGGCCCACATCCAGGAGGCGGAGCGGGCGGGCGGCATGGCCAAGGCGATCGAGCAGGGCATCCCGAAGATGCGGATCGAGGAGGCAGCGGCCCGCACCCAGGCGCGCATCGACTCCGGCAACCAGCGGGTCATCGGCGTCAACACCTACCGGCTCGCGGCCGAGGACAAGCTCGACGTCCTCAAGGTCGACAACGACGACGTCTACCGCCAGCAGGTGGCCAAGCTCGAGCGGCTGCGCGCCGAGCGTGACGACGACGAGCTGCGCCGGGCGCTGGAGGCGCTGACCAACAGCGCCGAGCGCGGAGCGGGGAAGGACTCGCTCGACGGCAACCTGCTGGCCCTCGCCGTCGACGCGGCCCGCGCCAAGGCCACCGTCGGGGAGATCTCCGACGCGCTGGAGAAGGTCTACGGCCGGCACCAGGCGGTGATCCGTACGATCTCGGGCGTGTATCGCGACGAGTCCACCACCGGCGGCGGGACGCTGCTGAAGCAGGTGCTCGACGCGACCGCCGAGTTCGAGGAGGCCGAGGGACGCCGGCCGCGGATCCTGGTCGCCAAGATGGGCCAGGACGGCCACGACCGCGGCCAGAAGGTGATCGTCACGGCCTTCGCCGACATGGGCTTCGACGTCGACGTCGGCCCGCTGTTCTCCACGCCCGAGGAGGTCGCCCAGCAGGCGGTCGACGCCGACGTCCACATCGTCGGGGTGAGCTCGCTCGCCGCCGGGCACCTGGTGCTGCTGCCGGCGCTGAAGACCGCGCTCGAGGAGCAGGGTCGTCCCGACATCATGACCGTCATCGGCGGCGTGATCCCGCCCGACGACGTCCCGACGCTGCAGGAGATGGGGGCGGCGGCGGTGTTCCTGCCCGGCACCGTGATCGCCGAGTCGGCGCTCGACCTGCTCGCCAAGCTGCGGGAGCAGCTGGGTCACTGATGGGGGTCGACGTCGACGCGCTCGTCGAGGGCGTCCGCGCGGGCAGGCGCGCGGCGGTGGCCCAGGCGATCACGCTGGTCGAGTCCGCGCGCCCCGAGCGGCGCACCCAGGCGCGCGAGCTGCTGCTGGCCCTCGAGACCGGCTCGGCCGACCGGGCGTCCTCGGTGCGGGTCGGCATCAGCGGGGTGCCCGGCGTCGGCAAGTCGACCTTCATCGAGGCGCTCGGGTCGCGGCTGACCGCCGACGGGCACCGGGTCGGCGTCCTGGCCGTCGACCCGAGCAGCGTGCGTACCGGAGGCTCGGTGCTCGGCGACAAGACCCGGATGGCGCGTCTGGCCGCCGACCCCTCCGCCTACATCCGGCCCAGCCCGAGCGCCGGCACGCTCGGCGGTGTGGCCCGCGCGACGGTGCAGGCGATGGCGGTGCTCGAGGCGGCGTCGTACGACGTGGTGCTGGTCGAGACCGTCGGCGTCGGCCAGTCGGAGATCACCGTCGCCGGCATGGTCGACACCTTCCTCTTCCTCACCCTCGCCCGCACCGGCGACCAGCTGCAGGGCATCAAGAAGGGCATCCTCGAGATCGCCGACGTGATCGCGGTCAACAAGGCCGACGGTGACCACGAGCAGGAGGCCCGCGCGGCGGCCCGCGACCTCGCCGGCGCGCTGCGGCTGGTGCGCGGCCACGGCGAGTGGGCGCCACCGGTGGTGACCTGCTCGGCGCTGCACGACGTGGGCGTCGACGACCTGTGGCTGCGGGTCCTCGGTCACCGCGACCACCTCGGCGTCGAGGGCCTGGCCACCAAGCGGGCCGAGCAGCAGCTCGACTTCACCTGGGCGCTGGTGCGCGACGAGCTGGAGCAGCGGCTGCGGCACTCGCCCGCCGTCCGCGCCATCCGGGAGCGGGTGCGCGCCGAGGTACTGGCCGGAGAGCTGCCCGCGACCGTGGCGGCCGACCAGGTGCTGGCGGCGTACGACGCCGAGTGAGGGGTTGTCCACAGGCGCCGATGCTCGTTGTTTCCTCGATCGCCGCTCGGAGAGAAGGGTGGGTCCACGCCCGACGAGCGAAGAGGTTGCCCCGATGTGCGGAACCTACGAAGAGATCCGTGAGCAGCTGATCGACGCGGCCATCGTCGCCGACATGCGCCAGTACGGCTTCCTCCTGGCGGGAGGCGAGTTCGTCCGTGAGCACACCGAGGGCGGCAGTCCCACCGTGCTGCGCGACCGGGTCCCGGCGCGGGGCGGGGGCACCCCCGCCGACCAGCTCGTCGACCCCCTCGACGACCGCTCGACCTTCAGCCCCGCCGCCCTCTACGCCCAGTGGGAGCAACGCTTCACCGAGCTGTTCGCGCCGTTCCTCACCATGCCCGACCCCGCCGACTTCACCGCCCTGGCCGAGCGGCTCTGGGAGGCCATGGCCGACGTGTCGCCCGGCGTGCCGCAGGAGCGAGAGGTCTACGTGCCGCCGACCCCGGCCATGTCCAGGTTCCTCGACCAGGGGTGCAGCTGGCTGCACGACATGAACGGCGACACGGTCGAGACGTTCATGGCCAGGTTCGGCGGTCGGGTCGACGACGTGTCGTGGGCCCTCTTCGGCGTCCTGAACGAGGTCCATCGCGCGGCCCGGGTCGAGTCGGGCATCTGGCAACAGGCCCGCAGCGACTTCTCCACCATGATCGTCGACTCGCTCGAGGTGATGCAGTCGCTCCAGGGTGGCGGCGGGGGGCTGGACTGGTCGCTGGTCTCGGCGGTGACACAAGAGGTCACCTCGGTGACGTCGTTCTTCCCGCCCACGAGCTTCATCTCGGCCGTCGCGTCCACGTACGCAGACATGGTCGCCGGCCTGTCGGAGCGCGAGACCACCCCCACGTCGGCCGGCTCGGCCGAGGAGGTCTACCGCAGCCTGGCGAGCGCCGGCGATGCGCTCCGGCGCCACATCCGGGAGAACGAGCAGGCGGTCGCCGTGCGGCTCCGCGGTTTGGCGGGACAGGTGGCGACCAACGACGGTCACCGGTTCTGCCTGCCGCGCCCTGCGGGACTCGTCGGCGAGCACGAGATCGACGACCTCGTCGACCCCCGCTTCGACCGACACCCCTCCGGCGAGTTCCGGATCGATCCCGCCCGGTGCCGCACGGTGGGTCGCGACATGATGCAGGCGCTCGCCGCCCAGCTCGACGGTGCGGGCGCGGCGGTCGAGGCAGCCACCGGCCCGGCGATCTGGTCGCGCCACCCCGAGCTCGGGCGAGGCAGCATCGGGCCCTACTCCGAGGTGAGCCTGTTGAGCCGTGCGATCTCCGACAGCCTCCGCCGCAGCTCGGTCGCGCTGGCCGACGCGGGTGAGCACCTCGGCATCGCCGCCGACATCGCCGAGCACACCGACGCCGAGGTCGAGCGGCGCCTGCTGCGCCACACCCGCCGGGTCGCCGCCGAGCAGTACCGGCTCTCGCACCCCGTCCCCGTCGACGGCGGGCCCCCGCACGTCATGCCCGTTCTCGAGCAGGTCCGGTGATGGCGATGCGGCGGCTGTTGCTCACGCTCGTGGCTCCACTCGTGATGCTGACCGCCTGCGGTGACGATCGCCCGGCGCAGGCAGGGTCCCAGGCTGGCTACGACGACCCGGGCACCACGGTGTGTGCGGGCCGGGCCGCCGACGTGGTGGCCGGGTCCTTCGCGGGCAGACGGCTGAGGCGCAACACCGACGACAGCGGCACTCTGGGCGAGCAGACCGACGTCGTGCTCTGCGGGTACGCCCCGTCGGCGGGCTTCCGCGGTGGCAAGCTGCCGGTCGGCGTCCGGCTGCAGGTCTTCACCGACCACGACGGCGACGACGACGTCCGCCGCGCCTACGCGGAGGCAGGCGACCAGGAGCTCGTCGATCTGGTCGATGCGCCGCTCGCGACCGACGACCGAGCCTCGCTGGCCCACGGCTGGTGGACCGACGGCGTCGTCCGGCACGGGTCGTGGCACCCGGGTCGTCCCGGCGTCGGCGGACCGGGGTTGCTGACCACCACGGTCGCGAGTGTCCGCCACGACAACCTCGCCGCCGAGATCGCGATCACCCGGTCGGGCGTGCCGCGCGACGAGGTCGACGACAGCTCGGCCGCCGACCGTGAGCTGGCCCGCGAGGCGCTGACCGCACTGGAGGACGACCTGGTCCGTGGCTGAGCGGCCGATCCCCACTTTCGGGGGAATCCTGCTCGGGCCCAGCCACACCAGCATCACGTGAACCACGCTCGTCGGGCCCGTTCATCCCCATGAGAGGCCCACCTGATGCGCCCGAAGCTGCACACCACCACGCTCCGCACCGCGACCTTGGCGGTCGCGACCCTGGGCCTCCTC
Organism: uncultured Actinomycetota bacterium; assembly: GCA_963825985.1. Taxonomy (GTDB): domain Bacteria; phylum Actinomycetota; class Actinomycetes; order Propionibacteriales; family Nocardioidaceae; genus Nocardioides. The sequence continues at coordinate 84,666 of CAWGVK010000013.1, read as the reverse complement.
GGCTCGTCGCTCACCCCGCCGTCCACGGCCGCGCCGGCTGCCGCACCGCCCAAGCCCGCGACGCTCGCCTCCAACCTGGTGAGCCCGCTCAGCCTGGCGGTCACCAGCAGCGGCGTCCGCTACTTCTCGACGAACTTCACCGGCACCCTGTGGCGCCAGAAGCCGGGCGGGAAGCCCCGCGTCGTCTACCAGAGCAAGGGGGGCGCCGAGGTCGGAGCCGTCTCCGTGCGCCGCGGCGTGGTCACCTTCGCGACCACCGCCCGCAAGCAGACCGCCCTGATGCAGCTGCGGCCCAACGGCCGCGCGGTCGAGCTCGCCGACCTCGACCGCCACGAGCGCCGCACCAACCCCGACGGCGACGTCAGCTACGGCTTCGAGAAGATCGGGAAGGCCTGCGCCGAGAAGGTGCCGCCGTTCGTGCCCGTCAAGTACGACGGCATCATCGAGTCGCACCCCTACGCGTCGACGTCGCTCGGCGGCCGCACCTGGGTCGCCGACGCTGCCGGCAACACGATTCTCACCGTCCGCGACGGCAAGGTCGAGACTCTCGCAGTGCTGCCGGCGGTCCCGGTCAGGATCACCAAGCGGGCCGCCAGGACCAACGGGCTGCCGGCCTGCACCGTCGGCAAGACCTACCGCTTCGAGCCCGTGCCGACCGACGTCGAGCTCGGACCCGACGGCCGCCTCTACGTGTCCGCCCTCCCGGGTGGCCCCGAGGACGGCAGCACCGGCGCCCAGGGCCGCGTCTTCCGGGTCGGTCCCAAGTCCGGAGCCGTGAAGCTGGTCGCCAAGGGCCTGATCAGCGCCACCGGCCTGGCCGTGGCACCCAACGGCACGATGTACGTCGCCGAGCTGTTCGGCGGACAGATCTCGAAGATCCCGGCCGGCTCGAGCACCCCGAAGCGGTTCCGGAAGATCGGGATGCCGGGAGACGTCGAGCTGGTCGACGGCAAGCTCTACGCGACCGCCGACGTGCTCGGCGAGGGCACCGGGCGGCTGGTGCGCATCCGGCGCTGAGCTGCCGCTGCGCCATCGGCGATAGGTTGGGGGGTGATGTCCGAGCCCTCCAACCTGATCGCCGACGTCGTCACCAAGTACGACGCCGAGCTGATCGACCTGCGCCGTGACCTGCACGCCCACCCCGAGCTGTCGTGGCTCGAGTCGCGCACCACCGACCTGGTCGGCCAGCGCGTCGAGCAGGCCGGGTGGCGGGTCCGGCTGACCGACCCGACCGGCATCGTGGCCGAGCTCGGAGACCAGGGGCCGGTCGTGGCCCTGCGCGCCGACATGGACGCCCTCCCCGTCGAGGACGTGTCGGGCGAGCCGTGGACCAGCACCGTGCCCGGCGTGGCGCACGCGTGCGGCCACGACGTCCACACCACGAGCCTGGTGGGAGCGGCGCTCGCGCTCGCCGAGGTGCACGAGCGCGGCCAGCTGCCCGGCCGGGTCCGGCTGTTGTTCCAGCCGGCCGAGGAGGTGATGCCCGGCGGCGCCAAGCAGCTCATCGCCCAGGGACACCTCGACGACGTCGAGCGGATCTTCGCCCTCCACTGCGACCCCGGCGTCGACGTCGGCAAGGTCGGCCTGCGGTCGGGGTCCCTCACCAGCGCGGCCGACAAGATCGAGGTGCACCTCGAGGGCACCGGCGGTCACACCTCGCGGCCGCACCTGACCGGCGACCTCACCTTCGCCCTGGCCAAGGTCATCAGCGAGCTGCCGGCGGTGCTGAGCCGCCGGATGGACCCCCGGGCCGGCGTCAGCGTCGTGTGGGGCGTCGTCCGGGCCGGGGCCGCGCCCAACGTCATCCCCGGGCGCGGCGTGGTCGGCGGCACGGTCCGGATCCTCGACGCCGTCGCGTGGGCCGGCTGCGAGCCGATCATCCGCGAGGCGATCCACGACATCGTGCGCCCCTACGGCGTCACCGCCACCGTCGACTACCTGCAGGGTGTGCCTCCGGTGGTCAACGACCCCGGCTCCAACGCCATCCTCGCGGCGGCGACCCGCTCCGTGCTCGGCCCGCACGGCCAGGCGTCGGTGCCCCAGAGCCTGGGTGGCGAGGACTTCGGCTGGTACGTCGAGCAGGTGCCGGGCGCGATGTTCCGCCTCGGCACGCGCACGCCCGGCGGGCCGACGTTCGACCTGCACCAGGGCAACCTGCGCGTCGACGAGCGGGCCATCGGCATCGGGGCCCGGGTGCTGGCCGAGGCGGCGGTCGGGACGATCGACGTCGTCGCCCGGCCCGCCTGACGCACCATTTGTCACCGAGAGGTAACAGTCGAAGTTTTTCTCCTGGCTTACGCCCTCTTGGCGGGATCGTCGCACTAGGGTGACGCGACGTGCCCCTACCCCATGGTGCACCGTTCTCGAACAACCCAGGAGGAATGCCGTGAAGAAGACGGCGACTATCGCTGCGGCGGCCACGCTGCTCGCCCTCTCGCTCTCCGCGTGCGGCGACCGAGAAGACGACAACGACGACGACGCTGGCACCGACCCCTCGTCGTCCGCGCCGGCCGATCCGGGCTCCGAGACGACGTCTGCTCCTCCGGAGGAGCAGTACCCCGACTTCAAGGCCTGCATGGTCTCCGACTCCGGCGGGTTCGACGACAAGTCGTTCAACCAGACCTCGCTGAAGGGTCAGACCGACGCGGCCGAACTGCTGGGCGTCCAGACCGCCCAGGTCCAGTCCGACAGCGACACCGAGTACCCCGACAACCTCAACCAGCTCGTCCAGGACGGCTGCAACGAGATCACCACCGTCGGCTTCCTGCTCGGTGAGGCCACGCGTGCCGCGGCCGAGGCCAACCCGAAGGTCGACTTCGCGATCGTCGACTTCGAGTTCACCGACCCCGACACCTTCGAGCCCAACCCGCCGAAGAACGCCAAGGGCCTGACCTTCGCCACCGACCAGGCGGCCTACCTGGCCGGCTACCTGGCCGCGGCCGAGTCGGAGTCCGGCATCGTGGGCACCTTCGGAGGCCTCAACATCCCGACCGTGACGATCTTCATGGAGGGCTTCCGCCTCGGCGTCGAGAAGTACAACGAGGACAACGGCGAGGACGTCCAGGTGCTCGGCTGGGACGGCACCGACGGTTCCTTCACCGAGGACTTCAACGACAAGGGCAAGGGCCAGAGCGTGGGCGCCGACCTGATCCAGCAGGGCGCCGACATCATCATGCCGGTCGCCGGTCCCGCGGGTCTCGGTGGCCTGCAGGCCGCCAAGGACGCCGGCGCGCGCGGCATCTGGGTCGACACCGACGGCTACGAGTCCACCGAGTACGGCGACATCCTGCTGACCTCGGTCACCAAGGGCCTCGACGTCGCGGTCACCGAGGCGATCCGCGAGTCGGCCGCCGGCACGTTCTCGAACGAGCTGTTCGTCGGCACGCTCGAGAACAACGGGGTCGGCATCGCGCCGTACCACGACTTCGACGGCGAGATCGACCAAGAGGTCAAGGACAAGATCGAGGAGCTCAAGGCTCAGATCATCTCCGGCGAGATCACCGTCGGCTGACCTGTCGACCAGCAGCAACAGCATTGACCGCGTCTGAGGCCGGGGTGAGGGTTTCGACCCTCGCCCCGGCCTCGACGTCATCGACTAGCGTGTGGCCCGGCCGACAGGGGCCCGGCACACGAAGGGGAGCGCGATGAAGCTGGAGATCCGCGGCCTGACCAAGAGGTTCGGCACCTTCACCGCGAACGACCAGATCGACCTCACCGTCGAGCCCGGCGAGATCCACTGCCTGCTCGGTGAGAACGGCGCCGGCAAGTCGACGCTGATGAACATGCTCTACGGCCTGCTCGACCCGACCGAGGGCGAGATCGTGGTCGACGGCACCCCCACCACCTTCACCACGCCGGGCGACGCGATCGCCGCCGGCATCGGCATGGTGCACCAGCACTTCATGCTGGTGCCGGTCTTCACCGTCGCCGAGAACGTGATGCTCGGTCGCGAGCAGACCCGCGCCCTGGGCGTCCTCAACCGGCGCCAAGCCTCCAAGGTCGTGCGCGAGCTCTCCGAGCGCTACCACCTCGCCGTCGACCCCGACGCCCTCGTCGAGGACCTCCCGGTCGGCGTGCAGCAGCGCGTCGAGATCCTCAAGGCACTCTCGAACGACGCCAAGGTGCTCATCCTCGACGAGCCCACGGCGGTGCTGACGCCCCAGGAGATCGACGAGCTGATGGGCATCATGCGCGAGCTCAAGGCGCAGGGCACCTCGATCATCTTCATCACCCACAAGCTGCGCGAGGTCAAGGCGGTCGGCGACCGGATCAGCGTGATCCGGCGCGGCAAGGTGGTCGGCACGGCGCCGCCCACGGCGTCCGAGGGCGAGCTCGCCGAGATGATGGTCGGTCGCGAGGTCTCGCTGCGCGTCGAGAAGACGCCCGCCGAGGCCGGCAAGCCGGTGCTCGACGTCAGCCACGTCACCGTCATCGACCCGCGCGGCCACCAGGTCGTCAAGGACGTCTCCTTCGAGGCCCGGGCCGGTGAGGTGCTCGGCATCGCCGGCGTCCAGGGCAACGGGCAGACCGAGATGATCAAGGCGCTGCTCGGCCTGATCAAGCCCGACGCGGGTCGCATCCAGCTCGAGGGCCGCGACATCAGCAAGCACGGGCCGCGCCAGAGCCTCGAGGACGGCATCGGCTACATCCCGGAGGACCGCAGCCACGACGGGTACGTCGGTGGCTTCAGCGTGCGCGAGAACCTGGTCCTCGACCTCTACCGCAACGACGAGTTCTCGCGCGGTCTGGCTCTCAAGCTCGACGCGATCAAGGCGAACGCCGACGAGCGGATCGCCGAGTTCGACATCCGCACCGAGTCGGCCTCGACGCCGGTCTCGTCGCTGTCCGGGGGCAACCAGCAGAAGGTCGTGGTGGCGCGTGAGTTCTCCCGCCCGCTCAAGGTGCTGATCGCCTCGCAGCCCACCCGTGGCGTCGACGTCGGCTCCATCGAGTTCATCCACAAGCGGATCATCGCCGAGCGCGACAACGGCACCGCCGTCGTCATCGTCTCCACCGAGCTCGACGAGATCTTCGCCCTGTCCGACCGGATCGCGGTCATGTACGACGGCCGGATCGTCGCCACGGTGACCCCCGACATCGCCCGCGAGGACATCGGCCTGCTGATGGCGGGCGCCACCCCGGACGACGCACCCGGCGGACCGAACCTGAGCAAGCCAGAGACGGTGAGCGGATGAGCACCCCACGGAGTTCTTCGACTCCTCCGCTTCGCTCCTCCATCGAACAACTCCGCGGGGGCCCCGAGTGAGCAAGCACAAGGACGATCAGCCGGCGCAGCCCGAGATCCTCGGCGACGACGAGACCGCCAAGGAGGCGCAGGCCGCGATGGCCGGAGCCGACCGTCCCGGTGCCTTCGACCTCGCGAGCTACCTGCCGACCGTCAAGGTCACCTTCGGCGCCATCTTCGTGGCACTGGTGATCGGCGCCCTGCTCATCGCGCTCAGCGACGACGGCGTCATCGAGTCGACGCAGTACTTCTTCTCCTACCCGTGGGACTTCTTCACCCGCTCCGGCGACGCGATCTGGTCGTCGTACTCGGCGCTGGTCAAGGGAGCGGTCGGATCGGGCAACGCGATCGGCACCACGATCGAGCGTTCGGCTCCCTTGATCCTGGCCGGCCTCGGCGTGACGCTGGCCTTCCGCGCCGGGCTGTTCAACATCGGTGCCCAGGGTCAGCTGCTGATCGGCGCCCTGTGCGCGGGGTACGTCGGCTTCACGTGGAACCTGCCGGCCGGCATCCACCTGCTCGCCGCGATCATCGCGGGTCTGCTGGGCGGCGCGGTGTGGGGCGGGATCGTCGGCATCCTCAAGGCCCGCACCGGGGCCCACGAGGTCATCACGACGATCATGCTCAACTACCTGGCCGGCAGCGTGCTGCTCTACGCGCTGAGCAAGGAGGCGTTCCAGCGCCCGGGCAGCGACAACCCGCTCTCGCCGCCGGTCGACGAGTCCGCGACGTTCCCCGACATCTTCGGGGTGCACGTCGGCGTGGTGATCGCCTTCCTCGCCGCGTGGTTCGTGTGGTGGGTGCTCGAGCGCAGCACCCTCGGCTTCGAGCTGCGGGCCGTCGGCGCCAACGCCGACGCGTCGCGGACCGCGGGCATGAGCGTCGCCAAGGTCTACACCCTGGCGATGGTCCTGGCCGGTGCCCTGGCGGGCCTGGCCGCGGCCAGCAACGTGCTGGGTCGCAGCGACTCGCTCAGCATCAGCGTGGCCGGCAACATCGGCTTCGACGCCATCACCGTGGCCCTCCTGGGTCGGGCCACCCCGCTCGGCACGGTGCTCGCGGGGCTGCTGTTCGGTGCGATGAGCGTCGGCGGTGGTGCGATGGAGAGCGCTGGTACGCCGCAGGAGCTCACCGAGGTGCTGCAGGCGCTGATCGTGCTGTTCGTCGCCGCACCCGCGCTGGTCAAGGGCCTGCTGCGCTTCAAGGATGCCGGCGGCGGAGCAACCGTCATGGCGAAGGGATGGGGCTCATGACCGTGACCACCAGCGAGACCCCCGCGGCCGCCCCGCAGCCGCAGCACACCGGCGACGTCGACGTCCGCGACCGGGCCGACGTCCGGCGCCAGGTGCGCCAGGTGATCCTCTTCGGTGGCCTGACCGCGCTGCTCATCGGCTTCTACCTCAGCATCGACAGCTTCGACCTCACCTACTCGCTGGCCGAGCGGATCACCCGCGAGGACCAGCCGAAGCCCCTCGACGCCCAGGTGCTGATGATCGTCTGCGTCGTGGTGATGGCGGTGGGGCTGGTCCTGGCGGCGCTCAACCGGGTGCCGAAGGGCTCGCTGGGCCTGCTGCTGTACGTGCTGGTCGGGCTGGCCTTCTTCGCCGCCTTCATCATCTGGTCCTTCGCCGACCAGGAGGGCTTCCAGCGCACGTTCTTCAACCCGCTGCCCGAGTCGATCCGGCTTGCGACGCCGATCATCCTCGGCGCGCTCGCGGGCTGCCTGTGCGAGCGGGCCGGCGTCATCAACATCGCGATCGAGGGCCAGTTCATCGCCGGCGCGTTCTTCGCCTCGGTGGCCTCGAGCATGGCCTACAGCGCCGAGATGGGGCTCGTGGGTGGCATCGCCGCCGGCGTCGCCATGGCCGCGCTGCTCGGCGTGTTCGCGATGCGCTACCAGGTCAACCAGGTGGTGCTCGGCGTCGTCCTGGTCGCGTTCGCGGCCGGCCTGACCAGCTTCCTGCTGAGCCAGATCCCCGACGACCCCGACGTGCGCAAGTACCTCAACGCGCCGCTGATCCTCGAGCGCAAACCGATCCCGGGTCTGTCCGACATCCCGGTCGTCGGGCTGACGCTGTTCAACCAGAACCTGCTCGTCTACATCATGTACGGCTCGATCGCGCTGGTGACCTTCCTGCTCTACCAGACCAAGTGGGGCCTGCGGGTCCGCTCGGTCGGCGAGCACCCCAAGGCCGCCGACACCGTGGGCATCAAGGTCAACCGCGTGCGCTGGCAGGCCGTGCTGCTGGGCGGCGTCTTCGCCGGCCTGGGTGGCGCCTTCTTCACCGTCGGCTCCAACGGCACCTTCGACAACGACGTGTCGGCCAACAACGGCTTCATCGCGCTCGCCGCGGTCATCATGGGTCGCTGGCACCCGATCGGGGCCAGCCTGGCCGCCCTGTTCTTCGGGTTCATGCTCACGATCCGGGTCCAGCTGGCCCAGGTCGGGCACATCCCGCCGGAGTTCCTCCAGGGGCTGCCCTACCTGGCCACCGTGGTCGTCGTCGCCGGGTTCGTCGGCCGGGTCCGCCCGCCGGCCGCCGACGGCGAGCCCTACGTGAAGTCGTGATGGTCGACTGGGACGCGCTGCGGGCGGCCGCCGTCGAGGTCGCGCAGCGCGCCTACGCGCCCTACAGCAACTTCCGGGTCGGCGCGGCCGCCCTCGTCGACGACGGCCGCGTCGTCGTCGGCTGCAACGTCGAGAACGCGGCGTACGGCGTCACCCTGTGTGCCGAGTGCGGCCTCGTCTCGTCGCTGCACGCCGGCGGCGGCGGTCGGCTCACCCACTTCGTCTGCGTCAACGGCGACGCCGCGGTGATCATGCCGTGCGGACGCTGCCGTCAGCTGCTCTGGGAGAACGGCGGCGCCGAGCTGCAGGTCGAGACGCCGCAGGGTGTGCTGACGATGGCCGAGGTGCTGCCGCAGGCCTTCGGCCCCGACGACCTCGCCTGATGCAGCACCACTAGGGTTTCGTCATGAGCGGACACGACGCCGTCGAGGTGATCTCGGCGAAGCGCGACCACGGTGCCCTGAGCGACTCCCAGATCGACTGGGTCGTCGACGCCTACACGCGCGGCGACGTGGCCGACGAGCAGATGGCGGCGCTCGCGATGGCGATCCTGCTCAACGGCATGGAGCACCGCGAGATCGCGCGGTGGACGGCGGCGATGATCGCGTCCGGCGAGCGGATGGACTTCTCCTCACTGTCGCGGCCCACTGCCGACAAGCACTCCACCGGTGGGGTGGGCGACAAGATCACGCTGCCGCTCGCGCCCCTGGTCGCGGCGTGCGGTGTCGCCGTACCCCAGCTGTCGGGACGCGGCCTCGGCCACACCGGCGGCACCCTCGACAAGCTCGAGTCGATCCCCGGCTGGCGCGCTGGGCTCTCGAACGACGAGATGATGGCGCAGCTCGAGTCGGTGGGTGCGGTGATCTGCGCGGCCGGCGACGGGCTGGCCCCCGCCGACAAGAAGCTCTACGCCCTGCGCGACGTCACCGGCACCGTCGAGGCGATCCCGCTGATCGCCTCCTCCATCATGAGCAAGAAGATCGCCGAGGGCACCGGTGCGCTGGTGCTCGACGTGAAGGTCGGCACCGGTGCGTTCATGAAGGACGTCGCCCGCGCCCGCGAGCTCGCCGAGGTGATGGTCGCCCTCGGCACCGACGCCGGGGTCACCACCGTCGCCCTGCTCACCGACATGTCCACGCCCCTGGGGCTCACGGCCGGCAACGCCATCGAGGTCGCCGAGTCGGTCGACGTGCTCGCCGGCGGGGGCCCGGCCGACGTCGTCGAGCTCACCGTCGCCCTGGCCCGCGAGATGCTGGCCGCCGCCGGTGTCGACGACGTCGACCCCGCCGACCGGCTGGCCGACGGGTCGGCGATGGACTCCTGGAAGGCCATGATCAGGTCCCAGGGCGGCGACCCCGACGCCGAGCTGCCGACGGCGCGTGAGTCGCACGTCGTGACCGCCCCGGCGTCCGGGGTGCTGACCCGGCTCGACGCGATGGCGGTCGGGCTCGCGGCGTGGCGGCTCGGTGCCGGCCGGGCCCGCAAGGAGGACCCGGTGCAGGCCGGTGCCGGCGTCGTCTGGCACGCCCGTCCCGGCGACGAGGTCACCGAGGGGGCACCGCTGTTCACGCTGCTCACCGACGAACCCGCCCGCTTCGACCGGGCCCTGGCCTCGCTCGAGGGTGGCTGGGACATCGGGTCGGCCTCCGACGTGGTGTCCCAGCCGCTGGTGATCGACCGCGTCGGCTGACTCTGTTGCTGCGTCCGACTGTTCGGGCGCCGCGCGCGTAGCCGACCCCGGCCGGCGGTGAGCTGGTGACCGAATGGTCGAGCGAAGTGGGAACTGGCTCACCGCCGACCCGAGCCGACCCCGGCCGGCGGTGAGCTGGTGACCGAATGGTCGAGCGAAATGGGAACTAGCTCACCGCCGACCCGAGTCCACCCCGGCCAGCGGTGACCTGGTGACCGAATCGTCGAGCGAAATGGGAACTGGCTCACCGCCGACCCGAGCCGACCCCGGCCGGCGGTGAGCTGGTGACCGAATGGTCGAGCGAAACGGGAACTAGCTCACCGCCGACCCGAGTCCACCCCGGCCAGCGGTGACCTGGTGACCGAATCGGCGAGCGGAACGGGGACCACCAGCAGCGGGCAACGGCAGCTACTCCGACAGCAGCAGCACGACCATCTCGGCCACGCACGCCGGCTTCTCGTCGCCGTCGATCTCGATGACGTGCTTCATGGTGAGCTGCTTGCCGGCGGGTACGTCGTCGACGGCGACCAGGGTGACGTGGTCGCGGACGCGTTGGCCGACCTTGACCGGGTTCGGGAAACGCACCTTGTTGAGGCCGTAGTTGAGCTTGGCGCCGGGGGTCTCGAAGGTGAACGCCGAGCTGCCGAGGAACGGGATCAGCGAGAGGGTCAGGTAGCCGTGGGCGATCGGCCCGCCGAACGGACCGTCGTTCGCGCGCTCGACGTCGACGTGGATCCACTGGTGGTCGTCGGTGGCGTCGGCGAAGGTGTTGACCCGCCCCTGCTCGATCTCCAGCCACTCGCCGGTGCCGAGCTCGTCGCCGACCGCGCCGGCAACCTCGTCGAGACTCGTGAAGGTGCGCATCGGGTGCCTCCGGGGGCTGGTGGGAGCGATGGTTGGATGACGGCATGGAACCTACACGCGAGCAGGTGCGCACGGCGCCCAAGGTCCTGCTGCACGACCACCTCGACGGTGGCCTGCGGCCGGCGACGATCCTCGAGCTCGCGGGCGAGATCGGCCACGAGCTGCCGACCGGCCCCGACGGTGACGCCGAGGCGCTGGGCACCTGGTTCGCCGAGGCCGCCGACTCCGGCTCCCTGGTGCGCTACCTCGAGACCTTCGACCACACGGTCGCGGTGATGCAGACCGGCCCGGCCCTGACCCGGGTCGCGCGCGAGTGCGTCGAGGACCTCGCGGCCGACGGCGTCGTGTACGCCGAGGTGCGCTACGCCCCCGAGCAGCACGTCGAGCAGGGGCTGACCCTCGACGAGGTCGTCGCCGCCGTCCAGGAGGGCTTCGAGCAGGGAGTCGCCGCCAGCGAGGGGCGGATCGTGGTGCGTCAGCTGCTGACCGCGATGCGCCACCAGGCCCGCTCCATGGAGATCGCCGAGCTGGCGGTCGCCTGGCGCGACCGCGGCGTGGCCGGCTTCGACATCGCCGGCGCCGAGGCGGGCTACCCGCCCACCCGGCACCTCGACGCGTTCGAGTACCTCCAGCGCGAGAACTCCCACTTCACCATCCATGCCGGCGAGGCGTTCGGGCTGCCGTCGATCTGGCAGGCCATCCAGTGGTGCGGCGCCGACCGGCTCGGCCACGGCGTCCGGATCGTCGACGACATCACCGTGCACGACGACGGCGCCGTCGAGCTCGGCCGGCTGGCGTCGTACGTGCGCGACATGCGGATCCCGCTGGAGATGGCGCCGGCGTCCAACGTGCAGACCGGCGCCGCCACGAGCATCGCCGAGCACCCCATCGGGCTGCTGACCAAGCTGCGGTTCCGGGTCACCGTCAACACCGACAACCGGCTGATGAGCCGCACGTCGATGACCGACGAGATGTCCGCACTGGTCGAGGCGTTCGGCTACGACCTGACCGACCTGCGGTGGTTCACGATCAACGCCATGAAGTCGGCGTTCCTGCCGTTCGACGAACGGCTGGCGATCATCGACGGCGTGATCAAGCCGGGGTACGCCGCGCTGCTGGGCTGATGGCCCGCGCACGGCTCAGCGCGGAGCGACCACGAACCACGAGACCGGCCATCCAGCCAAGGGCCGCCCGTCGACCGGCAGCACCCGCCCCGAGGCGGGCTCGTAGCACCGGGCCGGGTGGTCGTCGACCACGAGGACGACGTGCCGGGGCAGCCAGCGGCTGCCGACGTACAGCGCTCCGCGCGCCGGCGCGCGAGACGACCAGCGCACCAGCCGCACGTGGTGCCGGCGGCCGGTGAGTGCGCTCAGCTCGCGGGCCACCGCCCACGGGGGTGTGCCGAGGGTCCGCGGCCAGGGCAGCTGGAGCCGCCCGCGCAGCCGCCAGGACGTGAGCCGGCGGTGGGTGGCCAGCACGTCGGGAGTGAACGACGTCGTCGCCGTCTCGGCGTACGCCGGGTCGGCGAGCGCCCGCGCCATCACCATGCTGGCCGCGCCGCACGAGCGGGCGTCCGGCTGGCGCAGCCCCGCCTCCAACGGGGTCACGGGTGCACCGGGCTCACCATCTCGGCCACGAGGTGCAGGGCCTCCTCGTTCGACACCGGCCGGCAGCCGAGGGCCTCGGCGTGCGCGACCACGCGGCCCTGCGCCCGCATCAGGGCGAGACCGCGCCGCACGAGCACCAGGGGCGGCTTGCGACGCTCCCGCAGGTCGCGGGTCAGCCGCCGCCAGAACGTGACGATCGGGCGCTGCCGGACGCACAGGGCGTCGGCGAGCAGGCCCGCCTCCCGGGCCCGGGGCACGATCTCCTGCGCGAAGATCCCCTCGGCCACGAAGTACGCCGCCCCCTCGAGGTCGAGGCGCTGCCACCCGGTCCGGCCGTCGTGGGCGATGTCGTAGACGGGCACGTCACCGGCGCCGTCGCGGCACAGGGTCTCGATCGCGGCGAACGCGTCGTCCTCCAGCCACGAGGCGGGGTCGTCCCAGTCGACGATCCCGGCGTTGGCTCCGGAGCCGATGCGGGGGAGGGACGGGTCGCCGCCGTCCTTGTAGAAGTCGTCGAGGCGCAAGGTCGGCAGCCCGATCCGTTCCGCGAGTCGCGACTTGCCCGACCCCGAGGGGCCGGCGAGGACGATCACCCGAGCCTGCACCGGGCCATTCTGCCCGAGATCAGATGCGTACCGCTCCGGGCCTGCCGTCGCGCACCGCGAACGAGGCGAACGTGTACTGCGCAGCGTCGGGGCGGGTCACCGTGCGCACCATCTTCAGGTCGGCGCGGAACCGGTGCCGGTCGAGCGAGACCCGCACGTGGCCGCGGCGGTCGCCGTCGAAGAACTTGATGTGCGGGTTGAAGGGGATCATCGGCCCGTAGTAGGGCCCGTACGGCGTCCGGTCGCCGTTCGTGGCGATCGACGTCCCGACGAACTCGGTGGCCACCACGGGGGTGCCCGGCCGGTCGAAGTCGGCGTGGATGTCGTTGACGAACGTCGAGTGCCAGTCGCCGGTGATCACCACCGGGTTGCGGGTGCCGGCGCGGTCCCAGGCGCGGATCAGCCGCTGCCGGGCGGCGGGGAAGCCGTCCCAGGCGTCGTTCCACAGCCGGGTGCCCTCGGGTCCGTCGTGGTCGAGGCGCGCGAGCATCACGTTGCTGGCCAGGATGTCCCACTGCGCGCGGGAGCGGGCCAGGCCGCGGTAGAGCCAGCTCTCCTGCTCGGCGCCGAGCATCGTGACGTCGCGGGCGTACGCCGCGTCGCAGGCGTCGGCCTCGCCCCAGCCGCACGGCGGCACCGAGCGGTGCTGGCGGCCGTCGACCAGGTCGATCTGCGCGAGCCGGCCCCACTTCAGCCGGCGGAAGATCCGGGCGTTGCCGTCGGCGGTGGGCCGGGCCGAGATCCGCACCGGCTGGTGCTCGTACCAGGCCTGGTACGCCGAGGCCCGCAGGGCGGCGATGTCGCCGTCGCCGTACTGCGACTGCTCGCCGGCGTAGTCGTTGACGACCTCGTGGTCGTCCCACGTGACCAGCCACGGCACCCGTGCGTGGAGGCGCTGCAGGTCGGGGTCGGACTTGTAGAGGGTGTAGCGCAGCCGCCAGCCCGCCGTGGTCTCGGGGGCGGCCCGGTAGACATCCGGCACCGGCACGGCGCGCTCGAGGCCGGTGGCACCGAGCCCGCCCTCGTAGACGTAGTCGCCGAGGAAGACCATCAGGTCGAGGTCGTCGTCGGCGAGGTGCCGGTACGACGGGTAGAAGCCGTCACCCCAGGCCTGGCAGGAGGCGAAGGCGAAGTCGAGCCGGCCGACCCGCTCGTCGACGCGCGGGGCGGTGCGGGTCCGGCCCGTCTCGGAGACGTGGCCGCCGTACCGGAACCGGTAGAACCACTCGCGGTCCGGCGCCAGCCCGTCGACCTCGACGTGCACGGAGTGGGCGAGCTGGGGGAGCGCCCGCGCCGACCCCGACCGGACGACGCGGCGGAAGCGGGGGTCGGCGGCCACCTGCCACTGCACGGCCGTCCGGCGCGGTGGCATGCCGCCGTCCGGTGAGAGTGGCTCGGGGACGAGCCGGGTCCACAGCACGAACCCGTCGTGGTGCGGGTCGCCGCTGGCGATGCCGAGCCGGAACGGGTAGCCCCGCGGCCGGCCGGCGCCGGCCATCGCATGGTCGAGCGGGGTCAGTCCCACCGCCGCCAGGCCGGCGACGCCGCCGACGGTCCGGAGGAACGAGCGCCGGTCGGGTGCCGAGACAGACTCCATGCCTCGCACGTTAGGACTCCGGGCTCCGCTTGCCTAGGGCCGGCGCCCGGCTTCGGGCGCCGGTCGGCGGGTGTTCGCCGTACGTTCAGACACGTCCGGCGGGGCCGGCCTCATGCGTCCGGCCGGCATCGAAGGCGATCGATCCGGAGGACCTTGCCGGTCAGCGTGACGACGAACGCGGTGCGCCCGACGACCTCGAACGACGTCGGGCGGTCCAGGCCCTCGACCAGGGAGACCAGCCCGCCGTGACGGTCCACCACGAGGAGGCGTCCGGTGACCGGGGAGGCGGGCTTGCCTTCGTTCTCGGGGGTCGGCGGCAGGTCCCACACACCCTGGGAGAGCGCGTAGACCCGACGGCTCCGGCTTCGTTCCACGTCGACCAGCAGCGGTGCGCCCGACGCGACCTCGTCGGTCGACGACCCGGGCGCGAACCGGACGACCGTGCCGTCCTCGGGGCGGTGCGGGATGGGCCCTCCCTCGGCCAGGTAGACCGTGCGGCCGTGCACGTCGAGCCCGGTGGGCACCACGTTGCCGAAGGCGCGCAGGGTCCGGATGTGGCCACCACGAGAGACGCGCAGCACGCGGTTGTGGTGCCCGTCGCTGACCAGCAGTCCGCCGCTGTATCGCTCCAGGGCGTACTGGACACCGCTGGCGATGAAGAAGTCCGTGTCGGGAGGATGGGCCGCCGACCAGGCGCCGACGTCCGCGATCGCGGTCGGGCGGCCGTGGCGGTCGACCCGGTACACGCCGGCAACGACGTCGGGCTGCCCGAACTCGGGGCCGACCAACGTCACGAGGACGTACGCGGTGCGGCGCAGGAAGACGATGTCCATCGCCCCGCCGATGCCCACGCCCGGGATCGCCCGGGGCAGCCCGCTGGCGAAGGTCCTGGTCGCGCCCGTCGTGGGGTCCACCCGCAGCACCCGCCCCCCGGGCCCGTCGGTCACGTAGAGCGCACGGTCGGGTCCGATGGTGCTGCCCGAGCCACAGCCCCCGGTGCAGTCCGGGCCGGCGAAGGTCGTGAGCTCCCGGACGACGGGCCCGGGCTCGACGTGCGCCGGGCCCGCGGGATCTTGAGCACTCGCCGTGGCGGCTGTGCCGAGCGCCATCGTCAGGACCGACGCGATCGTCGTCGCGAGCACCGCGACGAGCCGTGTCCGTCCGATGGCCCGGGAGGCGCGACGCGACGTGTGTGCTCGCCCGGGCTGGACGCCCGGCCCGATGAAGCCGTTCATGTGTGGCTCCTCGCCGTCACTCGGGCGCGATGTTCTGGTTGACCCTGAAGAGGTTCTGGGGGTCGTAGCGTCGCTTGATCTCCACGAGACGGTCGTAGTTGCCGCGGTACGCCGCTCGGACGCGCTCCTGCCCCTCGTCCATCATCATGTTCACGTATGCCCCTCCCGCCGAGAAGGGGTGCAGGTCGTCCCAGTACCGCGCGCCCAGTCGGTGATCACGGCCAGATTGGCGGGATCGGGGTCGATGCCGGCGATCACGCCGTTCCACCCGCCCCGGCGGAAGGCGAACGCCGTGGCGTCCTCCGGCACCCGGGATGCCGCCCCGCTGATGGGGTACAGGTGCATGGTCGAGAGCGGAGTCGGGATGCTTCGCCGTACTCGCGATGCACCGCGATGGCCTCGTCGGTGAGGTCCTCGAAGATGTCCGCCTTCCAGTACCACTGCAGCCCCGACGGCAACAGGCCGTCGAAGGCACACTGCAGCGTGGCGAACGGCATCTCCTGGATCCCCATCAGGACGGGGGATCCGAAGCTTCGTACCGAGGCCAACACCTCGTCGGCCTGGTCCCGGGGTCCGGAGTAGCACCAGACGATGCCGCAGACCTTGGTCGCCCACAGCTCCTCGGGGAACGGCGCTGCGGAGGGAACCTCCAGGACCCCGATCCAGCCGTTGAGCTCGTCGGGCATGGCGGGCAGGGCGTCTCGGTACCAGCGGAAGACGTCTTCGGCGTCGGCGATGTCGTAGAGCACCGGCCCGCCGGTGATGATGCCGCCCTCGCCGACGGGGTGGCACCGGAACGTGAAGGACGTGGCGACACCGAAGTTGCCGCCTCCACCGCGCAGTGCCCAGAACAGGTCCGGGTGGGTGTCGGCGTCCGCGGTCACGAAGCTGCCGTCGGCGAGCACGACGTCGACCGACACCAGGTTGTCGACGGTGAGTCCGAGATGTCGGGTGAGGTAGCCGGTGCCGCCGCCCAGGGTCAGGCCGGCGACACCCGTCGTCGACACGAACCCCGAGGGCGTGGCCAGACCGAAAGCGCCGGTCGCGTGGTCGACGTCGCCCCACGTGCACCCGGCGTCGGCGCGGACCGTGCCGGCCGACGGGTCGACCGTGGTCGAGCGCAGCGTGCGCAGAAGTCGATCACCAGGGCGTCGTCCCACACGCCGAACCCCGCTCCGTGGTGGCCACCACCGCGCACCGCGAGGGGCACCTGGTGGTCGCGTGCGAAATCGACGCAGTTGATCACGTCGGCGACGTCGGCGATCCGGGCGACGGCCCACGGGTAGCGGTCGACGGCTCCGTTGTAGACGCCTCGCGCGTCGTCGTAGTCCTCGTCGGATCGCGTGATGAGCCGGCCGCGGAGCTGCGTGTGCAGCTCGCTCGATCACCTGGTCGGGCTCGAGGTCGGTGGCGGTCATGTCGTCTCCTGCTGCGGTCGCTGTGGCAAGATCGTGCATTGAAGTTAGGGAGCACCGACGTGGATCGGAATGCCCGATCGACTGAGTGTCTTGCCCGTTCGTCCCGGAGACGTGTCCGGTCCTGCCCGAGCGTCCGGCGGCGATGCCCGAGCGTGCGGAGGTGGCTCGATCGACGTCCTGTCCGACGTTCTCCTCGCCGTCCGTCTCGAGGGCGCCGTCTACTTCGACATCACCGCGCGATCCCCGTTCGTGGCGCAGAGCCCACCGACGCAGGTGATCGCCGCCAAGGTCGCCGCGGACGCCGAGCACCTCATCGCCTTCCACGTCCTCACGTCCGGCTCATGCTGGGTCGAGGCCGTCGACGAGCCCGAGCCGCCGGTGCTGCTGAAGGCAGGTCAGATGGTGATCTTCCCCTCGGGTGAGGCGAACATCCTGGCCTCGGCGCCGGGGATGCGCGGGCAGCCGGACCTGCCGCGCTACTACCGCCCGCTGACCGAGGCCCTGCCGTTCGTCATCGACATCAACGGCGACACCTCCGCCGACGGCTGCCGGATCGTGTGCGGATACTTCGCCTGTGACACCCGCCCGTTCAACCCGCTGCTGGAGTCGCTGCCGCGGATGGTGCACGCTCCGGTGTCGGCGGCTAGCTGGGGGTGGATGAGCGGGCTGCTCGACACCGCTATCCGCGCGAGCAACGAGCGCGAGGCCGGCCAGGAGGCGATGCTGGCGAAGCTGTCCGAGCTGATGTTCCTCGAGGCGCTCCGCGCCCACATCGAGGGCCTGCCTCCCGAGACGCGGAACTGGGTGGCGGGACTGCGCGACCCCGAGATCGGGGCGACGCTACGAGTCATCCACGGCCGCTTCGCTGAATCCTGGACCCTGGATCGACTGGCCCGCGAGAGCAACATGTCGCGCTCGACCCTCGCCGACCGGTTCACCGCCTACGTGGGCATCCCGCCCATGACCTACCTCGCGCAGATGGCGCCTCCAGGTGGCGGCACGTCTGCTCCAGAACGGCTCCATCACCGTCGCGAGAGCCGCGAACACCGTCGGGTACCAGTCGGAGTCCGCCTTCAACCGGGCCTTCAAGCGCCTGGTCGGCGAGGCGCCGGGCGCCTGGCGGCGCCACGACCTGCGGGGGGCGGCGGGCGGTTCGCCGTTTCGTTCAGACGCCGATCGGGTGCCAGACCGTCTTGATCTCCACGAAGTCGGTCATCGTGTCGAGACCGGGGGACAGTGACCAGTCGGGTTCGGACGCCGGCGCCCGCCGGACCCGCTTGAGGTTGTCGGCGGCCGCGACCTCGAGGTCGGTGAGCAGGTCGGTCTCGTCGGCGACACCGACCAGGTCGATGGCGTTGACGTCCATGTGCGAGGCCAGCCACGGGCCGACGGTCGCGGCGGCGCCGGTCAGCACGTTGACGACGCCACCGGGGACGTCGGAGGTGGCGAGCACCTCGGCGAAGGTCATGGCGGGCAGCGGGCGCTCGAACGACGACGACCACGACGACCGTGTTGCCGGTGACGATGGCCGGAGCCACCACGCTGACCAGGCCGAGCAGCGACGACTCCTGCGGCGCCAGCACCGCGATCACGCCGGTCGGCTCGGGGGTGCTGAGGTTGAAGAACGGGCCGGCGACCGGGTTGGCGTTGCCGACCACCTGGGTGAGCTTGTCGGCCCACCCGGCGTACCAGACGAGCCGGTCGATGGCGGCGTCGACCGCGGCGTTCGCCCGGGCCGCGGTCAGCCCCTCCGACTGCTGGACGGCGGCGACGAACTGCGGACGCCGATCCTCCATCAGCTCGGCGACCCGGTAGAGGATCTGGGCCCGGTTGTAGGCGGTGCGTGACGCCCAGCCGCCGAAGGCCTTGCGGGCGGCGACGACCGCGTCGCGGGCGTCCTTGCGGGAGGCCGAGGGCGGCGTTGGCCACGAACTTCCCCTTCGCGTCGTTGACGACGTACGAGTAGCCGGACTCCGAGCGGGGGAACGCGCCACCGATGTAGAGCTTGTAGGTCTTGCGGACGTCGACGCGGGGGCTCATGCCGGGCCGCCCTTCAGGTAGGCAGCGAGTCCGTGCCGTCCGCCCTCGCGGCCGTAGCCCGACTCCTTGTAGCCGCCGAACGGGCTGGTGGGGTCGAACTTGTTGAACGTGTTGGCCCACACGACGCCGGCCCTCAGCGCGCCGGCCATGTGCAGGATCCGGGAGCCCTTCTCGGTCCAGACCCCGGCGGAGAGGCCGTACGGCGTGTTGTTGGCCTTCTCGACCGCCTCCGACGGGCGTCCGGAAGGTCAGCACCGACAGCACCGGGCCGAAGATCTCCTCGCGCGCGATCCGGTGGGCCTGGGTGACGTCGGTGAAGATCGTCGGCGGGAACCAGAAGCCGTGGTCGGGCAGGTCGCACGGCGGCGACCAGCGGCCGGCGCCCTCGGCCTCGCCGATGTCGGAGAGCTCGCGGATGCGTGGCGAGCTGCTCGGCGGAGTTGATGGCGCCGACGTCGGTGTTCTTGTCGAGCGGGTCGCCGACCCGCAGGGTGCCCATCCGGCGCTTGAGCTTCTCGAGCAGCTCGTCGGCGATCGACTCCTGCACCAGGAGCCGCGAGCCGGCACAGCACACGTGGCCCTGGTTGAAGAAGATGCCGTTGACGATGCCCTCGACGGCCTGGTCGAGCGGGGCGTCGTCGAAGACGACGTTGGCGGCCTTGCCGCCGAGCTCGAGGGTGGCCTTCTTCCCGGTGCCGGCGATCGCGCGGGCGATCGCCTTGCCGACGTCGGTCGAGCCGGTGAACGCGACCTTGTCGACGTCCGGGTGGCTCGACGATCGCCTGTCCGGTGCCGCCGGCGCCGGTGACGATGTTGACGACCCCGGCCGGCAGGTCGGCCTGCTGGCAGATCTCGGCGAAGAGCAGCGCGGTCAGCGGCGTGGTCTCGGCCGGCTTGAGGACGACGGTGTTGCCGCACGCCAGGGCGGGCGCGATCTTCCAGGCGAGCATCAGCAGCGGGAAGTTCCAGGGGATGATCTGCCCGGCGACGCCGAGCGGCTGCGGTGCCGTAGCCCGCGTGCTCGAGCTTGTCGGCCCAGCCGGCGTAGTAGAAGAAGTGGGCGGCGACGACCGGGATGTCGACGTCGCGCGACTCCTTGATCGGCTTGCCGTTGTCGAGCGACTCGAGGACGGCGATCTCGCGGCCGCGCTCCTGGATGATCCGCGCGATCCGGTAGAGGTACTTCGCGCGCTCGCTGCCCGGCATCCGCGACCACACCCGGGTGTGCGCGCGGCGGGCGGCCTTCACGGCGGCGTCGACATCGGCGTCGTCGGCCTCGGCGACCTCGGCGAGCACCTCCTCGGTGGCCGGGCTGATCGTCTTGAACGACGACCCGTGGCCGTCGACGAACTCGCCGTTGATGAACAGCCCGTACGACGCCTTGAGGTCGACGATGCTGCGCGACTCGGGGGCTGGGGCGTAGTCGAACGTGGTCATCATCAGTCCAGGGTGAAGTAGTCGGGACCGGAGTAGCGGCCGGTCGTGAGCTTGGTGCGCTGCATGAGCAGCTCGTTGAGCAGCGTGGACGCGCCGAACCGGAACCAGTCGGGGTCGAGCCAGTCGGGTCCGGCCACCTCGTTGACCATCACCAGGTACTTGATGGCGTCCTTGCTGGTGCGGATGCCGCCGGCGGGCTTGACCCCGATCATCTGGCCGGTGGCCTCGTGGAAGTCGCGGACCGCCTGGAGCATGACCAGCGTGACCGGCAGGGTCGCGGCGGGCTGGACCTTGCCGGTGGAGGTCTTGATGAAGTGGCCGCCGGCCATCATGGCCAGCCAGCTGGCCCGGCGTACGTTGTCGAGCGTCTGCAGCTCGCCGGTCTCGAAGATCACCTTGAGATGGGCGCTGCCGCAGGCTTCGCGGACCGCGACGATCTCGTCGAAGACCTGCAGGTAGCGCCCCGAGAGGAACGCGCCCCGGTCGATGACCATGTCGATCTCGTCGGCGCCCGCCTCGACGGCGTCGCGGGTGTCGGCGAGCTTGATGTCGAGGGCGGCTCGGCCGCTGGGGAACGCGGTCGCGACGGCGGCGACGTTGACGCCGCTGGAGCCCAGCGTCTCCTTGGCGACTCCGACCATGTCGGGGTAGACGCAGACCGCCGCCACCCGCGGGCAGGACGGGTCGGCCGGGTCGGGGCGCATCGCCTTCGACGCGAGCGCTCGCACCTTGCCGTGGGTGTCCTGCCCCTCGAGCGTGGTCAGGTCGACCATGGTGATGGCCAGGTCGAGCGCTTGGGCCTTGGCCGTGGTCTTGATCGACCGGGTCGCGAGCGAGGCCGCGCGGGCCTCGGCGCCGACCTGGTCGACGCCGGGCAGGCCGTGCAGGAACCGTCGGAGCGACGCCTCGGACCTGGTGACGTCGGAGAAGTCCGTGGCGAGCGTGGGCATTGGATCAGCATAGGGGTCGTCAACCAGGAGGAGACTCCTATGGTGGGGGCCGCCGACGCGCCTATCCTGCGGGGATGGACGACGACAGCGACGTGGAACGGTTCCCGCCGACGAGCGGTCGTGCGTTCGGCCTGCTGGCGCTCGCGATCTCGGCAGGCGTGGCGGTGCTGGCGATCCTCGACACCGAGGGCGGCATCGCCTGGTGGGTCGTCGCCATGGCCGTCTTCTTCGCGACCCTTCGTGGGCCGCCCTGCTGCGCCCGGCCGTCGCGGTCGAGCGCGACGTGCTGGTCATGCGCAACATGGTCGCCGACGTCCGCATCCCGCTGGCGGCGATCGAGGAGGTCGTGGTCCGGCAGGTGCTCGCGGTGCGGGCCGGCGAGAAGCGCTACACCTCACCCGCGGTGGGCCGCAGCCGCCGCCAGATCATCAAGGACGGCCGGCCCGGACACGGGTCCGACGTGGCGACGGAGGGGAATCCCGCCCGCCTCGCCGAGGAGTCCTACGGCCTGTTCGTCGAGGAACGCATCCGCACCCTGGTCGACAGCGCGCGCGACCAGCAGGGGGTCAAGCTCTACTCGCCGGAGCAGGAGGCCCTGGCCACGCAGGTCGAGCGGGCACCGGCCCTCCCCGAGATCGCGGTGCTCGCGGCGTCCGCGCTGGCGTTCGTCGTCCTCGTGGTGGTCTGAGCCGCTCCCGTCACAGCCCCGCGGCGGCGCGGATGTCGGCGCCCAACGCGTCGAGGCGACCGGCGCCCACGATCCGGGCCGCGGCGACGCCGCCGTCCGGCTCGACCGGCACCACCGCCTCGAGGTAGCACTTCACCTTCGGCTCGGTGCCGCTCGGGCGCACGATCACCCGGGCACCGTCGGCCAGCCGGTACCGCAGCCCGTCGGTCGGCGGCAGGCTCTCCGAGCCCTCGCTGAGGTCGTCGGCGTCCAGGACGTCGAGGCCGCCGAGCCGGGTAGGCGGGTGGTCACGCAGCCGCTGCATCGCGGCGGCGATCAGGCTGAGGTCGTCGACCCGGGCCGAGACCTGCCCGGTGGCGTGCAGGCCGTGCTCGACGGCGATGTCGTCGAGCAGGTCGATCAGGCCACGACCCTCGTCCTTGAGCCGGGCCGCGAGCTCGCACAGCAGCACCAGCGCCGAGATGCCGTCCTTGTCGCGCACGTGCTCGGGGTCGACGCAGTAGCCGAGCGCCTCCTCGTAGCCGAACACCAGCCCCTCGGCGCGGCTGATCCACTTGAAGCCGGTGAGGGTCTCGACGTACGGCTGCCCGGCGGCCGCGGCCAGCTTGCCGAGCAGCGAGGAGGAGACGATCGAGGTGGCGAAGGTGCCGGTGTGGCCGGTCGTGATGAGGTGGTGGGCCAGCAGCGCGCCGACCTCGTCGCCGCTGAGCATCTGCCACCCGTGCAGCCCGGGGACGGCGACCGCGCACCTGTCGGCGTCCGGGTCGTTGGCGACCACGAGGTCGGCGTTCGTGCGCTCGGCGAGGGCGAGCGCGAGGTCCATCGCGCCCGGCTCCTCGGGGTTGGGGAAGCCGACGGTCGGGAAGTCGGGGTCGGGCTGCTCCTGCTGCTCGACGACCTGCGGCGCGGTGAAGCCCGCGGTCTCGAGCACCTGCACCACCGATGTGCCGCCGACGCCGTGCAACGGCGTGTAGACGATGGCGAGGTCGCGGGGGCCGTCGCCGGCCAGCCCGGCGACGGTGTCGAGGTAGTGGTCGACGATGTCCTCGCCGAGCACCGTGCCGCCGCTCCCGCGGGCGATGTCGGCCAGCCGGCCGACGCGGCCGATCGTGCCGGGCGATCTCGGTGTCGGCCGGCGACACGATCTGGCTGCCGTCGCCGAGGTAGACCTTGTAGCCGTTGTCCTGCGGCGGGTTGTGGCTCGCGGTCACCATGATCCCGGCGACGCAGCCGAGCTCGCGGATCGCGAACGCGAGGATCGGCGTCGGCAGCGGCCGCGGCATCACCCAGGCGGTGAAGCCGGCGCCGGTCATCACCTCGGCGGTGTCGCGGGCGAACACGTCGGAGTTGTGGCGGGCGTCGTACCCGATCACGACCGAGGCGTGCGGCCCACCGGGCCCGACCCTGCCTGCGACGTGAGGTACGCCGCCAGCCCGGCCGCCGCTCGCAGCACGACGACCCGGTTCATCCGGTTCGGCCCGGCGCCGAGCGCGCCGCGCAGGCCCGCCGTCCCGAACTCGAGGGTGCCGTTGAACCGGTCGGCGAGGTCGGCGCTCGCCGCGGCGTCTCCGGCCGCGGCCGCAGCGACGACCTGCTCGAGCTCGGCTCGTGTGTGGTCGTCGGGATCCTCGGCGGCCCAGGCGCGCGCGCGTTCGAGCAGGACGTCGACGTTGGGACTCATGTGGGGAAAGGTATCGGCATGAGCGACCGGGAGCCCGTGTCCCAGCGGATCGTCGGGCTCGCCGACCGGATCGGTCTCCCGGCGTTCGTGTCCGTGTGCCGCGACCTGCTCGCGGGGGCGCCCCGCGAGCGCTACGTCGACGAGCTGCGCGGCCTCACCAACGCCGACTGGCAGCCCGGCGACGACGTGTTCGACCACGAGAAGTGGCGTGACTACTGGGTGCGGTCGTGGGGCGCGCGCGGCCTGCTGCACGTGTGGCACGACAGTGCGACCCCGTCGATCGTCGCCGGTCTGGCCGACGAGCACTACCGGCCCGCCGAGATGTGTCTCAAGGTCGCCACCCGCCACGAGGTCGCGGGCACCGGCGACGGCGCCGCGCTCCTGGCTGCCCACGAGCTGCCGCGGGTGCGTGCGCAGGCCATGCGGTGTCTCGCCGTCATGGGCGACACCGAGCACGTGGCCGTCGTCGAGGCGGCTCTCGACGACGGCGACGCGACCGTCCGCCGTCAGGCGGCCCGGGCGCACGAGCAGCTGGCCCGCCGCCTCGATCACCTCGGCGGTTGAGGAGGCGCTCCCTCGCAGGTCGAGGAGGTTCCGCTAGGAACCGTCACGAGTCGACAGGCGGTGCGTGGGTGGTCTCGTGACGGCCGTGGCCGGCCTCCTCGACCGACGATCGGGTGGTCTCGTGACGGCCGTGGCCGGCCTCCTCGACCGACGATCGGGTGGTCTCGTGATGGCCGTGGCCGGCCTCCTCGACCGACGAAGTGGTGGTCTCGTGATGGCCGTGGCCGGCCTCCTCGAGCGACGATCGGGTGGTCTCGTGACGGTCGTGGCCGGCCTCCTCGAGCGACGATCTGGTGGTCTCGTGACGGTCGTGGCCGGCCTCCTCGAGCGACGATCGGTGGTCTCGTGATGGCCGTGGCCGGCCTCCTCGAGCGACGATCGGGTGGTCTCGTGACGGCCGTGGCCGGCCTCCTCGAGCGACGATCGGGTGGTCTCGTGACGGCCGTGGCCGGCCTCCTCGAGCGACGATCGGGTGGTCTCGTGACGGTCGTGGCCGGCCTTCTCGAGCGACGATCGGGTGGTCTCGTGACGGCCGTGGCCGGCCTCCTCGAGCGACGAAGTGGTGGTCTCGTGACGGTCGTGGCCGGCCTCCTCGACCGACGATCGGGTGGTCTCGTGACGGCCGTGGCCGGCCTCCTCGAGCGACGATCGGGTCGTCTCGTGACGGCCGTGGCCGGCCTCCTCGACGACGTCGGGTGGTCTCGTGACGGCCGTGGCCGGCCTCCTCGACCGACGATCGGGTGGTCTCGTGAGGGCCTTGTCCGGCCTCCTCGAGCGACGATCAGGAGTCGATCGAGCTCATGTCGCCGTACCGGTCGCCGACGACGGCGTCGGCAGGGACGGCGTCCTCGATGGCCTCGAGGTCGCCGTCGGTGAGCACGACGTCGGCGGCCGCGACGTTCTCCTCGAGGTACTTCACGCGCTTCGTGCCCGGGATCGGGGCGACGTCGTCGCCCTGGGCGAGCACCCACGCGAGCGCGAGCTGGCCGGGCGTGCACCCCTTCTCGGTGGCGAGGTCGCGCACCCGCTCGACCAGGCGCAGGTTGGCCTCCAGGCCCTCGCCGTTGAGGCGTGGGAAGTAGGCGGAGGAGCGCGAGTCGTCGGCCGACAACGTGCCAGGGGCGATGGTGCCGGTGAGGATGCCGCGGCCCAGCGGCGAGTAGGGCACCAGGCCGATGCCGAGCTCACGGATCGTCGGCAGGATCTCGGCCTCGAGGTCGCGGGTGAACAGGGAGTACTCCGTCTGCAGCGCCGTGATCGTGGCGGTGGCGTGCGCCTTGCGGATGTTGGCCGCCGAGGCCTCGGAGAGGCCGAGGTGGCGCACCTTGCCGGCGTCGACGAGCTCCTTCATCGCGCCGACGGTCTCCTCGATCGGGACCGTCTGGTCGACGCGGTGCTGGTAGTAGAGGTCGATGTGGTCGACGCCCAGCCGCTGGAGCGACGCGTCGCACGCGGAGCGGACGTACTCGGGCTTGCCGTTGATGCCGACCCGGGTGCCGTCGGGCAGTCGCTCGTTGCCGAACTTGGTGGCGAGCACGACCTCGTCACGCCGTCCCGAGAGCGCCTTGCCGACGAGCTGCTCGTTGGTGAACGGGCCGTACATGTCGGCGGTGTCGAAGAACGTCACGCCGAGGTCGAGGGCGCGGTGGATGGTCGCGATGCCCGACGCCTCGTCGGGACTGCCGTAGTACTCCGACATGCCCATGCAGCCGAGGCCGAGGGCCGAGACGGTGAGCGGGGAGGAGGTGCCGAGCGTGCGTTGCTGGAGAGTCATGTCTTCCAGTCAATCGCTTGGAGCGCGCTCCAGGTCAAGTCCGTCAGGCCGCGCCGGCGTCGCGCTGCTCGAGGGCGTCGGTGTAGATGCCGATCTTGTGGTCGATCGCCCCGAGGTGCTCCTGCACCTCGGCGAGCTGGGCGAGCACGGTGCGCCGGTGCTCGCGCAGCAGCTCGAGGCGGGCGTCCTCGTTGCCGCTGCCCGCACGCACCAGGTCGGCATAGCGGCGTACGTCGCGGATGGCCATGCCCGTGGAGCGCAGGCGGGTGACCAGCTCGATCCAGCGGAGGTCATCGGGGCGGTAGCGGCGGTGGCCGCTGCTCGCCCGCCCGACCGGGCGCAGCAGCAGGCCGTCCTTCTCGTAGTAGCGCAGCGTGTCGGCGGTGAGCCCGACCCGCGCGGCGGCCTCGGCGATGGTCAGTCCGGTCATCGTCCCATCAGACCTTGGAGTCGGCTCCAGGGTCAACCCGGGTCGTGGACCTCGCTCAGATGCGGGGGACGATCCGTCCCAGGAGGTCGCCCATCCGTGAGGCGGCGGCGCGGCCGGCGTCCAGGACCTCCTGGTGGTCGAGCGGCTCGCCGCTGATGCCGGCGGCGAGGTTGGTCACCAGGCTGATGCCGAGCACCTCGAGGCCGGCCTCACGGGCCGCGATCGCCTCGAGCGTGGTGCTCATGCCCACCAGGTCGCCGCCGATGGCGCGGACCATGCCGATCTCGGCGGGCGTCTCGTAGTGGGGGCCGGGGAATTGCACGTAGACGCCCTCGTCGAGGCTCGGGTCGACCTCGCGGCACAGCGCGCGGAGCCGGCTGGAGTAGAGGTCGGTGAGGTCGACGAAGTTGGCGCCCTCGATGGGGGACGTCGCGGTCAGGTTGATGTGGTCGCGGATGAGCACCGGCGTGCCCGGCGTCCAGGTCTCCCTGAGCCCGCCGCAGCCGTTGGTGAGCACGATCGTGCGACACCCGGCGGCGGCCGCGGTGCGGACACCGTGGACGACCGCCGCGACGCCCTTGCCCTCGTAGTAGTGCGTGCGACTGAGGAAGACCAGCAGGTTCCGCTCGCCGGAGCGCACGGAGCGGATCTTGCCCGCGTGCCCGGCGACCGCCGCGGCGGAGAAGCCCGGCAGGTCGGTGGTGGCGATCTCGGCGGTCGCGGTGCCCAGCGCGTCGACGGCCGGCAGCCAGCCGCTGCCGAGCACCAGGGCGACGTCGTGGGTGGGGACGCCGGTGAGGTCGGCGAGGCGAGCGGCGGCCTCGGTCGCGAGGTCCTGAGGGGTCTGGTCGGTCACAGGCGTGACTCTAGGAGATGGGTCGAGCTGTGGACGGCCCTGGACGACTCTGGACGACTCGGCACGACTCTGGACGGGCAGGACACTAGGTTGCTAGCATTCTAGTGTGGCGATCGAGAGGGACGGCAAGAGCCAGTTCAACGTGTATCTCCCACGCGAGCTCGTGCGCGCCCTCAAGCACCGCGCCATCGACGACCAGGTCAGCCTGTCCGCGCTGGTCGAGCACGCCCTCACCCGCTACCTCGCCGAGCAGCCGCAGGAGAAGCCATGAGCCTCGTCGTTCGCCCGATCCGCTTCACCGACGACCTGGCTGCCATGCGTGACTTCCTCGTGCTGCTGGGCCTGCACCCCCGCATCGAGTCGCGGCACGGTGGCTGGCTCGACCTCGCCGGCGGAGCCGGGCTGGTCGCGTTGCACGACGCCGCGACGAGCGACGAGGGCGGCATGGCAGGCGAGACCAGGCTCTCGTTCGAGGTCGCGGACGCCGACGCGGCGGCCGTCGGCCTGGTGGCCGCCGGGTTCGCGGACGTGGCGGTGTACGACGAGGCGTACGGACGGGCCCTGTCGGTGACCGATCCCCTCGGCCGCACGGTCGTGGCCGACGAGCAGCACGGCGACCTGTACGGCTACCTGCGGCACCCGGTCGGTGCCACCGATGGGGCACCCGGGGTGGTGCCGGTGCGCTTCACCGACGACGCACCCGGCTACCACGCGTTCCTGGCTGCGTGGGGGCTGACGGGAGCTCCCGAGCCCGGCGGCTACGCGACCTACGCGGCTGACGGTCACGGCTGGGTGGGTGTGCACCACGGGTACGACGACCTGCCGGTCGTCGGTGACGGGGCCGCGGTGCACCTGACCCTCGCCGTCGTCGACGTCGACGTCGTGCAGACGCGGGTGGAGGCGGCCGGGCTGGTCGTCGTCCGGCACGACGAGGAGTTCGGCTCGTTCCTCGACCTCACCGACCCCGACGGCCAGTCCGTGCAGGTCCACGGACTGCCGTGAGCGGCACCGAGCCGCATGAGTCGGTCCTGGGCGACCCGCAGTTCGTGCGGTACCTCGCCGCCCGTGTGCTGTCGGGTGCGGGCAACATCGTCACGCTGGTCGCGCTGCCCATCCTGGTCTACCGGATCAGCGACTCCGCGTCGCTGACCGCGCTGGTGGCCGCCTGC
The DNA here is from genome assembly GCA_963825985.1 of uncultured Actinomycetota bacterium. Taxonomy (GTDB): domain Bacteria; phylum Actinomycetota; class Actinomycetes; order Propionibacteriales; family Nocardioidaceae; genus Nocardioides. Next base: position 56,247 of record CAWGVK010000013.1, on the reverse strand, counting down.
GAGGCCGCGCCGTACGCGCTGTTCGGGTTGGTGTCGGGCGCGCTGGCCGACCGGTGGGACCGGCGCCGGGTGATGGTCGTGGCCGACGTGCTCTCGACCGGCCTGCTGGTGACGCTGCCCCTCGCGCACTGGCTGGGGTCGGTGACCGTGCCGCACGTGCTGGCCGTGGCCTTCCTGGGCCCGAGCATCGGCGTCTTCTTCGACGGTGCCGTCTTCGGCGCCATCCCGACGCTGGTCGGCCGGGAACGGATCGGCGAGGCCAATGCGATCAGCAGCGCTGCGCAGGGCGTCAACGAGGTGCTGATGCCGTCGGTGGTGGGCCTGGTGCTGGCGTTCGTGCACCCCTCGACGCTGCTCGTCTTCGACGCCCTCACCTTCGCGGCGTCGGCGGCGCTGCTGGCCACGATCACCCGTCCGATGCACGACGCCGCCCGGGAGCGGCCGCCGTTCTCGCTGGGCCAGGTGGGTCGCGACATCGGGGTCGGGCTGCGCTTCCTGGTCGGGCACCCCGGCGTGCGCACCATGACGATCGTCGGGTTCGTGCAGTGCGTGGCCGGCGGCGGCTTCGTGGCGCTGCAGGTCGTGTGGATCGACCGCCAGCTGGACGCCGGTACCGAGGGCTGGCGCTTCGGCGTGGTGTTCGGTGCGTGGGCGGTCGGGGGCATCGCCGCCTCCCTGGCCCTGCCGCGGCTGCTGCGCCGGGTCGCGGCGGCGCGGATCACCCTGCTCGCGTTGCCGTTCTCGGTGACGCTCGGGCTCGTCGTCCCGCTGGCGAGCACGTGGTGGCAGGGCGCGGCCGGCCTGGCGCTGTGGTCGGTCTCGTACACGCTGGTGGTGGTCAACTCGATCACCTACCGCCAACAGGTCACCCCGGAGGAGCTGCTCAGCCGCGTCAACACCGCCGGCCGGATGCTCGCGTGGGGCCTGGGCTGGACCGGCGGCGCCTTCCTGGCCGGTGCGCTCGTGTCGTGGATCGGACTGCTGCCGACCCTCGAGGCGATGGCCGCGGTGGCGGTCGTCGGGGTCGTGGTCGCCTGGACCTCGCCGCTGCGCCGTCCCGAGGAGAGTCCCGTCACCACCTGACCCGCTCACCCCCGCGACGGGTTTGGCCCACCACCCATCGGCAAGGCTGCCCTCTGTGGATCCCGAGATCGTCTTCGCCCGGATCGACGCGGGCGACCCGAGCGTGATGACGCAGCTCGGTGAGGAGGCCGGCGACTGCTCACGGTCCGTCGACCGCGATGCCCGAGCCATCGTCAGGGCGGCGTCCAAGCCGTCGTGGACGGGCCAGGCCCGGGCGGCGTTCGAGGCCCAGGGGCTCGAGGCCTACCTGTCGGCGGCGATGACTTCCTTGCGGCTGGTCCGGGCGAGCGAGGTCCTCGACTACCTCGGCGGTTTCTACCGCGACACCCAGCACGAGGCGCGCCAGATCATCGAGCAGTGGCGCGCCCTGCCCGCCGACCGGCCCGCCTTCATCAAGCTGATCGAGGGATTCACGTTCAGCGCCGCCCTCGACGACCTCAAGTCGGACTACGAGAAGCAGCTCCGCAAGGCGGTCAGCGAGTACCTGCACGTCGACGCCGAGTTCCGCGAGTGGGCCCGGCAGGGCGCCATCCTCGACTACGTCTTCTACCTCGACCACGACGTCCTGCCGTCGGTCCGGATCCCCGACTCCTACCTGAACGGGGTCGGCGGTGGCTGGACGCCGCAGGGACTGGGCTACGCCCCGAAGTCGGAGGGCTTCCCGGACGGTCGCTACCTCACCACCTCCTACGGAGCAGACGGGGACCAGAAGGACGGCAAGAGCCAGATCACCGTGATCGACGCGCGCACGGGCGAGCCGGGCGAGCCGGTGCCGTTGCGCAGCGAGCCCGGCTCCGGCGACGCCTCACCGAACCACGCCGGTGGCACCGTCGTCGACGGCAACCGGGTCTACGTCGTCGGTGGCAAGACCTTGCACGTGTACGACCTGGCCGCCATCCAGGAGGCGTCCCGGACCGGTCAGCCGGTCCAGGCGATCCGCTCCTCGCCGGTCCCGGCGTCGGCGTACGTGACGGTGTCCGACGACGGACAGGTCTACGTCGGTGAGGACGACACCCGGAAGCTGTTCCCGGTCACCGTCAATGCCGACGGGAGGGTCGACTACGACGAGGGCGATTACGTCGAGACACCCGAGAGCGTCAACGGCGTCTCGATCCGGGACGGTGTGTTCACCTACTCGGTCCAGCACGGACGGGAGGAGCGCGGAGACCTCGTCCGGGTCGACCCTGGCCGCGACGGCGACCCGGACAGCCACAGCGAAGGCGACGTCATCTCCAGCGACGAGATCGCCAACATGGCGCAGAACCTGACCATGGTCGGGAACCGGCTGATCGGGCTCTCCGAGTCGGGTGCGAAGCAGTACGCGACACCGACCAAGGGGGGTGACCCGCGTGACCTGTGGGGCACCACCCATCTCTTCGAGGTGCCCAACGCGGGTGCCGGCTACCTGGTCGAGACGGCCACGTTGCGCGAGTCGATGCAGGACCTCCGGGCCGCCGAGCGCGGGCTCGACGCCGAGCTCCCCACGATCCGCTCCTTCCGGCTGCCGGCTCGTGCCGTGGGTGACGTTGCCGGCGCCGGGGCCTTTGCCAGCGAGGTCAACTCCTACTTCGACGACACCGCGACCCGGCTACGGCACTCAACCGACGCGGTCGACGTCAGCGCGAAGGGGCTCGCCGAGGTCGCGGACACCTACGACGAGACCGACGGCGACAGTCGCGACCGCTTCCGCTCCGCGCTGGACGGGATGCTCTGAGCCTGGCTGAGACGGGCGACCGGATCGGTCACAGGCCCGTCGACCGGCAGTCGCGCCGGCGCAAGCGGGAGACGTAGTCGGCGGGGGCGTCGGCGGCCTCGGCGGCGTCGGCGAGGATGCCGAGCGTGACGGCCGAGGGGAGGCCCCCCTCGTAGGCGTCGAGCACGTAGGTCCACACGACCATCTCGCCGGTCATCGTCGAGACCCGCACCTTGGTCTTGCGGTAGAGCCCCGAGTCGGCCTGCTCCCACTGGTCGAGCGCCGACTCGTCGTCGGGGCTGATGTCGTAGACGGCGACGAACACCTGGTCGATGGGGTCCTGCACGAGGGTCGGGAGGGCACCGTCCCAGCCGTGTTCCTCGCCGCCGAAGGTGAGCCGCCACCCGGTCAGCCAGCCCGTGGTCTGCAGCGGCGAGTGGGGGCAGCGCTCGCTCATCCGCGCCGGGTCGAGGTTGCTCCCGTAGGCGGCGTACTGCGTCACGCAGAGCAGGGTAGTGCCCGGCTCGGTGTGCCCGGACCAGGCCACTAGGCTGGAGGCGTGAGCCACTTCGATGTCCTCGTCCTCGGTGCCGGCCCCGGTGGGTACGTCGCCGCCATCCGCGCAGCCCAGCTCGGCAAGTCCGTGGCGGTCGTCGAGGAGAAGTACTGGGGAGGCGTGTGCCTCAACGTCGGCTGCATCCCGTCGAAGGCGCTGCTGCGCAACGCCGAGATCTCCCACATCATCACGCACGAGAAGAAGACGTTCGGGATCGAGGGCGACGCCACCATGGCCTACGGCCCGACCCACCAGCGCAGCCGCAAGGTGGCCGAGGCCAGCGCCAAGGGCGTGCACTACCTGATGAAGAAGAACAAGATCACCGAGCTCGACGGCTGGGGCACGCTCACGGGTCCGAAGGCCGTCGACGTGAAGGACGCCGACGGCAACGTCACCTCACACACGGGCGACAACGTGATCATCGCCACCGGTGCCAAGGTGCGGATGCTGCCGGGCATGAGCCTGAGCGACAACGTGGTCACCTACGAGGAGCAGATCCTCGACGAGAGCCTGCCGAGCAGCATCATCATCGGCGGCTCCGGCGCGATCGGCGTCGAGTTCGCCTACGTGATGAAGAACTTCGGTGTCGACGTCACCATCGTGGAGTTCCTCGACCGGATGGTCCCGACCGAGGACCCGGACGTGTCGAAGGAGCTGCTCAAGCAGTACAAGAAGCTCGGCGTCACGGTGCTGCTGTCGACCAAGGTCGAGAAGGTCGAGGACACCGGGTCCGGCGTGAAGGTCACCGTCAGCCCGGCCGACGGTGGCGAGTCGAAGGTCCTCGAGGCCGACAAGATGCTCGCGGCGTTCGGCTTCGCGCCGCGCGTCGAGGGCTACGGGCTGGACGCCGCCGGGGTCGAGCTCACCGAGCGCGGCGCGATCGCGGTCGATGCCCGCGGCCGCACCAACGTCGACGGCGTCTACGCGATCGGCGACGTCACCGGCAAGCTGATGCTCGCCCACACCGCCGAGGCGATGGGCGTGGTCGCCGCCGAGACCATCGCGGACGCCGAGACGATCGAGATCAACTTCGACATGATCCCGCGGGCGACGTTCTGCCAGCCGCAGATCGCGTCGTTCGGCTACACCGAGGAGCAGGCGAAGGAGAAGGGCTACGACGTCAAGGTCTCCCAGTTCCCCTTCTCGGCCAACGGCAAGGCGCGCGGCATGGCCGAGGGCGTCGGCTTCGTCAAGATCATCGCCGACTCCGAGCACCACGAGATCGTCGGCGCCCACCTGATCGGCCCCGAGGTCACCGAGCTGCTGCCGGCGCTGACGCTGGCCCAGCAGTGGGACCTCACCGCCGACGAGGTCGCCCGCAACGTGTTCGCCCACCCCACGCTCTCGGAGGCGATGAAGGAAGCCGTCGAGGGCATCGCCGGCCACATGATCAACCTGTGATCACGCGAGCTGCAGGGCGCGAGCCACGAGCGCGCTGCGTCGGCGAGACGAGGTAGAGCAAGCCCCGCGACCGAGGCACGAGGTCGCGTCGGGCGCGTCGAAACCCAGCACGACGAGAGGCAACCTTGATCATGAGCACCGATCGCGTCGTCATCCTCGGGGGCGGCCCCGGCGGCTACGAGGCCGCGCTCGTGGCCGCCCAGCTCGGCGCCGACGTCACCGTCGTCGACTCGCACGGCATCGGCGGCTCGGCCGTGCTCACCGACTGCGTGCCGAGCAAGACGCTGATCGCCACCGCCGAGGTGATGACGCAGGTCTCGGAGGCAGCCGAGCTCGGGCTCAACTTCCACGACCACGAGGGCGACACGGCCACGACCATCCGCGTCGATCTGGCCAAGGTCAACGACCGCGTCAAGAGGCTCGCGGCCGACCAGTCCTCCGACATCTCCGGTCGCCTCGACAAGGAAGGCGTGCGGGTGGTCCGGGGTGTCGGGCGCCTCGACGGCCCCGGTCGGGTGGTCACCGACGACGACTCCTTCGACGCCGACGCGATCCTGGTCGCCACCGGAGCCGCGCCGCGCACGCTGCCGAGCGCCCAGCCCGACGGCGAGCGGATCCTCACCTGGGAGCAGGTCTACGACCTCACCGAGGTGCCCAGCGAGCTGGTGGTGGTCGGCTCGGGCGTCACCGGCGCCGAGTTCGCCAGCGCCTACCTCGCCCTCGGCATCCCGGTCACGCTCGTCTCGAGCCGCGACCGGGTGCTGCCCGGTGAGGACGCCGACGCCTCGCTCGTGCTCGAGGAGGTCTCGAAGCGCCGCGGCATGACCGTGCTGTCGAAGTCGCGGATGGAGTCGGTGACCCGCGACGGCGACGTCGTCACGGTCACCCTCACCGACGGCCGCACCGTCGAGGCCAGCCACTGCATCCTCGCCCTCGGCTCCGTGCCCAACACCGACCGGCTCGCCCTCGACGGGGCCGGCGTCGACGTCGACGACGCCGGATTCATCCGCGTCGACCGGGTCTCGCGCACCTCGGCGCGGGGTGTGTACGCCGCCGGCGACTGCACCGGTGTCCTGATGCTCGCCAGCGTCGCCGCCATGCAGGGCCGGATCGCGATGTGGCACTTCCTCGGCGACACCGTGCACCCGCTCGACCTGAAGAAGGTCTCCTCCAACGTCTTCACCGCGCCCGAGATCGCCACCGTCGGCTGGTCGCAGCAGGCGGTCGACGCCGGCGAGATCCAGGCCGAGGCGGTCACGCTGCAGCTCGCCGGCAACGCCCGGGCCAAGATGCAGGGCGTCCGCGACGGGTTCGTGAAGCTGTTCTGCCGGCCCGGCACGGGCATCGTCGTCGGGGGAGTGGTGGTCGGTCCGCGGGCCAGCGAGCTCATCCACCCGGTCTCGATCGCGGTCGCCGAGTCACTGACCGCCGACCAGCTCGCGCAGGCGTTCACCGTGTACCCCTCGGTCAGCGGCTCGATCGCCGAGGCCGCCCGCCGCCTGCACCACGTCTAGGACTCGGGCCCGGGCTACTCGCCGCCCCCGCCCCCGCCTCCTCCGTCGCCGCCACCGCCACCGTCGATCGCACCGATCCCGCCGACCCCGTTGTCGGAGTACCAGCCGTGCCTCGCAGCCCGGTCCTGGTTGAGCCGGATGCCATCGCGGATCGCCTCGGCATCGATCATTGGCGGGAAGTAGCCGCCGATCGGGTCACCCGCGGCGTAGAGGGGAACGTGTCGATCGCCGACCCGCACCAGGCGGGACTTCGGCTGCTCGCCGACCCGGAGCCGTTGCGCGTCGGCCGCGCACACCGCCACCTCCCGCTCGACCCCACCGGGCGGGGTCCACCGCATCCGGGCGCCCGACGGGCCGTGCTGAGGGTTGAAGAAGCACTCCTCGAGCTTCGGCGGCGTCGCCTCGCCGGCCACCAACGCGACGACGCAGGCGTGCTGGTGGCGACCGTCGATCACGGCGGTCACGGCGGCGTCGAGGTCGGCCGGGCTCTGGGCGTCGGCGAGCGCCCGCTTGGCGCGGTCGTAGGACTCCAGGGCGTAGCGGTAGTAGTCGCGAGCGTCCTCGTCGAGGACGTCGGTGAGGGTGTCGACGTGCAGCTCGCTCAGCTCTTCGCCGAACACGGTGACGTCCTCGCGCAGGTAGCGTCGGCGGGCGAAGAAGCGCGCCTCGTCCTCCGTCTTCTCGAGCCGGGCCTGCTTGCGCCGGCCGAACAGGCTCACGGCAGCTCTTCGAGCAGCGTGCGCATCCGGGTGATCTCGGCGCCCTGACCGGCGGCGACCTCGGTGGCCATGTCGATGACGACGACGTCCTCGCCGTTCGCGGCCGCTTCGTGGGCCATGCCGATCGCACCCTGGTGGTGCTGGATCATGTCCTCGAGGAACGTCCGGTCGAAGGACGCCCCCTCGCTCGCTGCCAGGTCGTCGACCTGGGCGACGCTGAGCATGCCGGGCATGCCGCCAGTCTCGGCCATCTGCTCGACGTCGTCCAGCGTCGGCTCGGGTAGATCGTGGTCGACGAGCCAGGTGGCCATCACGATGATCTCGCGGCCCTGGCTGCTGTCGATCGCGTCGGCGATGGTGCGCACCCGCGGGTCGACGGCGCGGGTCTCGGCCAGCTCGGCGAGGTCGAGGGCCTGGCGGTGGTGGGCCACCATCATCGTCAGGTACGTCGCGTCGACGGCGTTCCAGTCGGCCGACTCGGGTGGCTCGGGGATGTCGGTCATCGCGTGGCCCGCGGGGTGTCCATCAGACGGGTCATCGGATTGGTCGGCGTGACCCCCGTGCTCCGGAGCCGAACTACCCGTAGGCTGCTCGCCAGCACACCCCGTCACCAGCAACCCCACCAGCACCACGCCGGCGAGGACGCGGACACGAAGTCTTGACGGGAGAGCCACCCCCGCACCCTAAGCGAACGTGACCAGGAGAATCTCGGTGAAACTGCTCGTCGCCGCCAGCGCCATCACTCTGACCGCCGCCCTCGTGGGGGTCGCACCCGCCACCGCCGACCCCGATGACCCGCCCGGCCGCGGAGCCTCCGCCGGCACCGGCGACTTCGAGGACCGGGAGACTCTGCCGGGCCAGGAGCTCGCCGGGATCGAACGCTCGGACCCGTCGGTGCGCAGCGGTCAGGTCGACCGCAGCCGCAACATGCGCCAGGTCGCGCGGGTCCCACTCGCCGGCCCGCTCGCCGAGGACGGCGCCTTCGGCACCGACCTCGCGTTCAAGGACAACTTCGCGATCGCCGGCAACTACCAGGGCTTCACCGTCTACAACATCAAGAAGCCGATGCAGCCCAAGCGGGTCGCCAACGTCGTCTGCCCGGGTTCGCAGAACGACGTGTCGGTCTACCGCAACCTGCTCATCCTCTCGGTCGACTCGACCCGCAGCAACGACACCTGCGCCAACGAGAGCGTGCCGGGCACGACCCCCACCGCGTGGGAGGGCATCCGGGTGTTCAGCATCAAGGACCCGCGCAACCCCCGCTTCCTGACCTCGGTCAAGACCTCCTGCGGCTCGCACACCCACACGCTCGCGCCGGGTCACGACGGCAAGAACGTCTTCGTCTACGTGTCGTCGTACGGCCCCGACGCCCTGCTGCCCAACTGCCAGGAGCCGCACGACTCCATCAGCATCGTCAAGGTGCCGACCAAGAACGGCAAGGCCGCCCGGGTGGTGCGCAAGCCGGTGCTCTTCCCCGGCGGCGGCACCACCGACGACGACTACAGCAGCGACACCAGCGGCTGCCACGACATCACGGCGTACCCGAAGAAGGACCTCGCCGCAGGGGCGTGCATGGGTGACGGCATCCTGCTCGACATCAGCAAGCGCGGCCGCCCGCGCGTGATCGACCGGGTCAGCGACACCCGCAACTTCGCGTTCTGGCACTCCGCCACGTTCAACAACGCCGGCACCAAGGTCGTCTTCACCGACGAGCTCGGCGGCGGCGGCGGGGCTGAGTGCAACGACGAGGTCGGCCGCAAGCGCGGCGCCGACGGCGTCTACAACGTCATCAAGGGCCGGCGCCTGCAGTTCCGCAGCTACTACAAGATGCCGCGCGAGCAGTCCGACACCGAGAACTGCGTGGCCCACAACGGCTCGCTGGTCCCGGTCAAGGGCCGCGACATCATGGTGCAGGCCTGGTACCAGGGCGGCACGTCGGTCTGGGACTTCACCAAGTCGCGCAAGCCGCGCGAGATCGCCCACTTCGACCGCGGGGCCATCTCCGACGACGAGCTGCAGATCGGCGGGTCGTGGTCGTCGTACTGGTACAACGGCTACGTCTACTCCAGCGACATCACCCGCGGGCTCGAGGTGTTCAAGATCAACACCCCGTGGGCCAAGAAGGCTGCGAAGAAGAAGCTGTCGGTCTTCAACGCCCAGTCCCAGCCGTCGTTCAACGGCTGAGAGGTAGAGGTAGTCCGTGCTGACCCGTCTCCTGGTGTTCTGCTGTGCCCTCACCCTGGCTGCCTCGGCGGGGCCGGCGGACGCCGGGGACGGGGGCGCGGACGCCGGTGCGTCCGGCCGCCGGGCACCGGCCTCGGTGCAGGTCGTCGGGAGCGGCTACGGCCACGGCCACGGGCTCTCGCAGTGGGGCGCCCAGCTCGCGGCCCAGAAGGGCCTGAGCCACCGCAGGATCCTGCGCTTCTACTACCCGGGCCTGGCCTGGGGCACCTCGGCCGGCAACGTGTCGGTGCTGGTCACCGGCGACACCACCAACGACGTCGTGGTCGTCGACCGGGCGGGGCTGCGGGCCCAGAGCCGCGGCAGGTCCGTACGGCTCGACAAGCAGGGCAAGGCCCGGCTGTGGCGGATCACCGCGGCCGGCGGCGGACGACGCAGCGCCATCGCCTGGAAGGGTGCGGGCCGCGGGTGGAAGACGCTGCGCACCCTGCCGGGGCAGGCCGAGTTCACCGCCGGCGGGCGGCCGATCACCCTGGTGACGCCGTCCGAGCGACGCGCCTACCGCGGCGTGCTCCGCTCGGCGGCACCCTCGTCGGCTCCGGCCAGGCGCGACACGGTCAACGTGCTGCCGCTCGACAGCTACCTCAAGGGCGTCGTGCCGCGCGAGGTGTACACGTCGTGGAAGCCGGCCGCGCTGCGCGCGCAGTCGGTCGCGGCTCGCACCTACGCGGCGTTCGAGCGGGCGGCGGCGCCGAAGGGCCGGCACTACCAGATCTGTGACACCACGTCGTGCCAGGTCTACGGCGGCGCCACCGACGAGGTCGCGAGCACCAACCAGGCGATCGACGCCACCCGCCGGCAGGTGCTCACCAAGGCCGGGAAGCCCGCGTTCACCCAGTTCTCGGCGAGCAACGGTGGCTTCACCGCCGCCGGCTCGTTCGGCTACCTGCCCGCCAAGAAGGACCCCTACGACACCGCCTACCGCAACTGGAAGGACACCGTCACCGCCGCCGAGATCCAGCGCGCACTACCGGCGATCGGGACCTTCCGCACGGTGAAGGTGCTCCGTCGCGACGGCAACGGGCGCTACGGCGGCAGGGTCGTGACCGTCCGGATCACGGGCTCGAAGGCCTCCACCACGATCAGCGGCGACTCGTTCCGCTCCTGGTTCGGGCTGCGGTCGACGATGTTCAGGGTCGGCTGACCCGACCGCCGATCGGGCCCCCGGCGCGGCCGGATCAGGCCAGCCCTCAGCCCAGGACCAGCACCAGGTCGCCGCCGTCGACCGACTGCGTGCCCGAGACGGCGAGCCGCTCGACGGTGCCGGCGGCCGGCGCGGTGATCGAGGCCTCCATCTTCATCGCCTCGATCGTGGCGACCGTCTGGCCGGCCTCGACGCTGTCGCCCTCGGCGACCACCACCGTCACGACGCCCTGGTACGGCGCCGCGACGTGGCCCTGCTTCGAGGTGTCGGCCTTCTCGGCGACGGCGACCTCGGAGGCGACGTCGCGGTCACGCACCGAGAGCGGGCGCATCTGGCCGTTGATGGTGGTCATCACCGTGCGGTAGCCACGCTCGTCGGGCTCGCTGATGGCCTGGAGGCCGAGGAGCAGGGTGACGCCGGCGTCCAGCTCGACCTCGTGCACCTCTCCCTGCTGCAGGCCGTAGAGGTAGTCGAGCGTGGGCAGGACCGAGATGTCGCCGTAGGTCTGCCGGGCCTCGTCGAACTCCTGCGTGGGGCCGGGGAAGAGCAGCTGGTTGAGCGTGCGGCGGCGCGACGGCGACCCGCCGGCCAGGCCGGCCGCCTGCTCCTCGGTGATCTCCTCGGCGGGCGGCGTGTAGGTGCGGCCCTCGAGCGCCTTGGTGCGGAACGGCTCGGGCCAGCCGCCGGGTGGGTCGCCCAGCTCGCCGTTGAGGAAGCCGATCACCGAGTCGGGGACGTCGAACTTGGCCGGGTCGGCGGCGAACTCCGCCGGGTCGGCGCCGATGCCGACCAGCGACAGCGCGAGGTCGCCGACCACCTTCGACGACGGCGTCACCTTGACGATGTTGCCGAGGATGTCGTTGGCGGCGGCGTACATGTCCTCGACCTGCTCGAACTTCTCGCCCAGGCCCAGCGCGATGGCCTGCTGGCGGAGGTTGGAGAGCTGTCCGCCGGGGATCTCGTGGCGGTAGACGCGGCCGGTGGGCGAGGGCAGACCCGACTCGAACGGCGCGTAGACGCGTCGGGTCGCCTCCCAGTAGGGCTCGAGCGCGTTGACGGCGGCCAGCGAGAGCCCGGTCTCGCGGGGCGAGTGGTCGGTGGCCGAGACCAGCGCCGACAGGGCGGGCTGCGAGGTGGTGCCGGCCATCGACGCGCAGGCCGCGTCGACGGCGTCCACCCCGGCGTCGATCGCGGCGAGCAGCGTGGCCAGCTGGCCGCCGGGCGTGTCGTGGGTGTGCAGGTGCACGGGCAGGTCGAAGCGCTCGCGCAGGGCGGTGACGAGCGTGCGGGCGGCGGGCGCGCGGAGCAGGCCGGCCATGTCCTTGATGGCGAGCACGTGGGCGCCGGCGTCGACGATCCGCTCGGCGAGGCCGAGGTAGTAGTCGAGCGTGTACAGCGTCTCGTCGGGGCTCGACAGGTCGCCGGTGTAGCAGAGCGCCACCTCGGCCACGCTGGTGCCGGTGGCGCGCACGGCCTCGATGGCGGGCCGCATCTGCTCGATGTCGTTGAGGGCGTCGAAGATGCGGAACACGTCGATGCCGGTCGCGGCCGCCTCCTCGACGAAGGCGGCGGTGACCTCGGTCGGGTACGGCGTGTAGCCGACCGTGTTGCGGCCGCGCAGCAGCATCTGCAGGCAGACGTTGGGCACGGCCTGGCGCAGTGCGGTCAGCCGCTCCCACGGGTCCTCGGAGAGGAAGCGCAGCGCCACGTCGTACGTCGCGCCGCCCCAGGCCTCCAGCGACCACAGCTGGGGCGTGGTGCGGGCGACGTGACCGGCGACGGCGAGCAGGTCGCGGGTGCGGACCCGGGTGGCGAGCAGCGACTGGTGGGCGTCGCGGAACGTGGTGTCGGTGACGGCGACGTCGTTCTGGGCGCGCAGCCGTCGCGCGAACTCCTCGGGGCCGACCTCGACCAGCAGCTGCCGGCTGCCGTCGGGGGCGGGCACGTCGAGGTTGACGTCGGGCAGCTTGCTCGCGGGGTCGATGCTGGCCGGGGCCGGCCCGTGCGGCTGGTTGACGGTGACGTCGGCCAGGTAGGTGAGCAGCTTGGTGCCGCGGTCGCCCGAGCTGCGCGCGCTCAGCAGCTGGGGGTGGGTCTCGATGAACGACGTGGTCACGTTGCCGGCCGCGAAGTCGGGGTCGTCGAGCAGCGCCTGCAGGAACGGGATGTTGGTGGAGACGCCGCGGATGCGGAACTCCGCCACCGCCCGGCGGGCCTTCTCGACGGCCTTCTCGAACGTGCGGCCGCGACAGGTCAGCTTGGCCAGCATCGAGTCGAAGTGGGCCGAGACCTCGGCGCCGGTGTAGACGGTGCCACCGTCGAGGCGGACGCCGCCGCCACCGGGGGAGCGGTACGTCGTGATCACGCCGGTGTCGGGGCGGAAGTTGTTGGCGGGGTCCTCGGTGGTGATCCGGCACTGCAGGGCGGCGCCGCGCAGCTGCACGGTGTCCTGCGACAGCCCCAGGTCGGCCAGGGTCTCGCCGGAGGCGATCCGCAGCTGCGCCTGCACCAGGTCGACGTCGGTGACCTCCTCGGTGACCGTGTGCTCGACCTGGATCCGCGGGTTCATCTCGATGAAGACGTAGTTGCCGTCCGGGTCGAGCAGGAACTCGACCGTGCCGGCGTTGCGGTAGCCGATCTCCTCGGCGAAGCGCACGGCGTCGGCGCACATCCGCTCCCGGATCGCGGGGTCGAGGTTGGGGGCCGGGGCGATCTCGACGACCTTCTGGTGACGGCGCTGCACCGAGCAGTCGCGCTCGAAGAGGTGGATCACGTCGCCCTCGGCGTCGGCGAGGATCTGCACCTCGATGTGACGGGGCTCGACCACGGCCTGCTCGATGAAGACGGTCGGGTCGCCGAAGGCGCCCTCGCCCTCGCGCATGCAGGTCTCGACGGCCTCGCGGAGGTCCTTCGGGTCGTCGACGCGGCGCATGCCCCGACCGCCGCCACCCGCGACGGCCTTGACGAACAGGGGGTACGGCATCCCGTCGGTGGCGGCGACGAGCGTCTCGACGTCCGTGCCCGGCTCGACGCTGGCCAGGGTCGGGACGCCGGCGGCCTTCGCTGCGGCGATCGCGCGGGCCTTGTTGCCGGTCAGCTCGAGGACGTCGGAGGTCGGGCCGACGAAGGTGATGCCGGCGTTGGCGCACGCCTCGGCCAGCGCCGGGTTCTCGGAGAGGAAGCCGTAGCCCGGGTAGACGGCGTCCGCACCGGCCTTGACCGCGACCGCGACGATGGCCTCGGGGTCGAGGTAGGCCCGAACCGGGTGTCCGCGCTCGCCGATCTCGTAGGCCTCGTCGGCCTTGAGCCGGTGCTCGGACCAGCGGTCCTCGTGGGGGAAGACGGCCACCGTGCGGGCCCCGACCTCGTAGGCAGCACGCAACGCCCGGATCGCGATCTCGCCACGGTTGGCCACCAGCACCTTCGAGAACATGCGGGCAAACCTAGTGGCGCGGTGTGTCCTCGATGTTGCCGGTCTCACGAGCGGAACTGCGCCACCAGACCGGGCAACGCCTCGTCGGCCAGCCGGACGGCGTCGGCCTCGGGGACGTCGAGGACGGTGACCGACCCGCCGCCGCCCGCGGTGGTGGCGACGAGCGTGGTCAGACCGGTGCGGCGCTGGAACCAGGTGTCGTGCAGGTTCCAGCCGATCACGTGGTCGACGGCCAGCACCTCGCGCTTGCGGGTCAGACTGCCGGAGCGGGCGACGACGTACCCGCCGCTGAGCGCGTGGCCCAGGCCGGCGATCCGGTCGACGGCGAGGCCGGCGGCGAGCGCGACGACGGCCACGGCCAGCAGGAACGGCCACCACGGGCCGCCGACGACCAGGATGACGAGGGCGGCCGCGGGGGCCAGGACGCTCGGGATCAGGGCGCGGGTCCAGCGCCGGCGGGCGGCAGCCGGTCCGTGGTCGACGAGGTCGACCTCGACCGGCTCGCCCGTGCCCAGCAGGATGCCGGCGACCCGGGGCGAGATGTCGGCGTCGGACGGCGGCACCAGCGTCGAGCTGCCCTGCTCGCTCCGGTTGACGCCGGTCACGATGGCCTGGAGGTGCCGGCCGCGCGCGAGGCGCAGGGCGAGGGGCTCGCCGATCGCCACGCCGGCGAGGCGGTCCTCGTCGATGCTGGTCTCGCGGGTGGTGAGCAGGCCGCGGCGCACGTGCCACGAGCCGGCGTCGCGGGTGAGGCGGAAGCCGCCGTTCGTGACGAGGTAGCCGACGACCGACAGCGCGACCACGGTGACCATCAGCCCCAGGGCGGCCAGCACGATGCCGACGAGCGAGGGCACGGGCAGGGCGTCGGGGTGCACGTCGTCCCAGAGGTCGAGGGTGTTGAAGAGCTGGCTGAGACCACCGAAGACGGCGGCGACGACGATCAGGCCGGTCGCGGTGAACGGGGCGAACCGCAGCCAGGCCAGGTCGAACTCGACCAGAGGTCCCGCGGGTGGGTGCTGCTCCTCTGACGTCGCCGCGGGCGTGGCGCGCAGCAGCTCGCCGCGCAGCTCGCGCGCCCGGGCCGCCGGGAGGCCGTCGAGGTCGAGCTTCTCGCCGTCCTCGGTCTGCGCCTGGCCGGTGCCGATGCGCACGGTGGTCAGACCGAGCAGGCGGTGCAGGGGAGAGGAGGTGAGGTCGACGGTGCGCACCCGGTCGAGCGGGGTCGAGAGCACGTGCCGGCTGAGCAGGCCGCGGCGCAGCTCGACGCGGCCGGCCGCGATCCGGTAGCTGGTGGTGAGGTAGCGGGCGAGTCCGAGGCCGATCGGCACCACCACGAACAGGTACTGCCACCACCGCTCGGTCGCCGTCCCGGCGACGAAGAAGGCCAGCAGCGGGACGATGAAGCGGATCACCTCGCGGATCGGGTGCACGAGCAGCATCCGCGGGTCGAGCCGGTGCCAGGCCTGCTCGCCGTCGAGCCCGGACGGCGCGGTCTGCTGCGGCGCCTCGGTCACGTGGCGTCGCCCTCGACGGCGTCGGCCTGGCGGGTCAGGTCGTCGACGAGCCGGCGCGCGACGTCGCGGTCGAGGCCGTCGATGCTCAGGGCCCCGGCGGCCGAGGCGGTGGTCACGGTGACGCTGGCCAGCCTGAAGAGCCTGGCGATCGGGCCCTCGGCGTAGTCGACGGTCTGGATCCGGCTCATCGGTGCGATCCGGCGCTCGCGCGCCCACCAGCCGGTCTGCGTGTAGACCGCCGTCTGGGTGGTCTCCCAGCGGTGCACGAGGTAGCGCCACTGCGGCACCACCGCGACCCACGCGAGCACGACGGCCGCGAGCAGGGCCAGGGTCCACCACGGCACGTCCCAGGCGAGGACGGCGACCGCCAGGGCGACCAGCGCGACCAGACCCTCGATGGCCGCGCTCAGCACCCACATCACCCGGGCGCGGGGGCTGACCCGATGGGCGGGCTCGCGCAGGCTGACGGTCACGACCTCACTCACAGCCGCGAGCCTACGGTCACGCCCGTGTCGAAACCGGTTGCCGTCGCGATCACCGATGGGCAGGCTGCCGGCGTGCCCGATCTCGCCGCCCTCCTCACCGCCTACGACGACCAGCTGAGAGGAGCCGCCGAGCTTCCGTCGGCCGAGCACCTGGACCGGCACGGCCCGCTGGTGTGGGGACGGTTCGCAGGCGGGCGCGGGTTCGTGACCTACCACGACCTCGGCGGCCGCTCGAGCGACGAGCTGCGCGTCCTGGTGGCCGAGACGCTGGAGCACTACCGGAGCAACGAGGTGATCGAGCGGGTCGAGTGGAAGACCCGCGGGCACGACCACGCACCCGGCCTGCACGACCACCTCGTCGAGCACGGCTTCGTGCCCGACGAGCCCGAGTCGGTGATGATCGGGCGCACCGAGGACCTTGCCGTGCCGGTCCCGACGCCGGACGGCGTGAGCATGCGCCGGGTCAGCGAGCCCGACGACGTCCGCCGGATGTGCGAGCTGGCCGACGTCGCCTTCGGTGAGCCGTCGCCGGGCATGGCCGACGCGCTGCTGCGGCGGCTGGCGCTGGGCAAGGACGACATGGAGCTGTGGGTCGCCGAGGTGGACGGCGAGATGGTCTCGTGCGGTCGGCTCGAGCCGGTCGCCGACTCCGACTTCGCGGGGCTCTGGGGCGGGGCGACCCTCGCGCCGTGGCGCGGCCGCGGCATCTACCGGGCGCTCACCGCGGCGCGCGCGCAGTCGGCGCTGCGTCGGGGCCGGACGCTGGTCAACAGCGACTCGACGGAGTACTCGCGACCGATCCTGGAGCGCTCGGGCCTGGTCAAGGTGACCACCACGACGCCGTACGAGTGGCGGCGCGAACGAAACGCGCAACTTCGCTCAGACCGCGGCTGAGCAGCGACGACGAGGCCTCACTGGGCTCGGACGGCGAGGTCGCGACGAGATTCGATGATCGTCCGTGCTCATGCTTGCGCGGAATCGATCAGATGGGCGAGACTTGCTGACACCCAGGACCTGGTCCGCCGTCCAGACCCGCCGCCTGCCCTGACCCCGAGGAGCACGCTCGTATGTCATCCCACGGACACCCTCACGCCCCCGTCCACCGGCGAGCCCGGGGCGGTGTCGCCTTCGTCGGCACCGCGCTGCTCGCACTATCGGCGTTCTCCGCGCCACCGCAGGCCTCCGCAGCGTCGGCCGCGCCCGCCGCCGACCAGCGGGCCGCGGCCCCGTCGTCGCCGTCCGACCTCGACGTGATGTACGTCGGCGCCCATCCCGACGACGAGGCCGGACGGCTGTCGGTCTTCGGCGAGTGGGCCGAGCGGTACGGCGCGCGCACCGGCGTGGTGACCGTCACCCGCGGCGAGGGCGGCGGCAATGCGGTGGGCACCGAGGAGGGCCCGGCGCTCGGCCTGATCCGCGAGGCCGAGGAGCGCAACGCCGTCGGCGGCGCCGGGGTCACCGACGTCTACAACCTCGACAAGGTCGACTTCTACTACTCGGTCAGCGCGCCGCTGCACCAGAAGGCGTGGCGGGCCAACGAGACCCTCGGGCGGCTGGTGCGGGTCATCCGTCAGACCACGCCGGAGGTGCTGATGACGATGAACCCGGCGCCCAGCCCCGGCAACCACGGAGGTCACCAGGAGGCGGCGCTGCTCGCGATCGAGGCCTACTACGCAGCCGGCGACCCCACCCGGTTCCCCGGGCAGATCCGGCGTGAGGGGCTCGAGCCGTTCGCGCCGTCGAAGCTGCTCACCACGTCGGTCGCCGGCACGGCCGGCGCACCTGGAGCCAACTGCCCGACCGCGTTCACCCGCACCAACCCGGCCGACAACGTGTACGGCGTGTGGAGCGGACGGCGTTCGCGCGAGCACGGCACCACGTGGGCCCAGGTCGAGCGGGCCGCCCAGCGCCAGTACGTCTCCCAGGGCTGGGCGGCTTCCCCGACGCGAACCCCGATCCCTCAATGCTGGGGTGTGACTTCCAGTCACAGATCGACGCGCGGGTGCCGTTCACGCGCGGCGACCTCACGGCCGACGCCGCGCCGTCGTCCACGATCCTCGAGGGCGCCGTGCTGCGCTCGGTCGGCGGGCTGCCGCTGGGCACCGGCCTCGACCTGTCCACCGACGACTTCGACGTGGTGCCGGGCGGCACCAGCCGGGTGCGGGTGGCGCTGACCGCACCGCGACGCGGACTCACCGGCGCCCGCGCCTACGTCGACCTGCCGGCCGGGTGGAGCGCCGGGCGTGACGTGCTCCAGTTCGGCGACGTGCGGCCGGGCCGCACCAAGGTCCGCACGGTCGCGATCACGGCACCCGACGACGCCGCGACCGGCGCCCGGGCGCTGGTGCGGGTCGACGTCCGCGCCGCCACCGGCACCGGTACCGGCACCCAGCAGCTGGCCGTCGTGCCCGAGGTCTCCGGAACGCAGCAGCTGCTGCCCCAGGTCGCGATCTACCACCGGTGGGCCGAGGCGACCGGCGTCGAGCAGCTCACGGGCACGGTCAAGCCGGTCCTCACCCTGCCGTCGGGCGGGTCGCGCACCGTCGACGTCGACGTGACCAACAACGGCGGCTCGGCCCACAGCGGCGAGGTCACCCTCGACCTGCCCGACGGCTTCGAGGCCGCCGAGGCGAGCCAGCCGTACGCCGACCTCGCACCCGGCGAGACCACGCAGGTCTCGTTCGAGGTCACCAACACCGACGACACCCTGCCGACGTCCAACCAGGGCGGCACCGCCGGCGACTACGACTACACGATCACCACCACCACGGCCGACGCGACCGCCCAGAGCGGCGCGGCTCTCGAGCTGGTGCCCGACGTCGAGGTGGCCGACACGGAGGCGCCGACGCTCGACGGCGTCGTCGAACCCGGCGAGTACTCCGCGGAGGTCGACCTGAGCCGCCTGTGGGAGGGCACCGCCTGTGAGAGCGCCGCCGACTGCGGCGGCACCGGCCACATCACCCGCAGCGGTGACGACCTGTACGTCGCGGCCGAGGTCGTCGACGACGTGCAGGGCACGGTCCTGACCCCCGACGACTGCAAGCGGCACTGGCGCACCGACTCGCTCGAGATCGCCATCGACCCGACCGGCACGTCGGAGAACACCTCGACGACGTTCAAGGCAGCCGTGCTCCCGGAGACGACCGCGGGCACCCACTGCGCGGCGCGCGACGCCGACAACCGGCAGGGGCCGATCGCTGCGACCGCCCCCGGCTTCGAGGCGGTGTCCGCGGTGGCCGAGCCGTACACCGGCTACGTGATCGAGACGAAGATCCCGATGAGCGCGCTGCCCGACACGATCGACCCCGAGCGGCTCGCGATGAACCTGTTCATCTACGACTCCGACACCCAGGACAAGACCGGGCAGACCCGGCTGGGCTGGTCGACCTGGGGCGGCGTGCAGGGCGACCCCTACCGCTGGGGTCGCGTCACGCTGACCGGCGCCGCGCCGCCGGCGGTGCCCACGCGCGCACCCGACCTCGACTTCCCAGGCCTCGACAGCCTCGAGTCGCCGCAGTCGATCGCGCAGTCGGTGCGCACCGGCGTCCCGCTGTCGGGGCTGCCCGCGGCTCGCGCTCGCCACTCGGGTCAGGTGGTCGCCGCCCAGCTGCTGTCCAACGGCCGCGTGCGCGTCGACCTGCGGGCCCGCGGCGCCGGCACCGCTCACGTGTTCGTGGTCAACCGGCGCGGTGTCGTCGTGGGCGAGGTGACCCGCGCGCTGCGTCGGGGCGAGCACCGGCTGCGCGTGCGGGCGCAGGGGTACGCCGCCCGCGTCCTGGTCGGCTGGGACCCGAAGGCCGACCCGGGCACGACGAGCTCGGCGAAGCGGGTGCGACGCTGACCGCCCGCCAGGTCGGGCGGCGTCCGGCGGTGCTCGTCGTCGACCGCGAGGCGGTCGCGCAGGTCGCGGCCGACCTCGTGGTCGAGTCCCTGGAGGCCGGCGGCAGCACCCTCGGCCTGGCGACCGGCTCCTCCCCGCTCGGCACCTACGCCGAGCTCGGACGGCGCTGCGACGACGGCCGGCTCAGCCTGGCCGGCTGTCGCGGCTTCCTGCTCGACGAGTACGTCGGGCTGCCGCGCGTGCACCCGCAGTCGTACGGGTCGGTGATCCGCCGCGAGCTGGTCGCGATCACCGACCTGCCGGCCGAGGACGTGCACGGCCCTGACGGCACCGCTCCCGACCTGGCGGCCGAGGCGGAGCGCTACGAGGCGCAGGTGCGCGCCGCGGGGGTCGACGTGCAGCTGCTCGGGATCGGCTCCAACGGCCACATCGGCTTCAACGAACCCGGTTCGGCGCTCGACTCGGTGACCCGCACCGTCCGGCTGACCGAGCGGACCCGGCGCGACAACGCCCGCTTCTTCGACCACCCCGACGACGTCCCGCACGAGGTGCTCACCCAGGGCCTGGCCACGATCTCGGCCGCCCGGCGCCTGGTGCTGCTCGCGCTCGGGGAGCGCAAGGCCCCCGCCCTGCGCGACGCTCTCGAGGGCCCGGTGACACCCGCCTGCCCGGCGTCGATCCTGCAGGAGCACCCGGACGCCTACGTCGTCGCCGACCCGGCCGCCGCCGGTCTCCTGCGGCCCTAGGAGTGGCTCGCGCGGCTAGGACCCGAGCACCGCACGCAGCTCGGGCAGCCGCTCCAGCTGGGTGGTGAGGATCCGGTCGGCGACGTTGACCGAGTCGACCAGCGGGTGCAGGGCGAGGGCCCGGACGGCGAGGCGTCGCGAGCCGGAGCGTGCCGCCTCGATGGTGGTGCGCTCGACGTCCTTGACCGTGGTCACCAGCCCCTGGGCGTACGGCGCGAGCGGCATCGCCGAGAGCGGGCGCGGGCCGTGGGCGTCGACCAGGCAGGGCACCTCGACGACGGCGTCGGAGTCCAACCCGGCGAGGGTGCCGCGGTTGCGCACGTTGAGCACGAGGGTGGTCGGGCGGTCGCGCGCGATGGCGTGCATCAGCTCGAGCGCGAGCTTGTCGTAGCCGCCGCCGTCGAGGTCCTCGTCGTCGCGCTCGCCGGCGTCGCTCACCTCGCGGCTGTCGGCCATGTACGTCGCCTCGCGCTCGCGCCGGGTCGACTCCCACGCCTCGTAGGCCGACCCCTCGCCCGGCTGAGCAGTCTCGAAGAAACCGCCCTGCTGCCGGGCGAGGAACTCGCCACGGGTCACCCCGGCGTCGGCGATCGAGGCCCGTGCCTCGGCGTTGAAGTACCAGTACCAGAGGTACTCGTTGGGGACGGCGCCCAGCGTCTCGAGCCAGGCCGGACCGAACAGCCTGCCCTCCTCGATGCCGCCCATCCGGCCGGGGTCGGCGAGCAGCTCGGGCAGCCGGTCGCGGCCGTCGACGACCACGCTGCGCAGCCAGCCCAGGTGGTTGAGCCCGGCGTAGTCGAACCAGGCGCGCGCGGGGTCGACGTCCAGCGCGCGGGCGACCCGGCGGAACATCCCGACGGGGGAGTCGCAGATGCCGACGACGCGGTCGCCGAGCACCGAGGCCATCGCCTCGGTGACCATCCCGGCCGGGTTGGTGAAGTTGATGACGTAGGCGTCGGGCGCGTGGTCGCGCACCGCCTCGGCGATCCGCAGCGCCACCGGCACGGTGCGCAGGCCGTAGCAGACCCCGCCCGCCCCGGTGGTCTCCTGACCGAGCACCCCCTGGTCGAGGGCGGCCCGCTCGTCGCAGACCCGACCGGCGAGGCCGCCGACGCGGATGGCGGAGAACACGAAGTCGGCGCCGTGCACGGCGGTCGCGAGGTCGGTCTCCAGGTGCACCCGCGGCCCCGGCCGCCCGGAGCGCTTCTCGACGTCGGACAGCACGGAGGCCACGCGCCGCAGGCGTGAGGGGTCGACGTCGTACAGGACGAGGTCGGTCACGCGCGTCGCGGTGTCGTCGTCGAGGAGCGCGCGGTGGATCAGCGGGACGCGGAACCCGCCGCCGCCGAGGACGGTCAGCCTCATCGGTCGGTCCTCTCGGTTCGTGGGGGGCGTGGGCTGTTCATGCGAGCAGGACTTCGGAACCGGCCTCGGCGAAGGCCGCGAGGGCGTGTGGATCGGCACCCTCGCGGGTCACCAGGACGTCGACCTGGTCGGGTCCGCAGACGCGGGCCAGGCCGCTGCCGGGGAACTTGCCGGGGTCGGCCAAGAGGACGACGCGGTCGGCCGCCGCGAGCATGGCCTGTTTCACCGGCACCTCGACGATGGTCGTGTCGAGCACCGTGCCGTTGGCCCGCACCCCGCTGGTGCCCATGAACAGCGTGCCGGCGTGCACCTGCCGCAGCGCCTGCTCGGTGAGGAAGCCGACCATCGAGCGGTAGTTGCGACGCACCACGCCCCCGAGCAGGATCAGCTCGACCGCGCCGTCGGTGGCCAGCTCCTCGTAGACCGCGAGGTTCGACGTCATCACGGTCACGTCGCGCCCGTGCAGGCGCGAGGCGAGGCGGTGCACCGTCGTCCCGATGTCGAGCAGCAGCACGTCGCCGTCGGACACGAGCTCGAGCGCCCGCTCGGCCAGCGCGTCCTTGTCGGTCGGGTCGCCCATCGCGACCTGGTCGAAGGGGGCCTCGGCCTGCTGGCTGAGCGCGGCGCCGCCGCGGACCCGGTTGAGGCGCCCGGTCCGGTCGAGGTGGGCGAGGTCGCGGCGCACCGTGGCCGGGCTGACGTGGAGCATGCCCGCGAGCACGGCGACCTCCACGGGGCCGTCCGCGCGCAACTTGTCGATGATCTGCTCGTAACGGCGCTGAGCGAGCATGAGGCGCAACGTATCAGTCAATTTCGCGCAGGAACATGCCTTCAGGAGTCCGAGCGACAAAGTTCGCTCAGATTGCGCTAACTCTTTACAGAACTGATCACGAGAGGCGAGACTGCGGCCAAGGGGAGGTGGGACAGGTGGCAGACGATCAGGCGACGGCCGCGCAGCCGGGTCCGGCGGACGCCGCCACCCCCACCGCCGACGTGTTCCTGGCGGGCACCGTCTTCCACGACATCATCTTCACCGGCATGGTGACCGCCCCGGCCGGCGGCCACGAGATCTGGACCGACGGCATGGGCTCCAGTCCCGGTGGCGTCGCGAACCTGGCCGTGGCCTGCGCCCGGATGGGGCTGCGCACCTCGCTCGGCGCCGCGTTCGGTGGCGACGTGTACGGCGAGTACTGCTGGTCGATCGTCGGTGGCGCCGAGGGCGTCGACCTCTCGCACTCCCGGCGCTTCGAGGGCTGGCACTCGCCGGTCACGGTCTCGTTGGCCTACGAGAACGACCGGGCGATGGTCACCCACGCCCACCCGCCGCCGATCCCCGTCGACGAGATGATCGGGACGCCGCCCGACAGCCGGGCCTGCTTCACCGACCTGGGCCGCGACCGCGACGGCTGGGTCGACGCCGCGGTCGCCCGCGGCAGCCTGGTCTTCGGCGACGTCGGCTGGGACCCGACCGGCGAGTGGTGCGCCGACTCGCTGCGCGAGCGGCTCGAGGGCTGCCACGCGTTCGTGCCGAACGCCACCGAGGCGATGTCGTACACCCGCACCGACTCGCCCGGTGCGGCGCTGGAGCACATGCGGGAGTGGGTCCCGCTCGCCGTCGTCACCACCGGCAGCGGTGGCGCCTTCGCCGCCGACGCGGGCACCGGCGAGACGGCCTGGGTGCCCGGCGTCAGCGTCGAGGCGCTCGATCCGACGGGCGCCGGCGACGTGTTCCTCGCCGCGCTCGTGCTGGGCACGCTGGAGGAGTGGTCGCTCACCCAGCGGCTGCGCTTCGCCAACCTCTGCGCCGCGCTGTCGGTGCGCGACTTCGGCGGCGCGCTCGCCGCCCCCGGCTGGCAGGAGGTCGCCGACTGGTGGTCGTCGGCCCGGCACTCAGCCCGGCTCGGCCGCGACTACGACTTCCTCGACGACGTCCTCGCCAACGCGACGCCGCGCGAGGTGTCGCGGGCCGAGGCCACCATCGGCCTGCACCCGCTCGAACCCTTCATCTCGGCCCACTCCTTCCACCGCCACGACGAACCACACGACCCGGAGGACCGCTCATGACCGCACGCCCCCGCCGCCGATCCGCCACGGCATCCGTCAGGGCGGCCCTGATCGGGCTCGCCTCGCTCGCGCTCGTCCTCACCGCGGCCTGCACGCCGGGAGAGGAGACGGACCCCGGCACGGAGACCAAGCCCGAGGACGTCAAGACCGACATCGGCGATCTCGGCGACGTCACGCTCACCGTGTGGGACCAGCAGGTCCGCGGCGGCCAGGCGGAGTCGATCGAGGCGCTCAACGCGGCGTTCCAGGAGACGTACCCCAACGTCACGATCGAGCGGGTGTCGCGCTCGTTCGAGGACCTGCGGCGCACGCTGCGCCTGGCCATCCAGGGCGACGAGGCCCCCGACGTGGTGCAGGCCAACAACGGCCGCTCCGACATGGGCGCCTTCGTCGAGGCGGGCCAGCTGCAGTCGCTCGACGGGTACGCCGAGACCTACGGCTGGAACGAGCGGTTCCCCGAGGGCGTGCGCGCCCTGGCGTCGTACTCCGAGGATGGCGCGACCTTCGGCGAGGGCAACCTGTACGGCCTGCCGCAGGTCGGCGAGGTCGTCGGTCTCTGGTACAACAAGGCCAAGCTGGCCGACCTCGGGCTCGAGGTGCCGACCACGCTCGACGAGATGAAGACGGCGCTCGAGACGGCGAAGGGGGCCGGTGAGACCCCGATCGCGTTCGGCAACCTGCCGCAGTGGCCCGGCATCCACGACTTCGGCTTCATCCAGAACACGCTGACCCCGCAGGACCAGATCCGTCAGCTCGGCTTCGGCCAGTCCGGGGCGTCGTGGGACACCCCGGAGAACGCCGAGGCCGCGCAGACGTTCGTCGACTGGGCCGACCAGGGCTACTTCACCGAGGGCTTCGCCGGAGTCGACTACGACCCGGCCTGGCAGGACTTCGCCGCCGGCAACGGGGTGTTCCTGATCGCCGGCACCTGGCTGCTGGCCGACCTGACCGACGCGATGGGCGACGACCTGGGCTTCGCGCTGCCGCCGACGGGCGCCGACGGCACCCAGTCGGTCACCGGAGGCACCGGGCTGCCGTTCTCGATCACCGAGAACAGCGAGAACCCGGAGGTCGCCGCCGCCTACATCGACTTCATCACCAACCCCGACGCGATGAAGCTGCTGGCCGAGGCGGGCGAGCTGCCGGTGGTCGACGCGGAGGAGCAGGAGGTCACCGGCCCGGCGACCGAGGTGTTCGACGCCTGGGCCCAGGCCAACGAGGAGGAGGCCCTGGTGCCGTACCTCGACTACGCCACCCCCGACTTCTACGACCTGCTCACCGGGCAGATCCAGCAGCTCGGCGCCGGTGACGTCAGCCCGACCGACTTCCTCGGCACCCTGGAGAAGGAGTACTCCGACTTCACCGAGGGCGAGTAGCTACTCGCGGATGAGTACTCCCACAGTCCTTCCCCGGGCGCGGCGCCGGCAGGCCGCCTCGCCCGGGGAGGCTCCACCGGCGCGGCGCGGTGGTGCGCCGGGCGAGCCGCGGGCGGTCGCGTACCTGTACGTCGCGCCGGCGCTGGTGGTCGCGGGCGCCTTCATGCTGTGGCCGCTGCTGCACGCCATGTGGCTCTCGTTCTACGAGTGGGACGGCCTCGGCCTCGGCGTCTGGGTGGGTCTCGACAACTACGGCGAGGTGCTGTCGGACTCGTCGCTGCGGGCTCCGTTCGTGCACGCCCTGGTGCTGGTGCTCTTCTTCAGCCTCGGGCCGGTGGTGCTCGGGCTCGCGCTCGCGGCCCTGATGTCGCGCAGCAGCCTGCGCGGGTCCGGCTTCTTCCGCAGCGTGCTGTTCCTGCCGCAGGTCGTGGCGATGGTGGTCGTGGCGGTCGCCTGGCGCGACATCTACGCGCCGCAGGGTCCGCTGAACGACGTGCTGCGCGCCGTCGGCCTGGACTCGTGGGCGACCGCGTGGCTCGGGGAGTCGTCGACGGCGCTGATCGCCGTCGGCCTGGTCGGCACCTGGGTCGGCACCGGGCTGTGCGTCGTCCTGTTCCTGTCCGGGCTGTCGAAGGTGCCACGCGAGCTGTACGAGGCGGCGCGGCTCGACGGCGCCGGGCCGGTGCGCGAGTTCTTCGCGGTCAGCCTGCCGGCGCTGCGCGGCGAGATCGCGGTGGCCGCGACGCTCACCGTGGTCGCTGCCCTGCGTACCTTCGACCTGGTCTACGTGATGACTCCCGGCGGCGGGCCCGGCGACTCGACCGCGGTGCCGTCGTACGAGGTGTACCGGCGCTCCTTCGAGCGCGGCGAGGTCGGGGTGGGCGTCACGGTGGCGCTGCTGCTGACCGCGGTGATCCTGGCGGCCACGGTCGCGATCAACCGCTTCGCCGAGCGGGACGAGCGGTGATCTCGCGCGGCGAGCGCACCGCCACCTATGCGGTGCTCGGTCTCGCGGCGGCGTTCGCGCTCTACCCCCTGGTGCTGATCCTGCGGACGGCGCTGAAGCCCGAGACCGCCGGTCAGGGCGGCTTCGACGTGGGCAACTTCGCGACCGCGTGGGAGCAGGGGCGCTTCGGCACCTACCTGACGACGAGCGTCGTCGTGTCGGTGTCGGTGGTCGCGGCGACCGTGGTGCTGTCGTCCCTGGCGGCGTACGCGTTCGCGACCATGACCTTTCCCGGCTCCGGGGTGCTCTTCTACCTGCTCCTGCTCGGGCTGATGGTGCCCAGCGACGCGATCATCGTGCCGCTGTACTACGACCTCGAGTCGATCGGGCTCACCAACACCTACGCCGCGCTGATCCTGCCGCAGGTGGCGCAGTCGCTGGCGTTCGGGACGTTCTGGATGCGCGCGTACTTCCGCAGCGCCGACCGGGCGATCATCGAGGCGGCGCGGCTCGACGGCGCCGGCCACGGGCGGGTCCTGTGGTCGGTGCTGCTACCGATGGGACGCCCGGCCGTCGTCACCATGATGCTGCTGGTCTTCATGTGGACCTGGAACGAGTTCCTGCTGCCGCTGGTCATGGTGACCGACGAGTCGCTGCGCACCGCGCCGCTGGGGCTGGCGTTCTTCAAGGGCCAGTACACGGCCGGGACGTCGTTGCTGGCGGCCGGCGCCGTCCTGGTCGCGCTGCCCGTGCTCGTGCTCTACCTGGTCGCCCAGCGACACTTCATCCGCGGCATGGTCGACGGGTCGCTCAAGGGCTGACCCAGCTCAGGAGTAGCGGTGGCTCTTCGCGGCGTGCCCCTGCTCGCGGGTGCAGGTGCGGCCACCCATGTTGCGGTGGCCGCACACCGCCTCGGCCGAGGCCGGCTCCGGCTCCGCGGGTGCCGCCTGCGGCGCCGTCGGGCGCCTCGCGGGTGCGGCGGGCTTGCCGGCGCGGGCCTGCTCGTAGCGGGCCTCGCGCATCGCGCGCAGGCCGTCCATCTTGCTCATCGTCGGGTCACGCTCTGAACCCTAGGGCCCGGGTCCGACAATCGCCCGCAGGCAGTGCCGACGATCAGCCGTCGGTCGCGGGCGACCAGGTGGGATCCCGGCCGAGCAGGGCGAGGGCGGCCCGGAACGGGTCGTCGTCGTCGGTGGGCACGACGGCGTCGAAGAGCGAATCGGACTCGGTGCGCCCTGCGGTCGGGATGTTGCGGGCGATCCGGAGCACCTCCGCGCTCAGCCGTGCCGACGGGGTGACCGGCCGTCGGGTCGCGACGGCGAGGTCCCAGGCGTGGACGGCGAGGTCGAGCTGGTGGGCCCGGGTGGCGGCCCCGGCCGGGATCGGCGACGGGGTGATCACGGGGATCAGCACCGTGTCGTCGTCGGACGCCGCGGAGCCGAGGTGGTGCGTCAGCGCGACCAGCAGCCGGATCGTGCGCACCGGGTCGTCGGCGTGCACGGGATCCCAGTCGGCCACCGTGGTCTCGCGACCGGCGTACGCCGTCGCGAAGCCGAGCTCCTGGCCGACCTGGTGGGCGAGCACGTCCGCCACCGTCCAGCCCGTGCACGGCGTACCACGCGCGAGGTCGTCGTCGCAGAGGCCCGCCGCCACGTCGAGGTACAGGTCCGTCGCCTCCGCGTGCAGCGCCTGGTCACCAGCCATGGCCCCACCGTGCCATCCGCCGTGTGGTCGGGCCAGTGTCAGCCGGGCGCGTCGTCGTCGAGGTCCCAGCCGAGCATGGTCGCCACCTCGGCGCCCAGGGTCATCGGGTTGAACGGCTTGGAGATCACGCCGTCGACCGCCAGGTCGTCCCACATCTGGGCGCCACCGATCTGGAGCTTCGCGGTCAGGAGGATGACGGGGATGTGCTGCGTGGACGGGTCGGCCCGCAGCGCCTTGAACGTCGCGCGGCCGTCGACGATCGGCATCATCAGGTCGAGCAGCACCGCGTCGGGGCGGTGCTGTCGCGCGAGCTCGATCGCCACCGCGCCGCCGTCCGCGGTGATCACGTTCCAGCCCGCGACGACCTCGAGCGTCATCTGGGTGATCTCGCGGATCGAGTCGTCGTCGTCGACGACGAGGATGGTGGGGGTCGGCCTCACGGGGTCGGCTCAGCCGGGTGGAAGGTGCCCGCGTAGTAGGTCTGCCGGTCGATGGGGTGCACGGTGACGTCGCCGGTGCGGCCGAGCACGCGCGCCGCGTGCTTGCCGAAGGAGAGACCGTCGTCGTTGAACGCGCAGATGTCCCACCCCACGACGGCCTCCGCCTCGACCAGCACCGATCCCATCCGGTGGATCATGGCCTGGAAGGCGCGGCTCCTGCGGTGCTCGCGCTGCACGAGGGTGAACCCGATGTAGTAGACGGCGCCGCGGGCGAACTGCTCGGGGTAGTGGTGCCGGAAGTAGGCGGGGCTGATCCACGGGACCGTCTCGAGCTGGTTGGTCAGCGTCGACATCCCGATGGCGGTGCCGTCGGGGTCGCGCGCGACGTACTTGTGCACGCGTTCGTCGTCCATCTCCGCGAAGAACTCGTCGCGGTGCAGCAGCTGGCGCGCCACCGCACTCACCTCGAGCTCACCGAATGTCTCGCGGTACAGCGCGTAGTAGATCTCGGCGGTCTCGCGGTCGACCTCGGTCTCGATGGTCACCTCGACCCCTGCGGGCTGGCTCACGGCGTGCTCCAGTCGGCCACGGCGTACGCCGCGATGGCCAGCGCGCACACCGGCTTGAGGGTGCAGTGCGCGGAGACGACGGCGGTGTGCACCTCGCCGAAGTCGACGCCCCTGCTCGTGGACATGTCGTCGAGGCTGAGCCGGATCTGCTCCTCGACGGACTCGGCGCTGCCACCGGTGTGCTCGACGAACAGCCCGCCGATCTCCGGGTGGATGGCCCAGCCCAGCCCGGCCGAGACCACCTCGCCGGGATGGTCGGCGTACGCGACCGACTCGACGCAGTACAGGCGGTCGCCGTGACCTCCCGCCACCTGGTCCGTGCCGAGGGTCACCCGGCTGTGGGCCGGGACCACCGACGACAACGGGATCAGGTTGAAGTTGGCCACGCCCGCCTCGAACAACGCCCGGTCGAAGGCGGACAACAGGGTCCGACCCTCACCCACTGCGGTCCGGACGGTGATCTCGAGCTGGGCACTCACGCGGAGCTCCCTCCTTGACTTCCTTGGCTGACCGGGCTGACCGGGCTGACGGGGCTGACGGGGCTGACCGGGCTGACGGGCTTCGCGAGCAGCTCGAGCACGCGGTCCTCGACACCATCGAGGTCGACCCTGCCCTTGGTGATGAACTGGGTGCGACCGAGCTCGAGCCGAGCCCGGTCGGTCGCCTCGACGTCGACCGCGCTGTACACGATGAGATCGGTGTCGGCGGTGCTCGGGCTGCGGCGGAGCGCGGCCACGAGGTCGTACCCGGTGCCGTCGTGCAGCTGGATGTCGAGAATCATCAGCTGCGGCCGGAGGGCCTCGGCCAGCACCAGCGCGTCGCGCACCCCCGAGGCCCTCGCCACGGGCACGGCGTGGCCCGTGAGCAGCGTCGTGAGCACCGCGGCGAGGTCGTCGTCGTCCTCGACGAGGAGGACGGTGCCGGGGCCCGTGTGGTCGGGGTTGCCGGACGCCGGGGCGGCGGGCTCCAGGTCGCCCTGCAGCCGGCCCGTGGCGGGCAGCCGGAAGGACACGGTGGTGCCCACCCCCAAGGCGCTCTCCGCCCAGATCCGGCCGCCGTGCCGCTCCACGATGCCGCGGCTGATGGCCAGCCCGAGCCCGGTGCCGCCCATCTGGCGGGCGTCGGAGGAGTCGACCTGCTCGAACCTGTTGAAGACCGCCTCGAGCCGGTCCTCCGGGATGCCGCGCCCGTCGTCCCGCACGCGGAACAGCACCTCGGCACCGTCGGCGGTGGCGGTGAGGACCACGGTCTGACCCTCGGAGGAGTACTTGATCGCGTTGTTGACCAGGTTGGTCAGCGTCTGCACGATCCGGTCGGCGTCGGCGAGGACCCGTCCGCTGCTCGGCGCCACCTCGACCCGGACGCCGGTCGATCGGGCCAGGCCCGCCATCTCCGCGACCGAACGCGTGAGCAGGGCGGTGGCGTCGACCGGCGAGATGTCCATCGGCCGGTTGCCCGACTCGATCCGTTCGAGGTCGAGGATGTCGTTGATCAGCCGGGTCAGGCGTTCGCTGCTCTCGAGGGCGAGGGTGGCCATCGACCGCGCCCGCGGGGTGAGGTCGCCCAGCTTCCCGCTGGCGAGCAGCCCCAGGGACCCGCGGATGGAGGTGAGCGGTGTGCGGAGCTCGTGGCTGACGACGGAGATGAACTCGTTCTTCATCCGGTCGACCTCGCGCCGTTGCGTGACGTCGCGGAAGACGACGACGGCGCCGCGCACGACGTCGTCCTCCACCAGGGGGCTCGCCGTGATCTCCACCGGGAAGGTCGAGCCGTCGGCGCGGACGTACACGTCCTCCTCGGCGCTGGTCACGACGCCGGAACGGATGGCCTCGGCGATGTAGCAGCCGTGGTACGGGAACGGCATGCCGTCCTCGGCGACGGCGTGGAAGAAGTCGTGGGCCAGGCGGCCGTCGAGCTCGGTGGCGGAGCACTGCAGCGCGTCGGCACCCGACGGGTTGACGAAGGTGATCCGTCCCTCGGCGTCGACGCCGTAGATGCCGTCACCCACCGACGTCAGCAGCACCTCGGTCTGACGGGCCAGGTGCCGCAGGTCGGCGGTCTGCTCGCGGACCCGCAGCTCCAGTCCGCGACGGAGCGCGTTGTTGTCGCGGGTCAGCACGATCTGACGAGCCGCGGCTGCGACCGCGAGCATCAGCCACAGCGCCGCCGTCGACGCCGCCAGGCGGTTGCCGGAGCCGAAGAGCACCTGGACCGCCGCAGCGACCAGGAGGACGAGGTAGACCAGCGCGGTGTCCCGGACGTCGGCGGCGGCCGGGAGCCGGTCGTCGACATCGGTGGCGGGTGCCTCGGGGACGTCGACCTCGGTGCTGGGGTACCACGCGGCCAGGGCCAGCAGCGCGTAGCCGACGATCCACCCGAGGTCGACCGGCGTCCCGAACTCGAAGTCGCCCTGGGCCACGAGGACGGCGAAGGAGAGGTCGGACAGCGCGTAGGCCAGGAAACCGGCCGCCAGGAGTCCGAGAGCGCCGCGGTCGGAGCCTCGGCTGCGCAGCAGGAGCAGCAGCCCCACGACGATCAGGACGACGTCGAGCACCGGGATGAGCAGCGTGGTGATGTTGGAGGCGAGGCTGCCCCGCGTCTGGTCGAGCAGCTGGTCGTAGACGAGGGTCGAGGCGATGATCAGGATGGCGCCGCCGATGACCAGCCCGTCGAGGGTGATCACGACCTGGTCGGCGCCCCGGCGCCGCAGGCTGGGGAACGTGAGGACGGCCGCGATGCACAGCATCAGGGCGATCGTGATCGTCAGGTCGCTGAAGGCGCTCGGCGAGTCGACGGGGTCCGAACCGATCGCCGTGGCCCAGACGTTGCCCGCGATCGCGACCAGCGCGCCGATCATGATCAGCCGCCACGACCGTTGACGCCGCCCGACCGTGAGCCGCGATCGCAACCCGCAGGAGACGGCGAGGAAGACCCCGCTGACGACGAGACCGAGCCCGCTGACCGCCTGGCGGACCTCGATCGGCGCCAGCGACTCCTGGAGCAGCGCGGCGAACACCGCGCACGTCGTCACGGTGACCGGGAGCACGACGCGGAATCGGCGCCACTGCCGATCGACGGACCTGGACCTGTCAGGCGTCACGAGGCCCCTCCGAGGCCGGTGGCCGAGGGGGGCAGACCGGCTTGCCGTTCACCATGTGGATTCCTGGAGGGTGGGGGGACGTGACCGTGCCGACTGAGCCCGGCCCCCCCGGACCTTGCCCAGCATCGCTGGGCCGCTCCTCAGCCTAGACTCTCGCCGACTCCGGGTGGGGGACGTTCGCCGAACCCGTGAGTACCGTCACCCGGGCCGTCCCGCGGCCGCATCCCGCTCAACCACGGGCGTGGTGGGCATCCGTCGTTGGGGTCGGCTCATGGCACGACCCCTGGCCGCGCCGGGCACACCTGACGGGGTGGGGCGGTAACGGCGGGGGAGCGGGACGGTGAGCAGACACCCGGCGCCCCGGCGCGCCGGCGCGCCCGAAGGAGACTCATATGAAGTTCATCATCATCGTCGTCGTGATCGCGATCCTCGCGTTCCTGGCCTACAAGTTCCTGCTGGCGGGCAGGAGCAAGCGCGTCTGAGCCTCGGTAGCCGGTTCGGATGACGTCGAGGGACGTCATCCGAACCGGTGGCAACGGCCACCGGCACGTATGACCTCCTGAAGGCGCCGCCGCTAGGACCGCGCGACCGCGCGCCCGGCGGCCCGCCCCGAGAAGATGCACCCGCCGAGGAACGTGCCCTCCAGCGCGTTGTAGCCGTGGACGCCGCCGCCACCGAAGCCGGCCACCTCGCCCGCGGCGTACAGGCCGGGCACGGGGTCGCCGGAAGGCGAGAGGGCCCGCGAGTCGAGGTCGGTCTCGACGCCGCCGAGCGTCTTGCGGGTCAGGATGTTGAGCCGGACGGCGATCAGCGGGCCGTGCGCGGGGTCGAGGATCTTGTGCGGCTTGGCGACGCGCACGATCTTGTCGGTGCGCGAGCGCCGGGCGTTGGCGACCAGCATCAGCTGGGCGTCCTTGGAGAACGAGTTGTCGACCTCGCGGTCGCGGGCCACGACCATCGCCTCGATCTCGGCGGCGTCGAGCCGGGGGCCGCGGGCGATCTCGTTCATGCCGGCCACGAGGTCGCCGATGGTGTCGGCCACGACGAAGTCCTCGCCGTGCTCCTTGAACTTCTCGACCGGACCCGGTGCTCCCTTGGCCAGCCGCGACTTCACCAGGAACTTCAGGTCCTTGTCGGTGATGTCCGGGTTCTGCTCCGAGCCCGAGAGCGCGAACTCCTTCTCGACGATCGTCTGCGTCGTCACGAACCACGAGTAGTCGTAGCCGGTCGCGAGGATCGCGCGCATCGTGCCGAGGTTGTCGCAGCCCGGGAAGTTGGGCGCCGCGAACCGCCGGCCGGTGGCGTCGAGCCACAGCGACGACGGACCGGGGATGATCCGGATGGCGTGCTCTGGCCAGATCGGGTCCCAGTTGTGGATGCCCTCGGTGTAGTGCCACATCCGGTCGCGGTTGACGACGCGGGCGCCGGCACGCTCGGTGATCGCCAGCATCCGGCCGTCGACGTGGGCCGGGACGCCGGAGATGAGGTGCTCGGGCGCCGGGCCCATCCGCTCGGTCGGCCAGGTCTGGCGCACGAGGTCGTGGTTGCCGCCGATGCCGCCCGAGGTGACCAGGACGGCGGGAGCCCGCAGCTCGAAGTCGCCCACAGCCACCCGCGACGACCGCACGCCGCGCTCGGCGTCGCTGGCCTCCAGCAGGGTCCCGCGGACGCCGACCACGGCGCCGTCCGCGACCACGAGCTCGTCGACCTGGTGGCGGAACGCGAAGCTGACCAGGCCGCGTCGCTCGCCCTCCTCGACGGGCTCCTGGAAGATCCGCACCACCTCGGGGCCGGTGCCCCAGGTCAGGTGGAAGCGCGGCACGGAGTTGCCGTGCCCCTGCGGGTCCGCGGCGCCGCGCTCGGCCCAGCCCACCATCGGCACCGACCGCAGGCCGAGGTCGCGCAGGTAGTCCCGCTTCTCGGTGGCCGCGAACTCGACGTACGCCTCGGCCCAGCGGCGGGGCCACACGTCCTGGTCGTCGAGCCGGTCGAACTGCGCCGAGCCCATCCAGTCCTGGAGGGCGAGCTCGCGGGAGTCGGTGATGCCCATCCGGCGCTGCTCGGGGGAGTCGACGAAGAACAGCCCGCCCAGCGACCAGAACGCCTGGCCGCCGAGGTTGGCGCGGTTCTCCTGGTCGAGCACCAGCACCCGTTTGCCGGCCTTGACCAGCTCGTGAGCGGCGACGAGGCCGGCCAGTCCGGCCCCCACGACGATGGCGTCAGGCTTCTCCATGACGTGAACCTAACCGCATGACCACCAGGAACAGCCCCCCGCCCACGAGCGCCCAGAACGCCGCACCGACCCCCGCGATCGTGAGCCCTGACGCCGCCACCACGAACGTCACGGCCGCCGCCTCGCGGTAGTCGTCGTCGGCCAGCGCCGAGGCTGCCGCGCTGCCGAAAGCGCCGAGCAAAGCCACCCCGGCGACGGCCGCGATCACTCCGGTCGGGGCGGCGCCCGACACGGTGGTGACCAGGGCGGCGAGCGGGCCCAGCAGCAGGTAGGTGACGCCGGCCGCGACGCCGGCGACCCACCGGCGAGCGGGGTCGGGGCCGGCCGTCGGACCGGCCGAGATCGCCGCGGAGATCGCGCCCAGGTTGATCGAGAAGCCGCCGAGACCCGCCGTGACCGCGGTGGTGCCGCCCGCGTAGACCAGCGCCGGCCGCAGCGGTGCCCGGTAGCCGAAGGAGGCGAGCACGGCCACCCCGGGGATGTTCTGGCTGGTCATCGTGACCAGGTAGAGCGGCACCCCGATCGCCAGGATGGTGAGGGGGTCGAACGCGGGCGTCGTCCAGGCCAGGGTCGGGGCCAGGTCGCCGGCGGTGACGTCGGCGAGCGACCCGCTGACCACGATCACGACCACCGCGGCCGCGAAGGCGCCAGGAACGGCCCAGCGGCGGGCCAGGCGCAGGAGCACCAACCACGTCACCAGCACGGGCGCGATCGCGCCGGGCTCGTCGACCAGGGCCAGGAACGGCTCGACGCAGAGCACGAGCAGGACGCCGGCCAGCATCGCGTTGGCCAGGGCGGTCGGGATCAGCGCCACCCAGTCGCCGAGCGGGCGCACCAGTCCGGTCAGGGTGTAGAGCACGCCGGCGACGACGAAGGCGCCGACCGCGTCGGCGTACCCGCCGTCGGGCACCGTGGCTCCGGCGAGCAGCGCGGCGCCGGGCGTCGACCAGGCCATCGTCACCGGCAGCCGGGTGCGCCACGAGAAGAGAGCACAGCCCAGCCCCATCGTCATGGTGACCACGAAGAGGCCCGAGGCGGCCTCGGCGGGCGACGCGCCGACGGCGCTCAGGCCGGTGAGGACGACGGCGAACGCGGAGGTGAAGCCGACGACCGCCGTGACGACACCGGCGACCACCGCCTCACCGCGGTCAGTCCTTGAGCTCACAGATGACGGCGCCACTGGTGACCGTCGCTCCGACCTCGGCCTGCAGGCCGGTCACGGTGCCCGCCTTGTGGGCCTTGAGCGGCTGCTCCATCTTCATCGCCTCGATGACCACGACGGTGTCGCCCTCGACGAGCTCCTGGCCCTCCTCGACCACGACCTTGACCACGGTGCCCTGCATCGGGCTGGTCACGGCGTCGCCGCTGGCCGCGGCGCCGGCCTTCTTGCCGCCTGCCCGCTGCGGCTTCCTCGCGCCGGAGGTCGAGCCCGCCAGCCCGCCCAGCCCGGCCGGGATGACGACCTCGAGCCGCTTGCCGCCGACCTCGACGACCACGGTCTGCCGCTCGGCCGGCTCGTCGGCCTCGGCCGACTCCCCGCCGTACGGCGTGATCTGGTTGTCGAAGTCGGTCTCGATCCAGGTGGTGTAGACCTCGAACGTCTTCCCGTCTCCCACGAACGCCGGGTCGCTGACGACCGCGCGGTGGAAGGGGATCACGGTCGGCATCCCGTCGACCACGAACTCGTCGAGGGCGCGCCGCGAGCGCTCGAGCGCCTGGGTGCGATCGCGGCCGGTCACGATCAGCTTGGCGATGAGGGAGTCGAACGCGCCCGGGATCGTCTCGCCGTTCTCGTAGCCCCCGTCGAGCCGGATGCCCGGGCCCTGCGGCGGGCTCCACGCGGAGAGGGTGCCCGGGGCGGGCATGAAGTTGGCGCCGCCGTCCTCGGCGTTGATGCGGTACTCGATCGAGTGGCCGCTGACCGTCGGGTCGTCGTACCCGAGCTCCTCGCCGGCGGCGATGCGGAACATCTCGCGCACGAGGTCGATGCCGGTGACCTCCTCCGAGACGCAGTGCTCGACCTGGAGCCGCGTGTTGACCTCGAGGAAGCTGATGGTGCCGTCCTTGGCGACGAGGAACTCGCAGGTGCCGGCGCCGACGTACCCGGCCTCGCGCAGGATCGCCTTCGACGACTCGTACAGCTTGGCCACCTGGTCGTCGGTGAGGAACGGCGCGGGCGCCTCCTCGACCAGCTTCTGGTGCCGGCGCTGCAGCGAGCAGTCGCGGGTGGAGACGACCACGACGTTGCCGTGCTGGTCGGCCAGGCACTGGGTCTCGACGTGGCGTGGCTGGTCGAGGAACTTCTCGACGAAGCACTCGCCGCGCCCGAACGCCGAGACGGCCTCGCGGACGGCGGACTCGAAGGCGTCGGCGACCTCCGACATCTCGCGGGCGACCTTGAGGCCGCGACCGCCACCGCCGAACGCGGCCTTGATCGCGATCGGCAGCCCGTGCTCCTTGGCGAAGGCCACGGCCTCGTCGGCGTTCTCGAGGGGGTCCTTGGTGCCCGGGGCCAGCGGGGCGCCGACCTTCTCGGCGATGTGGCGGGCCCTGACCTTGTCGCCGAGGCTCTCGATCGCGGACGGCGGCGGGCCGATCCACACGAGGCCGGCGTCGATCACGGCCTGGGCGAACTCGGCGTTCTCGGCCAGGAAGCCGTAGCCCGGGTGCACCGAGTCGGCGCCCGACCTCTCGGCGACGGCGATGATCTTGGCGATGTCGAGGTAGGAGTCGGCCGGGGTGGCCCCGCCCAGGCTGTGGGCCTCGTCGGCGATCCGCACGAACTGGGCGTCGCGGTCGGGGTCGGCGTACACGGCGACGCTGCCGATGCCGGCGTCCTTGCACGCCCGGATCACCCGGACGGCGATCTCGCCCCGGTTGGCGACGAGAACCTTCTGCAGCGGCTGGACGTCGGGCACATGCGCTCCTGTTGCTGGGGTTCGGGTCCGGTCGGCATTCCCGCCGGGCAGGCTACCGGTCCCTCCTCTTATGCTCGGGGCGTGTCCGACTACCAACAGGAGCGCAAGGGGTTCTGGTACGAACCCGAGGGACGGGGCACCTCGGAGACGATCGCCCTGGAGACCTGGGCGCGGGTCGCGCACGAGATCCTCGAGGAGACCGCGACCACCTACCACGGGGTCGTGCGCGAGACCGCGCTGGCCGAGCGGCTGCAGGCCGACAGCGGCATCCACACCACGCGGCCACACCCCCGGTGGCTCTCGAAGCTGCTGCTGCCCCTGGCCCACCTGCACGCCCGCGACGGCTATCCGGCGCTGACGGCGCTGGTGGTGGACACCAACGGCTGGGTGGGGGAGCGGTACGACGACGTCCTGCGCGCCGCCGAGCAGCTGCCGATCCTCGACGTCACCGCCCGCGAGCAGCACGCCGCGCGCGCCCGGCTCGAGTGCTACCAGTGGGCGGGATCGGCCCCCGACGACGGCGGCGCCCCGGCCCCCGTGCCGCTGGCGGCCGGCCGGGCACCCCGCGCACCGCGCGCAGCGGCCGGCCCCAAGACGCAGCGCTCACCCCGCGCGCCTCGCGAGCCCAAGCCGTCGACACCGCGCCGGGTGGCGGCGTCCGACCGGCCGATCGCGGTCTGCCCGACGTGCTTCATGGCCATCCCAGCCACCGGCGTCTGCGACAACTGCGACTAAGCCGGACAACGGGCCTACACTCGGGAAGTGAGCGAACTCGAAGAAATCGAAGAAATCCACGATGTGGCCGCCGACGAGATTCGCAGAGGCTTCTGGCACGAACCCGACGGCACGCCGACGACCAAGGAGGTCGCGGTGGAGCGATGGGGTGACGAGGCCTTCGAGGTCCTGTCGGGCGTGGCCCACCAGTACCAGGGCCTGATCACCTACGGCGACCTCGCCGAGCAGGTGCAGGCGCGCTCCTCGATCCGCACGAACCAGCAGCAGCGCACCTGGATGGCGTCGATGCTGGCGCCGGTCGTGGAGCGCATCCAGTCCGAGAGCCTGCCGCCGCTGACGGCGCTGGTCGTCAACAAGGCCGACGGCCAGGTCGGTGAGGGCTACGACGCCGTCCTGCTCGCCGCCGGCGACGAGGTCATCGCCGATCCCGACGAGCGCGAGAAGCACGCCTCGGTCGCGCGGCTCGAGTGCTACCGCTGGGCCGGCAGCGCACCCGCCGACGGCGGCTTCGCGGCCCTGGCGCCGCTCGCCGCGAAGCGGGTCACGATGAAGCGCGCCGCGGCCAAGGCCGACCGCCCGATCAACGTCTGCCCGACCTGCCTGATGGCCGTGCCGGCCACCGGGGTGTGCGACAACTGCGACTGACCCGGGACGGTCGTCCGACGGTCGGTCCGGCGGTCGGTCCGGCGCTCAGCGGCGTGCGTCGAGCCACGGACCCCACGGTCGAGGCTTGCCGCCGCCGCCCCACACCCCACCGGGCACGATGTCGTCCGGGCCGAAGTTGTGGTCCTCGGGCTGGTTCGCCACACGGAACCGGACCCGGTCGGGACGCCCCGTGCGGCCCGGGGTGAGGCACCTGATCGGGAAGCTTCCCCTGAAGACCTGTCCGGACGGACGCTCCCGCGTGCTCGCCGTGCGCTCGGCGCACACGCGGCGGTCGGTCTCGGAGCGGATCCGGTAGATCGCGATCCACTCTGAAGCGGCGGAATCGTAGGTGGCGCGGTACTCGGGCGCCGGTCCGCCGCGGGTGTCGATGTCGATGTCGAGCAGGTCCGGCAAGAACTCGTTCCTGCCGCGCCAGAAGCGCATCAGTACTTCGACCTGCCGGCCCTCCAGGCGGATCCGCAGTCGGCGGACGTCGCCGTAGTGGGCTCTGGCCTCGCTCGGGTCGTCGGTGGCCCACACCGTGCGTGGGGTGTCCCTGTCGGACCGGCCGGGCGAGTCGGCGGCCGCGACGGTTCCGGCGGTTCCGGCGGTTGCGGCGGTTGGGGATGCCAGTGCCGGGACCGCCACCAGGGGCGCGATGACCGCGATCACCGCGGACGCAGTCAGCCGGGACCAGCGCCGCGTGGGGGTCGAGAGTGGGGAGTTCATGTGGCTCGTGTGGGTAGTCATGCCCTGACAACGCCGGACCGCGACGTGGCGTTGACACTCCGGCGGTTAACAATCGCTAACCAACCCGGCTAGCATGTGTGCATGACGTTCGAGCTGTCCCGTGAGCACGAGGAGTTCCGCCACAGCGTCCGCGAGTTCGCGGAGGCCGAGATCGCGCCGTACGCCGCGCAGTGGGACCGCGACCACCACTTCCCGGTCGACGTGGTGCAGAAGATGGGCAAGCTCGGCCTGTTCGGGCTGACCTCGCCCGAGGCGTACGGCGGCGCCGGCGACGACGGCGACTTCACCAGCCTGTGCGTGGCCATCGAGGAGCTCGGTCGGGTCGACCAGTCGATGGGCATCACGCTGCAGGCCGGGGTCGGCCTCGGCATCAACCCCGTCCTCACCTACGGCACCGACGCGCAGAAGGAGCAGTGGCTCCCGGCGCTGGTGGCCGGCGACGCGCTCGCGGGCTTCGGCCTGACCGAGCCGGGCGCCGGCTCCGACGCGGGCGCCACCCGCACCAAGGCCGAGCTGGTCGGCGACGAGTGGGTCGTCAACGGCTCGAAGCAGTTCATCACCAACTCCGGGTCCGACATCACCAGCCTGGTCACCGTCACCGCTCGCACGGGCGTGCGCGACGACGGCCGCCCCGAGATCAGCGCGATCATGGTGCCCAGCGGCACGCCCGGCTTCGTGGCCGAGAAGGCCTACGACAAGCTCGGCTGGCACGCCTCCGACACCCATCCGCTGAGCTTCGACGACTGCCACGTGCCGGCCGACCACCTGCTCGGCGAGCAGGGCCGCGGCTTCGCCCAGTTCCTCGCCACCCTCGACGACGGCCGGGTCGCGATCTCGGCGCTCAGCGTCGGCTGCATCCAGGCCTGCCTCGACATGTGCGTCCAGTACGCCGGCGAGCGGCAGACGTTCGGCGGCCCGATCGGCCGCAAGCAGGGCGTGGCTTTCCAGATCGCCGACCTCGAGGTGATGCTGCAGGCCTCGCGGCTGCTCACCTACCGGGCCGCGGCGATGAAGGACGCGGGTGCGCCGTACCAGAAGTTCAAGCAGGCCGCGTCGGTCGCCAAGGTCTACGCGACCGAGTCGGCGGTCACCGCGACCCGGATCGCGACCCAGGTGTTCGGTGGCTACGGCTTCATGGAGGAGTACCCCGTGACCCGCTTCTACCGCGACGCGAAGGTGCTCGAGATCGGCGAGGGCACCTCGGAGGTGCAGCGGATGCTGATCGCCCGTGGGCTCGGCCTCCCGGTGGAGTAGCGCGTGGCACCGTAGGATTTGGGTGTGACCGACCGCTGGCGACGCTACCTGGGCGAGGTGCTGCGGTTCTTCGCCGTGGCCCAGGCCGCCACCTGGGTGTCGGTCCTGCTGTTCAACGTGCTGCTGCACGGCTGGATCGTCGGCGACGCGCTGCTCGACGACCAGGCGATCCCCGCCTACGTCCTGGCCAACACGGTCGGCATGGTCATCAGCTACCACGGCGCGCGGGGCTGGGTCTTCCCGCACCGGCCGCCGCAGCAGGCCGACGGCGGCTGGACGGCGTACGTCGTCATCAACTTCGCCGCGATGGTGCTGCCCGTCGGCTGCCTCGCGATCAGCCGCGGCCTGCTCGGCCTCGACGACCCGCTGTCCGACAACCTGTCGGCCAACGGCGTCGGCCTGGTGCTCGCCTTCGGCGCCCGCTTCTTCCTGTTCAAGCGGTTCGTGTTCCGACGTCCGGTCGAGGTGCCGACCGTCCCCACGCGAGTCGGCTGACCCCTCGGAAGGGTGAACCCGGCCGCGGTGCGACCACGAGATGGTTGATTTTTTCATCGTCTCGGAGGTGCACCGCATGGTTCCGTCGTTCCTCGCCCGTGAGCGGACAGTGGCCGGTCCGGGCTTCAACCGCTGGTTGATCCCACCCGCGGCGCTGGCCGTGCACCTGTGCATCGGGCAGGTCTACGCCACCAGCGTCTACAAGAACGCGCTCGTCAACCACTTCGACAGCAGCCTGACCACGATCGGTTTCATCTTCTCGGTGGCCATCGTGATGCTCGGGCTCTCGGCCGGGTTCGGCGGCAAGTGGGTCGACCGCAACGGCCCGCGGGCCGCGATGTTCGTCTCGGCGACGTTCTGGGTCACGGGGTTCCTGGTGGCCGCGCTGGGCATCGCGCTGGGCTGGCTGTGGCTGGTCTTCCTCGGGTACGGCGTCATCGGCGGCATCGGGCTCGGCATCGGCTACATCTCGCCGGTCTCGACCCTGATCAAGTGGTTCCCCGACCGCCCGGGCCTGGCCACGGGGATGGCGATCATGGGCTTCGGCGGCGGCGCGCTGATCGCCAGCCCGCTCAGCGGCCGGCTGATGGAGCTCTACGACAGCGGGTTCGACGCAGCGAACACCGACGCCGTCGCCGACGGC
Organism: uncultured Actinomycetota bacterium; assembly: GCA_963825985.1. Taxonomy (GTDB): domain Bacteria; phylum Actinomycetota; class Actinomycetes; order Propionibacteriales; family Nocardioidaceae; genus Nocardioides. Next base: position 14,640 of record CAWGVK010000013.1, on the reverse strand, counting down.
AGCGCCGTCGCGCTGCTGTTCGTCACCCTGGGGGCCGGCTACCTGGTCTTCATGATGTTCGGCGCCTTCTCCGTGCGGGTGCCGGCCGACGACTGGAAGCCCGAGGGCTGGGACCCGTCCCAGGTCGCCGAGAAGAAGCTGGTCACCACCGCCGACGTCTCGGCCGACAACGCCCTGCGCACCCCGCAGTTCTGGCTGCTCTGGGTGGTGCTCTTCTGCAACGTGACCGCCGGCATCGGCATCCTCGAGCAGGCCGCCCCGATGATCCAGGACTTCTTCCGCGAGGGCAGCACCTCGAGCGTCAGCGCGGCCGCGGCCGGCGGGTTCGTCGGCATCCTCTCGATCGCCAACATGGCGGGCCGCTTCGCGTGGTCCTCGACCTCCGACGTCGTGGGGCGCAAGCCCATCTACGTGATCTACCTGGGGGTCGGCCTCGGCCTGTACGCCGTGCTCGCGGTCGCGGGCTCGACGTCCACGTTCCTGTTCGTGGCTCTCGCGGTGGTCATCATCTCCTTCTACGGCGGGGGTTTCGCCACCGTGCCCGCCTACCTGCGCGACCTGTTCGGCACGTTCCAGGTGGGTGCCATCCACGGCCGGCTGCTGACCGCGTGGTCGGCCGCGGGCGTCGTCGGTCCGTTCATCATCAACGGCTTCCTCGACGCCGCGGGTGGAGCCGGCAACCTGACCGCCGACTCCTACCGGCCGGCCCTCCTGACCATGGTCGGCGTGCTCGCGGTCGGCTTCGTCGCCAACCTGCTGGTGCGCCCGGTCGCCGACCGCTTCCACGAACCGTCGTCCGAACCCGACTCCGAGCTCGAGAGGAGCACGACATGAGCGCCCGACTCGCCGTCGCCTGGGCCCTCGTGGGCGTCCCGATCGCCTACGGCCTGGTCGAGACCATCCGCAAGGCCACCAGCCTCTTCACCGGCTGACCGCGGCCCAGAGGTCGGTCCAGGTGTGGCCGAGCTCGCCGACCAGGTCGCGCAGCAGCGGCAGGGAGACGCCGACCACGTTGTGGTGGTCGCCCACGATGCCGGTGACGAACGCGCCGCCGAGGCCGTCGACGGTGAAGGCGCCCGCGACGTGCAGCGGCTCGCCGGTGGCGACGTACGCCGCGATCTCGGCGTCGCTGACGTCGGCGAAGTGCACGGTCGTGGACGCCGTCGCCGCGGCGACCCGGCCGGTCGCGGTGTCGCGCAGGCAGTGCCCGGTCTGCAGGACGCCGGAGCGGCCGCGCATCGCCTGCCAGCGGGCGGTCGCGGTCGCGGCGTCCTCGGGCTTGCCGAGTGCCTGACCGTCGAGCTCGAGCACCGAGTCGCAGCCGAGGACGAGGGCGGCGTCCGGGAGGTCGGCGCGGGCGGCGACCGCCGCGCACTTGAGCTCGGCCAGCTGCAGCGCCAGCTCGGCCGGCGGCAGGTCGCCGAGCTGTGACTCGTCGACCCCCGACACGATCACCAGCGGCTCGACGCCGGCCTGGCGCAGGGTGGCCAGCCGCGCGGGGGAGGCCGAGGCCAGGACGAACGGCGTCACGTCACTGGGGGAGGCCGCTGGCACGCCAGCCGCCCGGGCCGTGCGGCAGCGTGCGGCGTACCTGCCGGTGCGGCGAGCCCCACTCGCTGCGCAGACGTCGGGCCGGCTGCTCGCCACCTCCGAGCGCCGAGAAGACCGCGACGATCGCCGCGATCTCCTCCGGTGTCGCGTCGGGGTTGACGATGCGGAGCGTCGGCCGGTCGGTCTCGGCGGCCATCAGAGGGGGATGTTCCCGTGCTTCTTGGCGGGAAGGGTCGCCCGCTTCGACCGGAGCAGCCGGAGCGCGCGGACGATCTCGATGCGGGTCTCGTGCGGCGAGATGACGGCATCGACGTAGCCGCGCTCGGCGGCGATGTAGGGGTTGGCGAGCGTGGTCTCGTACTCGTCGATCAGCTCGGCCCGCCGGGCCTCGACCATCTCGGGGGTGCCGCCGTCCTTCTCGATCTTCGCCAGGGTCTTGCGGTGCACGATGTTGGCGGCGCCCTGCGCACCCATCACGGCGATCTGCGCGGTCGGCCAGGCGACGTTGATGTCGGCGCCGAGGTGCTTGGAGCCCATCACGTCGTAGGCGCCGCCGTAGGCCTTGCGGGTGATCACCGTGACCAGCGGAACCGTGGCCTCGGCGTAGGCGTAGATCAGCTTCGCGCCCCGGCGGATGATGCCGTTCCACTCCTGGTCGGTGCCGGGCAGGAAGCCGGGGACGTCGACGAAGGTGAGCACCGGGATGTTGAACGCGTCGCAGAACCGCACGAACCGGGCCGCCTTCTCGGAGGCGTCGATGTCGAGCGTGCCCGCGAACTGCATCGGCTGGTTGGCGACCACGCCCACCGACCGACCCTCGACCCGGCCGAAGCCGACCACGATGTTGGGCGCGAACAGCTCCTGGACCTCGAGGAACTCCTCGTCGTCGACGACGGCCGTGATCACGTCGTGCATGTCGTAGGGCTGGTTCGGCGAGTCCGGGATCAGCACGTCGAGCGTGCGGTCGAGGTCGGTGACGTCCATCTGCGCGGCGTCGTCGTACGACGGCACCTCGTCGAGGTTGTTCTGCGGCAGGTACGACAGCAGCGCCCGCGTGTACTCGAGGGCGTCGGCCTCGTCGGAGCCCATGTAGTGGGCGTTGCCGGACTTGGTGTTGTGGGTGCGCGCGCCGCCGAGGTCCTCCATCGTGACGTCCTCGCCGGTGACGGTCTTGATGACGTCGGGTCCGGTGATGAACATCGCCGAGGTCTGGTCGACCATGATCGTGAAGTCGGTGACGGCGGGGGAGTAGACGTGGCCGCCGGCGCAGTTGCCCATGATCAGGCTGATCTGCGGGATCACGCCCGAGGCGTGCACGTTGCGGCGGAAGATGTCGCCGTACAGCCCGAGCGAGACGACGCCCTCCTGGATCCGCGCGCCGGCCCCCTCGTTGATGCCGATGATCGGGCAGCCGGTGCGGATGGCGAGGTCCATCACCTTGGTGATCTTCTCGCCGTACACCTCGCCCAGCGAGCCGCCGAAGACGGTGAAGTCCTGGCTGAACACGCACATCTGACGGCCGTCGATGGTGCCGTAGCCGGTGATGACGCCGTCGCCGTACGGACGGGTCTTCTCGAGGCCGAACGCCGTCGAGCGGTGCCGGGCCAGCTCGTCGAGCTCGACGAACGAGCCCTCGTCGAAGAGCATCTCGATCCGCTCGCGGGCGGTCTGACGTCCCTTCGCGTGCTGCTTCTCGATGGCCTTCGCCGAGCCGGCGTGGACCGCCTCGTCGAGACGCCGCTCCAGGTCGGCGAGCTTGCCCGCCGTGGTGTGGAGGTCGAGGTCGCTCGGGACGTCGGTTCCTTCTCCGGGCTTCGCGCTCACAGGACTCCTGGACTGCTCGGTGCTTTGACTTGGGCGATCGGTAGGACAGGCTAGACCTCGTGACCCCGGACTCGGCCGCGCGCCCACCCCTCGACAAGGCCCGGCTGACCGGCGACAACCCGGGGCTGATGCCCGACCTGACCCTCGAGGTGCTCGACACCGCCGGATCGACGAACCAGGTCGCCGCCGAGCGCGCGCAGGCCGGTGCGCCCGACGGCCTCGTCGTCGTCGCCGACCACCAGACCGCCGGGCGCGGGCGGATCGACCGCACCTGGGAGACCCCGCCGGGCACGGCCGTCACGTTCTCGATGCTGCTGCGCCCCGACACGCCCACCCGGGCCTGGCCCTGGCTCCCGCTGCTCACCGGGTACGCCGTCGACAAGGCCCTGAAGGGCAACGGCCTCGACGCGGGCGTGAAGTGGCCCAACGACGTCCTGATCGGTGAGAAGAAGGTCGCCGGCATCCTCGTCGAGCGGATCGACACCCCCGACGGTCCCGCCGCCGTCATCGGCGTCGGCGTCAACGTCGGCCTCACCGCCGACGAGCTGCCCGTGCCCACCGCCACCTCGCTCGAGATCGAGATGGGCCGTCCCGTCGACCGCACCGACGTCCTGGTCGAGCTGCTCAACGCCATCCGTGAGGCCGTCGACGCCTGGGAGCTGGGCGGCGACCTCAACGGGATGCGGCTCTACGAGTCGTACGCCGCCGCCTGCATCACCGTCGGCAGGCAGGTACGCGTCGACCTCCCCGACGGAACCGCCCTCGCAGGGCTCGCCCTCGAGATCGACCCGACCGGCCAGCTGGTCATCGAGTCGAACGGCGGCCGGCACCCCGTCGCGGCCGGCGACGTCGTCCACGTGCGGACGGCGTAGCAGCTCGGAGGTCGAGGAGGTCGCTCCGCGACCGTCACGAGACCACCCGCTCGCGCCGATAGGTGCAACAATCCCGTCGTGGTCATCTCCTCGAAGCTGCTGAACCCTGGCGAAGAGATCGTCGTGAGCACCCGCACCCATCCCAAGGCGCTGCTGCTGCCGCTGGCGACGCTGGTGCTGCTGCTGGCGGTCGGCGTGGTCGCGCAGGTCTACATCGACAACGACACCGTCGTGCTGGTGATCTGGGCGATCGTCGCGCTGCTGGTCCTGTGGCGGGTGGTCTGGCCGTTCCTGGTGTGGCTGACGGCGTCGTACACGATCACCACCCGGCGCCTGATCACGCGGCACGGCGTGATCACCCGGCGCGGCCACGACATCCCGCTCAGCCGGATCAGCGACGTCGCCTACGAGCTCGACCTGATCGACCGGATGCTCGGCTGCGGCACCCTGGTGATCAGCGACGCGAGCACCAACGGGCAGGTGCTGCTGCCCGACATCCCGCGCGTCGAGGAGACCCAGCGCAAGATCAACCAGCTGCTCCACGGTCTGCACGGCGGCGAGACCCGAGCCCACGAGGGGCACTGATCAGCGACGACCAGACCTCTCCGGAGGCCTCGGACGACGCCCGGGGCCAGCCCTGGGGCGACCCGGCCGAGATCGTGCGCGCCATCCTGCGAGAGGACCCCGTCTACTCGGCCGCCGAGGTCGCGGCCGAGACCGGCATCTCGCTCGAACAGGCCCGGCGCCTGTGGCGGGCGCTGGGGTTCCCCGAGGCCGACGGCGACGCCGTCTACACGATGGCCGACGCCGGCGCCGTCACGACGCTGGTCAGCGCCGTCGACTCGGGCCTGCTCGACTTCGACCTCGCGGTCACGATCACCCGGGCCCTCGGCCAGACCATGGCTCGCCTCGCCGACTGGGAGGTCGGTGCGCTGGTGCACCGGGTCGAGGAGCTGGAGCGCGGCCAGCAGGCGACCGGCGACCGCACCGGCTCGGCGATGCGGATGCTCGACGACCTCAGCGACGGCTTCGAGGAGGTCATGGTCTACGCCTGGCGGCGCCACCTCGCCGCCGCGGTCTCGCGGATCGTCACCCTCGGCCAGGACGACCTCAACACCACCCAGCTCAGCGTCGGGTTCGCCGACATCGTCGGATTCACGGCGCTGAGCAACGAGATCTCCCGCGACCGGATCGGTGACCTCGTCGAGCTGTTCGAGTCCCGCTGCGCCGACGTCGTGGCCAGCCAGCGCGGTCGGATCATCAAGAGCATCGGCGACTCGGTGCTGTTCGTGAACGACGACCCCATCCGGGCCTACGACACCGCCGAGGGCATCATCAACGTGATCGGCCGCGACAGCCGGATGCCCGACGTCCGGCTGGGTCTGGCCAGCGGAGCCGTCGTGATGCGACTCGGCGACGTGTTCGGCCCGCCGGTCAACATGGCCGCCCGGCTCACCGCCGTCGCCCGCCGCAACCGGATCATCATCGACGCCGCCACCGCCGCGCTGCTGCCCGTCGACCAGTTCGAGACCCGGCGGCTGCCCGCGCGCCCGGTGCGCGGCTTCGGGCTGGTCGAGCCGGTCGCCGTCCGTCGGCACTGATCGGCAGGGGTCACTGGTCGACGACGACGTTGAGGTCGACGCCGTGCTCGAGCAGCGCCTTGAGCGCGCAGAGCACCTTGGTGTGGCCCACGGTGGTGTCGACCAGGGTGCGCCCGACCTCGTCGGGTGTGCCGGCGAACCCGCTCTCGGTCACCTCGACGCGAGTGCCGTCGGCGTGCGGCTCGAAGGTCCACTCGACGTCCGTGGTGCCGTCGTCGTCGCCCCACGCGTAGGCGATCCGGCGTCCGGGCTCGACGGCCTCGACGTGGACGTCGGCATGCACGTCGTACATCGCCCAGGTCCAGCGCACCGACGTGCCCGCCTCGAGGGGCCCGGTGCTGTCGGTGAACCAGAAGCGGGTCGTGAGGCGCGGGTCGACCAGCTGCTCGAAGACCTCGTCCGGCCGACGCCGGACCACGATGGTGGTGACCATCCGCGGGCCGTTCATCGCAGTGCCTCGTCGTAGGTGTCGTGCAGGCGCTGCCACCCGTAGTCGAGCGCGCGGTCGCCCACCACGCGCTCGACGGGGCGCTCGTCGTCGGTGGCGGCCAGGGTGGCCAGGCAGACCCGCCACCCGGCGGCGTACGACGCGGCGTACGACCGGTCGTCGAAGGTCTGGTGCAGCTCGAGGGTGGTGCCGGACCCGGTCGGCGTCAGCGTCCACCGCAGCAGGCTGGAGCCCCACCGGTGCACGAGCTCGCGGGGCTCGTCGGCCACCAGCACCTCGGCGTCGACGGGTGCGTCGCCGGGGTTCTCGGACGCCGTCGCCGGACCGCGGCTCGTGAGCGCCCGGTCGGGGACGACGGGCGACCAGCGCGCGAGCTGGTCGGGCTCGGTCAGCATCCGCCACACCCGCTCCGGCGCGTGGCGCAGGTCGCGACTCAGCCGCAGCACCCAGCGACCGTCGGTGCGGGTGAGGGTGGCGGTGAGGTCGACGGCGACCTCCCGGGTGATGCGGGGGTCGGTCATGGCTCCTCCTGGTCGTGGTGGTCGTGGTCGAGGGCTCCTTCGAGACGGTCGAGGCTGCCGCTCCAGAGGGCGACGTACGGCTGCACCCAGGCGAGGACCTCGGGCAGCGGGTCGTGGGCGAGCCGGTAGACCCGGCGCCGGCCGGCGATCTCGACGTCGACGGCGCCCGCGTCGCGCAGCACCTTGAGGTGCTTGGACACCAAGGGCTGCGAGAGACCGAGCGTGGCCACGAGGCCGCCGACGTCGCTGTCGCCGGCGCGGAGATGGTCGAGGATGCGGCGCCGGCTCGGCTCGGCGATCGCCGCGAAACCGTTCACACCAATAGATTCTCGAACAGTTATATGAAAGTCAAGGCATGCTTCCGGTCTAGCGCACTTTGGGTAAATTCCTTGGTTCCGGTCCGCCGGGTGCCCCACGTTCCTACGTTGAGACCGTGTACGAGGTCCAGGGGGTCCGCGTGGATCCGGTCGAGCGGACCGTGACCCGTGACGGGGAGGCGGTGGTCTTCTCGCGCAAGGAGTTCGACCTGCTCCTCGCCCTGATCTCCCGGGCCGGCGAGGTCGTCACCCGCGAGGAGCTGATGCGCGACGTGTGGCAGACGACGTTCTGGACGTCGTCGAAGACGATCGACGTGCACCTCGGCTGGATCCGCCGCAAGCTCGGCGACGACAGCCGGCACCCGCACCTGATCACCACCCTGCGCGGTCGGGGTCTCCGCTTCGAGCCGAAGGCGCCGATCAGCACCTCCTCCCGGGGCGGGTCCGAGGGTCGCTAGCGGCCCACTAGCCTGTGCGGGTGCCTGAGCCCGCGCCCGTCGTCGCCGTCATCGGGGGCGGCCAGCTGGCCCGGATGATGGCCGAGCCGGCGGCGGCGCTCGGCATCCCGCTGCGGCTGCTCGCCGAGGCGGTCGGTGTCTCGGCGGCCCAGGTGATCCCCGACCAGCTGGTCGGCGACCACACCGACCTCGGCGACCTGCGCGCGGTCACCGCCGGTGCCGCGGTCGTCACCTTCGACCACGAGCACGTGCCGACCGGTCACCTGCAGGCGCTGGCCGACGACGGGATCGCCGTCCGGCCCGGCGCCGCCGCCCTGGTGCACGCCCAGGACAAGGGCGTGATGCGGCGCCGGCTCACCGAGCTCGGCGTCCCCTGCCCGCGGCACGCGCTGGTCACCTCGGTGCCGGACGTCGAGCAGTTCGGGTTCCCGTGCGTGCTCAAGACCACCCGCGGCGGGTACGACGGCAAGGGCGTCTGGGTGGTCACCGACGCCGACGACTGCGCGGCGCCGCTCCGGACCGCCGAGCAGCACGGCGTCGAGCTGCTCGCCGAGGAGCTGGTCGACTTCCGCCGCGAGCTCTCGGCCCTGGTCGCCCGCTCGCCCAGCGGCCAGGCGGCGGCGTACCCGGTCGTCGAGTCGACCCAGCTCGACGGCGTCTGCCGCGAGGTGATCGCTCCCGCGCCCGACCTCGCGCCCGACCTCGCGGCCGCCGCGCAGCGGATCGCGCTCACCGTCGCCGGCGAGCTCGACGTGACCGGCGTGCTCGCCGTCGAGCTGTTCGAGACCCGCGACGGGCGGGTGCTGGTCAACGAGCTCGCGATGCGCCCGCACAACACCGGCCACTGGACCCAGGACGGCGCGGTGACCTCGCAGTTCGAGAATCACCTGCGCGCCGTCCTCGATCTCCCGCTGGGCTCGCCGGCCGCGCGGGCGCGGTGGACCGTGATGGTCAACATCCTGGGCGGGCCCGACATCCCCGAACACACAGGACGGCTCTTCGACGGCTACCCGCACGCGCTGGCCCGCGACCCCCACCTGCGCGTGCACCTGTACGGCAAGGACCTGCGGCCCGGCCGCAAGGTCGGCCACGTCAACGCCTACGGCGACGACCTCGACGACTGCCTCGAGCGGGCGCGGCACGCCGCCGCCTGGTTCCGCGGCGACCTGGGAAACGAGAGTGAGTGACCATGACTGAGCTGACAGGTGGCCCCCGCGTGGGCATCGTGATGGGCAGCGACTCCGACTGGCCGGTGATGAAGGACGCGGCGGCGGCGCTGACCGAGTTCGGCATCGCCCACGAGGCCGACGTCGTCTCGGCACACCGGATGCCCGAGGAGATGCTCGCCTACGGACGCGACGCCGCCGGGCGCGGCCTGTCGGTGATCATCGCCGGCGCCGGGGGAGCGGCGCACCTGCCCGGCATGCTCGCCTCGGTCACGCCGCTGCCGGTGATCGGCGTCCCCGTGCCGCTGAAGAACCTCGACGGCCTCGACTCGTTGCTCTCGATCGTGCAGATGCCGGCCGGGGTGCCGGTCGCGACGGTCGCCGTCGGTGGCGCGCGCAACGCCGGCCTGCTCGCCGTCCGCATCCTCGGCGCGAGCGACCCCGACCTGCAGGAGCGGATGACCGAGTTCCAGGCCGAGCTCAGGCGGACGGCCCAGGAGAAGGGGGCCGCGGTCCGCGGTGGGAGCGGTGGCGGACGCCTCGGCTTCTGAGGGCTCGCGCCTGGTCGGCGTCGACGTCGCCCGCTGCCTCGCGCTGCTGGGCATGATCGCCACCCACGTGGTCGAGGCCCGCGACCCCGACGGGTCCCTGTCGGCGCTGCAGTGGCTGGCCGGCGGCCGGGCCTCGGCGCTCTTCGCCGTGCTGGCCGGGGTGTCGCTCGCCCTGGTCACCGGACGACGGACGCCGCCGACCGGCTCGACGTGGCTGCGGGCGAGCCTCGCGATCGCCGTGCGCGCGGTGCTGGTGGCGACCATCGGACTGCTGCTCGGCGGGCTGGAGACCGGGATCGCGATCATCCTGACCTACTACGGGATGCTGTTCCTGCTGGGGCTGCCGTTCCTCGGGCTGCACGCGCGGCCGCTGCTCCTGCTGGCGGTCGGCTGGGCGGTCCTCGCTCCCGTCGTCTCCCACCTGGTGCGCCCCGACCTGCCCGCGCGTCAGTTCTCGAGCCCGGCGCTCGACCAGCTCTCCGACCCCGGGCGGCTGGTCTCCGAGCTGCTGTTCACCGGCTACTACCCGGCGGTCCCGTGGCTGGCCTACCTCCTGCTCGGGCTCGGGCTGGGTCGCCTCGACCTGGCCCGGCACGCCGTGCAGGTCCGGATCGCGGTGACCGGACTGGTCGTGGCCGTCGGCGCGACCCTCCTCTCCGGCGTCCTGGCCCGCGAGGCCGGCTTCACCGACCTCCAGCTCGACCGCTTCGCCGGAGGCAAGTTCGGCCAGACCCCGACCGACCGCTGGGACTGGCTGCTGCTCGTCTCACCCCACAGCACCACGCCGTTCGACCTCCTGCAGACCGGCGGTAGCGCGGCGTTCGTGCTCGGCGGCTGCCTCCTGCTCGTCGCGCTCGTGCGCTCGGTCGCGCCGACGGGCGAGCGGGTGGTCGCCGTCGTCTTCGGTGCCGGCGCCATGACGCTCAGCCTCTACACCCTGCACGTCGTCATGCGCACCGACGACGTCTGGCCGCCCGAGCGCGCCGACACCTACCTGTGGCACGTGCTGGTCGTGCTCTGGATCGGCAGCATCTACACCGCACTGCGCCACCGCGGGCCGCTCGAGCGGATCGTCGGGTTCCTGCCCGAGAGGATCCGCAGCCGCTGACGGCCCTTCGGCAGCGGTGGACGCGGCGACGGCGACGTGCTCTGGTAAGCACCGTGACGCGCGCTGTCGAGGCCGACTACCTCGTGGTCGGGGCCGGGGCCACCGGCATGGCGTTCACCGATGCCCTGATCGACCACGCCGACGTGCGCGTCGCGCTCGTCGACCGCCGTCCCGGCGTCGGGGGCCATTGGCTCGGGGCCTATCCCTTCGTGCGCCTGCACCAGTCGTCGACCTTCTACGGCGTCGCGTCGACGGTGCTCGGCGGCGGGCGGATCCAGCAGCACGGACCCGAGGCGGGACTCCACGAGCGCGCCGACCAGTCGACCATCCGCGCCTACTACGACGACGTGCTGGCCGACCGGCTGCTGGCGTCGGGCCGGGTCGAGCTCTTCGCCGGCTGCGAGTACGAGGGTGAGCGCACCTTCGTCTCGATCGACTCGGGTCAGCGGTTCGAGGTGCCGCAGCGGTGCCGCATCGTCGACGCGCGCTACCTGGCCCCCGAGATCCCGGCGGAGGTGCCGCCCAGGTTCGGCGTCGGCGACGGGGCGCGGGTGGTCCCCGTCAACGACCTCGTGCTGACGCAGGACGAGCCGAGCGAGTACGTGGTCGTGGGCTCGGGCAAGACCGCGACCGACGCCTGCGTCTGGCTGCTGGCACGGGGTGTGGACCCCGACGCGATCTGCTGGGTGCGGCCACGCGACCCCTGGATGCTGAACCGGGCGCTGATCCAGCCCGATCCGGCCGTCTACCTCGGCATGGTCGCCGACCTGATGCGGGCTGCGGCGGACGCGCCGTCCCTGCCCGACCTGTTCGTCCGGCTGGAGGACGCCGGCATCATGCTGCGCGTCGACCCCTCGGTCACGCCGACCATGGCCAAGGCACCCACCCTGGGCACGTGGGAGCTCGAGCAGCTGCGCACGATCGAGAACGTCGTGCGCCGGGGCCACGTCGACACCGTGAGTCGCGGCCGGATCCAGCTGGCGGACGGGTCGGTAGCCGTCGCGGACGACGCCCTCGTCGTCAACTGCGCGGCCGACGGGCTGCGGACGAGACCGCTGGTGCCGATCTGGGGGCCGGAGGCGATCACCGTCCAGCCGATCCGGGCCGGGTTCCCGTGCTTCGGCGCGGCCCTCGCCGGGTACGTCGAGGCCACCCGCGACGACGACGGCGAGAAGAACCGGCTGTGCCCGCCGTCGTCCTTCGGGAACTCGCTGGAGGACTGGGCGAGGATGAACGTCCTCGGCACGCAGAACTCGACGTCGTTCGGCTCCGAGCCCGACATCAAGCAGTGGTCCGACCGGGTGGCCCTCAACCCCGCGCGGATCCCGCCCGACCACCCTGGGTCCGCCGAGCTGGACGACGCGCTGGACCGCCTGCAGACCCATGCGCGGCCGGGGCTGGCCAGGCTGGCCCAGCTGTGTGGCCTGACGATTCGCTGACCCCAGGAGAAGGCAGGAGACGGCATGGCAGGTGCCCTGCTCGAGACCAAGCTCTACGTGCCCGGCCGACGCTCCGGACTCGTCCGCCGGCACCGCCTCAGCGACCGGCTGCGGCGCGGTCTCGGGTGCAAGCTGACGCTCGTCTCCGCCCCGGCCGGCTTCGGCAAGACGACGTTGCTGGCCGACTGGCTGGCTCCGCCCGAGGGGTCGGCCCTCGAACGTGCCACCGCGTGGCTGTCCCTCGACGACGCCGACAACGACCCCGCGACCTTCTGGGCCTACGTGATCGCTGCGCTGCGGACGGCGGTGCCGGGCATCGGCGCGGACGCGCTCGCGCTCGTGCAGGAGGCACCGCCCTCGCCGGTGCGGCTCCTGCTGACCACGCTGATCAACGAGGTCGGCGCCGGCTCGACCGACCTGGTCCTGGTGCTCGACGACTACCACGTCATCGAGTCGCGCGAGGTGCAGGACGGCGTCGCCTTCCTGCTCGAGCACCTCCCCCCGCGGCTGCATCTCGTGATCGTGGGCCGGGCCGACCCGGCGCTGCCGTTGGCGGGCCTCCGCGGTCGGGGCGAGCTGGTCGAGATCCGAGCCGCCGACCTGCGGTTCACGACCGACGAGACGGCGGCGTACCTCAACGACGCGATGGGCCTGGGGCTGACCCGCGAGGACGTGGGTGCCCTGGAAGGACGCACCGAGGGCTGGATCGCTGCCCTGCAGCTCGCCGCCCTCTCCATGGAGGGGCGCGCGGACGCCTCCGGCTTCATCGCGGGCTTCGCCGGCGACGACCGGTACGTCGTCGACTACCTGGTGGAGGAGGTGCTCAGGCGCCAGCCCGAGCCGGTCCAGGACTTTCTGATGCGGACGTCGGTCCTGGAGCGGATGAACGGCTCGCTGTGCGATGCCCTGACCGGGCAGGACCGGGGCCGGGCGATGCTGGAGGACCTCGACCGGAGGAACCTCTTCCTGGTGCCCCTCGACGACCGTCGGAAGTGGTACCGCTACCACCACCTGTTCGCCGACGTGCTGCGGGCCCGGCTGCTCGACGAGCAGCCGCGCCGGGTGCCCGAGCTGCACCGGCTGGCCAGCGCCTGGCACCGGTCGCACGGCGACCACGCGGAGGCGATCCGGCACGCCATCACCGGCGGCGACTTCTCGGGCGCGGCCGACCTGGTGGAGCTGGCGATACCGGCCCTGCGCCGGGACCGACGCGAGCCGACGATGCGGGCCTGGCTCGAGCTGCTGCCGCCCGAGGTGCTCCGGGTCCGGCCCGTGCTCTGCAACGCCCTGGCCGGCTCCCGCCTGTCCACCGGCACCATGGAAGGGGCCGACTCGCTGCTGCGCGACGCCCAGCGTTGGCTGGACGAGCCCACGGACGAGATGGTCGTCGTCGACCACGACGAGTTCGGCCGGTTACCGGCCGGCGTCGCCGTCCACCGCGCCGGCCTGGCCCTGGTGACCGGAGACGTCGACGGCACCGTCGCCTTCGCCCGGCGGGCGCTGGACCTCGCGCAGGACGACGACCACCTGGCCCGCGGCGCGGCCTCGGCGCTGCGCGGTCTGGCCGCCTGGGGGTCCGGCGACCTCGAGACGGCGGAGACGTCGTACGCCGAGTGCCTGGTGCAGTTCGAGCAGGTCGGGCACGTCGGCGACATCTTCGGCTGCTCGATCGCCCAGGCCGACATCCGGCTGGCCCGGGGTCGCCTGCGTGACGCCCAGGACACCTTCGGCCAGGCGCTGCGGCTCGCGTCGAGGCAGGAGGGTGCTGCGGTGCGCGGCACGGCCGACATGCACGTGGGCGTGGCCGCCCTTGCACTACGAGCTCGGCGACCTGGCCGCCGCCACCCGCGAGCTGGCGCGGAGCGTCGAGCTCGGTGAGCACACCGCGCTGCCCCAGAACGCCTATCGCCATCGCGTGGTCATGGCCAAGGTGTCGGCGGCCGAGGGCGACCTGGACGCCGCGGTCGACCTGCTCGACGAGGCGGCGCGCGTGTACGTCGGCGACTTCTCGCCCAACGTCCGTCCGGTGCCTGCGGTGCGGGCCCGGGTGTGGCTGCGCCAGGGGCGGCTGGCCGATGCGCTCGCCTGGGCCCGCCAGCAGGGGCTGGCCGAGACCGATGACCTCAGCTACCTGCGGGAGTTCGAGCACCTCACCCTGGCCCGGGTCGATGGCTCGGCCGAGGGGAGCCTCGACCGGGCCCTCGACCTCCTCGAGCGTCTCGCCCGCGCCGCCGAGGAGGGGCAGCGGTCCGGCTCGCTGATCGAGATCCGGGGCGTGCAGGCGGTGGCGCACGCGCTTCGCGACGACCTGCTGCCGCGCCCTGGCGTCCCTCGAGGCCGCGCTGCGGCTGGCCGAGCCCGAGGGCTACGTGCGGACCTTCGTCGACGAGGGACCCCCGATGGCGACCCTGCTCGTGGCCGCCGCCGACCACGCCATCGCAGCGCGGTACGTGAACCGGCTCTCGACCGCGTTCCCCACGTCGGCGCCGGGTCCCACGGCTGTCGCCGGCCTGGTCGAGCAGCTGAGCGACCGGGAACGAGAGGTGCTCCGCCTGCTCGCGTCCGACCTCAGCGGTCCGGAGATCGCCCGCGAGCTCGTCGTCTCGCTGAACACGGTGCGCAGCCACACCAAGAGCATCTACACCAAGCTGGGGGTCGGCTCCCGTCGTACGGCGGTCAGCCGGGCCCGGGAGCTCGGCCTGCTGATCAGGTAGAGCGCAAGGAGTCACCACCTCGCTCACAGCATGTGGTGATGCTGGCTCACCACGTCCGTCCCTACCTTCC
>CAWGVK010000012.1:0-124675 GCA_963825985.1 uncultured Actinomycetota bacterium | reverse complement strand
CGACCCGCGGCATCTTCTTCGACGAGGACGACGCCCGCGCGGTCGTCGCCGGCCTGGTCGGCGACGGCTACGACGCGTCGATGCTGCGCGAGCACCTGGCCGGCGAGGACGACGACGAGGACCACCGTGGGCGGTGCTGACCGACGCCCCCGAGGTCGTGCTCGAGCTGCTCGTCGACGAGCACGACGGCTGGCTCGACGTCGAGGCGCCACCCCTGCGACCCCTCCCGCCCCTCGACCTCCCGGCCGCGCCGAAGCGGGTCAAGCGGCCCTGATCAGGGCTTGCAGACGAGGAAGCCGTCGCCCTGCTGGGCCATCTGCCGGCCGGCCCGGGGGTTCTCGAGGTCGAGGCCGACCTTCACCAGGGCTCCGTCGCGCTCGAGCTCGGCGCTGCCGACGTCGGCGAACGGCTGCCGGGTGGCCAGGAGCACTCCCTCCTCGAGGTAGGTCCGTCTGGCGTCGAGGTCGGCCTCGGCCTCGTCGTCGTCGCTGAACTCGAGTCGCGCCGACTGCTCCGAGTCCTCGCCGGAGATCAGAAAGGCAGTGTGGCTGGGCGTGCGGATGTCGCCGAGCTCGTCGGAGGCCGCGGCCAGCTGCTCGGGGGTGGCCCGGAGGTTCACGGCGCACTGCGGCGCTCCGGTGAGCAGGGCGAGCTCGACGTCGTCGGTGCCGTCGAGCACCTCGTCGAAGGTGTCGGCGTCGGTCGCCGAGTCCGCGTCGTCGTCGAGCGTCTCGAGCACCGCGTCCGCGTCAGAGCCCATCACGACCAGGTGCTCGTCGTCGTCGATGGTGACGTCGAAGAAGCTCGGCGGGTAGCCCCCGTTGTCGGGCGACGCAGGTCGGCCGGTGAAGCGCCGCCGGTCACGCAGCTCCTCCTCGTCGTAGCCCAGGTCGAGCAGGTCGTCGGCCACGTCGCCCAGGTCGACGTCGTCGTCGAGCTTGTAGACGTCGAACACGCCGTCGTCGACCTGCCCGGTGACCGACCACTCCACGTCGCGCTCGTCGAACGCCGCACCGTCAGCCATCAAGGAGAGGAACTGGACCAGCTCGGTGCCACCGACGGGGTCCTCGGCGACTGCGTCGAGGTAGTCGTCGGGGTCGGCGTCCTCGATGTCGAGCCGCTCGGCGAGGGCGGCGCGGTCGACGAACTCGACGAAGGTCGCGTCGAACGGCACCAGGTCGAGTGCGTCGTCGAGGTTGCCGCCGTCCTCGAAAAGCCCGCAGGCGGTGAGGCCGGGGACGACCAGGGCGAGGGCCAACAGGGACACGACGGTTGGCCTCATGGGCGGCATCATTACGCTTCGAGACATGAGCGAAACCCCCGACCACCGCCTGCTGCTCGTGCACGCCCACCCCGACGACGAGTCGATCGGCCAGGGCGCCACGATGGCCAAGTACGCCGCCGAGGGCCGCGGCGTCACGCTGGTCACCTGCACCGCCGGCGAGATGGGCGAGATCCTGGTGCCCGAGCTCGAGCACCTGGCCGCCGACCAGGACGACCGGCTCGGTGAGCACCGCCGCGGCGAGCTGGACGCGGCGATGGCCGAGCTCGGCGTCACCGACCACCGGTTCCTGGGCGGCTTCGGCACCTACCGCGACTCGGGCATGGCCTGGCACGACGACGGCTACGCGATCGCGGCCGATGCGATCCACGACAACGCCTTCTGGCGCGCCGACCTCACCGAGGCGGCCGACCACCTCGTGGCGGTCATCCGCGAGGTGCGGCCGCAGGTGCTGGTCACCTACGACCAGTTCGGCGGCTACGGCCACCCCGACCACGTGCAGGCGCACCGGGTGGCGACGTACGGCGCCGCGCTGGCCGCCGTGCCGTCGTACCGACCCGACCTGGGAGAGCCCTGGGACATCGCGAAGGTCTACTGGGGTGCCATGTCGGAGACCCGGATGCGCGACGGGCTGCGCCGGCTTCGCGAGGCCGGCGACACCACGACGTTCGAGGGGATGGACCCCGACGGCAAGCTGCCGCCGTTCGTGACCGCCGACGAGAACCTCGCGGCCGCCGTCGACGCCCAGGACCACGTCGAGAAGAAGATGGCGGCGCTCGCCGCGCACGCCACCCAGATCACCACCGACGGACCGTTCTTCGCCCTCTCGAACAACGTGGGCTCGACCGCGTGGGGCATCGAGTACTACCGGATCGCCAAGGGCGAACGGGGCCCGGTCGGCGACGACGGGTTCGAGTCCGACCTGTTCGCCGGAGTCTGACCTGACCCGCCAGCGGACCGTCCGGATCCTGCGCGGACTCGGCCTGGGCCTGCTCGGCCTCGTCGTCGGCGGCGCCGCCGTGGTCTCGCACGGCCGGACGACGGGGCTGGTGCTGGGCGTCGTCGCCACGGCCGCCGCGGCCTACGCCCTGCCCGGGGGCTGGGGCACCCGGTTCGCGTTCACCGCGGGCTGGGTCGCCGCCCTGGCCTACACGCTGGTGCCGCGGCCGGAGGGCGACTACCTCATCTCCGCCGACCTCAACGGGTACCTCCTGCTGGGCTTCGGACTCGCCCTGCTGCTGTTCGCCATCGTGACCGTGCGGCCACTGCGCCCCCACGACTCCTAGGATGACGGCGTGAAGACTCGAGACGAGCGGCGCGAGGCTGCCGGCGGCCGCATCGTCGTCGTGGTCGTGCTGGTGCTGGCCCTGCTCCTCGGTGGCGGCTGGGCGGCCGCCTACTACGGCGCCGGAGACAACGTGCCGCGCGGTGCGAAGGTCTCGGGTGTCGACATCGGCGGTCGCAGCGAGGCCGCCGCCGAGCAGGCGCTGCGGGCCGGGCTCGCCGACGTCGTCGGCGAGCCGATCGAGGTCTCGGTCGAGGGGCGCACGAGCGAGGTCGACCCGGCCGAGGCGGGCCTGACGGTCGACTATGCCGGTTCGGTCTCCGAGGCCGGCGGCGGCGAGCGTTCCTGGAGCCCGGGGCGGCTGTGGGACTACTACGCGGGCGGCGACGAGCACGACGCCGTGGTGACGGTCGACGAGTCCGCCATGGACGCCGTGATCGCCGACCTGCAGGCGGGCCTCGGTGAGGAGCCCGTCGACGGCCGGGTCCGGTTCGTCGACGGGCGCGTCCGGGTCAGGGACCCGCGTCCGGGCACCGGCCTCGAGCCCGACCTCACCCGCGACGCCCTCGTGGCGGCGTACCTCACGGGCGAGGGCGCCGAGCTCGACATCACCGAGCTGGCCCCCGACATCGACGACGCCGACGTGCGGGACGCCGTCGACACGTTCGCCAACGCGGCCGTCTCGGGCCCGGTCACCCTCAAGTTCGGGTCGTCGCGGGTGCGGCTGACGCCGCGGGAGTACGGCGCCGCGCTGTCGCTCGAGCCCCGCGACGGCGTCCTGGTGCCGACGGTCGACGCCGACGTGCTGGTGCCCCTGGTCGACGGAGCCAGCAGCGGCAAGGGCAAGCCGGTCGACGCGAGCGTCGAGCTCGTCGACGGCAAGCCGAAGGTCGTCAAGGCCAAGCCGGGCATCACCTTCGAGCCCGACGACGTGACCGGCACCTTCCTCGAGCTGGTGACGCTGCCGGAGGGCGAGCGCGAGCTCGAGGTCGAGGGCACCGTCGACCAGCCCGACTTCACCACCAAGGACGCGCGGGCGCTCCAGATCAAGGAGAAGGTCTCGGAGTTCCCGACCTACTTCCCGTACGCCGAGTACCGCAACACCAACCTCGGTCGCGCCGCCGAGATCATCGACGGCACCGTGCTCAAGCCGGGCGAGGTGTTCTCGCTCAACGACATCGTCGGCGAGCGCACCCGCGAGAACGGCTTCACCGAGGGCTTCATCATCAGCAACGGGATCTTCAAGGAGGACCTCGGCGGTGGCGTCTCGCAGATGGCCACCACGCTGTTCAACGGCATGTTCTTCGCGGGTCTCAAGGACATCGAGCACAAGCCGCACTCGTTCTACATCGACCGCTACCCGGTTGGCCGCGAGGCCACCGTGGCCTGGGGATCGGTCGACCTGCGCTTCCAGAACGACACCGAGTACGGCGTGCTCATCAACGCCGAGGTCACCCCGAGCACCCCCTCGTCGCAGGGCGTGGTGACGGTGCGCATGTACTCGACCAAGGTGTGGGACATCGACAGCAAGACGTCCGACCTCTACGCCTACGTCTCGCCGGCGACGCGGACCCTCGACACCCCCGACTGCTACCCCAACGAGGGCTACTCCGGCTTCCAGGTCGACGTCACCCGGATCTTCCGGAAGGTCGGCTCCGACGAGGTCGACCACCGCGAGACGTTCCACACCGACTACACCCCGAGCGACACCGTGATCTGCCGTCCGCCCGGCTCGCTCGACGACTGAGACCAGCATCTGGACCACTGCGGCGCGACACGGTGTCGCGCTAATGTCCGTGACATGCGCCACACTCTCGGGACCTTCATCGCCGCCGTCCTGCTCGCCCTCGGGCTCGCCGCCGTCCCCGCCACCACCGCCACCGCTGCCGACCCGGCGCCGTCCGCGCCGTCGGCCCTCCCGACGTCGCCGCTGGGCGACCCGCCCGGCGCCAACGACTGGTCGTGCCGCCCGACCGCCGCCCGTCCGAACCCCGTGATCCTGGTGCACGGCACCTTCGGTGACCGGCGCACCCTGCTCGAGCGGCTCTCGTCGAGCATCAAGAACGCCGGCTTCTGCGTGTACTCCCTCGACTACGGCAACCGTGGCCTGAACGACATCCCCACGTCGGCCGGCGAGCTCAAGGCCTTCACCGAGCGGGTGCTGGCCTCCACGGGGGCGAGCAAGGTGTCGATGGTCGGCCACTCGCAGGGCGGGATGATGCCGCGCTACTACCTGAAGTTCCTCGGCGGCGCCGCCGTGGTCGACGACCTGGTCGGCATCTCGCCGTCCAACCACGGCACCGCCGTCACCGCGGGCGAGCTCAACCCGATCAGCCTGCTCGTCGGGTTCGCCTGCACCTCGTGCGTGCAGCAGGGCGCCGGCTCCGACTTCCTGCTCAACCTGAACGCCGGCGACGAGACCCCGGGCGACGTCAGCTACACCCAGATCACCACGCGGTACGACGAGGTCGTCATCCCGCACACGTCGGGCTACCTCGCCGCCGGCCCCCGCACCACCAACGTCACCGTGCAGGACAAGTGCCCCTTCGCGTTCCCCGAGCACCTCACCAACCCGCTCGCCACGCCGACCGTCGGCATCACCCTCGACGCCCTCACCCACGACGGTCCGGCGGCTCCGTCGTTCAGGCCTCGCTGCCGTGTAGCGACCCGTGGCCGGCGTGCAGGAATACCCGGTGAACCGGGTACTCCTGACGTTCTTGGGTGTTGCAACACCCGAGAACCCCATGAATACCCGGTGAACCGGGTATTCATGGGGGGCGCCCTCACGGAGCCAACCGGTGCAGGTCGCGCGGGAACAGCGTGACCTCGCGGATGTTGGCCGCCTCGACCAGGCGTGCGACCCACCGCTCGAGCCCGATGGCAAAGCCGCCGTGGGGCGGGATGCCGCGCCGGAACGCCTCGACGTACGACGCGTACGGCTCGTAGGGGTAGCCGCGGGCGGCCAGGGTGGCGACGTAGTCGTCGTAGCGGTGCAGCCGCTGGGCGCCGCTCACCAGCTCGACGCCGCGGAAGATCAGGTCGAACGACCGCGACCAGTGCGGGTCGTCGGGGTCGGGGTGGCTGTAGAACGCCCGTGACGCGGTCGGGTAGCCCTCGACCACGACGAAGTCGGAGCCGTGCGTCTCCATGGCCCAGGCTCCGAGCGCGCGCTCGTGCGCGGGGGCCAGGTCGGGCTCGTCGGCGGGTGCGCCGGCGAGCTCGAGCGCTTCGCGGAAGTGCAGCACCGGCAGCTCGTCAGGCACCAGGGGCACCCGGACGCCGAGCCGCTCGACGGCGTCCGACGCCCGCTCGTGCACGGCCGCGACCATGCCGGCGACCACGTCACGCAGGCACCGGACCACGTCGCGGTGGTCGTCGATGAAACCCAGCTCGACGTCGAGCGACACGTACTGCGCCAGGTGCCGCACCGTGTCGTGCGGCTCGGCGCGGAACACCGGCCCCACCTCGTAGACACGCTCGAAGACGCCGACCAGCACCTGCTTGAAGAACTGCGGGCTCTGCGCGAGGTACGCCGGCCGGCCGAAGTAGTCGACCTCGAACACGTTCGCGCCGGACTCGGTGGCCGACTCGACCAGCTTGGGGGAGTGCACCTCGGTGAACCCGTCGGCGTCCAGGGTGGCGCGGAAGCCCTGCAGGCTGGCCGCGGCCAGCTGCCACTTCGCCTGCTGCAGCGGGTGCCGCCAGGTGACGCCGGCGTGGTCGAGCAGCGTCGGCAGCGAGGCGTTCAGGGTGGGCCGCCACAGCTCGACGGGCGGCGTCTCCGCCGGCTCGCTGAGCACGGTGATCGTCGGCGCGGTCACCTCCACGCCTCCCGGCGCCTGCGGGTTGGCGGTGGCGGTGCCGACCACCTCCACCGGTGTCTCCTCGGGCGGCACCGGAACGCCGTCCTTCACCACCACCTGGGCCAGGCCGGTGCGGTCGCGCACCACCAGGAACGTCAGCGCCGCCAGCTCGCGGCGGCGGTGCACCCAGCCCTGCAGCCGCACGGGCTCGCCGGGCACGGCGCGGGTCAGGTCGGAACAGTGCGTGCGTCTCATCATCAGCCACCTCCAGAAGGGAAACCCTGGAGGTGTGGGCGGGGGTCAAGTCGCGGTGCCACCACACCTTCGCCGACGAGACAGCCGGCCTCTCGTCGGTACGCCGGACGCGCGGCCCGGGCTGTCACCAGCAGGATCGAGGGTCGTCACGCCTCACCCGGACGTCGTCATCGTAGGCCGTAGCCTGACCGGCGTGCTCGTCCATTTCCGGCTGACCGTGCCGACCGACCTCGCGACCGAGGTCCGCGACCTGATGGTCACCCACGACCACGTCACCAACGTGACCGTGCAGGCGGGAGTGGTGGTCCGGCCCGAGGGCGACCTGGTGGAGGCCGACGTCGCCCGCGAGGAGGCGGGCGCGCTCGTGCGCGAGCTCAAGGAGCTCGGCCTGGGCGAGACCGGCGGCATCGTGCTCAGCACCCCCACCGGCGTCCCGTTCCGGGCGGCACGCGAGCTCGAGCGCACGGCTCCCGGTCACCCCGACGACGCGGTGATCTGGGAGTCGGTCGAGGCCCAGGCCTACGCCTCCGCCGTCCCGACGCTGGGGTTCCACGTGTTCCTGACGATCGCGGTGGCGCTGGCGGCGATCGCGGTGGTCACCGACTCGTCGGTGCTCGTGGTGGGGGCGATGGTGGTCGGGCCGGAGTTCAGCGCGATCGCCGCGATCTGTGCGGGCATCATGCTGGGCCGGCCGCGGCTCCTGGGGGCAAGCCTGCGGCTGCTGGTGCTCTCGTTCTCGTTCTCGGTCGTCGTGGTCACGCTGCTCGCGCTGGTGGCCCGCGCGGCCGGCCTGATCACCGACGAGGTCGTCACCCGGCCGCGGCCCAACACCGGCTTCATCTGGCACCCCGACACGTGGTCGTTCGTCGTGGCCCTGCTGGCCGGCGCCGCCGGCGCCCTCGCCCTGGCCATCGACCGCTCCTCGATCATGGTCGGGGTGTTCATCAGCGTCACCACCGTGCCGGCCGCGGGCAACCTGGCGCTGGGGCTCGCGGTGTGGGACGCCGACGAGATCGGCGGCTCCGCCGGGCAGCTCGGCCTCAACGTCGCCGGCATGGTGCTCGCCGGCACCCTCACCCTCCTGCTCGTGCGCACGAGCTGGCCGTGGCTGGTGGCCCGCTCCGAGCGGATCTTCGGCTACGGCCAGGCGTCGTGAGCCAGCCCGAGCTCGCCCAGGAGACCGACCAGGGCGACTCCACCTCGACCTCGTGGGTGACGACACCGAGGACCATCTGGCGCTGCGGTTCCGGGGAGTCGAGGAGGACAACGAACGCGAACCGTTCGTCGAGGACGCCGTGCTCACCCTGGCCCCGCCCGACGAGGCGTCGCTGACGCCGTCGTCGGTGGTCACGGACTGACGGTCACCGGCTCCGCATCACCACCACGTCGCCGTGGCCGCCGTAGCCCATCGTCGACTCGGCGTACTGGGTGCCCTCGAAGGTCACCAGCAGCCAGCCGCCCGAGCCGTCGGGCACGAGCTGGGGGTGCGGGATGTTGCTGGGGTACGGCGCGTCGAGCTGCCCCACGCGCCGGAACTCCAGGTCGAGCACCGGGTAGTGCCGGGCGTGGCCGTCGCTGGCCAGCAGCCACGTCGTGTCCCCGACGGTCGCGAGGATCGGGCCCTCGCACTGGTGCAGGTCGTCGGCGGCGCCGACCCGTTCGAGGGCGTCGGTCCAGTCCGGCGAGCCGGTGCGAGCCAGCGCCGGGTGGAAGTCGAACGGATCCTGCGAGGGGCTCTCGACGAACGCGACCCGCCAGCTGCCGTCGACCCGGGTCAGGGAGGGGTCCCACGTGCCGGCGTCGGTCGGTAGCGCCGTCGGCACGGTCTCGAGCAGGTGCACCCCGCTCAGCAGGTCGGCGGTGGTCTCGGTGTGGCGCACGTGGATCGAGCCGGGCGTGAAGTCGCCCCACGACGACGTGGCCACCAGCCACCGGTCGCCGTCGCGCACCAGCTGCCCGGCGTGGTCGCCGAGCACCAGGCCGTCGCGGCGCGTGAACAGGTGCGCCTCCAGCCGCATGTCGGCGGGAGCGGCCGGGTCGAGCGACCACACCGACCAGTGCGCCTGCTGGAAGAAGCCCAGCCCGGCGCAGGTCCAGGTGAGGTGGATCCGCCCGTCGCGCAGGTACGGCGTCCCGTCGGCGTTCTGGACGACGTGGGGGTCGCGCAGCCCGGTCATCCCGAACAGGCCGGCCCGGACGCCGGTGACCCCGGCCCCGCCGTAGGCGTACCGGTACCGCGCGAGCTCGGCCTCGGCCCGCAGGTCGACGAGCGCGGCCACGCGGTCGCGGGTGGTCAGCACCGGCTGCCAGCCGGCGCCGGTGTCGACCAGACCGGTGACCTGGTTCTCGCACAGGGCGAACGCGAGCCGCCCGCCCTCGAACCTGAGTCGCTTGCGCCGCACCACCCGGCGGCGTCCGCCCCGCCGGATCTCCAGGGTGAGCCGGCGGCGGTCAGGCGACCAGCACACCAGCACCTGGTCGCCGTCGGGCGTGGCCAGGCCGGCCTCGGCGGGTCCGCCGTCGACGTCCACCTCGACCGCGACGAAGGGCGCGACCGGGCCCGACTCCGCCAGCTGCAGGTCGCGGCCGGGCGGGCCGGTGAGGTCGACGGCGACGAAGCCGGGCGCGAGCAGCTCGAACGGCCGGAACTGCTCGACGATCTCGAAGGACAGGTCGACGACGGCGGTGCGCCTCACGTGTGCACCGGGGGTCGGTCGCCGGGCGTCAGGTAGCGGTAGCGGTGGTGGGTCCGGAAACCCAGCCGCTCGTAGAGCGCGAGCGCCGGGGGATTGTCGGCCAGCACCTGCAGGTACGCCGTGGTCGCGCCCTGCTCGGCCCCCCACTCCACCAGCGCCGCCATCAGCGCGAGCCCGAGGCCCCGACGGCGGTGGGTCGGCGCGACCTCGAGGCCGCGGAAGCCGATCCAGTCGCCGGCGTACGCCGCGACGCCGGAGGCGTCGTCGTCGATCCGGGCCTCGACGATCCCGTCACGTTCGGTGAGCGTCACGGCACCGTCGTCGACCCCACGCAGCGCCCGCGTCACCTGCGCGGTGCCCGCGACCTGGAAGAGGGTGTCGCTGTCGTTCGACTCCGGTACCCAGCCGAGGGCCTCGAGACGACCCTGCTCGGGCGACCCGGCGAGCACGGCTGCGACCGGTCGCTCGTAGTGGCCGAGCACCCGGTCGACGTCGTCGTCGACGCCGGAGGGCCCGAAGGCCAGCACCGAGTTGGCCCGACGTGCCGTCGCGGTGGCCGACGAGCGCAGCACCCAGTCACCCAACGGCGACGTCACCAGGTCGGGGAACAGGGCGAAGCCGCGCACCTGCGCCTCGCGCGCCGGCACCCGGTCGCGCACCGACGGCCGGGGCGGCACCGGCTTGCCCGAGACGATGTCGGCGAGCGGGACGACGACCGGCGGGCCGGCGTCCGGCCGCACCACGCAGACCCCGTCGCCCCAGGCCTCGCAGACGCCGAGCAGGTCGGTCAGCGCCGGACCGCCGCTCGGCCCGGTCTCGCCGCGCACCAGACGCCGGACCACGATCCGCCGGCCGACCACGTGGGAACCGAGCCCGTGCTTGCCCACACTGTGGGGTTCCTGCTGCGTCGACACCCCGGGATACTAGGCTTCGTAGTGCTTGTGCACCCGGTTCGATCGATCTCTTTGGAGGAACTGATGACCTACGTCATCGCGCAGCCCTGCGTCGACCTGAAGGACCGGGCCTGTGTCGACGAGTGCCCGGTCGACTGCATCTACGAAGGCAAGCGGATGCTCTACATCCAGCCCGACGAGTGCGTCGACTGCGGTGCCTGCGAACCCGTCTGCCCGGTCGAGGCGATCTTCTACGAGGACGACACCCCGGAGGAGTGGAAGGACTACTACACCGCCAACGTCGACTTCTTCGCCGAGATCGGCTCACCCGGTGGCGCCGCGAAGATGGGCGAGATCGACCACGACCACCCGATCGTCGCCGCGCTCGAGCCGCAGGAACACGACCACTGACCCACACCAGCGTCTCGTCGAGGCTGCCCGCCGCCGTCCAGACCGGGCTCGTCGCGGTCCGGCAGCGAGCCGCCGCCCACCCGGGCCCCGTCGTCGACCTCTCGATCGGCGCGCCCGTCGACGCGACGCCCGACGTCGTCCGGGCAGCTCTCGCGGTGGGGTCCGACTCGCCGGGCTACCCGCTGACCGTCGGTCGGGCCGAGCTGCGGGCGGCCGTCGTGGGGTGGCTAGCCCGCGTCCACGGGGTCACCGGTGTCGACCCGGCCCAGGTGCTGCCGACGATCGGCTCGAAGGAGCTGATCGGCTCGCTGGCGCTCCACCTGGGCCTCGGCGCCGGCGACGTGATCGCCCACCCGCGGCTGGCCTACCCGACGTACGCCGTCGGCGCGGCCCTCGTCGGCGCCGAGACCGTGCTGGCCGACAGCGTCGCCGACCTCGACGCGCTCGACCGCACGCCGAGCCTCGTGTGGGTCAACTCGCCCAGCAACCCCACCGGTCGCGTCCTCGACCCCGCGGCGCTGCGAGCCCTCTCGACTGGTGCCGCGAGCGGTCGGTGCTGATGGTCTCCGACGAGTGCTACCTCGACCTCGGCTGGGACGCCGAGCCGGTCAGCGCGCTGCACCCTGACGTGTGCGGCGGCCGGCACGACGGCGTCGTCGCCCTGCACTCGCTGAGCAAGCGCTCCAACCTCGCCGGCTACCGCTGCGGGTTCGTCACCGGCGACGCCGCCGTGGTCGCCGAGCTCGCCCTGGTACGCCGCAACCTCGGGCTGCAGATGCCCGGTCCGCAGCAGGCCGCGAGCCGTCGCCGCCCTCGGCGACGACGACCACGTCGTCGTCCAGCGGGAGCGGTACGCCGCCCGCCGGGCCGCGCTCCGCCCGGCGCTCGAGCGCGCCGGCTTCCGCGTCGACCACAGCGAGGCCGGCCTGTACCTGTGGGCGACCCGCGACGAGCCCGCCGCGACCACGGTCGACCGGCTGGCCGACCTCGGCCTCCTCGCCGTCAACGGCCTCGAGTACGGCGCCGCCGGCTCCCACCACGTGCGCTTCGCGCTCACCGTCCCTGACGACGCGGTGGCCATCGCCGTCGAGCGTCTCGACTCCTGGAAGGCCGTTCCATGACCGCCATGCCCCTGCCGATCACCCGGTCGCTCGCCCACCCCGGCACCGATCCGCCGACCCTGGTCGACCGCGCGCGAGCCGCGCTCGGGTGGAGCGGGAGCGACTTCCTGGTCGGCCTCGAGGGATACGACGAGCTGATGGCCACCCTCGAGGTGGCCTCCGACGTCGAGGGGCTGGCCCGGGTCGGCGACCCGACGTCGCCGCCGCTGCGGCTGCTGCGGGCGCTCAACGCCTCGACCGCCGGGCTCACCGTGAGCCGGGTCGCCACGGTGCCGTCGCCCTGGCGCTGGACGCGCGTCGGTGAGAGCACCGCCGAGATCGCCGGCGTCGCGCTGCGCCAGCAGACCTACGCCGACGTCGTCGGCGCGCTCGGCCGGGCCGGGGTGACCTTCCGGGTGCTGCCCGACGACACCTCGACCGACGCGCTGCTCGACGTCGGGTCGGGCCTCGGCTCGGCCGTCGTCGACGTCGACGAGGTGCCCGACGAGGCGCTGCTCGTGCCCGGCTACCTCGACGACCTGGGCCCGCTGGCCTACGGCCTGGTCACCCGCGCGGCCGGTGACGCGGTCGACGTCGTGTGGCTCTCGATGACCCCCGAGCGCGAGGCCGCCGGCACCCTGATGGTGGCGCTCGGGCAGTTCAGCGACCTGGGCCTCAACCTCGACTTCCTGCACAGCGACCCGCTCGGGCCCGGCCTGCACGACTTCCACGTCGGCTTCCGGGCCGACGCCCCGCGGGTGGCCGACCTGCAGGAGGGGCTGCGCACGGTCGGCTTCACCAGCCGGGTGCTCGCGGCGTTCGAGGTCATCACCCCGTGAGTCGGCCATGAGTCGGGTCGCCTACCTCGGGCCGTCGGGCACGTTCACGCACCAGGCGACGGTGGCCCTGCGGCCCGACGACGACGCGGTGCCGGTCGGTTCGGCCGCCGACGCGCTCGGCGCGGTCGAGGTCGGCGAGGCGGCGTACGCGGTGCTGCCGATCGACAACTCCGTCAACGGCGTCGTCGTCCCGACCCTCGACGGCCTGCTCGACCGCTCGCAGCTCTCCATCGTCGACAGCGTGGTGCTGCCGATCTCGTTCGAGGCCTACACCCGCGACCCGGCCGTCGCGCCGCACGTCGTGGTCAGCCACCCGCACGCGCTCGCGCAGTGCCGCGCCTGGATCGAGGACCGCGGGCTGCCCACCCGCGAGGCGTCGTCGACGGCCGCCGCCTGCCGCGACCTCGGGCCCGGCGAGATCGGCATCGGGCCGGCCATCTGCGGAGCCCTGTACGACCTGCGCCCGGTCGCCTCCGCGGTCGAGGACAACCACGCCGCCTACACCCAGTTCGCGCTGGTGTCGGCGAGCGCCCTGCCCGTCGAGGGCGACGGAGACGAGGGCCTGCTGGTGACGCTGCTGCCCGAGGCCAACGTGCCCGGCATCCTGCGCCGGCTCCTCGGCGTGCTCGAGGACCGCGACGTCAACATGTCCAACCTGGTGACCCGGCCGGTGCCGGCGACGCCCGGCATCTACACCTTCCTGCTGTTCCTGTCGGGCTCGTTCACCGCCGACGACTTCTTCGCCATGCGCGCCGAGTGGGAGGCGCTGGGTGCCTCGGCCCGCGCCGTGGGCCGGATCGCGCCGCTGCACGAGCTGGCGGGCCGCCTGTGACCGGCTTCCGGCGCGTCGCCGTGGTGGGGGCCGGCCTGATCGGCGGCTCGATCGTCCGCCGCCTGCACGACCTCGGCCTCGACGTCGTGGTGGTCGACCCCGACCCGCACGTGTCCGCGGCCGCCGCAACGGCCGGCCTCGCGGTGGCCGACGACGTGCCGGCCGACCGCGACCTGGTCGTGCTCGCCACCCCCCTCGACGCGATGGCGACGGCGATGGTCGCGGTCGCGGCGACCGCCCCCGACGCGGTCGTCATCGACGTCGGCAGCGTCAAGGTCGCCGCCGGGGAGGCGGCGGCCGCGGCCGGCCTGACCGAGCGGTACGTCGGGTGCCACCCGATGGCCGGCACCGAGCTGTCGGGCTTCGAGCACTCCGAGGTCGGCCTGCTCGTCGAGGCCACCTGGGCCGTCGTCCGGGGCCCCGACGCGCCGCTCACCGAGCGTGTCGTGTCGTTCCTCTGCACCACCTTCGACGCCACCGTGGTGGTGCTCGACGCAGCCGAGCACGACCGCGCGGTGGCCCTGGTCAGCCACGTGCCGCACACGCTGGCCAACGCCCTGCTCGAGCTCGTCGAGCACGCCCCCGACAGCCCCGCGGCCCGTCACCTGGCCGCGGGCAGCTTCCGCAGCGGCACCCGGGTGGCCGGCGGCAACGCGCCGCGCTCGCTCAACATGCTCGCCGACAACGCGGCCGCCCTCGGCCCCGCGCTCGACGACGTGATCGCGCTGCTGCAGGCCTACCGGCGCGAGCTCGACGACCCCGTGGCGCTCCGGTCGCGGCTGACCGACGTGGCCGACCGGGCCCACGTCGTCCGCACGACGGCGCCGGCCTGGACGCCGTGCCCCGACCTGGTCGCGACGCTCGGGAGCACCGATCGGCCGCTGCTCGTGCGCCGCCGCGCCGCCGGCTTCGAGACGGCGCCCGCCTGAGGTCTCAGGGTTGTGCGACCGTGCAGGCGCGCGCGATCTCTGCGGTGTCCCAGTAGAACGGACGCACCTCGGCGATGCGCCCGTCGCGGATCGTGATGGTCTGCAGGATCGGGAAGTCCAGCACGCTGCCGGTGGCGCGTGCGCGCGCATGCACCTGGGTGAGCACGACGACCGGGTCGTCCTCGGCCAGGAATGCCTGCTCCACCATCTCGAACGACTCCCAGGTCCGGCTCATCGCGGTGAAGAAGCGCTCCATGCCGTCGTGGCCACGCCACGCCCCGCCGTACGGCAGGCCGTCGGCCTGGTGCAGCACCACGTCGGGCGCGAAGAACGGTGCGAGCGGCTCGAAGGTGGCCCTCCCGGGCCCGCCGGCCGCCAGGTAGGCCGCCTCCGCGGCGTACATCCCCTCCAGGACGCGCAGGGGCTCGGTCGAGGTCGTGGCTGTCATGGCTTCCGTCCCGTCGGGTCGTCGTGCGAACGACTTCGACTTTCGCCGTCCCGCGGTGAAGATGCTGGCGACAATCGGACGTCGCGCCTGA
The DNA here is from genome assembly GCA_963825985.1 of uncultured Actinomycetota bacterium. Taxonomy (GTDB): domain Bacteria; phylum Actinomycetota; class Actinomycetes; order Propionibacteriales; family Nocardioidaceae; genus Nocardioides. The sequence continues at coordinate 109,811 of CAWGVK010000012.1, read as the reverse complement.
GCGCTCAGGCGAAGACGTCGACGTGCACGTGGTCGCGGTGCTCGAGGATGGCGCGGTCACCCGAGCCCGACGGCGCGTCGTAGTCGCGCCACGAGTCGTCGCGCCCAGCGACCCAGATCCGGTCGTCGTAGATGACCGTCTTGACGCCGAGGCGCTCGGCCTGGGCGACGAGGTACTGCGCCGTGGCCCAGCCCCGCGTCCGGTTCGCGCCGGTGACCGGCCGGAAGAAGATGTCGACGGCCCGGCCGTCGTAGTGGGCCGAGCCCTCCATGTGGCCGGTGCTGACCCCGCCGCGCTCGAACCCGCCGACCGGCAGGTCGCCGAAGACCGCCAGCACCTCGCCCCGGACGACGTCGGCCCGCTCGGTCAGGCCCCGGCGGGTCAGGGCGGGGTCGGCCTCGTCGACGTCGTCGTCGAGGTCGCAGGCGAACGCCTCGGGTGACTGGCCGGTGAGGGCCGAGGCGAGCACGCGGGCGTCGTCCTCGTGGTCGGCGTAGGCCTCGGGGAACCCCGAGCGCTGCACGGCCTGAGCGGCGTCGGTGATCTCGAGGGACTGGTAGGCGTCGATCTCCACGAGCGCGTCGTAGAAGGCGTTGGTGGCGTGGACCGGGTCGAGCACCTCCGCCTCGCTGCCCCAGCCCTGCGACGGACGCTGCTGGAAGAGGCCGAGCGAGTCGCGGTCGCCGTACTCGATGTTGCTGAGGTCGGACTCCTGGTAGGCCGTCGCGATGGCGATCGACGCCGCCCGGGCCGGCAGCCCGCGGCGCACCGAGATCGCCGAGATCAGGGCCGCGTTCTCGGCCTGCTCGACGCTCAGCTCGACCGTGCGGCCGTCGACGACGGCCGTGCAGCCCTCCGCGCCCTCGAGGAACGGCACCCGGACGTTGCTCAGCACGCCGTACCCGACGGCGGCGACGACGCCCACGCCCGCGAGCGCGACCAGCGCCGGAGCGACTCCCTTCCTCATGTCGGCAAGTGTGGCGGGCGCCTGGTTGAGAGGCTCCTGTGAGGTCAGTTGCTGTGCAGCGCCTCGTTGAGCGCGATGCCGGAGCCCTTCCACGGCACGGCCTCGACCGCGCCGGTGACGGAGTTGCGGCGGAACAGCACGTTGTCGAGGCCCGACAGCTCGAGCGCCTTGATCACCTTCGGCTTGCTGTCGCGGTCGCTGATCCTCACCTTCGTGCCGGCGGTCACGTAGCAGCCGGCCTCGACCACGCAGTCGTCACCGAGCGAGATGCCGATGCCGGAGTTGGCGCCGAGCAGGCAGCGCTCGCCGAGCGAGATGACCTGGGTGCCGCCGCCCGACAGGGTGCCCATGATCGAGGCGCCGCCCCCGACGTCCGACCCGTCGCCGACCACGACCCCGGCCGAGATCCGCCCCTCCACCATGGAGGCGCCGAGCGTGCCGGCGTTGTAGTTGACGAAGCCCTCGTGCATGACGGTCGTGCCCTCGGCGAGGTGGGCCCCCAGCCGGACCCGGTCGGCGTCGGCGATGCGGACGCCGGCCGGCACCACGTAGTCGGTCATCCGGGGGAACTTGTCGACGCCGTACACGCTCACGTGCCCGGCGGCTCGCAACCGGGCACGGGTCAGCTCGAACCCGGCGACGGAGCAGGGCCCGGCCGAGGTCCACACGACGTTGGTGAGCAGGCCGAAGACGCCCTCCATCGAGCACCCGTGCGGCGCCACCAGCCGGTGGGAGAGCAGGTGCAGTCGCAGCCACACGTCCTCGGTCGACGCGGGCGGAGCGGCCAGGTCGGCGATCTCGACGAGCCGGACGTCGCGGGTGACCCCGCGGGCCTCGTCGGGCACGCCGAGCGCGGTGAGCTCGTCGGGCGCCTCGTCGGGGCTCGGTCCGAGGGCCGGAGCGGGGAACCAGGCGTCGAGGACGGCGCCCGCGGAGTCGCGGGTGACCAGGGCCCATCCGGTGGCTGGAGACTGCGATTTCTCGGTCATGCCGTCCAGCCTAGTGACGGGGAACCGGACGCCGACGACCCCCGTCTCACCGCCGTCCAGGAGCGAAAGTGACTCGCTTCCCCGGCCTCCGTGCGGCGCGCCGGCTGGCCTGCTCGGCGTCCGAGGCCTTCACCGCGACCCGTTCCCGCCGACCTCCGCGCCGGGGCGTTTGCGTGTGCTCGCCGGCGGGCAGGAGGCGGCCTCCCAGCCCGGTTCACGAACCAGAAGGACCCCGGATGTCTTCCATCTCTCTGCGCCTCGTCGGCGCCGTCACCGCTCTCTTCGTGGTGGGCGCACTCGCCCCCGCGACGGCGAGCCCCGCCACCGAGAAGTCGGCTGACAAGCCCGCCTCTGCCACGCCGGAGGGGATCACGATCGGTGACACCGCCATCTCCTCCCAGGCGTTCACCACGTTGCCCTCCGAGCCGTCGGCCCGGGCCGCCCGATGGCCGATCGGCGGTGGCCGGGCCAACCTCACCGTCCATCCCGAGACGCCCACCGGCGACCTGTCGCAGAGGTTCACCCGGGTGCGGATGGACCACTACCGGGCCTACGGCGGTGTGTTCGCTGCCGTCGTCCAGCTCGGCGCAGCCCCGACGGAGGCGACGAGCTCGGTCGTCCGCCTCGCCTTCGGCAGGATCAGCGGCACCGACTGCGTGTCGGCCGCGGGCCACAACATCGCCTTCACCTCGACCGACACAGACACGCAGAACAACCCGGTCTATGGCGGCGCGACGATCACCGTGAAGCCGTTCCGGTTCGAGCCCGCGCGCACCGCTAGCTGGAACTGCGCGTTCGCCCAGACCCTCAACATCGCCGACACGACGATGAAGTACGACGCGGTCGCAGGGTCCCCCGGCCTGTTCCGCCAGACGCCCATCCTGACCATCAAGACCAAGGGCCGGTCGCTGAAGCGGCGCGGCTACACGAAGGTGCCGATCACGATCAGCAACAGCCCCGGCACCATCGCCACCGCCCCCAGGGTGCGGCTGTCGTGGAAGACCAAGGGCGTGAAGGTCAAGGCCAACCCGAGGGTCGGCACCATCAAGCCGGGCCGGGCCAAGAAGGGGTTCTTCTACGTCAAGGACACTCGCCGCGGCAACGGCAAGATCGTCTTCACCGTGAAGTCGCGCAACTACCAGAAGAAGCTCAGGCTCACGGTGCGGGAGACCCGCCGCTGACCTCGATCCACCGACACACGACGGCCGGACCAGCCCTGCTGGTCCGGCCGTCGTCGTTCATGATGGGGAGATGTCCCGGCGCCCCGTGTTCGTGCTGCACGACCACCGCCGACCGCGGCCCCACTTCGACCTGCGGCTCGAGGAGGACGGCGTGCTCCGCTCGTGGGCGGTGCCGCGCGGACTGCCCGACGACTCGAAGCACGACCGGTTGGCGGTCGCGGTCAGCGACCACGACCTCGAGCACGCGACGTACACCGACGAGCACAAGTCGATCGCCGACCACGGCTGGTGGGAGCTGCTCGACCGCAACGAGCGGCGGTTCGTGTTCCGGCTCCACGGCGAGACGTCGGTACGCCGCTACGCGCTGATCGACACGGGCTCCGACTGGCTGGTGCACCTCACCCGCGACCAGCCCTGACCTGCGCGCCGGGCTACCGGCCGGTCCGGCCGTCGACGCACTCGCGGAGCAGGTCGGCGTGGCCGCAGTGCCGCGCGTACTCCTCGACCAGGTGGATCACGATGTCGCGGACCTCGATCTCGTCGCCGTCCCACGGCACGAGCCGGTCGAGCTCGTCGGTCGCGAGCCACGCCTCGGCGTCCGCGACCTCCTGCCGCCACGACGTCCAGGCCTCCTGCGCGCACTCGTCGGTGCCCTCGGCGCCGTTGAAGTCCCAGTCACGGTCGTCGGGGAGCGTGGCGATCTCGAGCCGGGCCAGCTCGGGGTCGCCCTGGAGGACGCGCTTGTTCCAGGAGTGCTGCTCGCGCTCGTCGGTCTGGCTCACCCCCGAAGCCTCCCGAGCCGCCGCCCAGCGGGCAACCGAGCTTGACCGGCCGTGCTCAGTCGTCCTGCTCGACCCGGAGCACCTCGCCCGAGACGGCGTCGATCGTCACCGTCTGCTCGTCGGCGGTGTCCTCGTCGAGCTGCACGTCCCAGGTGGCGACGCCGTTCTCGACGTCGAGGTCGAAGCCGGTGACCGAGCCTCCGGCCACCTCGGCCCGCGCCGCCGCGACCGCTGCGGCCTGGTCGAGCCGGGTCTCCTGCAGCAGACGCTGCCGCTCGGCCACATCGTCGGTGTCGTCGGTGTCGTCGGTGTCGTCGGTGTCGTCGGTGTCGACCACGGGCTCGCGGGTCACGGTCCGGCCGTCCTCGCTCACCGCGAGGTCGCTCTCGGTGCCGTCGCCGGTGACCACGCTGACCTCCCACCCGTTGGCCTCGCGGTCGACGGAGAAGACGGTGCCGCCCTCGACCGCGGCCGCGCCGGTGCGGGCCGCGGCCAGCGCGGCCGCGTCCGTGCCGCCCTGGTCTGCCGGGGCCGCGGGACTGCCGGCGTCCTCGTCCGCCGACGGCGTCGTCGTCGTCGTCGCCGACGACGTCTCCGGGCCCGGGTCGGTCGACGACGACGCGTTCTGGGTGTCGTCGCTGCTGCCGCAGGCGACGAGCGCGAGGGCGAGCGGGGCGGCCACGAGGGTGGCGAGCAGGGCGGGACGGCGGGATCGGATGTTCATCGGTCGGCTCCTCGGGTCGGTGGTCGATCGGTACGCCGTCAGCGTGCGACGGGGCCGCGTAAGGCGGCGCGAACCGAGGGCCAAGACGAGGCTAAGGAACCGATTCGCTCCGGATCGACGCGCGCCCTACCCTGGGAGCACAGGCGTTCGAGCCGTCATCAGCGGCGAGCCTCCGGAAGAACGGGTCGCACGACCGGGCCCCAGTAGAACCGGACGGGTAGGCCCGTCACAGCCGTGAACGAAGCGGTCGTCCACTCCTCGGAGGGGCCGGCAAGCGAGGTGGTACCGCGGCAGCCCGTCGTCCTCGTCGAGAAGCAACCGACGCAGACCGACGCAGGAGCCCCGATGCCGTACCCCAAGAACGCCCCCGACGACGCTGTCCCGTCGAACCCGCGGTTCCCCGAGATCGAGGAGCGGGTCCTCGACTTCTGGCAGCACGACGGCACGTTCCAGGCGAGCATCGACCAGCGCGACGCGGGCGACGACGGCGCGAACGAGTTCGTGTTCTACGACGGTCCGCCGTTCGCCAACGGCCTGCCGCACTACGGCCACCTGCTGACCGGCTACGTCAAGGACCTGATCCCGCGCTACCAGACGATGCGCGGACGCCGCGTCGAGCGCCGGTTCGGCTGGGACACCCACGGCCTGCCCGCCGAGCTCGAGGCGATGCGGCTCAACGGCATCAAGACCACCGACGAGATCGTCGAGATGGGCATCGACCGGTTCAACGAGGCCTGCCGCGAGTCGGTGATGAAGTACACCGGCGAGTGGCGCGAGTACGTCACCCGCCAGGCGCGCTGGGTCGACTTCGACCACGACTACCGGACCATGAACCCCGACTACATGGAGTCGGTGATCTGGGCGTTCAAGAGCCTGCACGACAAGGGCCTGGTCTACGAGGACTTCCGGGTCCTGCCCTACTGCTGGAACGACGAGACCCCGCTCTCCAACCACGAGCTGCGGATGGACGACGACGTCTACCAGACCCGCCAGGACCCCGCGGTCACGGTCGGGTTCGAGGTCACCAGTGACGGGCCGTTGCTCGGCGCCAAGCTGCTGACCTGGACGACGACGCCCTGGACGCTGCCCAGCAACCTCGCGGTCATGGTCGGCACCGGCATCGACTACGTCGCCGTCGAGCACGAGGGCAACCGTCTGGTCCTGGCCGAGGCGCGGCTGCCGGCGTACTCGCGCGAGCTGGGAGACGAGCCCCTGGTCGGCTGGCGGGGGACAGGGGCGGACCTCCTGGGCCTGGTCTACGAGCCGCCGTTCTCCTACTTCCTGGGTCACGAGAACGCGTTCCGCGTGGTCGCCGCCGACGAGGCCGTCACCACCACCGACGGCACCGGGCTGGTGCACAGCGCCGGCGCCTTCGGTGAGGTCGACAAGGAGGTCACCGACCGAGAGGACATCGCGGCCGTGATGCCGGTCGGCAAGGACGGCCGTTTCACCGTCCCCGTCGTCGACTACGAGGGCATGCTGGTCTTCGACGCCAACCTGCACATCATCGACCACCTCAAGGCCTCCGGTGGCTCGGTCACCCCGGGCACGGTGCTGCTGCGCCGCGAGACCTACGACCACTCCTACCCGCACTGCTGGCGCTGCCGCGAGCCGCTGATCTACAAGGGCGTCGAGTCGTGGTTCGTCGAGGTGACCGCGTTCAAGCAGCGGATGGTCGAGCTCAACCAGCAGATCCGCTGGGTGCCCGACCACATCAAGGACGGGCAGTTCGGCAAGTGGCTCGAGAACGCCCGCGACTGGTCGATCACCCGCAACCGCTTCTGGGGCTCCCCGGTGCCGGTGTGGAAGAGCGACGACGCGGCGTACCCACGCATCGACGTCTACGGCTCCTTCGAGGAGATCGAGCGCGACTTCGGCCGACTCCCCACCAAGGACGGCGTCACCGACCTGCACCGGCCCTACGTCGACGACCTGGTGCGGCCCAACCCCGACGACCCGACCGGCCGGTCGATGATGCGCCGGGTGCCCGACGTGCTCGACGTGTGGTTCGACTCGGGCTCGATGAGCTACGCCCAGGTGCACTACCCGTTCGAGAACGCCGAGTGGTTCGACCATCATTTCCCCGGCGACTTCATCGTCGAGTACATCGGCCAGACCCGCGGCTGGTTCTACACGATGCACGTGCTGGCCACCGCGCTGTTCGACCGGCCGGCGTTCGAGGCCTGCATCAGCCACGGCATCGTGCTCGGCTCCGACGGCAACAAGATGTCGAAGTCGCTGCGCAACTATCCCGACGTCCGAGACGTCTTCGACCGCGACGGCGCCGACGCGATGCGCTGGTTCCTGATGTCGTCGCCGATCCTGCGCGGCGGCAACCTGGTCGTCACCGAGCAGGGCATCCGCGACTCCGTGCGCCACGTGATGATCCCGCTGTGGAACAGCTGGTACTTCTTCCAGCTCTACGCCAACGCCGCCGGCAACGGCCAGGGCCACGACGCGCGGACGTCGACGGCGTCCACCGACCCGCTCGACCGCTACCTGCTGGCCAAGTGCCGGCAGTACGTCGAGGAGATGACCGTCCGGCTGGACAACTACGCGGTCGCCGACGCGTGCGACTCGACGCGGGCGTTCCTCGACGTGCTGACCAACTGGTACATCCGGCGCTCCCGCGACCGCTTCTGGGGTGACAACGCCGACGCCTTCGACACGCTCTACACGGTCCTCGAGGTGGTGTGTCGGGTCACCGCGCCGCTGCTCCCGTTGACGACCGAGGAGATCTGGCAGGGCCTGACCGGCGACCGCTCGGTGCACCTCACCGACTGGCCGCTCGGCGACGAGCTGCCCGCCGACGACGCGCTGGTGACGGCGATGGACCAGGTGCGCGAGGTGTGCTCGGCGACGTCCGCCCTGCGCAAGGCCGGCCAGCTGCGCAACCGGCTGCCGCTGTCGACCCTGACCGTGGTCGTCGCCGAGCCGAAGGCGCTCGCGGGCTTCGAGGGGATCGTGGCCGACGAGGTCAACGTCAAGCGGGTGCGGCTGCTGGCGGCCGACAGCGACGAGGCGGCGGCGTACGGCGTCGAGCAGAAGCTCACGGTCAACGCGCGTGCCGCGGGCCCGCGGCTGGGCCGCGACGTCCAGCAGGCGATCAAGGGCTCGAAGTCGGGGGACTGGTCGGTGGCCGACGACGGCGCCGTCACCGCCGGTGGGCTCGCGCTGGTCGAGGGCGAGTACACGCTCGAGACCGTCGCCGGGTCGGCCGACGCCGACACCGCCACCGGCGTGCTGCCCGGTGGCGGATTCGTCGTCCTCGACACCGCCGTCACCCCCGACCTGGCCGCCGAGGGCCTGGCCCGCGACCTGGTGCGTGCGGTCCAGCAGGCCCGCCGCGACGCGGGTCTCGACGTCTCCGACCGGATCGCGCTCACCGTCGCCGGCTCCGACGTCGTCCAGGCCGCCGCCCGGGTGCATGCCGGGCTGATCTCCGCCGAGACCCTTGCGACGTCATACGAGGTGGTCTCCGGGGACACCAGCTCGGATGACGTCCCCGTCGGCGACGGCGAGCGCGCCACCCTCACGGTCACCAAGGCCTGAGCGACGAGTCAGTCGCCCAGGCGCCGGTAGGCGCGCACCGACAGCGGGATGAAGAGCGCCGTCAGGACGGCCGGCCAGCCCAGCGCCAGCAGCAGGGCGTGGTCGGCGAGGACGCCGTCGGTGATGCCCGTGGGGTTGCCGAAGAGGTCGCGGCAGGCGGCGGCGGTCGCCGAGACCGGGTTGAGGTCGGCTACGGCGGCCAGCCAGCCGGGCATCGTCTCGGGCGGCACGATCACCCCGGACAGGAACCCGATCGGCCACACGAGCACCTGCACGGCCATCAGCGACCCCTCGGCCCGGAACGTCAGGCCGAGGAAGACGCCGATCCACAGCACCGCGAACCGCAGCCACAGCAGCAGCGCCACGGCCAGCAGTGCCGCGCCGAGCGAGCCCGAGACCGACCACCCCACCAGCAGCCCGCCGACGATGAGCACCAGCAGCTGGACGGCGGAGTTCAGCAGGTCGGCCCCGGCCCGGCCCAACGGCACCGCCACGCCGCTCATCGGCAGCGAGCGGAACCGGTCGGTCACGCCCTTGCGGGCGTCGGCGGTCATCGCCGTCATCGTGCCCTCGACCCCGAACATCATCGACAGCGCGAACATCCCCGGCATCAGGTAGGCGAGGTAGTCGCCGCCGCCGGGCAGCTCGACCGCGCCGCCGAACAGGTAGCCGAAGACCAGCACCAGCATGATCGAGAAGGCCAGGCCGAAGATCGGCGTCCAGGGCTCGCGGCGCCAGTGCCGCAGGTCGCGTTCGGTGATCAGCCAGCTCTCGCGCAGCGCGTTCATCGGGCGGCTCCTTCGGTCTCGGGGTCGGTCAGGTGGAGGAAGACCTCGTCGAGGCTCGGCTGCTGGAGCGTCACCTCGACCGGCTCGATGCCGGCGGCGGTCAACGACGCGCGGGCAGCGTCGGCGTCCGCGCCGGCGGGCAGGGTGAGCACCGGCCGATCGCCGCCGAGGCGGCTCTTGAGCTCGGACGCCGTCCCCTCGGCGATCACCCGGCCCGCGCCGAGCACGGTGATCCGGTCGGCGAGGCGGTCGGCCTCGTCGAGGTACTGGGTCGTCAGCAGCACCGTGGTGCCCGACGCGACCACCTCGCGCACCATCGACCAGACCTCGTTGCGCCCGCGGGGGTCGAGGCCGGTGGTCGGCTCGTCGAGGAACAGCAGCTGCGGCCGCAGCACCAGGCCGGCGGCGATGTCGAGGCGTCGCCGCATGCCGCCGGAGTACGTCGCGACCGGCCGTCGCGCGGCCTCGGTCAGCCCGAACCGTTCGAGCAGCTCGTCGGCGCGGGCGTGGGCGGCGGGTCGGTGCAGGCCGTGCAGGCGCGCGAACAGCACCAGGTTCTCGTGCCCGTGGAGCACCTCGTCGAGGGCCGAGGACTGGCCGACCAGGCCGATCGAGCGGCGCACGTCACGCGGGCTCCTCCGCACGTCGTGCCCGGCCACGTGCACCTCGCCCTCCTCGAGGCGGGTGAGCGTGGCGCAGGTGCGCACCAGGGTGGTCTTGCCGGCGCCGTTCGGGCCGAGCAGGGCGTGCACGTGGCCCTCGGTGACCTCGAGGTCGAGGCCGTCGAGGGCCACGGTGTCGCCGTACCGCTTGCGCAGGCCGCGGGCGGTGAGGGTGAGCGTCATCCGGTCTCCTTTGTCGTACGTCGTACGGGGTTGAACGGCGGGACTCTACCATTTGTTCCGTACGACGTACGACAAAGTTAGGGTGGGCGCATGGCCGACCCCGCGCTGCCCCTCCTGTGGCGACACGTCACGCCGGCCACCGCCGAGGGACCGAAGCGAGGGCCGCGGCCGAAGGTGAGTGTCGACGAGGTCGTGGACGCCGGCATCGGGGTCGCGGACGTCGAGGGGCTCGACGCGCTCTCGATGCGCGGGCTCGCGCAACGGCTGGGGCTGGGGGCGATGTCGCTCTACACCTACGTGCCCGGTCGCGACGAGCTCCTGGTGCTGATGACCGACCAGGCGCTGGGCCGCACCGCCCGGCCGCCGCACCCGGCCGACGTCCGCCGGCGGCTGGAGGCCGTGGCCGACTCCGCCCACGAGGAGTACCTCGCCCACCCCTGGCTGCTCGAGGTGGCCGGCCTGCGGGCCTGGCTCGGACCGCACGCGGCCGAGCGCTACGAGTGGCAGCTCACCGCGGTCGACGGCCTCGGGCTCGACGACCTCGAGATGGACCAGACCGTCGCCCTGCTCGACGGCTTCGCCGCCGCGGCTGCCCGCGCCGTCCAGGACGTGCGCCGCGCCGAGCGCCACTCCGGCCTGACCGAGCTGCAGTGGTGGGAGGCCAACGCCGAACCGCTCGGCGAGCTGATGGCCGGGCGCGAGTACCCGCTGGCCGGACGGGTCGGGCAGGCCGCGGGCGAGGCCTACCAGGCGGCGTCCGACCCGGCCCGCCAGTTCACCTTCGGCCTGGCCCGCATCGTCGACGGCCTCCTGGCCCACCTGCACGAAAAATCACGCTGACCCGTCCGTGATGGGGACGGGTCAGCGTGGCGGTGTGGATCAGGCGACGCGGAGGGCCGAGATCGTGGGGCTGCCGACCCGCAGGCTCTCGCCGCCCATCTCGGTGCAGCGCAGCGAGACCGGGGTCATGCTGTCGGTGGCCGTGACGACCTGGGTGATCGAGATGGCCTCCGACTCGCCGGGGGCGCCGTCGGCGGCCAGCGGGGTGCGGGCCTCGGCGAGCACCGAACCGGCGCGGTAGATGCCGCACCGGTCGGACAGCGAGGTGGCCGGGCCGGAGAAGTTGTCGATCGTCAGGTTGGCGGTGACCAGCCAGGTGCCGGGCGTCAGGCCGGTGATCGCGATGCTCGAGCAGTCCTCGAGGGCGGTGTCGGCGCAGGTGCCGATGTTCTGGTCGTCACCCTCGTCGAAGCGGACCTGGTTCTTCGCGGCGGCCGAGAGCTGGCTCGGCCCGATCGAGCCGGCCTTGACGTCGGCTCCGGTGAGCGACTGGTTCTTCACGTCGACGCCGGCGACGTTGTTGTTCTTCAGGTCGACGCTGGCGACGGAGTTGTTCTTGATCTGCTTGCCGGTGACCAGCTTGGCGGCCGTGGCCGAGCCGGCGATGGACAGGACGATGACGGCGACGGCGAGGACGACGGCGGGCACGGTGCGGAGGGAGCGGTTCACGGTGATCGTTTCCTTCGGAGGTGTGGGGCGGCTCCGTTGCTGCCCCGATGACCAGAAGACTGGTCGAGGCGACACCCCCCAGGCATGAGGGAGGAACCCCCAAGTCCGGAGTTGGGGGTGTTGACTGTGCGGGTGGTTGCCCTGTGGAAGGACCTCTGCCTCGACGCCGACGACCAGGCCCTGATGGGGGAGTTCTGGGCCCGGGTCATCGGCCTGGACGTCGTCACGTCGCCCGGCAAGGTCTCGCTCGACGGGACGCTCCCGAGCCAGCGGGTGTGGATGAACGCCGTCGACCGGCGCAAGACCGTCAAGAACCGCCTGCACCTCGACATCTACTCCGCGTCGATCGACGAGCTCGTCGCCCTGGGCGCCACCGTCCTGGCGCCCGCCGAGGAGACCGGCTTCGGGTGGACGGTGATGGCCGACCCCGAGGGGGGTGAGTTCTGCGCGTTCCTGCGTGACGAGCCGCCGGCGTACCGGCTGCACGGCCTCGGCATCGACTGTGTCGACGCCGAGGCTCAGGCCGCCTGGTGGGGCCGGGTCTTCGGCGTCCATCCGGTCACTGCCGCCGACCAGGACTGGTACACCCTCGAGCACGCCACGCCCGACCCGGTGCTGACCCTGGACTTCGCGCCGGTGCCCGAGCCCCGGGTCGGACCCAACCGGGTGCACTGGGACCTGACCGGCGACGTCGACGAGCTGCTCGCCGCCGGCGCGACCTTCCTGTGGGGCGGCAGCGACGGGGCGGCGCTGGCCGACCCGGAGGGCAACGAGTTCTGCGTGTTCCCACCGGCTGGTTGACTACGGGCGTGCCCCTCGACCTCTCCGCAGACGCCGTCACCCTCACCCGGCAGCTCGTCGACATCGAGTCGGTGAGCCAGCACGAGCAGGAGATCGCCGACGCCGTCGAGCAGGCGCTGTCGACCTGCTCGACCACCTCACCGTCGCACGCCGCGGCAACACCGTCGTCGCCCGCACCGACCTCGGCCGCGGCGAGCGGGTGGTGATCGCGGGCCACCTCGACACCGTGCCGGTCAACGACAACCTGCCGAGCCGGCTCGACGAGTCGACCGGCCTGCTGCACGGCCTGGGCACCTGCGACATGAAGGGCGGCGACGCGGTCATCCTGCGGCTCGCCGCCACCGTGCCCGAGCCCGTCCGCGACGTCACCTACATCCTCTACGAGGCCGAGGAGATCGAGGCCGTGCACAACGGGCTCAACCTGCTCGCGCAGTCCGACCCCGAGCTGATGGTGGCCGACTTCGCGATCCTGATGGAGCCCTCGGACGCCGTCGTCGAGGCCGGCTGCCAGGGCACCCTGCGGGTCGAGGTGCGCACGACGGGGGAGCGCGCCCACTCCGCGCGCGGTCGTGGAAGGGCGTCAACGCCATCCACGGCGCCGGCGAGGTGCTGGCGCGGCTCAACGCCTACCAGGCGCGCACGCCGGTGATCGACGGGCTGGAGTACCACGAGGGGCTCAACGCCGTGTTCATCCGCGGCGGGGTCGCCGGCAACGTGCTGCCCGACGAGTGCGTGGTCGAGGTCAACCACCGGTTCGCCCCCGACCGCAGCGAGGCCGAGGCCGAGGCCGTTCGTGCGCGAGTTCTTCGACGGCTTCGACGTGACCGCTCACCGACTCCGCGTCCGGCGCGCTGCCCGGGCCTGGACCGGCCGGCCGCGAAGGCGTTCGTCGAGGCGGTCGGCGGCGAGGTCAACCCCAAGTTCGGCTGGACCGACGTCGCCCGCTTCACCGCGCTCGGCGTGCCCGCCGTCAACTTCGGGCCCGGCGACCCGATGCTCGCGCACAAGCAGGAGGAGTACGTGCCCGTCGAGCACATCGAGCGCTGCGAGCGGATCCTCCGCGCGTGGCTCGGAGGGGACGCATCGTGAGGGCCAAGTTCAAGGGTCCGGTCATCCAGCGCCGCGACCAGGTCGACGGCACCACCACCGACCAGCGGCTGCTCGACTCCCGCGGCCCACCGACTGGGTGCACACCGACCCCTGGCGGGTGCTCCGGATCCAGGCCGAGTTCGTCGAGGGCTTCGGCGCGCTGGCCGACCTCGGGCCGGCGATCGCCGTGTTCGGCTCGGCCCGCACGCCGGCCGACCACCCGTCGTACGCACAGGGCGAGCAGGTCGGCCGCCGCCTGGTCGAGGCCGGGTTCGCCGTGATCACCGGCGGCGGGCCGGGCGCGATGGAGGCCGCCAACAAGGGCGCGTCGCGAGGCGGGCGGCGTCAGCGTCGGCCTCGGCATCGAGCTGCCCTTCGAGTCGGGGCTCAACGACTGCGTCGACGTCGGCATCAACTTCCGCTACTTCTTCGCCCGCAAGACGATGTTCGTGAAGTACTCCCAGGGCTTCATCGTCCTCCCCGGTGGCCTCGGCACCCTCGACGAGCTGTTCGAGGCGCTCACGCTGGTGCAGACCCAGAAGGTGACCGTCGTTCCCGGTCGTGCTGCTCGGCACCGACTACTGGCGCGGGGCTGATCGCCTGGCTGCGCGACACGGTCCTGGCCGACGGCAAGATCTCCGCCGCCGACCTCGACCGGCTGATCGTCACCGACGACGTCGACGAGGCGGTGGCGCTCATGGTCGGCCGCGACCGACCTGCCCAGCCGACCACCGCGACGGTCGGATGACCCGTGGTCTGGTCTTCGCCATTCTCGTCGTGCTCGCGCATCGGGCGGCATCGCGCGTGGTCGCCGCCGGCCGTGGCGCCCCGATGGACGAGGAGTACGACGACCGGCCGGACGCCCTCGTGCCCGCGACCCGCCCGCTCGGGCGCCGACCTGCGCCGGGTGCGGTTCTCGCTGGCTTTCCGCGGCTACCGGATGTCGGAGGTCGACGCGCTGCTCGACCGGCTCGCGCGCCGAGAAGGAGGCCGGCCCCGAGACCCAGCAGGCAGCCACCCGCCGACGCCCGCACGGTCGTGGCGACGACGACGTCGCTCTAGGGCACACTGCCGAGCGTGTCCATCCAGGTCATCGTCTACATCCTCACCGGCCTGGCGGCCGTCGTCGTCGTGCTGACGCGACTGCGCCTGGGCAAGCGGAGTCGAGGCGCCGGCCGGGTCAGCGTCGGCAAGGCGCTGCTCAACGTCCACACGTCGCGGGGGTCCTCGCCCTCGTCGTGTGGGTGACCTATCTCGTCTCCGCGAGGACACTCCGATGGGCGGTGAGCTGGCCGGCATCATCGGCCTCGCCCTGTGGTGGATCGTCACGCTGGCCGGGCTGCTGATCCTGGTCCGCTGGATCCCCAGCCGCGGGCGACACGCGACCGAGCGGCACCGAGGACACGCTGGTCGGAAGGCCCCGGACTGTCGATGCTCGCCCACGTCGGCATGCTGGTCGGCGTCCTCGTGTTCACCTACGCCTACGGCGCGTCAGATCTGACGTGCGCCGCGACGCTCCTCGCCCTGGCGCTGGCGACCCGGGGACCCTGGTGCCGACGCTCGCCGCGGTCGGTCCGCTGCTCCGCCCGCCATGACCGCCGCCGACCTGCCCGCCCCGTCCTGCGGCCTCTCCGGCAGCCCAGCAGGACGCGGTCGTCCGCAAGCGGAAGCTGGCGAGTCGGTCAACGGCCGGCCGATCATGGCCTACCGGCTGGGCGATCCCGAGAAGCAGACCGTGGTGCTGTTCTCGACCATGCACGGCGACGAGCCGCACACCCGCCAGATCCTGCGCTCGCTCAAGGACGGCCCCCCGTCAAGGGCGTCAACCTCTGGGTCGTGCCGACCTACAACCCTGACGGTCTCGCCGCGGGCACCCGCAAGAACGCGCCGCGGCGTCGACCTCAACCGCAACTTCCCCTACAGCTGGGCCGACCTCGACGGCAGCTACGAGTCCGGCCCGGGCCCGCCTCCGAACCCGAGACCCGCGCCGTGATGCGCTTCCTGCGACGCGTCAACCCCGACCGGCTGCTCAGCTTCCACCAGCCGCTGCTACGGCGTCGACACCGACACCAAGCGCCAGCGTTCGCCCGCAAGGTCGCGCGCACGCTCGACCTCCCCGCCCGCACCCTCGACTGCGGCGGCGTCTGCCACGGCACCATGACCATGTGGTTCAACCACCACTTCGCGGGCACCGCGCTCACCGTCGAGTACGGCGCGCTCCCCTCGCTCGGCGGATGACGAAGGTCGCCCCGCGACCAGGTGCTGCGGATCTTCGGCGCCCGCCGACACTGACCTGCTCGCGTACGGTGGCGGCGACACCCCCACCGACCGCTCGGAGGTCACCGTGCAACGTCGTCTCGCCCCTGTCGCCGGCCTGGTCCTGGCGCTGACCGCTGCTGCTGCCGTCGTACCGGCGCCGACCTCGGCCCGCCAACCCGGCGAGTCCGCGGGCAGCGCGGCACCTGCTTGGCGCGTGGTCGGACGCTGGGACTTCTCCAGCCCCGCTGACCTCGCCACCTGGCAGCACCGCAACCCGGCGCCCGACCAGCGCACCACCTGCCGGAGGAAGTCGACGGTCGCCCACTCGCGGACCATGAACACCTCCAACAACCAGGTCGTGAAGGTCTCCGGCGGCTTTCTGCGGCTCTCGGTGCGCAAGGTCGAGTGCAAGAACAGCAGCGGGTGCTCTACCGGTCGGGTCACGTCGGCACCGAGAGCACGTTCGGGTTGGCGACCACCTCGCCCTGGCGGATCCAGGCGCGGATCAAGTTCCCCGAGTCGCAGGGCAACCACGCCTCGCTCTGGACCCGCGCGATCGGGCTCCCGCAGGACGAGGTCGACATCGCCGAGACCTTCGGGGTCAGGTCGGGCTGCCCGCTGAAGACCAACTTCTACGCCGACTACGACGACGCGACGCCCGGCGACAAGCAGGTCTGCCTCAGCGGTCGGAAGAACGTCCCGAAGCGCCCGCTCAAGGGCTTCCACTTCTACCGGGCCGACATCTTCCCCGGCAACAAGGCCGTCATCTACGTCGACGGACGCAAGGTCTTCAAGTTCGGCACCGCGCACACCCCGGACCTGAGCTCGTTCATGATCCTGAGCAACCTCGTCAACGACGGCAGCAAGAAGCGGGGCACCTTCGGCCGCAAGCGGGTCTCGGGCAAGCACACCCTGATGTCGGTCGACTGGGTCAGCATCTCGACCCGCTGACTGTTGCCTCGAGGTGGGTGCGCCCGCGCGCTTGGCCCGAGGCGGCGGTGAGTTGGTTACCGAATGGTCGAGGGAGATGGGAACTGGTTCACCGCCAGGGCCGCCCGCGCGGGAGTTACGAATGAGCGGGAGATGGGAGCTGGTCACGCCACCCTGGGCCGACCCGCCCAGCGGTGAGTTGGTTACCGAATGGTCGAGGGAGATGGGAACTGGTTCACCGCCACCCAGGGCCGACCCGCCCAGCGGTGAGTTGGTTACCGAATGGTCGAGGGAGATGGGAACTGGTTCACCGCCACCCAGGGCCGACCCCGCCGACAGTGACCCGGCCTCCTGAGCGCGCGCTGGCACACCAGCGCCGCGGCACCGGTCAGCGCCCCTCGAACACCGGCTTCTCCTTGGCCACGAACGCGGCGACCGCGGCGTGGTGGTCGGCGGTGGCGCCGGTGCGGGTCATCAGCTCGCTCTCGAGCTCGAGGGCCTCGGCGAAGGAGTGGCCGGCGGCGTAGGCGACCGCGCGGCGCATCGCGCCGAGGGCGACGGTGGGTCCGGCGGCCAGGCGGGCGGCGAGGGAGGCGACCTCGGTCGCCAGGTCGTCGGCCGGCACCACGTACGTGGCGAGGCCCAGCGCGAGCGCCTCCTCGGCCTTGACGGTGCGGGGGAAGTAGAGGAGCTCCATGGCCCTGGCCCGACCGACCAGGAGCGGCAGGTGGTAGCTGGCGCCGGTGTCGCACGAGAGCGCCACGTTGGCGAAGGCCAGGTTGAAGCCCGCGGTGTCGGCGACGACCCGAAGGTCGCAGGCGAACGCCAGCGACGCGCCGGCACCGGCGGCCACGCCGTTCACGGCGGCGACCACCGGCTTCTCCATGCCGGCCAGGGCGGTGACGATCGGGTTGTAGTGGGCGTCGACGGTGCTGAAGAGCTGGTCGCTGCCGCCGTCGTTGAGCAGCTGGATGTGCTCCTTGAGGTCCTGGCCGGTGCAGAAGGCGCGGCCGGTGCCGGTGAGGACGACGCACCGCGCGGCCGGATCGTCGGCCACCGACCGGACCGTCTCGAGCAGCAGCTCCTTGGTCGCGACGTCGAGGCTGTTCATGGCGTCGGGGCGGTTCAGGGTGATGGTGGCGACCCCGTCGGTGAGGTCGAGGAGGACGGGTGCGTCGGTCATGTCAGCCGAGTCTGCCATCGCTTCGCGCGGGGATGTGCCCCACGTCTCCCGCCGATAGGGGATAATGGTGCCGCAGGTGAGCGGCAGTGTCGGACTGCGCTCGGAGCTCGACAGGAAGAGGTGCCCATGGCGGCGATGAAGCCACGGACCGGTGACGGTCCGCTGGAGGTCACCAAGGAAGGCCGCGGCATCGTCATGCGCGTACCCCTCGAGGGCGGTGGCCGCCTCGTGGTCGAGCTCAACGCCGAGGAGGCCGGCGCGCTCGGCGACGCGCTCAAGTCCGTCGTCGGGTGACGTCGCCGAGCAGCCGGATCCCGTCCCGGCCGGTGCTCCCGGCCCAGGTCTCGCCGCCCGAGGTCGCCCTGACCCGGCAGCCGGCGCACACGATCGTGGGCGTCGACGTCGTCGCCGTCCCGGTCCTGCCGGGGGACGACGGCACGAGCCCGCTGCTCGGGCCGGGGGCCGCCGAGCTGGCTGACGACCTCGGGCTGGACCTGGTCGCGATCGCCGAGGCCGCCCACGCCACCGGCAAGGTCGGTGAGGTCGTCACCGTGCCGGTGCCGCTCGGCGGCCCCGACAACGCCGACCTGCGCGCTGTCCTGCTCGTCGGGGTCGGTGACCAGAGCGCCACCGACCTGCGCCGGGCCGGCGCCACGGTGGCCCGTCACGTGCGCGACCGGGCGGCGGTCGCCACGACGATCGCGGCCCTCGACGCCGACCACGGCATCGAGGCGTTCGTCGTCGGCGTCATGCTCGGGTCGTTCGGGTTCTCGTGGCGCTCCCGGCCGCCCGAGCACGTCCCGGTGCGCCAGGTGGTGCTGGCCGGGCTGCCCGCCCACACCGAGACCGACGACAAGGCCGCCCTCGACCGCGCGCTGGCGCTCGGCGGTGCCGGCTGGCGGGCGCGCACGCTGGCCACCGTGCCGGCCAACCTCAAGAACCCCCAGTGGCTGGCCGAGCAGGCCCAGGAGCTGGGCGCCGTCGCCGGCCTCAAGGTCCGCGTGTGGGACGACGAGCAGCTGCGTGGCGACGGCTTCGGCGGCATCATCGGGGTCGGCCAGGGCTCGGTCACGCCGCCGCGGCTGATCCGCCTCGACTACACCCCGGAGAAGTCGTCGCGGCGCACCCCGACCGTCGTCCTCGTCGGCAAGGGCATCACGTTCGACACCGGCGGCATCTCGATCAAGCCGGCCCAGGGCATGGTCGCGATGAAGCGCGACATGACCGGCGGCGCGGTCGTCCTCTCGACCATGGCCGCGCTGGCCCAGATGGGCTGCCCGGTCAAGGTGGTCGGCCTGGTGCCCGCCGCCGAGAACGCCGTCTCCGGCAGCGCCGTCCGCCCCGGCGACGTGCTGCGCCACTACGGCGGCCGCACCAGCGAGGTCACCAACACCGACGCCGAGGGCCGGCTGGTGCTCGCCGACGCCCTCGCGTACGCCGTCGCCGAGCTCGACCCCGCCGTCGTCGTCGACGTGGCGACGCTGACCGGCGCCGCCAAGGTCGCGCTCGGCCAGCAGGTGGGTGGGCTGTTCGCCAACAACGACGTGCTCGCCTCGGCGTTGCTCGCCGCCGCCGAGAGCGCGGGCGAGCCGCTGTGGCGGCTGCCGCTGCACGCGGCGTACGAGGAGAAGCTCGCCTCCAAGGTCGCCGACGCCGACAACGGGCCGTCGGGTCCCGGGGCGATCGTCGCGGCCCTGTTCCTGCAGCACTTCGTGGGTGACGTCCCGTGGGCCCACCTCGACATCGCCTCGGTGGGCGACGTCCCCGACGAGAGCTTCGAGTGGACCGAGGGTCCCTCCGGCTTCGGTGCCCGCGCCCTGCTCACCTGGCTCGGCAGCGCGCGTCCGCTCGACGGCATCTCCACGTCATGAACATCCCCGGATGAGAGCCCTCACCGTCCGCTGGTCGCTCGCCGACGCCCCCGCCGGCGTCGAGGACGAGCTGGCGACGTACGTCGAGACCACCTCGCACGCCCGCTTCACCGGGATGGCCGGCCTGCGGTTCAAGACCTGGCGGGTCCGGCCGGGCGAGTGGTTCGAGGGCCTCTACGTCTTCGCGAGCGACGAGGCCCGCGCGGAGTTCCAGCGCACCTTCACCGAGGGCGCAGCCGAGGCGCCCGGGACGCGCATCATCGGCAGCTCGCCGATCCTGATCGAGGCCTCCGAGGTGGTCGCCGTCGCCGAGGGCTGGGACGGCTTCGAGCCGGCCGCGCGGGCGTAGCTCAGCCCGACTCGGGCAGCCATTCCTTCTTCGCCAGCAGCAGCCCGTCGCCCACCGGCAGCAGCACCGGCACCAGGCCCTCGTGCTCGGCGACCTGCCGGCCGAGGTCGCGCACGGCGACGGTCTCCTCGTCGCGCTGCGCCGGGTCGGCCACCCGGTCGTGCCACAGGGCGTTGTCGAAGGCCACCACGCCGCCGGGACGCAGCAGCCGCAGCGCCTCGGTGAGGTAGGCGCCGTACTCGGTCTTGTCACCGTCGGCGAAGACGATGTCGTAGTGCCCGTCGGTGAGCCGCGGCAGGACGTCGAGCGCCGCGCCCGGGATCGTGCGCACCCGCTGGGTGGCGACCCCGTCCTCGGCGAAGGCCTCGCGAGCCAGCCGCTGGTGCTCGGCCTCGAGGTCGACGGTGGTGAGGACGCCGTCGGGACGCATCCCGCGCAGCAGCCACAGCCCCGAGACGCCGGTGCCGGTGCCGATCTCCACGACGGCGCGCGCCTCGAGGACCGACGCCAGGAACCGCAGCGCGGCCCCACCGCCCGAGCCGATCGCGGTGACCCCCACCTCGGTCGCGCGCTCGCGGGCGGCCGCCAGGACGGCGTCCTCGGCGACGTAGTTCTCGGCGTGGGTCCAGCTGGTGGCCGCGATGGGGGAGGTCGGCGTGCTCGGCATGCAGGCACCGTATCGCCCGCCCGCGTCCGCACCCGGGAACACGGGGCACGGGTTGCTCGTTGGTTGCTCACAGGGAACGTTCAGCCGGGACGTCTAGCGTCAGGGGAGTCAGTGCGAAGCAAGCGAGGTGCCCCCATGGACGAGACGGCTGTCCCCCGAGCCGCCGATGAGCAGGGCGTGCCCACGTGGGACGAGATCGTCGAGCGCCACTCCGACCGCGTCTACCGCCTCGCCTACCGCCTGACCGGCAACCGTCCCGACGCCGAGGACCTCACCCAGGAGGTCTTCGTCCGCGTCTTCCGGTCGCTGTCGACGTACACGCCCGGCACCTTCGAGGGCTGGCTGCACCGGATCACCACCAACCTGTTCCTCGACCAGGCCAGGCGCAAGCAGCGGATCCGCTTCGACGCCCTGTCCGACGAGCGGGCCGACAAGCTCTCCAGCACCTCGCCGCCGCCCGAGCTGGCCTACGCCGACCGCACGTTCGACGACGACATCGAGCGGGCGCTGGCCACCCTTCCGCCCGACTTCCGGGTCGCCGTCGTCCTGTGCGACGTCGAGGGCCTCACCTACGAGGAGATCGCCGGCATCCTCGACGCCAAGCTCGGCACCGTCCGCTCCCGCATCCACCGCGGCCGCGCCATGCTCCGCGCCGCCCTCGCGCACCGGGCCCCCACCCCCGGCCGCCAGCGCTACTCGGGCCCGGCCGCGCCGGTGACGGTCGGGGACGCCCGATGAGCGCCCACCTCGGACGCCGCGTCAGCGACCTGCTCGACGGCCAGATGGAGCCGGCCGAGGCCGACGCCGCCTGGGCCCACGTCCACACCTGCCACGCGTGCCGCGACGACGTCGAGCGAGAGGGCTGGGTCAAGACCCGCCTGTCGACGCTGTCCCAGGAGCGCGACTGCGCCCCCGACCACCTCAAGGGCGCCCTGCTCGGCATGCCGCCGGGCGACTTCCTGCTCGCGATGTCGCAGCACTGCGGTGCGCAGCACGACCTCGTCAACCGGTCGCGCGGACGCCGGGCGGCCGGCATGGCCGCCATCGGCGGCGGCGCGGTCGGCGCCGCCGTGGTCGGGGTGCTGGCGCTCGGCACCGCTCCCGCCGATGCCCCCACGATCGAACGCCGCCAGCAGCCGGTCAGCCAGGTGTCGCCGGTCCAGGCGCCCCCGCGGCTCCCGGGCCTGCGGCCGTTCAGCTGACGCCCCTCCCTCCGAGTGCAGACGCCTCACCAGCGGCAGGGGATGATGGTCGGGTGAGCGACCACGACACCGACCCAGGTGCCGAAGACACGACGCAGCCGTTGTCTCTCGGTGAGGTCCAGTCCCCGCGGGCACCCGACCCCCTGAGCGACCCCCTGCCCCCTGAGCAGCTGGAGCAGCCCGACAGCCCGGCAGCCGAGCAGCCCGAGCAGCCCGAGCAGGTGGCGTCCGGCCCGACCGGCCCGCCGCCGTCCACGCCCCCGCCGGCGACGCCGGCGACACCGGTCGGCCCGTCGTGGACGCCGCCGTCCGGTCCGCTGCCGGCCGCGCCGTCGCAGCCCTGGCACGACTACGCCCGCGGCACGCAGGCGTTCCCGGTCGCGGCGAGCAGCCACGTGGCCGACCGCAGCCGCCCGAGCGGCTGGATCTGGCCGGTCGTGGTGGCCGTCGCCCTCGTGGTCGGCGTCATCGGCGGCGTCGGCGGTGCCATCGCCTACCAGCAGGCCGACGACGACGAGCCGGTCAGCTCGTACGGCGGGCTCGACGACGAGGAGATCGTCGAGCTGCCCCCGGTCGACGCCGGTGGCGTCACGGCCGTGGCCGAGGCCCTGCTGCCGAGCACGGTGCAGATCGCGGCCGAGCTCGACGGGACGCCGGGCGGTGCCACCGGCTCCGGGTTCGTGATCGACTCCAGCGGCCACATCATCACCAACAACCACGTCATCGAGTCCGCCGCCTCGAACGACGGGCTCGTCGAGGTCGTCGACCAGGACGGCAACACCTACCAGGTCGAGATCGTCGGCCGCAGCCCCGTCTACGACATCGCCGTCCTCGCCCTGCCCGAGGACGCCGACCTCGAGCCGGCGGCGCTCGGCTCCTCCGAGCAGCTGCGCGTGGGCGACGGCGTCGTCGCCATCGGCTCGCCCCTCGGCCTCAGCTCGACCGTGACCGCCGGCATCGTCAGCGCGCTGCGGCGCCCGGTCACCACCGGCTCGCCGGGCGACGACTCCTCCTACATCAACGCCGTGCAGACCGACGCCGCGATCAACCCCGGCAACTCGGGCGGGCCGCTGGTCAACCTGCGCGGCCAGGTCGTCGGCGTCAACTCCGCCATCGCCACGAACGGCGGCGGCACCATCGACGGCGAGGCCGGCAACATCGGCGTCGGGTTCGCGATCCCGGTCGAGCAGGTCAAGATCACCGCCGACCAGATCCTCGAGACCGGCGAGGCCCGCTACCCCGTGATCGGTGCCCAGGTCGGCACCGGCGGCCAGGGTGTCTCCGACGGCGCCCTCATCGACCAGGTCAACTCCGACACCCCCGCCGAGGACGCCGGTCTCGAGGCCGGCGACCTCGTCGTCGAGGTCGAGGGCCAGCGGGTCGTCGACGGGATCTCGCTGATCGTCAACATCCGCAGCCACCAGCCGGGCGAGGTGCTGGAGTTCACCTACGTCCGCAACGGCAAGGAGCGCACCACCCGCATCGAGCTCGACAGCGAGGTCGGGTAGCTACTCCTGGTCGGCCTCGATGAACGGGTGCTCGGCGACGAACGTCGCGGTGTCGGTGTAGGCCCGCGCGATGTAGTCCTCGAGCTTGCTGGCCTCGACCCGCCACTGGCCGCGGCCGCCGATCTTGATCGCCTCGAGCTCGCCGCGGCGCACCATCGCATAGACCTGCGCGCTCGAGGTGTTGAGCACCTCGGCGACGTCGGCGAGCGTGAGGAAGCGCGGGGTACCGGCCATGGCCCCATCGTCGCACCTCGCGGCGACCGCCCGACACCACCGCTCCGCGGCCTGTGGATGAGCAGGTGACCTGGTCGGCCCCGCGGGTGACAATGTGCCCGTGTCCAGGAACCTCGGGGTCCCCGGCGGCCCAGCGTCAACCGCGGTGCCGCCCGCCGTCCGCTCGTCCTCGCCCGGGTGGCGAGACCCGCGCCTGTGGATCGGGATCGCCATCGTGGCGGCCTCGGTGCTCGTCGGCGCGCGGGTGCTGGCCGCCGCCGACGACACCGTCCAGGTCTGGGCCGCCGCGGCCGACGTCGGTGCCGGCGAGCAGCTGACCGGTGACGACCTGGTCGCCCAGCGGGTCCGGTTCGCCGACGCCGACGACCTCGACCGCTACTTCACCGTCGACGACGACCTGCCCGACGACCTCACCGTGCTCCGCGGCCTGGGCGCCGGCGAGCTGTTGCCGCGCTCGGCGATCGGCGACGACGACGCCGCCGACACGGTGACGATCTCGCTGGCCGTGCCGCCGCAGTACGTGCCGAGCGGTGTCGGTCCGGGCTCCGTCGTCGACGTGCGCGTGCTGGGCGAGTCCGCGACGCCGGGGCGCGAGCCCGACGACGTCCCCGTCCCGGGTGACGCCGCGCTCACCGAGATCACGGTGGTGGCCGCCGCCACGTCCGACGACGACCTCGCCCCGGGCGGCGACCGCCAGGTCGAGCTGGCCGTCCCCGACGGCTCCGTCGCCGCCTTCTACGCCCTCCTGGGCTCCGTCACCAACCCGGTCATCACCCTCGCCCAGGTCGGCTGATGATCGTCGTGCTCGTGGTGGCCTCGGGTGCCGCCTGGGAGTCGCCGGCCCTGACGCTGCTGGGCGAGCATCCCAGCACCGTGGTGCTGAAGCGGTGCGTCGACGTCGACGACCTGCTGGCCTCCGCCTCCTCGGGCCAGGCGCAGGTAGCCGTCCTCGGGCTCGAGTCGCGCGGGCTCGACGCCGCCGCGGTCGCCCACCTGCAGCAGCACGGCGTGCGGCCGGTGGCCGTGGTCGGCGACGACCAGTGGGAGTCCGCGCGGGTGGGCGCCGCCCGGATCGGGCTCACCTCCCTGGTGCGGGTCTCCGAGCTGGCGACGCTGCCCGACGCCGTGCTGGCGGCCGAGCTGGGCCCGCCGCCGTCCGCGCCACCCGGCGGCCCGCAGCGGCCGCCGACGCCCGACGAGCCACCACCGCCCGCTCCCGTCGGCGGCCGGGTGCTGGCCGTGTGGGGGCCGGCCGGGGCGCCGGGGCGCAGCACGGTCGCCGCCGCCGTCGCCGCCGAGCTGGCCCGGCGCGGCCGGCGCACCATCCTCGTCGACGCCGACCCCTACGGCGGGTCGGTGGCCCAGCAGCTCGGCGTCATGGACGAGGTCTCCGGGCTCCTCTCGGCCGCCCGGCTCGCCACCGCCGGCCAGCTCGAGGAGCGGTTCGCCTCGGTGCAGCGGGGGCTCGACAAGCAGCTCTCGGTCGTGACCGGCCTGCCCCGCCCCGACCGCTGGACGGAGGTCCGCGGCGGCACCGTCGAGCACCTCCTCGAGGTCGGTCGCACCCACGGCGAGGTGGTGGTCGACACCGGGTTCAGCGTCGAGTCCGACCCCAACGCCGAGGTGGGCGGGCGGCCCGGCCGCAACCAGCTCACGGTGGGTGCGCTCGAGGTGGCCGACGAGGTGCTGGTGGTCGGCGCGGCCGACCCGGTCGGCCTCTCGCGCCTGGCGCGCGGCCTGGTCGACCTGCGCGACGTGGTCGGCGCCGTCCCGGTGCGGGTCGTGATCAACCGGATGCGCCCCTCGCTGGGGTGGTCGGAGAAGGAGATCGCCGGCATGGTGGCCGGCTTCGCCCGCCTCTCGGGCCTGCACTTCCTGCCCGACGACCGCGCCGGCGTCGACCGGGCGCTGGTCTCGGGTCGCACGCTGGTCGAGTCGGGCGAGTCCGCGCTGACCCGCGCCGTCGCGGCCCTCGTCGACGTGCTCGGTGCCGTCAGCTCGAGAACAGCAGGAACAACCCGCCGCTCGTGAATCCGACCATGGCGGCCAGCAGCGGCAGCTGACCGGTGAGCTGGTGGCGGGGCGGCAGCAGTCGGATGGCGCGGTCGTGGGCGACCACGGCCGCCACGACGTGGCCGACGACGACCGCGCCCACCTTCAGGTTGGCGAGCAGCGTCGGGTGGTAGGCGAGCCAGACGACGTCGCTCCAGTCGCCGGTGCCGAAGACGTTCGAACCGTTGCTGAGCGGGTCGCTGGCCTGGATCAGGGTGCGCGAGCCGATCTCGACGAAGTAGCTGAGGTAGTGCGCCACGATGTAGCCGACGACGATCGGGATGATCGAGTGCGCGAAGGCGTTCGGCAGGTCGCGCCGGCGCTGGTCGGGCCCCACGCCGGTCAGGACGCAGCCGAGGGCGAAGATGCCCATGGCACCGAGGCAGAACGTCAGCAGCGCCAGGTTGTTGAGCACGTTGACGTCGACCGGGTTGTCCTTGACGAAGTCCGTCCAGGTCGGCGACTCGCCGAACGAGTCGTACCCGGTGCTGCCGAACAGGACGCCGACGACGCCGATCAGTCCGGGGTGGGCGCGCACCGTGTCGATGTTGGCCAGCGGGCTGCGCAGGAGCAGCCGACCGTCGCGCTCGCCCCACACGGACAGCTTGCCGACCAGTGAGGAGTACACCTCGAACGGGTCGGCGCGCTCGTAGAAGGTGCTGCCGAACAGCGCGCCGCCGATCAGCATCGCGGCGACGTACACGGCGCACCAGAAACGCACCGGGCTCAGCTCGGACATGTGCGGGTAGACCAGCTCGAGCCACACGAACGAGTACAGGCCGAGGGCCGCCGGCCACAGGCCGAGCCGCTCGGGATACCGGTACAGGCCGTCGTCGGGGTCGCTGCCGGCGACCTTCGCGAAGAGCAGGTTGATCGTGCGGACCGGGCTGATCGCCTTCCAGAACGGGCCGAACAGCAGCGACATCGGCACGATGCCGACCCAGAGCCACACGAACACGATCCCGAAGATCGGGTTGATCACCTTGTCCTCGCCGAACACCGCGACGAAGGCGGTGTAGAGGAACAGGAGCATGCCGAAGGTGCGCAGCACGATGGGGAACCAGCGCGAGTCGACCAGCCGCTGGAGGACGGCGGGCGCCGGCCGGCCGCTGGTGGCGGCGTCGTACCGCGGGTTGCGCCAGGCCACCGCGAGCACCGTGAACGACACGACCAGCGCCGCCACCGCGCCGGCGATGGCGAGACCGAGCGAGATCGGGAGGTCCTGCTGTCCGCCGATGCCGTGGGCGGAGAGGTCGCCCGCGAGATCTCTCACCGAACCTGCAGCTGCACGACCGGCAGCTCGGCGGGCTCGTGCAGCTCGATGTCGACCAGGCCCGCGCGGTCGAACTGCAGCTTGATCGGGTCGTTCTCGCCGGCGTCGAACTCGAAGGTCTGCTCAGGGGAGGAGTGCACGTGCAGCTCGCCGGCCTCGTCGGAGGTGATGACGACGTCGACGGGCTGGTCGACGTCGACGTCGACCCGGTCGCCGTCGGGCTGGACCTGGCCGGCCTCGACGGTGACCTCGATCGTCTTGACGTCGCTGCTGCCGCTGCCGCCGCCGTCGTCACCGCAGGCGGCCAACGGCAACACGCACAGGACGGCGGCGCAGGTGGCCAGGAGTCTGCGGATCACGTCTGCCAGAATCCCACGAGGAGCAAACGCGGCCGAAGCCGCCCCGCACGGGCAGCTCTGGAAGGGAACCGGCGATGATCGAGCGACTCCGCGCCCGCGACCTGGCGTTCCTGACCGGGGAGAGCACGACCACTCCCCGCCACAACGCCACCGTCGAGATCTTCGAGCCGGGCGGCTCCGGGCTCGACTACGAGCGCCTGGTGGCCCTGATCTCCGACCGCATCTCGTTCGTGCCGCGCTACCGCCAGCGGCTGGCGGAGGTGCCGGGCCACCTGGCCAACCCGGTCTGGGTCGACGACGACCACTTCGACCTGGGCTACCACGTGCGTCGCTCCGCGCTGCCCCGCCCGGGCACCGACGAGCAGCTGCGCGAGCTGGTCGCGCGGATCGTCTCGCGCCGCCTCGACCGCAGCCGGCCGCTGTGGGAGATCTACTTCGTCGAGGGGCTGAGCGGCGACCGGGTCGCGCTGCTGTCGAAGTCGCACCAGGCGCTCGTCGACGGCGTCCACACCGTCGACCTCGGCCAGCTGCTCCTCGACGTGGCGCCCGAGGCGAAGCCGCTCGAGCCCGACGACTGGGCCCCGCGGTCGGCGCCCTCGCCGGCCCGGATGGTGGCCGGGGCGGTGCGCGACTCGCTCAGCGAGCGCGACACCCTCGTCGACACCGTGAGCGTCGCGGCCGGCACCGCCCTGCGCGTCGCCGACCGCACCACGAGCCGGGCCCGTGAGGTCGCGAACGCCCTGACCGGACGCCGTCCGAAGCGGCGCGGAGCGATGTTCGGCCCGCTCTCGCAGCACCGTCGCGTGGTGACCGTCGAGACCCGGCTGAGCGACTACCGGCTGGTGCGTGAGGCGCACGGCGGCACCATCAACGACGTCATCCTGGCCACGATCACCGGCGGGCTGCGGGCCTGGCTGATGACCCGCACGGAGTCGCTCGGCGGGCTGCGGCAGCTGAAGGCGGTCGTGCCGGTCTCGGTCATCGACGACGAGCTCGAGGCCACGTCGCTCGGCAGCCAGATCGCCGCGCACTTCGTGTCGCTGCCGATCGGCGAGGCCAGCCCCCTGGTGCGGCTGCACCAGGTGACCTACTCGTTCCAGGCGCACGCCGACACCGGTCGCAGCGTGGCCGCCGACCGGCTGGCCGGCATCGCCGGGTTCGCGCCCACCACGTTCCACGCCATCGGCTCGCGAGTGGCCGCCGACGAGCTGCGCCGCGGCTACCACCTCAGCGTCACCAACGTGCCCGGACCCCAGTCGCCGCTGTACGCCGCAGGCGCCCGGATGGTCGCCACCTACCCGGTGCCGCCGCTGCTCGAGGGTCATCCGCTCGCGATCGGCGTCACGTCGTACGACGGCAAGGTGTTCTACGGGCTCACCGCCGACCGCGACGCGCTGCCCGACGCCGACCTGATCGGCGCCTGCCTCACCGAGGCCCTCGACGAGCTGCTCGCCACCACCACCGCGTCGCGGGCGCCTCGTGGCCGCAAGCGTCCGGCGTCCTCCAAGCGCAACGCCCGGGGCGACGGCGAGTGACCCGGCTCTACCTGCCCAGCACCCTCGACCTCCTGCGCGAGGCCCGGGCCGCCGGCGTGCTCGATCCCGTCGACGCCGTCGTGGCCGAGGCCGACGACGAGGAGTCCGAGTACGCCGCGCTGATGACCGCCGCCGACGCCTCGGCCGCGCTGCTCGCCGGCCCCGGTCGCCGCGTCGTCGTCGTCGCCGAGGTGAACGACGCGGAGCACCCGGTGCCGTGGAAGCGGGTGGTCGCCGTCCACGCCGATCCCGCCGACCGCCCCGCCGACGCCGACCCCGACGACGACCTCGCCTGGTACGCCACCCAGGAGGTCGAGCAGCTGCTCGCCTGAACTTCGGGGAGACGCGGGGCGCTCGCTACAGTCGCGCGCATGGACGCGATCACCCACCCCCCGGCTCCCGTCAACGAGCCGAACCTGACCTACGCGCCGGGCAGCCCCGAGCGGGCCGAGCTGGTGGCCGAGCTGGACAGGCTCGAACGCCGGCAGCACACCTTCCGGGCCCACATCAACGGCCGCAAGCGCAACGGCGGCGGCGCGGAGATCAAGGTCGTGCAGCCGCACGACCACCAGCACGTGCTCGGCGTGCTGAAGAACTCCACCACCAAGGACGCCGAGTCGGCGGTCAAGGCGTCGCTGGACGCCGCCCCCGACTGGCGGGCGATGCCGTTCGACGAGCGGTGCGCGATCCTGCTCAAGGCCGCCGACCTGCTGGCCGGTCCGTGGCGCCAGCGGATCAACGCCGCCACGATGCTCGGCCAGTCGAAGACCGCGTTCCAGGCCGAGATCGACGCCGCCTGCGAGCTGATCGACTTCTGGCGCTTCAACGTGCACTACGCCAAGCAGATCCTGACCGACCAGCCGATCGCCAACAGCCCCGGCATCTGGAACCGCACCGACCACCGCCCGCTCGAGGGCTTCGTCTACGCGATCACGCCGTTCAACTTCACCGCGATCGCCGGCAACCTGCCGACCGCCCCGGCGCTGATGGGCAACACCGTCATCTGGAAGCCCTCGCCCACCCAGCAGCTCGCCGCGTCGCTGACGATGGAGCTGCTCGAGGAGGCCGGGATGCCGCCCGGCGTCATCAACATGCTGCCCGGCGACGGCCTCGACGTCTCGAAGGTGGCGCTGACCCACCGCGACCTGGCCGGCATCCACTTCACCGGCTCGACGCCGACCTTCCAGCACCTGTGGCAGACGATCGGCACCAACATCTCCGGCTACCGCTCCTACCCGCGGATCGTCGGCGAGACCGGCGGCAAGGACTTCATCGTCGCCCACCCCTCGGCCGACCCCGACGTGCTGCGCGTCGCGATGATCCGCGGCGCCTTCGAGTTCCAGGGCCAGAAGTGCTCGGCCGCCTCACGGGCCTACGTGCCGAAGAGCGTCTGGGCCAAGATCAAGGACCAGCTGGTCGCGGACGTCGAGAACCTCTCGATGGGTGACGTCACCGACTTCTCCCACTTCATGGGTGCGGTCATCGACGACCGGGCGTTCGCCAAGCACAAGGCGGCCATCACCCGCGCCAAGCGCACCAAGGGCCTCGAGGTCGTCGCCGGCGGTCAGGTCGACGACTCGGTCGGCTACTTCGTGCGGCCGACGGTCGTCACGTCCACCGACCCGACCGACCAGATGTTCTCGACCGAGTACTTCGGGCCGATCCTCGCCGTCCACGTGTACGACGACGACCGGTTCGAGCGGGTGGTGCACCAGCTCGAGAGCATCGCGCCGTACGCGCTCACCGGCGCGATCATCAGCCAGGACCGCGCCGCGATCGCGTGGGCCCGCAAGACGCTGCGCTTCGCGGCCGGCAACTTCTACATCAACGACAAGCCCACCGGGGCGGTCGTGGGTCAGCAGCCGTTCGGCGGTGGTCGCGCCTCGGGCACCAACGACAAGGCCGGCGCCGCGGTCAACCTGCTGCGCTGGACGTCGCCACGGTCGATCAAGGAGACGTTCGTCCCCCCGACCGACCACCGCTACCCCTACCTGGGCTGAGTGATCAGGCGCTGAGGGCCGGGTAGTCGACGTACCCCTTCGCGCCGGGGCTGTAGAACGTGCCGGGGTCGGGCTCGTTGAGCTCGGCCCCGCGCTCCCACCGGGTCGGCAGGTCGGGGTTGGCGAGGAACAGCCGGCCGACGGCGACGGCGTCGCCGAGGTCGTCGTCGAGCAGGGCCTGCGCGTCCTCGCGGCTGGTGATGTCGCCGAAGCCGGTGTTGACGATGAACGGGCCGCCGAACTCCTTGCGGATGCGCAGCACCGCCTCGCTGCGCGGGTCGGCCGCCAGCACGCTCACGTAGGCGAGCCCGAGCGGGGCGATGGCGCCGGTGAGCGCGGCGTACGTCGCCTCGACGTCGGCCGGGTCGTCCTCGGTGCAGCCCTGGATGTTGTGGGCCGGCGAGAGCCGGATGCCGACGCGGTCGGCGCCGATCGCGTCGACCACGGCGCGAGTGACCTCGATGCCGAACCGGGCGCGGTTCTCGGGGGAGCCGCCGTAGGCGTCGGTGCGGTGGTTGGAGCCGGGGGCGAGGAACTGGTGGACCAGGTAGCCGTTGGCGGCGTGCACCTCGACGCCGTCGAGGCCGGCCTCGACCGCGTTGCGGGCGGCCTGGGCGAACTCCTCGACCACACCGGGGATCTCGTCGAGCTCGAGCGCGCGGGGCACCGGGTGCGGCTGCAGGCCGCCCTGCACGGTGAACATCTCACCGGGCGCCGCCTCCGCGCTGGGCGCGACCGCGCCGAGACCGTGCTTGTTGTCGGGGTGCGAGACCCGGCCGGCGTGCATGAGCTGCAGGACGATGCGACCGCCGCGGGCGTGGACGGCGTCCGCGATCCGGCGCCAGGCCTCGACCTGCTCGGGGGAGTGGATGCCGGGGGTGTTGGAGTAGCCCTGGCCGACGGCGCTGGGCTGCGTGCCCTCGGTGATGATCAGGCCGGCCCCCGCGCGCTGCGCGTAGTACTCGACCGCCAGGTCGCCGTGGACGCCGTCCTGGTCGGCGCGGCTGCGGGTCAGCGGCGCCAGCACGATGCGGTTGGGGAGCGTCCAGGCTCCGACGGTCAGGTCGTCGTAGAGATCGGGCACGGGGTCTCCTCGGTTCGGGTGGGTACCCCAGGAGAACCCCGGCCCGGGGGTGCCCTGTTCCGTGAGGAGTCTCACCCGTGCGGCAGACCCATCTAGGCTCGGGGGTGATGACAACGATGCACCTGGGTGCCATGCACCCGTTCGAGCAGGCGCTGACGCTGGTCCTGGCGTTCGGCCCGTTCGTGGCGCTCGGGATCGTGATCGCCCTCCGGCGCCGCTCCGAGCGGGCCGAGGACGCGAGCCAGGCGAGGTCTCAGCGCGACAGGTAGCCGCGCCCGACCTTGTGCTCGGCCTTGAGGGCCTTGAGCAGCAGGTCGCCGATCAGGCCCTCGAGCTTGCCGCCGACCACCGGGATCTTGACCTTGATCGTCAGCTCGACGGTCTCGACCGTGCCGGCGCCGTCCTCGACGAGGGTGGCGGTGCCGGTCATGTCGCCCGGCTTGCCGGGGATCGTCACGGTGATGTCGCCGAGAGTCGGGCTCGACCAGGCCTCGGTCTGCACGATGTTGGTCTCGTCGCCCACGATCCTCTTGGCGAACGACGGCACACCGGCGGTCGGCATCCACTGGTCGATGCGCACGTCCTTGGTGTCACCGTCGACGTCGACGCTCACGTCGATCCTCGTCGAGCCCTGCGAGCGGCAGACCTCCTCGCGGAAGGCCGGGTCGGCCAGCATCGCGGCCACGGTCTCGACCGGGGCGTCGTACGGCATCTCATGGCGGATCGTCTTCGACATGGCGCTCATCATGCCGGTGCCGGGGCGTGGTTGGGTGGGCCCGTGACCGACGCGACCAGCGATCAGGGCGAGCAGTTCGTCTCCTTCGGCGAGCAGGGCGCGCAGCTGACCTACGGCAGCTACCTGAGGCTGCCCGAGCTGCTCGACGCCCAGCACCTCGAGTCCGACCCGCCCGCGCACGACGAGCTGCTGTTCATCACCATCCACCAGGTCTACGAGCTGTGGTTCAAGCAGCTGCTCCACGAGGTCACCGCCGCCCGCGACGCGATGACCCACGGCGAGCTGTGGTGGGCCCAGCACCTGCTGCAGCGGGTGCACGTGATCGAGCGGGTGCTGGTGCAGCAGGTCGACGTCCTCGAGACGATGACCCCGCAGGACTTCCTGGAGTTCCGCCAGCGGCTGGCGCCGGCGAGCGGGTTCCAGAGCGTGCAGTTCCGCGAGCTCGAGTTCGTCTCGGGCGCCCAGGACGCGTCGTACCTGCAGCGGTTCCGGGGGCTGACCGACGACGAGAAGGCACGGCTCCAGCGCCGCCTCGACGAGCCGACGCTGTGGGACGCGTTCCTGGCCGTCCTGCGCGCCCACGACCTGCCGGCCGCCGACGACGACGAGGTCGCCGACTCGGTGCGGACGACCGCCCACGACCGCAGCCGGTACGCCGCCGTGTGGGCGCTGGCCGAGGCGCTGCTGCAGCACGACGAGCACGCCGCCAGCTGGCGGGCCAGGCACGTCGTGATGGTCGAGCGGATGATCGGCGCCAAGTCGGGCACCGGCGGGTCGAGCGGCTCGGCGTACCTGCGGGGGCGGCTGCCACTGCAGTACTACCCGGTGCTGTGGGAGGTCCGCAGCCACCTCTGAGGGTGGGGCGACGAGGAACTCCTGGAGAACACCCGGCCCGGTTGTTGTGGCGCCTGTCGGGGGGTCCTACGGTGGCTGGGTGTCAACGACGACGCACGAATCTGACAAGGCTGAGCTCCTCGCGAAGGCCATCGACCTGGCGCAGCACGGCAAGGGCAGCGGAGGGCCGCCGCACGACGCGGTCGACGGCCTCCTCCATGCCTACTTCCGGCACGTGGCGCCCGAGGACCTGGTCGACCGGTCCGACGCCGACGTGTACGGCGCCCTCGCCTCGCACTACAAGCTCGCCGACCAGCGGCCGCAGGGCACCGCCCAGGTGCGGGTGTTCACACCGACCCCGGCCGAGCACGGCTGGTCGGCCGGCGGCCACACCGTGGTCGAGGTCGTCGTCGACGACATGCCGTTCCTGGTCGACTCCCTCACGATGGAGCTGAGCCGCCAGCTGCGCGACGTCCACCTCGTCGTCCACCCCAACTTCGACGTCGTGCGCGACATCACCGGCCAGCTGCAGTCGGCCGAGCCGGTCGCCGACGGCGCCTCGCAGCCCGACGGCGACGCGGTGCGCGAGTCGTGGATGCACGTCGAGGTCGACCGGCTCCGCGAGGGGGACGACGCCGCCGAGATCGTCGAGGACGTGCAGCGGGTGCTGCGCGACGTCCGCGAGGCGGTCGAGGACTGGCTGAAGATGCACGAGCGGGTCGAGCAGATCGTCGCCGAGCTGGGCGACGACCCGCCGCCGCTCGACCCGGAGGAGCTGCGCGTAGCGGGTGAGCTGCTCACCTGGCTGGCCGACGGCCACTTCACCTTCCTCGGCTACCGCGAGTACTCCCTCGACCGGATCCCGATCGAGGGAGAGGGCGAGGACGACGTCCTGCGGGCCATCCCCGGCTCCGGTCTCGGCATCCTGCGCTCCGACCAGGTGATGTCGGAGTCGTTCGGCCGGCTGCCCGACCCGGTCAAGGCGAAGGCCCGCGAGAAGACGCTGCTGGTCCTGGCCAAGGCCAACTCACGAGCCACGGTGCACCGCCCGGCGTACCTCGACTACGTGGGCGTCAAGACGTTCGGCGACGACGGCGAGGTCAACGGCGAGCGCCGCTTCCTCGGGCTGTTCTCGAGCGCGGCCTACACCGAGTCGCTGCTCCGCATCCCGCTGGTGCGCGAGAAGGTGCAGACGGTGCTGCAGCGCAGCGGCTTCGACCCGCGCAGCCACGCCGGCAAGGCGCTGCTCGACACCCTCGAGACCTATCCGCGCGACGACCTCTTCCACACCCCGATCGAGGAGCTCGGACCGCTCGCCGAGGCCGCGATGCAGGCCCGTGAGCGCCGCGCCGTCCGGATGTTCATCCGCAAGGACACCTACGGCCGCTACGTCTCGGTCCTCGTCTACCTGCCGCGCGACCGCTACAACACCGGCGTCCGCGAGAAGTTCTCGCAGATCCTCAAGGACCGGATCGGCGCCGACTCGGTCGAGTTCAACGTCAGCATCAACGAGTCGACGACGGCCCGCGTGCACTTCGTGGTCCACCAGCCCAGCGGAGAGTCGATCCCGAACATCGACACCGCCGACCTCGAGCGCCGGCTCGCGGAGGCCTCCCGGTCGTGGCGCGACGACTTCACCAGCGCGGTCATCGCCGAGTACGGCGAGGAGGTCGGCGCCATCCTCGGCCGCCGCTACCTCGACTCGTTCCCCGAGGCCTACAAGGAGGACTTCGCGCCGCGCACCGCGTCGGTCGACCTCGGTCGGCTCGAGGGCATCGTCGGCGACGAGGGACTCGACCACTCGCTCTACCAGGAGGTCGACGCCGGCCGCGGCGAGGCCCGGCTCAAGCTCTACCGGATCGGGTCACCCCTGTCGTTGAGCGAGATCCTGCCGATGCTGAGCTCGATGGGGGTCGAGGTCGTCGACGAACGGCCCTACTCGCTGGTCGGCCTCGAGCGGACCTCCCACATCTACGAGTTCGGGCTCCGCTACCCCGGCCGGCTGCCCGAGGAGGCGCGCGACCTGTTCCAGGACGCCGTCCGCGCGGTGTGGGACGGCTTCACCGAGATCGACGGCTTCAACGCGCTGGTGCTGGGGGCTCGGCTGTCGTGGCGACAGGCCGCGCTGCTGCGCGCCTACGCGAAGTACATGCGCCAGGGCGGCTCGCCGTTCGCACTCGACTACATCGAGGACGCGCTCGCGAGCAACGTCGCCATCACCCGGATGCTGGTCGAGCTGTTCGAGGCCCGCTTCGACCCCGACCATCAGGGCCAGCAGGGCAGCCAGGGCAAGAGCGAGGACGACGTCGAGGCCCGCATCCTGTCCGCCCTCGACGACGTGGCCAGCCTCGACGACGACCGGATCCTGCGCTCCTACCTGACCCACGTGCGGGCCACGCTGCGCACCAACTACTTCCAGCACGACCAGAAAGGTCAGCCGCACGCCTACATCTCGCTCAAGCTCGAGCCGTCGGAGATCCCCGACCTGCCCGAGCCGCGCCCGAAGTACGAGATCTTCGTCTACTCCCCGCGGGTCGAGGGCGTGCACCTGCGCTTCGGCGCGGTGGCCCGCGGCGGCCTGCGGTGGAGCGACCGCCGCGACGACTTCCGCACCGAGGTGCTGGGCCTGGTCAAGGCGCAGATGGTGAAGAACACCGTGATCGTGCCGGTGGGTGCCAAGGGCGGGTTCTTCGCGAAGGCACTGCCCGACCCGGCCGTCGACCGCGACGCGTGGCTGACCGAGGGCATCGCCTGCTACAAGACCTTCATCTCGGGCCTGCTCGACCTGACCGACAACCTGGTCGACGGCGAGACGGTGCCGCCCGACCGGGTGGTCCGCCACGACGGCGACGACTCCTACCTGGTCGTCGCCGCCGACAAGGGGACGGCGACGTTCTCCGACATCGCCAACGGCGTCGCCCAGGCCTACGGCTTCTGGCTCGGCGACGCGTTCGCCAGCGGCGGCTCGGTGGGCTACGACCACAAGGCGATGGGCATCACGGCCCGCGGCGCCTGGGTGTCGGTGCAGCGCCACTTCCGTGAGATGGGCGTCGACTGCCAGAACGAGGACTTCACCTGCGTCGGCGTCGGCGACATGTCGGGCGACGTCTTCGGCAACGGGATGCTCTGCTCCGAGCACACCCGGCTGGTCGCGGCGTTCGACCACCGAGACATCTTCATCGACCCCGAGCCCGACGCGGCGACGTCGTACGCCGAGCGCAGGCGGCTGTTCGACCTGCCGCGGTCGAGCTGGCAGGACTACGACACGTCGCTGATCTCGAAGGGCGGCGGGGTGTTCAAGCGCTCGGCCAAGTCGATCCCGCTGTCGCCGGAGATCCGGGCCGCGCTCGGCATCGTGGGCCACGTCGAGAAGACGACGCCGGCCGAGCTGATGAAGGCCATCCTGCTCGCGCCGGTCGACCTGTTCTGGAACGGCGGCATCGGCACCTACGTCAAGGCCGAGGAGGAGACCCACGCCGAGGCCGGCGACAAGTCGAACGACGCGATCCGCGTCAACGGCGGCGAGCTCCGCGTCCGCTGCGTCGGCGAGGGCGGCAACCTCGGGCTCACCCAGCTCGGGCGCATCGAGTACGCCCGCGACGGTGGCCGGGTCAACACCGACTTCATCGACAACTCCGCCGGCGTCGACACCTCCGACCACGAGGTCAACATCAAGATCCTGCTCGACCGGGTCGTCGCCGCGGGCGACCTCACCGAGAAGCAGCGCAACAAGGTGCTGGCCGAGATGACCGACGAGGTCGCCACCTTGGTGCTGCGCGACAACTACGAGCAGAACCTCGCGCTCGCCAACGCCGCCTCCAACGCCGCGCCGCTGCTGCACGTGCACGAGTCGTGGATGAAGAAGCTCGAGTCCGACGGTGTCCTCAACCGCGAGCTGGAGGCGCTGCCCACCCGCCGTCAGGTGGCGCGGCGGATCGACCGCGGCGAGGGCCTGACCGTGCCCGAGCTGTCGGTGCTCCTGGCGTGGACCAAGATCGTGCTCGCCTACGAGCTGATCGACTCCGACCTGCCCGACGACCCCTACCTCGACCTCGACCTTCGGGGCTACTTCCCGACCCAGGTGCGCGAGGGGTTCGCCGAGAGCATCGCCGACCACCCGCTGCGCCGCGAGATCATCGTCACCCAGGTCGTCAACGACCTGATCAACGGCGCCGGGATGACGTTCTGGCCGCGGCTGGCCGGCGAGACGGGCGCGACCGCGGCCGAGCTGACCCGCGCCAACTTCGTGGCCCGCGAGATCTTCGGGTCGCTGCCGCTGCGTGAAGAGCTGTCGACCTACGACAACAAGCTGGACGCCGCGGTGCAGACGAAGATGCGGATCGAGATGCGCACCCTCGTCGAGCGCGGGTCGCGCTGGCTGATCAACAACCGGCGCCCGCCGCTCGACAGCCAGGGCCTGGTCGACCACTTCGCCGAGCCGGTGCAGGCCGCGATGGCGCAGCTGCCCGACCTGATGGTGGGCCAGGAGCTGGCGGCCTTCGAGAAGCGGCGCGCGACGCTGGTCGAGCAGGGGGTGCCCGACGAGCTGGCCGAGAAGGTCGCCGGGCTGCCGACGGCGTACATGCTGCTCAACGTCATCGAGATCGCGACCCGTGAGGGTCTGGAGCCGAACGACGTGGCACGGGTGCACTTCGCGCTCGGTGAGCGGCTGGGCCTGTCGACACTGGTGCAGCAGATCCTGACGCTGCCGCGCGACGACCAGTGGCAGACCATGGCCCGCGCGGCCCTGCGCGACGACCTGCACGCCGTCCACGCCCAGCTGACCTCGCAGGTGCTGGCCGCCACGTCGGCCGACGAGCCGGCGCCGTCCCGGATCGCGACCTGGGAGGACGCCGACACCGTCGTCGTCACCCGCGCGGCCGACACCCTGGGCCAGATCTGCTCCGACGACCAGGCCGACCTGGCGCGGATGTCGGTCGGGCTGCGCGTCGTCCGGAGCCTGCTGGCCTGACTTCACGCCGAGGGCACTTATCGGTTCGCCGATTGTCGGTGGCGCCGCCTAGAGTCGTTGTCGATGGCAACGACTCTTGGCAAGCTCCCTCAGGCGCTCGGACCCGACCCCGACGCGCCGCCGCCTGCCGGGGTCCACTCGTTCTGGCGGTTGCGCGGCTACCTTCGCCCACACCTGGTCTCGCTGGCGATCATGCTGCTCACCTCGCTGGCCGTGGTCGGCACCTCGATCGCCATCCCGCTGGTCACCAAGGCCGTCATCGACGGCCCGATCGCCGACGGCGAGCTGGCCCCGGTCTTCCCGCTCGGACTGCTCGCGCTCGCGCTGGGCGCGGTCGAGGCCTTCCTGATCTGGTGGCGCCGCTGGGTGCAGAGCACCACGGTGCTCCAGGTCGAGACCGCGATGCGCCACGACCTCTACGCCCGGCTGCAAGAGCTGCCGATGTCGTTCCACAGCCGGTGGCAGTCGGGCCAGCTGCTCTCCCGCGCCATCCAGGACCTCAGCGCGATCCGCCGGTTCAGCGGGTTCGGCATGATCTTCCTGGTCGTCAACATCGTGCAGGTGGTCGTCGTCACCGGCGTCCTGCTCGGCATGTACTGGCCGCTCGGCCTGGTCGTGGCCGCCGCAGCCGTGCCGATCGTGTGGCTGTGCATGCGCTTCGAGAAGAAGTACGTCGTCCTCTCGCGTCGGGTGCAGGACCAGCAGGGCGACCTCGCCACGCTGGCCGAGGAGGGTGCCATGGGCATCCGCGTCATCAAGGCGTTCGGCCGCAGCGAGCACGTGGCCGGCCAGTACGAGGCGCGTGCCCGCAAGCTGCACGCCTCGAGCATGGACAAGGTGCGGCTCTCGGCCCGCTTCTGGACCTTCCTCGAGGTGATCCCCAACCTCGCCGTCTGCGTCGTCCTGCTCACCGGCGCGATCGGTGTCGGCAGGGGCGCGCTGACGCCCGGTGAGCTGGTCGCGTTCATCACCCTGCTGCTCTCGCTGGTCTGGCCGGTGTCGTCACTCGGCGTGATCCTCGCGATGGCGCAGGAGGCGATGACCGCCTCGGCCCGGATCCTCGAGATCTTCGACACCGAGCCGGCCATCGTCGGCGGCGAGGTCGTCATCCCCGAGCCCCGCGGCCACCTGCGCTTCGAGCACGTCGACTTCGCGTTCCCCGACGCCCCCGACGAGCTGGTGCTCCGCGACATCTGCCTCGACCTCGCCCCGGGCGAGACCGTGGCGCTGGTCGGCGCCACCGGGTCGGGCAAGACCGCGCTCACCGCGCTCGTCCCGCGCCTGTACGACGTCACCGCGGGCCGGGTGACCGTCGACGGCGTCGACGTCCGCGACCTCGACCTGCGCCACCTCCGCACGCTGGTCGCGACCGCGTTCGAGGAGCCCACCCTGTTCTCGATGAGCGCCCGCGAGAACCTCACCCTCGGCCGCGCCGACGCCTCCGACGCCGACATCGAGCAGGCCATCGACGTCGCCCAGGCCGGCTTCGTCCGCGACCTCCCCTGGGGTCTGCAGACGCGCATCGGCGAGCAGGGCATGGCGCTCTCGGGCGGCCAGCGGCAGCGGCTCGCGCTCGCCCGGGCCGTGCTGGCCTCACCGATGGTGCTGGTCCTCGACGACACGCTCTCCGCGCTCGACGTCCACACCGAGAAGCTCGTCGAGGACGCGCTGCGCAGCGTCCTGAGCGAGACCACCGGGCTCGTCGTCGCCCACCGCGCCTCCACCGTGCTGCTCGCCGACAAGGTCGCCCTGCTGCAGGGCGGCACCATCACCCACGTCGGCGAGCACCGCACCCTGCTGGCCACGGTCCCCGAGTACCGCGAGCTGCTGGCCGCAGACGCCATGGACGACGACGAAGCGGTCAGTGCATGACGACGCCGACCACCACCCCCGACGACACGCGCGACCTCTCGTGGCGCGGCATCGCCTCGGTCGAGACCGACACGATCGACACCGCCGACCGGGTGCGGTTCACCGGTGGGTCCGGCCAGCTGCTGCGCGAGCTGCTGCGGCCCTACAAGACCGCGATCTGGGTGCTGGTCGGCATCGTCGTCGTCGAGAACGCCGCCCGGCTGGCGATCCCCTACCTGGTCAAGGTCGGCATCGACAGCGGCATCCCGCCGATCCGCGAGCGCGACGACCTCGGGC
Organism: uncultured Actinomycetota bacterium; assembly: GCA_963825985.1. GTDB lineage: Bacteria > Actinomycetota > Actinomycetes > Propionibacteriales > Nocardioidaceae > Nocardioides. The sequence goes on along the minus strand of CAWGVK010000012.1, from coordinate 69,388 downwards.
CGCTGCTCATGGTCGCGGCCATCGTGCTCGTGGCCACGCTGGTGCAGGCGGTCACCCGGCAGGTCTTCCTGGTGCGATCCGGCCGGATCGGCCAGGACCTGCTCTACCAGCTGCGCCGACGCGTCTTCCGCCACTTCCAGCGGCTCAGCCCCGCCTTCCACGACGACTACACCTCGGGTCGGGTGATCTCGCGCCAGACCTCCGACATCGACGCGATCTACGAGATGCTCGAGACCGGCTTCGACGGCCTGGTCACCGCCGCGCTCACCCTGGTCGGCACGGCTGTCATCCTGCTCTTCCTCGACGTCAAGCTCGGCCTGGTGGCGCTGGTGTGCGGGCCGTTCCTCTTCTGGATCACGTCGTGGTTCCGTCGTGAGTCGGCCAAGAGCTACCGGGTCGCGCGCGAGAAGATCGCGCTGCTGATCGTCCACTTCGTCGAGTCGATGGGCGGCGTCCGCGCCGTCCAGGCCTTCCGTCGCGAGCAGCGCGACCTCGAGATCTTCGACGACCTCAACGACGACAACCGCAAGGCCAACCTGGTCGCGTTCCGGCTGGTCGCGTGGTTCATGCCGGGCGTCAAGCTGATCGGCAACATCACGATCGCGGTGGTGCTGGTCTACGGCGCCTTCCTCGCCCACGAGGGCGAGGTGACGGTGGGGGTGCTGGCGGCGTTCCTGCTCTACCTGCGGCGCTTCTTCGAGCCGATGATGGAGATCTCGCAGTTCTTCAACACCTTCCAGTCGGCCTCCGCCGCGCTCGAGAAGCTGGCCGGCGTGCTCCGCGAGCAGCCGACGGTGCCCGAGCCGGAGGGCCCGGTCACGCTGGCGAAGTCCGGCGGCACGCTGAGCTTCGACCGGGTCCGCTTCTCCTACATCGACGAGCGCGACGTGCTGCCCGGCCTCGAGCTCACGGTGCCCGGCGGCCAGACGGTCGCCCTGGTCGGCACCACCGGCGCCGGCAAGACCACGCTGGCCAAGCTGGCCACCCGGTTCTACGACCCGGTCGCGGGGCGGGTGCTGCTCGACGGCGTCGACCTGCGCGACCTGTCGTCCGACGACCTGCGCTCCCAGGTCGTGATGGTCACCCAGGAGAACTACCTGTTCTCCGGCACCATCGCCGACAACATCCTCTTCGGCCGTCCCGACGCCTCGATGGCCGACGTCGAGGCCGCCGCCCGGGCGCTCGGCGCCCACGACCTGATCATGGCGCTGCCCGACGGCTACGAGACCCACGTCGCCAACCGCGGCGGCCGGCTCAGCGCCGGTCAGCGCCAGCTCGTGGCCTTCGCCCGCGCCTTCCTCGCCGACCCCGCCGTCCTGATCCTCGACGAGGCCACCTCCTCGCTCGACGTGCCGTCCGAGCGGCTGGTGCAGCGCGCGCTCCGCACCGTGCTCGCCGGCCGGACCGCGGTGATCATCGCCCACCGCCTCTCCACCGTCGAGATCGCCGACCGGGTGCTGGTCATGGCCCACGGCGAGATCGTCGAGGACGGCGCGCCCGCCGACCTGATCGGCAGCGGCGCCGGTCACTTCTCCGACCTGCACGAGGCCTGGCTCGCGTCGCTGGCTTGAGTGTCGGCACGTGGTGCCAGGGTGTCGCGTGACCCGGGTATCGCTGTCGCGGCTGCCGGGCGACCGCGTGCTGGTCGTCGACGGTGGCGCGGAGCACGAGGTGGTGGCGGCCGACCTGCCGGCGTACGTGCGAGCGCGCGAGGTCGACGCGCCGCGCTGGGTGTGGGACGACACCGCACGGTGGTATCCCGTGCTGTTGGCGGCCGGGGTGCGGGTCGAGCGCTGCCACGACCTGCGGCTGGGCCACCACCTGCTGCGGCGGGCGCCCGCAGTCGACGGGCGGCTGCTGGTGGGGGAGCAGTCGGAGCACTGGGACCGGCTCGGGCCGAGCGTGCCGTCCGACCCGGCCCTGTTCTCGGTCGACGACGAGGCCGAGCACCTGCGTGCGGACCTCGAGGACGCCCGGCAGCTGGCCGCCGTGGCTGGGTCGTCGGGGTCCCACGAGGCCGCTCGGCTCGAGCTGCTGCTCGCCGCGGAGTCGTCCGGTGCCCTCGTCGCCGCGGAGATGACGTACGCCGGCGTGCCGTGGCGGGTCGACGTCCACGAGCAGCTGCTCGCCGACCTGCTCGGGCCGCGGCCACCGCGCGGTGCGCGGCCGCAGGGGCTGGAGGCGCTGGTGGCCGAGGTGCGCGACGCGTTCGGCGCGCCGGGCCTCAACCCCGACTCGCGGCCCGAGCTGCTGGCGGCGCTGCGCCGGGCCGAGCTGGAGGTCACCGACACCCGCGCGTCCTCCCTGCGCGCGCTGGAGCACCCGGGCATCGTCCCGCTGCTGCGCTACAAGCAGCTCGCGCACCTGTTCCAGACCAACGGCTGGGCCTGGATCGACCAGTGGGTGAGCGGCGGCAGGTTCCGGCCGTCGTACCAGCCGGCCGGCTCCGCCACCGGCCGGTGGTCGTCGAACGGCGGGGGTGCGCTGTCGTTCCCGGTGCAGGTCCGGCCCGCGGCGGTCGCCGACGACGGCTGGATGTTCGTCGTCGCCGACGTCGCCCAGCTCGAGCCCCGCGTGCTCGCCGGCATGAGCGGCGACCGCGCCCTGGCCCGGTCGGCTCGCGGCGCCGACCTCTACCAGGGCATGGTCGACGACGGCGCGGTGGCGAGCCGCAACGACGCCAAGCTCGGCCTGCTCGGCGCGATGTACGGCGCCACCAGCGGCGAGAGTGGCCGGATGGTCGCCGGCCTCACCCGCCGCTACCCCGACGCCTTCGGCCTCGTCGAGGAGGCGGCCCGCGCCGGTGAGCGGGGACAGGTGGTGCGCACGCTCCTGGGCCGCGGGTGCCCGGCGCTGGGCGACGCCTGGGACCACGACCCCGGCGACGCGCCGGTCGACCCCGACAGCCAGGCCCGCTACCGACGCGCGTACGGCCGCTTCACCCGCAACTTCGTCGTGCAGGGCACCGGCGCCGAGTGGGCGCTGTGCTGGATCGCCGACCTGCGCAACCGGCTCTGGCGTCTGGGCGACACCGGCCCGCTCGTCTCCCGGCCGCACCTCGTCTTCTTCCTCCACGACGAGGTCGTCGTGCACACCCCTGCCGCCCTGGCCGACGCCGTGGCCGCGCAGGCCACCGAGGCGGCCGCGACCGCGGCGAGCCTGCTGTTTCGCGACGTCGCCATCGACTTCCCGCTCACCACCTCGATCGTGCGGTCGTACGCCGAGGCGGGCAAGCTCAGCCCACCGCCCGCCTGACCAGCGTGCTCGCAGGCGGGGCGTCGGCGGGTCAGCCGACGTGCCAGTACCGGCGGACGAGCTGGGCGCGTGTGGCCTCGTCCTTGGACACCTTCTTCATGGGCGCCGCGTCGTCCTTGGCCCGTAGCTGGTCGAGCACCAGGTCGATCAGCTCGGCAGGGAAGACACCGTCCGCCTCGAACGAGGCCCGCTCCTCCTCGAGGGCGTCGGCCGACTCGGCGCACGAGGCCGGCAGCTGTTCGAAGTCGTCGTGCTCGGCCGAGCTGAGCCGCTCGGCGAGCTCCAGGCTGTCGGGGTCGCCCAGTCCGCGTCGGGCCGCCACGGCCATCCCCGCCAGCAGCAGGTGGACGTCGGCCGAGCCGTCGCCGAGGCGGAGCTCGACCGTCTGGGGGTGGATGGCCGGCTCGGGGATCGGCTCGGAGCTGCCAGGGTTCGCGTGGGCGACCATGCCCGGCAGCACGTCACCGCCCCAGGCGAGCGGCACCCGCACCAGCCCGGTGCGGTCGGTCTCGCCCCAGCAGATGCCCTCGGGTGACTCGTCGCCCTCGGTGAAGCGCAGGTACGACGTCGGCACGGTGTTGCCGAACGCCGTCAGGGCCGCGGCCGCCGACAGGTAGCCGGCGATCAGCCGTCGTGCGGTGTCGTTGATGCCGTCCGCGCCCATGATCGCGCTGGTGCCGTCGCGCACCAGCCTGGTGTGGACGTGCAGCCCGCTGCCCGCCCCTTCTCCGCTGACCGAGGGGGCGAAGGTCGCCTCCAGGCCGTGGGCGTAGGCGACCTCACGCACCACCCACTTGGCCAGGACGAGGGCATCCGCAGCCTGCTCGACCGGAACGGGCCAGAGCTCGATCTCGTGCTGCACCAGCTGTCGGTCGCCGTCGAGGATGTTCCCCACCTCGCCGTGGGCGTACTTCAGCTGGACGCCCATGGCGGAGAGGTGTCCCAGCACCTCCTCGCGCAGCGGCTGACCCTTGGAGAAGGGCGCTGACTCCTGGTACCCGTTCTCCTCCTCCACCGGGAAGATCCGCTCGACCTGGTCGACGAGGTAGTACTCCAGCTCCCCGAACGCCTCCAGGACCAGACCCGTCTCCTCGGTGAGCGCCTCGGCGGCGCGTCGGAGGACCTGTTCACGCGCGTACGCCAGCGGCTCGCCGTCCTCGTCGTAGAACGAGCACAGCACGTCGAGGGAGGGTCTCTCCCCGAACGGGTTCACGAAGGCCGTGCGGTAGCGCGGCACGATGTAGACGTCGCTGGCATGGGTCTCGGTGCCCGGGAAGATGCTGGACCCGTCGACCCGCTCACCTCGCGCGAGGACCCCGGCGAGGTGCTCACGCGAGTTGATCGGGAAGGCGATCGTCTTCAGACGCCCGTCGCCGCCGACGTAGCGCAGGTTCATCTGGCGCAGCTCGAGCTCCTCCGCAGCCCGGACCAGGTCGCTGCACGTGAACTCTGCTGCCGGCTTCTCGAGCAGACGGACGATCGGGTGGGGTTCGAAGACGTCGCTGGGCATGCCCCGTTGTACCAGGGTGCCGCCGCACTTCGTCACGGTGTCGCTCGACTGCGACGATCCCGCCGCGCTGGCTGCGTTCTACCTGGCGCTGCTGGCCGGTGACCTGAGTGCCGGCCCGACCGTCGCAGCGACCGCCGCCGTCGAGCGGGCGATCAGGTTGGGCGCTCAGCCGGCCACGCACCAGCCCGACTCCCGCTGGACGGTGCGCTCGATCCGGCCGGTCATCCGTTCCGCATCACGCAGGTGGCGCCGCCGGGCTGGGCCCACGGGCGAACTCACAGCTGGGACCGCAGGACGTCGATCTCGCAGCCCGGCAGGGACGGGTCGAAGCCGTGCTCGACCAGCCAGCGGATCGCCGTCAGGCTTCGTAGCGACCACCAGCCGCGGATCACGTCGTGGTCGACATCGGCGCCGTAGCCCACGAGGAGGTCGCCGAGCTGGTCCGGGTGCCCGAGCGTCAGGCTGGCCAGGTCGTACATGGCGTCGCCCTGACCCGCCTCCGACCAGTCGAGCACGCCGGTGACCTCGTCACCCTCGACGAACACGTGGGCGACCTGCAGGTCGCCGTGCATGAACACCGGTGTCCACGGTCGCAGGGCTGCCCCGGCAACGTCGCGGTTGCGGCTGACCAGGTCGGCAGGAATGACGTCGTTCGCCAGGAGCCACGCGCACTCGCTGTCGAGACTCGAGGCCTTCTCGTCGAGGCTCCGTCCGGGCCAGGGCGGGAGCGGTGCGTCGTGCAGCACCCGGAGGGCGGCACCGGCCGCTGCCCACGCCGCCGCCGGCGCGGTCGACGGCTCGCCGAGGCGGCCGAGCGCCGACCCCGCGAGAGCGGCGAGCGCGAGCACGGGCGGCTTGCGCCACACGACCTCCGGCGTCGGGACCGGTGCCAAGGCCATCGCCTCGACCTCGACGTCGGTACGGGCCTGGTCGCCGTCGATCTTCAAGAACACCTCGCCGACACGGAGCGTCGCGCGCTCGTGATGCGCCACCACGACCTCGACGTCCTCCACGTCGGTCAGTGTCGCGGACGCAGCACCATCATCCGAACCGGTTTTGACGGCACCGGCTCCCTCGGCGTGCCGCTAGCGTCGAAACATGACGAGCACAGATGCTCACGATGACGAAGCGGTTGGCCTCGACGACGGACTGCCGCGGTTCGTCGCCGTGTCCCTCGACTGCGCGGACCCAGACGATCTGGCCGAGTTCTACGTGGCGCTGCTCGGCGGTGAGCTGCTGTGGAGGTCGCCGACGAGCGCGGGCGTGCAGGCTCCTGGTCTGACGCTGGTCTGCCAACGAGTCGACGGCTACCACGCCCCTCAGTGGCCCGGCGCCTCCATCGTGCATCTCGATCTGAGCGCGGGCCCCACGGCTGTCGCGACCGCCGCGGCCGTGAGACGAGCGGTGGGGTTGGGGGCGCAACTGGCCACCCACCAACCAGACACCCGCTGGACGGTGCTGCTCGATCCGGCCGGTCATCCGTTCTGCATCACGCAGGTGACCCCGGCGAACTGGTCGGCGACCTCACAGCCGGGACCGTAGGACGTCGATCTCACGGCCCGGCACGATGACGCGATGGCAGCCGTTCAGCCCGCATGACGGGGCCTCAGCCTGACGGTCGGCGACGGTCATCCTTGAGCGGCTCCCGCGATCCCCATGCGGTTCATTCCGGCATCCTCCGTAGAGCCAGGTCCCGTCAGCGCGGACGGGCCGGCGCTTATGGCTCTTTGGCCGAAGCACCCATGACTGTGGGTTCCTCCCCGTAGCTCGGCACGACCGCGCTCCTCGGAGCGGCGAGATCGGGCGGAGCCCGCGGGGCGGCATGGTCGGGCGGAGCTCTCGGGGCGGCATGGTCGGGCGGAGTCTCGCGGTTTCCGATCTAGTCTGTGGCGGTGGTGAAACCGAACCCTGACGAGTTTGGTTGGGTCATCGAGCAGGCCGCTTACTCCGAAGCGGGTTGCTTGACGCTGGTGGCGGGTGTCGATGCTGCCTCTGCGCTCGCACTGATCGGGTGCGACCTTGGGCAGGTCGACTCAGCGGAGGGTCTGCTCGGTTGGCCGACCATTGCTGGCGCCACGCTGCAAGACGGAGCAGGAAGCTCCTCGGCTGTCTTGATCGAGGACAACCACGGCTTAGGACTTACTGATGCGGCTCTTCGTGCGCTGTCTCGCAAGGGCAAGGCCGCATCGGTGTCTTGGGACGTCAATGACTTGGTCCTTCTGGGATGCGCACGCCGCGGCAAAGTGATCTACCTCAACGAGATCGACGCGGACTCCGAAGGCCTACCTCCCAGATTGGCCAGGATCGCCGCCACCGCAAACATGGATGCAAGTCTCGTAGCCGTTGCGCTCAGCATGGCGTGTGCGTTCACCGGCATCTACGTGGCTCCCACCCAAGACGTGCTGTCCCCAACCCGGTGGCACCCAGTGACGCACCAGCTGCTGGACTTGCCAGTGAAGCTAGAGGCAGCTCGTCGCTTTGCAGTATCCCAGCCGCGAGCTAGTGCGCCAGGTCGGTCAGGTCGACGACGCGGACCGCTGGCGGCTCGCGGAGTGGGCGGTAACCCGCGCGGTCGAAGCAGCAGCAATCGCCGAACACCCCGCAGTGGTCGAGATTCTTACGCAGCACGGCCGGTCACGGCCTACAGCGACGACACCGGCACTGGAGCGACTGCGGGCCGAACTAGACAGATGGCCAGCCGACCTCGAGCTTGCCCTGAACGTGGGCAGGGCGACCGCCGAGCAGCACGCCGAGGCCGACCGTCGCGGTCGAGCAAAGTGGGCCATGAACGCCATCAGCTACACCTTGAGTGACGACAGCACCACTGCTGCACTAGGCGCGACTTACTGCCTCACCTGCGTCATCGGACTCGACAAGGCCGATCCCACACGCCGCCAAGCGCTCGGTCTCATCAGCTAAGAATCCAGCTACTCGCGGCGAGCCAAGGGCGGAGCCCGCGGGGCGGCATGGTCGGGCGGTTGATGTCTCGGGCGTGCCGGTGACCCCGCCGGTGGCCGGCGGGGTGTGGGGGCGGGTGTTCAGGGTTCGTGGGTGCGGTCGACGAGGTACGTCAGGCCGGTCGGGCTGGTCCAGTGGTAGACGCCGGGGGTGTGGGTCTCGTAGGTCCACGCGGAGTGGGTCTTGGCGCGGTGGTGGGCGCGACAGAGGCGGGCGAGGTTGTGTGAGGTGGTCGGGCCGCCCTCGGCGTGGGCCACCACGTGGTCGTGGTCAGTGCGACGGCGCTGGCAGTAGGGGAAGACGCAGCGGTGATCGCGGAGGTCGACCTGCTCGCGCAGGCTCGGCGAGGGTCGGTAGCCGGCAGAGCTGAGGTCGGCGGCGAGGTCGACGACGGGTTTGATCGTGACCCGGGTGCCGGCGGCCGAGCACCAGTCGAGCAGATGCTGGAGGCCGATCGGGGTCTGGGTGTTGTCGACGAACGCGACCGCGTCGGCGTCAGACACATGCGCCACGATCGTGACGGCTCGGCCCGCCGCCCCGTCGAGGTCGAGGGCGAGCTGGGCGCGGGCGATCTCGCCGAGGGCTTGTGAGCGGCGCACGTCGAGAGACTCGGTCGAGCCCAGGGTGGCGAGCTGGGCGGCGGTGTGGGTGAGGGCGGTGTCGAGGTCGAGGGCATCGGCCAGGTCGAGGGTGCCGGTGACCTCGACGGTGCCCTGCAGGGTGGTCAGCGTCTCGCGCGCGCCGCGCAGGTGGACGTCGAGGAAGCGCCCGTCGGCGGCGTCGAGGCGGCGGCGTTCGGCCTCGTCGGGACACCAGCGGGCCAGCGCGGAGGCCACGGTGCGTTCGACCTGGGCCCACGAGACGCTCTCGGCGCAGAAGGCGAGCGAAGCGTCGACCTGCTCGGCGCCGGCGGCTGGGAGCTGTTGGGTCTCGGTGGCGATCCGGAACGCCTTCCAGATCGGCACCTCGAGGGCGGTCACCCGCTGCCAGAGCCGGGGGAGCCGGTGGCGCAGCTCGAGGGCATTGCCCAGGTAGGCCACGCAGGAGTCGGGGGAAAGGCCGAGCACGCAGGACAGGTCCCAGGCGTCGTACTCGTCGACGACCGGGCAGCCCTCGCCGCCGAGCCGCAGCCCCTGCCGAGCCGTGACTGCATCGGCGTCGGACAGCTCGTGGCCGGTGGCCCAGTCGAGAACCGCCACGAGCTCGGCGACCTCGACCCGCAGCCGCTCGTGGCGGACGACGCGCACGGCCTCGAGCGCCGGGTCGGCGCAGCGGGTGCGGGAGGCGGTGGGCATGCCACGATTCTACGACGCCTGGTGATTAATCGCTAGTATGTTCGTAGTCCTGTGGAAGGCGGTTTCGACCCTTTGTCGAAGCGCAAGTCACTCGGGCTCCCAGGCCAGGACCCGGTCGCGGAGCGCCTCGCGCGAGCCGTCGCTGTCGAGCCGCAGGACCGGGCAGCGGAGGGTCGCGAGCCACTCCTCGTGGTGCCTGCGGCTGCGACCCGAGAAGGACGGGTCGTCGTAGCCCCGGGCCCAGCTCAGGAACGCGTCGAGCGCCTCCTGGTCGACCGGGCCTGCACTGCGTCGTAGCTGCTCGCGAGCCTCGATACGTCGCAGCCGTTCGGTCGGGTCGAGCGACAGGAAGACCACGGCGTCGCACCGCGCGACGACGTCGTCGCCCCAGCCGAGCAGCGAGCCGGAGAGCACCCAGGCCCCTCTCGCGAGGAAGACCTGCTCCATGAGCGCGACGCGGTCGGCCTCGGGCCGCTTGTCGACGTACGGCGGATCGGTCGGCAGCCAGAAGTAGTCGTCGGCGTCGGCGTGCGGCACCGACCACGCATCGGCCAGGGCTCTGCCCAGCGTCGTGGTGCCGGCCCCGCTGGCCCCGGTGACGAGGACCCGGGCACGTTGCATCCGGCGGATCCTGCCAGACCCGCGCCGTCCGGTGCGAAGCCACGGGACGAACCTCACCTAGGGTCTAGGCCATGGCGGCGATCGAGGTGATCGACCTGGCCATGGCGTACGGGGAGCTGAAGGCCGTCGACGGGGTGAGCCTCACGGTGGCCGAAGGCGAGTTCGTCGGCATCCTCGGACCCAACGGCGCGGGCAAGACCACGACCCTGGAGATGATCGAAGGGCTGCGCAAGCCCGACGCGGGTACGGTGCGCGTGCTCGGCGAGGCGGTGTGGCCGCGCAACCCGCGGCTGCTGCCGCGGATGGGTGTGCAGCTGCAGGCGTCGGCGTTCTTCGAGCGGCTCACGGCCCGCGAGCAGATCCACACCTTCGCCTCGCTCTACTCCGTCGGGCGCGCTGCGGCCGACGACTGGCTCGAGCGGGTCGGTCTCGTCGACAAGGCCGACACCAAGGTCGAGGACCTCTCCGGCGGCCAGGCCCAGCGCCTCTCGATCGCGTGCGCGCTCGTGCACGATCCCGAGGTGGTCTTCCTCGACGAGCCGACCGCCTCCCTCGACCCGCAGGCCCGCCGCAACCTCTGGGACCTGCTGTCCGGCCTCAACGACTCCGGTCGCACCGTCGTGCTGACGACGCACTACATGGACGAGGCCGAGATCCTCTGCGACCGGGTCGCGATCATGGACGCCGGCAGGATCCTCGAGATCGACACCCCGGCCGCCCTCGTCCGCGGCCTCGACGCCCCGGCCCGGATCACGGTCGGGCCGGGCCAGCTCAGCCTCGACGAGGCCCGGGCCATCGCCGGGGTCGACGACGCGGCCGAGTCGGCCGAGGGCACGGTGCTCACCACGCGGACGCCGGCACCGGTGCTGCGCCGGCTCGCCGAGCAGGACCACCTCGACGGCGTCCGGGTCCAGACCGGCACCCTCGAGGACGTCTTCCTCGACCTCACCGGACGGGAGTACCGGGCATGACCACCCCACGACGTTCCTCGTCTCCCCCGCTGCGCTCCGCCGACGAACAACGCCGCGGGGGCCCCGGTCCGTGTGGCCCGGTTTTGCAGGAAGACCCACGATGACGAGCACCTTCGCCGCCCTGTCGCTGGCGATCGTCAAGGGCTTCCTGCGCGACAAGGCGGCGGTCTTCTTCGCGATCATCTTCCCGCTGATGTTCCTGGTGCTGTTCGGCGGCATCTTCTCCGACCAGAGCCAGTCGAAGGTCGACCTGATCCAGGTCGGCGACGTCGCCCTGATCGACGACCTGCCCGACGACGCCCGCGCGGCGTTCGACGACACCTTCGAGGTGTCGACGTCCGACGACCTCGACGCGGCGGTCGACGAGGTGCGCAAGGGTGACGCCGACGTCGCGGTCGAGATGAACGACGGCACCCTCGTGGCCCACTACACGCAGACCGACCAGGTCAAGGCCGCGGTCACCCAGGGTGCCCTCCGCTCGTTCGTCGACGGGACGAACGTCGCCCTCAGCGGCTCGCCCCCGACGTACACCTTCGAGACCGACCGGGTCGAGGACGACTCGCTCTCCACCATCCAGTTCGTGACCCCCGGCCTGCTCGGCTGGGCGGTCGCGATGAGCGCCGCGTTCGGCGCCGCCGCAACGCTCCAGGGTTGGCGGCAGAGCAAGCTGCTGCGGCGGCTCCAGCTCGCCCCGGTCTCGACCCGCACCGTCGTCGGGGCCCGGGTCGCGGTCGCCATCGGCATCGCCCTGGTGCAGATGGCGATCTTCATCGGGCTCGGCGCCGGGGCGTTCGGGCTGAGCCTGACCGGGTCGTGGTGGATGGCGATCCCCACCCTGGTGGTCGGCACGCTGTGCTTCATGGCCGTCGGGCTGCTGGCCGGCGCGATCACGACCACCACCGAGGGTGCGGTGAACGCCGCCAACTTCATGGTGCTGCCGATGGCGTTCCTCAGCGGGTCGTTCTTCCCGCTCGACGCGGCACCCCAGTGGCTGCAGACGTTCTCGAACCTGCTGCCGCTCAAGCATCTCAACGAGGCGATGCTCGACGTCATGGTGCGCGGCGAGGGGCCGGCGTCCGCGCTGGAGCCGATCGGCATCCTGGCCGCGTTCGCGATCGTGGTGACCCTGATCTCCGCGCGGCTCTTCCGGTGGGAGACCACCTGAGGGTCCGGATTCGCCCTAGAGTTCCCCTGTGTACGACATCACGGTCATCCTGGCGCAGCTCGCCCTGATCATCGTCGTCGCCCGGCTCGCCGGGTCCGCGGCCGGCAAGGTGGGCATCCCGCCCGTGGTCGGAGAGATCGCCGCCGGCGTGCTGCTCGGCCCCAGCCTGCTGGGTCGACTTCAGCACCGAGCTCTTCCCGACCGACACGCGGGAGTTCCTCTCCCTGCTGGCCAGCATCGGGCTCGTGCTCTTCATGTTCGTGGTCGGGCTGGAGCTCGACGTGTCGCTGGTCAAGGGCCGCGGCCGGGTCGCGGCCTCGGTGTCGGTGACCTCGATCCTGCTGCCCTTCGGTCTCGGCATCGGCCTGGCCAGCCTGCTGAGCACCGACCTGCGTGGCCCGGACGGCGACTTCTGGCCGTTCGCGCTGTTCATCGGCGCCGCGATGTCGATCACCGCGTTCCCGGTGCTGGCCCGCATCCTCACCGACCGGCGGATGCACCGCACCCAGACCGGCGGCATCGCGCTGGCCTGCGCGGCCACCGACGACGTCCTCGCCTGGACGTTGCTCGCGGTGGTCATCGGCATCGCCGGTGGCGAGGAGAACGGCAAGGGCTGGCTGGTGTTCCTGGCCATCCCGTTCGCCCTGGTCGCGCTGTTCGTGGTGCGGCCGGCGCTGACGGTGCTGACCCGGATGCACGCCAGGGCCGGCGAGCTCACCCCGACGATCCTCGTCGATCGTGCTGGTCGGGCTGCTGCTGTTCTCGGCCGCCACCGAGTACCTGCACGTGCACTACATCTTCGGCGCGTTCCTCTTCGGCGCGATCATGCCGCACGAGCAGGCCGCCGTGATGCGGCACGAGATCCTGGTGCGCCTCGAGCAGATCTCGGTGCTGCTGCTGCTGCCGGTCTTCTTCCTGATCTCCGGCCTGAAGGTCGACATCAGCGGCCTCGGCGCAGAGAACATCGTGCCCCTGCTGGCGATCCTCGCCGTCGCCATCGTCGGCAAGTACGTCGGCGCCTACCTCGGCGCCCGCTCCGCCGGCGTCCCGCACTGGCAGGCCAACGCCCTCGGCATCCTGATGAACACCCGCGGACTGACCGAGCTGATCATCCTCAACGTCGGTCTCGAGCTGGGCCTGCTGAGCCCCGAGCTGTTCACGATGATGGTGGTCATGGCGCTCGTGACCACGGTGATGACCGGGCCGCTGCTTGCGCTGCGCCTACCCCGGCCGCCGAGTCGCCCGCGACATCGCCGAGGCCGAGCGCGTCGCCCTCGGGCTGGAGGCACGCGACCGGGTGCTGGTCGTCGCCTGGCCCGGCCACGACAGCAGTGCCCTGGTCGACCTCGCGGTCGGCCTCCTGCGCGGCGGACAGCAGCCCGAGATCGTGGTCGCCGCCCTCGAGGCGCAGACCAGCCGCCGGCTCGAGATGGGCAGCGGACTCTCCGACGAGCTCGCCGAGATGGCTGCCGGGATGGAGCGCCAGCAGGCGCTGGTGCGGTACGGCGAGCAGCGCGGCGTCCCGGTGCGGGTGATCGCCAACCCCACCGCCGACGTGACCGCCGACCTGCGCGAGCTGAGCGCCGTGATCGCCCCGCAGTACGTCGTCGCCTGGACCAGCGACCAGCTCGGCCGCGCCGTCGCCGAGGCAGCCGAGTGCCCGGTCGTGCTCGCCGCGGCCCACCTCGGCGAGATCGCCGCCGGCACCCCGGTCGTCGTCACCTGGACCCCCGACGCCGACGGCGACGCCGCCACGGTGATCGCCGCCCGGTTCGCCGCCGAGCTCGGCTCTGGCGTCGACCTGCGCGGCAGCGGTCGCCGCTACGAGGGCGTGCGCGCCACGCTCGCCGAGCGCGGCGTCCGGCTCGAGCCCGCCGACGCCGCCGCCCTCCCGATCAGCGTGAGCGCCCTCGGCGGGCCCGGCGACGTGCAGGTGCGCTCGGAGGTCGACGCCACCCCGGTCGACTGGGCGACCGCCGACGTCGGGGTCGCCAGCGAGGTAGGTGCCTGAGCGCGCCTACTGGCCCGCGTGGGTGTTGAACGCCAGCGTGCGGTGGCCGATCCGCACCCGGGTGCCCTGGATCAGCACGTGCTCGCCGCCGGTGCTCAGCCGCTGCCAGCCCGCGGTCTGGGGCGGGTTGATGTAGGTGCCGTTGGTGGACGCGTTGTCGACGAGGACGACGTCCCAGCCGCGCAGCTCGAGGCGCGCGTGGACGCGGGAGATCTGGTTGGACGTGTCCTGGATCGGGACGCCGCGCACGTCGCCCGCGCGGACCCGGTCGTCGGAGCCCGGGTCGCGTCCGAGCAGGTAGTCGCTGTCGAGCTGGAACACGGCTCCGTCGTCGAGGACGATCACGCCGAGCGGCGGGCGGGTGCCGTGCACGAGCACCGGGGTCTGCTGCACCATGTTGATGCCGCACACGGCGCAGAAGAGCTGGTTCGGGTCGTTGAAGTGGCGGTTCTTGCAGTAGACGCCGCGCACCTGCTCGGACTCGGCGCCGACATGGGTGACGTCGCGCTCGTCGACCACGATCGGCAGCGGTGCGGGGGCGTCGTCGTCCTCGACGTCGACGTCGTGCAGCAGCACGGAGTCGAAGCCGCCGATGTGGTCCTCGAGCGAGGGCGGGGCCGGACGCTCGGGCTTGTCGAGGGCCACCGGCTCGGGCGCCGGGATCGGCTCGGGCTCGGGGATCGGCTCGGGCTCGGGGATCGGCGTGGGCACCGGGGTGGGGGACGGCTCGGGGGTGGGGGACGGCTCGGGGGTCGGCGACGGCACCGGGGTCGGGGAGGGCACCGGGGTCGGGGAGGGCTCGGGGTCGGGCACCTCGAGCCTCTGCGGCAGCTCGATGCCCGTCTCCGACGGCTTGTGCGTGCCCAGGGTCAGCCCGCCCGCCTCGACCACCCCGGCGCCGAGCCGCAGGTGTGCGCGCGGGACGGCGGCCTGGTCGACGGCGGCCTCGAGGGAGGTGATCGGCCACGGCACGAGCTTCTCGACCCAGGCCAGCGACTCGCGACCGGAGTACTGCTCGCCGTTGACGGTCACCGTCGCATCGCCCTGCACCAGCACGGCCAGCCCGGTGGAGTGCGGCGCGAGGGCCACGAAGTCGGGCGGCTCGGTCGCGGCGGTGCCGAGGAGGAGCGCGAACCCGCGCACCAGCTGGCGTCCCTGCCCGCCGTTGGCCGCCACCAGCTCGGCCTGCCCCAGCAGCGGGGCGATCTCGGCGGGGTCGGTCGAGCCGACCAGCAGCAGCACCCGCCCGACCCGGGCCAGCGTGCCGGCGCCGGAGCTCGGGCGGCACTCGACGGTGTCCCATGCCTCGGCGGTCGTCAACTCGATCATGCGGTCGGCCTCCACGTCACACGATCCTGCCACCGAAGAAGCGCCAGTGGAGGAACGGCACCCGCATCGGCCCGTTGGTCCACACCCAGATGGTCATCCAGATGACCAGGAAGTCGATGACGAACGCCGCGATCGACACGTCCGACCCGTCGACGCCGAGGCCCGGGACGGCGTCCAGCTTGAGCAGCAGGATGATCAGCGCGCCCTCGTTGACGCAGTTGACGAACCCGAACAGGGTCGGCCAGTCCTTCTCCCACCGGAACTGCATGATCAGGTGGTAGATCAGCTCCCAGATCACGCCCAGCACGGTCACGACGGCCAGGAGCACGAACGTGATCTGGTAGTCGGGGTCGCCGGGGAGGATCGGGGTCAGCACCAGGGTCCAGAACACGCCCCAGGTGGCGAGCATGAAGATCCGGGTCTGGATCCGGCCGTTCAGGGTGGGCAGCATCGGATCAGATCTGCTTTCCGCGGAGCCACTTGAACCACTGCAGGGTCGAGCGCACCGGCCCGATCCGCTTGCAGAACTTGCGGCGCGCGAGGTCGTCGGTGATCTCCTGGGCGGCGACCTGCAGGCCCAGGAACGTGTCGACGCCGGGGAAGTAGCCGCCCAACGTGATCGAGCCCGATGCGTACATGACCCCGTTGCCCGACCGCGTGCCCTTGAGCTCGAAGCTGCGGTCGACGTCGAGCCGGCCGACCGGGTTGCGGCCGGCGCCGCCGTGCTCGAGGAGGTCCTTGAGCAGCCGGTGCTCGGCGACGTCGGCCTCGAGCCCGGTGCAGTCGATGACGAAGTCGGCCTCGATCGGCACCACGCCCTGCGGGGTGCGGACGTGGCTGACGATGCGGTCGCCCGACGGTGTGGACTTCGGCGTCATCTGGTCGACGGTGCCGACGACGAGCTGGTACCAGCCCTCGCTGCGCCCCTGCTTCATCTGCTTCTGCCAGTAGCGGCGGTACGGCGTGTTGGTGCCGCCCATCGTCTTGTAGAGCTTGGCGCGCTCCTCGCCCTCGAGCTTGCGCATCTGCTTCTTCAGCTGGCCGCCCCACACCGACTTCGGGTAGTTGAAGCCCTGGTAGGCCCAGCCGTCTGCTCCGCGCCGGCGCATGAAGACGCTGGTCTTGTTGGGCTGGTTGCCGGTGTTGCCGTCGTTGGGGCCGTTGATGAAGGTGCGGAAGAGGTGGACGATCGTGGTGTTGGCGCCCTTGAGCAGCCGGTCGTCCATCAGCCGCTGCAGCACCCGCGAGGCGACGATGCCACCGCCGCGCACCAGCACGGTCGAGGGGTACTGCTGGAGCCGCTCGTAGACGTGCTCGTGGGCCTCGTAGGCGTTGACGATGTGG
This sequence comes from uncultured Actinomycetota bacterium, assembly GCA_963825985.1. Classification (GTDB taxonomy): domain Bacteria; phylum Actinomycetota; class Actinomycetes; order Propionibacteriales; family Nocardioidaceae; genus Nocardioides. The sequence goes on along the minus strand of CAWGVK010000012.1, from coordinate 52,929 downwards.
CGGTAGTCGTTGTGCTGCGTGCGGTACTCCTGCAGCTCGGGCAGGAACTTCAGCCCCGGGTAGCCGACCGCCACGTGCACGAACTGGGAGCGGAACGCGACCCGCTTCGTGGCCGTGACGCCCTCGGGCGGGGTGAGGATCGAGAAGTAGCCGCCGCCGTAGCGACGCCGCACGATCCGGACCAGCCCCTTGGCCAGCATGTCGTCGTAGCGGATGCGGTGCTTCTCGCGCTCCATGGCCGTGAAGACCTGCCCGGCCTTGGGCGTGTAGTAGTCGTCGAAGATCGGCTCGACGAAGACCTGCTTGAGCGCCTTGATGTTGCCGGTCTTGAGGAACTCGCTCACGGCGTACGACGGGAAGCCCCAGATGTTGTCGGGGCGCGAGGCGGAGTCGGACCGGAGCCGCTCGGTGCGCGGGATCTGCGAGACCCGGGTGAGGTACTCGTAGGTCTGCCAGGGGTGGTCGAGGGCCGAGAGGATCTTGATGTGATGGGTCGGCACGCCCGCGATCCGCAGGTAGTCGACGGTGACGAAGCTGCCGATGCCGCCGCCGATCGTCACGAACGGGACGTCGACGACGGGGATGCCGGCGGCGGCGACCATGTCGTCGGTCCAGAAGTCGGAGCCGAGCAGCTGCTCGTTGAGGTCTCCGGACATCGGCATCGCCGGCGCGTAGTTGGCGGCGTCGGGGGTCGGGATGACGCTGAAGGCCGTGGGGTCGCTCACTGTCCTGCCTTCCTCCTGTCGAGAGAGAGACGTCGACGCCGCGCGCTGGGTTGCGACTCGATGACGGCGGGAACGCTACACCGGCCCTACCCTCGTGCGCCGCACTAAACTCACAATGCCCCGCAAGTAGGGGAGAGCCGGAAGCCGTGCGGCGTGGCATGATCCCGGACAGTACATATCTGCAGCGGGAGGGCGTGACGGTGCAAGGGATCGCTGACTACGAGTTCGTCCGGCCCCTGGGCGAGGCCAACTACGGCACCAACTACCTGGCGGCCGCCCCGGCGCGCCTCGGCATCCCCGCCGCCCAGGTGGTGGTCAAGGTGATCGCCGGGCCGACCTCCGACGACGCGTTCCGGCGCGCGACCCGCGAGCTCAAGCACTTCAGCGTGGCCGACTCCGACCGGCTGGTGCGGGTGTACGACGCCGGGCGGCACGGCGGCGCGTTCTACTACGCCATGGAGTACCTGCCGTTGGGCTCGCTCGAGAAGCCGGCCTCGGCGCTCGACCAGTCCCACGCGATCTCCGCCGTCCGCGACGCCGCCCTCGCGGCCCACGCGCTGCACGAGCGCGGGATCGCCCATCGCGACATCAAGCCGGCCAACATCCTGCTGGCCGACGACGGCGGCCGCCTCTCCGACCTCGGCCTCTCCCAGCTGCTCAGCCCCGGCATGATGGTCACCGGCCTGGGCCAGATCGGGCTCGAGTTCACCGACCCGTCGATGATGCTCGGTGCCAACGCCTCCCGCGCCAGCGACATCTGGTCGCTCGGCGCGACCCTCCACTTCGCGATGACCGGCGGCGGCGTCCACGGCGACCTGCCGTCGGGCGAGCCCCTGCTGCTGGTGCGCTCGATCCTCGCCTCGACCCCGCAGGTCAGCCCCGACCTGTCCGAGGCGGCGGCCGAGCTGGTGACCGCGTGCATCGCCGGCGACCTTCGGCTGCGTCCCAAGACCGCCGCCGACGTGGCCGACCGGATCTCGGAGTTGCTGGTCGCCAGCGGTTGATCTGCCCGAAGTCGAGGTAAGGGAGCCTCATGGAGATCCACGACCACCTCTACGCACTCGGCCTCCGGCTGGGCCGCGACGTGTTCGACGATGCCGACGGCTTCCGCGGCGCCCTCGACGACTACCTCGACGAGAGCGCCGCCAGCACCGGCGACATCAACCTGCTGGTCGACGCGGTCCGGCTCGGTGCGTTCCGGTCGATGCTGACGATGCTCGACAGCGGCGCCGACGTCACCCGGGCCATCGACGAGGCGGGCACCCGCCTGGCCCGCGACCGCGGCAGTGTCGACGTCGCCGGCGCCCAGTGGGCGTGCGCCGTGCTGGGGTTCGCCGTCGGACGGGTGGGCGATCCCGACGTCCGTCGTTACCGCTCCCAGCACCCGCCCGCCCCCGGCGCGGCCCCCACCATCCTCCCGTCGGGCCCCCCGCCGCCCCCGCCGTACGTCAGCCCGCCGCACCTCAGCCCGCCGCACGTCAGCCCGGCGCACGTCAGCCCGGCGCCGCCGTACGCCCCGTCGTCTCCCGGGCCGCAGGCGTTCGCGCAGCAGTCGTGGACGCCGCCGACGCCGCCGCGCAAGCGCAAGGTGTGGCCGATCGTGCTCGCCGTCGTGGTCGTGGTGGCCCTGATCGCCGGTGGTGGTGCGTTCTTCCTGGTCACCAACGGCGACGACGACGACCGCGAGGCCGGCCCGGGCAAGTCCGACGGGCCCACCAGCGACGGCCCGACCACCGAGACCGACCCGGGCGGTACCGACTTCGAGTCGGTCAACGCCCGCTACTCCGCCCTGGCCTCCCAGGTCACCTCCGGCACCAACGAGTGCGAGTCGGTCACGACCGTGTCGGGTGAGACCGAGCACCTCGACTGCGCGTTCGCCAACGGCACCCTGTCGCTGGCCACCTACGGCTCCCGGGCCGAGCTCGAGGCCGGGCGTGGGCGCCAGGTCACGCTGGAGGCGGGCGGCGTCTACGACACGTCGTCGGCCGGCACCATCCTCGGCTTCGAGGTCAACGACGCCGACGCCAGGCCCACCGAGGCCTTCCTGTACTGGGACGACAACGCGACCCAGTCGGCCACCTACGTCGCCGAGACGGGGGTCGACCTCGACCAGCTGGTCAGGCTGCAGGGCGCCACCGACCCGGTCGTTGCCTACCCGAAGACGCCCAGCGACCCGGCGATGATCGACTTCGTCGACCAGTGGTTCCTGATCAACGGCTGCGAGCGGATCCAGACCGTCGTGGCCGACCAGCTCGAGGAGAGCTACTGCAACATCAACGGGCCGATCGACGTCTACATCGGCAAGTTCGCCAGCCGGGCCAAGTTCCTGGCCTACCGCCGCGACATCCGCAACCGGGCGAGGGTCGACGGTCGTGAGCCGCAGGGCACCTGGAACCAGAAGCAGGGCGACCCGATCCAGGGCTCGCTGCTCGAGTACACGACCGACGAGAACTACACAGCGCTCTACTGGGACAAGACCGACTGCCTCTGCTATGCCGAGGCGTTCCTCCTCGACAGCACCTACGACCGGCTGAAGACCTGGTGGGAGACCTGACGGTCAGCCGGCACGGCTGAGGAGCGCGAGGGTGGTGTCGTCGCCACCGATCCGGGCGGGCTCCTCGAGCCACGCGGGCAACCGGTCGGCGACCCACGCGACGCCGTGCTCGCGGGCGAGGTCGACCAGCTCGGTGCCGGTCTGCTGCCACCAGCCGGCAGCGTCCACCCGCGCGGCGCCGAACCCGTCGGTGCACACGTAGGCGAGGGCCACGTCGCGGTCGGCGAGGTCGACGGCGGCGTACCGGAACGACGGCAGCGGGTCGGGCTGGCACAGCGAGGCGGTGTGGACGCCGTCGAGCGACCCGTCCTCGGCCAGCGGCCGGAACGCGGCGCCGTCGGAGCCCACGCACACCGTGTCGCCGTCGCCGATCTGCAGCGCCACCAGCAGGTTGCCGGCGACCGCGGTGGCGAGCAGGGTGCTGCCGTAGGGGCGCAGCGGGCTGGCGACGCGAGCGGCCTCGTCGGCGTCGTACGGCGTGCCTTCGACGTGCGCGGTGACGGCGGTCCGCCAGGCCTCGACGAGGTCGGCGGCCAGGTCGGGCAGGGCGACCCGGGCGGTCTCGGGGTCGGTGAACCCCGGCAGAGCAGCGCGCAGGACGTCGAGCGCGCAGCGGGTGGCGAGGTCGGCACCGATGTCGCTGCGGAAGTGGTCGTGGTGACCGTGGCCGTCGGCGACGGTGACCACCGCCGCGTCGGCCTCGGCCCAGGTGCGGAAGGAGTCCTGGTTGGGCAGCCGGTCACGCACGTGGAGCGACCCGAGCACGCTGGCGGCGGCGACGCGCCACGCGGTCATGGTCATCCGTGGGTGCTCCAGGTCGGGTCTCCCGTCGCGGACGGCGGCAGCGCGACGGCCCCGAGGCCGGTGGTGGGGCCGAGCGTCGGCCGTGAGGCGACCTTGCTGGCGGCCTTCGAGGCCCACACGATGTAGTCGACGAGCTGCTCGGGGTTGTCGGCGCGCAGCAGCGGGACGTCCTCGTCGCCGATGAAGCGGCGCAGCGAGTGCATGTCGGCGTCGCGGCCCACGCCGAGGGCCAGCCGGACGGCGGCCGCGCCGCAGCGGGTGGCCGAGCAGCTCCTGCAGGCCGTCGGCGAACGTCGTCCCGCTGCTGTGGGTGGGCCGGCCGTCGGAGACCAGGATGATCGCCGGCGGGTAGCCGGCGCCGGAGGCGTCGAGCTCGGTCATCGATCCGGCGAGCACCCGCAGCGCGCTGCCGAGCTCGGTGAAGCCCTGCGGCACGGCCTCGAGCCGGGTCCAGTGGACGTCGGCGACCGGCGTCGGCTGCTCGATGACCCAGCGTGGCTCGTTGGCGAAGGCGAGCACGCGGATCAACAGCTCGGCGTGCGGGTTGGCGCCGGCCTCGTCGCGCAGGTGGGGGAGCACCTCGGTGATCGCGTTGTTGAGCGCCTGGATCCGGCCACCGCGCAGCATCGAGCCGGACACGTCGAGCAGGAACACGAAGTGCAGGGGCTTGCGCGCCAGCGCCCCTCCCAGCCGGTCGGTCATCTCACCCTCGCTCTCGGTGCCCCCTCGGTGCGGCCCGTTACGCTGACAGCATCCCAGCACGAGGGCCCCGTGACCGATGGGTGACCGATGGTATTGGCGAACGGAACCGAGGTTGACCTCGGCGCTCTGGGCGGCGCGCGCGTCGTCTCGCTGCTGGGTCAGGGCGGGCAGGGGTACGTCTTCGAGGTCCGTCGTCCGGCCGGTTCCCCGCTCGCGCTGAAGTGGTACAAGCCCGACAGCGCGACCCGCGCACAGTTCCGCGAGATCCAGCAGCTGGTCGAGTTCGGGTCGCCGCACCCCCGCTTCCTGTGGCCGCTCAGCGTCGCGCGCGCCGGCGGACATCCCGGCTTCGGCTACGTCATGCACCTGCGCGACGGACGCTTCCTCGAGCTGAGCTACCTGCTCTCCAACGTCGACCGCGAGGGCCGGCCCCTCGACGTCTCGTTCGCCTCCACCATCGAGCTGTGCCGGCAGCTGAGCTTCAGCTTCCTGCGGCTGCACGCGCGCGGGCTCTGCTACCGCGACATCTCCTTCGGCAACGTCTTCTTCGACCCCGACAGCGGCGACGTGCTGATCTGCGACAACGACAACGTGGGGGTCGACGACGGCACCGGCCGGGTGCTCGGGACGCCGTACTTCATGGCCCCCGAGGTCGTCAGCGACACGACGTACTCGACCCTGCCGAGCACCGACACCGACCGGCACTCCCTGGCGGTGCTGCTCTTCTACTCGCTGTTCCTCGGCCACCCGCTCGAGGGGGCGCTGACCGACGCCGGGCTGCGCGACGGGAGATGGCTGCAGCGGCACTTCGGCACCGAGGCACTGTTCTGCCTGCACCCCGACGACGACCGCAACCGGCCGTCGGCGATCGTGCAGCAGTACTGGTCGATCTACCCGCAGTTCCTGCGCGACCTGGTCACCCACGCCTTCGTGGCCGGACTCGCCGACCCCGCCGAGCGGGTCACGGAGGGCCAGTGGATCAAGGCGATGGACCGGTTGCGCGACGGCATGATGACCTGCCCGCACTGCCCGACCACCACCTTCTGGGACGCCGGGCAGGCGGCGTCGTGCCGCAGGTGCGGCCACGACGTGGTGCCGCCGTTCGTGCTCCGGGTCTCGCGGCGCAGCCTCGCGGTGAGCCCGCTGCTGACCCTGCGCGCCGACCACCTGCGCTCGGGTGCCGACGACCCGCGGGTGCTCGCCCGCGCCCGCCGGCACCCCGAGGACCCCACCCGGTGGGGCCTCCACAACGTGTCGACCGCGGCCTGGACCGTCACCTCGCCCGACGGCGAGCAGCACCGGGTCGACCCCGACCGCACCGTCGAGCTCGTCGACGGCGCGCGGCTGCAGATCGCGACGGCGACCGTCACGGTGAGGAAGATGACGCCGTGACCGTGTTGATCGTGAAGCTCGAGGGGCGCACGCTGCGCTTCGACGAGCACCGGCTGATCCGGATCGGCCGGTCCATCGAGGCCGACGTGCTGCTGACGGCCGCGTCGGTCTCGCGCTTCCACGCCGAGCTGCGGCCCTACGACGGCGGCTGGATGCTCGTCGACTCCGGCAGCCAGTTCGGCACGTTCGTCAACGACGACCGCGTCCGCGAGCACCGCGTGACCGGTCCGATCGTGGTGCAGTGCGGTCCCGACGCGCTGGGGTCGTCGTTCTCGGTCGTGCCCGAGGACGGCGACGACGAGCCGATGCCGGCGTCCGGGCCACCGCCGGCGCTCGCGAAGACCCCTGACCCGTCACCACCGCCGCCGCCGGACGCCGGCGGCCCACCGCCCCCTCCGCCGGCACCCCCACCGTCCGGCTCGCCGGTCTGGCCGCCCGGGATGCAGCACGGGGTGGGTCCGGTGCCGAGCCGCACCGGGCCCGACCTGCTCGTCGTCGCCCACGACCGTGAGTACCGCTTCCGGCACCCGGCGCAGCTGCAGGTGGGTCGCCGGCCCGACTGCGACGTCGTCGTCGACGACCCGGTGTGCTCGGCGGTGCACGGCGTCGTCTCCGCCGTGCCCGGCGGCTGGGTCTACACCGACCAGTCGATGGAGGGCAGCTTCGACAAGGGACGCCGGGTCTCGACCAAGCGGTTCGACGAGCGGCTCGACCTGCGGCTCGGCCACCCCGTGGCCGGCCCGGCGGTGAGCCTGGTGCCGATCCTGTCGGTGGTCGAGGAGGAGCGCCGGTTCGCCCGCAAGCGGCGCGGCAAGGCGCTGCTCGTGGTCGGCGCGGTGGTCGCCGTCCTGGCGCTCGTCGCCGGCACCGCGGTCGCCGCCATCGTCCTCACCGACGACGACGCCCCGCCCGCGGCCGCGGCCACCGACCCGGGCGACGACGCGGAGCCGACGACTCCGCCGTCGGCCACGTCGAGCGAGCCCAGCCCGGCCGAGCCCACCCTCGACGACCTCAGCGGTGCCGAGCTCGACGCCGCGAAGGCGGCGACGGTGCTGCTGGTGGCGGAGACGACCGACGACGAGGGACAGAAGGTCCAGTACGCCGGGTCGGGGTCGATCATCAGCGCCGACGGGCTGATCCTCACCAACGCGCACGTGGCCGAGCCGACCGCGCCCGGGCTCGAGGAGTACTACGGCGACGGGGGCATCAACGACCCGGAGTACCTCCTGGTCGCCCTGGTCGAGGGCACCGACGACGCACCGGCGGCTCCGGAGTACCGGGCCCGGCCGGTGCAGGTCGACGGGATGCGTGACGCCGCCGTCGTCCGCATCTACGCGACCGCCGACGGCGACCAGGTCAGCGGCGGCGACCTCGACCTGCCGACGATGCCCCTGGGCGACTCCGACGCGCTCGACTCGGGCGACGACGTGACCGTGCTGGGGTTCCCCGGCATCTCGGGCTCGGCGCGGCTGACGGTGACCAAGGGCGTCATCTCGACGTTCATCGACCGCGACGACCTCGGGCCGCGCTCCGAGATCGACACCGACACCCGGATCGCGCCCGGCAACTCCGGAGGCGCCGCGATCAACAACGACGCCCAGATCATCGGCATCCCCTCCGCGCTGTTCGGCGAGCGCGACTCCCCGGTCGTGAGTGGCCGGATCCGTCCGATCAACCTGGTGCTCGACCTGATCGAGGCCGCGGAGGCCGGTTCGTGAGCCTGCTGTTCCAGACGCCGCGGGCTCGGCTGCGCAGGCTGGTGCGGCCCCACGCGCCGAGCCCGCTGCGCGGCCGGGTCGTGCTCGTCACCGGCGCCTCGTCGGGCATCGGTGCGGCCACGGCGCTGGCGGTCGCCGAGCGCGGCGGCACGGTGCTGCTGGTCGCGCGCCGGGCCGAGGCGCTCGCCGGCGTGGCGGCCGAGGTCGAGGCCCGCGGCGGTCGGGCGGCGGCGTACCCCTGCGACCTGACCGACCTCACCGCCGTCGACGCGCTCGTCGAGCGGGTGCTGGCCGAGCACGGTGCCGTCGACTACCTGGTCAACAACGCCGGCCGCTCGATCCGCCGCTCGCTGCGCCTGAGCCACGACCGGTTCCACGACTTCGAGCGCACGATGGCGATCAACTACTTCGGGCCGGTGCGGCTGACCATGGGGCTGCTGCCGACGATGCGCGCGCAGCGGTTCGGGCAGGTCGTCAACATCGTGACGTGGGGCGTGCAGATGAAGGCGCCCAAGTTCGCCGCCTACATCGCCTCCAAGACCGCGCTCGACACCTGGTCGCGGATCGCCGCGCGCGAGACGTACGCCGACAACGTCACCTTCACCAACCTGCGGTTCGGGCTCGTGCGCACGCCCATGGTCGCGCCGACCGAGGAGTACCAGCGGCGCCGCGCGATGACCGCCGAGCAGGCGGCGGCCCGCGTCGTCCGTGCCCTGGAGGACCGGCCGGTCGCCTGGAACACCGCCCTCGGCCGGGTAGGTGAGGCCGTCGGCATCGTGACGCCGCGGCTGGCCGACCTGCTCATGCACCGCTACGGCCGGCTCGCCGACGACTCCGCGGCCGCCAAGGGAACCGACGCCACGGGTCTTCGCCGCTGAGCTAGCTGGCCTTCTTGGCCGGGGTCTTCTTGGCGGCGCTCTTCTTCGTGGCCGACTTCTTGGCGGCCGGCTTCTTCTTCGCGGTCGACTTCTTGGCCGCGGACTTCTTCGCCGGAGTCTTCTTGGCGGCCGGCTTCTCGTCGTCGTCCTCGCCGCGGGCGGTCTTCGCGGCCGAGACCGAGCGCTGCAGGGCAGCCAGCAGGTCGACGACCTCGCCGGAGGACTTCGTCGACGTCGGCGTCCGCTTGATCTCGCCGCCCTCGATCTTGGTCTTCACGAGGTCCTGGACGGCGCCCGCATAGTCGTCCTCGAACTCGCTCGCGTCGAAGTCGCCGGCCAGGGTCTCGACCAGCATGTTGGCCATCTTGACCTCGGAGTCCTTGACCTCGCCGGACTCGATGCTGAAGTCGGGCTGGCGGATCTCGTCGGGCCACATCATCGTCTGCATCACGATCACGTCGTCGCGCACGCGCAGCACGGCGACGGTGGTGCGCTGGCGCAGCGCGACGGTCACGACCGCCATCCGGTCGGCGTCGAGGAGGGCCTGGCGCAGCAGCGCGTACGGCTTGGCGCCGGTCTTCTCGGGCTCGAGGTAGTAGGACTTCTCGAACAGCATCGGGTCGATCTGCTCGGTCGGCACGAACTTCTCGACGGCGATCTCGCGCGAGGACGTCGACGGCAGCTGCGCCAGGTCGTCGTCGGTGAGGATGACCATCTCGCCGTCCTCGGTCTCGTAGCCCTTGGCGATGTCTGCGTAGGCGATCTCCTCGCCGTCGATGGCGCAGACCCGCTGGTACTTGATCCGGCCGCCGTCGCTGGCGTGCACCTGCCGGAACGACACGTCATGGCTCTCGGTGGCCGAGTACAGCTTCACGGGCACGCTGACGAGCCCGAACGACACCGCACCCTTCCAGATCGCGCGCATGCTCGACTCCCCTCTCGTCCGTTGCTCCGGTCCAGTGTGACTGGTGGGGCCACCAGAAGTCATCGTCCGGCAGTTGCCGACCCCGGGAGGAAGTAGCAGAGCATCCGGACCCGGCGTCCGTCGGCGGGCGCGTCCTGCGCCGTGCGGCTCGTGTACGGCGTCATCAGCTCCTCGATCTTGACCTGGATGTCCTGCAGCTCCTGGGGCGACAGCACGACGCCGGCGTTGAACACGCCCGAGGCCTGGAACCACTCGAGCTCCAGCTGCGGCACGGTCTCGTCGGCCCAGCGGCGCGGGATGTCCTCCGAGCCGAGCAGCATCACGGCGTACAGCTGACGGGCGGCGTCGAGGGCCTCGGGGTCGGTGGGGATGTCGAAGAAGATGCCCCGGCCCTCGGCCACCCAGCCGTCCGGGCCGTCGTGGACGAGGCCGACGCCCGCGAGCAGCTCGAGCTGCTCGCCCAGCACCCCCTCGGAGACGCCGAGCTCGGCCGCGAGGTCGGGGATGCCGGCGGGACCGTGGCGCTGGAGCCGGGTGAGCAGCGCGAGCCGGTCCTGGTCGGCCAGGGCCAGCATCATCGCGGCCTCGGTGACCACGACGTCGCCCACCTCGTTGACCTCGACCTGCGGCGGGGTGTTCGTCATGGCTGCATCCGACCACGCGCGGCGCCCGGCGGAACTGGCAGGCTGTGCGCATGCGTCCGATGCTGGCCACCAAGGGCGACCACGTGCCCTCCGGCGACGGCTGGTCGCACGAGGTGAAGTGGGACGGCATCCGGATCCTCGCCGACACCCGTGCCGGCCCCGGTGTGGACGGCGGGCGGGCGCGCTTCACCAGCCGCAACGACAACAACGTGTCGGCGGCCTGGCCCGACCTCACCACGTCGCCGCTGGGCGACCGCGACCTGCTCGTCGACGGCGAGATCATCGCCCTGAACGCCGCGGGCATCCCCGACTTCCGGGTCCTCCAGGAACGCATGCACGTGCGCAACGCCACCAGCATCGCGCGGCTGGTGCAGCGGGTGCCGGTGACCTTCATGGTCTTCGACCTGCTGCGCCTCGACGGCGTCGACCTGACCGCGCAGCCCCTCCATCAGCGCCGCGACCGGCTGGGCGAGGTGCTCGACGGCACCCCGTGGCAGGTGCCGACGTCGTACGACGACGGGCCGATGCTGCACGCGGCCACGTTCGAGCAGGGGCTGGAGGGCATCGTCAGCAAACGGCTCTCGTCGCCGTACCGCTTCGGCGAGCGCAGCGCGCACTGGCTGAAGTTCGCCCACCGGCACCGGGTGTCGTACGTCGTCGGCGGCTGGCGACCGCAGGAGGGGACGTCCGACCGGCTCGCCGCGCTGCTCGTCGGCGAGATGACTCCCGACGGCCTCGTGTACCGCGGCCGGGTCGGCAGCGGCATCGCGGCCAAGCAGAGCCGGCTGCTGACCGAGGCGGTCGCCGGGCTGGCCCGCACGGCGAGCCCGTTCGCCGACGAGGTGCCACGGGTCGACGCCGTCGGCACCAACTGGCTGGAGCCGCAGCTGGTCATCGACGTCGACTCCCACGGCCGCGGCTACGAACGACTCCGCCAGCCGTCGTACCGCGGCCTGCGCACCGACCTATCCCCGGAGGACCTGTGAGACAACTGCTGCTGACCGCCCTGGTCGTGACGCTCCTGGCCGCCCCGACGGCCGTCGCCCGCCATCCTGCCCACGCCGATGGCCGAGCCGCCGTCGCGCGCAGCGTGACCCTGGGTGGCGTCGACGTGCGGCTGCGCCCCGGCACCGAGCAGGTGGTCACGGTCAACCGGCGGCGCGGGTACCACGCGACGATCACGTACTGGTCCCTCGGCGACGGCCGCTGGCAGGCCGTGCGCACGGTCTCCGACGGGCGGATCGGCTACGGCGGCCTGGTCCGCGGCAACCGCCGTCGGCAGGGCACGGGCACGACCCCGCTCGGCACCTACTCGCTCCCGTCCACCTTCGGCACGCACCGGCGCCGCGCCACGTGGGAGCTGCGGCACCGCCGGATCGCGCGGCGGCGACTTCTGGGTGCAGGACAACGCGTCGGCGCACTACAACCGCTACCGCAACCAGCGTCAGGGCGGGTTCCGCTGGTGGCTGCCGACGAGCGACCCGAACTCGTCGGAGCGGCTGACCGACTTCGGCCGGCAGTACGAGTACGTCGTGGTCATGGGCTTCAACCGCAGGCAGGTCCGCCACCGCGGCGCCGGGATCTTCCTGCACGTGAACGGCGACGGCGCCACCGCCGGCTGTGTGAGCGCGCCCCGCCCGTTCCTGCGGATGCTGATGAACCGGCTCGACCCCGACCGGCGACCGGTGATCGCCGTGGGCAGATGAACACCCCACGAAATCCTTCGCCTCCCCCGCTGCGCTCCTCCACCGAACGATTCCGCGGGGACCCCGAGGTGAGCGCGTGAGCCCGAGGAAGGCCGAGAAGCACGACAGGCAGGAGCTGCAGGTCGACGTCGAGGGCCGCACCCTCAAGATCAGCAACCTCGCCAAGGTGCTCTACCCGCAGACCGGCACCACCAAGGGCGAGGTGCTCGACTACTACGCCCGCATCTCGCCGACGATGCTGCCGCACCTGCGCGACCGGGCGGTCACCCGGATCCGGTGGCCGCACGGCGTCCAGGACATGAGCTTCTTCGAGAAGAACGCCCCCGCCGGCACCCCGTCGTGGGTGCGCACCGTGACCGTACCCACCACCGGTAGCCGCGGACCGAGCCGCAACGGGGACACCCTCGTCTTCCCGGTCGTCGACGACCTGGCGACGCTGACGTGGCTGGCCAACCTGGCCGCCCTCGAGCTGCACGTGCACCAGTGGAAGGTCGGCCGCAACGGCCGGCCCCGCAACGCCGACCGGGTCGTCGTCGACCTCGACCCGGGTGAGCCCGCCGGCCTGCACGAGTGCTGCCAGGTCGCGCTGCTCGCGAGGGCCAAGCTCGCCGAGCGCGACCTGGTCGCCAAGCCGGTGCTCAGCGGCAGCAAGGGCCTCCACCTGTACGCCGACCTCCCGAGCCGGCTGCCCCCCGACGAGTCGACGGCGCTGGCCAAGACGGTGGCCGAGGAGCTGGCGGCCGAGCACCCCAAGCTCGTGACCGCGACCATGACCAAGGCCAAGCGCGGCGGCAAGGTCTTCTTCGACTGGTCGCAGAACGCCGGCTCCAAGACCACGATCGCGCCGTACTCGCTGCGCGGTCGCGAGCGCCCCTACGTCGCCGCGCCGGTGAAGTGGGACGAGGTCGAGGCGGGCGCCGACGACCCGTTCGGCCTCGAGCAGCTGCGCTTCGACGAGGTGCTCGACCGGGTCGACGACCAGGGCGACCTGTTCGACCTCGGGGACTGACCTCGGCCGCGTCTCCGAGCTCGAGGCGGCGCCAGCGCCGCCCAGGCCGCACCCTGACGGCACCGCAGGTGCTGGATGCACGACGAGTACGACGGCGCACCTGCAGCACCGCCATCGCACGACCTGAGCGACGCTCGCAGCCACCAGAGTTCAGAGACCACGGCCCAACGACGCGCTGTTACCGAACCTTGGTCCACCCGTGTGGCCGGCGTGGTCGAATTGTGTCGACTGATGTGACTGAAATTTGTCACACGAGATCGAGGCAGGCCGCTGGGGGGCGTCCAGCCGGCCCCGACCCTCTGTCATCACATCTGTCCATCGACACATGTCGCCGTCCGGAGGGTCGCGTTGGAGCTCGCCCCCGTTCGCCGCCGCCGGCCGAGCCCGCGTCGCGCGACCCAGATCGTCGCCGGCCTGGTCGCCGGCCTGGCCGTGACGGCCGTCGTCGTCCCGGTCGTGCTCGGACTCGACTCGTCGGTCGTGAGGGCCCACGAGCAGGCACTCGACCGGGGCACCGTCGTCATGTCGCGGGCGGTGCCGGCTGGCGACCTCGGCGTGGGCGACCTCGTGGTGCGTGGCGACCAGGTGCGCCGGGTCCTCGACGTCGGCGCCGGCCGGGTCGTGTTCGACGAGGGCACGAGCCTGCCGACCACCGCCGTGCCCACCGTCCAGCGTGCCGTCCTGACCGCGCCGTACGCCGGACTGCCGTTCGCCGGAGGCGCCGCCTGGCTGGTCGTCGCGGCGCTGGGTGTCCTCGCGGCGTTCGCGGGCGCCGGGCGGTTCGACTCGTTCATCCTCAGGCGCAGTAGCCAACCCCTATGCTCCTCACCATGGGCCACAGAGTTCTGGTCGTCGAGGACGAAGAGGACATCGCCTTTCCTCTCGTCCGGACGCTGGAGCGTGAGGGCTACGACGTCGAGTGGGTCGACAGCGGCCAGAAGGCCCTCGACGAGCTGCAGACCAGGTCCGCCGAGGTCGTCATCCTCGACCTCGGTCTCCCCGACATGGACGGCCTCGAGGTCTGCAAGCAGGCCCGCGCGGCCGGCTTCGAGGGTGCGATCATGATCGTGACCGCCCGAGCCGGTGAGCTCGACCGCGTCGTCGGTCTCGACTACGGCGCCGACGACTACCTCGCCAAGCCGTTCGGCCTGGCCGAGCTGCAGGCCCGGGTCCGGGCCCTGCTGCGGCGTACCGGTGTCAGCAACGGCACGGGCACCGCCGACAACGACGGGCTGCGCATCGACGTCGGCGCCCGTCGGGTGTACGCCGGCGAGACCGAGGTGCCACTGACCGGCAAGGAGTTCGACGTCCTGTCGATCCTCGCGGCCAACAAGGACAAGGTGGTCAGTCGCGCTCGGCTGATGGCCGACGTCTGGGACGAGAACTGGTACGGGTCGACCAAGACCCTCGACGTGACGATCGGTCGGCTCCGCCAGAAGCTCGAGAGCGTCGGCGTCACCGAGCGGGTGGTCGCGGTGAGGGGCGTGGGCTTCCGCCTCGAGGCTCCCGCGCCCGATGCGTGAGCGTCTCACTGCCTGCTTCGTCGCGATCACCCTCCTGCTCCTGGTAGGGGCGGGGATCGCCCGCTCCTACGCGATCGAGGGCCAGCTGCGTGCCCACGAGGGCCGCGACGTGACCACCCTGGCGACCGCGATCGGCCAGGTGCTGGCCGACGTGGTGGCGCAGGGGCTGCCGGTCGACGACGAGGCGCTCGCGCCGTTCGTGGGTCCGGGCGTGCGCCTGGTGTACGCCGAGGCGGGCCGGCCCGACGTGGTGCTCACGGGTGACGGCTTCGTCGACGACGACGAGGCGCCGTCCGCGACGGTGGTGACGGGGGAGGGCGCGGTCACCGTCACCCAGAGCCACGACGACGACCTCCATGCCGCCTGGGGTGGCGACTGGCTCAGCACGCTGGCGCTGTTCGGGCTGCTCGCGCTCGTGGCCGGGCTGATCGGCTACCTGGTCGCCCGGGCGCTCTCCGCGCCGTTCCGGCAGCTCGCGGTCGCCGCGGCGGCACTCGGTCGCGGTCGGTTCGACCTCGACCTCCCCCGCGGCGGCGTACCGGAGGCACGGGCCATCGCCCAGGCCCTCGAGAGCAGTGCCGGCCAGCTGCGCGACCGGCTCGAGCGTGAGCGCGAGTTCGGGCTGCACGCCTCGCACGTGCTGCGGACGCCGCTGACCAGCCTGCGGCTGCGACTCGAGGAGCTGGTCGACGACCCCGGCATGTCGGCGGAGGCCCGCGACGCCGTCCAGGGCTCGCTCAAGGCGGTGGGCCGGCTGACCGAGGCTGCGGGCGAGCTGGTCGAGCTCAGCGGTCGTGGCGTGCTGGTGGCCGGAGCGGCGATCCCGCTGCGCGACCTGGCCACGCAGGTGGCCCAGCGGTGGGCCGACGTGCTCGACGGCGAGGGGCGTCAGCTGACCGCCGCGGTCGAGGGTGACATCGAGCTGCCGTTCACCCCCGGACCGATCGAGCAGGTCCTCGACCTGCTGCTCGAGGACGTCGTCACCCTCGAGGCCGGTTCGGTGCGGCTGGTCTTCGAGGGTGCTGCGAGTCGCCTGCGGGTCGACGTCCTGTGCACCCGTCCCGACGGCCGGACGGCGCCGCCGACCGAGGCCGCCGAGGACCGGGTCGAGACGGTCGTGGCCGCCCTCGGTGGTCGGATCGAGCACGCCGACGGCGACGGCGCCCTGCGGCTGCACCTGCCGCGTCGCTGACGTCAGGGCTCCGGTTCGGCGCCCTGCTCGCGCGCCAGGGCTTCGGCTGCCTCGTCGATGATCGCGCGCATGGCCCGCTCGGCGGCCTTCGGGTTCGCCGAGCCGGACGGCGCGGGCCACCTCGTCGTGCAGGGCGATCGCCTCGGGATTCGGACGGCTCGGCATCATGCCGTGGTGGGTCCGGCCCTCGAGCACCGCCTCGACGACGCCGCCCAGCGAGCGCAGCATCTCGTTGCCGCTGGCCTCGAGCAACGTGCGGTGGAAGTCGGAGTCGGCCTGCAGGTAGGCCTCTAAGTCGCCGTCTCGGCCGTGCACCACCATGTCGGAGACGGCGGCGGCGAGGATCCGGCAGTGGTGGGCGGTCGCGCGGCCGCCGGCGGCGAGGGCGGCGGCGGTCGGCTCGATGCCGCGACGCAGCTCGGACAGCGAGGCGAGCTGGGCGCCGCGCTCCTCGCCGGCCAGCCGCCAGCGGATCACCTGCGGGTCGAGCACGTTCCACCGCAGCTGCGGCTGGATGGTGATCCCGACCCGGCGGCGCGAGGCGACCAGGCCCATCGACTCGAGCACCCGGATCGCCTCGCGGGCGACGCTGCGCGAGACGCCGTGCTGGACACAGATGCCGTCGAGGGTGAGCACGCTGCCGGGGGACTGGGTGCCGGAGGCGATCCGCGCACCCAGTGCGTCCAGCACGCCGGCGTGCTGGCCGAGGACGGGGTCGGTGCTCACCATTTCATCCTCTCATCCAGCACGCGTTGAGCGATAGGTACGCCGTATTTTGCCTTCAGGGGTTGTAAAGATCATATCTTTCGAGTCACGATGTGTCCGTCGTCACTCGCCAGGGAGCCCAAGCCACATGACCTCACCCGACCACCGATCCTCGTCCGCGTCCGGACCCCTCCTCGTCGTGATGGGGGTCTCCGGGTCCGGCAAGTCGACCGTCGGGGCGGCCCTCGCCCAACGGGTCCACGTGCCGTTCGCCGACGCCGACGACCTGCACCCGGCGGCGAACCTCGCCAAGATGAGCGCCGGCGACGCGCTCGACGACCACGACCGGCACCCGTGGCTCGAGGCGATCGGGGAGTGGCTCGCCGCCCACCCCGAGGGTGCGGTGATGAGCTGCTCGGCGCTCAAGCGCAGCTACCGCGACCAGCTGCGCCACCACGCGCCCGACGTCCGGTTCGTGCACCTCGACGGCGGGCGCGACGTGATCGCGCGCCGTCAGGCCAGTCGCCCCGGCCACTTCATGCCGGCGTCGCTGCTCAGCTCGCAGTTCGCGACGCTCGAGCGGCTCCAGCCGGACGAGAACGGCGTCGTCGTCGACGTCGACCAGTCCATCGACGCCATCGTCGAGCAGTCGGTCCGGCTGCTCGACCCCACCACCCCCGAGGAGTCCTGATGTCCGCCCTGACCACGATCGCCGGCCTGGTGCCGCTGGCCGGTGACGACCTGATCCAGCCGGTGGCGCCCGGCGGGCAGCTGATCGGTGCCGCGCTCGGGGCGATCGCGCTGCTCGTCGTCCTGATCACCGTCGCGAAGCTGAACCCGTTCCTCGCGCTCATCCTGGGCGGCCTGACGGTCGGCATCATCGCCGGCCAGAACGTCAACGACGTGCTCACCTCGTTCACCGAGGGGTTCGGCAAGACGGCCGCCGGTGTCGGCGTGCTGATCGCCCTCGGCGCGATGTTCGCCAAGCTGCTGGCCGACTCGGGCGGTGCCGACCAGATCGTCGACACCATCGTCGGCCGCGCCTCGGGGCGGATGCTGCCGTGGGCGATGGCCGCGGTCGGCGCGATCATCGGGCTGCCGATGTTCTTCGAGATCGGCCTGGTGCTGCTGATGCCGGTCATCTACCTGGTCGCCCGCCGCGCGCAGGTCTCCCTGATCACGGTCGGCATCCCCGCGCTTGCCGGTCTGTCGGCGATGCACGGCTTCGTGCCGCCGCACCCCGGCCCGGTCACCGCGATCGACTACCTCGGCGCCGACCTCGGCATGACCCTGGGTCTCGGGCTGGTGGTCGCCATCCCGACGATCGTCGTGGCCGGACCGCTGTTCGGCATCCTGGCCGGCCGCTGGGTCGTCGTCGAGGCGCCCGACACCTACGACGCCGCCGAGCGCACCGAGGTGGAGAACCGGCCGTCGTTCACCGTCACGATCCTCACCGTGCTGCTGCCGGTCGCGCTGATGCTGGCCAAGGCGTTCGCCGACATCGTGATCGACGACCCCGACGACGCCGTCCAGCAGGTCTTCGACGTCGTCGGCAACCCGTTCGTGGCCCTGCTGATCGGCGTCCTGGTCGCCATGGTCACCTTCGGCTACGCCGTGGGCATGGACCTCCAGAAGGTGTCCGACACGGTCGGGTCGTCGTTGCCGCCGATCGCGGGCATCCTGCTCATCGTCGCCGCGGGCGGCGGGTTCAAGGAGGTGCTCGTCAACACCGGCGTCGGCACCCTGCTGGCCGACTGGGCCACCGACGCCGACGTCTCGGTGCTGCTGCTCGCGTGGGTGCTCGCCGTCCTGATCCGCCTCGCCACGGGCTCGGCCACGATCGCCACGATCACGGCGTCCTCGCTGATGATCCCGCTGATGGACGGGCTGTCGTCGGGCGAGGTCTCGCTGGTGGTGCTCGCCGTGGGTGCCGGCTCGGTGTTCTTCTCCCACGTCAACGACGCCGGGTTCTGGCTGGTCAAGGAGTACTTCGGCATGTCGGTCGGCCAGACCATCCGCACCTGGTCGCTGATGGAGACCGTGCTCTCGGTCACCGGGCTGGTCGTCGTGCTGGCGCTGGGCCTCGTGATCTAGCGGGACGGCGGCTGTGGTCGTCGGCTGGAGATGTGCACAGGTCGTCCACGGTTCGACCACGGTTCGACACACGTCTTGAGTCGGGTCGCGAGGGGGCCGATGGCACCGAGGACGGCACCACACCCGTCGTCCCCGCCGACCCCTGGACCGAGCCCCGATGCCGAAGCACAAAGCCCCCCGAGCCCGACGCGCTCCCCGCGCGCCGTTCCGGCCGAGCCTGCCGCACGTGCACGTGCCCAGGGTCGTCGTCGCGGCGGTCTCGCTGGGATCCCTCACGGTCGCCGCGTTCACGATCGGGCTGATGGCCACCGCCGGGGCCGGCGGCGCGGCGCCGGCGGTGCCGGTGGCTGTGTCGACCCCGACCAGCGCCCCGACGTACGAGCCCCTGCCGGCCGAGCCGGTGGCCACGCTCGACCCCCCGGCGGTCCTCAGCGAGACCGAGGCCCCCGAGGCCGCCACCGGCACGGTGTCCCGGGCGCTGCACGAGGCCCCGGCAGTCCTCGAGGACGTCCCGGTCGAGGCGCGCGCGGCCTACGAGCGTGCCGCCGCCGTCCTGAGCGACGCCCGGGCGGGCTGCCGCATCGACTGGACCGTCCTGGCCGGCGTCGGCCTGGTCGAGTCCGACCACGGCCGCACCGACGACCGTGTCCTCGACGCGGAGGGCGCCACCACTCCGGCCCTGTACGGCGAGAAGCTGAACGGCAAGAAGGGCGCCGCGAAGGTCCGCGACACCGACGCCGGGCGACTCGACGACCAGCGCACCTGGGACCGCACCGTCGGCCCGCTGAACTTCCTGCCCTCGAAGTGGCTCGTGGTCGGCGTGGACGCCGACGACGACGGCCGGCGCGACCCCCAGGACATCGACGACGCGGCGCTCGCGGCCGGGGTGTTCCTGTGCTCGGCCGACCGCGACCTGAGCGCCACGAAGGCGCTGCGGGCGGTGCTCGCCGACTTCAACCCGGCCGAGGGCTACGCCGGGCAGGTGCTGACGGCCGCCGCGTCGTACGCCGCCGACCTCGAGGCCCTGGAGGACGCCGTCGCCGACGCCCCCGTGGTCGTGGTCGAGGAGCCGGTCGAGCCCGACCCCGACGACGCGAAGTCCGACGAGCCGAAGCCCGAGGAGGAGGACGAGGCTGACGAGGACGAGGAGCTCGACTTCGCTGCCGGCTCACAGGGTGGCCACGGAGACAAGCGCAACCGGGACTGATGCGCGATGCCGACGCCCAGCCCGCGCGAGCCGGCTGGCGTCCCTGAGTACATTGAAGGGGTCAGCCCATCCGCCTCGCTACAGAGCCACGCCCCGGACCCGTGCGTGTCTTGGAGTCCTCCATGACGCACCGAACATCCGGGTCCGCCCTGAGAGGCGACGCGATCGGCCATCTCCGCGAGGTCGTGGAGGAGGTCAAGCCCCGGCTGCGGGGGTGGCTGCACCTCGGGGCCGCACCCTTGGCCCTGGCCGCCGGCATCGTCCTGGTCCTGCTCTCGCCCACGACGACGACGCGGCTCGGGTCGATCGTGTTCGTGAGCTCGGCGGTGCTGCTCTTCGCGACGTCCGCGACCTACCACTGCGGCTCGTGGTCGACCCGCTGGCGCACGGTGCTGCGGCGGCTCGACTACTGCAACATCTTCGTGATGATCGCCGGCTCGTGCACGGCGTTCAGCCTGCTTCTCCTTGAGGGGACCGAACGTCTCGCCCTGATCGTGATCGCCGGGGGTGGTGCCGCGGTGGGGATCGCCACCCACCTGGCCTGGCCGCGGGCGCCGCGCTGGGTGTCACCCCTCGCCTACGTGGTGCTCGGGTGGGGCGCCGTCCTGTTCACGCCCGACTTCGTCGACGGCGCCTCGGCGCTGGGTGCCCACGTCGGCCCGGCGGTCCTGGCCATGCTCGCGAGCGGCGGGGCCCTCTACACCGTGGGTGCCCTGGTCTACGGCTTCAAGCGGCCGAACCCGTGGCCGACCATGTTCGGCTTCCACGAGGTCTTCCACGTGTTCACCGTGCTCGCCTTCGCCGCCCACTACGTCGGCTTCTCCCTGGCGGTCTACGCGCTGGCCTGAGCCCAGGCCGAGCCCGGCGTCCGCCGCCTGGGGTAAATGTGGCGTCGGTGCGGCGCGTCGCCCCGACGACGGAGCACGCTGGTCGGGACCGAAGGGGCGCGCCATGACTGCTTTCGCGAACGGGAAGATCGAGGCCTACGTGGGCCCGACCGAGCTCGGAGCCGCCGACGACCTCGAGAGCGTGATCGTGGAGTTCGTGCGCGGGGCGAAGAAGACGCTCGACATCGCGATCCAGGAGATCGACAACCCGGTGATCGCCCAGGCGATCCTCGACGCGAGCTGGCGCGGCGTCCAGGTGGACCTCTTCCTCGAGCAGGACTACCTGCGCACCTCGCTGCCGGGCAACCCGCCGAAGCCGCCGACGCCTCGCACGGGGGAGAGCGCGGCGGAGGCGCTGCACCGGGTGCAGTGGGACGAGGACGACACCGAGCTGGCCGAGAACCGCCGGATCCTCTCGGCGCTGCTGCGCTCCGACGTCCAGGTGCGCGGTGACTACAACCCGAAGATCTTCCACCAGAAGTTCATCCTGCGTGACTACCGAGGAGCGGCGTCCGCGACGTCGGCCCTGCTGAGCGGCTCCGCGAACTTCACCGTGACCGACACCCACCGCAACCTCAACCACGTCTTCGTCTTCCACAACTCCTACGTGTGCCGCCAGTACGCCGAGGAGGTCGACCAGCTGCGGCGCGGATCGTTCGGGCGCGGGCTGCACGGCGCCGTGCCGAGGGTCTACGACCTGGCCGGCGTCCCGGTCAAGATCCTCTTCGCCCCCGACCACACTCCCGAGCTCGAGATCATGAAGCAGATGCTCACCGGCACCCGGGAGACCTACTTCGCGATCTTCACCTTCGCCGGCTCCTCCGGCATCGACGACGCCATGCTGGCCCTGGCCCGCGGCGGCATGAAGATCAAGGGTGTGCTCGACCCGGGGCAGGCCGCCCAGGACTGGGCCGCTCCGCGGTGGCTGGCGCACCCCAACATCGAGCTCTACGTGCCGCGCCGGACCGGTGTCTTCGCCGACCTGCGCAAGGTCCACCACAAGCTGATGGTGATCGACGAACGGGTCGTGGTGGCCGGCAGCTTCAACTACACCGCGCCGGCCAACGAGTACAACGACGAGAACATCTTCGTCCTCGGCTCGGTCCACCGCGAGGTCGAGGGCATCGACGTGGCCGCCGACCCGTGCCGCGACCTGGCGCTGCACCTGAAGTCGGAGATCCAACGGATCATCGCCGGCAGCGACCGGTACGTGCCTGGCTAGCCCGGTCAGCGCGCGAGGTCGCGCAGGACCCGCTGGCTGGCGAGCTTGCCGGGCGCGCCGATCACGCAGCCGCCCGGGTGGGTGCCGGAGCCGCACTGGTAGTAGCCGTCGATCGGCGTCGCGTACCGGCTCCAGCCCGGCGCGGGCCGGAAGAAGTACATCTGCGGGGCCAGGAACTCCCCGGCGAAGATGTTGCCCTCGCTCAGCCCGGTGCGGGCCTCGATGTCGACCGGCGTCACGACCTCGCGGTGCAGGACCAGGTCACCGAAGCCCGGGAAGTGCGACTCGAGCACCGCCTGCGCCCGGTCGCCGAACGGCTCGCGCTCGGTCTCCCAGTCGCTGCCCTTCAGCTCGTACGGCGCGTACTGCACGAAGCACGACATGACGTGCTTCCCGGGTGGGGCCATGTCGGGGTCGACCACCGACTGGATCGCGGCGTCGATGAACGGCCGCTCGGAGTACCAGCCGTACTTCGCGGCGTCGAAGGCCCGCTCGACGTACTCGATGGTGGGGCCGATGTTGAGGAAGCCGCCGTAGTGGTCGACCGTGTCCGGCAGGGCCGGGAAGACCGGCAGCCCGTCGAGGGCGAAGTTGACCTTGGCCGAGACGCCGCGGAACTTCATCCGGCGCACGTTGTCGACCAGGTCGAGCGGCAGCTCGCGCGGCTCGACGAGCTCGAGGAAGGTACGCCGCGGGTCCAGGGCCGAGACCACGACCGGCGCGCGGAACTCGGTGCCGTCGTCCAGCACGACACCGACGGCGCGTCCGCCGTCGGTCAGCACCGACGACACGGGGGCGCCGAGCCGGATCTCGGCGCCGTTGGCCTGAGCCGCCCGGGCGAGCACCTGGGTGAAGCCGCCGTTGCCGCCCTTGTGGAACGCCCACGAACCGAGGTCGCCGTCGTGCTCGCCCAGCTTGTGGAAGAGCAGCACCAGGGCGGAGCCGGGCGACATCGGGCCGACCTTCGAGCCGATGATCGAGGACGACGCGTGGTAGCCCTTGATCGCCTCGTGGTGGAAGTAGTCGTCGAGCCAGTCCGCGGCGCTGCCGGTGAGCAGCCGGACGACGTCGTGCATCGTCTTGCGGTCGATCCCACCGAGGTGGTCGACCAGCCACTTCACGTCGACGGCGTCCTCGGGGTCGCTGCCGAAGATGTCGGGCGGCGCGTTGTCGAAGAGCGGACGGACCGCGCGGCACACCCGGTCGAGGTCGTGGTGGTAGCGCTCGTAGGCATCCGCGTCGCGCGGCGAGTGCCGACGGATCTCCTGCAGGTTCTGAGCGTGGTCGTCGCCGAACAGCAGGTAGTCGCCGTCGCCGGTCGGGTGGAACGACGACGGCATCATCAGCGGCAGGAAGCCGTGCTTCACCAGGTCGAGCTCGTGGATGATCTCCGGCCTCAGCAGGCTGAGGGCGTACGAGAACGTCGTGAACGAGAAGCCGGGCATCACCTCCTCGGTGATGGCGGCGCCGCCCACGAGGTCGTTCTTCTCCAGCACCAGCGTGCGCAGCCCGGCCTTGCCGAGGTACGCCGCGTGGGTGAGGCCGTTGTGACCGCCGCCGACGACGATCGCGTCGAAGTCGTGGGAGCTCATTGCTTCTTCCTCTCAGGGTCGAAGAACGGCATCGAGGTCGTGGTGACCCGGACCGTCGTGTTGTGGTGGGCGACCGCGAGCTCGAGCCGCAGGTCGGTGCCGGCCGCCGCGAGGTCGGGGCGCACCCGGGCGATGCCGACGTGTCGCTGGAGCATCGGGGAGTAGACGAAGCTGGTGCAGTAGCCGATCTCGGCCCGGTCGTCGTCGAGCACCATCGAGTCGTAGGGGAGCGGGTGCTCGGACTTCGGGGGGAACAGGCCCGCGTCGCGATACAGCCGGTCCCAGGCTGCGGGGTCGACGACGAGGCCGGTGGTGGCCCAGCGCGACGTGCCGTCGACGAGCTCGCGGCGGATCGCCTCGGAGCCCACGAACCGGCGGGAGCCGTCGCGGACGCCGCGCAGCATCCAGCCGAGGCCGAGCTCCTTGGGCGTCACGCAGTCGGCGTCGCTCAGGGCGAGCCGGGCGTCGTGCCACTCGATGTCGACGAGCGGGAGGCCGGCCTCGATCCGCAGCGTCATCAGCGCCTCCTCGCCGAAGGGCCGGATGCTGTGCGGCGCGCCCGCCTCCAGCACGGCGTCGAGCACGTCGACGGCACCGTCGGCAGCGACCGTGATCTCGAAGCCGAGGTCGCCGGTGTAGCCGGTGCGCGACAGCGTGACCGCGGTGTCGGCGACCTTGGCGGGCACGTGGTCGAAGTAGGCGAGCGACCCGGCCTCGGGCATCAGGGCGGCCACCACGGCACGCGAGCGCGGACCCTGCACGGCGAGCATCCCGTAGGCGTCGGACACGTCCTCGAGCTGCACCCGCAGCCCGGCGCCCAGCTCCTGGAACCACGAGAGCGCGGGCCGCCCGGCGGTCAGCAGGAAGTCGTCGGCAGCGTGCCGGAACACCACGCCGTCGTGCATCACGAAGCCGCGGTCGTCGCACCACGCCGTGTAGTGCGCCTGGCCCGGTCGACAGGTCCGTACGTCGCGGACGAGCGCGCCCGACAGCAGCCGCTCGGCGTCCGGACCGGTGACGCGGTACTTGTACAGCGGCGAGGTGTCGAAGACGCCGACGGCGTTGCGCACCGCGAAGTACTCGTGCTTCGGCGCACTGGTGTAGCGACGTGCGGACAGCTGCCCCTGCCAGTGCGTGTAGAGGCCCTGGGTGTTGAGCTCGCTCAGGCGCGGGTGGAACGGTGTCGTGGTGATCATCGCGTCCCCAGGTTAGTGGCTACTGACCTGAGAGTCAGTAGTGAGGTCGAGCCGGTCCAGGACCCAGGCGTAGATCTCCGCCTCGTAGCCGAGGTGCGCGTAGCGACCCGCGGGCCCGACGTGGGCGCCGGCTCCCGTCTCCACTCGGAACAGGCAGCGCGGCGACCACGCGGGGTCGGTCTCGCGCAGGCGGGCGACCCACTTGGCGGGTTCGAACACCATCACCCGGGGGTCGTGGAGTGCGCCGGTGACGAGCAGGTCGGGGCGCGGGCCGGTCGGCGGGTTGTCGTACGGCGAGTAGGCGAGCAGCCAGTCGAACTCCTCGCGCCGGCGCGGGTCGCCCCACTCGTCCCACTCCGTCACGGTCAGCGGGATCGACGCGTCGAACATCGTGGTCACCACGTCGACGAACGGCACCTCGGCGACCACCGCGCGCCAGCGGTCGGGCCGCTGGCTGAACACCGCGCCCTGCAGCAGTCCGCCGGCGCTCAGCCCGCGGCTCGCGAGCCGGGCGCCGTCGACGACACCGGACAGCTCGTCGGCCAGCCCGTCGGCCACCGCGACGTAGTCGCCGAACGTGTGCTGCTTGTGCGCGAGTCGGCCACCGAGCCACCAGCGCCGGCCACCCTCACCGCCGCCACGCACGTGGGCGTGCACGTAGACCACACCGCGGTCCAGCAGCGAGGGGATCGCGGGATCCCACTCCTGGTCGGGGTAGACGGACTCGTAGGCGCCGTAGCCGTAGAGCAGCGCGGGGGCGGTGCCGTCGAGCGGGGTGTCGCGGTGCCGCACCAGCGTGACCGGCACCAGGGTGCCGTCAGGGGCGGGCACGGACCGGCCCTCACAGACGTACGACGACGGGTCGTGGCTCGGAGCCTCGCGGCGGAGTCGTTCGGTGCGGACGCCGGTGCGGAGGTCGACGTCCGACCAGACCGGCGGCTCGACGTACGACTGGTCCTCGACGGTCACCGACGTGGCGTCGTAGTCGGTGTTGGGGCCGATCGCCACCGTGCCGCACTCGTACGCCGACGCGACGACGATGCCGTCGGAGTCGAGTGCGTCCAGGGGCACCAGGCGCAGGCGGTGCTGCGTCTGCGACCTGAAGCTGAGCACGGCGTGACCGGCGAAGGCGTCCACCCGCTCGAGCCGATCCTCGGGTCGCTCGGACCGGGCCGGCGACCACGACGTGTGGTCCTGGTCGGCCGCGCGCGGCACCGGGCAGCGCGCGAGCCGGAACTCGGTGGCGCCGTCGTTGGTGACCAGCAGCAGCGTGTCGGTGCCGTCCGCGAGCAGCGCGTGCTCCGCGTGGTACTCGATGCCCGGACGCCGGCCGCCGACCGAGCGTGGCGGCGACGTCGGGGCCGCGGCGTCGACCACCCACACCTCCCGGGTGTCGCGGCTCTCCGCCCAGATCACGACCAGGGCCCCGCTGCGGGTGGCGCGCACGCCCAGCTCGAACCGCTCGTCCGGCTCCTCGAGCACGAGCGCGTCGTCGGCCACGGGTGTGCCGAGGGCGTGCCGCCAGACCTGGAACGGGCGGTAGGCGTCGTCGTGCACCGTGTAGAAGAAGTGGTCGGAGCCGACGCTCCACGCCCCTCCGTAGTAGGTGCGAGAAGCCGCGTCGGGCAGGTCCGCGCCGGTCTCGAGATCGCGGAACCGGAGCTCGTAGACCTCGTCGCCGGTGCGGTCGACCGAGTAGGCCAGCCACCTCTGGTCGGGGCTGACCAGGCACAGCCCGAGCTCGACGTACCCCGACTCGTCGGCCAGGTCGTTGACGTCGAGGAGCACCTCGTCATCCCCGGAATCATTGAATTCCCGCAACAACCGGTGGTGCTCCCTTCCCGCAGGGAGTGCCATGTAGTAGGAACACCCTTGGAGTCGCCAACTGACTGAGCGATCAGTAGTGGGCACTCTGCCCAGCATCTCGGACCGCATGGTTTCGGTGAGGGAGCTCAGATGTCCGGTGGCAGTGTCGTACCAGAGTCGCTCGGCCTCGAGATGACCGAGCAGCGCCGGGGAGTCGGTGCGGCGCATCCAGTGGTACGGGTCGGCGCGCACCACGCCGTGCGCGACGTGCTGGTGAGGCTCGCGCGGCGCCTCGGGCGGGCGGGTCGGAGTGGTCACAGTCGGCACCGTAGACCCGTGCGCTCCCTGACGGCAGCGGCCGCGGCCCTGTTGCTGGCGGCCGCGATCGCCGCCGCCGGGCCGCTGTCGGTGCAGCCGGCGGGAGCGGCCGACGACGAGCCCGTGACCTTCACCGTCGCCTTCCTCGACGAGGTCGACTCGTTCAACCCGTTCAACGGCTACCAGGCCTCGTCGTACGAGATGTGGGCGCTGATGTACGACTTCATGGTCGGCTACTCCATGGAGGACATGTCGCCGGCACCCGCCCTCGCCACGTCGTGGGAGACGTCTCCGGACGGCCTGACCTGGACCTTCGACATCCGTGAGGGCGTCTCGTGGTCCGACGGGGAGCCGTTGACGGCGGGCGACATCGCCTCCACCTACAACCGGATCATCGACGGTGGGCCGGAGGCCGGGAACTGGGGCACCTACCTGACGTCCGTCGAGACGGTCAGCGCTCCCGACGACACGACGGTCGTGCTGGAGCTCTCGAAGCCGAACGCCGTCCTCCCGCTGCTGCCGATCCCGATCCTGCCGGAGCACGTCTGGTCCGACGTGGCCGAGGACGATGTGAAGTCGTACCGGAACGAGCCCACCGGGGGAGAGCCCGTGGTCGGCTCCGGCCCGTTCCGGCTGGTGGAGGGGACGGCGGGAGGCTCGACGTACGTGCTGGAGGCGAACCCCGACTACTGGGGCGGCGCCCCGCACGTCGACCGCGTGGCGTTCCGGGTCTTCAAGAGCGAGGACCCCGCGATCCAGGCGATCATCAAGGGCGAGGTCGACTTCGTCGACGACATCACCCCCATCCAGGTCGAGGCCCTGCAGGGGCGCGACGGCATCCATGCGCAGAACGGCGTGTCGCCGTACTTCGAGGAGATCGCCTTCAACACCGGCGCGGCCGACCACAAGAGCGGCGAAGCCCTCGGCGACGGCAACCCGGCCCTGGAGGACGCCGCCTTCCGGCACGCTCTCGGCTACGCGCTGGACACCGACCGGCTGGTCGAGAGCGCCTACCAGGGGGCCGCGGTCCCCGGTGACACGTTCATCCCGTCCGCCTACGAGTCCTACCGGTGGGAGCCGCCGGAGGACGAGGCGTTCACCTTCGACCTGGACAAGGCCGGCGAGCTGCTGGACGAGGCGGGCTACGAGGTCGGCTCCGACGGGCTGCGCACCATGCCCGACGGCAGTCCGATCGGCACCCTCCGGCTGTTCGCCCGCGCCGAGGAGGCGCGGTCGGCGACCATCATGGAGTTCTTCAAGGAGTGGCTCGGCGAGATCGGCATCGAGTCCGAGATCAGCGTGATGGAGAGCAACCAGCTCACCGACGTCGTCCTCGAGGGCAACTTCGACGCCTTCCACTGGGGCTGGTACGTCGAGCCCGACCCGGACTCGATCCTGTCGGTGTTCCTGTGCAACGCACGCGGAGGCTCGTCCGACTCCTGGTACTGCAACGAGGACTACGACGCGCTCTACCAGTCCCAGAACGGCGAGGTCGACGACGAGCAGCGCATCGCGACGATCAAGGAGATGCAGGAGATCATCTTCGACGACTCGCCCTACCTCGTGACGGCGTACACGAAGTACGGGCAGGCCGTCCGCACCGACCGGTTCGCCTGCTTCCAGCCGCAGCCGGACCCCGGCGGCGTCCTGCTCGTGCAGTACGGCGCGTTCAACTACCGACTGCTGCGCCCGGCCGACGAGGCCGGCGACTGCGACGGCATCGCCTCGGCGGTCGGGGCGTCGACCACCGCCGGGTCGTCGGGTGGTGACGGCGACGACGGCGGCAACGGACTCCTCGTCGGGGCGGGCGTCGCGGCCCTGCTGGTCCTGGTCGGTGGCGGAGTGGTGGCGCTCCGGCGCCGGGCCACCGCCGGCGAGCGGGAGTGACCCGCCGTTGACGACCCTGGCGGCAGGGTCCGATGCCAAGCCGGACGCCGACCACGGCGTCCGCCGGCGCAGCTACGGCCGCTACGTGCTGGGCAAGGTCGTGGGAGCCGTGGCCAGCCTGTTCTTCGTGCTGGTCGTCAACTTCTTCCTGTTCCGGGTGCTGCCCGGTGACCCGGCCCGCAGCCTCACCCGGGGCCGGGTCGTCAGCAAGGAGCAGCTGGACGCGTTCAGCGCGCAGTACGGGCTCGACCAGCCGCTGCCGCAGCAGTTCCTGACGTTCCTGACGAACACCCTCCAGGGCGACCTGGGCGTGTCGATCCGCTACAACGTGCCGGTCTCCGAGCTGATCCTCGACCGGATGTGGCCGACGATCGCGCTGGTCGGCGTCTCGACGCTCCTGGCGACGGTGGTCGGGGTCTACCTGGGCATGGTGAGCGCCTGGCGGCGCGGCGGTCGCTTCGACACGTTCTCGACCGGCACCACCCTCACCCTCTACTCGATGCCGGAGTGGTGGCTGGGACTGCTGCTGATCGCGGGGTTCTCGGTCGGCGCCGGCCCGCTGCCCGGCATCTTCCCGACCGGAGGCATGGGGTCCATCGACGCCGATCCGTCGTTCGTCGGCCGACTGCTCGACTCCGCCTGGCACCTGACCCTGCCCGTG
Source organism: uncultured Actinomycetota bacterium (assembly GCA_963825985.1). Lineage (GTDB taxonomy): Bacteria > Actinomycetota > Actinomycetes > Propionibacteriales > Nocardioidaceae > Nocardioides. Next base: position 23,582 of record CAWGVK010000012.1, on the reverse strand, counting down.
CTCACCCTCACCCTGGCCTACCTCGCCGAGTACTCCCTGATCATGAGGTCGTCGCTGCTCGATGAGCTCGGCGAGGACTACCTGCTGACGGCGAGGGCCAAGGGTCTGCGCGACGTTGAGGTTCGCCGGAGGCACGCGGTGCCCAACGCGCTGCTGCCGACCACGACCCTGGCCGCGCTCAACATCGGCTTCGTGGTCTCGGGTGCGATCACCATCGAGACGATCTTCTCGATCCCCGGTCTCGGGCTGCTGTCGTACGACGCCCTGTCGATCCCCGACTACGACGTGCTGCAGGGCACGTTCCTGATGGCGTCCGCGGCGGTCATCGGCGCCAACCTCGTGGCCAACCTGATCTATGGCGTCCTCGACCCCCGGGTACGGACATGACGCAACCAGCGGACGCGAAGAAGACCACCCTCACCGCGCGCCAGATCAGCCGCCGGCGGCGCGCGCAGGCATGGCGCCGCAACTGGAGCCAGTTCCGCACGCACCGCTCGGGGCTGATCGGGCTGGTCATCCTCGGCACGTTCGTGGTGATCGCGCTGGCGGCACCGCTGCTGGCCGACGGCGAGGGCCTCCGGGTGACCAAGGCGACCGGCGGGGTGCTGGAGCCCCCGTCGTGGGAGTTCTGGCTCGGCACCGACGAGAACGGCCGGTCGGTGCTGACGCTGCTGATCTGGGGCTCGCGGATCTCGCTGCTCGTCGGCCTGCTCGCCACCGCGATCTCGATGCTGATCGGCACCGTCGTCGGCCTGGTCTCGGGCTTCTTCGAGGGCTGGACGTCGCGGCTGCTGTACCGGATCACCGAGTGGTTCCTCGTGATCCCCTTCCTGCCGCTCGCGATCATCCTCGCCGTCGTGCTCGGCCGGTCGCTGCTCAACATCGCGATCGTCATCGGGGTCACCAGCTGGCCGGCCACCGCGCTGCTGATCCGCAGCCAGACCCTGACCGTCAAGGAGCGGCCCTACCTCGAGCGTGCGCGGGTGCTCGGAGCCGGCCGGTGGCACCAGATGACGCGGCACGTGCTCCCCAACGTGATGCCGATGGTGTTCGCGAACACGACCCTGACGGTCGCGGTCGCGATCCTCTCGGAGACCACCCTCAGCTTCCTGGGGCTGGGCGACCCGTCCCGCGTCTCGTGGGGGTCGATGCTCGAGGCGGCGTTCGCCGTCGGCGCCATGACCACCGGTGCCTGGTGGTTCATCGTGCCGCCCGGGATCTGCGTGGTGCTGGTGGTGCTGTCGTTCACGCTGATCGGCCAGGCGCTGGAGGAGATCTTCAACCCGCGGCTGCGGAGCCGGTGATGGACCGCCCTGCTCGAGCTGCGCGACCTGTCCGTGGCCTACCGGACCTCCGAGGGCCGGCTGCCCGCCGTCCGCGGGGTCGACCTGGTGGTGCACGCCGGTGAGGTGGTGGGCATCGCCGGCGAGTCCGGGTGCGGCAAGTCGACGCTCGCCAGCACCGTGCTGCGCCTCCAGCCCAGTGACGCCGTCGTCACGGGGGAGGTGCTGGTCTCGGGTCGTGACGTGCTCACCATGGGGTGGGGCGACCTGCGCGCCCTGCGGTGGGCCGAGGCCGCGATCGTGTTCCAGGGGGCGCTGCACTCGTTGAACCCCGTCCGCCGGATCGAGACGCAGATCGCGGAGCCGATCCGACTGCACGAGCCGGGTCTCTCGTCGTCGCAGGTGGCCTCGCGGGTCGCAGAGCTGCTCGAGCAGGTGGGGCTGCCGGCGGCGCGGTCGCGGGTCTACCCGCACCAGCTGTCCGGCGGCCAGCGGCAGCGGGTGATGATCGCGATGGCGCTGGCCTGCCGACCGCAGCTGATCGTCGCCGACGAGCCGACCACCGCACTCGACGTGATGGTGCAGGCGCAGATCCTCGACCTGATCTCCGGCCTGGTGAAGGACCTCGGTGTCGGGCTGCTCGATCATCAGCCACGACCTCTCGGTGCTCGCCGACGCTGCGACCGGGTCGCGGTGATGTACGCCGGACGCATCGTCGAGTCCGGCACCGCCGACGAGCTGTTCCGCTCGCCGACGCACCCGTACGCCCGGGCCCTGTCCCGGTCCTTCCCGCGGGTCGGCGACCCCGCGGCCCGCTACGCACCGGCCGGCCTCGCGGGCGACCCGCCCGACCCGCACGACCTGCCGCCGGGCTGCTCGTTCGCGCCGCGCTGCGCCCGGGTGATCGACGACTGTGCGAGGCCGAGGAGCCGCGGCTGCTGCAGGTCGGCGACCGCCTGGCCGCGTGCTTCAGGGCTGGGTGAGTGGCGCCAGTGAACGGCGCGCCGCTGCTGGAGGCGGCCGGCGTCGGGGTCGAGTTCACCACCCGCGCCGGCACGGTCGCGACCGCGCTCGACGGGGTCGACGTCGCCGTCCAGCCCGGGGAGATCCTGGCGCTCGTGGGCGAGTCCGGGTCGGGCAAGACGACGCTGGCGCGCACGCTCGTCGGGCTGCAGCGCCCGACCGTCGGGTGAGGTGCGGTTCGGGGGCGAGCCCCTGGACTACTCGGCCCGGGCCCTGCGACGGATGCGCGGCGAGGTGCAGATGGTGCTCCAGGACGCCGCGGGCTCGCTCAACCCGCGCCAGACCGTCTACGAGTCGGTGGCCGAGGGCATCCGGCTGCACCGGCGGGTGGCCGGCGATCCCGAGGGCCGCAACGAGGCCGAGCTGGTGGCGGCCGCGCTCTCCGAGGCGGGCCTGCGGCCACCCGAGCGAGTCTTCCTGCGCTACCCGCACGAGCTGTCCGGCGGCCAGAAGCAGCGGGTGCTGATCGCGGGCGCACTGGCCCTGCGACCGCGGCTCCTGGTCGCCGACGAGCCGGTCTCGTCGCTCGATGCCTCGATCCGCGGGGAGATCCTGGCGCTCCTGCTCGGCCTGCGCGACTCGCTCGGTCTCGGGATCGTCGTCGTCACCCACGACCTGGGCCTGGCCTGGAACATCGCCGACCGGATCGCCGTCATGTACCTCGGCCGGGTCGTCGAGTGCGGCACGACCGAGGAGGTCCTGGAGTCGCCGCGCCACCCCTACACCCGGGCCCTGCTCTCGGTCGTGCCCGAGATCGAGCGGCTCGTGCCGGTCGTGCTCCAGGGGGAGGTGCCCGACCCCACCCGGATCCCCGGTGGCTGCCGGTTCCACCCGCGCTGCCCGGCGTACGCCGACGGCACGGCGGCCGCCGCCGCGTGGCCGACGACTGCCGGACGACCGCCCTGCCGGTGCTGGCGGCCACCGGCGACCACCGCGTGGCCTGCCACCTGGCTGACGTCAACTCGGACCCGTGAGACGATCCCACTACTGACTGGTGAATCAGTAAGGAGGCGACGTGCAGGAGGCGCTCCCGCGGGAGATGTACGTCGACGAGGCCGCCTGGCGCGTCGAGCGCGATGCCGTGCTGTACGGCGAGTGGTTCTGCGTCGGCCGCCGCGACGCGCTCGGGCTGGCGGAGCCCGCGCGGGTCGCGGTGCGTCGACGTGGCCGGCGAGTCGGTGCTGGTCACCAGCGACGAGCAGGGCGCGCTGCACGCGGCGTACAACGTCTGCCGCCACCGCGGCAGCCAGATCGCTGCCCGCGTCCGGCCCGGCCTGCGTGCCAGGCTGCGGCGCTGCGCTGCCCGTACCACTCCTGGACCTACGGGCTCGACGGCCGGCTGCTGCGGCGCCGCACGCCGAGCTCGACGACACCTCGGCGTTCTCGCTCACCCCGGTCGGCGTCGAGGCCTGGGGCGGCTTCGTCTTCGTGCACCTCTCGCCGGAGCGGGCCCGGCCGCTCGCGGAGTCGGTCGCTCGCACGGCCACCACCCTGGCCAACTACGGCCTCGCGGACCTCGTGGTCGGAGCCACCTTCACCTACGACGTGGCGGCCAACTACAAGGTGTCCTCGAGAACTACAACGAGTGCTACCACTGCGGCCCGGTGCATCCCGAGCTGTGCCGGCTGGTGCCGTCGTTCACCGGGGGCGGCTCCGACCTCGACTGGGACGCCGGCATCCCGCACCGCGAGGGCGCCTGGACCTTCACGACCACGGGCACCACCACCCGCGCGCCCGCTGCCCGGCCTGGACGCCGAGGAACGCACCCGGCACAAGGGCGACCTCGTCTACCCCAACCTGATCGTCTCCGCGTCGGCCGACCACGTCGCCGCCTTCGTGCTGCTGCCGCACGCACCCGACCGCACGACGGTCGAGTGCTCGCTGCTGTTCGCCGCCGACCGGTGGCCGCGGCCGCCGACTTCGACCCCAGCGACGCCGGCGAGCTGTGGGACCTGGTCAACCGGCAGGACTGGGCGGTCTGCGAGTCGGTGCAGCGCGGGATGACGTCGCGCAGCTACCGGCACGGCTGGTTCGCGCCGATGGAGGACGACAGCCTCGACATCCGGCGCTGGCTGCTGCCCCGGCTGGGCGACGCAGCCATGACGCGGACGGTCGACTACGTCGTCGCCGGGCTCGGCGCCCTCGGCTCCGCGGCGGCGTACGAGCTGGCTCGCCGCGGCCACAGCGTGGTCGGGCTGGAGCGGTTCGAGCTGGCCACGCCAACGGCGCCAGCCACGACACCAGCCGGATCCTGCGGCACAGCTACCACACTCCGGCGTACGTGCGACTGACCCAGGACGCCTACGCCGACTGGGCCCGGCTCGAGCGCGCGAGCGGCCGCAGCGCTGGTCACGAAGGTGGGCGGCCTCGACCTGTTCCCGCCGCAGGCGGCGATCCCGGCCGTCGACTACGTCGACTCGCTCACCGAGGTCGGGATCGAGCACGAGGTGCTCGACGCGGCGGACGATCACGGCTCGGTGGCCGCAGTTCGACCTGGCGGATGACGTGATGGCGCTCTACCAGCGCGACGCCGCCATCGTGCCGGCCGGGCTCGGCACCGGACCATGCAGGAGCAGGCGACGAGGCTCGGCGCCGAGCTGCGCCCGCACAGCCCGGTCACCGGCGTCCACGACCTGGGGGAGCGCGGGCTCGAGGTCGAGACCGCCGACGGCACGATCCGCTGCCGGGGGCTGGTGGTCTGCGCCGACGCCTGGGTCAACGACGTCGTCGGGCACCTGGGGGTGCGGGTGCCGGTCGAGGTCACCCTCGAGCAGGTCACCTACTTCCGGCCCGACGAGCCGGCCCGGTTCGCGCCGGAGCGGATGCCGCTGTGGATCTGGATGGACGACCCGTCCTACTACGGCTTCCCCACGCTACGGCGAGGCGACCGATCAAGGCCGCCCAGGACTGCGGCGGGCCGACCGTCGACCCCGACGCACGGACGTCGGAGCCGCGACCCCGCGATGCAGCAGCGCCTGGCCGCGTTCGTGGCCGACCTGCTGCCGGGCAGCGGTGCACCGGTGCGCTCGTCGCGCTGCCAGTACACGCTGACTCCCGACCGCGACTTCGTGATCGCGCCGGTGCCCGGGCACGAGTCGGTCGTGGTGGGTCTCGGCGCCGCGCACGGGTTCAAGTTCGCGCCGACGTTCGGCCGGCTGCTCGCCGACCTGGTCGTGGACGGCGGCACCGCCACCGACCTCACCGACTTCCGGCTCGACCGCCCGGCCCTGACCGATCCCGCCTACGCCGCCCACTGGTTGGTGTGACGTGTCACGACAGCAGCTGCCTGGTCGATCCCGAGCTCGCGGGCGACCGTCTCCGCCACCCAGCCGCGCAGCTGGGCGCGGGTGATCGTGCGGTAGACCAGCGCGGCCACGCAGAGCCCGTCGATGAGCGCCGAGACGCGAGCCACGGTCGCCTCCGGGTCGGAGCAGGTGAACGAGCCGTCGGCGACACCCTCGTCGATGATCGCCAGCAGCACCACGCACCAGCGCTGCTCCATCCGCCGCAGCACCTTGCGGATCACGGGCTCGCGCTGCGCCAGCGCCCACGCGTCGATCCAGATCCGCCAGCCCTTGGCCGGCCCGGTCGGGCCGTAGGAGCGCAGCGCGCGGCGCAGCTTGTCGACCGGGTCGGTGCCGGCGTCCGTGGCCTTGTCGAGCCGGGCCAGGTCGCGCTCGACGGCGTACGCGAACGCCTCGGCGACCAGCGCGTCCTTGGTGCCGAAGTGGTAGAAGATCAGCGCCGTGCTGACGTTCAGCGCCTTCGCGACGTCGGTGACCCGGGTCGCCTCGAGGCCGATCCGGTCGACGGTCTCGGTGGTCGACGCGAGGATCTCGTCGCGCCGCAGCTCGACGCTGCGCCGGCTCCGCGGTCACGCCCCACCACTCATGGCTCGCAGCATAGGACGTACGACGAGGGAGTCACCGTGACCGTCAGATCCGATGGAGATCGTTCGCACGGCGCGCCGCTCGACGGCGAGCCCGTGCTGATGATGCCGGCCGAGGCCTACACCTCGCCCGAGGTGCTGGCCTGGGAGCGACGCCACCTGTTCGCCGGCAGCTGGTCGTGCCTGGGCCGGGTCGACGACCTGTTCCCCGCCGGCGCCGATCGCCCGGTCACGCCAGCGGGCGGTGGTCGTCGGCGACGTCGCGTGCCTGGTGGTGCGCGAGCAGCGAGACGCTCCGGATGTACGCCAACACCTGCCGGCACCGCGGTCACGAGCTGCTGCCCGAGGGCGGCGACCTCGGACCGCCGCAAGCGTCGTCTGCCCCTACCACGCCTGGACCTACGACCTGCAGCGGCCGGCTGATCGGGGCCAAGGGCTTCCGCGACGACGAGGCCTTCGAGTTCGCCGAGCACGGGCTGGTCGAGCTGCCCGTGCGGGTCTGGGAGGGCTGGGTCTTCGGGCACGCGCTGCACCCGCTCGGCGTCGCCCGAGGTGCCGTCGTTCGAGGAGCACCTGGGTGCCTTCGACGCAGGTGCTCGCGCCGTACACGCCGGGCACGCTGGTCGTCGCCGCCCGCCACACCTACGAGGTCGCGGCGAACTGGAAGGCGATCTCCGAGAACTACCACGAGTGCTACCACTGCCCGCTGATCCACCCGGAGCTGTGCCAGGTCAGCCCGCCGACGTCCGGCGAGAACTACGACCTCCCCGGCGGCTGGGTCGGTGGCTCGATGGACCTGCGCGACGGCATGCGCACCATGTCGCTGACCGGCGAGCTGGCCGCGACGCCGCTGCCCGGGTGCGCCGCCGACGCGCGGTGGAGTACGTGCACCTGCTGCCCAACCTGCTGGTCTCCGCGCACCCCGACTACGTGATGACCCACCGGATGGTGCCGCTCGCCCCCGACCGGACCTGGGTGGAGTGCTCCTGGCTGGTGCGTGCCCGGCGCCGACGGCTCGGTGCCCGACGCGGCCGGTGCCGTGGAGTTCTGGGACCTCACCAACAAGCAGGACTGGGCGGCGTGCGAGTCGGTGCAGCGCGGCCTGGCCAGCCCGCACTTCGCAGCCCGGGCCGTTCGCGCCCAACGAGGACGCCGTGGCCCGGCTGGTGTCGATGATCGGCCGGGCCTACCGCACCGGACGGCTGGTGCCGTAGGTGGTCGCGCGGCTGCGGTCGCGGGGTCGCTGGGCGCGGCCTCGTGGTCGGCGTCGGGCTGGCCGTGGTCGCGGCCCGCCCGGTGCGCCGGCCGTGCGCCGGCCGAGGTGCAGGTCGGGCAGCTGACCCTGAAGCCCTGCGACATCGTCCAGCGCGCGCTGTGCGGCAGCATCCGGCGGCCGTGGGAGCCGGGCAACCCGTCGGCCGGCAACGTGCGGGTCGGCTTCGCGTTCGTGCCGGCGCGGCGGCAGCCGGCGATCGACACGCTGGTGCCGCACGAGGGCGGCCCGGGCTACAGCACCACCGGCACCGGCGCCGACTACGCCGCCATGTACGGCCCGCTGCTCGACCGGCGCAACCTGCTGCTCGTCGACCAGCGCGGCACCGGGCTCTCGCGGCCGCTGCGCTGCCCGGACCTGCAGAACCTCGTGCTGTCCTACCCCGTGGCCGCCGGCCGGTGCGGTCGCTCGCTCGGCGACCGCGCCGACGACTACGGCACCGACGCGGTCCGCCGACGACCTCGCCCAGGTCATCGCCAAGCTCGGGCTCGACGTCGGTCGTCGCTGTACGGCGACTCCTACGGCACGTTCTTCGCCCAGACCTTCGCCGGGCGGCACCCCGAGCTGGTGCGCAGCATCGTGCTCGACGGCGCCTACCCGACGTACGGCGAGTCCGGCTGGTATCCCACCCAGGGCCCGGCCATGCGCGACGCGTTCACCAAGGTCTGCCGCCGGTCCGCGGAGTGCCGCTCGGCCGGGCGAGAGTTCCTGCCCACCCTGCGCGCGGTGCTCGACCAGGTGCGCGAGCGGCCGTGGCGGGGCATCGGCGTACGACGCCGAGGGCATCCGCGCCCGCGGTCCGGGTCGACGGTGCCGCCCTGACCAGCGTCGCGTTCGGGGCGACGTACGCGCCGGCGTTCTACCGCGAGCTCACCGCCGCCCTCCGCTCCGGCCTGCGCGGCTATCGCGCGCCCGCTGCTCCGGCTGGTCGCGGAGGCGGTCGGGCGGCAGCACCGACGCCGGGCCCGTCCGCGACTACAGCGAGGGCCTCGACGCAGCGGTGGCCTGCCACGACTACCCGCAGCTCTACGACATGACGGCGCCGCCCGGCGCCGGTCGCGAGCGGCAGCTGCGACCGGGCCGTCGCCGCGCGCAGCCGCACCCACCCCGGCACCTACGGCCCGTTCACGGTCCGCGAGTACGCCGACTCCGACTGGCAGGCGCTCGACTGGTGCACCCGGTGGCCGGTGGCCGCCGCCGACGACCCGGCCGGGCCCGATCCGGCCGAGCGTCGGGCTACCCCGACGTGCCGGTGCTGGTGCTGAGCGGCGAGCTCGACTCGATCACGACCGCGGCCGAGGGCGACCTGGTGGTCGGGCAGTTCCCGAACGCGCGGCACGTCGTGGTCCGCAACAGCTTCCACGTCACCGCCCTGGGCGACCGCGACCTGTGCGCGGAACGGATCCTGCGGGCGTTCGTGCGCTCGCCGGGATCGGAGCGCCGCCTGACGCGCTGCGCACGAGACGTCGAGCCGGTGCGCGCCCTCGGGGTCGTGCCGCGCACGCTGGCCGACGTCCCACCCGCGCGGAGCGGCCGCGCCGTGCCGACGAGGCTCCGGCGGGCCGGCCCGGCCGCGGCGCTCACCGTCGCCGACGTCGTGGACCGGTGGTGGAACAACTACTCCGGAAGCGGCGTCGGCCTGCGCGGCGGCACGTTCTCAGCTACACCGGCAACGACGTGGTGAGGCTGCGGCTGGAGCGCTACCGGCTGCTGCGGGGCCTGGCCGTCTCGGGCCTGGCGACGTGGGACCGCGTCCGCGAGCGGATGACCGTCGACCTGACGCTCGGCGGCGCGCTGCGCGGTCGGCTGCGCGGCGGCTGGGACACCCGTGCGGTCGGTGCGCAGGCCGTGCTGCGCGGGGTGGTCGGCGGCCACTCCGGTGCGGCTCAGGTTCCGTGCGCCCTAGCGCTGTGCCGCAGGCTCAGCGCGGCATGTGCTCCGACCACGCGCGGTGCGAGACCTGCTCGTCGCCGTCGTACGCCGTCACGTCGGTCGTGACGTCGTAGCCGTCGGCGTCCACGTCGATCCGCAGCGTCGAGGTGACCCGGACGTCGACGCCGGGCCAGGTGAGGCGGTAGGTGCACGTGGCCGTCGCGTGCTGGGCGAAGGTGACGGTGTCGACGACGACGTCGCCGGCGTACTCCTCCGTGGCGGTGCCGTCGTGGGGGACGTCGTAGGTCGACCCGTGCACGCACCGAGCAGGTCGTGGTCCGGCGCAGGACGTCGCGCGTGATCGTCCAGGAGACGTCGTCCGGATCCTCCGAGGAGGTCTCCGCGCCCGGGGCGAAGCCCGGCTCCCACGCGACCCCGTCGTAGCGGGGCAGGTCGATCGAGCCGCCGTGGAGGGTGAGGGCCACCGGCGCCGGGGGAGCGATGGTGTTGGGCCAGTCCGACCCCGCGACCGACAGCCGGATGGTCTGACCGGGCGCGAACGCGTAGGCACAGGCGTCGAGGTCGACGACGACGTCGTACACCTCGCCGGGCACCAGGGCGCTCGGCTCGACCGGCGCGTGGACGCCGTCGCGGAAGGCGAGGTCGAGGCTTCCGCGCGTCACCAGGGCCGAGGCGCCGTCGGCGAACACGTCGCACAGCTTCACCGAGAGCGACGCGAGCGGGGCGTCGGCGCTGACCCTCAGCCGGGCCACCGGATGACCGACCAGCACCTCGCCGTCGGCCGGCCACTCGAACGTGAGCGAGTGGGCGTCGTCCTCGCGCTGGTCGCCGGAGAGCCCCCACGGCAGGTGGCCGGCGCAGTCGATCCACGCCGACGTGCCGACGTCCGGCTTCACCGCGAGGGAGCGCTCGCCGTCGAGGGATCGCGTGTCGGTCGACGAGGCCGTCGACGGCCAGACGTCGCGCAGCCAGTAGCCCTCGTGCTGGTCGAGGAAGGCGGCCGGCCTGGTCGCCGTCCGCACGAACACCTCGACGCGGTCGTCCTGAGACGAGTCCGCTCCGCGTAGCCAGTGGTCGAACCACGCGACCATCTCGACGTCGAGGTCGAGGCGCGGGCCGGGGTAGGCCGTGGTCGGGTCGGCGTGCACCCACGGCCCGGCCAGCAGCCGGTGCGGCACCCCGGCCTTGCCCAACGCCGTCACGGTGCGGAACGTGTTGTTGCGGTAGCCGTCGGCCCAGCCCGCGACCAGCATCACCGCGCACTCGATCCGGTCGTAGCCGTTGCCGTCGCCGTCGGACCGCAGCGAGCCGTGCCGCCAGTAGGCGCCGTCCCGGTTCTCGCGCAGCCACGTCAGCAGCCACGGCTCCACCGTCTCGAGCCGGCGACGCCACTCGTCGCGCCACCCGTCGCCCCACACGGCCGGCACGGGCGGCAGCACCATCATCGGCGTCATGTAGTGGTCGTAGTCGACGAGGTCGACCAGCCGCAGGGCGCCACCGCGCCAGTGCACGTCGTCGGTCCACCGGTCGTCGCTCGAGTAGATCGCGCACACGGCCTTGAGTGCGGGCGGCCGCTCCGCCGCGATCTGCAGGGAGTTGAAGCCGGAGTACGACGTGCCCCACATGCCGACGTTGCCGTCGCACCAGTCCTGCTCGGCGAGCCACGCGATCACCGCGACCAGGTCGGACTGCTCGGCCACCGGGTACTCGTCGGTCGGGTCGCCGGACGACGACCCGGTGCCGCGGACGTCGACCCGGCACACGGCGTACCCGAACTCGTCGCGCAGCCGGCGGTAGCTCTCCGCGTACGACGACGTCAGGTCGTCCTTGCGGTAGGGCAGCGCCTCCAGCAGGCACGGCTGCGGGCCGCGGTCGTCGTCGGGGAGGTAGAGCGTCGCCGCCAGCTCGACGCCGTCGGACATGGGCAGCCGGACCTCACGCTCAGTGCCCACGCGCGGTGCTCCTCGAGCAGCCGGGCGACGGTGGCCGGGTCGAGGCCCTCGCTGGTGTTGCCGTCGCGGCCGCTTGTGGTCGGTGCGATCAGCAGGGAGTTGAGCACCGCCTCCTCGGCGGCATCGACCACGGCCTCGAAGAGGTCGTCGAGCCCCCGGCCGGCAGACGACGGGCCCCTCCTCCCACGACGAGGTCGGGCGCCCGCCGGGTCGAGGAGACGCCGAGGAAGATCTCGCCGCTCCCGTTGTGCGCGGTCGACCCGGTGCGGGCCAGCCCGAGCCCGATCCGGCGCGCGAGCCGGGCGCAGTCGGCGCTGATCACCGGCGCGTCGGTGACGACCACGCCGATGCACGAACCGGCCGGCCGCTGCGGCGTCCGGATCCTCGGGCAGCAGGCGGCCGAGGTGCAGGCCGTCGACGGTCAGCCGCTTGCGCTCGCCGAAGTTGGTCAGCAGCAGCACCGCGACGGTGTGTCCCGTCGGGCGTGACCCGCGACGACGTGCCGATGCCACCCTTGAACCCCAGGCAGGACATGCCGGTGCCGGCGCCGACGGCACCCTCGGCGGGTGGTGCGCCGGCCCCCCGCGACGCCAGGGCGGCGGCGTGAGCGGCGGCGACGTCCTCGTGCTCGACCTGCATCCGGCGGCAGTCGTTGAGGAACGAGTCGTCGCACTCGCCGACCACCGGGATCACCACCCCGTCGGCCACCCGGGCGTCGCGCTCGAGCTCGATCCGGCAGGCGGAGTCGTAGACCCGGCCCAGCTGCATGGTCGAGGTCAGGTAGATCGGCGTCTCGAGCAGCCCCCACTCACCGGCGCCGATGAAGCCGGTGCACTCGCCGGCCCCGTTGAGCACGGCGCCGCCGGCCGCGGGCGGTCGCGGGTAGGCGTCGTCGGCCACGACCAGCGCGGTCACCCCGGTGCGAGCGATACCCCGGCCCGCCGGTGGCGGGGCCTCGTCGCGGTGCAGCGTGGTGTGCCCGAGGCCGACGCCGGCGACGTCGAGGACGGAGTTGGTCGGCCCGGTCGGGAGGACGCCGATCTCGATCCCGATGTCACGTGCGCGGGGCATGGCCTCATCCTGTCCAGTTCGGTCGCGCAGCGCCATACTGCTGACTCATGGATCAGTACCGGATGCCCGTCGTGTGGTCACCCGCCACCCGTGCGCACGACCCGCTGCACGAGGTGTGGGTCGGGGTCGCGACGCCAGGCACCGACGTGGCCGCACGCGTCGACACGATCCTCTCGGCGCTCACCGGGGCCGGGCACCGGATCGTGGAGGCGACGCCGCAGCCCGACGACGTCCTCGCCCGGGTGCACGACCAGTCGCTGCTCGACTTCCTGTCCGGGGCCGCGGAGCGGTGGCGCCGCGGCCCGTACGCCGAGCTCGTCGGCCAGACACGGGTGGTGCCGTACCTCTTCCCGACGCCGGCGATGACGGCCGGGATCCCACCCGGCCCGCCGTCTCCGTCCACGCCGAGGCGGGCGCGTTCGCCTACGACACGATGACCTTGGTGGGGCCGGGCACCTGGGAGGCCGCCCGGGCCGCGGTCGACTGCGCCGTGACCGCGGCCGACCTGGTGCTCGCGGGCGATCCCTTCGCCTACGCGCTGTGCCGTCCGCCCGGCCACCACGCGACGCCGGCGGGTTTCGGCGGCTCGTGCTACCTCAACAGCGCCGCGGCCGCGGCCGAGGCGCTGCGCGACGCGGGCACGAGCGGGTGGGCGTGGTCGACATCGACGCCCACCACGGCAACGGCACCGCCGCGATCTTCTACGACCGCGGCGACGTGCTCTACGGGTCGGTCCACGTCGACCCCGCTGCCGGGTGGTTCCCGCACTTCGTGGGTCACGCGGACGAGACCGGCACCGGCGACGGCGCGGGATGCACCCGCAACCGCCCCCTTCCCGAGGGCACCGCCGACGGCGCCTGGCTGGACGCCATCGGCGACCTGGCCGACTGGGTCGCCGCCGCCGGGTGCTCGGCGCTGGTGGTGTCGCTGGGCGTCGACGCCGCGGTCGACGATCCCGAGAGCCCGCTCCTGGTCACCGCCGACGGCTACCGGGCGGCCGGGTCGGTCCTGGGTGCGCTCGGCCTGCCGACCGTGGCCGTCCAGGAGGGCGGCTACCACCTGCCGACCCTCGGCGGACTCGTGGCGGCGTACGTCGAGGGACAGGTCGGGCGCTCGGCCGGGACTGACCGCCGTCGCCTCTACCGCGACTGGTACCAGTCCCGGTACGCCGAGATCGCCTCGGCGGACTCGGCGAGGGCGGACGCCAGGTCGGCGACCAGGGCCAGGGCGCCGATGGTGCTCTCGACGCGGCCGATCCGCTCGATGTCGGTGGCGATCTCGGTGACCACAGGGAGCCCGAGGTTGCTGGCGCTGCCGCGGAGCGCGTGGGCGGCGGCACTCAGCGCAGCGGGGTCGTCGGCCTCGACCGCCCGGGTGAGGGTGCTGACGACGTCCGACCGCCGGCCGAGGAAGTTGCCGATCGCGCGGTCGAGGTAGGAGGTGTCGTGGGGCATCAGGGAGAGCAGCATGCCGAGCCGGTCGAGGTCGAGGTACGGGCTGGGCGGCCCGCCGGCGACGGCCGGCCCACCCTCCCCGAGGTCGTGCTTCTCGGGCATCCACCTGGCCAGCGCCGCGGCCAGGGTCGCGGGCGAGACGGGCTTGGTGATGAAGTCGTCCATGCCGGCGGCGAGGCACTTCTCGCGCTCGCCCGCGATGGCCGCGGCGGTCATCGCGAGGATCGGCAGCCGTCGTCCGTGACCCGCCTGCTCCTCCTCGAGCCGGACCGCCTGCGTGGTGGCGTAGCCGTCGAGCCGGGGCATCTGCAGGTCCATGAGGACGACGTCGTACGCGCCGTCCCTGATCATGGCCAGCGCCGCCTCCCCGTCGTCGGCGGTCTCGACGGCATAGCCCTGCGCCTCGAGGAAGCCGCGGGCGACGATCTGGTTGATGGCGTTGTCCTCGACCACCAGCACCCGGCCCTGCCCGGTCGCGGTCGGCGGTTGAGGTCGCGCGTCGGTCGCGGCACCGGTGCCGAGCGCGGCCAGGAGCGTGTCGCGCAGGGTCGAGGACGGCACCGGCTTGGTGAGGCACGCCGTGATGCCCGCCGAGTGGAGCTCGTCGTCGGCGGGGGTGTACGACGAGGTCAGGAGGATCAGGGGCAGGTCGGCCGGGTAGTCGGCCGCGCGGACCGCCGCGGCGAGTGCGAGCCCGTCGCGGCCGGGCATCGACAGGTCGAGCAGGACCGCGTCGTAGGGCCGGCCGTTCGCGTTCGCGTCCGCGAGCTCGGCGAGGGCAGCCGCGGAGTCCTCGGCCGCGGTCGACGCCACGTGCCACCAGCCGAGCTGCTCCTGCAGGATCATCCGGTTCTGCGCGCTGTCGTCGACCACCAGCATCCGGGTGTCGCCGAGCGTGCTTCGCGCCTGGGCCAGCGTGGCGTCCTGCGTGCTCCCGGTGGCGGCGCCCAGCCGGGCGGTGAACCAGAAGGTGCTGCCGGCCCCGGGCTCGCTCTCGACCCCGATCTCCCCGCCGAAGGCGGCCACGATCTCGGAGCTGATCGCCAGGCCCAGGCCCGTGCCCCCGAAGCGACGGGTCGTCGAGGTGTCGGCCTGCGTGAACGGCGCGAAGATGTGTTGCTGCTGGGCGGGGGTGATGCCCATGCCGGTGTCGCGCACCTCCACCCGCAGCACGCTGCCGCCGGGCTCCGCGACGGCGGTGGCGCGGATGGCGACCGAGCCGGCGGTGGTGAACTTGACCGCGTTGGATCCCAGGTTGAGCAGCACCTGCTTGAGCCGGGTCGGGTCACCGGCCAGGACGTCGGGCACGTCGGGGCTGCACGAGACCTGGAGCTCGATCTCGCGGGCCTGGCGCTCTCGGCCAGCACGTTGCCGACCTCGGCCAGGACCTCACGCACCTCGAAGTCGACCGACTCGACCTCCAGCCGGCCGGCCTCGATCTTGGAGAAGTCGAGGATGTCGTTGATCAGGTCCAGCAGTGACCGGCTCGACACCGCGATCCCGGACACCAGGTGCCGCTGCCGGTCGGACAGCGTGGTGACACCGAGCAGCTCGTTGAGGCCGACGATGCCGTTGAGCGGCGTCCGGATCTCGTGGCTCATGGTGGCCAGGAAGTCGGACTTGTGCTGCGATGCCCGCTCGGCGCGGTCGCGCGCGTCGGCCAGCTGCCGCGCGACCCGCTCTCGATCCGCGACCCGGGAGAGCAGGACCGCGGCGTCCTCGACCATCTCCTGGATCATGTCGTGCCGGTACAGCGGCGGCAGTGAGGTGATGGTGATCACCGCCAGGATCTCGTCCTGCAGGCGGATGGCGAAGGCGAGCGTGAGTCGGCGCTCGGCGTCCCAGACGGACTCGCCGCGGCGGTAGCACTCCTCGGCGGTCGCCTGCTCGATGGCGGCGACCACGTCGTCGTCCGCACCTCGCGACCCCTCCTGCTCCTCCTCCACGAGGTGCGGTATCAGCTCCGAGCCGTCGTCGGAGGGCACGAAGGCGCGGGCGCGGGCCCAGTCGTCGTGCAGGACGACGAGTGAGCGGGCCTGGCTGAGCACCTCGTCGAGCGTGGTCGCCTCGTTCGCGGCGGTGGCGACCGCCTGCATGAGGGAGTTCTGGGTCACCAGGTCCTGCAGCTGGTCCTCGGTGTCGCGGGCCCGGGTGATGTCCTGGTAGGTGCCCGAGGCCTCCACGAGTGCGCCGTCGGGACCGTAGGTGCCCAGCGCGCGCAGACGCACCCACATCCATCCGTTGCGCCCCCGCTGGCGGACCTCGACGTCGACAGCCTGCTCGGCGCCGCCGACCAGCTGCTCGAGCGACTCGAGGAGCCGCTGCTGGTCCTCGGGATGGGTCAGGGCGAGCAGTCGCTCGCGGTCGCGCGCCAGCAGGTCGACGACGTAGTCGCCGTAGAGCTCCTCGAGCCCTTCGGAGTAGGCGGTCCTGTCCGCCTTCACGTCCCACGACCAGCTGCCGCTGCGCGCGATCCGCTCCGCGCGCATCAGGCCCTCGCGGCTCGCGCTGATCTCCTCGAGCAGCTGCTTCGTCTCGTGGTTGTCGGTCAGCCGCAGGATGACGCCGTCGATCCGCTCGCCGTCGACGAGGCCGGTCTGGCGCAACCGCACCCACAGCGGCGAGCCGTCCGCACGCACGAGCATCGTGTCGACCTCGTCGTCGAGGAAGCGGCCGTCGGCGGCCCGGGCGAGGTGCTCGGCGGAGTGGCGGCGTCCGTCGTCGTCGAGGAACTCGTGGACGTGTCGGCCCTGCAGGTCGGTGGCGCGGAGGAGGGCGTGGGCGCTGGGGTTCGCGAACCTGATCGTGCCGTCGAGCTCGAGGGTCACGATGCCGTCGTTCAGGGATCGGACGATCTGGCGGTAGAGATCACCGTGCTCCACGTACGACCCTTTCCGTCCTGCGCGGGCCTCACGCTCCGGGCGGGCGGCGCCAGAGACAAGATAGCGTCGCGGCTCCGGGCCGTCCCGCACATTGTCCGGTCCGTCAGGCCCCGGGGTCCGGGATTCCGAGGCTCTCGGCGTGCAGCGCCTTCATCTCCTCGGCAAGATCCGGGTCGGGCCCGGCCACGAGGACGCCGGGGGCGACCGTCGTCACCGGCAGCACGGCGACCGGTCCCGCCGCGACGCCCCACTCCTCGCGCCACGACCGGAGCTGCTCGGCGCTCGCGGCGTACACGAGGCGGCCCAGCCCGACCCACGCGTGGGCCGCGCTGCACATCGGGCAGTGCTCGCCGGAGGTGTAGACGGTGCAGGCGGCGCGGTCCTCGACGCTGAGGTGCGCTGCCGCCCAGCGGGCGATGGCGAACTCCGGGTGCTGCGTGGCATCGCCGTCCTGCACGCGGTTGTGGTCCTCGAACAGGACGGTGCCCCGGTCGCTCACCAGCAGCGACCCGAACGGCTCGTCACCGCCGGCCAGCGCCTCACGGGCCAGCGCGACGCATCGCTGGAGGAACTCGCGGTCACGGTCGGACGGTCGCTCTGGTGTGTCCATGGCCGCACGATAGGACGCGCCCGCCTTGACATCAACGGGGGTTGAGGTTCAACCGTGGACGTCATGAGTCAGCGAATCGTCATCCCCGTGACCGTCGCCGGAACCGGCGCCATCGGCACCGCCGCCGCGTACGCGCTGCTGGCCGGTGGTCGCCGCGTGGTGGTCTGGAACCGCACGCCCGCCCGGACGACCGACCTCGTGCGCAGCGGTGCGGTTGCGGCCGAGACGCCGCAGGCGGGGGTGACCGCGAGCGACCTGACCCTCGTCGCGGTCACCGACTACGCAGCTGTCCACGAGTTCTTCGACGCGCTCTCGGGCGACCTGTCGGGTCACACGATCGCGGTGCTGTGCACCGGCACCCCGGCCGACGCCGTGGCCGCCGCGGCACGCGCCGACCGGTTGGGGGTCGGCTACCTCGACGTCGGCGTCCAGAGCTCGCCCGACGACCTCGGCACCGACCGGGCCACCCTCATGTACAGCGGATCGCGGGAGTCGTTCGAGCGGCACCACGACACCCTGGCGCTCCTGAGCGACCCGACGTACGTCGGCGAGGCGCCGCACGCGGCCGCCGTGTGGGATCTCGCACTGTTCGGACTCTGGTACGACGCGCAGCTCGGCCTGCTGCGCGCCCTGGACGTCGTCGCCGCCGCCGGCGTCGACGTCTCGTCGTTCGCCGACCGCGCCGGCAGGCAGCTCGGGCACGTCGTCGCCGCGGCGGTCACCACGGCCGACGAGCTGCGCGACGCCGCCTACCCGCCGGGGCCGGCAACCCTGAAGGAGCACCTGCCCCTCCTCGAGCAGCTCGTCGAGCAACGCTCCGGCCTGCGGCTCGGCGACGGCGGCCTCGGCATCGTGAAGGGCGTGGTCGAGGACCTGGTGGCGCGTGGACGCGCCCACGAGGGGCTGACTGCCACGATCGGCCGCGGGGTCGACGCGGACGTCGTCAGTCCAGCGCCGCGGCGAGGGCCCGCGCCGCATCCTTGGTGACGTCGGGGCCCGCGATCTGCAGCTCGCCGCCCTCGATGGGGCCGGCGAACACCGGGGCCGAGACGACCACGCCCTCGACCACGACGGCGACGCGTTGCTGGGTGCCGGCGTACCGGCGAGGAGACCTCGGCGAGCCGGTCCGCGGACTCTCCCGAGAGCACCACCGACACCACCCACTGACCGGCGGCGCCCGCGTCCGGGAGGGCCTCGGCCTCGTCGGCCGTGCCCTCAGACTCGGCCGGCCCGAGGAGGTAGCGGTTGCCCTCGGCGTCGCAGCCGGACGCCGGGGCCGGGGCCGGGGCCAGTTGTGTGCCTCACAGCGGGCTCCGCGTCGTTCACAGGCACACGACCCGCGCCCGACCACCTCGGTGCCCCCTGCCCCACGTGTCGTGGGGCGAGTGGGGCTGGCGGGACGCCGGTGGCGGAGTTCTCCACAGGGTCGGCGTCAGCCCTGTTCCCGGGCGGTCGCCGTCGCTTACTGTGCCGGGCAAGCAGGCCCTCGATTCTCGGGAAGGGGTGGCTTGATGACGACGACCCGTGCGCACGACGACCCCCAGCGGGTGATCGACCAGCTCGACCTGCACGTGCGCGAGCTGGTGCGTCGCGAGGGTGTCGACCCCCAGCGTGACGCGGGCGTGGTCCGCCGGATCGCCGAGACGGTGGTGCGTGACCACGACGAGCGCAGCCTGACCGGCATGGTCGCTCCCGTCGCCGACGTCGGGGCGCTGGTCGGCGAGCTGGTCGCGCGGGTCTCGGGTTCGGGCCGTTGCAGCCGTTCCTCGACGACCCGCAGGTCGAGGAGATCTGGATCAACGACCCCTCGCGAGTGTTCGTGGCGCGCAACGGCCGCCACGAGCTGACCAACCTGGTGCTGACCCAGGCGCAGGTCACCGAGCTGGTCGAGCGGATGCTCAAGAGCAGCGGACGACGCCTCGACGTCAGCGCCCCGTTCGTCGACGCGATGCTGCCCGAGGGACATCGGCTGCACTGATGTACCCAAACCGGCAGCATGGAGCGAGATTGACAGCCGATCGCCCAAGGGCCCGTTTCCCGCCGCGGCCGGCGGCACCGCCTCCGCCTCCGCCACCGCTCCAGGGTTCCTTGAACCCGGATCAGTTCGGTGTTGGTCCGACTCCCGGCACTCGCCCCGCCGTGGACCCCTTCGCGGAGTCGCGGCGGTGCTTGTTAAAGAACGCGCCTAGTATCTCGGTTGGCGGTCGAGCTCCGCCGCGGACAAGGCCGAGGCCGACTTCAGTCTCTGGCGACCAGCCGTTGCTCGGCGACCTCCTTCTTCAGCTCGCAGTCTCGGCGATCGCGTCGGTCGTCCCGCCGGGCGTCGTACCGCCGTCGACTTGGGACCGTTTGGACCAACCTGCGCACTGTCTCTGCCGAGCCGACACCGAGCTGGCCGGCGATCGTCCTGATCGCCTCGAACTCAGACAGGTACTCGCCCTGGGCCATCGACTCCGCAACCGCCCTGACCGCACGCTCCCTGGGCTCATGGGGGTACTTGCTGTCATGACTGCACCTCCAATAAATGAAGTGGGCACCCCAAAGTCTCCGGACATCCCGGGGCGGTTCAGCTGACGCTCGGTTCCAGGTGATGCGGCGGACACGGCGCTTTGCCCGACCTCACCGGCCAGCGTGACTAGTCCCATTGGGCGACTCTGATAGTCATTTCGGACCATTTGCAGTTCAGGGGGTTTCTTTACTTTAGGCGCGGCGCCTAGGTCTCGCAACCCCCGAAATCTCGGGCCCACCTCACCCGACCTGCCGGTCGGATACCCCGCCGTGGAGCTCTGTGTGCGCGTCTTCCAAGTCTTATATCTCCGTGCTCGCCGCTACTCTTTCAGTCGAGGGCCGAACTATCGGATGGCCGCGACCCTGGTCGCGTGCATCGCAGTCACGGCGTCGATGCTCGACGCAAGTCCACAAGCAGCCGGCGTCCCCGGGCAGCTGGGTTCGGCTCCAACTCGAGAAGAACTGGCGGCCGTCGACGAACCGACCGCCATCGAGCCTGAACTCGTTCCGGAACTGACCACTGCGACGAGCAATACGTACCAATTGCCGGATGGATCCCGCACGCTCGAAACGTACAACACCCCTGTCAACTTCCTGGACGAGACTGGGGAGTGGGAGCAGGTAGACAACAACCTCGTCTCGGCTCCGGACCCACATATGCTGTCGAGACGCCGCTAACAGCTACACCGTACAAGTGCCTGTGGACGCAGGCGTCGACCCGATGCGCTTTGAAGCAGACGGTAGCTGGGTTTCTATGCGCATCATGGCCTTGACGGTGGAGCGGACGTCGAGGGAAACGTCGCCACGTTTACCATCGTGGACAATGCGCGGGAAGTGACGTACGAAGCCACTGCTAGTGGTTGAGGAATCCATTCTTGTTGGCGAGCCTCCGTCGGGCACGGCCCCTCTGACGTACGTCTACGACCTCGACTCGAGCCCTGACCTAGAACCTTCTCTTACAGACAGCGGGGCTATCCAGTTCAAGCGCGCAAACGGTGAGGTGGTCTCCACGATTCCAGCCGGAAGCATGGTCGACTCTGCGTCTCCTCCCGCGTTCTCCGAAGCCGTCAATTACGAACTTGCCGATCGTGTCAACGGGTGGACCCTGATTGTCACCCCCGATCCTGAATGGCTACGAGCGACGGAGCGGGTCTACCCCGTGATCGTCGACCCCTCGCTCACCGACGAACCCCCGTCACGAGACTGCTGGATCCGCGAGAGCGTTCCTACGTCGAGCCACTGCGGCCACGACTACATCAAGGCGGGACAAACCAGCCCGAGCGACGAGTTCCGGGGTCTCCTGATTTCGACGTCAGCACCATCCCTGGCAGTGCCAACGTCACCTCGGCTGCCGCGCATCTTTACCAAGAAGGAACGCAGACCGTTGGAGTCGGCGCCACCGACTACGCGCTGTTCGCTGCTAGCAAGAAGTTCGACTGGGCGGCGAGCTGGAACTCATCTGGAGCCATGGGAACATGGAACGGAGGCACCCCCAGCGGTACGGCGTACGGCACGCGCGATCTGGCAGGGGCCGGCACAGGCTATCGAGCATTCGGCGGTAACTTGTCCCAACTCGTCCAAGGGTGGGTAACCGGAACCATCCCGCGCCGCGGACTCCTCCTGAAGCAGCACAACGGGCCAGTCAACGCCGTCCTCTTCTTCGTGTCCTCTATCGGACCTGCGTCCAAGCGTCCCTATCTGAACGTGAACTACACAGTTCCTAACAGCGCTCCCACGACTCCGCAGGTCACCGTCAGTCCATGCGTCGCGCCGTGCTCACAGTCCCCGCTTGTTCTGAAGAGGTGGGAACCAACCCTCTCGGCGAGCGCCACTGATTCAGATGACACAGTGCTCACGATCAGCTTCCAGATCCGCGACGCAACCACTCAGGTCCTTGTCGCCGGCGATGCTGCGGAGGGAAGTTCAGCCGGGTCTCCAACGTACTGGGTGGTGCCTGCGGGTTCCCTTAGTGACGAACCCAATCGCCTGTACGACTTTCGAGTGGGTGCTGCAGACGGTCAATACACGACGTGGAGCACCTGGCGCAGGTTTCAGATTGATCCAGAAACTGAAGATGTGCCAGAGCCCGTGATGACCGAATATGGAGTCGACGAGGCGACCCTTGAGGACATCAAGGATTACGGCGACGTAGCAGGTATCTCCGAATCGCAAGCGATTGCGATGTATTCGTGGCAGGAGCAGTTCAACTCCGCTGTCGATACCATCGGCGACCGCTCATCCCACGACGTTTGCCTACTCAGAGATGAACCCGAACGATCAATTGGGTGCATTGATCGAATTCGTCGGGCCAGTTCCTCAAGATGCTGTGGACCTCGTCGCGGACTTGCCTGTCGATGTCACCCTCACCGACGATGCCGAGTATTCCGACGCGACGATCCAAGAGATGATCGACTCTGCTCACACGTCGATCGTGGCTCAGGCTGGCGCCGGTGCGGAGGCGGGTGTATATTTCGACAACGCATTTGGCAACTCATTGCCAGCGTCTATTCGCCAGCCACCTCGACTTCAAAGGACTCGTACGTTGCCGGCGTGCACGCTGAGGTCGCTGTGGACATCCCAGAGATCGTGATTCCGGACGTTGACGTATATATCGTCACCGAGTCCTTCAACACTGCGAACACCTCGCTTAAAGCCGGCGGAGGGCTCAACGACACCGGCGCGGGCAGTCCCTGCACGGCGGGATTCGCCGTGCAATCCGTGACCGCCCCCGGTAGGCGAGGGATGATGACAGCGGATCACTGTGGAAACCAGATGACGTTCTACAGTGCCCCGGACTTCGACGACGGAGTCGATGGCCCTTACGGTCCACGCCAGGTTGAGTTTGCCGAATCTGGTGACTTTCTCTCCCGCAGGTATGGGGACGCTCAGTTTCATCAGGTTTCTCAGCCTCGCAGGTTTCCTATCGGAAACCGATTCTTCAAATCTCCTAGTAAGACTCGGCGTGCTAAGGCCGTGTTGAGCGCAGGATCGGGCGACATTGCGTGCCTTTACGGACGAATCACGAAGGGTATCCAAGAACCGGAGAATTCAAGGCCGGGCAAGCGGACATGTGGGAAGATCATCGGCACGCACTACACCTTCAATCAGACCTACCCAGCCGAGGCCACCTACTCAGACACTGCATTCTTGGGCGGGGCGGTATCAGTCCGTGGGGACAGCGGAGGTCCGATGTTCCGAGGGGTCACGGGGCACTCGGATTGTTGTCGGGGCGGTCAAGCATTCCCTCAGGTTTGCCAGGATATCGGTCGCCAATCACCGTCTTCACAAAAATGATAAACATTTCGAGTCGCATGGGCCTATATGTGAAACTGGCGAACTAGTCATGTATCGCACTGGATACGTCCCATCTCGGCAAGGGCAGACCCTGCAGAGGGCATATTGGCGGTGGTTGCTGGCAGTGAGTACCAGCTTGCCTCGTGGCGATCCCGCTGGTCGGTGCCATTCAGGAGGCGCCAGCGAGCCCACTCGAGACATCGATTCACGACAGCCCGTTGGTGCGCGGAGTTTTTACACATCGCGATCTCTTGCAGGATGTGATCGCGGAGCGGAACACCAAACGTAGACATCGGACCGTTGAAAGTCCGCGAAATCGGCGTGCCGATATAACGCGTGTGCGGGTTTCATATAGTTCCGGGGTATTGACTTACACCGTCCGATACCGGGATCTACGGCCCATGGCGGTGATATCACTTGAGTCCAGGATTACTACCGGAAAATTGCGAG
>CAWGVK010000011.1:0-277158 GCA_963825985.1 uncultured Actinomycetota bacterium | reverse complement strand
GGCCTGCGCGGTCACGACCTGGACGCTGCGTTCGCGTCACCGGCGACGGCACGTCAACCCACGACCTGACGTAGGTCGAGCGAGCAGCCCGCCATGGTGGCGACCGACCGTCGTCCTGCGGCTCGTCGAACCAGACGCCCTTGGAATCCGAGGTTGTCGAACACCCGGAGCCTGGCGCCGTTGCGGTGGTCGGGGGCGGCGAAGTACGCCGCGACGTCGGGATGCCGCCGCGGGCATGCCGCATCCATGCCCACCGCATCGCGGTGCCGATCCCGCGGCCGACCATCCGGCTCGCCGACCACGTAGTCGACCCCGATCGCCTCGGGGTCGGGCGCGAGGAGCGCGAACTCGGGGTGGTCCCGGATCCGGTAGTCCTGCACGAACCCGACGAGCGGCCGTTGACCTCGACACCCACATCCGGGTGGCTGTCGCCGTCGATCCCGGCCCGTACGACGCCGTTATCTCCTCCAGCTCGGCTCACCGTCGGCGGCCACCACCGCGCCACGTGCTGGCGCCGCCGCCACCGGGCCACGTCGGGCAGGTCGCCGCGGGTCATCGCCCGCAGCGCGACCCGGAGGTCGGGATCGACGACGAACGCCTGACCTCGCCGGAGAGGTCGACCGGCGCCGGGTCGCCGTGCACCCGGCGCCAGGCGCGTGCGGGGCTGCCCACCAGACTCACCCGCGCGCCACACCGGTCCCTCGTCGCCGCCGACGGCGACGACGATGCGCGCCCATGACACGAGAGCCTGGCAGGCGCCTCGCCGGCCGGCCAGCTCGTCCCGGACGACGGCGAAGGCCACCCCCGGCGGTAGCCCTTGCGGGCGAGCATGCCGACCAGCCGCCGGGTGGCGGTGGGCTCGTCGACGCGCGACAGCGAGCGCAGCTTCTTGCGGACCAGCCGCCGCGCCGCCTCCTCCTCGTCGGCCGGGTCGATCTCGTCGAGCGCCTCGCGGGCCACCTCGTCGTCGACGCCCTTGCGGCGCAGCTCCTGGGCCAGCGCCCGGCGGGCCAGGCCCTTGCCGCGGCTGCCGGCTGCGCGATCCACATCCGGGCGAAGGCCTCGTCGTCGATCAGCCCGACCTCCTCGAACCGGTCGAGCAGCCGGGTCGCGATCTCGTCGGGCACGTTCTTCTTGCGCAGCTTGTCGGCAGCTCGTGACGGCTGCGGGCCTGCCCGGTCAGCTGGTCGAGCAGGATCTTGCGGGCCACCGACTCGGGGTCGGCTCGGGGCCCTTCTCGTGCCGGGTCCTCGATCGGCTCCGGGGCTGCGGCGGCGGCTCCGACGGGCCTGCGGTTGCGGTCGCGGTCGCTGACGTCCTGGCGAACCTCCCGACTCGACGAACGCGGACCTCGCTCGACCCCGGCTCGACGCCGAACGTCCTCGACCTCCGACAGCGCGGACGGTGACCTCGTCGCGCCGGGCTCCTCGCGACGAGCGGTCCAGGCCGCGACGTGACGTCGCCGCTCCAGCCCGACCGGCCGGTGGGCTCAGAAGTCATCGACACCGATCGGCTCGTCGGACGGCTCGTCGGCCGGGGGCGTCGACCGTCGGGCCGACGCCGAGCTTCTCGAGGATCCTCTTCTCCAGCTCGTTGGCCAGGTCGGGGTTGTCCTTGAGGAAGGTGCGGGAGTTCTCCTTGCCCTGGCCGAGCTGGTCGCCCTCGTAGGTGTACCAGGCGCCGGCCTTGCGGACCAGGCCCGCCTCGACACCGACGTCGATCAGGCCACCCTCGCGGCAGATGCCCTTGCCGTACATGATGTCGAACTCGGCCTGCTTGAACGGCGGGGCGACCTTGTTCTTGACGACCTTGACCCGGGTGCGGTTGCCGACCATGTCGGTGCCGTCCTTGAGCGTCTCGATCCGGCGCACGTCGAGGCGCACCGAGGAGTAGAACTTCAGCGCCCGGCCGCCGGTGGTGGTCTCGGGCGAGCCGAACATCACGCCGATCTTCTCGCGCAGCTGGTTGATGAAGATCACCGTGGTGTTGGAGTTGTTGAGCGCACCGGTCATCTTGCGCAGCGCCTGGCTCATCAGCCGGGCCTGGAGGCCGACGTGGCTGTCGCCCATCTCGCCCTCGATCTCGGCCCGCGGCACCAGCGCCGCCACCGAGTCGATGACGATCAGGTCGAGCGCGCCCGAGCGGATCAGCATGTCGGCGATCTCGAGCGCCTGCTCACCGGAGTCGGGCTGGCGAGACCAGCAGCGCGTCGGTGTCGACGCCGAGCGTCCTTCGCGTAGTCGGGGTCGAGCGCGTGCTCGGCGTCGATGAACGCCACGATGCCGCCGGCGCGCTGCGCGTTGGCCACCGCGTGCAGGGCCACCGTCGTCTTGCCGGAGGACTCCGGACCGTAGATCTCCACGACCCGCCCGCGCGGCAGGCCGCCCAGGCCCAGCGCCACGTCGAGCGCGATCGACCCGGTCGGGATCACCTCCAGCGGAGCCCGCGTCTCGTCGCCCAGCCGCATGACCGAGCCCTTGCCGAACTGCTTCTCGATGTTGGCGAGCGCGGCGTCCAGTGCCTTCTCGCGGTCTCCAGCAGCCATGATCTGTGTGTCCTTACGTCGTGTGTCGGATGTCGTCGTCGTCCGTGACCTGTGGGCGAGCCGCCACGAGGAGCCGCGCCGACAGTCCGCTCCGTCGCGGGTGCGGCCTGTGGAGAAACCCTAGCCCGAACACGTGTTCGAACCGGTACCGACACGCCGCGACTCGGATCGAGGTCAGACCGACCGGGGCAGCCGCACCAGGAACCGGCACCCGGCCGGGTCGACGTTCTCGACCTGACCTCGCCGTCGTGCGCCTCGACGATGCCCTTGACGATCGCCAGACCGAGCCCGGCCCGGGGCTGCCGTCGCCGACGCGTCGGGGGTGCGCGCACTCGACCCTGCCAGGCGATGTCGAAGACCCGCTCGAGGTCCTCGGCCGCGATGCCACCACAGCCGTCGGTGACGCTCAGCTCGACGCGGCCGTCGACCGCGGCGCCCCGATCTCGACGACACCGTCGGTCGGGGGTGTGTCGGATCGCGTTCTCACCAGGTTGGCCAGCACGCGGGAGAGGCCGGCAGGGTCGACGCTGACCTGAGTCCCGGCTCGACCCGGCCGCCGAGGCGCACGCCCTGGCGGCGGGCCACGGGCTCGGCGGCGGCGATCGCCTCGCTGACCAGGTCGCCGAGCGACAGCGGCGTCGGGCTCGAGCGGAGGACGCCGGCGTGGATCCGGGAGAGCTCGAAGAGGTCGTCGACCATCCGCGACATCCGGTCGACCTCGGTGCGGATCTGGCGGTGGTAGCGCTGCGGGTCGGGCGCAGCCGTCCTCGAGCGCCTCGGTCATCGCGCGGAGCCCGGCCAGCGGGGTGCGCAGGTCGTGGGAGACCCACGACACCAGCTCGCGCCGCGACGCTCTCGAGCCGCTGCTCGCGCGCCCGCGACTCGGCGAGCCGGGTCCTGATCGCGTCGAGCTCGCCGGACAGCGCCCGGAGCTCCGCAGGGCCGCGCCGGGCGGCGGTGAAGGTGCCGCGCTCCCCGACGCGTCGTACGCCGGCCCGCAACCCGGCCGAACCGCACCAGGGCGACGCCGACGCCAGGGCGACGACGCACGCGACGACGGCGGCGGCCACCGTGACCAGGGTGACCACCCCGAGGTCGTGCTCGGAGAGGAACATCCGCTGCGAGACGGCCAGGACGCCGGCGAGCACCGCCACGACGGCGACCACCGCGACCAGCCCGAGCTGCCAGAGCAGCGAGCGGCGCCGCAGCAGGTAGCCGGCGACGAGCCCGAGGGCCCCGACAGCGGTGGCCGGACATCGCCGCGCCACCAGGATCTCGACCTGGTCGTTCATGCGCGCCTCCCAGCGGTAGCCGACGCCCCAGACCGTCACGAGCGCACCGGAGCGCGCCGGGTCGGGCTCGACCTTCTCGCGCAGGCGGCGCACGTGCACGGTGACCGTCGACTGGTCGCCGATCGTCCACCCCCAGACCTGCCGGAGCAGGTCGTCGCGCGAGAACGCCGACACCGGGTGGGCGACGAGGAAGCGCAGCAGGTCGAACTCGCGGCCGGTCACGGGCAGCGGCTCGCCCACGGGTCGACCTCACGGCGGACGCCGTCGACGACGAGGTCGCCGTCGGACGCGACGTCGGGCGGCGACTCCGGCGCACCGGCGCGACGCAGCACCGAGTCGACCCGGAGCACCAGCTCGCGCGGGCTGAAGGGCTTGGTGACGTAGTCGTCGGCACCGAGCTCGAGGCCGCGACCCGCGATCTCCTCGCCGGCCAGCGCGGTGAGCATGATGACCGGCACGTCGCTGCGTGAGCGCGGAGCCGCCGGCAGATCTCCAGGCCGTCGAGCCCGGGCATCATCAGGTCGAGCACGACCAGGTCGGCCGGACGCTCGGCGCATCGCCTCGAGGGCCGCGCGCGCCGTCGCCGGCCTCGTCGACGTCGTGACCGGCGGCACGCAGGTAGGAGACGACCACCTCGCGCACGGTCAGGTCGTCGTCGACCACGAGCACTCGAGCCATCACTGCTTCCTGTCCGCACGAGACCGCACGACCGACGCCACGGCGACCGCGACCACCACGAGCGTCGCGAAGCCGACCCATCCCAGACCATAGTCACGGTCGAGCAGGGTGGGGTTGTTGGGCTTGGCGCCGTAGCGCCCCAGCACCGGGACCGCGAGCAGCGTCACCGAGGCGAGCACGACCCCGCCCACGACGGTGGGCGCGCGGGCGGCTTCGGGCACGACGCGGGTGACCACGAACCCGGCCACCAGCACCACGGCGGCCAGCGCGACGTCGTGCAGCACCACGCCGCCGGCCAGCCACCGGCCCAGGCCCCGACAGCTGGTCGGAGGTCTGCCGCGTCGTACAGCAGCAGCCGCCGTACACCCCGACGGCGACGCCGACGGCGGCCAGGCCCCACCTGGTGGCCGTCACGACGCACCTCCAGGGTGCCGAGCCACTTCGTCTGCAGACGCCGGGCCGGTTGGGGGCGATCAGGCGGCACGGGTAGCCGTGGTCGAGCGCCAGCGGCTCGCCGTCGAGCCCCAGCGCCAGCAGGGTGCGGTCGTCGGCGGCGAAGTTGGCCTGGCAGCGTGGTGACGACGTAGGACGGGCCGTTCGGCTGGAACGACGCGACGGTGATGTCGGCGTCTCGCCGGCGCCCGACCAAGTCGAGCAGGTCGCTGCAGCCGGACGCCCGTCCACTCGCCGCTGGCGCTCCATCCCTCGACGCACGCGATCGGCAGGGTCTCGGTCGTGCTGCGCCATCGCGAGCAGCTCGGCGCGGGAGAGCGCTACCTCGCGCGTCGCCGTTGTCCACGGTGAGTCGGCAGGCCGCGCTGGTCGCCATCGGGATCACCCCGGTGTCTTGGCGGCGCCGTTGACCGGGATCCCGCCGGGACCGTCGCCCGAGCGGACCCCGAACACCGACACCCTGCGCAGCAACGGCACGGCGCTGCCGGCGGTGGCGAGCACGGCGACGCCGCCGGCCAGCCAGGTGGTGCGCAGCAGTCCGCGGCGCGACAGCACCCCCTGTCGACCGCGGTCGGACCGGTCGTGGGTGGTGTCGTCGACGTCGCCGGTGAGCGCGTCGCGGATGACGGGCAGCTTCACCGCGATGTGCACGAGCAGCGCGCCGATGGCGACCCACGCCATGGCGTAGTGGGTGGCGCGGAAGCTGAACGCCCACGGGTACCACTGGGCGGTGTTCGCCAGCCCCGTGGCGAGCTGGAAGATCGCGGCGGCGACGAGCACGCCGACCGAGACGCGCTCGAGCGCGTGACGCGCCAGCTGCCGGGCCCGCAGCGACGGCGGGCGCTCGAACAGCCGCGGGTAGACCGACCAGAGCTTGACCAGCAGCAGCGGCACCGCGGCGGTGCCCGACGAGACGTGGAGGCCCTGCGTGACCCGGTACCCCCACGACGGGCTGGTCGGGAACGGGATCGGCTGCGACGGGTTCTGGGCGTAGTGGCTGAGCAGCCCGGTCAGGAAGCAGATGCCGAAGCTGATGCCGAGCCACATGCCGACCCGGGCGGCGACGGCCGGGCTGCGCAGCCGCGAGGTGAAGTCGGTCCGGGTGCGGGGGCTTGACGGCGAGCGGCGTCCTCATCGGCGCCCTCCAGCACCGCGCACCACCGGTCGCCGTGCCGGGTGGTCGAGGTGACGGCGAGGCCGGCCTCGTCGGCCACGGCGGCGATGTCGTCGACGCCGACGACCGACCAGCGGAAGGGGCGGCTGGTCGCGCCGGCGCACTCGAGGGTGGCCCACACGTCGTCGGGGACGCCGGGCTCGGCCGACCTCACCACGGTGCGGCCGCGCGGGTCGAGCAGCTCGCGGACCCGTCGCAGCAGCTGCGACGGGGTCGCCGCCGATGCCGACGTTGCCGTCGGCGAGCAGCGCCGTGCGCCAGCGCCCCTCCCCGGCAAGTCGTCGAAGACGTCGCGGTGCAGGGCCGTGGCGCCGCGCTCGCGGGTGAGGCCGACGGCCCCGTGCACGACGTCGATGCCGAGCGAGACGACTCCCCGCTCGCCGAGCGCGGCGATCATCCGGCCGGGGCCGCAGCCGATGTCGATGGTCGGGCCGTCGCAGAGGTCGAGGATGGCGAGGTCGTCGGCGTCGGCCGGACGCGTTCCACTCCTCGACCGGCAGTGCCTCGGGGTTCTCGTCGAGGCCGACCACCGCGCACGGATGGCCCTGCAGCGCGTAGGCGAAGACGGTGGAGAACGGAGCGCTCGATGGTCATCGGACCACGTGTCCCGTCCACGCCCGGCGCGAAGCGGGTCTCGGGCACGTGTGCCGCCACGGCGTCGGCGTCGGCGAGGTGTCGACGTCGCGCAGGGCCGTCGTCGTGGCGACGCTCAGGCCGCGGGCCAGGAGGGCGGCTCGCGTGTCGGCGTACGTCGTGGGCGTCGACATCGGCACGCCCCGCAGTGCCGCGGCCGCGCAGGGGTCGCGCAGGGCGAGCACCCACCAGCCGCCGTCGTCGGCGGGGCCGAGGACGGCGTCGTGCGTCGACCAGTCCGGCGGCGGCGTCGCGGAGGAGGCACGGTGTCAGCTGCGGCGTGTCCATGCCGACCTGGACGACGGGTCCCGGTCCGGCGTCGGCGTGGGCGGCGGCGAGCCGCTCGTCGAACCCGTCGCCGCGCTGGGCGACGACCGTCCAGCCGTGCAGGGCCGCGGCGATCTCGTCGGCGCGCGACGCCGTCGGCCAGGTCGCCGGCGAGCGCCAGCACCCGGCGGGAGGCGCCGGACCCGGCGGCCGCCTCGAGGGTGTCCAGCAGCGCGGCGGCCGCGACCTCGGCGGCGCGGCGGTCGCCGACGGTCGCACCGAGGCGGGTCTTGGCCTGCCCGGCGACCGGTGCCTTCGCGACCACGAGCACGGTGAAGGTCATCGCGACAGCACCTTCGCGAAGTCGCGCGCGGTGCGCAGCGTGCCCGACACCGAGCCCGAGACCTTCGAGCGCGTGCCCGCCGCGCGCGGGTGGTAGGCGACGTCCCGCTCGGCGAACCGCCAGCCGGCGGCGGTGGCCTTCTGCAGCATCTCGACGGGGTAGCCGAAGCGCCGGTCGCGGACGTCGAGGGCGAGCAGCGCCTCGCGGCCACAGACCCGCATCGGCGCGATGTCGTGCGCGTCGAGGTCGATCCGGCGCCGCAGCCAGGCCACGATCAGCGCGTTGCCGGCCCGGGCGTGCCAGGGCCACACGCCACGGCCTGTCGGACGCCGGCGTCCGACCGCGAGTCGGCGCGTCCGCTGCTGACGTCGTCGAGCATCGGCAGCAGGTCGTCGGGGTCGAAGGACCCGTCTCCGTCCATGAAAGCCACGTAGGAGTTCGTTGCCGCGTGCAGACCGGCTTGCACCGCGGCGCCGTAGCCGGGTGTGTCCTCGACCACCACGCGGGCTCCAAGCGAGCGGGCTACGTCGGCGGTGCCGTCGCACGAGCCGTTGTCGACCACGATCACGGAGAGGTCACGTGGAACGCGCGGGAGCAGTCCGCGCAGGGCCGCAGCTTCGTCGCGGCAGGGGAGGATCAGGTCACAGGCAGGCATCGTCTGTCCAACGTAGGGGCGCGCCCGGCCGCTGCCTCCACCCGAAGGCTTACGTTCCGGTGACGCCACCACTCCTAGGGTGGAGGGCGTGCCGACGACGACCGACCCCACCGCGCCGGTGCACGTCGGGCGCGGCGTCCCCTGGGCGGGTCTCGGGGTGGCGGTCGCGCTGGTCGTCGCGGCGTTCGCGGTGCCGCCGCTGTTCGGCGTCGAGACCTACTCCCGCGCGCTCCCGGCCGCCGACGACAACCTCGACCCGATCATCGGGTACTTCGACCAGCAGTGGTTCGGCCCCGGGACCCTGCCGGCGCTGGCCGTCGCCGCGCTCGCCACGTGGTACGCCGTCGACATGGCCGGCCGGCTGCCGTGGGGACGGCTCCTGCTCACCTCGTACGCCGTGGGCCTGGCGTGGCTGGTCGCCCTCGCGGCCGTGCGCGGCGAGCAGGGTTTCGTCCACGCGCTGGAGAGCCCGCCCGAGTACCTCGTGACCGCGCGCACGATCGACGACGTCCCGTACGCCCTCGAGACCTGGGTCGACCGGATCCCGTACGGCGCCGCCGACGGCTGGCAGGTGCACGTGTCGGGGCACCCGCCGCTGGCGACCCTGTTCTTCGTCGTGCTGCTGCGGTGGGGGCTGAGCAGCCTCGCGATCGGCCTGGTGGTGACGGCGATCGCGGCCTCGACGGCGCTCGCGGTCCTGGTCACCCTCCGTGCGCTGGACGCGGAGGCCGCTCGCGCGACGCGTCGCTCCGTTCCTGGTGCTGACGCCGGCCGCGGTGTTCATGGCGGTCTCGGCCGACGCGATGTTCGCGGCGGTGGCGGCCTGGGGTCTCGCGACGCTGGCCATCGCGGCGACAGCGGGCACGACGGGGCGGCTCGTCGGGTGGTCGGCGGTGGCCGGGCTGCTGCTCGGGGCGTGCGTGATGCTCTCCTACGGCCTGCCCCTGCTGGGGATCCTCGCCCTGGCGGTGCTCGCCGCAGCCCGGTCGTGGCGGCCGCTGCCGATCGCGGCGGTGGCTGCGCTGGTGGTCGTCGTGGCGTTCGTGCCGTTCGGCTTCTCGTGGTGGGAGGCGTTTCCCGTGCTGCGCGACCGGTACTGGGACGGCCTCGCCTCCGCCCGGCCCGGCGGCTACTGGACCTGGGCGAACCTCGGGGCGCTGACCCTGTCGGGCGGGCCGTTGCTGGGCGCCGGCCTCGCGACGCTGGTCGCCCTGGGCCGGCGCGCCGACCGGGTGGCCCTCCTGCTCGCCGGCGCCGCCGTGCTGATGATCGTCGTGGCCGACCTGTCCCAGATGAGCCGGGCTGAGGTCGAGCGGATCTGGCTGCCGTTCCTGCCCTGGCTGACGGTCTCGATCGGTGTGCTGCCGGAGGTGTGGCGCCGCTGGGGGCTGGCGCTCCAGGTCGCGTGCGCGATCTCCGTGGAGCACCTCTTCTACACGGACTGGTGAGGCTCAGTCGCGCAGCGGTGCCGTGGCGAACGCCGCCAGGCCGGCGGCGGGCAGCACCTGCGCGGTGAAGCCGAGCTCGGCGCTCGCCCGGGCCGGGGAGGCCACGACGTGCCGGACGTCGCCGAGCCGGTAGCCGCCGGTGATCTCGGGCTCCACCCCCGACGCCGTGCCGGCCGCGACCAGGCGGGCGACGTCGAGGATGGTGACCGGGTGGCCGGAGGCGACGTTGTAGGCGGCGTACCGGCCCGGGTCGTCGTCGACGACGGCCTCGAGCGCGCGCAGGTTGGCCCGGGCCACGTCGTCGACGTGCACGAAGTCGCGCATCTGCCCGCCGTCCTCGTAGACCTGCGGCCGCTCCCCCCGTTCGAGCGAGGAGCGGAACATCGCGGCGACGCCGGAGTACGGGGTGTCGCGGGGCATCCCTGGCCCGTAGACGTTGTGGTAGCGCAGGGCGAGCGCGGAGGCGTCGGCCTGCCGCACCCAGGCCGAGGTGTAGTGCTCCTGGGCGAGCTTGCTGGCGGCGTAGCTGCTGCGCGGGTCGAGGCGGGCGTCCTCGTCGACCAGGGCCCACCCCAGGGCCTCGCCGCACCGCGGGCAGTGGTTGTCGAAGTCGCCGGCGTCGAGGTGGGCGACCTCGCGCGGCGGCGGTGACTGGTCGCCGTGCGCCGGGCACGCGTAGCGGCCCTCGCCGTAGACGACCATCGACGAGGCGAGCACCAGCCGGCTCACGCCCGCCTCGTGCATCGCGGCGAGCAGTGCAGCCGTGCCGAGGTCGTTGTGGGCGGCGTACTCGGGCAGGTCGGCGACCGCCACTCCCGCGCCCACCACGGCAGCCTGGTGGCACACGGCGTCGACGCCGGTGAGCAGCCCGGGCCACGCACCCGCGTCGCGGACGTCGAGCCGGTGGGTGCCCGCCGGAGGCTCCGTGCCGCCGTGCGCCTTCTCGAGCATGACGTCGACCCCGACGACCTCGTGTCCGGCGCCGCGCAGGGCCGCGCCGATCGCGGTGCCGATGAACCCGGCCGAGCCGGTGAGCAGGATCTTCATGGAACTTCCCCGCGGGTCTCGAGACGGCCGTGGCCGGCCTCCACGACCTCCGAGACTTCGGTGGCCGAGGAGGTTTCTAGCGAACCTCCTCGACCTCCGAGACTTCGGTGTCGAGGAGGTTCCGCTAGGAACCGTCACGAGACCCATGGAATCTCGTAGGTGAGCTCGACGTCGTCGGCCCACGTCGAGCAGGAGCAGCCGGCGGGGTCGGGCAGGCCGGCGATGGCGGCGGTGAGCAGGCCGGTGAGCCGCTCGAGGTTGGCCTTGAACAGCGCGAACACCTGCTCCTGGCCGACGCCCTCGCCGGCCTCGGCGCCGGCGTCCATGTCGGTGACCAGCGCGATCGCGGCGTAGCACTGCCGCATCTCGCGGGCCAGCGCCGCCTCGGGGGCGCCGGTCATGTTGATCAGGCTCCAGCCCTCGGCGGCGTACGAGCGCGACTCGGCGCGGGTCGAGAACCGCGGACCCTCGACGACGATCATCGTGCCGCCGGCGGTGATGGTCGGGTCGGCGGCGGTGACCGCGCCCGAGACGCCGGGGCAGTAGGGGTCGGCGAACGGCAGGTGGACGGCGCCGCGCTCGACGTAGGAGCCGACCCGGCGGAAGGTCCGGTCGACGAGCTGGTCGGGCACGACCACGTCGCCCGGGGCGACCGTGCTGCCCAGACCGCCCACCGCACAGGGCGCCAGCACCTGGCGCACCCCGAGCGACCGCAGCGCCCACAGGTTGGCGCGGTAGGGGATGCCGTGCGGCGGGTGGTCGTGGTGCGGCCCGTGCCGGGGCAGGAAAGCGACCCGGCGCCCGGCCACCTCGCCGACGGCGATGGGGGCCGACGGGTCGCCGTACGGCGTCGTCACGGCGTGCTCGACCGGGTCGTCGAGGAAGGAGTAGAAACCGGTGCCGCCGATGACGGCGACGTCGGCGACGGGGGGCGCGCTCATCCCGTCATCGTGGCAGGCGTGCCTGCACGACTACGAGCCGCACTCGGTGAGGCCGTAGTCGATGAGCTGCTGGTTGACCTCGCCGAACGGGTCGCCGCCGGTGAGCAGCGACGGGTCGGCGGCGACCTCGTCGAGCAC
Organism: uncultured Actinomycetota bacterium; assembly: GCA_963825985.1. Lineage (GTDB taxonomy): Bacteria > Actinomycetota > Actinomycetes > Propionibacteriales > Nocardioidaceae > Nocardioides. Next base: position 265,544 of record CAWGVK010000011.1, on the reverse strand, counting down.
TCCCTCGGCGTCGTCGAGCACACCGGAGACGACGTCCTCGTCGCCCTCCGGGAGGCCGAGCTCGCGCAGGTCGGCGAGCTGACCCTCGATGTTGGGCACCAGCGTGTCGGTCACGAACGACGCGGCGGCGGCGGGGTCGCTCGGGTCGACCTGGTCGGCCGCGGCCGCGATCTCGGCGTTGCCGTCGGCGCAGATCGCGTTGCCCTGCTCGACGAAGTCGGCCTTGCTGATGGCGGTCTCGCTGTCAGCGCCGTTGTCGCCACTTGTGTCGTCGTCACCACCGCAGCCGGCGAGGCCGAGCGTGAGGGCGAGGGCGGCCAGCGCCGCGAGGGAGCGGAAGCGGGGGGTTCGAGGCATGCGACGCAGCGTAGGGGCGGGCGGGCCCGCGCGCGGTCGATTCGGCGGAAGCGTGACCTGAGCTCAGCGCTCGTTGTCGGGCAGCTCGAGGGCACGCCAGACGGCCAGCCACACCTGCTTGGGCGGGACGCCGGCGTCGATGGCCTCCTGCGCGGTACGCCGGTCGAGCTCGGCCATCACGAACTGGTCGGCCCAGACGCGGTAGTAGCCGGGGCCGAGGGCACGCTCCATCCGCGCCCAGAACTCGGTGTGTCTCACGGCAGAGAACGGTAGGCCACGACCTCCAACCAGCGCTCACCGCGCAGCCCGTCGGCCTCTCCCACGTGGTCGACCCGCCAGCCCGAGGCGGCGACGACGTCGACGAGCTCGGGGCGGCGCCAGTAGGTGAACATCCGGGGCGCCTCGATGCTGCCATGGGTCGACCAGGCCTCGCCGTCGCCCTGCTTGACCGAGAGCCGCAGCACGCCGTCGGTCCGGGTGGCGCCGGCGAGCCGCGTGAGCACCGTCGGCAGGTCGGCACGGGCGACGTGCAGCAGCGAGGCGTTGGCCCACACGGCGTCGTAGGGGCCGCCCAGCTCGTCGGTGAGCGGGTCCAGCACGTCGGCCTGGTGGCCGTCGTCCACGAGAGCGGCGACGAACCCGGGCGTCACGTCGGTACGCCGCACCCTCAGCCCGCGTTGCTCCATCGCCCGAGCGTCGCGCCCTCCCCCGCTGCCGATCTCGAGCACGTGGGCGCCGGCGCCGATCCGGCCCACGAAGTCGTCGAGGGCCGCCGCCACGATCGCGTTCTCGGGTGCCGAGGCGCCGCGGTAGGCGCGGGCCTGGGCGTCGTAGGCGGCGACGGTGACCTGGCGGCGCACGTCCCACGCGTGGTGGACGACGTCGTGGAGGTGGTAGCGGGCGAGGGTCGCCACCGTGAACTCGCTGCCGTCGCTGCGGTAGCCGGGTCGGTCGTGTGCGGCGGCCGGGACGGCGTCGTAGCGGTCGGCGACGACGCTCGCGGCGGCGACGAGGTCGAGCGCCACCGCGGCCGGGTCGGCGAGGTCGTAGCGCTGCTCGACGGCGGCGACGTCCTGGTCCCAGTTGGGGAAGCGCGGGCCGTCCTCGGCGAGCATCAGGCCCAGCCGCTCGGTGAAGATCGCGTGCACGTCACGCACGTGGCAGGCGTACTCGAGGGCCGACCAGGTGTGCGGGTCGGGCCGCTCGGAGGCCCCCGGGCCGGCGAGCACGAGGCGCCAGACCTCCGCGTTGCGTCGGATCTCGTCGGCGACGTCGGTCACCTCGACCGGGGCCGCGGCGTACCCGCACTCGGGACAGGGACGGTCGAGGACCCAGGTCCAGTCCTTGGTGTCAGGCTCGATCATGGGCGGGATTCTGGCACCGGCAACCGACCGCCGTCGTCGGACTTCCTGCCATCGTGCGACAGGATGCGGCCATGTCCTGGACGGTGCGTACGGCGCAGGTCGACGACCTGCCGGCAGTGAAGGAGATCTACGACGAGCAGGTCCGCGACGGCATCGCGACCTTCGACCTGGAGCCGCCACCGCTGTCGTACTGGTCGGACCGGTTGGCCGCCGACCACGTGCTCGTCGCGGTCGAGGACGACGCGGTGGTCGGCTACGCCTACGCCGCGACGTACCGCCCCCGACCGGCCTACGACCGCACCCGCGAGGTGTCGGTGTACCTGTCCGCCGACGCCCGTGGACGCGGCGTCGGTCGTGGCCTGTACGACGTCCTGCTGGAGCGGCTGCGCGCCGACGACGTCCACACCGTGCTGGCGGTGGTGGCGCTGCCGAACCCGGGCAGCGAGGCCCTGCACCGCGGCTGCGGCTTCGAGCGGGTCGGCGTCCTGCCCGAGGTCGGGCTCAAGTTCGACCGCTGGATCGACACCGCGTTGTACGCGTTGCGGCTCTGAGGCTCGCTGGTCGAGGAGGCGCGCAAGCGCCGTCACGAGACCACATCAGTTGCCAGGTCTCGTGACGGTTCCTAGCGGAACCTCCTCGACCTCCGAATGCCGCGCTCAGGCCGCGATCGGCGCGGTGCCGAACGCGACGTTGAACCGGTCGCACCAGATGACGACGGTGGTGAGGCCGTCGAGGTCGACGTCGGCGGGGACCTCGTAGTTCTGGTTGCCGTGGGTGGCTTTCAGGTCACCGAGAGCGACGTAGCGGTCGTCGTCGTAGGAGCCCCACTCGCCGCCGCTGGGGGCGTCGGAGAGGGCGACGTGGAGGTCGGGTCCGTCGGAGGAGGCGAGGCCTTCGAGGCGCACGAACCGGCGTCCGTCGGCGAGCTCGATGACCTTGGCGGTGCCGGTGGTCTCGTGCTCGGCGTCCTCGAACTCACCCGATCCGAGCTCGACGACCTCGGGCTTCGCGTCGCCAGCCGGTGCCTTCGTGCCGCCAGGGGAGCCGGCGTCGGCGGGGTCGGTGGCGACCGCCCCCTCAGCCGCGGGCAGCGCCTCGTCGACGCGGCTGGAGGTGAACAGCCGCCAGGGCTCGAACGCCCACAGCCCGACGGCGAGGGCGACGACGAGCAGGGAGACGGCCCCGACGACCCACTTCAGCATGGCGTTCAGGGTAGTGCGGCCGGCCCGACGTCAGGTCAGCAGAAGTGTGTCGAGTCTCTTACGGACGACGACCACCCCGATGGCGCCCATCACCAGCAGGTAGACCACCGAGATCGCCGAGTCGACGGTGACCGTGCCGGTGGTGAGCTCGCGACACAGGACGACGCCGCGGTAGAGCGGGGTGCACTCGACGACCACGCGCAGCCAGCCGTCGAAGGCGGTGATCGGGAAGAAGGTGGCCGAGAACAGGAACATCGGCAGCTGGACCAGGGTGATCTTGTCGAAGTCCTGCCACGACGTCATCCAGGTGGTCAGCGCCATGCAGACCGCGCTGAACGCGAACCCGATCAGCAGCGCCGCCGGCAGCGCCAGCACCGCCCACCACGTGTGCACGTAGCCGAGGGCGCACATGACGAGCAGGAACGCCGCCGAGTACGACCCGCCGCGCAGCTGGCCCCACAGGATCTCGCCGCGCGCGATGTCGACGGTCTGCAGCGGGGTCGCGAGCATCTGGTCGTAGAGCTTCTCGTAGCGGAGCTTGAAGAAGACGTTGAACGTCGAGTCGAGCAGTGCGCCGTTGAAGGCGGACGCCGCGAGCATGCCGGGCGCGACGAACTCGGCGTACGGGATCGGCTGGCCGTTGAACTCGAAGGTCTCGATCAGCTGGCCGACACCGATGCCGATCGACAGCAGGTAGAAGACCGGCTCGAGGAAGCCGGTCAGGAACAGCTTCCACGCCTGCCGGTAGACGATGTAGTTGCGCTCGACGAGCAGGCGGGTGGCCTGCCACGGCGACAGCGGGTTGCTGTGGGTCGCCGTCATCGCGACAGCCGCTTCTCGAGGCCCGTGACCGACCAGCGCCAGCCGAAGGCGGTGATCGCCAGCAGCACCAGCACGTTGACGCCGGCGGTCGACCAGTCGACGTGGTCGATCGAGAACATCCGCGACAGGTTGACGCCGTGCCACAGCGGCGTGACCCGGGCGACCCAGGCACCGACGTCACCGAGGTTGGTGATCGGGAAGAACGCGCCGCTGAACAGGAACAGCGGGAACACCCCGAGCCGGAACAGCACGCCGAACGCCTGCTCGCTGGTGATCCGGCAGGTGAAGCCGTAGACGAGGGTCGCGAACGCCATCCCCGTGAGCACCTGCGAGGCGAAGGCCAGCGGCGGGCCCCACCACGACCCGAAGACGCCGAACGGCGCGAGCACCAGGTTGAACACCGCGCAGGTGGTGGCGAGCCGGAAGGCCACGAAGCCGAGGTGCGCCCCGGCCACGTGGGTGACCGTCAGCGGCGTCGCGAGCATGGAGTCGTAGACCTTGTTCCACTTGAAGTTGCCCATGACGGGGTACGTCGTCTCGCCCACCGCCGTCTGCATCGCGTGGGCGGCCACGAGCCCGGGCACGATGAAGGCGAGGTACGACGTCGCCCCCTCGAGCTGCTCGGGGTCGCCCTCGATGAAGCCGCCGAGCAGCACCCCCATCGCCAGCACGTAGAACAGCGGCGCGACGAAGCTCGAGACGGCCGAGCCCTTCCACGTCCGCTTGGTGACGGTGGCCCAGTAGTCGACCTGGCGGCCGACCCCGGTGGCGAAGGACAGGTCGGCCACTAGTCCACCAACGTCCGGCCGGTGAGGCGGAGGAAGACGTCCTCGAGCGTGCTGCGGCGTACGAGCGTGGCGACCGGGGTGAGGCCGCGCTCGTGCACCTGCGCGATCACGTCGTCGCCGTCGCTGGTGTAGACGAGCAGCCGGTCGGGCAGCACCTCGACCCGGTCGCCGAGGTCGGCGACCTTCTCGGCCAGCTGCTCGTGGGTGCTGCCCTCGGCCGCGACGCCGAAGCGCAGCTCGGCGACCTCGCGGGTGGAGTGCTCGCGGATCAGGTCGAGCGGCGAGCCCTCGGCGGCGATCCGCCCCTTGTCCATGACGACGAGGCGGTCGCAGAGCTGCTCGGCCTCGTCCATGTAGTGGGTGGTGATGACGAGCGTGACGCCCTGCTGCTTGAGCCGGAAGAGCTGGTCCCACAGCACGTGACGGGCCTGGGGGTCGAGGCCGGTGGTGGGTTCGTCGAGCAGCAGCAGCTCGGGTCGGTTGACCAGGCTGCGCGCGATCGTGAGGCGGCGCTTCATGCCGCCGGAGAGGTCTTCGACCTTCGACCTCGCCTTCTCGGTGAGGTTGACGAAGGTGAGCAGCTCGTCGACCCGGTCGCGGACCTCCTGCTTCGCGATGCCGAAGTAGCGGCCGTAGATGTAGAGGTTGTCGTAGACGTTGAGCTCGTTGTCGAGCGTGTCCTCCTGCGGGCAGACACCGAGCCGGCCCCGGATGGTCGGCCCGTCGACCGCGGGGTCCATGCCCAGGATGCGCAGCTCGCCGCCACTGACCGGCGAGACCGCCGCGATCATCCGCATCGTCGACGACTTGCCGGCGCCGTTGGGTCCGAGGAAACCGAACGCCTCGCCGCGCCGGACCTCGATGTCGATGCCCTTCACGGCCTCGAACTCGCCGAAGGACTTGCGCAGGCCGGTCGCCCGGATCATCGACCCGGTCATCGCTTCGCTCACGTGCGGGACCTTAGTCGCGAGCGCCGACACCTACGACCGGGTTAGGTTGCCGCGCATGGCACGCACCCAGGTCTCCTCAGGGTCGCCGTACGAGGCGACGATCGGCTTCAGCCGCGCGGTGCGGGTCGGCGACGTGGTCGCGGTCAGCGGCACCGCGCCCGTGTGGCCCGACGGGTCGGTCGACCCCGACCCGGCCGTCCAGGCGCGTCGGTGCCTCGAGATCGCGCTGGGCGCGCTGGCCGAGCTCGGCGGCCGGGTCGACGACGTCGTCCGCACCCGTCAGTACGTCGTCTCGGCCGGCGACGCCGAGGTCGTCGGGGCCGTGCACGGCGAGGTGTTCGGCGACGTCCGACCGGCCTCGACGATGGTGGTCGTCGCCGGGCTGCTCGACCCGCGGTGGCGCTACGAGCTGGAGCTCGACGCGGTGGTCACCCGGTGACGACGGTCGTCCTCGTGGAGGGCGAGAGCGACCGGCGCGCCCTCGAGGTGCTGGCGGCGCGGCGCGGTCTCGACCTCTCCGACGCGGCCGGCGTCGAGATCGTCGTGATGTCGGGCATCACCAACCTGCCCAAGCACCTGCGCCGCTTCCCCGACGCCCGGGTGCTGGTGCTGTACGACGCGGCCGAGAACAGGTACGTCGGGCGGGTGATGGAGCGCAGCGAGGGCTCGGCCGAGCTGTTCGCGTGCGACGCAGACCTCGAGGACGAGCTGATCGACGCGCTCGGCCACGAGCGGGTGCTGGCGGTGATCGCGGCCGCGGGCGAGCTGGCGTCGTACGACCTGCTCCGACGTCAGCCCGCCCGACGCGACCTGTCCGAGCGGCAGAACCTGCGCCGCTTCTTCACCAGCCACAGCGGCCGCAAGCTGCGGTACGCCGGCCTGCTGGTCGAGGCGCTCGACCTCGACGCCGTCCCCGATCCGCTGGACGACCTGCTGGCCGCGCTCGGGCATCCCGCGCAGCAGCGCTCAGCTCCAGGCGGCGACCTGGGCCCGGGTCGGGTGCCAGGGGTCGACGCGTAGTCGCATCCCGGCCTCGGCCGGGGTCCGGTTGCCCTTGCGCTCGTTGCAGGAGCCGCAGGCGGCCACGGTGTTGAGCCACGTCCAGGTGCCGCCGCGCGAGCGCGGGACGAGGTGGTCGATGGTGTCGGCGCGGCCGTTGCAGTAGGCGCAGCGGTGCCGCTCGCGCGCCAGCACGCCGTGCCGCGTGTAGCCGGCCGGACGGTACAGCCACTTGGTGGCGACGTACCGGACCAGCCGCAGCGCCCGCGGCCACTGGTACGGGCCGATCATCCGCTCCGGGTGCGCCTCGTGGACGACGGCGACCTCACGCACCAGCATCTTCACCGCGTGCTTGAAGCTCACTCGGCCCAGCGGCTCGAAGGAGGCGTTGTAGAGCATCACCGTGCCCGTCAAGGTCGTCATCGGCGCTCTCCACCTCCTTCTCCGTGCGAATCCTAATCTCCACGACTGAATTTCGGCCGGGTTGTTGTTGCGTGGTCGGTGCGTGAACAGCACACGGCGCCTCGAAGACGGTAGGGACTCAGGAGCCCGGGTGCACGCGGGTTCTGAGCCGTTCGAGCCACCAAGCGAGCGCTGAGTCGTCGTCGTACGCCGCGCACATCGCCTCCGCGGTGGCCCGCAGCAGCGCCGGCCGGTCGGTGTCGGCGGCGGCTTGGGCGGCGCGGGCGAGGTCGGCGCCGGCGTCCCAGGCGGCGAGGTCGGCGGGCAGGGGCAGGGCGGCGACCTGGCGGGCGCTGAGCTTGATCGCGGACGCCGTCAGCGCGGTTCCGGCGTACCGAGCGGCGGCGAGCGCGACCACCGGCGGGGCCAACAGCACGGCGAGCGTGTGCCAGAGCCGGTCGGCGCCGGGGGTCAGGGTGAGCACCGGTACCGACGGCAGCCAGGCGCCGGCCTCGTCGACCACCGCCTCGATCACCCTGCCCTGCGTGGCGATCAGCACCTTCGGCACCAGCCGCGCCCCGGCCCAGGCCGACAGCGAGCCCTCGGCACGCAGGGCCTCGAGGTCGACCACCGGAGCGGCGTACCGCGTCTTGGCGAAGCGGGTCGGCGCCCGACCCCACCGGCAGACGGCCGGGTCGATCAGGCCGGCGGTGACCAGGGGCGTACCGGAGCCGCCGTCGCTCACGAACGGCACCAGCCCGTAGTACTGGTCGCGGAAGTCGGCCGTGCACGGACCGAGGTCGCCGACGACCCCGCGGGCCGATGGCGACACCGCCGGGACGCCGAGCGCCGGCGCCACGAGCGGACCCCACTCCGCGTCGGGAGCGGCCACGTCGGGTCCGCGCTGGTACGCCGGGCCCGTCCACGTCGCCACGCCTCCCTGCCGGGCGCCGACCGTGACGACCGGCGCGCACGTGAGCACGGCGGCGTCGGCGAACACCGGCGTGGCCGAGGCCCAGAACGCCGTCAGCGCCCCCCGCGACCGGACGGCGGCGCGCACCGGTGCGGCGTCGCGGGCGGCCAGCAGCGACCACGGCTGCACGAGCGCGACCGTGCCTCCGGGCCGCACCAGGTCGAGCGCGCGGTGCAGGAACGCGGCGCTGGTGTCGGTGTAGGGGCCGAGGCCCGGGCGGGTCTGCCCGGCGGTCCGGGTGCGCAGCTGGCCCAGGAACGGCGGGTTGCCCACCACCGCGTCGTACGGCGCAGCCGGGTGCTCCCCCAGCCCGTCGCCGACCCGGATCGTCTGCTCGAGCAGTGCGGGGTCGACGTCCGGTGCCTCGATGCGGATCAGCAGCCGCGTGATCGCCACGGCGACCGGGTCGAGGTCGACGCCGTGGAGCCGTTCGACCGCGGCCGGGCCGAGCCGCCTCAGCGCGGCCAGGAGGAAGTTGCCGGTGCCGCAGGCGGGGTCGAGCACCGACGGCGTCCCGGTGTCGGCAAGCGCCCGGTCGAGCACCCAGTCGACCAGCGACGGGGGCGTGTAGAACGCGCCCGACTCCCCGCGGCCAGCCACCAACGACTCGTGGACGGCGCCCAGCGACGACGCCGCCGCGGGATCACGCCAGGGAGCTAGTGCCTGGTCAGCGCCCGGCCTGCCCAGCCCGTGGGCGCCGGCGACCGTCGCGAGCACCGCGTCCCACGCGAGTCCGCGCGACCCCAGCGCGGCCTCGGCCGCGAGCACGCTCTCCCGCAGCTCCTGCACGCCGGTCACCCTAGGGACACCGTGTCATAGTCATAATGACTACAAGCAAGGAGCGCGGATGGGGACCTCACCCGGCCTGCTGACCGACCGCTACGAGCTGACGATGCTCGTCCTCGCTGGCCGACCGACGGCATGCGCCGCACCGCCCGGCGGTCTTCGAGTGCTTCGCCCGCCGGCTGCCGCCGAGGGACGGCGCTACGGCGTGCTGGCCGGGCTCGGCCGGCTGCTGCCGCTGATCGACCGCCTTCACGCTTCGACGCCGACGAGATCGCCTGGCTGCTCGAGGAGGGCGCCATCACCGCGCACGTGCGCCGACTTCCTCGCCGACTTCCGGTTCCGCGGCGACGTCGACGCCTACCGCGAGGGCGACGCTCTACTTCCCCAGCAGCCCGGTGCTCACGGTGCAGCGGCACGCTCGCCGAGTGCGTGGTGCTCGAGACGCTGGTGCTCAGCGTCCTCAACCACGACAGCGCGATCGCCTCCGCCGCCGCGCGCATGGTCAGCGCTGCCGAGGGCCGGCCGCTCATCGAGATGGGAGCCGCGCCGCACCCACGAGCGAGCGGCGATTGCCGACGCCCGGTCCGCGTACATCGCCGGCTTCGCCTCCACCAGCAACCTGGCCGCCGGCCGGCTGTACGGCGTCCCGACCGTCGGCACCGCCGCCCACGCGTTCACGCTGTCCTACGCCGACGAGGAGCAGGCGTTCGCAGCCCAGGTCCGCGCACTGGGCGCCGGGCACGACGCTGCTGGTCGACACCTTCGACATCGAGCAGGGCATCCGCACCGCCATCGACGTCGCGGGCCCGGCCTCGGCGCCATCCGCATCGACTCCGGCGACCTCGCCGACGAGTCCCGACGCGCACGCGCGCTGCTCGACGCGCTCGGTGCGACCAAGACCCGGATCATCGTGACCAGCGACCTCGACGAGTACGTCATCACGGCGCTGGCCGACGCGCCGATCGACGGCTTCGGCGTCGGCACCCGCCTGGCCACCGGCTCCGGCCACCCGACGGCGTGATGGTCTACAAGCTGGTCGCGGTCGCCGACGACCGGGTCGACGGCCCGCTGCGGCCGGTGGCCAAGAAGTCGCGCGGCAAGATCTGCGTCGGTGGCCGCAAGACCGCCTACCGACGACTACGCGACGACGGCGTCGCTGCCGCGAGCGGATCTGCTGCGGCCCACGGCCTCACCGACGTCGGCGAGGCACGGCCGGGCGCACGTCCCGGCGATGCGCGCCGGCGCGTCGTCCACGCGCCCGACCCTGCACGAGATCCGCAAGTACTACGCCGCCGTCATCGCGAGCCTGCCCGCGTCCGCAGCTGCCGTGGCCGGCGGGCCGCCGCCTTCACCTCACCGTCAACCGGAGGAGCACCGATGACCAGCAGGGCACTGCTCGTCGTCGACGTCCAGACACGACTTCGTCGAGGGAGGCTCGCTCGCGGTGACCGGCGGGCGGCCGTCGCCGCCGGCATCATCGAGCACCTCGCCGCCCACGCCGACGACTACGCCGCCGTGGTGGCCTCCCGCGACTGGCACGACGCCGAGGGCACCAACGGCGGCCACTTCGCCGAGCCCGGCACCGACCCCGACTTCGTACGCACCTGGCCGGTGCACTGCGTCGCCGACCGACGCCGGGTCGGCCTACGCACCCGAGCTGGTCCCTCGACCGGGTCACCCACCACGTGCGCAAGGGCATGGGCGAGGCCGCCTACACGCGTTCCAGGGCGTGACCGACGACGGCGCGACCCTGCCGACGTGCTGCTCGGGCAAGGCGTCACCGAGGTCGACGTCGTCGGCCTCGCCACCGACTACTGCGTGCGCGCCACCGTGCTCGACGCGCGGCAGGCCGGGCTCGAGGTCCGGCTCCTCGACGGCCTGCACGCCGGCGTCGCTCCCGGCACGACCCACGCCGCCGCTGGCCTCCGTGCGACGATGGAGCCGGAGAGCGCCGGGGAGGCCGAGTTCCTCGCGTCGTACGACCCGAGCCACCCGCCGTTCGCGCTGACCGTCGACCTGGCGATATTCACGATCCGCGACGGCGCGCTGGCGGCGCTGCTGGTCGAGCGCGGCTCCGACCCGTACGCGGGCTCGTGGGCGCTGCCCGGCGGGTCGTCAAGCACGGACGAGAACGCCGAGCAGCGGCCAGGCGCGAGCTGCGCGAGGAGACCGGCATCGACTGGTCCGACGCCTCGGGCCACCTCGAGCAGCTGCGCACCTACACCGCCCCGACCGCGACCCCCTCCGCCGGGATGCACGTCGTCTCGGTCGCCTACTTCGCCTTCGCGCCCGACCTGCCGGAGCCCGTCGCGGGCAGCGACGCCTACGAGGCCCGCTGGCGGCCGACGACCTCGACCTGGCGGTCGCGCGGCTGGTGCGCGGTCCACCGGACGACGCGCCGCAGCTGGCCTACGACCACGCCGCTATCCTGTCCGACGCCCCGAACGGATCCGGGCCAAGCTCGAGTACACGACGCTCGCCCTCACTTCGTGCCGAGCCGTTCACCCTGCGCGAGCTGCGCCGGGTCTACCGCCGCGGTCTGGGGCGCCCCGCCCGACCTGGGCAACTTCCGCCGCAAAGTGCTCGGCACCGACGGGTTCGTCGTCCCCACCGACACCCACGGCACCGCGGCCCGCCAGGGGTCCGGCGGCCGCCCGGCCCTCCTCTACCGCCGCGGGCCGGCCACCGACATCCAGCCGCCCATGCTCCGGACCGCCACCGGGTAGTTCGCCACCCCATCAACGTCCACGGCGTGTCCAGAGGTTGATGGGGTGACGAAGTACCCCCTCACCCGGGCGAGGCGGACTGTCGGTGGGGTGAGCAAGACTGTCGGGGTGCCCGAAGCAACGTCCCCGCTCGACCGGTTCAGCGAGCCGACCCGCACCTGGTTCGGTGCCGCGTTCGCGGCGCCGACGCCGGCCCAGGCCGGCGCCTGGGAGGCGATCGGGCGCGGGTCGGCACGCGCTGGTCGTCGCGCCGACCGGGTCGGGCAAGACGCTGAGCGCGTTCCTGTGGTCGATCGACCGGCTGCTGACCGAGCCGCCGCCGGACGACAAGACGCAGCGCACGCCGCGTCCTCTACGTCTCCCCGCTCAAGGCGCTCGCCGTCGACGTCGAGCGCAACCTCCGCGCGCCGCTCACCGGCATCCGCCACACCGCCGAGCGGCTCGGCACCGAGCGTCCCCGAGCGTCACGGTCGGCGTCCGCTCGGGCGACACCTCGGCGGCCGACCGGCGCAAGCTGACCACCTCGCCGCCCGACATCATGATCACGACCCCCGAGTCGCTGTTCCTGATGCTCACCTCCCAGGCGCGCGAGTCGCTGCGCGGCGTCGAGACCGTGATCGTCGACGAGGTGCACGCCGTCGCCGGCACCAAGCGCGGCGCCCACCTCGCGTCTCGCCTCGAGCGCCTCGACGCGCTGCTCGACGCAGCCCGGCCCAGCGGATCGGCCTGTCCGCCACCGTCCGCCCGCTCGAGGAGGTCGCCCGCTTCCTCGGCGGCATCGCGCCCCGGTCGAGATCGTCGCGCCCCCGGCCGAGAAGCAGTGGGACCTCAAGGTCGTCGTCCCCGTCGAGGACATGACCGCCCCCGGCGAGTACGACGAGGAGTCCGGCGACCCGGCCGCGAGCAGCCAGCATCTGGCCCCACGTCGAGGAGCGCGTCGTCGACCTGATCGAGCAGCACCGCTCGACCATCGTCTTCGCCAACTCCCGGCGGCTGGCCGAGCGGCTGACCGCCCGGCTCAACGAGATCGCCGCCGACCGCGCGCGGGCGACCGGACGCGTCGACGATCGGACGCGCCAGCCCGGCCGCAGATCATGGCGCAGTCCGGGCAGTCCCACGGCGCCGCGCCGGTGATCGCCAAGGCCCACCACGGCTCGGTCAGCAAGGAGCAGCGCGCCCTGATCGAGGACGACCTCAAGCGCGGCCGGCTGCCCGCGTGGTCGCCACCAGCAGCCTCGAGCTCGGCATCGACATGGGCGCGGTCGACCTGGTCATCCAGATCGAGTCGCCGCCGAGCGTCGCCAGCGCCCTGCAGCGGGTCGGCCGCGCCGGCCACCAGGTCGGCGAGGTCTCGCGCGGCGTGCTGTTCCCCAAGCACCGCGGCGACCTGCGCCCAGACCGCGGTCGCCGTCGAGCGGATGCGCATCGGGCGCCATCGAGTCGCTGCGGGTCCCGACCAACCCGCTCGACGTGCTCGCCCAGCAGGTCGTCGCGGCCACCGCGCTCGACGCCTGGGCGCGTCGACGACCTCTTCGAGCTGTGTCCGCCGCAGCGCGCCGTTCACCCACCTGCCGCGCTCGCGCGTACGACGCCACGCTCGACCTGCTCGGCGGCCGCTACCCGTCCGACGAGTTCGCCGAGCTGCGGCCCGCGCATCGTCTGGGACCGCGTCACCGGCACCCTCACCGGCCGGCCCGGCGCCCAGCGGCTGGCCGTCACCAGCGGCGGCACCATCCCCGACCGCGGCCTCTTCGGCGTCTTCCTCGTCGGGGCGAGGGGCCCGGGCGAGCGGGTCGGCGAGCTCGACGAGGAGATGGTCTACGAGTCGCGGGTCGGCGACGTCTTCGCGCTCGGCGCGACCAGCTGGCGGATCGAGGACATCACCCACGACCGGGTCCTGGTCACGCCGGCGCCCGGCATCCCCGGCCGGCTGCCGTTCTGGAAGGGCGACACCCTCGGCCGCCCGGCCGAGCTCGGCGCGGCGATCGGCGCGTTCACCCGCGAGCTCGGCGCCCTGCCCGACGGCGAAGGCCGACGCCGCGGGCCCGCGAGCACGGCCTCGACGAGTAGGCCGCCGCCAACCTGGTCGGCTACCTCGCCGAGCAGGTCGAGGCCACCAGGTCCTGCCCAGCGACCCCACGCTGCTCGTCGAGCGGTTCCGCGACGAGCTCGGCGACTGGCGGCTGGTCGTCCACTCCCCCTACGGCACCCCGGTGCACGCGCCCTGGGCGCTGGCCATCAACGCCCGGCTGCGCGAGCGGTACGGCGTCGACGGCCAGGCGGTCGCCTCCGACGACGGCATCGTGGTCCGGATCCCCGACACCGACGCCGAGCCGCCCACCGGCGAGATCGTCGTCTTCGACGCCCGACGAGATCGACGACCTGGTCACCCAGGAGGTCGGCGGGTCGGCGCTGTTCGCCGCCCGCTTCCGCGAGTGCGCCGCCCGGGCCCTGCTGCTGCCCCGCCGCGACCCCGGCCGGCGCTCGCCCGCTGTGGCAGCAGCGCCAGCGCGTCGCCGCGCTGCTCGAGGTCGCCGTCGAAGTACCCGTCGTTCCCGATCGTCCTCGAGGCCGTCCGCGAGTGCCTCCAGGACGTCTACGACCTGCCCGCCTGGTCGGCCTGATGCGCCGGATCGACCGGCGCGAGGTGCAGGTCATCGACGTCGCCACCACCCAGCCGTCGCCGTACGCCCGCAGCCTGCTGTTCGGCTACGTCGCCCAGTTCGTCTACGAGGGCGACTCCCCCATCGCCGAGCGCCGGGCCGCCGCGCTCTCCCTCGACCAGGGCCTGCTCGCCGAGCTGCTCGGCCGCGCCGAGCTGCGCGAGCTGCTCGACCCCGAGGTGCTCGCCGAGGTCGAGGCCGAGCTCCAGCGGCTCGCCCCCGACCGCCGGGTCCGCGACGCCGAGGGCGTGGCCGACCTGCTGCGCCTGCTCGGACCGCTGACCACCGACGGAGATCGACCGCGCGCGACCGTCGACGGCGCGCGACGTCGAGCGGCTGGCTGGCCGCCCTCGCCGACGCACCGCCGGGTGGTCGAGGTCCGGATGGCCGGCGAGCGAGCGCTGGGCCGCCGTCGAGGACGTCGGCCGGCTCCGCGACGGGCTCGGCGTGCCCGTGCCGCCCGGCACCCCCGAGGTCTTCGCCGACGCCGGTCGACGACCCGCTCGGCGACCTGGTCGCCCGCTACGCCCGCACCCACGGCCCGTTCACCACCGACGAGGTCGCCGACCGGCTCGGCCTCGGCGCCGCCGTGGCCCGGCACACCCTGCAGCGGCTGGCCGCGCAGGGCCGGGTGCTCGACGGCGAGTTCCGGCCGGCCGGCGCCGGGCTCCGAGTGGTGCGACGCCGAGGTGCTGCGCAAGCTCCGCCGCCGGTCGCTGGCCCGGCTGCGCAAGGAGGTCGAGCCGGTCGAGCCCGAGGCGCTGGGCCGCTTCCTGCCGGCCTGGCAGCACTCGTCACCGGCGGCGCGGGCTGCGCGGGGTCGACGGCGTGCTCAGCGTGATCGACCAGCTCGCCGGGTGCGCCGGTGCCGGCCTCGCGCGCTCGAGTCGCTGGTGCTGCCGGCGCGCGGGTCCGCGACTACGAGCCGTCGCTACCTCGACGAGCTCACCGCTGCCGGCGAGGTGCTCTGGGCCGGCCACGGCGCCGCTGCCCGGGCGCCGACGGCTGGGTCAGCGCTGCACCTCGCCGACCAGGCCCACGCTCACCCTGCCCGAGCCCGTGCCGCTTCGAGCACTCCGAGCTCGCACCAGGCGGTGCTCGACGCGCTCGCGCCCGGCGGCGCGTGGTTCTTCCGCCAGCTCGCCGACGCGGTCGGCAGTCCACCAACGACGCCAGCCCTGAGCCGCCGCGCTGTGGGACCTCGTCTGGGCCGGCCGGGTCAGCAACGACACCCTCGCCCCGCTGCGCGCGCTCACCCGCTCCGGCACCACCACCCACCGCACCCGCCGCCCGCCACCCGCGCACCGGCCGGGTCGGCTGCCCGCCGCACCGGCCCTCCCGAGACCGCCGGCCGGTGGGCCGCTGCTGCCGGCGCTCGACACCGACCCGACCCGGCGCGCCCACGCCGCCGCCGAGCGGCTGCTCGACCGGCACGGCGTCGTCATCCGGGGCGCGGTCGTGAGCGAGCGGCGTGCCCGGCGGGTTCGCCGGCGGTCTACAAGGTGCTCTCCGCCTTCGAGGACTCCGGCCGCTGCCGGCGCGGCTACTTCGTCGACGGGCTCGGCGCCGCCCAGTTCGGCACCGCCGGCGCCGATCGACCGGCTGCGCACCTTCGCCGAGCTCGCCCGCCGACGCCAAGCCGGCCGCCGTCGCCCTGGCCGCCACCGACCCCGCCAACCCGTACGGCGCCGCGCTGCCCTGGCCCGTCGGCGACGCCGAGCCGGCGGCCACCGCCCCGGGCGCAAGGCCGGCGCGATCGTGGTCCTGGTCGACGGCCACCTGACCCTGTACGTCGAGCGCGGCGGCCGCACCCTGCTCACCTGGAGCGACGACGGTCGACCCGCTCACCCCGGCCACCGCACGCCCTCGCCGACGCCGTGCGCCGCGGGGCGCTCGGCCGGCTCACGGTCGAGAAGGCCGACGGCGACGCAGCTCCTCGGCGGCGGGCTCGACCCCGCTGCGGTGAGGCCGCTCCGACGCCGCCGGGTTCCGTCGCGACCGCCGCGAGGGGCTGAGGCTGCCGTGCCCGAGGGTGACACCGTCTGGCGCGCGGCCCGCCCGCTCGACCGGCCGCTCGCCGGGCAGCTGCTCACCGGCACCGACTTCCGGGTCCCGCAGCTCGCCACCGCCGACCTGGCCGGCGCCACCGTCGTCGCAACCGTGTCGCGCGGCAAGCACCTGCTCACCCGGATCGACGCCGGCGAGCAGCCGACTGGACGCTGCACACCCACCTGAAGATGGAGGGCGCCTGGCAGGTCTACCGCCCGGCCAGCGCTGGCGGCGGCCGGCCCACCAGGCCCGGGTGGTGCTCGACCACCGCGAGCGCAGGCCGTCGGGTTCTCCCTCGGCATCGTCGAGCTGCTGCCGACCGCCGACGAGCACACGGTGGTCGGCCACCTCGGCCCCGACCTGCTCGGCCCCGACTGGAACGAGGACGAGGCCCTGCGCCGGCTGCGCCGCGACCCGACGCTCCCGTCGGCGAGGCGCTGCTCGACCAGACGCAGCCTGGCCGGCATCGGCAACATGTACGCCGCCGAGCTCTGCTTCACCAGCGGGGTGCACCCGCGCACCCCGGTCGGCGAGGTCGCCGACCTGCCGCGGCTGGTGCGCCGGGCCCGGCAGATGCTCGACGTCAACAAGGAGCGGGCCGACGCAGTCCACCACCGGCGACCTGCGCGAGCCGCGGTGTGGGTCTACCGGCGCGACCAGCAGCCGTGCCGGCGCTGCGGCACGCCGGTCGAGGTCGCGATGGCAGGCCGCGACGGGCCGGGAGCGGGCGTCGTACTGGTGCCCGCGCTGCCAGCCGCTGCCGAGCTGAGTCAGGCTGCGGACGCGACGACCTCGTCGCGCCGCGGCGCGAGCCGACCGCGATCGGCGTCGCCACGACAGGGCGGCGGCTGCTTCTTCGAGGCCACGGCGTCGGAGACCTCGCGCAGCACGTCGGACAACGGCACGTCGAGGGCAGCGCACAGGGAGGCCAGCAGCTCGGAGGACGCTTCCTTCTGGCCGCGCTCGATCTCGGAGATGTAGCCCAGGCTCACGCGAGCCTCCGCCGACACCTCGCGCAGGGTCAGCCCGCTGGACGCGACGCTCACGGAGCACGTCGCCGAGAAGGCGTCGAAACAGCACCATGGGTTTCCCTCCTGGTCTCGTCCCCGCAGCCGGGGTGTGCGATCGGTGGACTCTGTTGCCCAACGCTACCCGAGGCACGTTTCTTCCGTGAGGAACTCACCGCGCGGGGGCGGGTTGATCGTCATCTCCGACGGCGGCGAGCAGCGCGGTCAGCGCCTCCCGGCAGGTGAGGTCGACGATCTGCTCGCGCGAGCCGCGCAGCTCGAGCCCCAGGGCGGACACGCCGGCGGGTCCGGCGACCGCGAGGAACACGGTGCCGGCGGGCTTGCCCTCCTGCTCGGTGGGCCCGGCGACGCCGGTGGTCGCGACGGCGTACGTCGCCCCGGTCAGGGCGAGCGCCCCACTGGCCATCGCGGCGGCGCACTCGGCCGAGACCACGCCGTACCGCTCGACGACGTCGGGCGGCACCCCGAGCACGTCGACCTTCACCTCGGTCGCGTAGCTGACGACGCCCCCGAGGTACGTCGCGGAGGCACCCGGCACGGCGGTGAGCAGCGCCGCCAGCCGGCCGCCGGTCAGTGACTCGGCGGTGGCGAGCGTGGACGCGGTCTGCCCGAGCAGGTGATGCACCTGCTCGGGCAGACCGGCCGTTCGGTTGCGTGCTACTTGCGCACCCTGATCGTCACCGACTTCTTCACCGTGTTGTACGAGGCGTTGCCGGTGTAGGTGACCTTGACCGTGGCGTCGTTCTTCAGCTTCGCCAGCTGCAGCGAGGCCTTGCCACCCGACAGGGTGCGGGTGACCGTCTTGCCCTTGTAGCGGAAGGTCACCTTGCCCGAGACGGCGCCGCTGGCGCCCTTGAGCGTCACCCGGACCGTCGGCCGGGCGTTCTTCTTGACCACCTTGGGCGCCTTGAGCGTCATCGTCGGCGTGGTCTTCTTGACCGCGACCACGATCGGCACCTCGAGCTCGGTGCCGGTGCTCACCCCGGTGACGACCAGCGACTGGGCGCCCGAGGCGACACCGGCCGGCAGGGTCACCGAGACCGAGGCCGTGCCGGCCTCGTCGAAGCCCGGCAGGGCGGGCTGCACCGTCGTGGTGACCGGGAAGGTGCCCAGCATCGCCGTGCCCAGGCGCACCTGGACCTCGGTGTCCTTGACGTCGCCGGGACCGGTCATCGAGAGCGACGACAGGTCGAAGGGACACCGTGGCTCCCGGCGCGTACGAGGCGGGAGCGGAGGCCGGGAAGCTGGCGCCCACGCCACGCTGGCTGTAGTCGACCGGCAGCGGTTCGTCGGCGGCGAACTCGGCGAAGTAGTCGACCTGCGCCTGCAGGTCGGTCTTGCCGGTGTCCTGCTTGCCGGCACCCTCGCTCAGCGTGGTGAACGCGTCACCGCCCGCAGCCAGGAACGAGTTGACCGTCACCGAGTAGGTGGTGCCGGGCACGACGGGCTCGCTGTTGAGCCACATGCCGGTGACCTCGCCCTTGGCCCCGGCAGGTGCGCCGGTGGCTGGAGGCACGTAGCTGTAGGTGAAGCCCTCGCTGATGCCCAGCTTGTAGGAACGGTCCTCGACGACCCGGCGGGCTGCCACTGCTCCTCGAGCACCTCCTCGATCTGGGCTCCGGTCAGGTCCATGTTCACCAGCGTGTTGGCGAAGGGCTGGACCGTGGCGGCCTGCCGGTAGTTTGACCGGACGGGGGGCGTCGTCCCGGTGCCGACCAGGTCGGCGCGGAGACCACCGGGGTTCATGAACGCGATCTGCGCCTCGCCCGCCTCGGGGGTCTCGGTGGCCCAGCGCTGGATCTCGGCGACCAGGTTGCCGAGCGTGGACTCGCCACCGCGGTTCTCGGTGGTGGTGTCGGCCAGCTTGGCCCGGTAGAACGGGCCGCCGATCTCACCGATCTCCACCGCACCGAGGGTCTCGGCCTCCGCAACGGCCGCGTCGACGATCGTCTTGGTGGGGGCGTCGACCGGGTAGTTCGGCACGAACGTGGTGCCGGGGCCGGTGCCGTCGGCATCGGTCGCGAGCGCCAGGATCGACTGGGACTTCGACGCCAGAGCACCGTCGTCGCTGAACTGGAACTTCAGCTGGTTGAGGTTGGTGCCGTACTGGCCGGCCGAGACGACCGGACGCTCGGTGACCGCGCGGTCCTCCGCCTCCCACTCCGGCACGGGCACCGAGTGGTTGTAGGCCAGGTGTGTGTGACCGGAGATGATCGCGTCGACGTCGGCGCTGACGCCGTTGACGATCGCTCCGAACGCGTTGGTCGGGTCGACCGCGTCGGCGTAGGCCGTCGACGGCGCACCCTCGTGCACGAGCAGCACGATGAGGTCGGCTCCGCCGGCCTTCAGCGCGGTCGCCTCGGTGTTGGTCGCCTCGACGATGTCGGTGACGGTGACGCCCTCGATGCCGTCGGGCGAGACCAGGGTGGGCAGGTCCTCGGTGACGGCGCCGACGAACCCGACCTCGATGTCGCCGTACGTCTCGGTCCAGCTCGCGGCGAGGTCGTCGCGACCGTCCGGCTCCTCGATGTTGGCGGCGATGTACTCCCAGTCGGCACGGTCCTGCACGCGACCGACGAGGTCCTCGTAGCCCTGGTCGAACTCGTGGTTGCCGGCGGCCGACACGTCGAGACCCGCCTCGTTCAGGGCGTCGATCGTCGGCTCGTCGTCCTGGATGAACGACTCGAAGGTCGAGGCGCCGATCAGGTCACCGGCGGCGCTGAACGCGGTGCCGTCGGGGTTCTCAGCCCGCAGCTGCTTGACCGCGCCCGACAGGACGGCGGCACCGGCCTCGGCGCCGTTGGCGAGCAGCCGACCGTGGAAGTCGTTGATGCCGAGGATCTGCACCTCGGTGCCGACGGACTCGACGTTCAGCCCGACGATCTCCGGGTTGTGGTCGGACGCCGCGAACGGGTCGCCCGTGGAGAAGAACCGGGTCGGGTTGTAGTTGAACCGGCTGTACTGGAAGGCGATCGGCTCGTTGGCGTTGATCTCCCAGATGTCGGCACCGGTCACCATCTCGACGGCGGCCTGGTTGCCGAGCACGTGGTCGAGCGATCCGGCATAGCCGTCGAAGCTGTAGGAGTGCTCACCCGCGGTGTCGGACTCGACGACGTCGAAGTCGGCCCCGTAGAGGACCTGCATCGGGTCCTCCTGGGTGTAGGAGTTGAAGTCGCCGGTGAGGAAGACGGCCTCGAGGTCTCGCTCGACGGCGAAGTCGTCGGCGAAGTCGACGAGCGCCTCGGCCTGACGGGTGCGGTCGCCGTTGTAGCCACCCTGTCCGTCGCCGGTGTCGACGTTGTCGCCGGTCGCACCGCTGGGGCTCTTCGACTTGAAGTGGTTGACGATCACGGCGAAGGCCGACTCGTCGGCGGACCCGGCCGGCTTGAACGCCTGAGCCAGCGGCTCGCGGGCGTTGGCGAACGCGGCGGACCCGACGAGCACCTTCGACGCCCCGACCGGGGAGACGGTCGTCGGGTCGTAGATGAACGCGTTGCGGATGACGTCCTGCTCGGCGAGGGCAGGCAGGTCGGCGGCGGCGGGCGACGACGCGTAGGCCCACCGACGCGTGCCGGCCGCGGCGTTGAGCGCGTTGACCAGGGCCGAGACGGCGTCGTCGCGGTTGGTCTCGCCGATCAGCTTGACGGAGTTCTCGATCTCCTCGAGCGAGACGATGTCGGCGTCCATCGTGTTGATGGCGCGCACGATCTTGGCCTGCTGCCGGTTGAGGTCGCCGGGCTCGGCGGCGCCGCGCGGACCGTTGGGGTTGCACGAGTTGACCGCGACCGGGTCGTTGCCCTCACGGTCGAAGAAGTAGGTGCAGGTGCCGCCGCGCGCCTCGAAGGCGGCACCGGTCGTGTTGAAGTAGTTGAGCACGTTGAACGTGGCCAGCTTGAGGTTGCCGCCGACCTCCTGGGGAGCCAGGTTGGCGGGACGGGTGTCCTCGAACGTCGCGACGTCGGCACCGTCGTCGGTGACCTGAGTCTGGGGCTGGAACTTCCAGGTGTTGTTGCGGTAGTCCATGACCACCGGGGCGACGATCTCGGCGGCGGCGCCGACGCGGATCGACTTCGTGGCGGTGAGCCACGGCAGCGGGATCTGCATGTTGGCGCGGTTGTTGGCCGTGCTGAGGAAGTCGATCGACGCACCGTCGTCGAGCGTGATCGCCCGCGCCTCGTTGTCGGCGATGACGGCCTCGGCCTCGGGCGAGTCGGGCGCCGCGACGTCGGTCCACTGCTGGAGCGGGGTGGTGCCCGAGGCCAGGCCGATCTCGGCGTACTGGTTGGTGGAGTAGGCGTCGGTGACGGTGAACGGGCCGGTGGGCGCGACCAGCTCGCCCTCGTGGGCCTCGCGCTCGGCGGCGGTCGCGGGCAGGGCGGTGACCAGTGGGGTCACCGCGGGCAGCGCCGGGATGTCGGTGACGACGACCGGCACCGAGGGCGCGATCGACGTGAGCTCGGTCAGGCCGTTGAACTCGACGACCAGACCGCGCACCTCGACGGAGTCGCCCACCTCGGGCATGGTCGCCGGGGTCAGGGCCGGGGCGTAGACGAAGACGCCGTCGGACGCACCCGGCGTGAGGTCGGTGGCGCCGCCGGTGCCGCCGGTCTGGACGTAGAAGCCGCTGAACCCACCGCTCGGGTAAGCCGCGGTCACGACCCCCTCGGTGGTGGCGATGTCGCCGGCGAGTGGGCTCGTGTCGGTCTCGCCCTGAATCTCGGCGATGGTGGCGTCGACCTCCTCGGGGGGCGCCGGCACCTCCCCGGCGCTGTTGGTCGGCGACGGGACACCCGAGGTGAGGTCGACGTTGTTGTTGTCGGTGTCGCCTCCGGTCGCGTTGCGCGAGGACGACGTGGAGTTGGACATGGCGGGCGCCTTGTTGGCGCCCTCCCACACGTTGCCGTTGACGCCGACGAGGTCGACGATGGCCGCGTTGGCCGCGACCGACCCGATGCCCGGGTTGATGGCCTCGGTGCCGTTGGACAGGATCGCCGTCCCGTTGCTGCCGCCCATGGCCACGGTGCCGGTGGCGTCGGGCGTCGGCAGCTGGGTGGTGCCACCCGTGCCGGCCCCCTGCTGGATCAGGTAGTGCTCACCGGCCGGCACGGAGCCGGTCAGCGGCACGACGCCGGTCGCGGTGGACGTGCCGGTGGCGCTGCGCCACTGGATGGACCAGCCGCTGACGTCGATCGCCGTGTCGGTCGGGTTGTAGAGCTCGATGAAGTCGTTGGTCAGCAGGGCACCCGAGTTGCCGCCGCCTCCGTAGACCTCCGAGATGACCAGGTCGGTGCCGGCCGGGTTGGCCTGGGCGGGAGTCGAGATTCCGACTGCGAGTGGAGCGACGACGAGGCCGGCTACGAGCGAGCCGATCAACCCCCGGCGCGCAGATGCGTGCATGGACACAGAAAAAGGGACCCTTCGGAGGGGACGGTGAACAGGGCGCTGCAGAGGCACAATCCGGGGAAGAACGTCACCATATGCCCGGGCACCGACAAGTCGTCCACCGATCGAGTAAAACTCTCACAGAACGTCCGGCGTCGGACTCAGGTCACGGGAGCGTCACGGCGCGAGCGCGCGTAGTCGCGGAAGAACTCGTAGCCCGACCACAGCGTCATCGCCACGGCAGCGGCCAGGAAGGCCTGCGACAGGTAGTAGAGGACGTCGCCCGGGACGTCGGCCCAGCCGTCGAGCTGCTTGCCCGGCAGGGTCAGCCCGCCGAGCGCGAAGACCTGCAGCATCGTCTTGATCTTGCCGCTGCGCGCGGCCGCGATCACGACGTCCTTGGCGACCGAGAGCCGCAGGAGGGTCACCGACCACTCCCGGGTGAGCACGACGACCGTCACCCACCACCAGATGTCGCCGGTGATGGACAGCGCCACGAACGCCATGCCGGTCAGGGCCTTGTCGGCGATCGGGTCGGCGATCTTGCCGAAGTCGGTGATCAGGCCGCGGGCGCGGGCGATGTCGCCGTCGATCTTGTCGGTGAACATCGCGATCGCGAAGACACCCCACGCGAGGGTGCGCCAGAGCACGGAGTCGTGGTCGTGGCCGAGCAGGAACCAGCCGTAGACCGGCACGAGCACGATCCGCAGCACCGTGAGCGCGTTGGGCAGGTTGTAGTTGCTCACCTCGGCCTGCTGCTCGGTCATCGCGCGGGTCCGTTCGCCTCGGCAACCAGGTCGACGCCCTCGGTGGCCACCACGAGCGCCGGCACGAGGTCGCCCACCGCGAACGATCCGCCGGTCAGCCGGGTCGTGCCGTCGACCTCGGGCCCCTGGTGGTCGGCACGGCCCTCGGGGACGCCGCCCTCGACGCTCTCGACGAGCACGACGACGTCCTCGCCGATCCGCTCCTCGGCCCGCTGGGCGTTGAGCTCCTCGACCAGGGCGGTCACGTGCTGGGCGCGGGCCCAGACCTCCTCGTCGTCGAGCTTGTCGTCGTACGACGCCGCCTCGGTGCCGTCCTCGTCGGAGTAGCCGAACACGCCGGTGACGTCCATCCGGGCGGCCTCGAGGAAGTCGCACAGGGTCTGCAGGTCGTCGTCGGTCTCGCCGGGGAACCCGACGATCACGTTCGACCTCACCCCGGCCCCGGGCGCGAACGAGCGCACGTTCTCGAGCAGGCCGAGGAAGCTGTCGGGGTCGCCGAAACGACGCATCCGCCGCAGCACCGTCGCGCTGGCGTGCTGGAAGGACAGGTCGAAGTACGGCGCGACCCCGGGCGTGGTGGCGATCGCCTCGACCAGACCCGGCCGGGTCTCGGCGGGCTGCAGGTAGGAGACGCGGACCCGGTCGATGCCGTCGATCGCGGTCAGCTCGGGCAGCAGCGTCTCGAGCAGGCGGATGTCGCCGAGGTCCTTGCCGTACGACGTCGAGTTCTCCGACACCAGGAACAGCTCGCGCACCCCCTCACCGGCCAGCCACCGCGCCTCGGCCAGCACGTCGGAGGGTCGCCGGCTCACGAAGGAGCCGCGGAAGGTCGGGATGGCGCAGAACGTGCAGCGGCGGTCGCAGCCGCTGGCCAGCTTGAGCGGTGCGAGCGGCCCGGACTCGAGCCGTTGCCGCGGGGAGACCTCGGGCGCCGTCCGGTCGGTGGGGCTGATCGGCAGCAGCAGCCGCCGGTCGGACGGTGTGTGCGGGTGGTGCACCTCGCCCGCCACGATCGAGCGCAGCCGGGTGGAGATGTCGGCGTAGTCGTCGAAGCCGAGGACGGCGTCGGCCTCGGGCAGCGACGCCGCGAGGTCCTTGCCGTAGCGCTCGGCCAGGCAGCCCACGGCGACGACGGCCCGGGTCTTGCCGGTCTCCTTCAGGTCGGCGGCCTCGAGCAGCGCGTCGACGGAGTCCTTCTTGGCCTGCTCGACGAAGCCGCACGTGTTGACCACGACGGTGTCGGCCTGGGCCGGGTCGACCACCAGCCGGAACCCGTCGGCGGCCAGCCTGCCGGCGAGCTCTTCGGAGTCGACCTCGTTGCGGGCACAACCCAGCGTGAGCATCGCCACCGACAGCGGCTCGCCCTCCTGCCGGGCGCTCGTGTCTGTGGTCATTGGATCGAGTATGCCGTTCGTCGTGCGCCGGGCGCGAAACGAGCCGGTCCTTGCCGGGTTGGCTGGCTGGGTCTGCGTGGTGGCGTGGGTGGGTGCAGGAATACCCGGTTAACCGGGTATTCCTGCATGCACGCCATGGGTTCTCGACTTCTTCCTGACGTTCTTGGGTGTTGCAACGCCCCAGAACGTCATGAGTACCCGGTGAACCGGGTATTCCGCGGACGGCCCGGCGCCCACCAGCCAGCCGACGACGTCAGGGCACGAACACGCGCTGGGCCTCCTGGCCCGTGGCGCCGAGGGCGCCCTCGTCGTCACCGTCGAACGCGACCGTGAGGCCGCCGTCGGACGAGCTGATCCGCACGGGCGGGACGACGTCGAGCTTGGCCGTCTGCATGAACGGCAGCTCCTCGTCGAAGACGACCTGCTGCCGGCCGTCGCGCACGATCACCCGCGCACCGCCCGTGGCGGCCGTGAACGTCACCGGCACCTTCTTGGTGGTCGCACCGCTCAGCGTCGCCTTGCCACCCGGCGACCCGTTGAGCACGGGCTGGTCGGACAGCGGCACGGGGCCGTCCATCACCAGCCGCGCGATCGACCACACGAGCACCACGGCCATCACGGCCGCGATCAGCACCGACCAGTTGAGCCGGCCGCGGGTGCCGCGGATCGACCCGCCGGCACCGGTCGCCAGCTCGGCCTCGAAGACGCGACGCGGGTCGATGGGGGCGTCGGCGTAGGTGTCGTCGTACGCCGCCAGCAGCGGCTCGGCGTCGACGCCGAGGATCCGGGCAAGGGTGCGCAGGTGACCGCGGGCGTAGAAGTCGCCGCCGCACGGGCCGAAGTCGTCGACCTCGATCGACTCGATGACGTGGGGACGGATGCGGGTGCGGTCGGCGAGCTGGTCGACCGAGAGCCCGAGCCGGACCCGGGCGGTCGCGAGCTGGGGACCCACGACGGGGTCGGCGGGAGCGGTGGATCCGGCCGACCCGGGCGACCCGGGCGACATGGCGTCGGCGTCGATGACGATGGTGGAGGTCTCGGCGCGGTCGGTCAGGGCGGGGAGCATGACGACCGCGGTCTCGTCGGGGTCGGCGGTCTTCTCGAGCACGACCTCGCTGCGCCGTCCGGGCACCGGGTCGCGAGCGGGCTCGGGGGTCGGCTCGAGGGTCTCGTGACGGTCCTGGCGGACCTCCTCGACCTCCGAGGGGGGCGTCTCGACGACGGTCGTGCGGCCCTCGCTCAGGTCGGCGAGCGCGTCGCTGAGCTCGTGCCAGTCGGAGCCGACGAGCTGGGTGGACAGCGAGAGCCGGACGCCGAGGCGGCGGCCGTCGTCGGTCACCACGGTCAACGACCCGTCGCGCAGCATGGTCTGCCGGGGCCGGTGGTCGACGTGCTCGACCTCGGTCCACGAGACACCGCTCCACAGCCGGCCGCGACGCACGCGGACGCCGTGGTGGTCGAGCACCATCAGCGGTGCCCGCGAGTCGACGAACGCCACCAGGTGCAGGACGCCGACGCACCCCGGTGACCGCGCAGAGCGCCCAGTCGAGCGCTGAGCCGGACCCGACGGCACGCAGCAGGTAGGCGACGGAGACGGCGGCGCCGACCGCGCCGACGACCGCCGACAGCGGCCCGTCGCGACGGACCTCCACGGTGTCGTCGTACGGGGCCTCGTCGTCGAGCGCGGGTGACTTCTCGAGATCCACGGTCATCACTGCTCCCCTTGAATGGTGAAGATCACGGCATCGACCTCGTCGGGCTTCACGAGCACGTCACGGGCCTTGGAGCCCTCGCTCGGCCCGACCACTCCCCTGCTCTCGAGGATGTCCATCAGCCGGCCCGCCTTGGCGAACCCGACCCGCAGCTTGCGTTGCAGCATCGACGTCGACCCGAACTGCGTGGAGACCACCAGCTCGATGGCCTGCACGACCAGGTCGAGGTCGTCGCCGATGTCGTCGTCGAGCACCTTGTTGCTCACGGCCGGAGCCGTCACGTCGTCGCGGTACGACGGCTCGAGCTGCGACTTGCAGTGCTTGACGACCTGGGCGATCTCGGCCTCGGTGACCCAGGAGCCCTGCACGCGCACGGCCTTCGAGGCACCCATCGGCAGGAACAGCCCGTCGCCCTGGCCGACCAGCTTCTCGGCGCCCGGCTGGTCGAGGATGACCCGGCTGTCGGCGAGCGAGGACGTCGCGAACGCCAGCCGCGACGGCACGTTGGCCTTGATCAGGCCGGTGACCACGTCGACCGACGGGCGCTGGGTGGCGAGCACCAGGTGGATGCCGGCGGCTCGCGCGAGCTGGGTGATGCGCACGACGGCGTCCTCGACGTCGCGCGGCGCCACCATCATCAGGTCGGCGAGCTCGTCGACGATCACCAGCAGGTACGGGTAGGGCGTCAGCACCCGCTCGCTGCCCGGCGGCACCTCGAGCTTCCCGGACCGCACGGCCTTGTTGAAGTCGTCGATGTGGCGGAAGCCGAAGTTGGCGAGGTCGTCGTAGCGCAGGTCCATCTCGCGCACGACCCAGGCGAGCGCCTCGGCGGCCTTCTTCGGGTTGGTGATGATCGGCGTGATCAGGTGCGGCACGCCCTCGTAGGCGTTGAGCTCGACCCGCTTGGGGTCGACCATGATCATCCGCACCTCGTCGGGTGTGGCCCGCATCAGCACCGAGGTGATCATCGAGTTGATGAAGCTCGACTTGCCCGAGCCGGTGGCGCCGGCGACGAGCAGGTGCGGCATCTTGGCGAGGTTCGCGACCACGAAGCCGCCCTCGACGTCCTTGCCGAGCCCGGCCACCATCGGGTGGTGGTCGCCGCGGGCGGTGCCCGAGCGCAGCACGTCGCCGAGCGAGACGATCTCCTTGTCGACGTTGGGGATCTCGATGCCGATCGCCGACTTGCCGGGGATCGGGCTGAGGATCCGGACGTCGGCCGAGGCGACGGCGTACGAGATGTTCTTCGACAGCGCGGTGACCTTCTCGACCTTCACCGCCGGGCCGAGCTCGACCTCGTAGCGGGTGACCGTCGGGCCACGCGTGTAGCCGGTGACCTGGGCGTCGATGTTGAACTGCTCGAGCACCTGGGTCAGCCGGTCGACCACCTCGTCGCTGGCCTTCGAGCGGGCCTTGTGCACCGAGCCCGGCTTGAGCACCTCGTTGGCCGGCAGCGAGTAGACGACGTCGCCCGACAGGGCCAGCTGCTCCATCCGCGGCTCGATCGGCGTGTGCGGGGGCGGCTCGAGGTCGGCCTTGTCGTCGACGGGCGCCGGTGGAGGCGGTACGACGTGGGCCGGCATCGGCTCCTCGTCGTGCGCGAGTGCCAGGTCGACGGCGTCGAGGGGGCCGGTCGCGTCGGGGTCGGGCTCCTCGACGGCCGGCTTGCGGCGTCGCTTGCGCACCTCGCGGTCCTCGATGACCGGGCTGTCGTAGGCCGGGTCGCCCATCTCGGGGTCGATCGTGTCGTCGGGCCGGCGGCCGGTGGCGGGGTCGACGGCGTCGTCGTGGGGGTGCCGGCCGAGGGCCGTGTCGCGCAGGTCGCGCAGCTTGTCGGGCACGCGGTACAGAGGCGTGGCGGTGATGACCAGGATGCCGAAGAACGCGACGAGCGCGAGCAGCGGGACGACGACGCAGCTCGGAGCGCAGGAGGTCGAGGAGCAGCGAGGCGACGACGTAGCCGATCGCGCCGCCGCCGTCGCGCAGCGGCGTCGTGTCGCCGTCGACCGGCTGCGGGTTGCCGGCCGCCACGTGGACGATGCCGAGCAGCCCGAAGGCGAACGCCGCCCAGCCGATGGCCTGGCGTCCGGCCGGGCCCTGCTGTACCGGGTCGCGCATGATCCGCCAGCCGGCCCAGACCAGGGCCAGCGGCACCAACCAGCCGACCTTGCCGACGGTGCCGACCACGGCGGCACGGAAGAACTCCATGACCCCGCCGGGCACGCCGAACCAGACGGCGGCGCCCACGATCATGGCGGTGCCGACGAGGAACAGCCCGGCGCCGTCGCGGCGGTGCTCGGGCTCGAGGTCGCGGGCGCTGCGTCCGAGGCGGCGGGCACCGGCGCCGATGGCGTGCGCCACCGCGAGCCAGACGGCCACGACGCCCCGGAACAGGGCCTGGAAGGTGCGGGCGACCGGCCCGGTCCCGGTGCGGACCGCGCGCGGCGCGGGACGTCGGCGCGTCGAGGGGCGCGGGGTGCGCTTGCTGGTGGGCTTCTTCCGGGCGCTCCTGGATCGGGTGCTCGGCCCGCTCCGTCCCTTGCTGCTACCGCTCCTGCTGGTGCTCTTCTTGGTCGTGCTGCGGCTGGACGAAGACGTGCTCGTGCTCCGCGACCCCGGCGGGGAAGACGTACGGGTCGCCATGCCACCAACCTAGGCGATCGCCACACCAGTCACATGGATCACACGATGCGTGTCGGGGTCATCAGCCGTATGGCCCGATCGGGCCATACGAAACACCGACGTAACTAGAGAGGAGGTAGACCGTTCGGTGATCCGTCCTTAAGGTGCACCTTTGGTGGGCCACATCACAGGCCGACCACAATTCATCCACTCGGAGGGAACCTCACGTGAAATTCCTTAAGTCCGGGCTGAGTGTGGCGTTGGTGGGCACGGGCCTCGTGCTCCTGCCCCTGACGTCATCAGCCACCGCCGGCCCCGCTCCGGCCGGCGACCCGTCGATCGCGCAGATGCGCCAAGCGGCCGACGGCTCTGTTCGCGTCACCACGGAGAGCGCGACGGGCAAGGTGGGCTTCATCGCCGCCCGCGGCGCCAACGCCGACCTGCTCCCCGACCGCCTGGCCACCGACACGACGTCGGCTGCCGCGAAGGCGTCCGCCTACCTCGACCGCTTCGGCTCGGCCTTCGGTGCCGCCAAGGGCGAGCTCGTGCAGTCCGACGTCACCCCGGGCCGCTACGGCTGGTCGGTGACGTTCGAGCAGGAGTACAAGGGCGTCCCCGTCTTCGGGGCCACCCTGAAGGCCAGCCTCGACAAGGCCGGCGACCTCAACGCGATCAGCGGCTACGCCGCTCCCGGACTCGACCTCTCCGTTGACCCGAAGGTCTCCGCAGCCGACGCGGGTGCCCGCGCGGTCGACATCGTCGCCGCCGAGCCCCCGACCTCCGACGAGGGCGCCGCGGCCGACACCTCGGGCATCAAGGCGGCCAGCACCGACCTGGTCGTCTACCGCACCGGCTTCCTGAAGGGCGAGACCGGCAAGGCCGTCCTCGCCTACAAGGTCGAGGTCACCAACAACGACAACGTGCGCGACATCGTCCTGCTCGACGCGGCCACCAACAAGCCGGTCAACCGCTACTCGACGATCACCGAGGCGCTCGACCGCGAGCTCTACGAGACCAGCCCCGACACCACTCCCGTGTGGACCGAGGGCGACCCGTTCCCCGGCACGCTGAACGAGGACCAGCAGAACCTGGTCGCCAGCGCCGGTGAGTCGTACTGGATGTTCGCCAACACCTTCGGGCGCGACTCCTACGACGGCTTGGGCGCGACGATGAAGACGGTCAACAACGACCCGCGCATCAACTGCCCCAACGCCAACTGGAACGGCGTCACCACCAACTACTGCGACGGCGTCACCTCCGACGACGTCGTCTCGCACGAGTGGGGCCACGCCTACACCGAGTACACCTCCGGGCTGATCTACCAGTACCAGTCGGGTGCGCTCAACGAGTCGTACTCCGACGTCTGGGGCGAGACGCTCGACCAGGTCAACGGCCGTGAGGACGAGGGCGAGACCTTCGACACCAAGCGTCCCGACGGCGAGTGCGACCCGACCGCCGCCGCCGAGCTCCAGGTGAACATCACCGCTCCCGCCCCGCAGGCCGGCTCGTGCACCGCCGCCTTCGGCTTCGGCCCGACGTACACCACCGACCTCGTCACCACGGACGTCACCGTGGCCACCGACGCCGCCGACGCGACGGGGCCGAGCACCACCGACGGCTGCACCGCGTTCACGAACGCCGCTGCCATCGCAGGGCACTACGCCTACGTCGACCGTGGCACCTGCGGGTTCCAGATCAAGGCCAACAACGCGGTGGCCGCCGGCGCGACCGGACTCATCGTGGGCCAGAGCGTGCCGGGCCTCCCGACGACCATGTCGGGCACGTCCACCATCCCCGCGACGATGGTCACCCAGGCCGACGGCACGCGCATCAAGACGGCCGGCACGGTCACCATGACCCTCCAGGCAGAGGACATCTCGGAGCGCACCGACTCGACCCGCTGGCTGATCGGTGAGAAGTCCGAGGCCTTCGGTGGCGCGATCCGCGACATGTGGACGCCCACCTGCTACGGCAACCCGGGCAAGGTCACCGACGCCGAGTACAACTGCGACCCGCTGTTCACCGACAGCGGCGGCGTCCACGGCAACTCCGGCGTGCCGAACCACGCCTACGCGCTGGCCGTCGACGGCGGCGAGTACAACGGCGAGACCATCACCGGCATCGGCCTCGACAAGGCCGCGAACATCTGGTGGCGGGCTCAGACCGAGTACCTCAACCCGGCCTCCGACTTCACCAACGCGGCCGACGGCCTCGAGCAGTCGTGCACCGACCTGGTCGGTCAGGACATCAACGAGGTCTCGACCGCGATCAACGGCACGCCGACCCTGGCCACGCCGATCACGGCCACCGACTGCGACACCATCGCCGCGGTCACCCTGGCCACCGAGATGCGCACCCCGCCGACGCAGTGCAACTTCCAGCCGCTGCTCGACAAGAACACCCCGTCGGTGTGCGGCCCGGGCTTCGACGAGAAGGTCGCCTACTCGGAGAACTTCGAGGACGGCCTCGCCGGCTGGACTGCCGATGAGGTGCTGGCCGACATCCCGCCGGAGGACGGCGGTCCGTACCAGGGTGGCTTCGGCGCCCCGTGGGAGGCCATCGACGAGGCGCCCGAGGGCAACAGCACCAGCGTTGCCTACGGTCCGGCTCCCGACGAGGGCGACTGCTCGGGCGACGGAGAGAACGACTTCTCCAGCAGCAACTCGATCACCAGCCCCGAGATCACCCTGCCGGCCGACCTGACCGGTGCCCGGATGACCTTCAAGCACAACGTCGCCACCGAAGGTGGCTACGACGGCGGCAACGTGAAGGTCAGCCTCAACGGCAGCGACTTCACCCCGGTCCCGGCCGAGGCGTTCACGTTCAACGCGCCGACGACCCTGACCAGCCTGGGTGGTGGCAACACCAGCCCGCTCGCCGGCGAGCCGGGCTTCACCGGCACCGACGGTGGCAAGGTCACCGGCAGCTGGGGCGAGTCGCAGGTCGACCTGTCGGCCCTCGACGCCGCGCCTGGCGACACGATGCAGATCCGTTTCGACATCGGTCGCGACGGCTGTGGCGGCATCGACGGCTGGTACGTCGACGACGTCCAGATCATCACCTGCGAGAAGGCCGCCACCCCGGTCTCCGGATCCACCACCACCGCGAGCACCCGGAAGAGCGTGAAGTTCTCCAAGGACTTCAACGTCCGGGTGAAGGTGGTCCAGAAGTCGGGTGGCCCGGCCAAGGGCAAGGTCCAGATCTACAACGCCGGCGACAAGATCGGCCAGGGCCTCCTGGACGACAAGGGCCGCCTCGTCGTCGAGATCCGGAAGAACATCGGTCCGGGCAAGGAGACGCTGAGGGTCAAGTACCTGGGCAACAACAAGACCAAGCCCAGCAACGACGTGCTGACGATCAGGGTCATCAAGAAGAGGTAACACCCCGCACCATCCACGAGGCCCCGCCGAGCACCGCTCGGCGGGGCCTCGTGCCGTGTAGGAGTCAGAGCTCGACCAGCCAGGGAGTGACCACGAACGCGGTGGGCAGCACCAGCAGCGCCAGGGCGAGCAGCACCAGCGCGGTGGCCTGCGCGCGGTGCGACCGGCCATCGGCCAGCAGTCGCACCCGGGCGACCAGGTCGACCCCGGCGACGCCGCTGCCGAGCGTCACCCCACTTCCCGGACCACCGGCGCGCGAGCCCGCGAGCTCGACCAGGGCGCGACCCACGGCCCGGCTCCCCTGGGCCCGGACGGCGGCGCGGTCGGCGAGCACCTCGACGAGCAGCCGCACCTCCCCCAGCGCCGCGGCGCTCGACACCCAGCGCGGGAACGCCCGGTGGAGCACGCTGAACGCCTCGAGCACCAGGTCGTGGCGGGCGCGCAGGTGGGCTCGCTCGTGGGCGAGGACGGCGTCGAGCTCGTCGTCGCTCAGGCGCCCGAGGGCGCCGGTCGACACCACGACCCGAGCGCCCTGGACGCCGGGCACGCAGTAGGCGACCGGGAGGTCGTGGTCGAGCACGAGCACCGAGCCACCCCGTGAGCGGGCCTCGCCGCGCCGGGCCACGAGGTCGACCTGGGCGCGGTGCTGTCGGCGCAGCGTCCGCAGGCGGGTGCCGACGCGGTGCCCGCTGAGCAGCAGCCGGCCGAGCACGAGGCCCGTCACGAGCAGCGCGACCCCGGCGACGACGTACGCCATCAGGTTGGAGAGGTCAGGTTCTCGGCGCCACGCCCGGTCGGTGGCCAGCGAGACGCCCGCCCCCAGCGCCGCGAGGACCGCCGCCAGGGCGAGGCTCTGCCACAGCAGCATCGCGGCGCGCGGGGTGAGGCGGGTGCGCGGTACGCGGGCCAGGAGCGCGGGCGCGGGTCCGGCGAGCAGGCCCGCCAGCACTCCCAGCACCAGGGGGGTCATGTGCCGTCGAGCTCGGCGAGCGCCCGGCGGAGCGCGGCCAGGTCGTCGGCGCTGGCCTCCTCGACGAACGCCACCAGGGCGGTGCCGCGGTCGTGCTCGGCGAAGTCGTCGAGGGTGTCGCGCATCAGGCCCGCCGTGAGGGCGGCCCGGGTGGCCCGGGCGCGGTAGCGGTAGGCGCGGCCGTCCTTCTCCTGGCTCACGAGGTCCTTGCGCGCCAGCCGGTCCATCACCGTCATCACCGTGGTGTAGGCGATCTCGCGGCTCGCGGCCAGGGCGGCGTGCACCTCGCGCACCGTGAGCGCCTCGTCGTCGGGCGCCGCCCAGAGCTGCTCCATGACCGACCGCTCGAGGTCGCCGAAGTGGGGGCGGGGCGTGGGCATGAGCCGATTGTACCTACGGAACCGGTAGTACTACTCTTCGTAGTATCTACTACGCAGTGTCGTAGCACTGCTGTGGCAACGTGGGAGGACCGCATGGACGTCGTCGACATCGCCCGCTGGCAGTTCGGCATCATCACCGTCTACCACTACCTCTTCGTTCCTCTGACGATCGGCCTGACCGCCCTGGTCGCGGTGCTCGAGACCCGGTGGCTGCGCACCCAGGACCCCGACTACCTGCGGCTCACCAAGTTCTTCGCCAAGCTGCTGCTGATCAACTTCGCGATCGGCGTGGTGACCGGCATCGTCCAGGAGTTCCAGTTCGGCATGAACTGGAGCGACTACTCGCGCTTCGTCGGCGACGTCTTCGGCGCCCCGCTGGCCATCGAGGGGCTGCTCGCGTTCTTCCTCGAGTCGACGTTCCTCGGCCTGTGGATCTTCGGCTGGGACAAGCTGCCCCGGCCGCTGCACGCCGCGTGCATGTGGATCGTGCACGTCGGCACGCTCGCGTCGTCGTACTTCATCCTCGCCGCCAACTCGTGGATGCAGCACCCGGTCGGCTACCACTACGACGCCGAGACCGGGCGGGCCGAGCTGACCGACTTCATGGCGGTGCTGACCAACAAGGTGCAGGTCGTCACGTTCCCGCACGTGATCCTCGCGGCGTACCTCACGGCCGGCGTGTTCATGGTCGCGGTCGCCGGCTGGCTCTACGTACGCCGCCACGAGACCGACGACCGGCCGATGTACCGCAAGGCGATCCGGCTCGGT
Source organism: uncultured Actinomycetota bacterium (assembly GCA_963825985.1). Lineage (GTDB taxonomy): Bacteria > Actinomycetota > Actinomycetes > Propionibacteriales > Nocardioidaceae > Nocardioides. The sequence goes on along the minus strand of CAWGVK010000011.1, from coordinate 231,060 downwards.
GCCGTCGTCGCCCTGGTCTCCGGCCTCGGGGTCGCGGTCAGCGGCGACTTCCAGGGCAAGGTGATGACCGAGGTGCAGCCGATGAAGATGGCGGCCGCCGAGGGGCTCTACGAGAGCCGCGAGTCGTGCGCGCCGTTCTCGGTGTTCACCGTCGGCACGCCCGACGGGCGCGAGGAGAAGTACGCCGTCACCGTGCCCTGCCTGCTGTCGTTCCTCGGCACCGGCTCGTTCGACGGCCGGGTCGAGGGCATCGACGACCTGCGCGAGGCCTACCGGGAGGAGTACGGCCAGGACCCCGGCACGACGTACTACCAGGCCGCCGACTACGTGCCGGTGATCCCGGTGACGTACTGGTCGTTCCGCTTCATGATCGGGCTGGGCATGGCCGCGGCGACCGGCGCCGGACTGGTGCTGTGGGCGACCCGGCGCGGCCGGGCACCGGCCGGTCGCTGGTTCCGCGCGCTGCTGGTCGCGCTGCCGCTCGGCGCCCTGGCCGGCAACTCGTTCGGCTGGATCTTCACCGAGATGGGCCGCCAGCCGTGGGTGGTGTTCGGGCTGATGACCACCGACCACGCCGTGTCGCCCGGCGTCAGCGCCACCGAGGCGACGCTCTCGCTGGTGGCCCTCACCACGCTCTACGCCTTTCTCGCCGTGGTCGAGGTGCGGCTGCTGTGCTCGGCGATCGGCAAGGGAGCGGCGCCGTACGAGGAGCCGCCCGACCCGTCGAGCCCATCGGGGCGCGGCGACGACGCCCTGACCTTCGCGTACTGAGGAGACGACCATGGAGCTCACCACCGTCTGGTTCGTGCTGATCGCGGTCCTGTGGATCGGCTACTTCGCCCTCGAGGGCTTCGACTTCGGGGTCGGCATGCTGCTGCCGGTGCTGGCCCGCGACGACACCGAGCGCCGGGTCATGATCAACACCATCGGGCCGGTGTGGGACGGCAACGAGGTGTGGGTGCTCGTCGCCGGCGGTGCGACGTTCGCGGCGTTCCCGGAGTGGTACGCAACCCTGTTCAGCGGCTTCTACCTGCCGCTGCTGCTGATCCTGCTGGCACTGATCGTGCGCGGGCTCGCGTTCGAGTACCGCCACCAGCGCGACGACGTCCGGTGGCAGGCCTGGTGGGACCGCGCCATCATCTACGGCTCGCTGGTGCCCGCCGTGCTGTGGGGCGTCTTGTTCGCCAACCTCACCCGGGGTGTGCCGTTGGACGCCGACCACGAGTTCACCGGCTCGCTGCTCACGCTGCTGAACCCGTTCGGGCTGCTCGGCGGACTGGTCACGCTGCTGCTCTTCCTCACCCACGGGGCGATGTTCACCGCGCTCAAGACCGACGGCGAGATCCGGCACCGGGCGCGGGCGCTGGCCGTCCGGCTGGGTGTCGCGGCGGCGGTGGCCGCGGTGGTGTTCCTGGTGTGGGCCCAGGTGGTCACCGGTACGCCGGCCTCGGCCGTCGTGTTCGCGGCGGCAGCGGTCTCGCTGCTGGCGGGTGTGGCGGCGGCTGCTCGGGGCCGCGAGGGCTGGGCGTTCGTGGGCACCTTCGTGACGATCGCCCTGGCCGTGACCGGGCTCTTCGTCGCGATGTTCCCCGACGTGATGCCGTCGACGACCGCGGCGGCGTACTCGTTGACGACGACGAACGCCGCGGCGACGCCGTACACGCTCGAGATCATGACCTGGGTCGCCGCGCTGTTCACGCCGGTGGTGATCGGCTACCAGGCCTGGTCGTACTGGGTGTTCCGCAAGCGGATCTCGGTGCACCACATCCCGACGTCCGAGCTGGCGCACCGGTGAGGCCGCTGGACCCGCGGGTGCTCCCCCACCTGCGGCCGGCCCGCGGCGCGCTGGCCGTGGTGGTGCTCGGGAGCGGGCTCGGCGCGCTGCTGGTGGTGGGTCAGGCCTTCGCCGTGGCCGCGCTGGTCACCGCGCTGGCGACCGGCGCGCAGTGGTCGGCCGCCGGTGTCGCGCTGGTGTCGCTGCTGGCGGCGCGGGCGGTGGTGGGGGTCGTGGTCGACGTGGCCTCGGCGTCCGCGGCGTCCCGGGTGGGCGCCCACCTGCGGCGGACGGCGCTGCGGTCGGCGCTCGACCTCGACCCGACTGCGCTGGCCCGGCACCGGGTCGGTGAGCTCGGACTGCTGCTGACCCGTGGTGTCGCGGCCGTCGAGCCCTACCTGACCCGCTACCTGCCCGCGCTGGTGCTGGCCGCCGTGCTGCCGCTGCTGACGCTGGCCGCGATCGCCACGCAGGACCTGCTCGCCGCGCTGGTCGTGCTGCTCACGCTGCCGCTGGTGCCGGTCTTCGCCGCGCTGATCGGGATGTCGACGCGCGACCGGGTCGAGCGGCAGTGGCGGCTGCTGGGCCAGCTGTCGGGACACTTCGTCGACGTCGTCCGCGGGTTGCCGACGCTGGTGACCCACCGCCGGGCGCGGGCCCAGTCGGAGCGGATCGGTGAGGTGACCGACCGCTACCGGCGCGCCAACCGCGACGTGCTGCGGCTGGCGTTCGCGTCGTCCGCCGCGCTCGAGCTGGTGGCCACGCTGTCGGTCGCGCTGGTCGCCGTGCTGGTCGGGCTCCGGCTCGCCGCCGGCGGGCTCGACCTCGAGACGGCGCTGGTGGTGCTGCTGCTCGCCCCGGAGGCCTACTGGCCGCTGCGCCGGGTCGGTGCCGAGTTCCACGCGGCGGCCGAGGGGACGGCGACGTTCGAGGCGATCCACGCGCTGGCTGCCGCGCCCGCGGTGGCTCCGGCGCCCGGTCCCGCGGGCCTGGTCGCCGCGCAGGTCACCTGGCCCGGCCGCGACCGGCCGGCCCTGGGGCCGGTGTCGCTCGAGCTGCCCGAGCGCGGGCTGGTCGTCATCACCGGCCCGTCGGGCTGCGGCAAGAGCACGCTGCTGGCCGCGCTGCTGGGCGAGGTGCCGCTCTCGGCCGGCGAGCTGCGGGTGCCCGACGGCGACCTCGCCGCCTGGCGGGCGCGGGTGGCGACCGTCGGTCAGCGGCCGTGGCTGCTCGACGGCACGGTCGGCGACAACGTGCGGGTCGGACGGCCGTCGGCGCCGGACCTCGAGGTGGTGGCCGCGCTTCGCGCGGTCGAGCTCGACCTCTCCCCCGACCACCCGCTCGGTGAGGACGGCGCCGGGCTGTCGGCCGGGCAGCGCGCCCGGCTGGCGCTCGCGCGGGTGCTGGTGGCCGACCGGCCCGTCGTCCTGCTCGACGAGCCGACCGCGCACCTCGACGCCGCGACCGAGGCCGTGATCCTGCGCGTCGTGCGCGACCTGGCCCGCGACCGGTGCGTGGTGGTCGTCGCGCACCGGCCGGCGGTCGTGGCCGTCGCCGACCGGGTGCTGGAGCTGGCAGGGGCCGAGTGTGAGTTTCACCGGTTAACCGGTGAAACTCCGGGTTCTGGGCTGAAACTTCGTGCCAGAACCGTGAGTTTCGTCGGCAACGAGACACGACTCCCCCGCGCGGGATCAGCTACCCGCCTCGCGGGCGCCACGGTGCTCGGCGTCCTCGCCGCAACGGCCGGGGTGGCCCTGACCGCGACGGCCGGGTGGCTGATCGTGCGCTCGGCCGAGCACCCGCCGGTGCTGATGCTGATGGTGGCGATCGTGGGGGTGCGCACGTTCGGGCTCGCGCGGCCGGTGCTGCGGTACGCCGAGCGGCTGGTCTCGCACGACGTCGCCCTGCGGCTGCTCGCCGAGCGGCGGGTGCGGGTCTACGACGACCTGGTGCCGCTGGTGCCCGGCCGGATCGGACGGCGGCGCGGCGACGTGCTCGCCTCGGTCGTAGACGACGTCGACGCCGTGGTCGACGAGCAGGTGCGGGTGCGGCTGCCGCTGTGGACCTGGGCGGGCACCACGGCGCTGAGCACCCTGGTGGTGGCGCTGCTCGACCCGGCGTCCGCGCTCGTGGTCGGCGCGACCGGCCTGGTGTCGGGGGCCGCGGCCTGGTGGGTCGGGCTCGTGGGCAGCCGCCGGCACGGCCGGTCGCGGGTCGCCGCGCGGGCCGACCTCTCCCACCGGGTGGTCGAGACGCTGCAGGACGCCCGTCCGCTGGTGCTGTGGCAGGCCGACGAGGCCGCGCTGGCCCGCGTGGCCGAGGCCGGCGCCGCCCTCGACGCGGCCACCCGCGGGGCCGCTCGGTGGATCGCCGCCGCCCGGGTCTGGCCGCTGCTCGCGGCCGGCGCCGGCATGGTGGGCGTCGCCGCCGTCGCGCAGGGCAGCGTGTCCGGGCCGGTGCTGGCGCTCCTGGTGCTCGTGCCGCTCGCGCTGGTCGAGGCGGCCGCGCCGCTCGCCGACGCGGGCTCCCTGCGCCACCAGACCCGCGCCGCGACCGCGCGGCTGGACGCCCTCACCCGGCTGACGCCCGCGGTCACCGACCCCGACGTCGCGGCGCCGCTCCCCCGGACGGGCGACGTCTCGCTGCAGGCCGTCGACGCCGCGTGGACCGGTCCGACCGCGCTGCACGGCGTCTCGATGGAGGTCGGACCCGGCCGCGCGGTCGGCGTCGTGGGCCCCTCGGGCAGTGGCAAGTCGACGCTCGCCGCGCTGCTGGTGCGGCACCTGACGCCCCGCGCCGGCACCCACCGCCTCGGCGGCACCGACGTCACGCGCCTCGACGCCGACGACGTACGCCGCCGCGTCGGTCTGCTCGACGACGACCCCTACCTGTTCGCGACCGACGTGGTCGAGAACGTGCGCCTGGCCCGACCCGACGCCACCGACGACGACGTCGAGCGCGCGCTGAGAGCCGCGCACCTCGGCCCCTGGCTGGACGCGCTCCCCCACGGCCTGCACACCCGCCTCGGCGACGGTGCCGAGCAGGTATCGGGGGGCGAGCGCGCCCGGATCGGCCTGGCCCGCCTCCTGCTCGCCGACCACGACGTGCTGGTGCTCGACGAGCCCACCGCCCACCTCGACTCCGCCACGGCGTCCGCGGTCACCGACGACCTGCTCGCCCTACGTCACGCACACGGGATCGTCTGGATCACCCACACCCACCACGGGCTGAGCGAGATGGACGACGTACTAGGCCTCGACGACCACCGGGATGATCATCGGCCGGCGGCGGTGCGTGTTGGAGACCCACCGACCGACGACGCGACGCACGGTCTGCTGCAGCGCGTAGGAGTCGGTGCTGCCGTCGCTCAGGGCGGCGTTGAGGGCGTCGATGATCGGCTGCTTGATGCTGTCGAAGGTCGAGTCGTCCTCGGCGAACCCACGTGCGTGGATCTCCGGGCCACCTGAGACCTTGCCGCTGACGGAGTCGACGACCACGATCACCGAGATGAAGCCCTCCTCGCCGAGGATCCGGCGGTCCTTGAGGTCGGCCTCGGTGATGTCGCCCACCGAGGTGCCGTCGACGAACACGTAACCGCACTCGACCTTGCCGGCGATCGACGCGACGCCGTCGACGAGGTCGACCACGACGCCGTCCTCGGCGATGACGACGTTCTCGACGCCGGTGGCGCGGGCCAGCTCGCCGTTGGCGAGGAGGTGGCGGATCTCGCCGTGCACCGGCAGCACGTTGCGCGGCTTGACGATGTTGTAGCAGTAGAGCAGCTCGCCGGCGCTGGCGTGGCCGCTGACGTGCACGAGCGCGTTGCCCTTGTGGACGACGCGGGCACCCCAGCGGGCCAGGCCGTTGATGACCCGGTAGACGGCGTTCTCGTTGCCGGGGATCAGGCTCGAGGCGAGCAGGACGGTGTCGTTCTCCTCGATGTGCACGAAGTTGTGGCTGCGCTGCGCGATCCGGCTCAGCGCGCTCATCGGCTCGCCCTGGCTCCCGGTCGAGATCAGCACCTGCCGCTCCGGCGGCAGGTCGGCGAGCTGCTTGGCCTCGACCATCACCCCCGGAGGCACCGTGAGGTAGCCGAGGTCGCGGGCGATGCCCATGTTGCGCACCATCGAGCGGCCGACGTAGGCGACCTTGCGGTTGTGGGCGACGGCGGCGTCGAGCACCTGCTGCACCCGGTGCACGTGGGAGGCGAAGCAGGCCACGATGACCCGCTGCTTGGAGTCGCGGAAGACCTGGTCGATGACGGGGGTGATCGACTTCTCGGTGGGCGTGAAGCCGGGCGTCTCGGCGTTGGTCGAGTCGGTGAGGAAGAGGTCGACACCCTCCTCGCCGAGGCGCGCGAAGGCCCGCAGGTCGGTGATCCGGCCGTCGAGCGGCAGCTGGTCCATCTTGAAGTCGCCGGTGTGGAGCACCAGGCCCGCAGGCGTCCGGATCGCGACCGCGAGCGCGTCGGGGATGGAGTGGTTGACCGCGATGAACTCGAGCTCGAACGGCCCGAACGTCATCGTGTCGCCCTCGCTCACCTTGTGGTGGACGGTCTGGCGCAGCCGGTGCTCGCGCAGCTTGCTGTCGAGCAGGGCCAGGGTCAGCTCGGAGCCCACCAGCGGGATGTCCTGCCGTTCGCGCAGCAGGTACGGCGTGGCGCCGATGTGGTCCTCGTGGCCGTGGGTGAGCACCAGGGCCTCGATGTCGCCGAGCCGGTCTCGAATGGCCGCGAAGTCGGGGAGGATCAGGTCGACGCCGGGGTGGTGGTCCTCGGGGAACAGGACCCCGCAGTCGACGACGAGCAGCCGGCCGGCGTACTCGAAGACGGTCATGTTGCGCCCGACCTCGCCGAGCCCGCCGAGCGGGATGACCCGGAGCGCTCCCTCCGCCAGCTCGGGCGGTACGGACAGCTCGGGATGCGGGTGGCTCAAGGGGTGTCCTATCGCGTCGATGTCACGGGGAGGTCTAGAGGAGACCGGCGCTCTCGAGGCCGGCGCGCAGGGCCGCCACCTCGTCGTCGTCCAGCGGCACCAGGGGGGCGCGGACGTTGCGGTTGTCGAGGACGCCGAGCAGCTGCAGCCCCGCCTTCGCGGTCGTGGCCCCGTAGTTGGCGGTGCCCATGACGGCGTCGATCGCGGGCAGCATCCGCGCGAAGGTAGCGAGCGCGCCGGCGTGGTCGCCGGCGGCGAACTGGTCGGCCATCGCGCGCAGCTGGGGCCCGGCGACGTGCCCCACCACCGAGACGAACCCGGCCGCGCCGTGCGCGAGCCAGCCCAGGTTGGCGACGTCGTCGCCGGAGTAGACGGCGTAGCCCATCTCGATCAGCTTCACGCCGCGGGCGAAGTCGCCGACGGCGTCCTTGACCGCCACCACCGAGGGCAGCTCGAGGGCGGCGGCGTAGGTGTCGAGGGAGATCTGGGTGGCGGTGCGGCTGGGCACGTCGTACAGCATCACCGGCACGTCGGTGGCGGCCGCGACCGTGCGGAAGTGGTGGAGAACACCGACCTGCCCGGGCTTGCTGTAGTACGGCGTCACCAGCAGCAGCCCGTCGACGCCGACCTTCTCGGCCTGCAGGGCGAGGTCGACCGAGTGGGCCGTGGCGTTGGTGCCGACCCCGGCGACGACGACCGCCCGGTCGCCGACGGCGTCCTTGACGGCGGCCAGGATCTGGCCGTCCTCGGCGACGGTGGTGGTCGGCGACTCGCCGGTGGTGCCGGAGACGACGACGCCGTCGTGGCCGTGGTCGACGAGGTGGGCGGCGATCGCGGCGGTGCCGTCGAGGTCGACCGTGCCGTCGTCGTGGAACGCCGTGGCCATCGCGGTGAGCACCCGGCCGAACGGCGCGGAGGGCGAGGTCGTCATGCCGCTCAGGCTATCGGCTGTCGGGTCAGACGTGCGGCATGACCTCGGTGGCGATCAGGTCGAGGTGGTCGAGGTCGGTGAGGTCGAGCACCTGGAGGTAGGCGCGCTGCGAGCCGAGGGCGGCGTACCGGGCGAGCGTGTCGACGGCCTCCTGGGGAGTGCCGGCCACGCCGTTCGCGCGCAGGTCGTCGACGTCGCGGCCGATCGCCGCCGCCCGGCGGGCGAGCTCGGCCTCGTCGGCACCGACGCACACGACGAGCGCGTTCGACCAGCGCATCGTGGCGGGGTCGCGGCCGGCGTCCTCGCAGGCCCGGGTGACCCTCCCGATCTGGGCCCCCGTGGTCTCGGCGTCGACGAAGGGCAGGTTGAACTCGTCGGCGTACGCCGCCGCCAGCGCCGGTGTGCGCCTCTTGCCCTTCCCACCGATGATCACCGGCGGCTTGCCCTGCACGGGCTTCGGCAGGCCCGGGCTGTCGGTGACCTGGTAGTGCTGACCGTCGTACGAGAACCCACCCTCGGTCTCCCAGAGCCCGGTGATGATCGCCAGCTGCTCCTCGAACCGGTCGAACCGCTCCCCCGTGGCCGGGAACGGGATGGCGTACTTCTCGTGCTCGGCGGCGAACCAGCCGGCGCCGATGCCGAGCTCGACCCGGCCGCCGCTCATCTGGTCGACTCCGGCGACGCTGATCGCCAGCGGACCCGGGTGCCGGAAGGTGGCGCTGGTCACCAGCGTGCCGAGCCGGATGGTGCTCGTGTCGCGGGCCAGGCCGGCCAGGGTGATCCAGGCGTCGCTGGGGCCGGGCAGGCCGTCGGTGCCCATGGCGAGGTAGTGGTCGGAGCGGAAGAACGCGCCGAAGCCGAGGGACTCGGCCCGCAGCGCCACCGCGAGGAGGTCGTCGTACGTCGCGCCCTGCTGGGGCTCGGTGAAGATGCGCAGATCCATGCCGCCTAGCCTGCCAGGGTGGGGTGGACGCGCGTCCTCCACTACAGTCCGGGCCGTGATGGCGATGGCGAACGCCGGGTTCGTGTTCCTGGCGATGCCCAAGACCGGGTCGACCGCGGTCGAGGCGTCGCTGTCGAGGCACGCCCAGCTGACCACCCGGCGTCCGCCGCGGATGAAGCACATGACCGCTCGCACCTTCGACCGGCTCATCGCTCCGGTGCTCGAGCACTACGGCCACCCGCGTGAGAGCTACGAGCTGGTGTGCATCGTGCGCGAGCCGGTCGAGTGGGCGCACTCGTGGTACCGCTACCGGAGCCGGCCGGGCTCGCAGGGCAGGCCCAACTACACCGGCGACCTCACGTTCAAGGAGTTCGCCGACCAGGTCGTCGCCGGGGAGATCGACATCGGGTCGTCGAGCAACTTCGTGCGGACGGCGCCCGGCCGTCCGCCGGTCGAGCGCATCTACCGCTACGAGCACCTCGACGTGGCGGTCGGCTGGATGGCCGAGCAGCTCGGCATCGCCGTCCCCGACCTGGCGCGGCTCAACGCCTCGCCGACCAGATACGCCGGCGCGTCCGACATCCCGGGGTTGGTGCGTCGCCGCCTCGAGGAGCACTACGCCCGCGACGTCGAGGTCTACGAGGCGGCCCGCTGAGGCGGCGACGCACCAGGTTTCCGTCTACGTCACTGCACCCGGATCTTCATCGTGGTGCCCTGCTGGACTGACAACCACTGGAGTTACAGACGTCGACCGACGTCGCCGACGCGATGGCCACACTCGGCGCCAAACACGTCCGGTTGTAGCGCCCTACTCTCCGTCCTGCGCTCGGCGTTGGTGAGGAAGATCTGTCTTCATCCGCCCGCACTGCCCGTGGCACCCTAGGGCGCGGCGACAACGCGTTGACCACACCCGCGAGCCGAAGGCTCAGGTCAGGCGGCCGTACCAGGCGCGCTCGAAGCCGTCGAAGACCTCGCGGTCGGTCTCGACCCACCGGCTCGGGTCGATCTCGGGGTACAACGCGTCGCCCTCGGGAGCCAGCGGCACCTCGGTGATCACCTGCTCGCTGGCCAGCGGCATCGCCTCGGCGTACACCTGAGCGCCGCCGGCCACGATGATCTCCCCCTCGAGTCCCGCCGCCTTCGCGAACGCGTCGAGCAGCCCACCGGCCACGAGCACTCCGTCTGCTTCGGGCGTCCACTCGGGGTCCCGGGTCAGGACGACGGTGGTCCGGCCGGGCAGCGGTCGCCCGATCGACTCGTACGTCGTCCGACCCATCACCAGGGTGTGGCCGAGGGTGAGCTTCTTGAACTCCGCCTGCTCGCCGGGCAGCTTCCACGGGATGTCGGGGCCGTTCCCGATGACGCGGTTCTGCGCGACGGCGGCGACCAGGATGACCCGCTTCACGCGGCCACCCTAGGGCGTGAGCCCGGGGACACGCCGATGGCCCGCCGGTCGCCGGGGCCGCTCCGGCTGGCGGTGAGCCAGTGACCGTTCCGATCGATGATTCGGTACGTAGCTCACCGCCGCCCCGGCGCCACCGCGGCCAGCGGTGAGCCAGTGACCGTTCCGGTCCATGATTCGGTACGTAGCTCACCGCCACCCCGGCGCCACCTCGGCCAGCGGTGAGCCAGTGACCGTTCCGATCGATTATTCGGTACGTAGCTCACCGCCGCCCTGGCGCCACCTCGGCCAGCGGTGAGCCAGTGACCGTTCGGCTCGGTGATTCGGTCACCAGCTCACCGCCCACCCGGGTCGAGCCAAGAGGAACGTCAGACGGCGATGGGGGCCTTGATGCCCGGGTGCGGGTCGTAGCCGACGACCGCGATGTGCTCGAGGTCGAAGGCGTCGAGGGCGGTGACGGAGGTGTCGAGCTCGAGGGTGGGCAGCGGGCGCGGGTCGCGGGTCAGCTGCAGGCGGGCCTGGTCGAGGTGGTTGGAGTACAGGTGGGCGTCGCCGAGGGTGTGCACGAAGTCGCCGACGCCGAGGCCGGTCACCTGGGCGACCATGTGGGTCAGCAGCGCGTACGACGCGATGTTGAACGGGACGCCGAGGAACACGTCGGCCGAGCGTTGGTACAGCTGGCACGACAGCTTCTCGTCGGCCACGTAGAACTGGAACATCGTGTGGCAGGGCGCCAGCGCCATGTCGGGGATGTCGGCGACGTTCCACGCCGAGACGATGTGGCGCCGCGAGTCGGGGTCGGCCCGAATCTGGTCGACCACCTGCGCGATCTGGTCGACGTGCCGGCCGTCGGGGGTGGGCCACGAGCGCCACTGGTAGCCGTAGACGGGCCCGAGGTCGCCGTCGGCGTCGGCCCACTCGTCCCAGATCGAGACGCCGCGGTCCTGCAGCCACTTCACGTTGGTGTCGCCGCGCAGGAACCACAGCAGCTCGGCGAACACCGAGCGCGTGTGCACCTTCTTCGTGGTGACCAGCGGGAAGCCGGCCGTCAGGTCGAAGCGCATCTGGTGGCCGAAGACGCTGCGGGTGCCCGTGCCGGTGCGGTCGCCCTTCTCCGCGCCGTCGTCGAGGATCCGCTGGAGGAGGTCGAGGTACGGCTGCACGATCTCAATCTAGTTCAGAGCGAGACCTCACCGACGACGGTCGTGCGCGTGTCCCCGCCCACCCAGACCCCATCCGACTCTCGAGGCCCGGCCGTCACATGGACGCGTCCGCGGCGACCCAGCGCGGCGCCCTGGGCGGCGACGTACGACGTCGGCAGCACCCTGCCGGCGAGCCACTGAGCGATCCCGGCGTTGAGGCTGCCGGTCACCGGGTCCTCGGGGACGCCGTACTGCGGGCAGAACGCCCGCACCTCCACGTCGGCCGCACCGCCGGGCCCGGCGACGCCGAGCTTGAGCTCGTCGAAGCGCCCGAAGTCGGGCGCCAGCGCGAGCACCGCGTCCGCGTCGCGCAGGAGCACCCCGAGCCAGCCAGGCCCGTTGTCGACCCACGCGGCGTCGACCACGTCGTCACGCGCGATGCCGAGGGCACGGACGGCGCGAGCGAGGTCGGCGTCGTCGACGGGGCCGGACCGCACCAGGGGCGGCGCGGCGAACGCCAGCCGCGTGCTTCGGCGCACGGTCACCAGACCGGCACCGCACTCCTGCACCACCACGTCGGACGCCGCCGGCACTCCCCCGGCCTCGAGCCAGGCGTGCGCCGAGCCGAGCGTCGGGTGGCCGGCGAAGGGCAGCTCGCCGCCCGGCGTCCAGATCCGGAGCCGGTAGTCGGCATCCGGTGTCGTGGGCGTGAGCAGGAACGTCGTCTCGGAGAGGTTGGTCCAGCGCGCGAACGCCGCCTGCTGCTCGTCGTCGAGGTCGTCGGCGTCGTGGACGACCGCGACCGGGTTGCCCATCAGCGGCTCGGCGGAGAAGACGTCGACCTGGCGGAAGGGGTGCACACCACGAGACGCTACTGCGCGAGCAGGGGCGGGTCCTTGACGTCGAACAGGCGCACCTCGATCCGGCAGCCCTCGGTGGAGAGCCGGCAGGTCACCAGGTCGTAGCCCGGGTAGAAGTCGTTGCCGCGGGGCCAGTCGGCCGGGTAGGGGGCGCCGTTGGCGCGGGCGAGCACGAAGGTCACCGCGTCGGAGGCACCGAAGGCGGCGTCGACCACGAGGTCCTGCCCGGGCACGCGGAGGTCGAGCGTGGCTCCGGTCTCGCGGTCGATGACGCCGGTGCCCAGCGTCGTCGACCCGGTCAGCAGGTAGCGGCCGTCGGGCGAGGCGGGAGCGCTGAGGGTGAGTCCCCCACGAGCGCGGCGCGCCCGCGGCGTGCTGGTGTCGAGGTCGACGATGCGGTCGGGGCCGGACAGCAGCACCTGCCCGTCGACGACCTCCAGCACCTGGGTCCGCGCCGTCACCGGCAGCTGGACCACGGCCGCGCCGAGCCGCTGGTCGCGCACCACGAGCACGGGACCGCGCGGATCGACCCAGGCGGCCAGGCCCTCCTCGGGATCGGTGACCACGGCGACCCCGGGAGTGCCGGTGCCGATCTCGAACGTCGCGCCGGCGCGCACCTGCACCAGCCGCCCGTCGGCCAGGGTCGCCACCACGGCACCGGACAGGCGCGCGAGGGCCACGACCCCGGGCACGCGGGTCGTCCGCCTGCCCTCGTGCAGCCGGCCGCCGGAGTACCAGGCGACCGGTTCGAGACCGCGCTGGCCGACGTCCCTCCTCCTCGGCCCGCGGCTCGGCGGCGGGCTCGTCGGAGGTCGACGACACGACCGCCGGCCGGTCGAGAGCCGCGATCACCGCCGGGGTGAGGGCCGCGGCACCGGCGAGGCCGGCGACCACGGCCAGCGCGACCAGGCGTCGCCGCCGCCGGGAGCGAGCCTGCGTCGTCGCCCGGACCGCGGCGATCGGCGCGGCTCCGACCACGACCCCCTCGGCCACCATCGCCAGCGACTCGGGTGCGATCCCGGTCTCCGCAGCGCCGACGCCGACGACGTCGTCGGCCTGGTCGCGGGTCAGCCGGGCGACCCCGACCAGCACGAGGTGGCCGCGGGTCGGCTCGTCGAGCGCGTCGAGCGCGGGCTCGATCTCGGCGAGCCCCGAGTCGGCGGTGCGGTCGTCGTCCCCGACGGGCCCGGTCCACCACGGCGTCCGGTCCCGCTCCCAGGCGTCGAGGACCTCGGCGAAGAACACGACGTCCGCGTCGCGCCACTCGTCCTCCGGCACCTCGAGCAGCCGGGACACGGCCTCGGCGGCGAGCCGGTCGGCCGCCTCCGGCGGTGCCCCGAGCAGGACCAGGGTGCGGACGGCGGTGGCCCAGCGCCCGGCGGCGTACGCCGTGAGCTCGGCCGCGTCGCGCATGGGCTGGTCCTTCCGATCCTCCGCCGTGAGCGCGGCGTCGCCCGAGCCTCGACGCGCCCTGTCGCCAGGATATTCGTCACCGCCAGCCCGGCGGATCCTCGAACGTGGTCAGGCGTGCAGCGACATCGGCCCGTAGACCACCCGTTCGAGGTCGAGCAGGACCACCTGGTCGACGCCGGCGGCGGCGAGCTCGGCCCAGATCTCGCCCACCCACGACTCGGCGTCGGCCTGGCTGGCGAAGCGCTGGTCGGCCAGCTCACCCTCGACCTCGACCTCGGTGCCCGCGGAGTCCTCGAGCCGCCACCACCAGGGCCGCTCGGCCGGGGTCGGACGCCGGAACGTCGGCGGCTGGTCGGGCAGGTTCACGACTCACGCACCGAGGTGTCGACGAAGGGCAGCTTCACGATCTGGAACATCTCCCGCCGTCCGCGCACGTCGACACCGACCTGCGCCTCGGGGTTGACCACACTCGACAGCAGGGCCAGGGCGATGCCCTTGCGCAGGGTCGGGGAGAACGTGCCGGAGGTGACCTCGCCGAGCAGGACGTCGGGCGTCAGGCTCACGCTCATGTGCGGCCGCGGGATCGCGCGACCGGTCGACTCGATCGCGAACAGCCGGCGCCGCGGTCCGCGGTCCTTCTCGGCCACCAGCGCGTCGCGGCCCCAGAAGGCGTCCTTCTTCCAGCCGACCGCCCAGCCGAGGCGGGCCTCGTTGGGGGTGACGTCGAGGGAGATGTCCTGGCCGTGGAGCGGGTAGCCCATCTCGGTGCGGAGGGTGTCGCGGGCACCCAGCCCGCACGGCGCCAGGCCGTACGGCTCGCCGGCGGCGACGATCGCGTCCCAGAGCGGGCCGGCGGCGGCGTTGCCGACGACGAGCTCGTAGCCGCGCTCGCCGGTGTAGCCGGTGCGGCACACCACGACATCGTGGCCCTCGAACGGCGCCTCGACGAAGCTCATGTACTCGTGACCGACGGGCAGCCCGACCGCCGTCAGCACCTCGTCGGACGACGGCCCCTGGACGGCGAGGATGGCGTAGTCGCGGTGCTGGTTGACGACCTCGACGCCGTCGGGCGCCGCCTCGGTGAGGCGGCGCACCACCTCGGCGGTGTTGGCCGCGTTGGGGATCAGCGCCACGTGCTCGTCGTCGCGGTAGTAGGCGATCAGGTCGTCCACGATGCCGCCGGTCGCGTCGTCGCAGCACAACGTGTACTGCGCCTTGCCGGGGGCGATCTTGCCGAGGTCGTTGCTCAGCGTGGCGTTGACGAACGCCGCCGCGCCGGGGCCGGAGACCTCTGCGTTGCCGAGGTGGCTGACGTCGAAGATCCCGACGGCGTTGCGGACCGCGGTGTGCTCGGCGACGACGCCGGCGTACTCGAGGGGCATCGTCCAGCCACCGAAGTCGGCGAACTTGGCGCCGAGGGCCTCGTGGCGGTCGTGGAGCGGTGACCGGAGCAGCTCGGCAGGCTCGGGAGGCTCGGAAGGCATGGCCGGAAACCTACCGCAGGGCTGTCGTTACTCTTCGTCGGTGACGACGTACACACTGCGCAGTGCCAGCCCCGCCAAGACCCGTGCCGACGTGGTGGTGGTGGGTGTCCTGGCCGGCCGCTCCCGACCGTCCCTGGCACCGGGCGGTGACGACGTCGCGAGCGCCTACGGACGCCGGCTCGCCCCGCTGCTGGCGACCCTCGGCGTGACCGGCAAGGCCGGTGAGGTGGTGAAGGTACCGACGTCGAAGGCGATCTCGTCGCCGATACTCGTGCTCGTGGGCCTGGGCAGCAGCGTCACGCCCACCGCCGTACGCCGCGCGGCCGGTGCCGCGGCCCGCGCCGTCACCAACGCGGCCTCCGTCGCCCTCGCCCTGCCGGCCGACTCACCCACCCTGGTGCGGGCCGTGACCGAGGGCCACGCGCTCGGCGGGTACACGTTCACGACGTACAAGAAGAGCAACGACAACGAGGCTCCGAGCGAGGTCGTCGTGCTCAGCGGCCTGGCCCGCAAGAAGGACAGCATCGCGGCGTTCGAGGAGGCGCAGGTGCTGGCCCGGGCCGTCGCCGGCACCCGCGACTGGGTGAACACGCCGCCCAACGACCTGCGGCCGCCGAGCTTCGCCGACGCCGTCGTGGCCGCCAACAAGTCGCGGGGACGCAGCGGCGGGAAGGTGACGGTCAAGGTGCTCGACGAGCAGCAGCTCGCCGACCTCGGCTGCGGCGGCATCCTCTCGGTCGGGCAGGCCTCCGACGCGCCGCCGCGGCTGGTCGAGCTCACCTACTCCCCCAGGGGCGCCAAGCAGCACCTCGCGCTCGTCGGCAAGGGCATCACCTTCGACACCGGCGGACTGTCGATCAAGCCGGCCGCGAGCATGCACGAGATGAAGTGCGACATGGCGGGTGCGGCGGCCGTCGTCCAGGCAACGTTCGCGATCGCCGACCTCGGGCTGCCGATCAAGGTGACGACGTACGCGTCGCTCGCCGAGAACATGCTCGGCGGCGCCGCCACCCGTCCCGGCGACGTGATCACGATGTACGGCGGCACCACGGTCGAGGTGCTCAACACCGACGCCGAGGGCCGGATGGTGCTCGCCGACGCGCTGGGGATCGCGGTCGAGAAGAAGCCCGACGTGATCCTCGACGTCGCCACGCTCACCGGCCACATGGTCGTCGCGCTCGGCGACAAGGTCGGCGGGGTGATGGGTGACGAGGCCGTGGTCGCGCAGGTGCTCGCGGCGGCCGAGGCGGCCGGCGAGGACCACTGGGCGATGCCGATCCCCGAGGCGATGGACGAGCGCATCCACAGCAGCAAGATCGCCGACCTGGCCCAGCACGACTGGATCCGCTGGGGCGGCGGGCTCTACGCCGCGGCGTTCCTCCGCGAGTTCACCGGCGGCCTGCCGTGGGCCCACCTCGACATCGCCGGCCCGGCGTTCAACTCCGGGGCGCCACGCGGCCACGTCACCAGCGGCGGCACCGGCGTCGCGGTCACGACCCTCGTCGAGTACGCGCGGTCGCTGTCGGCGTCGTGACGTCGGAGGCTCAGAGACCGCCGTCGCGCCGCTGCTGCTTCATGCGGGAGTTGTAGTCGCGCATCCGTTGCGGGATGCCGACGACGGCGGCGTCGTACGACGGCACCTGGTGCTTGTTGGCGAAGTCGTGGGCCCACTTCACCGACGGCACGCGGCGGCGGGTCCACTCGCCGTCGTGGGCGACCAGGAGCAGGGTGACCTCGCTGACCGCCGTCCGCGGCTCGACGAAGCCCTCGACACCACGCCGCGCGGCGACGAAGTCGTGCAGGTGCTTCTCGTCGACCTTGTCGGAGGCACGGACCGTCGTGGAGCCGGTGCGGAACCCGTCGGTGGGCCGGCTGACGCGCGTACGCGGCCCGCGGCGGAATCGGTCGAGGAAACCCATGGTCCTAGTCTGCCTCGCCCGTGGCCCCGGCGTCGGCAGAACCGGCGGGGAGGACCCTTGTCGAGCCGATCGTGCGTAGTGCAAAGATGGGTCGACCATCCTCATGAGCGCACGGAAGGACCAGCGTGGCCGACTTCGACGTACTCGTCCTGGGCGCAGGATCGGGCGGTTACGCCTGCGCCCTGCGCGCCGCACAGCTCGGCCTGAGCGTCGGCCTGGTCGAGAAGGGCAAGGTCGGGGGCACGTGCCTGCACGTCGGCTGCATCCCGACCAAGGCCCTCCTGCACGCGGCCGAGGTCGCCGACAACGCCCGCGAGTCGGAGCAGTTCGGCGTCCGCGCCACCTTCGACGGCATCGACATGGCCGGCGTCAACGCCTACAAGGACGGCGTCGTCAGCCGCCTCCACAAGGGGCTGGCCGGGTTGATCAAGGGCCGCGGCATCACCGTGATCGAGGGCGAGGGCAAGGTCACCGGCCCGAAGCAGGTCACGGTCGACGGCGAGACCCACTCCGGCAAGCACCTGGTGCTCGCGTCGGGCTCCTACTCCAAGTCGCTGCCCGGGCTCGACATCGACGGCGAGCGGATCATGACCTCCGAGCAGGCGCTGCGGCTCGACCGCGTGCCGGCGTCGGTGATCGTGCTCGGCGGTGGTGTGATCGGCTGCGAGTTCGCGAGCGTGTGGCGCAGCTTCGGTGCCGAGGTCACCATCGTCGAGGCGCTGCCGCGCCTGGTCGCCGTCGAGGACGAAGCGTCGTCCAAGGCGCTCGAGCGGGCCTTCCGCAAGCGCAAGATCGCCTTCCGCACCGGCACCCCGTTCCAGAGCGTCAAGACCACCGACGACGGCGTCGCGGTCACCGTCGAGGGTGGCGACGTGATCGAGGCCGAGCTGCTGCTGGTCGCGGTCGGGCGGGGCGCGGCGACGTCCGGGCTCGGCTTCGAGGAGGCGGGCGTCGCGATGGACCGGGGCTTCGTGCTCGCCGACGAGCGGTGCCGCACCAACGTCGAGGGCGTGTACGCCGTCGGCGACATCGTGCCCGGCCTGCAGCTGGCCCACCGCGGGTTCCAGCAGGGCATCTTCGTCGCCGAGGACATCGCCGGCCTCGACCCGGCCCCGATCGACGAGACCGGCATCCCGCGGGTCACCTACTCGCAGCCCGAGATCGCCTCGGTCGGCCTCGACGAGGCGGCCGCCACCGCGACGTACGGCGCCGACGGCATCGAGACGCTCACCTACGACCTGGGGGGCAACGGCAAGAGCCAGATCCTCAAGACGCAGGGCTTCGTGAAGCTGATCCGCCGCGTCGACGGTCCCGTCGTCGGGGTGCACCTGGTCGGCGACCGCGTCGGCGAGCTGATCGGTGAGGCGCAGCTGATCTACGGCTGGGAGGCCCACGCCGAGGACGTCGCGCCGTTGGTGCACGCCCACCCCACCCAGAACGAGGCGCTCGGCGAGGCTCATCTCGCCCTCGCCGGCAAGCCCCTGCACGCCCACTCCTGACCCACCCACGAAGGAAGAGCGCCTAGCCCATGGCCACCGAAGTCAACCTCCCGGCACTCGGGGAGTCCGTCACCGAAGGCACCGTCACCCGCTGGCTCAAGCAGGTGGGCGACACCGTCGCGGTCGACGAACCGCTACTGGAGGTCTCGACCGACAAGGTCGACACCGAGATCCCCTCCCCCGTCGCCGGCACCCTGCTCGAGATCAAGGCGGCCGAGGACGACACGGTCGAGGTCGGCGCGGTCCTGGCCGTGATCGGTGACGAGGGCGAGTCGTCCGGCGAGTCGTCCGGGAGCGGCGAGGCGGAAGCCGAGCCCGAGCCGGAGGCCGAGAAGGAGCCCGAGGCCGAGCCCGAGCCCGAGCCGGAGCCGGAGGCCGAGAAGGAAGCCGAGCCCGAGCCGGAGCCCGCCGAGGAGAAGCCGGCCGCCGCGTCCAGTGGCGGCGGTGGCGGTGGTGGCTGGCGGCGGTACGTCGATCACGCTGCCCGCGCTCGGCGAGTCGGTGACCGAGGGCACCGTCACCCGGTGGCTCAAGCAGGTCGGCGACGACGTCGCGGTCGACGAGCCGCTGCTCGAGGTCTCGACCGACAAGGTCGACACCGAGATCCCCTCCCCCGTCGCCGGCACCCTGCTCGAGATCAAGGTCGCCGAGGACGAGACCGTCGAGGTCGGCGCCGAGCTGGCCACCATCGGCGACGGCTCCGCCGCCCCCGCGGCCGAGGAGAAGTCCGAGCCAGAGCCCGAGCCAGAGCCGGAGCCCGAGCCTGAGAAGGAGCCCGAGCCGGAACCCGAGCCCGAGCCCGAGAAGAAGCCCGAGCCCGAGAAGAAGCCCGAGCCGGAGCCGGAGCCCGAGAAGAAGCCCGAGAAGAAGCCCGAGCCGGCCCCCGAGGCCGCCGCCCCGGCGTCCGGTGGCGGGTCCGACGGCGGCGGTTATGTGACCCCGCTGGTCCGCAAGCTGGCCGCCCAGCACAACGTCGACCTCTCCTCGGTGCAGGGGTCCGGCGTGGGGGGGCGCGTCCGCAAGCAGGACGTGCTCGACGCCGCCAAGGCGCAGGAGAAGCCAGCCGCGGCTCCGGCGGCCGCGCCCGCGGCGTCCTCGGCCCCGGCGGCGCCGTCGGTGACCCCGTCGCCGCTGCGCGGCACGACCGAGAAGATCAGCCGGCTGCGCAAGATCATCGCCGAGCGGATGGTCGACTCGCTGCAGTCGGGCGCCCAGCTGACCCAGGTGGTCGAGGTCGACGTGACGCGGATCGCGCGGCTGCGCGAGGCGTCCAAGGCCGACTTCCTGGCGCGTGAGGGTGTGAAGCTGTCGTACCTGCCGTTCTTCGCCAAGTCCGCGATCGACGCGCTCAAGCAGCACCCCAAGCTGAACGCGACGATCGACACCGACGCGGGCGAGATCACCTACTACGACCGCGAGAACATCGCGTTCGCCGTCGACACCGAGAAGGGCCTGATCACGCCCGTGGTCAAGGACGCCGGCGACCTGTCGATCGCCGGGCTGGCCAAGA
The DNA here is from genome assembly GCA_963825985.1 of uncultured Actinomycetota bacterium. Taxonomy (GTDB): domain Bacteria; phylum Actinomycetota; class Actinomycetes; order Propionibacteriales; family Nocardioidaceae; genus Nocardioides. The sequence goes on along the minus strand of CAWGVK010000011.1, from coordinate 211,249 downwards.
AGATCGCCGACGTCGCCACCCGCACGCGCACCAACAAGATCGGGCCCGACGAGCTCGGTGGCGGCACCTTCACGATCACCAACCTCGGCAGTGTCGGCGCCCTGTGGGACACGCCGATCATCAACAAGCCGCAGGTCGCCATCCTCGGCCCGGGTGCGGTCGTGAAGCGGCCGGTCGTCATCGACGACCCCGACCTGGGCGAGACCATCGCGGTGCGCCACATGGTCTACCTCGCGCTCACCTACGACCACCGGCTGGTCGACGGCGCGGACGCCGGCCGCTTCCTGCAGGACGTCAAGAAGCGCCTCGAAGCCGGAGTGTTCGAGGTCTGAGCCACACGGATGAACGCCCCTCCCGAGCATGCTCGGTGAGGGGCGTTCATGCGTGTGCCGCGAAGGAGTCGAGCGAGCGCGCGACAGAGCTTGCTCTGGCGCGACCGCGGGTCGAGACCACCGGAGGTCAACGACCACGTCACCCTTGACCTAGCCGGCGGTGACCTTGCTGGTCGTCGACGTCGTGGTCGACACGGTCTGGCTCTGACCGTCGGCCTCGGCGTCGATGCTGTTCTGCGCGTCGACGGAGCCCGCAGCGGTCAGGTTGCCCAGGTTGCCCGACAGTGAGCCCGAGCCCGAGCCGGAGCCGCCGGTCACCTCGAACCCGTCGGCGTCGCCCTCCTCGTACTCCTGGTCGATCTCGACCGAGATCTCGTAGGCGTCGCCGTCGATCGCGTCGAGCGTGTAGGTGGTCGTCTGCTCGATCTCGACGCCGCCGAGCCCGAGCTGAGCGGTCGCGGTCCATCGGGCTCCGGCCCCGAGCTCTTCGTCGGGGAAGGACACGCTGAGCGCGGCGCCCTGCTCGGTGAGCTGGTCGAAGGTCTGGCGCATGCTGGACTCGAGCTCGGCCGGGGCCTCGAAGTCGGTGCGGAGGATCTGGCCGGACGGCGCGAGCACGCTCGTGCCGGTGAGCCCGACCAGCGGCTGGACCGCGGTCTCGATCCGCGACGTCGTCGCGGGGTCGGCGGCCGGATCGACGTCGATGGCCTCGTAGGTCTGCTCGACCTCGATCTCGTCGTCGCTGACGCTGGTCACCTCGCTGACCAGGGTGATCGTGAACGGAGGAGAGTCGGCGCTCTGGCCTCCGGCGTCGACCGACTGGTCGACCGTGACCATCGCCGTCTCGCGGTATCCCTCGGCCACATCGATCGCGAGCAGCCGGCGCGGCTCGCCGCCGGTGTCCTGCACGTCGATCACCGGCGGGTCACCCGCCTCGGCGTCGTCACCGCACGCGGCGAGGAGGGGGAGCGTCACGGCCAGGACCAGGACGGGGAGTGTGGACAGTCGCACCATGGCGGCACGTGTACCCGTCGGGTCGCGCGTCAATCACGCGAGAACGCCACCACCGAGCGGTCGGTGGTGGCGTTCGCGTGGGTCAGGTCAGAGCTCGAACTCGCTGGGGTCGATGCCGACCGCGTGGCAGGCCTCCTTGACGACCTTCTTCTCGTTGTCGTCGAAGTTGCCGTCGGCGCCGCCGATGATGATGCCGATCTGGATCACGGCGCGAGCCTCGGCGGGCTTCTTCTTGGTCTTGGCGATCTCCTGGATCAGACCGACCTTGCCGAAGTCGAAGTCGGTGGTGAGCTTGTCGCAGTACTCGTCGAACTTGGTGCGCAGCTGGTCGGCCGGGAAGTTGGAGAGCACGTCGTTCGACGTGATCAGGGTGGCGACCTTGGTGCGCTCGGCGCCGTCGACGCTGCCGTCGGCGGCGGCCACCAGGGCACACATGGCCATGCTGGCATCGCGGAAGCTGCCGCTCTTCAGGTCGTTCTTCTTGGCGATCAGCTGGGACTGCATGCCCTGCGTGGCCTGACGGAGCTGGTTCCAGATGGGCATTCGGCTACCTCGTGTGTCGTGTTCGCGGATGGTTCGTGGATGTCGTCTCGACCGGACCAACGAACGGGCCGGGCGATCGGTTGCACGATAGTCCGACGGGTGATCCACCCCACCTGCCGCTCTGCGACGCTGGGGGCATGACCCAGCTGTCGATCGTCCTGGCCGGCGGGTCCGGCTTCCTCGGCTCACACCTGCGGACCGCGCTGACCGGGCGGGGCCACGCCGTCACCACGCTCGTCCGTCGCCCGACCTCGGCGGCAGACGAGTCGACCTGGGACCCGTACGCCGGCTCGCTCGACCGGGACCTCGTGGCCGGCGCGGACGTCGTGGTCAACCTGGCCGGCTCCCCCACGGTGGGCAACCCGCACTCGAAGAAGTGGGCCCGCGAGCTGCGCGAGAGCCGGGTCACCACGACCCGCTTGCTGGCCGAGGCCATCGCCGCCGCTCCGGAGCCGCCGGCGTTCCTGGCCGGCAACGGCATCTCGTTCTACGGCGACCACGGTGACGCCGTGCTCACCGAGGTCTCCGACACCCGTGGCCACGCGCTGCTGACGCAGGTGGCCCGTGCGTGGCAGGCGGCCGCCGCGCCGGCGGCCGAGGCCGGGTCGCGGGTGTGCGTGCTGCGCACCTCTCCCGTGATGGACCGCCGAGCTGCGCCGCTGCGGCAGCTGCGGCTGCTCTTCAAGGCCGGCCTCGGCGGCAGGCTCGGCAACGGCCACCAGTACATGGCGATGGTCTCGTTGCGCGACTGGGTCGGTGCCGTCGTCCACCTCGCCGAGCACCCGGACGCGGACGGCCCCTTCAACATCTGCCTGCCCGAGCCACCGACCAACGCGGAGTTCACGAAGGCGCTGGCCGCCGCCGTACGACGTCCCGCTCTGCTGCCGGCGCCGGGACCGCTGCTCAAGGTGGCCGGCGGCCAGATGGCGCCCGAGCTGCTGGGCTCGCTCAACGTGCGCCCGGCCGCGCTGCTGGCCTCGGGCTTCACGTTCGAGGACGCCGACGTCGAGGCCCTGATCACCACCGGGCTTGCTCGCTGACCGAGGCCATGCGCCAGGCCCCGTGGTCGGCCCTGCGCAGCTCGACGGTGCGGGTGCTGACCTCGTCGCGGGGCAACGGCCCGGCCCGGGCCTCGACCCCGACCAGGCGGTCGGTCACCCGCAGCACCAGGCGCTGCTCCTCGTCGATCTGCACCCGGAGCGCCAGCACCTGGGTCGTCATCTCTGTCACCCGCTGGCCGCGCGCGTTCCAGGCACGCAGCATCGCGACGTCGCGGCGGCCGGCGACCGAGGCGGGCGTGTACAGCGCCCCGAGGCCGGCGGTGTCGCCGCTGGTCCAGGCCGCCGCCCGGTCGGCGTCCCACCGGCGCAGCACCTCGCGGGGGTCGTCGAGCGGATCGCGGCCCGACGCGAGGCCGGCGCCGACGACCATCGCGGGGCCGACCGACTGCCCGTCGTCGTCGGGGCGGGCGTCGGCGTCGGCGAGGAGCGCCACGGTGCAGGTGACGGCCAGCCCGCACCCGGCCCCTGCCAGCGACGCCAGCACCCGAGATCTCATGCCTGACAGGAAACCCGAGTTCGGGCGATCTCGCTGAGCTCGTCCACAGGCACCCGCGTAGGCTCGTCTGCGTGAGTGAGCTGGACTTCCGAGTAGCCGGTCTGGGCGCCGAGGCCGTCGACTACCTCGCCGCGTGGGACCTGCAGCGCGAGGTGCACGCAGGCGTCGTGGCGGGTGAGCGAACCGACACGGTGCTGCTGCTGGAGCACCCGCCCGTCTACACCGCCGGCAAGCGCACCGACCCGCACGAGCGGCCGGCCGACCCCGGCGGCGCACAGGTGATCGACGTCGACCGCGGCGGCAAGATCACCTTCCACGGCCCCGGTCAGCTCGTCGGCTACCCGATCGTGACGCTGCCCGACCACGTGAAGGTCGTCGACTACGTGCGCCGCGTCGAGGAGGCCCTGATCGCCGTGTGCGCCGACCTCGGCGTGGCCACCGCCCGGGTGCCCGGCCGCAGCGGCGTCTGGCTGCGTGCCGACGACCGCGCGCCGGAGCGCAAGGTCGCGGCCCTCGGCATCCGCGTGAGCCGCGGCGTGACCATGCACGGCTTCTCGCTCAACTGCGACGTCGACCTGGGCTGGTACGACCGGTTCGTCCCGTGCGGCATCGCCGACGCCGGCGTCACCACGCTGTCGGCCGAGGTGGGTCGCCCGGTCACCGTCACCGACGTCCTGCCGTCGGTCGAGCGGCACCTGCGCCGCTACCTCGCCTGGAGGCCGTACGACGCCACCCCCGACTACGACCCGCGCCCCGAGCCCGGGCGTGTCCCGCGCATCGAGCTGCTGACCCCGTGATGTGGTGACCGGGTGAACGAACCCGGTCCGCTGGTCATCGAGGCGCACGGCCTCCGCAAGGAGTTCCGCGGACGACGCGGCGGGTTACGTGTCGCCGTCCAGGACCTCGACCTCGCCGTCCCTGCGGGCGGCGTGCACGGCTTCCTCGGGCCGAACGGGTCGGGCAAGACGACCACGATCCGGATGCTGCTCGGGCTCGCCCGCGCCACCCGCGGCCAGATGCACCTGTTCGGCCAGGAGGTGCCACAGCACCTGCCGTCGGTGATCGACCGGATCGGGGCGGTGGTCGAGTCACCGAAGTTCTCGCCGAACTTCTCCGGACGCCGCAACCTGCTGCTCCTCGCCCGCAGCATCGGCGCCCCCGACACCCAGGTCGACGCCGCGATCGAGACGGTCGGGCTCACCGGGCGCGACCGCGACCGCTACAAGTCCTACTCGCTCGGCATGAAGCAGCGCCTGGCCATCGCGGCCACCCTGCTCAAGGACCCGCAGCTGCTGATCCTCGACGAGCCGACGAACGGCCTCGACCCGGCCGGCATCCGCGAGATCCGCGACACGGTCCGCGACCTCGGTGAACGCGGGGTCACGGTGCTGCTGAGCTCGCACATCCTCGCCGAGGTGCAACAGGTGTGCACCTCGGCCACGATCATCGGCAACGGGCGGCTGCTCGCCTCGGGCCGGGTCGACGACCTGCTCGACGGCGGGACGGCCGCGGCGTACGCCGTCACCGTGCCCGACCCGGCGGCCGCCGTCCGCGTGCTCGAGTCGGCCGGGCTGGCGGCGACCTTCACCGAGACCGGCCTGCGCGTCGAGTCCACCGATCCGGCCGTGATCACCCGCACCCTGGGCGCTGCCGACGTGTGGCTGACCTCGCTGACTCCCCTGCGCCGCGACCTCGAGTCGGTGTTCCTCGAGCTGACCGCCACCGACACCCTCGGCCACACCACCGACCAGCAGGGCGGTGCCGCGTGATCCGGCTGGTGCTCGTCGAGCTCACCCGGCTGCGCTGGCGCCGGGCCGTCGGGCTGCTGGTCGCCGCGGCGATCATCATCCCCCTGGTGATCCTGGCCGTGCGGGCCTACGACACCCGTCCGGTCAACGACGACGACCTCGCCGAGGCACAGGCGGTGGCCGACGAGCAGCGCGAGTTCCTGCAGGAGGACATCGAGCGCTGCGAGGAACGTCCGAGCGACTACGGGATCAACCCCGAGAACGCCGCGACCGCGTGCGAGCGGCGGCTGACCTACGAGATCCGCGCCGAGGACTTCCTCTACCGCCAGAAGCTGGACGTGGCCGAGGAACGCGGCACGAGTGCCGTTGCCGTGGTCGCGATCGTCGCCGTCCTGATGCTGCTGGCCGGCACGACGTACGTCGGGCACGACTGGAACTCCGGCTCGATGAGCAACCAGCTGCTCTTCGAGCCGCGGCGGCTGCGGGTCTGGGTCGCCAAGGCCGTGGCCGTGAGCATCCTGGCCTGCGTGGTGGCCGTCGTCGGGCTGGCCCTGTTCTGGGGCGGCCTGCTCGCTGTCGCGCAGAGCCGCGACCTCGACCCGTCCGGACAGGTGCTCGAGGACATCGGCCAGCACGCGTTGCGCAGCCTCACGATGATCGTGGGCGCCGCCTTCTTCGGCTACGCCCTGACGACGCTGTCGCGCAGCACCGTCTTCACCATCGGGGTCCTCTTCGCGGTGTCGGTCGCGGGCGGCCTGCTGTTCGCGCTGCTGCCGCAGGGCGCGCTGGCGTACGAGCCCGCGACCAACGCGCTCGCGGTCGTCAACGGCCGGGCCGAGTACTACGTCGACGTCCCCGACAGCTGTTTCTCGAGCGGCAGGCCGCCGCGCACGGAGGAGTGCGACGACACCAAGGAGATCAGCGTGCAGCACGGCACGATCTACTACGGGGTGCTGCTCCTCGCCGTCGGCGCTGTCTCCGCGGCGTCGTACCGCAGGCGCGACGTGCCGTGAGGCGGTCACCGGCCGCGCCGTAGGATCGGACGAGTGACGACCACTCCCTCCGCACCCAGTTCCGCCCCCGAGGGCCGCAGGCTGCTCCGCCTCGAGGTCCGCAACGCCGAGACCCCGATCGAGCGCAAGCCGGAGTGGATCAAGACCCGGGCGAAGATGGGTCCGGAGTACAACGCGCTGCAGTCGCTGGTGAAGTCCGAGGGCCTGCACACGGTGTGCCAGTCGGCCGGCTGCCCCAACATCTTCGAGTGCTGGGAGGACCGCGAGGCGACCTTCCTCATCGGCGGAGACCAGTGCACCCGACGTTGCGACTTCTGCCAGATCGACACCGGCAAGCCGCAGCCGCTCGACCGCGACGAGCCGCGGCGGGTGGCCGAGTCGGTGCAGAAGATGGAGCTGCGCTACGCCACCATCACCGGCGTCGCGCGTGACGACCTGCCCGACGGCGGCGCCTGGCTGTACGCCGAGACCGTGCGCGCCATCCACGAGGTGAACCCCGGCACCGGCGTCGAGAACCTGATCCCCGACTTCAACGGCAAGCCCGACCTGCTGACCGAGGTGTTCGAGTCGCGTCCCGAGGTGCTGGCCCACAACGTCGAGACGGTGCCGCGGATCTTCAAGCGGATCCGGCCGGCGTTCCGCTACGAGCGCTCCCTCGACGTGATCACCCAGGCCCGCGACTTCGGCCTGGTGACCAAGTCGAACCTGATCCTCGGCATGGGCGAGACCCGCGACGGAGGTGTCGCAGGCGCTGCGCGACCTGCACGAGGCGGGGTGTGAGCTGATCACGATCACCCAGTACCTGCGGCCGTCGGTGCGCCACCACCCCGTCGAGCGGTGGGTCAAGCCCGAGGAGTTCGTCGAGCTCAAGGACGAGGCCGACCAGATCGGGTTCTCCGGCGCCCTGTCGGGTCCGCTCGTGCGTTCGTCGTACCGCGCCGGTCGGTTGTACCGTCAGGCGATGGACGCGCGCGCGTCCGTCTGACGGCACGACCACCACGGCAGAGCGAGCGAGGCGCAGCAGCAGATGGCGAAGGAGCCGAAGACCCCCAAGATCCCGCGGTCCGAGCGGGTCAAGGAGACCGACCCGTCGAAGATGAGCCGCCGTCGGCAGCTCGTCGAGACCTACAAGATGTCGAAGGAGGGCGACCGCCGGATCGGCTGGTGGATGCTCGGCACGTTCCTCGTCGTCGGTGCCGTCGGCTTCGGCGTGTTCTGGCTGCTGCCCGGCAGCGGCACGTTCGGCATCGTGATCGCGTCGATCGGTGCCGTGCTCTTCGGCCTGCTCGGCATGATGATCGTCTTCAGCCGCCGCGCCCAGAAGGCCGCGTTCAACCGGCTCGAGGGCCAGCTCGGCGCAGGCGCCCGCGCGCTGACGATGCTGCGCCGCGGGTGGAAGTCCGACGAGATGGTCGCCTTCTCCAAGCAGCAGGACATGGTGCACCGCGTGGTCGGCCCTCCCGGCATCGTCCTGGTCGGTGAGGGCAACCCCAACCGGCTGCGCCAGCTGATGACCAGCGAGCGTCGCAAGCACGAGCGGGTCGCCGCCGACACCCCGATCCACGAGGTGGTCGTCGGCAACGACGAGGGCCAGGTGCCGTTGCCCAAGCTGGTGCGCCACATCCAGAAGCTCGGCCGTCAGGTGAAGCCCGCCGAGATGACCGACATCCTCAACCGGATCAAGGCTCTCGACGCCCAGCGACCCAAGATCCCGCTCCCGAAGGGCCCGGTGCCGACCAGCATGAAGGGCATGCGCCAGAACATGCGCGGGCGCTAGCGTCCAGACCCGACCCGATCGGGCACCGATCGTCGGACCTCCGGCTGCGATCCTTCCTAGGTTCGAGGCAGTGACCACGGGAGGAGGACGACGGTGCTGGACCGCTGGAACCAGGCGATCGCGCTGGTCGAGGAGCGACTGCACGACGAGGTCGACGTGGGCGAGCTCGCGCGGGTCGCGCTGACCTCGGAGTACCACTTCCGCCGCGTGTTCTCCGCCCTGGCGGGGATGCCGATCTCGGAGTACGTCCGCCGCCGACGTCTCACCGTGGCCACCGCCGAGGTCGTCGACGGGCGCAGCAGCGTCCTCGACGTCGCCGTCCGCTACGGCTACGGCTCGGGTGACGCCTTCACCCGCGCCTTCAAGACCCTGCACGGCCTCACGCCGGCGCAGGCTCGCCGTCGCGGTGCGGTGCTGCACTCGCAGCCCCGGCTCAGCTTCCACCTGAGCATCGAAGGAGCCAGCACCATGCGCCACCGCATCGAGCACACCGACGCGTTCCGGATCGTCGGACGCCACGCCCGGATCCCGCTGCAGTACGAGGGCGAGAACCCGGCGATGACCGACTTCCATGCCGGACTGCCCGCCGACCTCGACGCCCGGCTGCGCGCCGTCGCCGACGTCGCGGCCTTCCCCGACGTCCTGCTGGTGAGCTCCGGCTTCACCGAGGGTCGCGAGGACGGCAGCCTGTTCGACTACCGCCGCGGTGCGGCCACGACCCGGGCCGCCACCGAGCTGGACGACGACCTCGACGTGCTCGAGGTCGGCGCGTCGCAGTGGGTGGTCTTCGAGGCCGAGGGGTCGCTGCCCGACGAGCTGCCCGGCGCCGTCCAGCGGCTGTGGGCCGACTCCTTCTCGGAGTGGTTCCCCTCCAACCCGTACCGGATCGTGCCCGGCCCCGAGATCCTGCACCTGACCGGGATGACCCAGACCCACGGCCGCGGCGAGCTCTGGCTCCCCGTCGAGCGCGACCCGGCCTGACGGGTCAGCGTTGGCGCGCGACGAGCTCGCGGAAGGTCTCGCCGGAGACGGTGGCGGTGCCGGCCAGCAGGTCGTGCAGGCCGCGGCCGTCGGGGCGGAAGACCAGCGGCGGGATGACCAGGCCGACCAGGACCTGACGCAGCAACAGGCGCAGCGGGTTGACCGGTCGCAGCCGGCCGTCGGCCGGGACGACGCGCAGGCCGGTCATCAGCTTGCCGAACGAGCCGGCGAGCAGCCAGGTGAACAAGGCCGACTCGACGACGTACACGCCGAGGACGGCGAAGCCCGCCGGGCTGCCTGGGTCGGTGTACTCGTCGGTGCCGACCACGGCTACGACGACGAGGGTGCAGGTGAGCCAGTCGACGAGCAGGGCCAGGAGGCGGCGTCCCCAGGAGGCGGTCGGGAAGGCGTCGCTCACGGAGCCAGGGTAGGTCGGCCGTCTCACGCCTCGGTCCCCGGACCACCTGTTACACGCGCGAAACAAACCGGATACGGTCGAGAAACTGCCTGTTCGTACGTTTCGGGCAACGCCCGACGCAACGCCGCGTCGCGGATCCACACCCGAGCTTGTGTCGGCTGCGCCGCCCTGGAGGGCTCGCAGTCAAGGAGGATGAATGTTCAGCAACAGCGACGAGCTGCTCGCGTACGTCAAGGACGAGGGCGTGGAGATGGTCGACGTCCGCTTCTGCGACCTACCGGGCGTGATGCAGCACTTCACGGTGCCGGTCTCGTCCTTCGACCAGAGCGTGTTCGAGGACGGGCTGAACTTCGACGGCTCCTCGATCCGCGGCTTCCAGGCCATCCACGAGTCCGACATGTCGCTGTTCCCGGACCCGACGACCGCCTTCATCGACCCGTTCCGCATCGCCAAGACCCTGGTCGTCAACTTCTTCATCCACGACCCGCTCACCGGCGAGCCCTACTCGCGCGACCCGCGCAACATCGCCAAGAAGGCGATGGCCTACCTCGGCACCACCGGCATCGGCGACACGGCGTACTTCGCACCCGAGGCCGAGTTCTACGTCTTCGACAACGTGCGTTTCGAGACCAAGGCGAACACCGGCTACTACGAGATCAACTCCTCGGCGGGCGCCTGGAACACCGGTGACGCCTTCGAGAACGACAACCGCGGCTACAAGGTGAAGTACAAGGGCGGCTACTTCCCCGTCGCGCCGACCGACCACTTCGGCGAGCTGCGCGACGAGATGGTGATCGAGCTCGAGAAGTCGGGGCTGATCGTCGAGCGCGCCCACCACGAGGTCGGCACCGCCGGCCAGGCCGAGATCAACTACCGCTTCGACGAGCTGCTCAAGGCCGCCGACGACGTGATGAAGTTCAAGTACATCATCAAGAACACGGCCTGGCGCAACGGCAAGACCGCGACGTTCATGCCCAAGCCGATCTTCGGTGACAACGGCTCCGGCATGCACGTGCACCAGTCGATCTGGAACGAAGGCTCGCCGCTGTTCTACGACGAGACCGGGTACGGCGGCCTGTCCGACATGGCGCGCTACTACATCGGCGGCATCCTCAAGCACGCCCCGTCGCTGCTGGCCTTCACCAACCCGACGGTGAACTCCTACCACCGCCTGGTGCCCGGCTTCGAGGCCCCGGTCTCGCTGGTCTACTCGCAGCGCAACCGCTCCGCGTGCGTCCGGATCCCGATCACCGGCTCGAACCCGAAGGCCAAGCGCATCGAGTTCCGCTGCCCCGACCCGTCGGCCAACCCCTACCTCGCCTTCTCGGCGCTGCTGCTGGCCGGCCTCGACGGCATCAAGAACAAGATCGAGCCCGCCGCCCCGATCGACAAGGACATCTACGAGCTGCCGCCGGACGAGATGGCCGACATCGACCAGGTCCCGACCTCGCTCAACGCCGTCCTCGACTCGCTCGAGGCCGACCACGAGTTCCTGACGGCCGGCAACGTCTTCACCCCCGACCTGATCGAGACCTGGATCGACTACAAGCGCACCCAGGAGATCCTCCCGGTCCAGATGCGCCCGCACCCGCACGAGTTCGAGCTGTACTACGACATCTAGTCACGTGTGCACGTAACGCTCGAACTCATCGTTCGACGAACAAGGGCTCCGGCATGACCGGGGCCCTTGTTGCGTCTCTCAGGCCAGGGCGAGGAACAGCTTCTCCATCTTCTTGACGTCCACGCCGTCAAGACCCTCGTCGGACTCGGTGAGGCACTGCTGCAGACCGGTGGCGACGATGGCGTAGCCGGCGCGGGAGAGCGCCTTGTTGACGGCGGCGAGCTGGGTGAGGACGGATTCGCAGTCCGATCCCTCCTCCATCATGCGGATCACGCTGGCAAGGTGACCGTTGGCGCGCTTCATGCGGGTGATGATCGCCTTGATCTCGGTGGGTTCGAGGTCCATCAGTTGTTCTCCAATGCGGCCAGCGCCGCGGTCAGCCGCTGTCGTGCGTCGGTCGCGACGGCGCGGAGGGTGTCGCCGGACCGGTCGTGGGCAGCGAGGGACATCATGGCGTCGGGGTCGAAGGCCTCGATGACGGTGGTGGTGTCGTCGACGGCCCGGACGACGACGTTGCAGGGCAGCAGCGCGGCGATGGAGGGTTCCGCCTGCAGAGCCTGGTGGGCCAGCTCGGGGCGGCAGGCCCCCAGGATGACCTGGGATGCGACGTCGACGTCGAGCTTCGCCTTCAACGTGGCCTTCAGGTCGATCTCGGTGAGGATGCCGAATCCCGCGGCCGAGAGCTCGGCGCGCACCGCCTCGACGGTCTCGTCATAGGGGCGGCGCACCGTGGTTTCGAGCGTGTACTGCGTCATGTGTCAGTTCCCTCCCGGGTACCGATCGCGAGGTCCGTGGTCGAGCCTTGCGAACACAACTGTACAACCCCCCTGGGGGATGTGTTAGCGTCCAGGTCATAACCCCCCGGGGGGTTTCTTGTTCAGCTCGGCCACCCAGCAGAGGAGTCCCTTCATGCGTGAGAACACCGTCGACCAGCTCGCTGCGGCGCTCGATCAGGGCGCGCCCCTCGTAGACGTCCGTGAGCCTGCGGAGTTCAGCGAGGGCCACGTTCCCGGTGCGACCAACATCCCGTGGGTCAGCTGAACGCCCGACTCGGCGAGATCGACCGCGATCGACCAGTGCACGTGGTGTGTGCCTCGGGCAACCGCAGCAGCGCGATGGCCGACGTCCTGACCGCCAACGGCTTCGACGCGATCAACGTCGCCGGCGGCACCAGCGCCTGGATCCGCTCCGGGCGACCGATCGAGAAGTGAGGCGAACATGACTGACGACACCACCACCGAGACCCCCGCGCCAGCCTCGGCGACCGAGGAGGCGCAGCAGCGGCCAGCCGAGGGGCTGACCGTCCGCACCCTCGAGACCCCATCGCTCGGGGACCGCACCTACGTGGTCCACGACGGCGAGGTCGCCCTCGTGATCGACCCTCAGCGCGACATCGACCGGGTGCTGGAGGTGCTCGAGGCCGACGGCGTCCGACTGACCCACGTCTTCGAGACCCACATCCACAACGACTACGTCACCGGTGGCCTGGCGCTCGCGCAGGCGACCGGAGCGGCCTACCTGGTCAACGGCGAGGACGAGGTGTCCTTCGACCGCACGCCGATCGCCGACGGCGAGGTCGTCGAGGTCGGCGACCGGATGCGCGTCCGCGCGATCGCCACCCCCGGTCACACCTTCACCCACCTGTCCTACGCGCTCTCGGTCGACGGGCCTGACGGCGAGGAGCCGTACGCCGTGTTCACCGGCGGCTCGCTGCTCTACGGCGCCACCGGCCGACCCGACCTGCTCGGCGAGGAGCACACCGACGCCCTGGTGCGCCACCAGCACGCATCGGCGCACAAGCTCGCCGAGCAGCTGCCCGACGAGGCCGAGGTCTACCCGACCCACGGGTTCGGGTCCTTCTGCTCGGCCACGCAGTCCGACGCCACCGCCTCGACGATCGGCGAGGAGAAGCGCTCGAACCCGGTCCTGACCCAGGACGAGGAGACCTACGTCCGCGAGCTGCTGGACGGCCTCGGCGCCTGGCCGGCGTACTACGTGCACATGGGACCCGCCAACGCCGCCGGCCCCTCCGCGCCCGACCTCTCCCCGGTGCAGGAGGCCGACGCGACCGAGCTGCGGCGCCGGATCGAGGCGGGCGAGTGGGTGGTGGACCTGCGCAACCGCAAGGCCTTCGCCGCCGGGCATGCCCCCGGCACCTTCAACTTCGGACTCGACGGCGCCTTCTCGACCTACCTGGGCTGGCTGATCGAGTGGGGCACCGCCGTGACCCTGCTCGGCGAGACCGCCGAGGACGTCGCCACCGCCCAGCGCGAGCTGGTCCGGATCGGCATCGACCGGCCCGCAGCCCAGGCCACCGGCGGACCGCAGGACTGGACCGACGGCGAGCTCGGCAGCTTCCCCACCGCCACCTTCGCCGACCTGGCGCAGGTGCGCCACCACCGCGACGTCGTCGTGCTCGACGTGCGCCGCGCTGACGAGTACGAGGGGGCAGCGATCGCCGGGGCGGTCAACATCCCGATCCACGAGCTGCCCCGGCGCGTCGGCGAGGTGCCGGCCGGTGAGGTGTGGGTGCACTGCGCCAGCGGCTACCGCGCCTCGGTCGCCGCCTCGTTCGTCGCCGCCGCCGGCCGCACCCCGGTCGCGATCGACGACTCCTTCGAGAACGCCGAGAAGGTCGGCCTGCACCTGGTGAGCCCCGAGGGCGACACCACCGACACCACCGACGGCGCCGACGGGCCCGACGCCTGAGATGACCCTGCTCCTCGCCGTCGCCGCCGGCGCGCTCATCGGCCTGTCCCTGGGGGCACTCGGTGGCGGCGGCTCGATCCTGGCCGTGCCGGTGCTGGTGTACCTGCTCGACCAGTCCGCCTCCCAGGCGACCACCGGATCGCTGGTGGTCGTCGGCGTCACCTCCCTGATCGGGGCGATCGCCGCACACCGCGCGGGCAACGTGCTGCTCGGCCGCGGCCTGGTCTTCGGCTTGGTCGCGATCGGCGGGGCGGTGGCGGGGGCAGAGGCGTCCACCCGGGTCTCCGAGGACGTCCTGTTGGCCGCCTTCGCCGCCCTGATGCTGCTGGTCGGCGGGATGCTGGCCTGGCGCCAGCTACGTCACCGTCGCGGAGACGACCCTCGGCACGTCGCGCGGCCCGCCCTGGACGACCCGATCATCACGTTCAGCCCGACGTTCGCCTGCCAGTGCCCCCGGGCGCTCAAGGTGCTGGTGACCGCCACCGTCGTCGGGGCACTGACCGGTTTCCTGGGCGTGGGCGGCGGCTTCCTCGTCGTCCCCGCCCTCCTGCTCGCCCTCGCGCTGCCGATGGAGTACGCCGCCGGCACGTCGCTCGTGGTCATCACCATCACCAGCGCCGCAGCGCTGGTCGTCCGGGCCGGTTCTGGCGCCCCGCCGGACTGGACGTCGGTTGCCGTCCTCACCGCGACGTCGGCGGCAGCAGCCGTCGCAGGGGCACGCCTCGCCGACCGTGTCGGCACCAACCGGCTCCAGGCCGCCTTCGCCGTCCTGGTCCTCGGCGTCGCCGTCTACACCGCCGCCCGCGCGGTCCCCGCCCTTCTCTGATCACACCCATCGCTCACCCTCACCGAACGGAACATCCATGAGCACCACCACCGCCCTGTCGAAGGGCGCCTCCCCCGACTTCACCCCCGGCTTCCGCCCCGGACCCCTCGGCCGCCTCGGCCTCTGGGTGACCGACCACGCCAAGCTCGTCACCGGCGTCTGGCTGCTGCTGATCGTCGGCCTGGGCGCCTTCGCCCCCCAGGTCGAGCACAACCTGTCCGGCGCCGGCTGGCAGGCCGACGGCTCGGAGTCCGTCGCCGCGCGCGAGCTCGCCCAGGAGAGCTTCGGCGGCAACGCCTCCTCCGCGATCCAGGTCGTCGTGCACTCCACCGACGGACCCGTCACCGAGGGCCCCGGCGCCGAGGTCCTCGCTCAGGTGACCCGGATGCTCGAGGCCGAGCCTCGCATCGCTGAGGTGATCTCGCCGATGCCCGGCGCCACCATCAGCCAGGACGGCAGTACCGCGATCATCCTCGCGGGCGCGGGTGCCGACACCAACGAGATGGTCCGTGTCGCCACCGACCTCAAGGGCGACCTCCAGGACCTCTCGGTCGGCGGCATCCAGGTCAACCCGACCGGCTCCTCGCTGCTCTGGTCGGACTTCAACGAAGCCAACCTCGAGGCGATGCTGAAGTCCGAGATGGTCTCCTGGCCCGTCACCATGGCGATCCTGGTGCTCGCCTTCGGCGCCCTGGTCGCCGCCGGCCTCCCCCTCATCCTGACCCTCGCCGGCCTCGTCGCCTCCGCCGGCTCCCTGGTCCTCATCAACGAGCTCGTCCCAGTCTCCATCTGGGCGATGAACTTCGCGATGATGTTCGCCCTCGCGCTCGGCATCGACTACGCGCTGTTCCTCGTCGTCCGCTACCGCGCCTCCCGCATGGGCTCGGGCAACTCCGCACGCCAGGCCGTCGCCGAGACCATGGACACCGCCGGCAAGGCCGTCCTGCTCTCCGGCGCCACCGTCCTGATCTCGCTGTCGGCGGTGATGATGGTGCCCTCGCCGTCCTTCCGCTCGATGGCCGGCGGGATCATGCTCTCGGTCGTCTTCGTCCTGGCCGCAACCCTCACCCTGCTGCCACTGGTCCTGTTCAAGCTCGACCACAAGATCAACAAGCTGTCGCTGCCCTGGGTCAAGACCCGGGAGCACCGCTCCCCGAAGTTCGCCGCCTGGGGCGAGCGACTCTGGAAGCGCCCCGTCGTCTGGGGCCTCAGCGCCCTCATCGTGCTGCTCGCGCTCGCCGCACCGATCATCGGCCTCAAGACCGCCATGCCCTCCATCAAGGTCCTGCCCGAGGACGCCAGCGCCCGGATCGGCTACGACCTGGTCCAGGAGTCCTTCGGTGAAGGTGCGCCCGGCACGCTCCAGATCGTGATGAAGGCCTCCGACGCCGACGCCGCGAAGACCGTGCTCGCCTCCGACTCCGGCATCGCCGGGGCGATGCCCGCCATGCCAGCGGCCGACGACAGCGGGCTGGTCCTCATCCAGGCCGTCCCGACCGTCGACCCCTCCGACCCCGCCCTCAGCGACACGGTCGACCGGCTGCGCGCCGACCTGCCCGACGAGCGCGCTCGTCGGAGGCGCGGCGGTGGAGAACCTCGACCTCAAGGCCCAGCTCGACGACTCCACGCCGCTGGTCATCGCCGTCGTCCTCGTGCTCGGCTTCCTGCTGTTGCTGGTGGCGCTCCAAGCACCGCTGATCTCGTTGCTCGGCACGCTGGCCAGCCTCCTCTCGACCGCCGCCGCGTTCGGCGTCGCCCGGCTGATCTTCCAGGAAGGCATCGGCGCCGACTTCTTCGGCTTCGAGAGCCAGGGCTTCCTCGACGCATGGGCGCCGGTGTTCTTCTTCGCGATGATCTTCGCGATCGCGATGGACTACACCGTCTTCCTGCTGGCCTCCGCCAAGGAGCACTACGAGCACTCGGGCGACCCGAAGGACGCGATGGTCGGCTCGCTGGCCCAATCCGGACGGGTCATCTTCGCCGCCGGCGCGGTCATGGTCGCGGTGTTCTTCACCTTCGCGCTCTCCGGCCCGCTACCCCCCAAGGAGATGGGCATCGTGCTCGGCGTCGCCGTGCTGCTCGACGCCTTCCTCGTGCGGCTCGTGCTGCTGCCGGTCATGCTGCGCCTCACCGGCAAGGCGGCCTGGTGGTCGCCGGCCTGGCTGCGCAAGGTGCTGCCGAACATCACGTTCTCGCACGGCTGATCGCCCCATCGACCGCCGCAGCGATCCCCCGGCCGCGGCACGTGGTCCGGATGTCTCCCCCACAGGCGTCCGGACCACACCCCCACCGCCTTCACGTCCTGCACCACCTCGAACAGAAGGAGCTCCACCATGTGCCGAGCAGTCACTTGCAAGAAGTGCGGCAAGACCACCTGGGCCGGCTGCGGCCAGCACGTCGACCAGGTCCTCGCCGGTGTCCCGCGCGCTGACCGTTGCGCCGGCCACCCCCACCAGCGCGGCTCCGGCTTCTTCAGCCGCGTCTTCGGGGGCAAGGCGTGAACCTCGACCGCGCCGTTCTCCTCCTCGGCGGCACCGTGACCCTGCCCCGCCGCGCTCCCCGGCGTCTAGAGAGTGGCCGAAATCTAGATGAATCTAGGCGCGTCGTCGGCTTCAAGGCGTCCGCTGCGAGAGTTGGCCTGTGACAACTCCGGTACCAAGAGCCGGCCTTCTCGACGTTTGCGCAGGTCAGCATGGGTCAGTCAGCACTACGACATCTGAGCCGAGATCCCGGCAGCGCTGCGCGAACCAGCGATGATGGTGGAGAACCGCCTCCGACCGGCAGAACGCCGCCGTCCGACCCTGGCGGTCGCTCGGCGGCGTTTCGCGTCATGCAGGGACCGACTTCCGACGTCAGAGGCTGCCTGCACTCGTGGCCATGCTTGTGGTGCCGCTGACGGATGCGCACTTGCGGCACCAGGAACGCGGCACCCGACACACCAACCTCGGAACCATCGCAGCGCGGGTACTGATCCGACCTACCCAGTGGGACGTCGACCAGCCCTCCAGCCAGGGAGGCTGGGGCCGCCGAGTCGAACCAAGACCATGGGTGGTGGGCCTACCCACCCGCGGACGTGGTGATAGCCGCCTCCTCGTATGCGGCCAGCTGCATGTCCTCCGGACCGCCGCGAACCTAGCGTCGGTCGTGTGACCACTACAGCGCCCTACAGCATCGAGATCCAGACGACGACCGCGTCCACGTGCCCCCATCTCACTCAGCGCGAGCGAACGACGTTCCTCATGGCGACCGCCGCGGTGATGCTGCACATCGCCGACGACAACTTCCTCCAGCCGGAGCCGGGTGTCTCCGCAGGTGACCACCTGGTCAGCGGTCTGGTCCCTCTGGGCCTCCTGGCCGTCGCGGCCGCGTCGTACCTGCGGGTCCGGGCCGGGATCAGGGCCGCGATCGCTCTCGTCGTGGGTCTGCTGGGCATCGTGGTCGGATTCGTGGAGGCCGGCTACTACACCGTGACGGTCGGACCGTCCGGTGACGACTACACCGGGCTCCTCGCCGGCGTCGCCGGGATCGTCCTGCTCGGACTGGCAACGGTTGTCCTCTGGCGCACGAGGAAGCCAGGACGCACTCGGCGCCGTCGCTACGTGCGCCGCGGCCTGGTCGGGTTCCTCGGGGTCGCACTCGTCGCCGAAGTCTTCGGGCCCTTCGCCATGGGCTACCTCAGCACCCACGTGCACACCGCCGGCGTGCCGCAGGCCCACCTCGGCGCGGCGTACGAGGACGTCACCTTCGCCACCTCCGACGGTGTCGAGATCCACGGCTGGTACGTGCCCTCGCGCAACGGAGCCGCGGTGATCCTTCCCGGTCGGACCAAGTCGCAGCCACACGCCCGGATGCTCGTGGAGCACGGGTACGGCGTCCTTCTGTACGACCGGCGTGGAGAGGGCGCCAGCGAGGGCGATCCCAATCTCTTCGGCTGGGGTGGTTCTCGCGACGTCCACGGCGCCGTCGAGTTCCTCGAGGGACGATCCGACGTCGACCCCGGTCGCATCGGCGGGCTCGGTCTCTCGGTTTCCGGCGAGATGCTGCTCCAGGCCGCGGCCGAGAGCCCGAAGCTGGCAGCCGTGGTCTCCGAGGGCGCCGGCACCCGGACGATGAGCGAGCAGGTCGAGTCCTTCTCCGGAGCCATGGTCGTTCGCGGCTTCCACTCGCTTCTTGCCCAAGAGGCCTCGCTGCGGCTCTTCTCCAACGAGGACTCACCAACCAGCCTCATCGACCTGGTGCCCTCGATCGCACCCCGCCCCGTGCTGCTCATCTGGGCCCCGAACAGCCCCAACCAGGAGGTCTTGAACCCCACGTACCGGCGTCAGATCGGAACCTCCGCCAGCCTCTGGACGCTGCCCGACGCCCCTCACGTCGGCGGGCTGGACACGCACCCCGAGGAGTACGAGCGCCGCGTCATCGACTTCTTCGACCGGGCACTCGGTCCCAGCACGGCCTCACCGACCACCACGACGAGTGGAGACTCAAGATGACTACCACCCTGCCACCGCGGCGAACCCCTGCAAGCCGCGGGTCGAGGTGCTCGTGGGGTCGCCGGACTCGTGGTCGTGGAGCGGGGGGCGCACAGGCGACCGCGCTGACCACACACCATCTGCCGCCCCGCGTCCCTGCTGCGGCCCCCGTTGGCCTGATGCGCCGCTCGGCCGTCTTGGCGCATGGCTAGCAGGCAGCTCACGACATCGAGAGGTCAGGCGCGGTCGCGTCTCAGACAGGCCGGCAAGCGCCGCCGGACCTCCCGCCAGGCCGGTGCGTCGGGTTCCTTGCGGGCGAGCGGCTCGTTCGAGACCGGGGCTCGCAGCGGGTAGATCGCCAACGTGACCAGGACCCAGAACGCCCCGAGGGCATATCCCGCCAGGACGTCCGAGAGGTTGTGCACTCCGAGCAGGAGGCGGTTCGCGCCGACCACCGCGACCAGCACCGCCGCAAGCACGAACACCGCCCGACGCACAGCTCTCCTGCTGACGTAGAGCGAGGTGAGGACCACCAGCACGCCCATGCCCGAGGCGATGCCGGAGGCGTGACCGGAGGGGAACGAGAACGTCGTGAGCGTGTGCACCGGGTCATCCCACTGCGGTCGGTCGCGCTGCAGGGACCGCTTCATGACGGTGGTGGTGAGCGAGGTCGCGACCGTCACCACGATCGACCAGCCGGCGGCTCGTCGATGGCCCCGACACAGCAAGGCGCCGACCAGGACCAGCACGTACACGGTGGTGCCGTCGGTGCCGAACACGGCCTCGATCACCAGGAGGGTCTGGATCGCGCCGGCCGTGCCGACCGCCCATGCGTGGACCGGCGTGCCGATGCCACGGTCGACGTCGTACAGGCTGTCCCAGCGAAGCTGGACCATGACGGCCAGGACCACCAGGATCCCCAGGCTGACCGCGGCTCCGACGAGGAGGCGCCTCCGTGAGGGGCCCCCGGGCGGAGTCGTGCACGCTGGCCCGTGGTGATCGCGCCTCGTGGTCGCCGGGGGACGAGGTGGACGGCTGCTCGCGACCGGCATCGCTGCTGCCGGGGAGGAACGGCCTTGGTCCATCACGCACACAGCGTCACCGCCGGCAGCACCAGCCGACGCTAGGGCGAGGTTAAGCCGACGCTAAGGAGTCCCCCTCGACGCGCACGGCCTCCGGCTGAGCGGCACGGTGGACCGCTTCCAGCAACGGGCTTGACCTTGACCCTGCGTCAGGGTTGCACGGTAATGTCATGACAACGACGCACAGCCATCCAGCTCGCCGGACTCACCAAGTCCTACGGCGACAACTCGGTGCTGACGGGGCGTCGACCTCGACGTCCCGCCGGGCAGCATCTTCGCCCTGCTCGGCTCCAACGGCGCCGGCAAGACGACCCTCGTGAAGATCCTGTCCACCCTGCTGAAGGCCGACGGCGGGCACCGCCGTGGTCAACGGCTTCGACGTCGCCACCCAGGCCGCGCGAGGTCCGCGAGTCGATCAGCCTCACCGGACAGTTCGCGGCCGTCGACGAGATCCTCACCGGGCCGGGAGAACCTCGTCCTGGTCGCCCAGCTGCGGCATCTCGCAGGACCCGGGTCCGATCGCCGACGAGCTGCTCGAGCGGTTCTCGCTGACCGACGCGGCCGCGCGGCCGCACGTCGACGTACTCCGGCGGCATGCGCCGCCGGCTCGACATCGCGATGAGCCTGATCGGCGACCCGCCG
Source organism: uncultured Actinomycetota bacterium (assembly GCA_963825985.1). Taxonomy (GTDB): domain Bacteria; phylum Actinomycetota; class Actinomycetes; order Propionibacteriales; family Nocardioidaceae; genus Nocardioides. The sequence continues at coordinate 190,517 of CAWGVK010000011.1, read as the reverse complement.
GTCATCTTCCTCGACGAGCCGACCACCGGGCTCGACCCGCAGGCCCGCCTCGAGGTGTGGCAGGTCGTCAAGGACCTCGCCGGGCAGGGCACCACGGTGCTGCTCACCACCCAGTACCTCGAGGAGGCCGAGCAGCTCGCCGACCGGATCGCGATCCTCCACGAGCGGCCGGATCATCGCCGACGGCACCCTCGCCGAGCTCAAGGCAGCTGCTCCCGCCGGCCCAGGTCGAGTACGTCGAGAAGCAGCCGACCCTCGAAGAGATCTTCCTCGCCATCGTCGGCGACGACCGACGGCGCCACGAACCGCGGCACAGCGATGACCACCACCATGACCACAGACGACCGACGACGACCGCTACTTCGTCAGCGACACGACCGCCCTGCTGGGGCGGCTCCCTGCGTCACATCGCTGCGCAGCCCCGACACGATCATCACCACCGCGATCACGCCGATCGCGATGCTGCTGATGTTCGTCTACGTCTTCGGCGGGGCGATCGACACGGGCGGCGGGCAGAGTACGTCAACTACCTGCTGCCCGGCATCCTGCTGATCACGGTCGCCTCCGGCGTCGCCTACACGGCGTTGCGGCTCTTCACCGACATCGCAGGGCGGCATCTTCGAGCGGTTCCAGTCGATGCCGATCGCCCGCTCGGCGGTCCTGTGGGGCCACGTGCTGACCTCGCTGGTCGCCAACCTGATCTCGCTCGTGCTGGTCGTGCTGGTCGCCCTCGCTGATCGGCTTCCGCTCCGGCGCCGGCGTCGCTCGCCTGGCTCGCGGTCGCTCGGCATCATCGTGCTGTTCACCCTGGCGCTGACCTGGCTGGCGGTGATCGCCGGGCTCGCCGCGAAGTCGCCCGACGGCGCGAGCGGGTTCGCCTACCCGCTGATGTTCCTGCCGTTCGTCAGCTCGGCGTTCGTGCCCACCGACGGCATGCCCGGCCCGGTGCGGTGGTTCGCCGAGCACCAGCCGGTCACCTCGATCGTCAACACGCTCCGCAACCTGTACGCCGAGCAGCCGCTCGGCAACGACGTGTGGATCGCCCTCGCCTGGTGCGTCGGCCTCCTGGTCGTCGCCTACGCGCTCGCGGTGCGCACCTACCGCCGCAAGCTCGCCTGAGCCGCGCGGCACACTGACTCGATGACTACGGGCGACATGCTGACGATCAGCCAGCTCGCGGCCTACGCCGGCGTGACCGTGCGGGCGGTGCGGCACTACCACGCCAAGGGGCTGCTGCCGGAGCCCGAGCGCGACCACTCCGGCTACCGGCGCTACGACGCCGCCGCCGTCGTCGAGCTGATCCGGATCCGCACGCTCGCCGACGCCGGCGTGCCGCTGTCGCGGGTGCAGCGAGCTGCTGGCGCCGACGAGGAGGAGTTCGCCGCGGCGGTCGACGACATCGATCGCCGGCTGCGCGCCGAGATCCGCGAGCGCCAGCGCCACCGCGAGCGGATCGCCCAGCTCGCGGCCGGCGACAGCCTGGCCCTGCCGCCGGAGGCGGTCGCCTACCTCGACCGGCTGCGCGAGCTCGGCGTCCCGGAGCGGGTCATCGATGGCGGAGCGCGACGCCTGGATCCTCGTCGCCGCGCAGATCCCGGAGCAGATGCCGGCGCTGATGGCGCTCAAGCGCAGCCAGATCGAGGACCCTGCCGTCGTCGCGATCTACTCGCGACCTCGTGCGCCGGCTCGACTGGGCAGCCCGACGACCCGCGGCTGCCGGCGGTCGCCGACCGGCTCGTCGGCCTGTTCGAGGCGGACTCCCGCCGAGCGACGGAGGGACGCACGTCGACGACGACTTGGCCTCCACACGAGCTGGTCGCGCTGCTCGACTAGGTGTTCGTCGACGCGGTGCCGGCCGCCCGGCGGCTGCTGCGCCTCCTCGAGGAGCGCGGCTGGACCGGCTGGACCAAGCTCGAACGGATCCCCGCGAGCTAGGCCCTCTTCGTCAGGTGCTGGTCGAGGATCCGGCACACCGTGTCGACGTCGTCGGGCGTGATGACCGGCTTGGTGCCCGGCACGTCGAGCACGATCATGCGGTGCTTGTGGCGGCGTCCGACGTCGAGCTGGAACCACCAGTCGAGCCGGTGGGTGCCCCAGGCCCGGTAGCGGCCGGCCCAGGTCGTCATCGCTCGTGCCTCGTACCCGCGCAGCTCGGACCACGCGATGCGCCGTGGGCGAGCGAGCGGGAAGTAGTAGCGGGCCAGGCGCACGCCGTCGGCGTCCAGGCGGACCAGCCCGTCGTCGTACCGCACCGACGGGTCGGGAGAGCTCATGGATGCCACGCTAGCCGGAGGTCAGGAGAGGCTCTCGGCGAGCGAGACGATGATGCCTTCAGGACCTCGGACGTAGCACATCCGGTAGGTCTGCTCGTAGTCGCTGACGCCGCCGACCAGCCCGAAGCCGCTCGCCTCGAGTCGAGCGACCGTCGAGCGGACGTCGTCGACCTCGAAGCAGACGTTGCGCAGGCCGAGCCGGTGGGGCCGATCGACGCCCGGGTCTGGTTCGGCGGCGGGCTCGAGGAACATCGACAGCTCCAGGTTGGTGCCGCCGTCGGGGGTGCGCAGCGTCACCACCTCGACCCGGGCGCCGTCGATGCCGATGACCGCGTCCAGGAACTCGCCCTCGACCACCTGGGACCCACCCGCAGGCTCGAGGCCCAGCTCGACGAAGAACGACGTGACCGCTTCGAGGTCGTCGACGGTGATCCCCGACGTGGTCGAATCGTGGTCGTCGTGACATGGCGCTTTCCTTTCGTCGTGCGTCCGACACATCAGCGACGGGCGTTGAGCCGGGCCGCCTGGCGGGTCAGATGGTCGCGCTCGGCGAGGTTGGGTGCCCGGTGCGCGGCCTCGGCGTACAGCCGGGCGGCCGTCGCCAGGTCGCCGTCGCGCTCGTGGAGGTACGCCGCGACGGCGGTGTGGCGGGGCAGGTCGGCGTCGAGCTCGGCGAGCGCCGCCAGGCCGGCGCGCGGGCCGTCGGCCTCGCCGACCGCCACGGCGCGGTTGAGCCGGACGACCGGGCTGTCGTTCAGCCGCAGCAGTTCGTCGTACCACTCGACGATCTGCACCCAGTCGGTCTCCTCGGCGCTCTGCGCGTCGGCGTGCAGGGCGGCGATCGCGGCCTGGGCCTGGAACTCGCCCAGCCGGTCGCGGGCGAGGGCCGCCTGCAGGATCTCGACGCCCTCGGCGATCGACCGCGGTGTCCCACCGGCCGCGGTCCTGCTCGGCGAGCGGAACCAGGCTGCCGTCGGCGCGCGGTCCGGGCGGCCGCCGCGCGTGGTGCAGCAGCATCAGGGCGAGCAGCCCCGCCACCTCGGGATGATCGATCGCGGCGGCGAGCTGCCGGGTGAGCCGGATGGCCTCGGCGGCGAGGTCGACGTCGCCGGAGTACCCCTCGTTGAAGACCAGGTAGAGGACGCGCAGCACGGTGGCGACGTCGCCGGGCTGGTCGAACCGCACGTCGGAGACCGTGCGCTTGGCCCGGCTGATGCGCTGCGCCATCGTCGCCTCGGGCACCAGGTAGGCCTGCGGCGATCTGACGCGTGGTCAGGCCGCCGACGGCGCGCAGCGTGAGCGCCACCGCGGACGACGGCGTCAACGACGGGTGGGCGCACAGGAAGTAGAGCTGGAGGGTGTCGTCCAGCCCGGCACGCCGGGCCCGGGCGCCGGCTCGCTCCTCGACGAGCTCCTCGCGCCGGCGGCGGGCGGCGTCGACCCGCGTCGCGTCGAGGAACCGGCGCCAGGCGACGGTGACCAGCCAGCCCTTGGGGTCCCGCGGCGGGTCGTCCGGCCAGACCCGGACCGCCTCGACCAGCGCGTCCTGCACGGCGTCCTCGGCCGCCGCGAAGTCGGCTCCGCGGCGGACGAGGATGCCGAGCACGCTCGGCGTGAGGCTCCGGAGCAGGGCCTCGTCCATCGCGCGGTCACTCCGTGATGGTGGGCGGCGCGCCGTAGAACGGACGCAGCTCGAGCCACTCGTGGATCGGCTTGCCGTCCTTGCCCGGGCGCGGCCGAGAGCTCGCCGGCCAGCTCGACGGCGCGCTCGTGGCTGTCGACGTCGATCACCATGAAGCCGGCGATCAGGTCCTTGGTCTCGGCGAACGGGCCGTCGGTGACCGGCGGGCGCCCCTCACCGTCGTACCGGACCCAGGTGCCCTCGGGGGCGAGCGCCTGGCCGTCGACGAACTCGCCGGTCCCTCCGAGCCGCTCCGCGAAGTCGCTGCATGTACTTGATGTGGGCCGAGATCTCCTCCGGCGTCCACTGGTCCATCGGGACGTCGTTCACCGGAGCCGGGGCGCCGCGGTAGTGCTTGAGCAGCAGGTACTTGGCCATCGTGTTCTCCTCGGTGCGGGTGCGACCCATCTTGGTCGCGTTCACTCCAGGGACGGAGCCGGCCGCGGGTTCTCGACATCGTCGGCTTCCGGGGAGCGGTGAGCTATCAACCGAACCGGGCCGACATTCGGTTGCTGACTCACCGCTCCCCCAGACGACCCGGGCCGACTCCCAGGCCGCGGTGAGCTAGCAACCGAACCAGGCCGACATTCGGTTGCTGGCTCACCGCTCCCCCGAGACGACCCGACCAGCTCCCAGGCCGCGGTGAGCAAGCAACCGAACCAGGCCGACAATCGGTTGCTGACTCACCGCTCCCCCGAGACAACCCGGCGCCACCCTCCGACGTCAGATCCAGCCCATCCGCCGCGCGATGATGCACGCGTCGTGGCGGTTGGCGGCGCCGAGCTTGCTGACCGCCGACGAGAGGTAGTTGCGGGTGGTGCCGGGCGACAGCGAGGCCCGCTGGGCGATCTCCTCGACCGGCGCGCCCTCGGCCGCCAGCTCGAGCACGTCGGCCTCGCGCGGGGTCAGCGGGCTGTCGCCGGCGGCGATGGCCTCGGCGGCCAGCTCGGGGTCGACGTACCGACCGCCGTCGTGGACGGTGCGCACGACGGTCGCCAGGGTCGCGGCCGACGTCGTCTTGGGCAGGAAGCCGCGGACGCCGGCCGCCAGCGCCCGCTTGAGGTGGCCGGGGCGGCCGTGGCTGGTCACGATCACGGTGCCGCAGCCGGGCAGCGACTTCGCGAGCGCCTCGGCCACCGCGATGCCGTCGCGGCCGGGCATCTGCAGGTCGAGGACGGCGACGTCGGGCCGCCTGGTCGCCATGCCAGGGCCTCGTCGCCGCTGGCCGCCTGGGCCACGACCGTCAGGTCGTCCTCGAGGGCGAGCATCTGGGCCAGGGCGGTGCGGATCAGGTGCTCGTCGTCGGCCATCAGCACGCGGATCGGGTCGGTCATGTCGGTCCCTGACGAGGGAAGCTCGACGCGGAGCACGAAGCGGGCCCCGTCGCGGTCGGCGTCGAGGTCGGCGCCGAGCGGCGCCAGCCGCTCGGCGAGCCCACGCAGGCCGGCGCCGTCGCCGTCGGCAAGCGGACGGGCACCGTCGTTGTCGACACCAGGACGTCGTCGCGCCTAGCCGAGTGCTGACCCGCGCGCGCCGTCGAGTGCCGCAGCACGTTGGTCACGGCCTCGCGGATCACCCAGCCGGCCGGCTCGTGCCAGCCGCGGGGACGTCGTCGACGGCCACGTCGACCTCGATGCCGGCCGAGCGCAGCAGCGAACGGGCCCCCTCGACTCCTGGGCGAACTCGGTCGGCCGGTAGCCGCGGGCCAGCTCGCGTGCCTCGCGCAGTGCCTCGTGGGCCACGCCGCGCACCTCCAGCATCTGCGGCGCCGCCCGCGCGTCGCCCCGGGTGGCGAGGGTGGCGGCCAGCTCGGACTGCACGGCGATGGTCGAGAGCCGGCGTCCCAGGACGTCGTGGACGTCGCGCGAGAACCGCAGCCGCTCCTCGGCGACCGCCAGCAGCGCCCCGGCGTGCCGGGCCCGTCGAGCTCGCTGACGACGTCCAGGACCCACAGGGAGACGCGCACGGTGAACAGGAAGAACAGCGAGAGCCCCAGGCCGAACGCGACGCCGTTCCAGTTCCAGGACACCAGCCCGAGGTACAGCGCCAGGGACGAGATCAGCACGGTCGTCTCGAGGCGCCCGCGCACACCCGCGAGGGCGCACGCGATCGAGACGACGATCATCATGCCGCCCAGGAACCGGACGTCGTCGTCGAAGGAGACCATGACGACGGCCGCGCCGACCGCGAGCACCGGGAGCGGCCAGGCGACGCCCCACGGCACCCGCCAGGAGTCGGGGTGGTCGGTCATCACCCGGCGCAGCACCCGGGTGGCCAGGACCGCCGTCACAACGCCATCGCCGCGGCGAGCGCGAGCTCGCCGCGGCGATCGGACGACGTGTCGTTGACGGCCGAGAGGAGGATGGCCAGCTCGGTCACCCACAGCATCAGGTACATGGACTGGCGGGTGTAGACGTCGACCCGCTCGACCTCGGTCATCTGGCTCCAGCGCTGCACGGGGTCCAGCCTCTCAGGCGCGGGGTTCCCAGCGCAGGTGGCGGCGGGCCAGGTCGATGCCGACGACCGTCCACACGATCAGGATCACCAGCGGCTGGGCGGCCTCGCTCCAGGTCTCGCTGAACGTCAGCGTGCTGCCGTTGAGCTCGCCGAACCACGAGATCCTCATCAGCGTGTCGATCGCGGCCATCGGCGTCCACTCGACGACCTGGGCGAACCGGTCGGGCAGCGTGGTGACGAGCGTGCCGACGCTGAACAGCACGATCACGGGCATGCTCGTGATCTGCGCTGCCTCCGCGGTGCGGGTGAACGAGGCGATCATGAACGCCAGGGCGGTGGCGAGGGCGGCGCCCGCGACCCCGGTCACGGCGTACAGCAGCGGGTTGGTGGGCACGGGCAGGTCGAAGGCGATCCCGACTCCGACGGCGAGGCCCATGATCACCAGCGCGACGATGCTGCCCGGGAGGGCCAGGGAGATCAGCTGTTCGTGGTCGCGGGTCTCGCCGGTGCGCAGCCGTTTGAGCACGAGCTCGTCGCGGCGGGTCACGAACAGCGAGAGCAGGTTGTAGAACACGGGGAACATGAAGACGAGCAGGAGCACCGAGCCCACCGCCGTCGCTCCGAGGTCGGTGTCGCCGTCGGCCGAGATCAGCAGGGCCATCGGGATCAGGGGCATCAGCGTCCCGTAGAACAGCGTGAGCCGGTTGCGGGCCATCAGCACGGCGTTGGCGCGGGTGAGGGCGGCGATCCGGCGCACGGCGCCGCTGTTGTCCCGGGTGTGGTTCGGAGTCGGGGTGACGGTCGCGGTGCTCATCGGGTGGCTCCTTCGAGGGACTGGTGGTGGCGGTCCTGGCTGGTCTCGTCGGCGACGGAGAGGAAGATCGACTCCAGCGACGCGGTGCGGGCGCTCAGCCGTCGAGCCGGACGTCGTACTGGTGGGCCCAGCCGAGCAGGCCGGTCATGGTGGTCTGCAGGTCGTGGGTCTCGATGCGGGTGGTGCCGCCGTCGACGAAGACGTCGGCACCGAGGTCGGGCAGCGTGACGGTGCTGCGGTCGAGGGTCGAGAAGCTGATGGTCGAGGGGTGCTCGGCGGCCAGCTGGGCCGCCGTCCCCGCGCGCACGATGCGGCCGGCAGCCATGATCGCGATGTCCTCGGCGAGCACCTCGGCCTCCTCGAGGTAGTGCGTGGTGAGGAGGATCGTGGTGCCCTGGTCGCGGAGCCCCTGCAGCAGCCGCCAGACGTTGCGGCGACTCTCGGGGTCCATGCCGGTGGTCGGCTCGTCAAGCATCACCAGCTCGGGGCGGCCGAGCAGGGTGCAGGTGAGGTCGAGGCGGCGGGTCTCGCCACCCGACAGCGCGCGCACCCGGACGTCGGCGCGATCGGCGAGGTCGAGCATCGCGAGCGCCTCGTCGACGGGGCGCGGGTCGCTCACCAGGCCCGACCACAGCTTCACGGTCTCGAGGACGGTCAGGTCGAGGCTGAAGCCGCTGTGCTGGAGCAGCACCCCGGTGCGCGGACGCACCGCGGCCCGGTCGGCGTGCGGGTCGAGCCCGAAGATCCGAACCTGGCCCTCGGTGGGCGGTGCCAGTCCTTCGATGACCTCCAGGGACGACGTCTTCCCGGCGCCGTTGACGCCGAGCAGCGCGGTCACCGTGCCCCGGGCCACCTCGAGGTCGAGACCTCGGACGGCTTCGAAGGCGCGGGGTCCCGTGCCGTAGGTGCGGCGCAGGCCGCTCACCTCGATCGCTGGCAGGTTCTCTGTCTTGGTGTTCATGTCTGCAACGCTCCCGCGCTTTCGGCGCTCCCCTCAGTGCGTCGCAGCATCAATCACCCATGACGCTTGTCAGGTCGGCGTCGGACGGACTAACCTAATACGTATAGGTTTTATCCTAAGAGGTCATGCCAGAGAGGGAAAATCGTGCCACGAGCGGGCTGACCACCGAGCGGCTGGTCCGGGCGGGCGCCGAGCTGGCCGACGAGGTCGGCTTCGACCAGGTGACCGTCTCGGCCCTCGCCCGGCAGTTCGACGTCAAGGTCGCAAGCCTGTACTCGCACGTCCAGAACTCCCACGACCTCAAGACCCGGATCGCCCTGCTCGCCCTGGACGAGCTCGCCGACCGGGCCGCAGAGCGCTGGCGGGACGGGCCGGCAAAGACGCGCTGATCGCCTGGGCAACGTCTACCGCGACTACGCCCGCGACCACCCCGGCCGGTACGCCGCGGCGCGCATGCGGCTCGACCCGGAGACCGCAGCCGCCAGTGCGGGCTCCGGCACGCGCAGATGATCCGGGCGATCCTGCGCGGCTACCACCTCGACCGAGCCCGACCAGACCCACGCCGTCCGGCTGATCGGCAGCACCTTCCACGGCTACGTCAGCCTTGAGACTGGCCGGCGGCTTCGGCCACAGCACCCCCGACTCCCAGGAGTCCTGGACGCGCATCATGGACGCCCTCGACGCCCTGCTGCGCAACTGGCCCACGAACTCACCCTTGACCGACCGTGAGGACGTCACCACGACTGGATCACCACGCCCGTCACCGCCGACCTCCTGCGCGGCGCCGTCGAGCTGGAGCGCACCGAGCACGGCCTGCTGCCGCACCGGCTGCCCGCCTGGGCCCGCGCGCAGAACCCCGACGCGCAGCTCGCCATGGCCGAGTCCCAGCCCTCCGGCGTCCGCCTGGCCTTCCGCACCCGGGCCACCGCCGATCGAGCTGGACGCCGTGCCCACCAAGCGCGTCTACGTCGGGCGCGCCGCCCCGCCCCGACGGCGTCTACGACCTCGCTCGTCGACGGCCGCCCGCCGGCCAGGGCAGCATCGCGCGGCGGCCACATCCTGACCATCGACATGGCCACCGGCGCCGCCGAGCACCGAGCCCGGACCGGCCGGCACCGTCCGCTTCACCGGCCTGCCCGCCGGCCGACAAGGACGTCGAGATCTGGCTGCCGCACAACGAGACCACCGAGCTCGTCGCCCTGCGCACCGACGCCCCGGTCGAGCCCGCGCCGGCAACGGCCGCCGGGTCTGGCTGCACCACGGCAGCTCGATCAGCCACGGCTCCGACGCCGCCAGCCCGACCGGCACCTGGCCCGCGCTCGCCGCCGCGCGCGGCGGCGTCGAACTGATCAACCTGGGCCTCGGCGGCAGCGCGCTGCTCGACCCGTTCACCGCCCGCACCCTGCGGGACACCCCGGCCGACCTGATCAGCGTCAAGCTCGGCATCAACCTGGTCAACGCCGACCTGATGCGCCTGCGCGCCTTCGGCCCGGCCGTGCACGGCTTCCTCGACACCATCCGCGACGGCCACCCCGACCACCCCGCTGCTGGTCGTCTCCCCCATCCTCTGCCCGATCCACGAGGACACGCCCGGGCCCCAGCGCCCTGGACCTCGTCCGACGCTCGGCGCGGGTCGGCTGGTTCGTGGCCACCGGCGACCCGGCCGAACGCGCCGCCGGCAAGCTGACCCTGCACGTCATCCGCGACGAGCTGGCCCGGATCGTCGCGCAGCGCGTCCGCCGACGACCCGCACCTGTCCTACCTCGACGGCCGCGAGCTCTATGGCGGGACGACGCCGCCGAGCTGCCGCTGCCCGACCAGCTCCACCCGGACGCCGCCACCCACCGCCGCATCGGCGAACGCTTCGCCGCCCTCGCGTTCACCGGCGACACCGCTGCGCTAGGTGTTCTGACCACGGACGTTAGGTACGGCGTGCCGACTGGACGATGACGAAGACCTCCGGGTGAGGTGTGGAGTAACCACGCAACCACACCGTCACCACGGAGGTCTTCGTGTCCCACGCTAACGCCTCGTCTGACCCCTGCCGGCCGTCTTCGCCTGGCCCAGCTGATCGTCGACAAGGGCTGGCCGCTACGCCGTGCCGCAGAGCGGTTGAACTGCTCGCTCACCACCGCACGCCGCTGGGCCGAGCGGTTACCGCGAGCTCGGCCGGGCGACGGCATGGTCGACCGTTCCTCACGACCACATCGCTCGCCACACCAGACCCCGACGCGTCGTCGAACGTCGCGTCGATCGGGCTGCGGGTCTCACGCCGGTGGGGACCGGCCCGGATTGCCTACCGCTCGACATGGCGGTCTCTACGGTCCACAAGATCCTGACCCGCTACCGCTGCCCACCGCTGACGTGGACCGACCCGGCCACCGGCACCCGGACCCGCACCCCGCTGAGCCGACGACCCACCAACGCCTACGTCCACGACGCGCCCGGCGACCTGATCCACGTCGACATCAAGAAGCTCGGCCGGATCCCTGAGGGCGGCGGCTGGCGCATCCACGGACGCGGCTCGGCCCAAGACCGACGCGCCGGCACCGCACGCACGAAGCTGCCCGCGCCGGCGCTGCGGGCTCACGTGGCTACGCCTACATCCACCACGCCGTCGATGACCACTCCCGTCTGGCCTACTCCGAGATCCACGCCGACGAGCGCAAAGAGACCGCCGTCGGCGTTCTGGCAACCGGGCCCGCAGCCTGGTTCGCCGCCCACGGCATCACCATCACCGCAGTCTTGACCGACAACGGCTCCTGCTACCGCTCCAAGCTCTGGGCCAAGGCCCTGACCGCGGCCGGGATCAAGCACCGCCGGACCCGGCCCTACCGACCCCAGACCAACGGCAAGGTCGAACGGTTCAACCGCACCCTGCTCGAGGAATGGGCCTACGCCCGCGAGTACCGCTCAGAAGCCGAACGCGCAGCCGCCTACCCCGGCTGGCTCCACACCTACAATCACGTGGAGCGGCTCCGCCAAGGAGATCCGTCGCTCCTTCGTCAACTGCAGCCAGGGTGAGACGAAGCGGATGACCCTGCCCGACCTCGACGCGACGCCGTGGGACGACCTCGACTTCCTCGGCTGGCAGGACCCGTCCGGGTCACAGCGCGCCCACCTGGTCGTCGAGCGCGACACCGGCCCCGTGGGTCTGCTGCTGAGACAGTCGACTCCTGCCGCGCAAGCCACCCCGCGCAGCACCATGTGCCAGGTGTGCGTGACGCCGCACGGCGCCCAGGGCGTCTCGCTCAGCGTCGCCCGCAAGACGGGTCCGGCGGGTAGGAAGGGCGACTCCACGGGCATCTACCTCTGCCGCGACCTGGCCTGTTCCCTCTACGTGCGAGGGAAGAAGGTCTCCGGCGCGCCGCGTCTCCGCGAGACGGTCACGGTCGAGCGGCAGGCCGAGCGCTGCCGGCAGAACGTGCACCAGTTCGTCGACCGGGTGCTGGCCGGCTGACCCGCGGACGGCTCAGTCGCGCAGCAGCGGCAGCAGCGGCAGCAGCTGGTCGCCCTGGCGCTCGAGCTCGGGTAGGTAGGGCGTGTCGGAGAGGACGAACGTCGAGATGCCGAGGTCGAGGTGGCCGCCGAGCTGGGCCTACCGCTCCTCACCGTGGCCACCTTCGGTCTCGCGGTCGGCGTGCCCGACCCGACCGAGGACGGCCGACTGGCGGCGTACGACGAACGGCACGGGCCCGCGGGCGGGTGGAGCGAGCGGGTGCTGCAGCGGCTCGCCGGACCGGAGTCGATGGCCGGGCGGCACGTGCTGCGCGACGCCCTGGAGGGGCTGGGGTTGCCGTCGCGCTAGTCGCCGGAGGGCGAGCTCTCAGGGTCGGGGGCGGGGTGGGTCTGCGGGTCGGCCATCGGCTGGTCGGGGTCGAGGCTCGGGACGACGTCCGGGTGCTCGTCGGGGTCGGCGGGCGTGACGGGCTCTTCGGGGGTAGTGGTCATGCACCCACGATCGCCCCGCGGCGCCCGCGGCGACTCACCCTTCCGCACCGAATCCGGGTCAGGCCCAGCCGTAGGCGCGCAGCTGCGCCTCGGACAGACCGAGGGCGTGGCCGACCTCGTGCCCGAGCACCTTGAGCACCCGAGGGGCGACGTCGTCGCGGGTGGCGCAGACGGCGAGGATCGGACGCCGGTAGAGGGTGATCACGTCGGGGAGGCTGCCCGGCACCCGGCTGCCGGTGCGGGTGTGGGCGATGCCGCGGAAGGTGCCCAGCAGGAGCGACCCGGGGGTCACCTCGTCGGGCTCGGGCTCCTCGCGGACGACGACGGCCATCTCGGAGACGAGGGCGAGTGCCCCGTCGGGAAGCCGGTCGAGGGCCTCGCGGACCAGCTCGTCGAAGGCCTCGGGTCCGATCTCGTCCGCATCCACTCCTCGAGTCTGTCCCGGGCGTTCAAACCCTTCCGGGGGTGCCGTCGCCGGTGGCCGGCGGGTCGTCGTGGGCCAGCGGGTCCTTGATTGCCTGGGGGTCCGTGGTCGGCTGGTAGTCGTCGGCCCGGGTGTCGACCCGCGGATCGACCTGGTCGGCTTCGCGGACGACGTCCTCCTGCCGCGCCCGCTCGACCGCCGCCTCCTGCTGCGCGACGCTCGCCTCGCGCTCCGCGCGCTCGGCGCGCTCGCGAGCCACCTTCGCCTCCGCCTCGGTCTCGGCGGCACGCTGTTCGGCGGTGCGTACGTCGTGGGTCTGACCGGCGGCCTGGTGGCGCAGCTCGTCGGCGTGCCCGCGGCGCTGTTCGAGGTCGCGCTGCTTGCGGCGCGCCAGCATCATCGCGACCGCGGCGATGACCGCCAGGACGACGACGACGGCGACGACGATCCAGATGATGGCCTCGGTGTCCATGGAGATGGTCCTCTCGTGGGTGACCTCCAGCCGACTGCAGATTGACGGGCGTGAATACGCCCGTCCAGGTGAGAGCGGCGGATTCGACCGCGCCATCCCGCCCGGGGTCCTACACTGCCTGCCGGCGCCAGGGCGCGCGCCCGCGACGTGAGGAAGACCAGAGCCGTGAGCAGCAACCCCGAGTCGCAGCGCCGCGACGCCCGCCGGCTGGCCGAGATCGACCGCTACGGCCTGGCCGACCTGCCGCCGCGGCGCGACCTCGACGGGCTGGCCGAACTGGCAGCGCGCCTGTGCGGGGTCTCCATGGCGATGATCACCTACATCGACGGGACTCATCTGCACACCCTCGCGACCGTCGGCTTCGATGCGGGGACCGTCCCGCGGGCCGTGTCGCTGTGCAACGAGGTGCTCTACGACGGCGAGGCGCTGGTGGCGGCAGACCTCCTGGCCGACCCGCGCCACCGCGACAGCTTCCCTGCCCGGCAGGGCATCGCCCGTTTCTACGCTTCCCAGCAGCTGGTGCTCCCCAACGGCGAGCCGGTCGGGTCGCTGTGCGTCTTCGACCCCGAGCCCCGCACCTTGGACGACGGCCAGCGCCGCCTGCTGCGCGACCTGGCCGAGCGCGTGGTCGACGTCCTCGAGCTCGACCTGCGGACCCGTGACCTCACCAGCGCCGTCGCTGAGCTCCGTCGGTCGAACGATGCGCTGGCGTCGTTCGCCGGCCAGGTCAGCCATGACCTGCGCAACCCGCTCGGTGCCGTGTCCGGCACGCTCGAGCTGCTCGATGACCTCGCCGCCGCGGCCGAGCCCGACGCCGCCACGATGCGTCCCTTGGTGGCGCGCGCGAGCCGGGCGGTCAACCGGATGGTCGCCCTGGTCGACGACGTCCTCGAGCTGGCCGCGGTCGGCGGTGCGCTCGACCTGCGCCCGGTCGACGTCGCGCAGCTGGTGACCGACGTCCGCGACGACCTCGCCACCGAGCTCGACGGCACCGTGCTCGGCGTCGGCGATCTGGCACCCGTGGTCGCCGACCCGGTGCACCTGCGCATCGTCGTCCAGAACCTGCTCTCGAACGCCGCACGCCACGGCGGCCGCGGACCGTCCCCCCGCATCGAGGTCACCGCCGCCACCGGCGACGGCAGCTGGCGGCTGACCGTCGTCGACCACGGACCGGGGGTCGACGACGCCGACCGCCAGCGGGTCTTCGAACCCTTCGTGCGCATCGACCCCAGCGTCGCGGGCACCGGCGTCGGGCTGGCCACCTGCCGCCGGATCGTCCACGCGCACGGTGGCGACATCGGCCTCGAGGAGACGCCCGGCGGCGGCACCACGGTCTGGCTCGAGCTGCCCGCCACGACCTGACGCCCGTCAGCGCCGCGCGAGCCGCTCGGCGAGGTACGGCGCCGTGAGGCTGCCGGTGGCCATCGCGACCTCGGCCGGACGACCGGCCGCCACCACCCGACCGCCGGCGTCGCCACCACCGGGCCCGAGGTCGATCACGAAGTCGGCGGTGGCGATCGTGTCGAGGTCGTGCTCGACGAGCACCACCGTGTTGCCGGCATCGACGAGACGGTGCAGCTGCCGCAACAGCAGGGCGATGTCGGACGGGTGCAGCCCGGCGGTCGGCTCGTCGAGGAGGTAGAGCGCATGACCGCGTCGGGCACGTTGCAGCTCGGTGGCCAGCTTGATGCGCTGCGCCTCGCCACCGCTGAGCTCGGTGGCCGGCTGGCCCAGCCGCAGGTAGCCGAGCCCGACCTCGCGCAGCGTCTCGAGGCTCCGTGACGCCGCGGGGACGTCGGCGAGGAACACCGCGGCGTCGTCGACGGTCATCGCCAGGACGTCGGCGATGGTCCGGTCGCGGTAGGTCACGTCGAGCGTCTCGGCGTCGTACCTCGCACCGTGGCACGTCGGGCACGCCGCGTAGGTGCCCGGCAGGAACAACAGCTCGACGGCGACGAACCCCTCGCCCTGACAGGTCTCGCACCGGCCCTCCGCGACGTTGAAGGAGAACCGTCCGGCGCCGTAGCCGCGCGCCTTCGCCGCGTCGGTGGCGGCGTACAGCTTGCGCACCGCGTCGAACATCCCGGTGTACGTCGCCAGGTTCGACCTCGGAGTGCGGCCGATGGGCCGCTGGTCGACCAGCACGAGACGGTCGAAGGACTCGAGCCCGGTCGCCTCCTCGACGTCGACCTCGAGGTCGGGCTGGTCGGGGTCCTCGGGAGCCAGCCCGAGGTGGCAGCGCACGAGCTCGGCGAGCACCTGGGTGACCAGCGTCGACTTGCCCGAGCCGGAGACGCCGGTGACGGCGGTCAGCACGCCGAGGGGCACGTCGACCGACACGTCGCGCAGGTTGTGCCGCGTGACACCGCGCAGGTGCAGGTAGCCGTGCGGGGTGCGCGGGGCGTGGTCGAGAAGCTCGGCGCGTCCGAACAGGTAGCGGCTCGTGGCGGACGCCTCGACCTGCTCCAGCCCGGCCACCGGTCCGCTGTAGAGCACGCGCCCCCCGTCCTCCCCCGCGCCGGGGCCGATGTCGACGACCCAGTCGGCACGGCGGACGACGTCCATGTCGTGCTCCACGACGAACAGCGAGTTGCCCGACGCCTTGATCCGGTCGAGCACGTCGAGCAGCGGCTCCGCGTCGGCCGGGTGCAACCCCGCCGACGGCTCGTCGAGCACGTAGACGACCCCGAAGAGACCGGAGCGCAGCTGGGTGGCGATCCGGAGACGCTGGGCCTCACCCGGTGACAAGGTCGTCGAGGAGCGCCCGAGGCTCAGGTAGCCCAGCCCGAGGTCGAGCAGCACCTCGACCCTCTCGACGACGTCGACGCAGATCCGGACGGCCACCTCGTGGGCCTCCTCGGGCAGTTCGGCGACCGGCCGCAGCACTCCGATGAGCTCGGTGAAGGACATCGCGTTCATCTCGGCGATCGAGCGGTCTGCCACCTGCACCGCGAGCGCCT
The DNA here is from genome assembly GCA_963825985.1 of uncultured Actinomycetota bacterium. Taxonomy (GTDB): domain Bacteria; phylum Actinomycetota; class Actinomycetes; order Propionibacteriales; family Nocardioidaceae; genus Nocardioides. The sequence continues at coordinate 174,524 of CAWGVK010000011.1, read as the reverse complement.
GGGGCCGCAGCCCGCTGCCGCGGCACTCGGGGCACGGCACGCTGCGGACGAACCGCAGGGCACGCTCGCGCATCCGTTCGCTCTGGGAGTCGGCGAGCACGTGCAGGACGTGCTGGCGGGCGCTCCAGAACTTGCCGTAGTAGCCGTGGTCGATGCGGTCGCGCTCGGGCTTGATCAGCACCGAGGGCTGCTCCTCGGTGTAGAGCAACCAGTCGCGGTCCTTCTTCTTCAGCCGTCTCCACGGCCGGTCGACGTCGATGCCGAGCCCGGTCACGATGCTCCGCAGGTTCGCTCCTTGCCAGGCACCCGGCCACGCCGCGATCGCGCCGTTGCGGATGCTCAGTGACGGGTCGGGAACGAGCAGGTCCTCGGTGACGTCGTGCACGACTCCGAGGCCGTGACACCGCGGGCAGGCCCCGGCCGCGGTGTTGGGTGAGAACGCCTCGGCCTCCAGCCGCGACTCCCCCGGCGGATAGGTGCCGGCCCGCGAGTAGAGCATCCGCAGCAGGTTCGACAAGGTGGTGATCGTGCCGACCGTCGACCGCGCGGTCGCGGACCCGCGACGCTGCTGCAGGGCCACGGCCGGCGGCAGCCCGGTGATCTCGTGCACGTGGGGCGCCCCCACCTGCTGGAGCAGTCGTCGGGCGTACGGCGCCACCGACTCGAAGTAGCGGCGCTGCGCCTCGGCGTACAGCGTGCCGAAGGCGAGCGACGACTTGCCCGAGCCCGAGACCCCCGTGAACGCGACCATCGCATTGCGCGGCAGGTCGACGTCGACGTTGCGCAGGTTGTGCTCGCGGGCACCGCGGACGTGCACGAAATGGTCTGTGGGGTCGTTGATCATGCCCCTTGGTACCCAACCGAGGCCGAACGATCCCGACTGGGGCCCACCGTCTCAGCAGACCCGGTGGGGTATGAGCGCCTGAAGTCCCACTCCACCCGCGTCTGTCTGGCACACTCGCCTGCGTGTCAGAAGAGCCAGCGCCCGAACGCCGCGCCATCGTCGTCGAGGACGACGAGGACATCCGTTCGCTGATCGAGTTCACCCTCAGCACGCAGGGCTTCGACGTGCGCTCGGTCGAGACCGGGCTCGCGGGCGTCGATCTGGTCAAGGAGTTCGACCCCGACCTGGTGACCCTCGACCTCGGGCTGCCCGGCATCGACGGGATCGAGACCTGCCGGCGGATCCGCGAGATCACCGACGCCTACGTCGTGATGATCACCGCGCGCGACGACGAGATCGACCGGCTGCTCGGCCTCGAGACCGGGGCCGACGACTTCCTGTCCAAGCCGTTCAGCGTCCGCGAGCTCAAGGCCCGCGTCAACGCGCTGTTCCGTCGTCCGCGCCGCGGGCACGGCGTCGGCGGCTCCGCGAGCGTGCCGGCCCCCACCGCGTCGGTGCCCGACCACGAGCTGCTCGAGCACGGCCCGCTGCGCCTCGACGTCGACGGCCGCCGGGCCTTCAAGGGCGCCGACGAGCTGTCGCTGACCCGCACCGAGTTCGACCTGCTCACCGAGCTGATGCGCACCCCCGCGCGGGTCTGGACCCGCGAGGCGCTGCTGCGCTCGGTGTGGGGCACCGACTGGGCCAGCGACACGCACCTGGTGGAGGTGCACATCGGCAACCTGCGCCGCAAGCTCGGCGAGGGAAACGGCCAGCCGACCCTGATCAAGACCGTGCGGGGCGTCGGCTACCGCATGGAGTCGGCCGACAGCTGAGCCGACGGGCGGCTCGCGAGGTACTCCTCGATCGCGTCGTGGGCCCGCAGCGCGGCCGCAGTGAGCTGGAAGGCCCGGGCGCGGGCAGCGGGGAGGTCGTGGCGGCGCAGGTCGGCCTCGATGAACGACGCGAGCTCGGCGAGCTCGCTGGCGCCGGTCATCGTCGAGGAGACCTTGAGGCTGAGCGCGGCGTCCATGGCGTCGTCGGTGTCGGCGTGCCGGACGCCGGCGACCAGCCGGTCGACCCGCGGCGTCAGCATCCGCTGGTAGGTGCGCGCGAGGTCGAGGAGGAAGCAGCGGCCGTCGGCGTCGTCGACGAGCCGGTGCAGCGTGCTCGGGTCGAACACGGTCATCGCTGGCCCCCCCTCGGGTCGATCACTCCATGGTGGGGCCGGCAGATCAGAGCGGGTTCACGGGAACCTCAAGGAATCTGCAATTCCCGTCGACCACGAGACAGGGCGTGCCGGGGTCGCCCCTGCTCGGCCTACCTCAGGGCGTGAAGACGCGGGCCACGGTCTCTGGGGGGATTCGACCGTGACCCGCGTCTGTCACATCATGGCACATTCCATACCCCTAGGGGCATCGTGACCCAACATTCACCAGAACAGGGGTGTCCGGAACGGCGTCACCAGAAGACCCGGTCGACGACGCCCCGGGCGAGCCGGGTCACCCGCAGGTAGTCGTTGACCATCTCGTCGGTGCCCCCCGGCGGGTAGCCGAGGATGCTGGCGACGGCGGTGCGCTCGCGGGTGTCGCGCGGCAGCTGGTCGGACGACTTGCCCCGCGCGAGGGTGACCGCGTTGCGGACCCGGCTGACCGTCCGCCAGCCGTGCGCCAGCAGAGCGGCGTCGTCGTCGGTGACCAGGCCCGCCGCCCGGGCCGCCTCCAGCGCGGCCAGGGTGCGGGGGGTGCGCAGCGCCGCCACCTCGCCGGCGAACCGCATCTGGAGCAGCTGGACGGTCCACTCGATGTCGGCCAGGCCACCGCGGCCGAGCTTGAGGTGCAGCTGCGGGTCGGCCCCTCGTGGCATCCGCTCGGCATCGACGCGCGCCTTGATCCGCCGCACCTCGAGGACGTCGTCGTCGGAGAGCCCGCCCGCCGGGTAGCGCAGCGGGTCGATCAGGGCCTCGACGTCGGCGCGCAGCTGCGGGTCGCCGACCACCGCGTCGGCCCGTAGCAGCGCCTGCACCTCCCACACCTTCGACCACTTCGCGTAGTAGGCCGCGTAGGAGTCGAGGGTGCGCACCAGCGCACCCTGCTTGCCCTCGGGCCGCAGGTCGGCGTCGACGGTGAGGGCCGGGTCGGCCCCGGGCAGCGCGAGCACGCGGCGGATCTCGTTGGCGACGGCCGTCGCGTACGTCGTGGCCTGCTGGGGGTCGGCACCGTCGACGGGCTGGTGCACGAACAGCACGTCGGCGTCGCTGCCGTAGGACAGCTCGAAGCCGCCGTACCGGCCCATCGCGACGATCGCGATCCGGGTCGGCGCCTCGTCGATCGACTTCTGGCGGCGCACCTCCCGGCCGGCCGCCTCGAGGGTGGCCTCCAGGGTGGCGTCGGTGATCCGCGACAGGGCGGCGCCGACGTCGGCGACGTCGACGAGCCCGAGGACGTCGCCGGCGCCGACACGGAACAGCTCGCGACGGCGGACGGCGCGCGCCGCCCGGACCGCCTTGTCGACGTCGTCCTGCCGCGACGCGGTCGAGCGCATCTCCTCGAGCATCGCCTCGGCGGTGAGCGGGGACAGGTCGCCGCCGAGCATCCGCACGCCCTGCGGCTCGCGCTCGAGGAGACCGGTGACGTAGCGCGACGTCGAGAGCAGGTAGGCGAGCCGCTCGGCGACCTCGCCCTCGTCGCGCAGGGTCTTCAGGTACCACGGGGTGCGGCCCAGCGTCTCGCTGAGGCGTCGGAAGCCGAAGAGGCCGGCGTCGGGGTCGGCGCCCTCGGCGAACCAGCTGAGCATGGCCGGCAGCAACGCCCGTTGCAGCGTGGAGGTGCGCGAGACGCCGCTGGTGAGGGCCTCCAGGTTGCGCAGCGCCGCCTGCGGGTCGGCGTACCCCAGGGCGGCCAGGCGGGCGCCGGCCGCCTCCGACGAGAGCCGCACCTCGCCGCTGTGCACGCGCGCGACGGCCGTGAGCAGGGGCCGGTAGAAGAGCTTCTCGTGCAGGCGGCGCACCTCGCGGCGGTGGTGCTGCCAGACCTTGTCGAGGGTGGCGGCGGGTTCCTTGTGGTAGCCGAAGCTGCCGCCCGAGCCGGCGCAGGGACGCCGGGTCGTCGGGCACCACGTGGGTACGCCGCAGCCGGTGCAGCTGGATGCGGTGCTCGAGGGTGCGCAGGAAGCTGTAGGCCTCGTGCAGCGCCTCGCCGTCCTCGCGACCGACGTACCCGTGCCGCGTCAGCGTCGCCAGGGCGCTGAGCGTGGCGCGCGGGCGGATCCGCTCGTCGGCCCAGCCGTGCACGAGCTGGAGCAGCTGGACGGCGAACTCGACGTCGCGCAGGCCGCCGGAGCCCGAGCTTGATCTGGCGATCGGCCTCCTTCGCGGGGATGTGCTCGAGGACCCGGCGCCGCATCGAGCGCACCTCCTCGACGAACCCGTCGCGGTCGGCGACGCTCCACACCAGCGGTTGCACCAGGTCGACGAACGCCTCCCCGAGGGCCAGGTCGCCGGCGACGGCGCGTGCCTTCAGCAGCGCCTGGAACTCCCACGGCTTGGCCCAGCGTTCGTAGTAGCCCTCGTGGCTGGCGAGGGTGCGGGTCAGCGGCCCGGCCTTGCCCTCGGGACGCAGCGCGGCGTCGACCGGCCAGATCGTGCCCTCGGCGGTGTGCTCGGAGCAGACCCGGATCAGGTGGCTGGCCAGGCGGCTGGCGGCCCGCAGCACCCGCGGGTCGTCGCGCTGGTCGGGGTCGACCGCGTCGTGGACGAAGATCACGTCGACGTCGGAGACGTAGTTGAGCTCCTGGCCGCCACACTTGCCCATCGCGATCACGGCCAGGCGGGTGAGGGCGGCGTCCTTGCCGACCCGCTGACGGGCGACCGCCAGCGCCGCGTCGAGGGTGCCGGCCGCGAGCTCGCTCAGCTCGGCGGCCGCGTCGTCGACGGCCAGGTCGTGGGCGAGGTCGCGGGCCGCGAGCCGCAGCAGCACCCGGCGGTACTCCACCCGCAGCGCGTCGACCGCCTCGGCGTCGGGCATCGACGCCGTCGGCACCGGGTCGTCGGGGTCGGCCCCCACGGCGCGCACCAGCCCGGCCCGCACGGCGTACGCCGCCGGGCGGGTCGAGCCGAGGGTGGGGTCGGTGAGCTCGCGCCAGTGCTCGGGGTGCCGCACCAGGTGGTGCGCCAGCGCCTCGCTCGCACCGAGCACGCAGAGCAGCCGCATCGCGGTGCCCTCGTCGTCGACGAGCGCGTCGAGCAGCGCGTCGCGCTCCGTCGCGTCGCACGCGTCGAGCAGCCGCACCAGGCAGGTCAGGGCCTCGTCGGGATCGGCCGTGCGCGCCAGCAGGGCCACCAGCGGCTCCGCCGCGTCGCCGAGCCGCGCCAGCCCCATCAGTGCTTCGTCGGAGTGCTCGAACCCGAGGCGGAGCAGCTGACCCTTGCTGGTGACGACGCGGTTCACCGGGCCTGCCTCCGGTCGTGGGCCAGGCTCGAGAGCGAGGCGGCCAGGCGGCGGCCGGCCGCCGCCAGCTGCGGACGAGCGGCGTCGATCGCCGCCAGCACGGCGTCCTGGTCGATGCCGCGCGCCCGGATCCGGTCGCCGTCGCTCAGCGCCCAGGCGGCGAGGATGACGGAGTCGACCTCGGGGTGCCACTGCACGCCCCACACGCCCGGCGCGTAGCGGACCGCCTGCAGCTCGCCGGTGGCCGCGCGGGCCAGCACCACCGCGTCAGACGGCAGCTCGTGGACGATGTCGTCGTTCCAGAAGACCGCCGGCACGCCGAGCGCGAACAGCGGCCCCAGCAGCTGGTCGGCCGCGGCCTCGTCGGTGGTACCGAGGTCGAGCAGACCGACCTGCTGGCCGCGCGGGTTGCGGCCGACCGCCCCGCCGAAGGCCAGCGCGGCGAGCTGGTGGCCGAGGCAGACCCCGAGGGTCGGGACGCCGGCAGCGGCCGCGGCGCGGATCGCCGCGCGCACCGGCTCGAGCCACGGCACGGTCGGGTCGCCGGCGTCCATCGACCCACCGAGCACCAGCAGCGCGTCGTACTCCTCGACGGGCGGGAGCGGATCGCCGGCGTACGGACGGCAGACGTCGAGCGCGCAGCCCGCCTCGACCAGCCACCCGCCCAGCAGCGCGGGCGGGCAGCCCTCCTCGTGCTCCACGACGAGCACGCGGGCCGGTCCGGTGGTCACGGTCGTGGGCCTCAGATCACCGGCAGCATCTGGTCGCGCTCGAAGGCCGAGACCTGGCCGCGGTACTCGTCCCACTCGGCGCGCTTGTTGCGCAGGAAGAAGTCGAAGACGTTCTCGCCCAGGGTCTCGGCGAGCAGCTCGGAGCTCTCGGCGATCGCGATCGCGTCGTGCAGGCTCTTCGGCAGGGGGTCGATGCCGAGGCTCATCCGCTCGCGCTCGGTGAGCGTCCACACGTCGTCCTCGGCCTCGCGGGGCAGCTCGTAGCCCTCCTCGATGCCCTTCATGCCGGCCGCGAGCACGGCCGCGTAGGCGAGGTAGGGGTTGCAGGCGGCGTCGAGGGTGCGCAGCTCGATGCGGGTCGAGGCGCCCTTGAGCGGCTTGTACATCGGCACCCGGATCATCGCCGAGCGGTTGTTGTGGCCCCAGCAGATGTACGACGGCGCCTCACCGCCGAACATCATCCGCTTGTAGCTGTTGACCCACTGGTTGGTGACCACGCTGATCTCGGGGGCGTGCTTGAGGATGCCGGCGATGAAGCGGCGCCCGGTCTGCGAGAGCTGGTACTCGGCGCCGGCCTCGTAGAAGGCGTTCTGGTCGCCCTCGAACAGCGAGACGTGGGTGTGCATCCCCGAGCCGGGGTGGGTCGTGAACGGCTTGGGCATGAAGCTGGCCCAGATGCCCTGGTTGAGCGCGACCTCACGGATGACGGTACGGAAGGTCATGATGTTGTCGGCGGTCGAGAGCGCGTCGGCGTACCGCAGGTCGATCTCCTGCTGGCCGGGGCCGCCCTCGTGGTGGCTGAACTCCACCGAGATGCCCATCGACTCGAGCATCGTGATCGCCTCGCGGCGGAAGTCGGAGCCGTGCGACTGGGCCGTGTGGTCGAAGAAGCCGCTGCGGTCGACCGGCACGGGGTCGGCGCCCGCCTGCGGGGTGTCCTTGAACAGGTAGAACTCGATCTCCGGGTGCGTGTAGAAGGTGAAGCCCTTCTCGGCGGCCCGGCCGAGGGTGCGCTTGAGCACGTAGCGCGGGTCGGCGTACGACGGCGACCCGTCGGGCATCACGACGTCGCAGAACATGCGGGCCGTCGCCGGGCCGTCGGTGCGCCAGGGCAGGATCTGGAACGTCGACGGGTCGGGCATCAGCAGCATGTCGGCCTCGTAGACCCGCGCGAAGCCCTCGATGGCCGAGCCGTCGAAGCCGATGCCCTCCTGGAAGGCCCCCTCGAGCTCGGCCGGCGCCACCGCCACCGACTTGAGGAACCCGAGCACGTCGGTGAACCACAGCCGCACGAACCGGACGTCACGCTCCTCGAGAGCGCGGAGAACGAAGTCTTCCTGCTTGCCCATGGCGTCACCCTAGGGGGCCTCCGGGCGGTCAGTCGTCGTCGGGGAGCGTCTTGTCCTCGACGTCGGAGAGGGTGGGCACCCCGCCGTTGCAGTAGACCTCCAGCTCGATCGACCGGTCGCCGGAGGCGAAGACCGCGTCGACGTCGTCGTCGGGGCCCTGCTCGTAGCCCACGATGGTCCATCCCGATGCCGGCCGCGCGGCCTCGCCGAACGCCACCGCTCCCTGGCACGCGGCATCGAACGAGCCGTAGTCGCCGTCGAACGTCTTCGCGTTGCGCGTGGCCTTCGGGTCGGGCACGGCGTTGCCCTCCCGGTTGGCGAGGGCGTCCCGGACCGCCGGCGCATCACCGGTGATCGGCCCCCGGTCCCGCACGCTGGCACCGACGCCGGTGACGGCGAACAGGCCCACTGCAACCGCCGCGACGGCGGCGCCGACCCATGCGGCCAGGTAGCCGAGCGTGCGGGGGGTCGGGCGGGTCACTCCTCGATCCTGCCCGACGCGCAGCCATGGTGCGGCCAAGCCGTGGTTAAGGCGCGGCTAAGGTCGCCGGCACCGCGCGTCCCAGCCAGTAGGTTCGTGCCGTGGTGCAGCTGCTGATCATCGAGGACGACGCCCGCATCCGTCCGCTGCTGATGCGCTCGCTCGACGAGCGCGGGTACGCCGTCGCGTCGGCGTCGACGGGCATGCAGGGCCTGCAGCTCGCGGTCGACACCAAGCCCGACCTGGTGATCCTCGACCTGGGGCTGCCCGACGTCGACGGCACCCAGGTGCTGACCATGCTGCGGTCGGTGAGCGACGTGCCGGTGATCGTCGCCAGCGCCCGCGACGACGACCCGTCGCTCGTCGGCTGCCTCGACGCCGGCGCCGACGACTACGTGATCAAGCCGTACACGACGGCCCAGCTCGAGGCTCGGATCCGGGCAGTGATGCGCAGGTCGGGCGCGGGCGGCTCGCAGGCCCGGCGCACGATCACGGTGGGCGACCTGGCGATCGACGTCGCCGCCCGGCAGGCCTCGCTCGACGGGGTGACCCTCGACCTGAGCCCGAAGGAGTTCGACCTGCTCCGCCACCTGGCCGAGCGGCCCGACGACGTGGTGACCAAGCGCGAGCTGCTGGTCGAGGTGTGGCAGCAGCCGTGGGGCGGATCGGACAAGACCGTCGACGTCCACCTGTCGTGGCTGCGTCGCAAGCTCGGCGAGTCGGCGTCCGAGCCCCGCTACCTGCACACCGTCCGTGGTGTGGGGGTCCGGCTCAGCGAGCCCGGCCAGTGACGTGCGCCGGAGCCTGACGCTCACTGTCGCCGCCGCGGTGACCATGGTGCTGCTGGCGATGCTGGTGCCGATGGCCGTGCTGCTGCGCAGCTACGTGCTCGAGGACCGCCTGGCCCAGGCCGCACTCGAGGTGCAGGCCACCGAGACCGTGGTCAGCGGCACGAACCGGACGGAGATCTCGGGGTACGTCGACGAGGTCAACGACGGTGGCAGTACCCGGACCACGGTTCTCTTCCCGGGTGAGGCCCCCATCGGCCCCGAACCCGGCTCCGGTGAGGAGGCCCGGATCGCGCAGGCGCGCAACACCGGCACCGCCCGGGTCGACGACGTCGACGGCGGCTCGGTGATCCTCGTGCCCGTCTCCCTCGGGCAGAGCTCGGCGGGAGCCGAGGAGCGGCCGGTGGTACGGGTCTTCGTGCCCGCGCCCGGTCTCGAGCCCGACCTGGTGCGCAGCTGGGCGATCCTGCTCGCCCTCGGCCTGGCCCTGCTGGTCGGGGCGCTGGTGCTCGCCGACCGGCTGGGTCGGTCGTTCGTCGGCCCGATCCGCTCGCTGGCCGGCTACGCCCAGCAGCTCGGGATGCGCGGCCGGCCCGAGGCACCCCCGGTCGAGGGGCCCTCGGAGGTCCGGGACCTCGGCGTCGCGCTGCACCGCCTGGTCGACCGGGTCGAGGTGCTGCTCGAGCGTGAGCGGGCGGGCATCGCCGACGTCTCGCACCGGCTTCGTACGCCGATGACCGCGCTGCGGCTGCGGGTCGAGGGCCTGGCCGACGCTGCCGAGCGCGACCGGCTGAGCGGCGACCTCGACGAGCTGCAGGCGACGGTCGACCACGTCGTCCGCGAGGCGCGGCGCTCCGAGCGCGAGGGGCTGATGCCGGTGACCGACGGGGTCGCCGTGCTCGCCGAGCGCGCCCGCTACTGGGAGCCGCTGGCCGAGGATCAGGGCCGCTCCTTCGAGCTGACCGTCGAGCCGGCCGGGCCGGTCCTGGTGCGGGCCGGCGAGGAGGACCTGGTGGCGGTGATCGACGTGCTGCTCGACAATGTCTTCAGCCACACCACCGAGCCGGCCGGCGTCCGGGTCACGATCGCGGCCGGGCCCGAGGCGGGTCTGCGGCTCACGGTCGAGGACGCCGGCCCCGGACTGCCCGACGGTGACGTCGTCGACCGGGGCGCCTCGCGTGGGGGCTCGACCGGCCTGGGCCTCTCCATCATCGACAAGACCGCCACCGAGTCCGGTGGCGGTCTTGTGGTGGGACGCTCGTCCCTCGGCGGCGCCCGGGTCGACGTCGACCTGGGCGGTGCGTGATCAGACGGTGATGGCGGCGCCGCACTTGGTCTTGCCGCCGACCCGCTTGGCGGTGAACCGGAACTTGTCCTTGCCGGCGGTGTTCGGCAGGTACCGCTCGACGTCGACGTCACCGTCGCGCTCGGCGGTGCGCACGACGTTGGCCTTGCGCTTGCCGTCCTGGGCGATGATGACCCGCCACTTGCTGCCGGGCGCGACGCGGTCGAGGTCGACGTTCACCTCGTAGCCCCGACCCTCGCGGTCGACGGACAGCTCGTAGGTGCCGCCGCCGCAGGCGCCGCGGCGCTCCACGTCGGCGTGGGCCGGGGCCGCGCTGAGGGCCAGGGCGGCCGGGGCCGCGAGGACGACGCCGGCGGTGCTGAGGGCGATGAGGCGCTTGTTCATGAGATCTCCTTGAGTGGTGGGGATGGTGCGCGGCTTGGTGGGTGGATCAGCGGGAGAGGGAGACGACGCAGGCCTCGCCCTGCTCGGGGGTGACGGTGACGGTGAACGTCTTCGCGCCGTCGGCGTCGACGGGTGTGTCGAGATCGAGCTCGGCGTCCTCGTCGGTGGTGCGCTCGCCGGCGAGGACCTCGGTGTCGCCCTGCTCGACGAGCACCTGGTAGACCTCGCCGGGTCGGGCCGCCTGCAGCTCGAACTCGAGCTCGAGGCCGCCGTCGTCGTCCTCGACGTTCAGCTCGTAGGCCGCTCCGGCGCAGGCGCCGCGTTCGGTCGACTCGCTGTCGGCCCCGAACGCCACGACGGCTCCGGCACCGATGCCGACGACGACCACCGCGCCCGCAGCGGCGGCGGCTACGACCTTCTTCTTCATCTCGTCCTCCTTATTGGTGATGTTGTCGAGAGCTGTTGGTGCTGTTGTCGAGAGGACTCTGCGACGCCGGTCGCTAAGCGCGAACCAGCCGAACGCTAAGAGCCCCTTAAGCCCTGCGACGGACGCTGGTTCCGGGTCCCGGCCCCGTCCGGGAACCCGCCCGACCACAGCAGGAGCAAAGCGATGCATCTCACTCGACTCGGCGGCCTCGGCGGCTTCGGAGGAGTGGTCACGGCCGCCGTCGTGCTGGCCCTGGCCGCCGGCGGCTCGGGCTACGCCGCCGGCAAGATCACCGGCAAGGACGTCAAGAACAACAGCCTCACCGGCGTGGACATCAAGAACGCGACCGTCGCCGGCACCGACGTCAAGAACGGCTCGCTCACGGCCGGTGACCTCGCACCCGGGGTGCTGCCCTCGGGCAGGCAGGTCGTCGTCGCCCGGAAGGTGTCCAAGAGGAGCGCGCTGGAGAACGACAACGCGACGTCAGCCTGCCTCGCGGGTGAGCAGGCCATCGGGGGCAGTGTGGGCATCAGTGACGGCAGTCTTGTGGGCCTGCTCTACTTCGACCCCGGCGGCGAGCCCGTGGTCGAGTCGGGACGCGTCGTTGGCTGGCGTGCCAGGTGGTTCAACGAGGAGCAGACCAACAACACCTTCGTGGTCACGGCCCTCTGCATGAAGCCAGCCGGCTGAGCCGTCAGGCCGACGGCACCCGCTCGAGCTCGGCGAGCCAGGCCGCCGGGCTGGCGTCCGAGGGCATCCGCCAGTCGCCGCGCGGCGACATGGTGCCACCCGGGGTGACCTTGGGTCCGTTCGGCAGGGCCGAGCGCTTGAACTGGCTGGCGAAGAAGCGCCGGCAGAAGACCTCGAGCCAGCCGCGGATCGTGGGCAGGTCGAAGGCGGCCCGGTCGGCGTCGGGAAAGCCGGGCGGCCAGGCGCCGGCGTCCACGTCGCGCCAGGCGTGCCAGGCCAGGAACGCGATCTTGCTGGGCCGGTAGCCACGACGCAGCACGTGGTAGAGCGTGAAGTCCTGCAGGGCGTAGGGACCGGTCGAGTCCTCGGTGCGCTGCGGCGCGACGTCGGCCTGGGCCGGGATCAGCTCGGGGGTGATCTCCTGCTCCAGGATCTCGCGCAGCACGTCGTCAGTAGCGGTGTCGAACTGGCTCGACTCGATCACCCAGCGGATCAGGTGCTGGATCAGCGTCTTCGGGACGCCGCCGTTGACGTTGTAGTGCGACATCTGGTCGCCGACGCCGTAGGTGCACCAGCCCAGCGCGAGCTCGGACAGGTCGCCGGTGCCGAGCACGAGTCCGCCGCGGTGGTTGGCGAGTCGGAACAGGTAGTCGGTGCGCAGCCCCGCCTGGACGTTCTCGAAGGTGATGTCGTAGACCGCTTCGCCGTCGGCGTACGGGTGGTCGAGGTCGCCGAGCATCTGGCGGGCGGCGGCGGTGATGTCGAGGGTCTCGAAGGTGACACCGAGGCTGGTGGCCAGGCTCGTGGCCAGGCCCTTGGTCGTCTCGCCGGTGGCGAAACCCGGCATGGTGAAGGCGTGGATGTCGGTGCGGGGGCGACCCAGCCGGTCCATCGCCTTCGCGGCGACGATCAGCGCGTGCGTCGAGTCGAGGCCGCCGCTGACCCCGATCACGATCTTGGGCCGCCAGGAGTCGGTGGTCAGGGCGCGCAGCCGCTGCTCGAGGCCGGAGACCTGGATGTTGTAGGCCTCGTAGCAGTCGAGGGCCAGGCGCTCGGGGTCGTCGGGCACGAACGGGTAGCGGCGCACGGTGCGGCGCAGCCCGATGTCGCCGGGCGGCGGGTCGAGGTCGAAGACGACGGTGCGGAAGTCGACGACGGCGACGCCGCGCCGGTTGTCGTCGAAGGTGCCCTGGCGCAGCCGCTCCTGACGGATCCGGTCGAGGTCGACGTCCGCGATCGTGCGGCCGGCGCCGGCGGGGAACCGCTCCCCCTCGGCCAGCAGGTCGCCGCACTCGTAGACGAGGGTCTGGCCGTCCCAGCTGAGGTCGGTGGTCGACTCCCCCTGGCCGGCGGCCGAGTAGACGTACGCCGCCTGGCAGCGAGCGCTGGCGCTGCGCACCAGCAGCCGTCGGTCCTCGGCGCGGCCGATCGTGATCGGGCTGCCGCTCAGGTTGAGCAGCAGCTGGGCGCCGGCCAGCGCCGCCTCCGCGCTCGGGGGCACGGGCACCCACATGTCCTCGCAGATCTCGACGTGCAGGCGCAGGCCGGGCAGGTCGGCGGCCGCGAAGATGAGGTCGGGTCCGAACGGCGCCTCCCGCTCGCCGACGACGACGCTCTGGCCTGCGGTGTCGTCGCCCGGCGCGAACCAGCGGCGCTCGTAGAACTCCCGGTAGTTCGGCAGGTACGACTTCGGTGCGACCCCCAGCAGCCGGCCGCCCTGGATCACCAGCGCGCAGTTGTAGACCCGGTTGCCGCGCCGCAGCGGCGCCCCCACCACGAGCACCGGCCGCAGGTTGACGCTCGCCACGACGATCGACTCGACGGCGGCGACGACGGCATCGAGCAGGGTGTCCTGGAGGAACAGGTCGTCGACGGCGTACCCGGTGAGGCCGAGCTCGGGGAACAGTGCCACCGCGACACCCTCGTCGTGGCAGGCCCGCGCCTGCTCCAGCGTGCGCGCGGCGTTGGTGGCCGGGTCGGCGATCGCGACCGGCAGCGTGCAGGCCGCGACCCGGGCGAACCCGTGGGCGTAGGCGGAGTAGAAGTCCACGCGGGTGAGTCTAGGGATCAGCGACGGACCAACGACCCGTCGCCGTCGCCGATCGACACCACGGCTCCCGGGGGCAGCACCGAGACCTGGCTCAGCCGCTGCCCGTCGACCTCCCACAGCACCAGCCGGTCGCCGACCTGCACCAGCAGCCGCGCCCGGTCGACCCAGCGGTGCAGGACGACGGCGTCGACGTCGATGCCGTCCACCGGCAGGAACGCCTCTGGGGTGCCGTCGTGGTCGAGCACCAGGACGCCGTCCTCGTCTGCGCCGTCCAGCACGACGGCCAGCCGATCCTCGCTCGCCGCAGGTCCGCGCAGGTCGCCGAGTGTGCTGAGGTCGATGCGGGCCGCCTCGTCCTGGTAGTCGGCCCACCGGACGTAGTCGCCCTCGACGAGCTCGTGCGCCCCTCCGGTGGGATGGACGTCCATCTCGTCGAGGTCGCCGCCGGCCGGGAAGCCCATCGAGTCCTCGGAGAACGGAGGCTCGTGCTCGCGGCTGACCCCACCGGGGCCGGGCACGTCGTACACGAAGCCGACCGAATCCTCCAGCCACAGGCCGGAGTCGCCGGTGCGCGCGACGTCGTAGTCGGTGGCACGCTCGTCGAACATCGAGTAGACGGTGAAGCCTGCCTCGGTGCGAAGTGCCACCGCTCCACCGTCGCCGGCCAGCGAGTGGCGGAACAGCGTCCCCTCGGGGAGGTCGTCGGCGACCTCGGCGCCACCGGCGCCGACCAGGGTCACCTCACCGTCGGTGGTCTGCATGGCCATGACGGTCCCTCCCGGCCCCTCCGAGTCGGACTCGGTGGCGAGGTCGGCGGGGATGGTGAGGCTGCGCTCCTGGGGCAGGTCGAGCGGGAACGTGAGCGGCGCCTGGACGACGGAGGGGTCGATCGTCGACTCGGTGGCCTCGGGGTCGGGCACCTCGCGGAGCAGGGCGTCGGCGAAGATCGGACTCGCCACTCCGACATAGGTCGACACGAGCGAAAGATCACCACTCGTGGGCTCCCAGGCGACGACCCGGACTCCGCCGAGACGCGGGTCGAAGTCAGGGACGCGCAGCAACACCGTCTCGTCGTCTGCGATCGCCGTGACCTTCAGCCGTCCGAAGCCGAAGCTGTGGTCGGGGTCGCGCAACGGCAGGGAAACGAGCGGTGTGAGTGAACGACGGTCGGCGACGACGACCGCGAGCTCCTCGTCCTGGAACTCCTCCGACGTGCCGACCACCGTGCCGGCGTTCGCCCGCAGGGTCGTCAGCGAGCCGGTGCGCGCCATGCTGACCTGTCGCGAGGTTCCGTCGGCGTTGTCGGTCAGCACCTCGGGTTCGAGGGCGGCGTCCGTGGTGAGCAGGACGCCGGACGGGTCGATGTCGGCGAACGCCTCGACACGATGGGGAAAGTTCTCGGCCGCGCCGGTCGTCGCGTCGACCGTCCACCCGCGGCCGTCCGAGTTCAACAGCAGGGTGTCGTCGTCGAGGAAGGTCCACCAGGTGGCGTTGGACGGCACGTAGGACTCCGGTAGCGGCACGATCCTGCTCTCCCCTGAGGCGACGTCGTAGACCGTCGCCGGCCGTCCGTTACCGGCCGACTGCCACACCGCGAGACGGGTTCCGCCGGGGCTCAGGGCTACCGCCGAGTACTCGTTCAGGAGTGGCACGCTGCGCCAGTCGCCGCTGGTCGACAGCACCTGAGCGACGCCTCTCTCCTTGACCAGCACGACCGCGGCCGGAATCGGCTCGTCAGCCAGCGCCGGCGACGTCCCCGGAGGGTCGATCGACTCGGGCAGCGCCGCGGCGATCCCGTCCGGAGCAGGCGGGAGATCGACGGCCTCGCGCGGGTCCCAGACCCGCTGCACCACAGGCCCGTCCGTGCGTTCGGTGGGCGGGGGTCTGGTCGGCGCGGTAGGCGGGGCCACCCCGGTGCTTCCTCCGAGGTGGGTGGCGACGAGGACGGTGGCCACCACTCCCGAGACGATGACGGCGGCAGCGGCCCCACGGCGTCGGGTGCGGCGGCGTCGGGCGAGGTGCAGGGCCGGTGCGGCCAGGGCCGGCGACTCGATGGCGTCGGTCGAGCGGTCGAGCAGGTCGTGCAGCTCGGCGTCGGTCAGGTCGGTCATCGGGTCCTCCCGATCAGGTCGAGGAGCTCGGGGGCGCCGCCACGCAGACGGGCCAGGGCCGCGGCGTTCTGGCTCTTGACGGTGCCGACGCTGACGCCGAGCACGTCAGCGGTCTCGCGCTCGGACAGGTCGTCGAAGTGGCGCAGCACCAGCACCGCCCGCTGGGCCGGGGTCAGGCGGGCCAGGGCACGGCGGACGACGAGGGCGGCGTCCGCGTCACTGCTCACCGCGGCCACGTCGGTCGGTATGGCGACGCTGGTCTCGCGGCGACGACGCCACCAGCTCACGTTGTCGCGGACGATGATCGTGCGCGCGTACGCCGTCGGGTTGCCCTCGCGCAGCCGCGGCCAGCGCAGGGCCACCTTCACCAGCGCCTCCTGCACCAGGTCCTGGGCGCGGTGCAGGTCACCGGTCAGCAGGTACGCCGAGCGCAGCAGCCGACGCTGGCATCCCACCGCCCACTCCGTGAACTCCTGCTCGTCCACACCTCTCCCTGCGTTGACCTGCCTCGTCCGACGTCCCGTCTCAGTCCTCCAACGCGTCGGGCGACGCGTGGGGTTGGCGCGACTTCGACCGATGAGTCCGCGGCACGCCCGCAGTCTCCACGCAGACAGACCCTCAAGGAAGGAGCCGCCGTGTCCAGCATCAGCCCGTGCCTGTGGTTCGACGACCAGCTCGAGGAGGCGGCGGCGTTCTACACGTCGATCTTCCCGAACTCCTCGGTCGGGCACCTGACGCGCTACACCGAGGCCGGCCACGGCACGCCCGGCAAGGTGATGGCCGGCGAGTTCACGATCGACGGGACGACGTTCCGCGGCATCAACGGCGGCCCCCAGTTCGCCCAGTTCACCGAGGCGATCTCGTTCAGCATCACCTGCCGCGACCAGTCCGAGGTCGACTACTACTGGGACTCGCTGGCCGACGGCGGTGAGGAGTCGGTGTGCGGCTGGCTCAAGGACCGGTTCGGGCTGTCGTGGCAGATCGTGCCGTCGCGGCTCTACGAGCTGGTGTCCGACCCCGATCCTGCTCGCGCTGCGGCCGCCACCGAGGCCATGCTGGGCATGACCCGCATCGTCGTCGCCGACCTCGAGGCCGCCGCCGACGCCGCCTGACCCCACCATCCAGGAGACCCGATGTCCACCAGGCTCAACCCCTACGTCAACTTCCGGGGCACCGCTCGCGAGGCGATGACCTTCTACCAGTCCGTGTTCGGCGGAGAGCTCGACGTCAACTCGTTCGCCGAGTTCGGCGGCATGGGTGCCCCCGAGAACGAGCAGGACCAGGTCATGCACTCCCAGCTCGTCGTCAACGAGACCGTGGTCCTGATGGGCTCCGACTGGCCCAGCACGATGCCCGGTGAGATCAAGAACGGCACCATCAGCATGAGCGGTGACGACGAGCCCACCCTGCGCGGCTGGTACGACGGCCTCGCCGACGGCGGCACGGTCGACATGCCGCTCGACAAGGCCCCGTGGGGCGACTACTTCGGACAGGTCACCGACAAGTTCGGGGTCTCCTGGATGTTCAACGTGGCGGGAACACCCGAGGGCTGAGCGCTCGCGGACTCCGGTCGGCGGTGAGCTAGCAACCGAATCGCGTTCTGGATCGGTTGCTGGCTCACCGCCGGGAAGGAGCGGGCACGGCCGACCATGGTCGAGGACGCCCTCGGCGACCCGCACCGAGCGCGGCCGAGGACCCAGGCCCTAGCGTCGTGGCCATGAGGTCGTGGCAGCGGGTGGCTCTGGCGATGTTCGCCGTCGGTTGGGGTGCCAACCAGTTCAGCCCGCTGCTCATCGCCTACCGCGACGAGCTCGACATGTCGGTGCAGACCCGCGCCGTGCTGTTCGGCGTGTACGCCGTGGGGCTGGTTCCCGCGCTGCTGGTCGGCGGGGCGGCGTCCGACCGGTGGGGACGCCGTGCCGTGGTGCTGCCCTTCGTCGCGCTCTCGCCGTTGGCCTCGGTGGTGCTGGTGGTCGAGCACGAGTCGGTCGCCGGGCTGGCCGTCGCCCGGCTGCTCGCGGGCGCCTGCTCCGGTGTGGTGTTCAGCGCCGCGACCGCGTGGGTGGCCGAGGTGTCGGAGTCCGGCACCGGTCCGCGGCGGGCCGCGATCGCGCTGTCGGCGGGCTTCGGGGTCGGCCCGCTGGTGGCCGGGCTGGTCGCGCAGTGGTCGCCGCACCCGCTGCAGGTGCCGTACCTCCCCCACGTCGTGCTCGGCGTGCTGTCTCTCGCGCTGCTGTGGCCGGTGCCCGGCGCGCGCCGTCCCGGGCTGGTGCCGCGCTCGTTGCTGCGCATCCCCGCGATCACCCGCGGACGCCGCTTCCTGCTGGTGGTCGCGCCGTCGGCTCCGTGGGTGTTCGGCTGTGCGGCGATCTCGATCGCCTACCTGCCGGGCGAGATCGGTGGGTCGCAGGACGGCGCCCTCGCGTTCATCGGCGTGCTCTCCTTCCTCACCCTCGGCACCGGCGTGCTGGTGCAGGGCCTGGCCCGCAGGCTCGACGAACGGCGTCCGCTGCTGGCGGGTCAGGTGGGCCTCGCGGCCGGCACGGTCGGCGTCCTCGTCGGCGTGCTGGCGCTCGCGAGCGACCAACGGCTGCTCCTGCTGCTCGCCGGCCCGGTGCTCGGTGGCGCCTACGGCTGCGTGCTCGTCTCCGGGCTGCGCGAGACCGAGCGGATCGCCCACCCCGACGAGCGCGGCGCGACCGTCGCCGTCTTCTACGCCCTCACCTACGTCGGCTTCGCGTTCCCCTACCTGCTGGGGGCCTTCGGCGGCGGCATCCCCGCCCTCCTGGTCGCCGCGGTGGTGGTCGTCGCGTGCCTGGTCACGGTCTCCGTCGCCGGCCGTCGACCGGTCGTAGGACAATCGCTCGGTGAGGGAACCGCCGCCGGAGACCAGTGACGAGCAGGTGCTGCGCGCCGTCCGGCAGGAGTGGCGCGACGACGTCGACTCGGTCGAGCACCTGCCCGTCGGCTTCGGCGCCCACCACTGGCTCGCGCGCGCCGGCGACCGCCCGGCGCTGTTCGTCACCCTCGACGCCCTCGGCGCCCGGCACGACCTCGCCTCGCTCACGGCGTCGTACGCCGGCGCCGGCGCGCTCGCCGCGTCGGGTCTGGAGTTCGTGCACGCCGGACTCGCACCGTGGGCCGTGCCGCTCGGCGACGGCGCGCTGAGCGTCACCGGGTGGCTCGACGGCGCCCAGCCCGACTGCCTCGACGCCGAGGCGACCGCCGCGTTGCTCCGCCGCCTGCATGCCGCTCCGGCGCCGGGCGACCTGCCGGCGTGGCGACCGCTGGTCGACGCCGACCTCGCGGGTGTGCTGGCGCGGCGGGTCAGCGTGCCGTGGACGGCGGGGCCGCACGGTGAGCTCGCGCGGGAGGCGCTGGCCGCGCGGATCTGCGACGTGGGGCGGTGGGTGGCGGCGTACCTCCGACTGGCCGGCGTGGCCGGGGAACGACCGTGGGTCGCGACCCACGGCGAGCCCGGGCACCACAACCAGCTGCTCACCCCCGACGGGCTGAGGCTGGTCGACTGGGAGTCGCTCAGGCTCGCTCCCGCGGAACGCGACCTGCGGACGCTGGGGATCGGCGACCAGGAGATGCTCGAGATGTTCGACCTCGAGTGGCGCCTCGACGAGATCAGCCAGTACGCCGCGTGGTTCGAGGCGCCGCACACCGGCACCGACAGCGACGCGGTGGCCCTGGCGGGCCTGCTCGAGGAGCTCGACCGCCCCGAGTGGTCAGGCCCGTCGTAGCTCGACCCGCCAGCGCTCGTCGGCGAGCTCCTCGGCCTCGACCGCCGTGACGCCGTCGACCTCGAGCAGCCGCAGGTCGTCGCGGGTCAGCGGGAACGGCGGCGGTTCGCTCCGGTCACCGGTGTCGCGGAACGCGATGGCGAGCAGCGTGCCGCCGGGCGCGAGCAGCGACGCCACACCGCGGGCGGCCTCGGCGCGCGGCGGGTGGGGCATGGCCTGGAGGGTGAAGATCTCGACCACGAGGTCGAAGCCGCCCACGAGGTCGTCGGGGAGGGCGAGCAGGTCGGCGACGCGGTAGGTGACGGCGGTGTCGGGATGGCGCGACCGGGCCTGGTCGATCGCGGTCGGTGCCAGGTCGAAACCCGTGGTGGTCCACCCGAGGGCGGCCAGGTACTCGGCGTCGGCGCCGAGGCCGCACCCCACGACGCACGCCCGGCCCGGCCTCCGGTCGCCGGCCCACCGCTCGTACCACTCGCGCAGCAGCGGCTGCGCCGTGGCGCGGTCCCAGGGCATCGAGATCACCCCGGCCTGCCCCTCGGCGTACAGCCGGTCGAACCAGGCGTTCGGCTCGCCGTCGGCGTAGGCCTGCGCGGCCAGCTCGTCGGCCCGGAGGTCCCAGTCGCGGCTCTTGGGGTCGCTCATGGCCACGAACCTAGGCCGTGTTGGCAAACCCGAGGCGGCGCCAGCGCCGCCCAGGCGGCCCGCTGGCGGCGTTGCCGTCGCTCGAAAGGCACCCAGCCTGCCAGCGCTCCGGCGCCTGGCCAGCACACCACCTGGACGACGCTGACATCCACCAGGGTTCACCACCACGGCCTAGCGCGTGACCGGAGACACAGCGCGCGAGTCCCCGCATCGGCCTAGCCTGGGAGGAGTCCGTGGACTCCATCAGGGAGCTGCGAGACGACGATCGGAGATCCGACGATGAGCACGCCCGAGGAGACCGCGCCGTACGGCACCGGACCGGCGAAGCCGGCGGGCCCCGCCCCCGTGAAGCGGGTCCGCACCCACCACCTGCGCGAGATGAAGGAGCGCGGCGAGCGGTTCTCGATGCTCACCGCCTACGAGCAGTACGCCGCCGCCACCTTCGACGAGGCCGGCATCGAGGTGCTGCTGGTCGGCGACAGCGCGAGCAACAACGTCTACGGCAACGAGACCTCGCTGCCCGTCACCGTCGACGAGCTGCTCCCGCTCACCCGGGCGGTCGCCCGATCGGTGCGGCGGGCGCTGGTGGTCGGCGACCTGCCGTTCGGCAGCTACCAGGCCTCGGCCGAGCAGGCGTACCTGACCGCCGTCCGGTTCATGAAGGAGGGCGGCGCGCACTGCGTGAAGCTCGAGGGCGGCGTCGAGATGGTGCCGCAGATCGAGAAGCTCACTCGCGGCGGCATCCCGGTGATGGCGCACGTCGGGTTCACGCCCCAGTCGGAGCACGCCCTCGGTGGCTACCGGGTGCAGGGGCGTGGCGACACCGGCAGCCGGGTGCTCGACGACGCCCTCGCCGTCGAGCAGGCCGGCGCGTTCGCGGTCGTGATGGAGATGGTGCCCGGCGACATCGCGGGCCAGATCACCCAGAAGCTCTCGATCCCGACCATCGGCATCGGCGCCGGCCCCGACTGCGACGGGCAGGTGCTCGTCTGGCAGGACGCGTTCGGTCTGCGCACCGGCAGGATGGCCCGCTTCGTCAAGCAGTACGCCGACGTCCACGCCGTCCTGCTCCAGGCCGCCCGCGACTTCGACGCCGACGTCAAGGCCGGCTCGTTCCCCGGCCCCGAGCACACGTTCTGATCCCTCGCCGGGGAAAGCTCGCCGCTGGGTCAACCTCCCGAGGGTCTCCGGACGTTGACCCAGTGGGGAACTACCCCGAGATCAGGACGCCGAGACGATCGTGACCTCGAGCGAGATGCCCTTGCGCGGGGAGTAGGTGACGGCGGTGCCGACCTGGGCGCCGACGATCGCGCGGCCCAGGGCGCTGGTCGGGGTGACGGTCTCGACACCGGCCACGGCGTGCTCGACGGAGCCGACGACGAAGCTCTCGTGGCCGTCGCCGAGGTCGAGGACGACGGTGTCGCCGACCGAGACCACGCCGTCGACGTGCTGCTCGCTCTGGGCGGCGGCGATCTCGAGCTCGAGGGCGGCGATCCGCTCCTCGAGGATCGAGAGCCGGATGCTGGCCTCGACGTTCGTGGCCCGGTCGACGATGTCGCCGACCGACTCGGCACGGTTCTCGGCCTGGGCCTGGTCGCGCTCGGCGCGCAGGGAGGTCAGACGGTCCTCGAGGACGGCGAGGCGGTCGGTGCTGCTGGTGAGAGTCATGGGGAATGTTCCTTCACGTGGGTGATGCCTGCCCGGGTTGTAGCCCGTCTTCGGCGACCTAACCGTGCGGGATGGCCTGGCATGCCCGCTCTAGGCATTTTCTTACCTTTAGGGTGGTGAAGGTGACTCCGGACCAGACCACCGAGCCCGAGAAGAAGCCCGAGAAGAAGCCCGACGAGAAGGCCGAGACCACGCCGGCCGAGCCGACCGACGACCTCGTCAGCACCCGCCACCAGCTCAAGATCGGACGCCGCACCCTCGACTACACGGCCACCACCGGCCGCGTGGTGCTGCGCGACGAGGTGGTCGAGGACGGCACGTTCGTCGGCCACCAGGCCAAGGCCGAGATCTCGCTCACGTCGTACGTCGTCGACACCGAGCCGGGCGCCGCCAGCCGACCGGTCACGTTCGCGTTCAACGGCGGCCCGGGCAGCTCCAGCGTCTGGCTGCACCTCGGGCTGCTCGGCCCACGACGGGTCGTCATGGGCGACGCCGGCGCCCTGCTGCCGCCGCCGTACGCGCTGGCCGACAACCCCGAGTCGCTGCTGGCCGTCAGCGACCTGGTGCTCATCGACCCGGTCTCCACCGGCTACTCCCGCGCGGTGAAGGGCAGCAAGCCCGAGCCCTTCCACGGTTTCCAGGGCGACATCGAGTCGATCGCCGAGCTGGTCCGGCTGTGGACGTCGCGCCACCAGCGCTGGCTCTCCCCCAAGTTCGTGCTCGGCGAGTCCTACGGCACCCTGCGCGGCGCGGCTCTGGTCGAGCGCCTGCAGACGCGGTACGGCATGTACGTCAACGGGCTGGTGCTGGTCTCGAGCGTGCTCGACCTGTCGTCGATCGACTTCGAGAAGCAGCGCAACGACCGCGCCCACGCCCTCTACCTGCCGACGTACGCCGCCATCGCGCACTACCACGGCAAGCTCGGCCGAGGCTCGCTGAAGAAGGCCGTCGCCGCCGCCGAGGAGTACGCCGCCCGCGACTACCCGTGGGTGCTCTCCCAGGGCGACCGGCTCAGCGCCAAGGACCGCGCCACCGCCGTGCGCACCCTGGCCCGGCTCACCGGCCTCACCGAGGACTACGTCGACCGCGCCGACCTCCGCATCGAGCACTGGCGGTTCTTCGGCGAGCTGCTCCGCGACCGGCGCCTCACCGCGGGTCGGCTCGACGGCCGGTTCACCGGCCCGGCGGCGTCCGCGATCGCCGAGAGCATGGACGCCGACCCGTCGATGGACGCGATCAGCGGGCCCTACTCGGCGGCGTTCAACCACTACGTGCGCCACGAGCTGGAGTACGAGAACGACCTGACCTACGAGCAGATCAGCTCGACGGTGCACCCCTGGTCGTTCAAGGACTTCGAGGGCCGCCCGATCGACGTCAGCCCCCAGCTCGAGCGGGCGATGCGCACCAACCCGCACCTCAAGGTCCACGTCGCCTACGGCTACTACGACGGCGCCACCCCCCACTACGCCGCCGAGGACGTCATCGCCCACCTCCAGATCCCCGACGAGCTGCGCGCCAACATCGAGCACGCCTACTACGAGGCCGGGCACATGATGTACGTCCACGAGCCCTCGCGGCTGCAGCAGAGCAAGGACCTCGCCGACTTCGTACGCCGCGCCTCGCACTGACTTCGCCCACCCGTGACACCTGTCACGGGCAGGTCGTGACGCTCCGACGAGGCACGGTCGGCGCCCTCGTCCGAGGCTGGACGCGTGATCACCAGCTCCGAGCCCGCCTTCACGACGTCCGCACCGCCCCGGCCGGTGCCGCGGTCCGGCTCGCGGGGGGTGACCAAGGACTTCGGCCCCGTGCACGCCGTCCGCGGGATCGACGCCCTCGACCCGGGTGCTGATCGGTGACCACCTTCGGCCGACGTCGCGCGGCGGCTGTCGCTGCCGGAGGGCACGGTCTGCAACCATCTCTCGGCGGCCATCGGCTAGACCGGCGTGGGCAACCGCGCGGGTGCCGTCGCGGTGGCCGAGCGCAACGGCTGGCTCTGGACGGCGTCCGCACGCGTTACCGTGTGGCCATGCGTCCCCCCGCACTCGTGACCGCTGCCGTGCTCGCCCTTCTCGCCCCGGCGCTCCCCGCCTCGGCCCTGCATCCCGCCGAGAGCCCCGGCTCGGCCGCACCCGCGGCGAAGCACGCCGCCGCGGCGAAACCGAAGGCGCCGGCCCTCCGGGTCCGGACCCGGATCGGCGGGCTCAACCACCCGTGGGACGTCAAGCAGCTCCCGTCGGGCTCGCTGCTCGTCACCGAGCGCGAACCCGCTCGACTGTCGCTGAGCAAGCCGGGTGGCGGCCGCAGCACCGTGCGCTTCCCCACCGGCAAGGTGTGGGTCTCGGGCGAGACCGGCCTGATGGGGCTGGAGGTCGACCCGAACTTCACGAAGAACCGTCGCTTCTACACGTGCAGCGGCTGGAAGAGCGGCGGCGGGCACGACGTCCGCGTCAACGCCTGGAAGCTCAACCGGGCCGAGAAGAAGGCGAAGCTGATCAAGCCGCTGCTCGCCGGGTTCCCGACGTCCAGCGGCCGCCACGGCGGCTGCCGGCTCCTGATCGCCTCCGACGGGTCGCTGCTGGTCGGCACCGGCGACGCCGCCATCGGCACCAACCCGCGCAACAAGAGGTCCTTGGGCGGCAAGACGCTGCGCCTTCAGCGCTTCTCCGGCAAGCCGTGGCCGACGAACCCCTTCATCAGGTCCGACCACCGCCGCCAGCGCTACGTGCTCACCTTCGGCCACCGCAACGTGCAGGGTCTGGCCCAGCGCAAGGACGGCAGCCTGTGGTCGGTCGAGCACGGATCGTTCCGGGACGACGAGGTCAACCGCCTGGTCAAGCGCGGCGACTACGGGTGGAACCCCGTGCCCGGCTACAACGAGAACGTCCCGATGACCGACCAGGGCCTGCCCGGCAAGCAGCAGGCCGCCCGGTGGCGCTCCGGCAGCACCACCGTGGCGACGTCCGGCGCGACGTTCGTCTACGGCAAGAAGTGGGGCGCCTACAACGGCGCGCTCGCGGTCGCCGTCCTCAAGGACGAGAAGCTGCTGATGATGAAGTTCGGCCCCCAGGGCTTCGGCCCGAAGGTCACCGCCCCCGCGGCCCTCAACGGCGACTACGGCCGCCTGCGCACCGCCACCCTCCTGGCCAACGGCAACCTCCTCGTCACCACCGACGACGAGGGCGGCCGCGGCAAGGTCCTCCTCGTCCGACCCCGCTGACCCGTTCAGGCGGTCCAGTCGAGGAGTGCCGCGCCGAGGGTGAGGACGGCGAACCACAGCACCATCAGCGCCAGGGCCGCCACCGTGATCCGGCGCGGGTGGGTGGACCACCAGGTGCAGCACACGGCGAAGACGACCAGCCACACGAGCACGAGCAGGACGACGGCCCACCACGGCGCGACGAGTCCGCTGACGGCGTACAGGAAGAAGGCGGCGGCCATCAGGATCATGCCGCCGAAGGGCCAGAAGTCGGTCGCTCGCGGTGGGCGGGCGACCCGGCGGCGCGAGAAGATCAGCGCTCAGTCCTCGAGCTGATCGTCGTTCCACTTCGGGTCGTGGTCCCACGCCTCGGTCTTCTCGGCGGCGGTCTCGAGCGCCCGCGCCGCCTCGGCCTCGGTGTCGTAGGGACCCATCCGGTCCTTGTTGGGGCACCCGTCGCGCCCCTCGACGCGGCTGTGCGTGATGCAGTACCAGTACTCCACCTTGTCGGCCATGGAGCCGAAACTACACTCATCCGACGTGAGTCCCATTGCCCCCGCGACGGTGTCGCCGCGTCGTCCGGTGCCCCGCCAGATCGCCCGCCCCGAGTACGTCGACCGCGAGTGGCCGGCCGCCTACGACGGCCCCGAGGTCAAGGACGCCGACACCATCGCGCGGATGCGTGTCGCCGGCCGCCTGGCCGCGGAGGCGCGCGACCTGGTCGGCAGCCACGTCGCGCCCGGCGTGACGACCGACGAGCTCGACCGGGTCGGTCACGAGTTCCTGTGCGACCACGGGGCCTACCCCTCGACGCTCGGCTACCGCGGCTTCCCCAAGTCGCTGTGCTCGAGCGTCAACGAGGTCGTGTGCCACGGCATCCCCGACAGCCGCGTGGTCGAGGACGGCGACATCGTCAACATCGACATCACCGCCTACCTCGACGGCGTCCACGGCGACACCAACGCCACGTTCCTGGCCGGCGACGTCGACGAGGAGTCGCGCCTCCTCGTCGAGCACACGCGCACCGCGCTGGAGCGGGCGATCAAGGCGGTCCAGCCCGGACGCCGGATCAACGTGATCGGCCGCGTGATCGAGTCCTACGCCCGCCGGCACGGGTACGGCGTCGTCCGCGAGTTCACCGGCCACGGCATCGGCACGGCCTTCCACTCCGGCCTGATCGTGCCCCACTACGACGACCCCGACCACGACACCCTGATCGAGGTCGGGATGACGTTCACGATCGAGCCGATGCTCAACCTCGGCACCGCGGACGTCGAGATGTGGGACGACGACTGGACCGTCGTGACCCGCGACGGACGTCGTTCGGCGCAGTTCGAGCACACCCTGCTGGTCACTCCCGGGGGCGCCGAGATCCTCACCCTGCCGTAACCAACGGCCCCGCGACCCCCACTAGGGTCGACGACATGTTCGCCATGTTCGAGGGCTACGGGACCACCGGCCCCGCCTACGACGAGATGTTCGACGGCGACAGCCTCCGCTCGCCGTACCTGCGACTGCGCGAGTCGCTGCAGGAGATGACGGCGCCCGAGCTGGTGAGCCGGGTCGAGGCGCTGCAGGCCGGCTACCTCGACCAGGGCGTCACCTTCGACATCGGCGGCGAGGAGCGCGCGTTCCCGCTCGACATCCTGCCGCGCGTCATCGAGATGGACACCTGGTCGAGCATCGACGCCGGCGTCCAGCAACGGGTCAGGGCGCTCGAGCTGTTCCTGACCGACGTGTACGCCGAGGGCAAGGTGTTCGACGACGGCGTCATCCCCCGCCGGGTGATCACCACGTCGAGCCACTACCACCGCGAGGCCGCCACCGTCCGGCCCGCGAACGGCGTGCGGGTGCACGTGTCGGGCATCGACCTGATCCGTGACGACGCCGGCGAGTTCCGGGTGCTCGAGGACAACGTGCGGGTGCCGTCCGGGGTCTCGTACGTGATGACCAACCGGCGCGCGATCAGCTCGGCACTGCCCGAGACGATCGCCCAGCACCGGATCCGGCCGGTGGCGGCGTACCCCCAGCGGCTGCTGGCCGCGCTGCGCGCCGCGGCCCCGGCCGGCGTCACCGACCCGACCGTCGTCGTCCTGACGCCCGGCGTCTACAACGGCGCCTACTTCGAGCACGCCCTGCTCGCGCGCACGATGGGCGTCGAGCTGGTCGAGGGGCGTGACCTCGAGTGCCGGCGGGGTCGCGTGATGATGCGCACCACCCAGGGTCTGGCCCCGGTGCACGTGATCTACCGGCGGGTCGACGACGAGTTCCTCGACCCGGTGCACTTCCGCGCCGACTCCGTGCTCGGCTGCCCCGGCATGATCGACGCCGCCCGCGCCGGCAACGTCACCCTCGCGAACGCCGTCGGCAACGGCGTCGCCGACGACAAGCTCGTCTACACCTACCTGCCCGACATCATCCGCTACTACCTCGCCGAGGAGCCGGTGCTGAAGAACGTCGACACCTGGCGGGTCGGCGACGCCGAGGCTCGCGAGGAGGTCCTCGACCGGCTCGACGAGCTCGTGCTCAAGCCGGTCGACGGGTCGGGCGGCAAGGGCATCGTGATCGGGCCGCGAGCGACCCGCGCCGAGCTCGACGAGCTGCGCGAGAAGATCATCGACGACCCGCGCTCATGGATCGCCCAGCCGGTGGTGCAGCTCTCGACGGTGCCGACGTTCGTCGACGGCGAGCTGGGGCCGCGGCACGTCGACCTGCGGCCGTTCGCCGTCAACGACGGCAGCCGGGTGTGGGTGCTGCCCGGCGGGCTGACCCGGGTCGCGCTCGCCAAGGGTGAGCTGATCGTGAACTCCTCGCGCGGCGGCGGGTCCAAGGACACCTGGGTGCTGGCCGGGCCGCCGGTCGCCGCGGCACCCGAGCCACCGCCGGTCGCGACCCCCGTCGAGGATCCCCCGGTGGCGACCCCCGTGGCCGAGACCCCGGGCCCCGCTCTGATCGACCTGCAGGAGCAGGCGGAGCAGCAGCAGCAGGCGGGTTCGTCATGCTGAGCCGGATCGCGGAGTCGATGTTCTGGATCGGACGGTACGTCGAGCGCGCCGAGGACACCGCGCGGATCCTCGACGTCCAGACGTCGCTGCTGCTCGAGGACGCCACCATCGACGTCGACGAGACCTGCCACGGGCTGCTGTCGATCATGGGCGTCGAGGATGCTCCCGAGCACGTCGACCTCGCCTACGTGCTCTCGACCCTCGCCTACGACCTGGCCTCGCCGGTCTCGATCGCGGCGGCCATCTCCGCAGCCCGCGAGAGCGCGCGGCGGGCCCGCGAGACGCTGTCGGTGCCGCTGTGGGAGGTCATCAACACGACGTACCGCGACATCGCCTCGGGACAGTTCGGCGCCCGTCGTACCCCACACGTCTTCCAGTGGGTGCGGGAGCGGGCGGCGCTGATCAACGGCACCGCCGACGCCACGATGACCCGCGACGAGGGCTGGCAGTTCCTGATGCTCGGCCGGTGCGTCGAACGGGCCGACATGACCTCGCGGCTGGTGGCGACGGCCTCCCTCACCAGCGCCAGCGCCCAGTGGACGTCGACCCTGCGGGCGTGCGGCGCCTACGAGGCGTTCCTGCGCACCTACCGAGGCCAGGAGACCGAGCGGGCCGCGGCGGAGTTCCTGCTGCTCGACCGGCTCTTCCCGCGCTCGGTCGTGTTCTCCCTCAACCGCGCCGAGCTGTGCCTCGACAACCTCGAGGCCTCCGGGCAGCGGGCCGGCTTCCAGAACGACGCGCAGCGGCTGCTCGGCCGCACCCGCGCCGAGCTCGAGTACCGTTCGCTCGCCGACGTCGTCGCCGACCTCCCCAACGAGATGGAACGCCTGCAGCGCACCTGCGCGCTGGCGACCGAGGCGGTCACCCGCCGGTTCTTCGCCGGGGCCGAAGCGCTGGCCTGGCACGGCACGGGAGGAGCGTAGGGATGAGCATGCAGCTGCGGATCGTGCACACCACCGGCTTCGAGTACGACGGCAAGGCGGTCGCCTCCTACAACCAGGCCCGGTTGACGCCGGTGACCACGCCCGAGCAGATCGTCGTGCACAGCCGGCTCGAGATCACGCCCAAGCCGTGGACGTTCGAGTACCGCGACTACTTCGGCACGGCCGTCACGGCGTTCGAGGTGGTCGACCCGCACGACACGATGACGGTGACCGCGACCTCGACCGTGCAGACCAACCGGCCCCCCGCTCCCCCGCCCGCGTCGTCGTGGGAGGCGCTGGCGACCCGCGAGGTCGCCGACCGCTGGACCGAGTACCTCACCCTGCCCGACCTGGTCGCGCCGCCGGCCGACTTCGCCCAGCGCACCAAGCAGGTGGCCGCCGACCACGAGCTGCCCGGCGAGGCCGCCCGCGACCTGTGCTCGCTGGTGCACGACGAGGTGGAGTTCGTGGCCGGCGCCACCGACGTCCACGGCCCCGGGGCCGCCGCCTGGCAGCAGCGGGCCGGGGTCTGCCAGGACATGGTGCACCTCGCGGTCGGCGGCCTGCGCTCGGTCGGCATCCCCGCCCGCTACGTCTCCGGCTACGTGCACCCCGACCCCGAAGCCGCCGTCGGCATCACGGTGAGCGGACAGTCGCACGCCTGGGTCGAGTGGTGGGACGACGGCTGGCGGGGGTTCGACCCGTGCCACGACCTCGAGCCCGACGACCGCTACGTCGGCGTCGCCGTGGGCCGCGACTACCGCGACGTCCGCCCGATCCACGGCATCTACTCCGGTCCCGGCACCTCACGGATGACCGTCGAGGTCGACGTCACCCGGCTCGCCTGACGCCGGTGGGGGGATCACACGCACACCGCGCCGGCGACCAGGAGGTCGCCGTCCAGCGGACGCCGCGCAACCTGCTCGTCGGGCTGCTCGTCGCCTCGTTCGTCGCCACCCTGGTCGGCGTCGGGCTGCTGTGGCCCGACGGCGACCGGGTCGACGCGCTCTCCGAGGACATCCAGTTCGCGGCGCCCGGGGTCACCTTCCCCGAGGCCGAGGTGCTCGAGGTCCTCGAGCCGTGTCTGGCGGAGGCCCGGTCGGAGACGTGCGGCCGGATCCGGGTGCGGGTCGCCGAAGGTGAGGACGCCGACACCGAGGTGTCGGCCAACGTGCCGAACGACGTCCTCGAGGGCGACCTGCGCGCGGGCGACACCGTCAAGATGATCCGGACGCCCGCGCAGGAGGGCCAACCCGCGACCGTGAACTACTTCGGCACGGTGCGCACTGCGCCGGTCGGGCTCCTCGTGGCCGTCTTCGTCGTCGTGGTGCTCGCGGTCGCTCGGCTGCGCGGGCTGCTCGCCCTGGTCGGCCTGGCGTTCAGCACCGCCGTGATCGCGCTGTTCCTGCTGCCGGCCCTGCTGTCGGGCGAGTCAGGGATCCTGGTGGGGGTCGTCGGCTCGGCCGCGATCATGTTCGTGGTGCTCTACACCACCCACGGCTGGTCGCTGCGCACCAGCGCCGCCCTGGCCGGGACCCTCGCCGGCATCGCGCTGACGGCGGTGATCGGCTACCTGGCCGTCGGCGGTGCCCGCCTCACCGGCGTGGCCGACGAGGGCGCGCGCACGCTGAGCACGTTCGGCGACGAGCTGTCGTTCCAGGGGGTCTTCGCCTGCGCGATCATCGTCGCCGGTCTCGGCGTGCTCAACGACGTGACGATCACCCAGGCCTCCGCCGTCTGGGAGATCCGGGCCGCGGCGCCCGCGCTGTCGCGGCGCGAGGTCTTCGCCAGCGGCATGCGGATCGGCCGCGACCACATCGCCTCCACCATCTACACGATCGTCTTCGCCTACGCCGGCACCGCGCTCGTCGTCCTGCTCGTGCTGCGTCTCTACCAGCTGCCGTTCCTCGACCTGCTGGCCACCGAGGAGATCGGGCAGGAGGTCGTACGCACCCTCGCGACCAGCATCGGGCTGGTGCTCGCCGTCCCCCTCACCACGCTGATCGCCGTCGCCACCCTGCCTCCGGGGCGCGAGGACGACGCGCGGGTCACGGACTGACGTCGGCGAACCTCGCCGCCGTCGGCTCGAGCGGCAGCCGCAGCGCCCGCACGATGCCGCTGACCGAGCGGTAGAAGCCCACGAGCATCAGCAGCTCGAGGATCGCCTCGGGCGAGTACGTCGCCGACAGCCTGGCCCACAGCTCGTCGTCGACGTCGCACCGGTCGAGCAGACTGTCGCTGAGCTCGACGAGCAGGCGGTCGTCGTCGCTCCAGCACGGGTCGTCGGCGGCGCCGGTCGTGAGCGCTGCGAGCTGGCTTGCGTCGAGCCCGGCGCGCTCGGCGTACGTCGTGACGTGCACGCCCCACTCGTACTCCGCCCCGCAGCGTGCGGTCACGCGGTCGATGACGATCTCGCGCTGCCGGATCGTCAGGTGGCCGCGGTCGAGCAGGCCCCCGGCGAAGAACTTGCCGAACAGCCGACGGTCGCGGGCCAGGGTCGTGAAGAGGAGCAACGGCGGGTTGCCGCGCATCACCGCGTCGATGGCGGCCTGCACGTCGTCGGCGAGTGGCGGCGTAGCGGGCTCGATCCGTGCGCTATGGGATTCAGAGCGTGTCATTCGACCAACGTAGGCCGACATGCTATAGATTGCAAAGCATGTCGACGCCGCACATCGGTTCACCCGCGCGCGGAACGAGCACCGGCCGGCCGATCATGGTCGCCCTCGACGTCCTCGGGCGCCGCGGTGCGCTGCGCCTGCTGTGGGAGCTGCGCGACGGCCCGCTCACCTTCCGCGCCCTCCAGGCCGCCGCCGAGACCAACCCCGCCACGCTCAACACCCGCCTCAAGGAGCTGCGCGACCTCGACGTCGTCCGGCACGACGACGGGGGCTACCGCCTCACCGAGCACGGCCGGGGCCTGATGAAGGCACTCCTCCCCCTCCAGCGCTGGTCGGAGAAGTGGGCGGCGCGCTGAACAGGCCCTATCCTGCTCAGGCGGACGGGCCGGCCGGGCGACCGCGTTGACTCCGGGGAGACCCGAGGTCACCGAGGAAGGTCCGGGCTCCGAAGAGCAGGGCGGTGGGTAACACCCACCCGGGGAGACCCGCGGGACAGTGCCACAGAGAACAGACCGCCTCCCACGTCGCAAGGCGTGGGCGGTAAGGGTGAAACGGTGGAGCAAGAGACCACCAGCAGGCCGGGCGACCGGCCTGGCTAGGCAAACCCCGCCCGGAGCAAGATCAGACAGGGCACGTTCGAGGGCTGCTCGCCCGAGTGTCCGGGTAGATCGCTGGAGGCCGCCGGCAACGGTGGTCGTAGATGGATGGTCGCCCCTGCTCCCCCGGGAGCAGGACAGAACCCGGCCTACAGGCCGGCCCGTTCGCACTCACGCTCTGACCTAGCGCCGGAACCGCGCGACGAAGGTCGCTCGGATCCGCCCCGCGCAGACGACATTCACCCGCCTGGGTGTCCTGGGTGTGAGCCCGCCCGGTGACAGTGGGGAGCACCGACTGCCGGTAGTCGGGTGAGACCGGAGGCGCACACATGGAGTGGACCATCACGCTCACGGTGGACGGCACCGTCCACGGGGTCGTCGTCGACGTCCGGACCACGCTGCTCGATGCCCTCCGGGAGCGGCTCGGCAACACCGCTCCCAAGAAGGGTTGCGACCACGGCCAGTGTGGGTCGTGCACGGTCCTCCTCGACGGACGCCGGCACCTCACCTGCCTCACGCTCGCCGTGGCCCACGACGGCGCCGAGGTGGTGACGGCGTCCGGCCTGGCGACCGGCGACGAGGTGCACCCGGTGCAGCAGGCCTTCCTCGACCACGACGGCCTTCAGTGCGGCTACTGCACACCGGGGCAGGTCTGCTCGGCGGTCGGCATGCTCGACGAGGCGAAGCAAGGCCATCCGAGCCACGTCACGACCGACCTCGAGGCCGAGGTCGAGCTCGACGACGACGAGATCCGCGAGCGGATGAGCGGGAACCTGTGCCGCTGCGGCGCCTACATCGGGATCCTGGACGCCGTGCGACAGGCGGCCGGCCGATGAAGCAGCTCAGCTACGTGAAGTCCGCCTCGGCAGAGGAGGCGGTCGCGGCCGTGGCCGCTGATCCTGAGGCCTGCTTCCTCGGCGGTGGCACGAACCTCGTCGACCACCTCAAGCTCGGGGTGAGCACGCCTGCGGCGCTCGTGGACATCAGCGGCCTGCCGATGAGCGAGGTGGAAGCGACCGACGACGGGCTGCGGATCGGCGCCAACGTACGCAACAGCGACCTCGCCGCCCACC
This sequence comes from uncultured Actinomycetota bacterium, assembly GCA_963825985.1. Lineage (GTDB taxonomy): Bacteria > Actinomycetota > Actinomycetes > Propionibacteriales > Nocardioidaceae > Nocardioides. The sequence goes on along the minus strand of CAWGVK010000011.1, from coordinate 141,403 downwards.
CGCTCGTGCGTCTCGGGTTCCCGGCCGTCAGCCGAGCCTTGCTCGCGGGTGCCTCCGGCCAGATCCGCAACCAGGCGACGACCGGCGGCAACCTGCTCCAACGCACCCGGTGCGTGTACTTCCAGGACGTCACGACTCCGTGCAACAAGCGCGAGCCCGGCAGCGGCTGCTCGGCTCTCGAGGGATACGGGCGCTACAACGCGGTGCTCGGTGCGAGCGAGGCCTGCGTCGCCACGCATCCCTCCGACCTCGCCGTCGCCCTCACCGCGCTCGACGCCGAGATCGTCGTCCTGGGCCCCAGCGGGCAGCGCCGGGTGCCGATGACCGAGCTGCTGACCCTGCCCGGCCGACACCCGGAGGTCGAGACGACGCTCGCGCACGGTGAGCTCATCACCGCGGTCGAGCTGAAGGCCTCACCCCTGGCGCGCCACTCGACGTACCAGAAGACCCGCGACCGCGCGTCGTACGCGTTCGCCTTGGTGTCGGTGGCTGCCGCCCTCGTCGTCACCCAAGACGGCCTGGTCGACGACGTGGCCATCGCCTGGGGCGGCGTCGCCCACCGGCCGTGGCGCGCCACCCGCGCCGAGGCAGCGCTGCGTGGGCAACCCTTCTCAGAAGATGCCGTGCGCGACGCCGTCGCGGCCGAGCTCTCTGACGCCGTCGTTACCGATCAGAACTCCTACAAGCTGCCGATGCTGGCGGGCGCCACCACGATCACCCTGCAGCGCCTGGCGACGACACAGGACATCCGATGACCGCCTCACCGTTGCGCGCTCGGTCGATGGGCACCGCCCTGGACCGGCTCGACGGCGTCGCCAAGGTGACCGGCCGCGCGCCCTACGCCGTGGAGCACGACAAGGAGCTGGATGGCGCGCCGCTGTACGTCTGGCTGGTCCAGTCGACGATCGCGAAGGGCCGCGTGCTGCGTCTCGACGTCACCGATGCCCTGGCTCACCCGGGCGTGTCGTCCGTGCTCGACCACCACTCGGCGCCACGTCTGGTCGACACCGACGACCGCGAGCTCGCCATCCTCCAGGACGACCGGGTCGGCTTCCGCGGTCAGATCGTCGGGCTCGTGCTCGCCGAGACCATCGAGGCCGCCCGCGAAGCCGCGCGCCTGGTGCAGGTCCACTACGACGAGCAGCCGCACGACGTGACCCTCGACGGTGCCGAGACCTATGCGCCCGACGAGGTCAACGCCGGCGCCGAGACCGACACCGACCAGGGCGACGTCGACGCCGCCTTCGCGCGGGCGTCCGTCACCGTGGCAGAGACCTACCGGACCCCCCACGAGCACAACAACCCGATGGAGCCGCACGCAGTCAGTGCCGTGTGGCGCGACGACCGGCTCACCCTCTACGACTCGACCCAGGCCGTGCACGGCGTGGCCGCGACGCTGGCGCCGATGCTCGGCATCGACCAGCACCACATCCGGGTCGTCGCGCCGTACGTCGGAGGAGGGTTCGGCAGCAAGGGGCTGCCGCACAGCCCTGAGATGGCGGCCGCCCTGGCCGCGATCGCGGCTGACGGCCGACCGGTCAAGCTGGCCGTGACCCGTCAGCAGATGTTCGCGCTCACCGGGTACCGCACCCAGACCGTCTCGTACGTGCGGCTCGGTGCCGGGCCCGACGGCCGCATCACCGCCCTCGAGCACGCGGCAACCAGCCAGAGCTCGGCGATCAAGGAGTTCGCCGAGCAGACCGCCACCGCGTCCCGCATGATGTACGCCGGCGAGCACCGGCGCACCAGCCACCGGGTGGCCGCACTCGACGTCGCCGTCCCGTCGTGGATGCGGGCGCCTGGCGAGATGCCCGGCATGTTCGCCCTCGAGGTCGCGATGGACGAGCTGGCCGTGGCTGCGGGCATCGACCCGATCGACCTGCGCGAGCGCAACGAGCCCGACATCGACCCCGAGACGGGCAACCCCTTCAACAACCGACGCCTCGTCGAGTGTCTGCACCGCGGGGCCGAGAGGTTCGGCTGGGCAGACCGCGACTCGCTTCCGCGCTCACAGGAGGACGGCGAGTGGTGGGTCGGCACCGGCGTCGCCTCGGCGACGTACCCCGCGCTGTGGATGCCCGGGAACGCCGCGCGGGTGGCCGCCCTGGGCGATGGGCGCTACGCCGTGTCCATCGGCGCGGTCGACATCGGCACCGGCGCCCGCACCGCCCTCACCCAGATCAGCGCGGACGCCCTCGGCGTCCCCTGCGCCAGCATCGACCTCGCGATCGGCGACACCGACCTCCCGGTGGCCACGGTCGCCGGTGGATCCGCCGGCACCAGCTCGTGGGGCACCGCGATCGCCGAGGCCACCCAGCGGTTCCGCGCCGAGCACGGTGACTCGCCGGGCGCCGGGGCCGAGACGACCTCGACGCCGACCGAGAGCTACCCCGACATGGAGGGTCATGCCCTGCACTCGTTCGGCGCCGTGTTCGCCGAGGCTCGGGTGCACCGCTACACCGGCGAGATCCGGGTGCCGCGACTGCTCGGCGTCTACTCGGTCGGGCGGATCATCAACCCCACAACCGCTCGGTCACAGTTCCTCGGCGGCCTCACCATGGGTCTCTCGGCGGCTCTCTTCGAGGAGTCGTGGCGCGACCCCCGATACGGCCACGTCGTCACGCAGGACCTCGCGACCTATCACGTGGCCTCGCACGCCGACGTCCTCGATCTCGACGTCGAGTGGCTCGACGAGAGCGACGACCTCGTCACCCCCATGGGCTCGCGCGGGGTCGGCGAGATCGGCATCGTCGGCACCGCCGCGGCCATCGCCAACGCAGCCCACCACGCGAGCGGCGTGCGGGTGCGCCAGCTTCCGATCACCGCCGATCGGTTCCTGGGTCAGCCGTGACGTCGCTACGCACGAGCGCGCCGCCCGACCCTCGACGCAGGCCGATCCCGTGACCGACGTCCCCGCACCCTGGCCACCCTCACCCACGAGCGGTCCTGGCAGGACGGCTGGGTCTACGAGCGCAAGCTCGACGGCCAGCGCTGCCTGGCCGTGTGCGAGGACGGCGGCGTCCGGCTGTACTCGCGCACCGGCCGCGACGCGACGGCGGCGTTCCCCGAGGTGGCCGAGGCGCTCACGCGGCAGGCGGACGGGTCGATGGTCCTCGATGGCGGGGTCGTCGCGTTCGAGGGCTCGCGCACGAGCTTCGCGCGCTTGCAGCCGCGCATCCAGGGCCGCAGTGCCGAGCAGGCGCGCCGCAGCGGCGTCCGGGTGTACTTCTACCTCTTCGACCTGCTGCGGCTGCACCGACGCGACGTGCGCAAGCAGCCGTTGCTCGACCGCAAGCGGCTGCTGCGGTCGACGGTGTCGTTCGCGGCCCCGATCCGGTACACGCCGCACCGGGTGCGTTGGCACCTGACCTCCTGCTCCTCACCGCACGAGCGACCAGCGCACCAGCGCCGACGACCACTCAGCGGCCCGCCCGCGCGGGGCCAGCGCGGCCAGCCGATCCGGCGACGTCGGGTACCGGAGGGCCTTGGCCGCTCGCACTGCGCGATCGTCGAAGTACGGCGCCACCTCCGGCCACACCGCCTGCACCTCGCGGCAGAAGATCGAGGATCCTGTCGGCCCGATCCGTGGGAACGCCTGGAGCGCGCGGCGCAGGTCGCGCACGGTGCCCTCACGCCCGGGTCGGAGCCGGCGCAGGTCGCCGCCGACGTCGTCCTGCACCTGCCGCGCGAGTGACTCGAGGTAGTCGGCGGTGCTCTCGTCGTAGCGGCGGTAGCCTCCCCGACCCAGCGCGTCGACGCGCTGCTGCCAGGTCGACCCCAGCATCCGCGACGGCGTCCGCCACCCGGCGCGGAACAGCTGGTGCGCCGCCTCGGCGGCCACGTCGGCGGAGATCCGGATCGAGGAGAGCTGAGTGAGCACCAACAGCTGGAACAGCGGTGCCGGCTTGTCGCGCAAGGTGATACCGGCCTGCTCCGCGTAGGTCGTGCCGTACTCGGCCAGCAGGTCCTCCGGCCTCGTCCGAGGGCCGGTGCTCACCTGCGGCCGCACCTGTCACGCAGGGCCACGGGACTCAGTCCGGTCCGTCGGCCTTGGGTGCCTCGTCCGGGAAGTCCTCCCCCACGGGGTGGGCGGGGCCCGGCGAGCCTTGGGCGGGGTCGTAGTCGCCTTCGGCTGCGGCTCCCCCGGTCGTCGACGACTGCTCCTGCTCCTCGGTGGCGTCGTCCAGACGACCGACGGCTTCCGGATCCTGGCTGCTCATGCGGGCCCCTCTCGTCGTTCGTGCACGGCTGGTCCCTCCCTTGCTACCAGGCGCCAGCGACGGCTGCACTCACCCTGCAGGACCCTTCCTGCCTCGCCGCGCGCCACACCTACGGGCGAGGCGCGGGTACGTGTGGCGCCGGAAACTAAGAATCGAGAACCACGGAGGTAGGTCATGGCGCGTGCCATCTGGACCGGGTCGGTGTCGTTCGGTCTGGTCAACGTCCCGGTCGGCCTGTACTCGGCCACCGAGGACCACGACGTGCACTTCCACCAGTTCGAGAAGGGCACCACCGCGCGGGTACGCAACCAACGGGTCAACGAGAACACCGGTGACGAGGTTGCCTACCAGGACGTCGTGAAGGGGGCCGAGCTCAGCGACGGCGGGTACGTGATGATCACGCAGGAGGAGCTCGAGTCCGTCGAGCCCACCAGGAGCCGCACCATCGACATCACCGACTTCGTCGACGCTGCGGAGATCGACCCGATCTACTACCAGAAGTCCTACTACCTGGCGCCCTCCGACGACAGCGCGAAGAAGGCGTACACGCTGCTGGTCCGCGCGATGGACAAGGCCCAGCGCATCGGTGTCGCGACGTTCGTGATGCGGGGCAAGCAGTACCTGGGCGCCATCCGCCCCTCCGGGAACGTGCTGGTGCTGGAGACGATGTACTTCGCCGACGAGGTCCGAGACCCCACCAAGGAGCTCGACCAGCTGCCCACGCGGGCCAAGGTCGGTGGCAAGGACCTCGACATGGCCGTCAACCTGGTGAAGGCCATGACCACGCCGTGGAAGCCCCAGAACTACCGTGATACCTACACCGAGCGCGTGGAGAAGCTCATCGCTGCCAAGAAGAAGAACCGCGAGATCGTGCTGGCGGAGGACACCGAGGTGGACGAGGAGAAGGTCGTCGACCTTCTCTCCGCCCTCCAGGCGTCCATCGACTCCGCCAAGGGGCACAAGGCCGGCAACACCCGCGACCTCCCCCAGCTGAAGACGCGCAAGGCAGAGGCCAAGAAGTCGACCGCCAAGAAGTCGACCGCCAAGAAGTCGACGGCCAAGTCCGGCTCCAAGAAGGCGACCACGAAGAAGGCGACCACGAAGAAGGCGACCGGCAAGAAGAGCTCCAGCAAGTCGAGCCCCACGAAGGGCTCACGCGCCACCAAGAAGGCCGCGAGCAGCTCCGCGCGGCGCACGGCATCGTGACGCTGACGATCGTCCGCGTGCTGGTCACGTCGAGAAGCCGGATCTGCTCAGGCCCGAGGGAGGCGACCCACTAGAGCTTGCGCAGGTGCTCCTCGAGGCTGTCGGCGACCTTGTCGGCCAGCACCTTCAACGCCGCCGGCATGAGAGGAGTCGCCAGCTTGGCGGCTCCGGTCGGGGTGAACTCGGCGTGGTAGGTGACTGCGGTGCGTCCGTCGGGGGCGATCGCGAGGGTGATGGTGTCGAGCAGGTCGATCGAGCCGGCGTCGCCCTTCAGCTGCAGCCGCTCCCGCTCGACGTAGTCGGTCACGACGTAGTCGACCTCCTGTTCGGAGCCCAGGATCTTCGACACGTTGTGGTACGTCGTGCCCACCCCGCCGTCACCACTGGTGCGGACCGTGGAGACCGTCGGCGGGTCCCACTCCTCGGTGGTCCGGAAGTCCTTGAGGTAGTCCCACACGACGTCGATCGGCTTGTCGACGGTGACGGTGCGTTGGACGTCAGGCATGACGGCTCCTTGCTCGGGTTCGGATGGGTGACTTCTGACGTGCTTCGTGCGCGGCGCCCGGGACCGGATCCCGCTCGGGCTCGACCCGCGGGTCATCCGGAGCCGTCGTACTTCGGCGGCAGCGGCTCGCCTGGCGTGTTGGGTTCTTGCCCCGAAGGACGGCGGACCCCAGGTACACCCGGTACCGCTCGTGCTGAGTCGCCGCGGCGCCCTCGCGCGAGATCAGCCGCGCCTTCGACCGTGTTCTTGACGTCCTTGCGGATGGACAAGACGGGGCGGGCTTGTTGCCGCTCATGCTCGGCTCCTGAGACTGGTCTGCGTCGCGCGAGCGCACGCGCGACGCTCGAGGTGGCGGCCCGGAGATGCGGGCCTCCGTCGATCACGTTGCCACCGTGAGGTTCGCGGGTCTATCACCCGCGTAGGTGGCTGCCGGCGACCCCGCCCCCGTCGCGTCACGTGGCGTCGCGTCGCGGCTCCGACCACAGCTCCTCCGTCTTGTGACGGTCGCGCACCAGGCGGGCATGGCTTCCGGCGCTGCTTCCTGAGAAGGCCCCTCGGGGGGAGGTGAGCGACGCGTCGTCGTGGCTAGCGTCGCCGGCACGCGCACCCGCCTGTCGGGCGCCCCGACCTCTTCCGCCACCCCACAGGAGCTCGCATGAAAGCCGTCACCTGGCAAGGCCCCCGCGACGTCCGCGTCGACGACGTCCCGGACGCCACGATCATCGAACCCACCGACGCCGTCATCCGGGTCACGAGCACAGGACTGTGCGGCTCCGACCTCCACCTCTACGAACCGCTGGCCGCGTTCATGGACGCCGGCGACGTCATCGGTCACGAGCCGATGGGGATCGTGGAGGAGGTGGGTGGCGAGGTCACAGACCTCAAGGTCGGAGACCGGGTGGTGGTGCCGTTCAACATCAGCTGTGGCCGGTGCTGGACCTGCGAGCGCGGTCTGCACAGCCAGTGCGAGACGACCCAGAACCGCGACCAGGGCACCGGCGCCAGCCTCCTCGGCTACAGCCGGCTCTACGGCTCGGTCCCCGGCGGCCAGGCCGAGTACCTGCGCGTACAGTTCGCCGACTTCCTGCCGATCAAGGTGCCGGAGGGCCCGTCGGACGACCGGTTCGTCTTCCTCTCCGACGTCATCCCCACGGCCTGGCAGGCCGTCCGGTACGCCGATACCCCCGACGACGGCACGCTGCTGATCATGGGGGCCGGACCGATCGGCGACATGGCTGCCCGCATCGCCATGCGAGACGGCAACCGCGCGATCGTCGTCGACCGCGTGCCCGAGCGTCTCGCGCGCGTCGGCGCGCTCGGCGCCGACACGATCGACCTCGACGCCGTCGACGACCTGGGCGAGGAGGTGCGGTCTCGCACCTCGGGCCGCGGGGCCGACGCCGTCATCGACGCCGTGGGCATGGAGGCACACGGCAACCCGGTCGCAGAGACTGCCATCAAGGCCGTCGGCCTGCTGCCCGACAAGTTGGCCGCCCCGCTGATGAAGCGGGTCGGACTCGACCGTGCCGCTGCCCTGCTCGCCTCGATCGAGTGCGTCCGACGCGGCGGCACCGTGTCGGTCTCGGGCGTCTACGGCGGCGCCACCGAACCCATGCCGATGATGCAGATGTTCGACAAGCAGATCCAGCTGCGCATGGGGCAGGCCAACGTACGCCGGTGGAGCGACGACATCCTCCCGCTCCTTCTCGACGACGCTGACCCCCTGGGCACCGAATCCTTCGCCACCCACCGGCTGCCGTTGAGCGCGGCACCGGAGGCCTACGCGAAGTTCCGCGACAAGCAGGACGGGATGATCAAGGTCGTCTTCACTCCGTGAGAGGCACCTCGGTGGTCGTCGTGACCGGCGCCTCGGGCGGCATCGGCCGAGCCTGTGCCCATCGGGCCGCCGGGCGGGGCGACCATGTCGTGCTGGTGGCGCGGGGCAGGGCGGCCCTCGACGAGACCGCCCACGAATGCGTGAGCCTGGGGGCCGCGTCCGCGCTCGTACTCACGGCCGACGTCGGCGACGATGCGGCCGTGCGCGACGTCGTCGCACGCACGCTCCAACGCCACGACCGCATCGACGTGTGGGTCAACAGCGCCGGCGTCGTCGCGTACGGCCGGACCGAGGACGTTCCGCCCCACGTCTTCGACGGCGTGCTGCGCACCAACCTGACCGGCTCCGTCAATGTCGCACGTCACGTCCTACCCGAGATGCGTGCTCAGGGCAGGGGTTCGCTGGTGCTCGTCGGCTCGGTGATCGGCCACATCTCGGTCCCGACCATGAGCGCCTACGTCCTGAGCAAGTGGGCCGTGCGGGCACTGGCCAGGCAGCTGCAGCTGGAGAACCGTGGCCATCGCGACATCCGGGTGGTCTACGTCGCCCCGGGCGGCGTCGACACGCCGATCTACGCCCAGGCTGCCAACGTCACCGGCCACGAGGGTCGACCGCCCCCGCCGGTGGCGAGCCCGGAACGGACCGCGAAGCAGATCCTGCGCCGCGCCGACGGACACCCCGGACTCTCCCAGCTGAGCCTGGCGAACAACGTGATCACGTTCGGGCACCTCGTCCTGCCCTCCGTCTACGCCGCCCTGGTCACTCCGCTCTTCCGACTCGCCGCCGTCGATCTCACCCGCACGGTGCCGGCCAACGACGGAAACGTGATGGTCTCCCACGAAGCGGGCAACAAGCTGCACGGTGACCAGGGTGGTGCCATGGCCGGGATCCTCGCGAACCTCCGGGCAAGCCGTCGGCGCATCAGGCCCGACACGGCCGCTCCTCCGTCGACGGAGTCGGGTCGTCCACGCACGCGATGAGCACGAGGGGGTACCGGAACCGATGACCACAGAGCAGCCAGAACGCGTCGACAGACACGAGCCACCGACGGACGACGAACAGGACGACGTCGACTCCCCCACCGACCTGACCGGCCGGTCGCGCCGGTTCGTGGCCCGCAAGACGCTCACCGAGTTCCTCTCCGACCAGTGCACCGACCTGGCCGCGGCCCTGACCTACTACGCCGTGCTGGCGCTCTTCCCGGCAGCCATCGCTCTCTCCTCCCTACTCGGCCTGGTGGGGCAGGGCACGACCTCGGTCGACGAGGTGCTCGGCATCCTCGAGGACGTCGGCGCCGGCGGCGTCGTCGACACCATCGGCCCGACTCTTCGTGAGCTCAGCACGGCGCCTGCCGCCGGGCTCGGCTTCGTGCTCGGGCTCGTGGGCGCTCTGTGGTCGGCGAGCGGGTATGTCGGCGCCTTCGGACGCGCGATGAACCGGGTCTACGAAAAGGAGGAGGGCCGCCCCATCTGGAAGCTGCGGCCGGCCATGCTGCTGCTCACCGCCGTGCTCGTGCTGCTCGTGGCGCTGGTGCTGGCGGGGTTGGTGCTGACGGGCCCGTTGGCCCAGGCTGTCGGTGACGCCATCGGCCTCGGAGGCACGGCCGTCACGGTGTGGGGCATCGTGAAGTGGCCGGTGCTCCTCGTGGTGGTGGTGGTCGTCGTCGCCTGCCTCTACTACTTCACGCCGAACGTGAAGCCACCCCGGTTCCGTTGGATCAGTGTCGGTGCCGCGGTCGCGATCGTCGTCTGGATGCTCGCCTCGGCGGCCTTCGGCGTGTACGTCGCGAACTTCTCCTCCTACAACAAGACCTACGGTGCCCTGGCCGGGGTCATCGTGTTCCTGCTGTGGCTGTGGATCACCAACCTCGCTCTGCTCTTCGGCGGCGAGCTCGACGCCGAGCTCGAGCGAGGCCGAGAGCTGCAGCGTGGCCTGCCGGCTGAGGACGACATCCAGCTGCCGGCCCGTGACGAGCGCGGGCTCCGCAAGCGCGCCGACAAGGACCGTCAGGAGAAGGACGAGGCCCAGGAGATCCGCCGACACCGTGGTTGATGGCGTCCGTGGACCTGACGTGCATCCATTCGCCGACGTGCGTGACCATCACGCTCGTGACACGAGGAGAGCAACACCATGACCGACAAGGACGCAGGCGAGCACCGGCCTCCGCAGGGTGTGCAAGAGGCTGCCCAACGCGCCGTCCGATGGATCGAGGACGGCAAGGCCGGGCGTAACTTCACCGACGTCGGCAGGCATCGGGCACGCCAACTGGCTGGTGGGGACCTCGTCAGTCCAGCCGAGGCTCGCAAGATGAAGGCGTACTTCGCCCGTCACAGCGTGGACAAGGACGCCGCCGGCTTCAGGCGGGGCACCGACGGGTTCCCGTCTCCGGGCCGCGTGGCGTGGGACGCCTGGGGCGGCGACGCGGGCGAGCGGTGGATCCGGCGCCTCGATCCGTGATCGCCGCATCGAACGTCGTCCGCACCCTGCACCGTTGCGAGCACGTCGGCCGGATGACGCGTTCAGGAACCGCGAGTCGTCGACCGTTTCGCGGCCGGGCGCCCTCGGGTCGCTGACGTCGTCTTCTTGGCTGTCGCCCGCTTCGTCGCCTTCTTGGCCGTCGCCCGCTTCGTCGTGGCCTTCTTCGCCGTCGTCGAGGATGAGGCGCGAGGCGTCCCGGACGTCGTGTGGTTGGTGACGTGCAGTGTCGCTTTGTGCGCCGCCAGCGCGGCCTCGGCTTTGGCGAGCTTGGACTCGTGCTTGTCTCGCGCCTCGACGTGTTCGGCGAGCTCGTCCTCGACCTCCGCGCGATCATGTTCGGCCGCCCGGGCCAGCTTGCGCGCCTTCTTCGCCTGCTTGCGAAGGCGTTCGGCCCTCTCCTGGGCACGCCGGTGCAATGACGCGAGTCGTTGCTGCTCGCGGGTCGCGTCATCGTGCGTCGCCGACAGGCCGTCGAGTCGAGACTGGGTCAACTCCACCATCTTCATGGCTTGCTGCAGCTTGTCGGATCGTTGTCCGACCTTGTGCTCGAGCAGGTCCAGATCATCCTTCACGTTCATACCTCCACCTGGTAGGCACCCAAGTGTCGGGCACCGGGCGATCGCATCGCCACGCCCGTACGAGTGGCCTGCAGACGACACCTGCTTCGCCCACAGACCCTGGTCCGGCTCGGCGCCGGCGTCCGCACCTCGAGCCAGGCCCCACATCGGCACCGGTCGGGCGCGCCGGTCAGGTGGTCTCAGACGTGGTGACCGTCGCTCGTCGACCATCGATTGCCCCGCTACACGGCCGCTCGGAGCATGTCGGCCCCCGCGGGGTGGTTCCCCATGGTCGGCGCAGTGCCACGATCAGGGCATGAGTGGACGAGAGGATCGCGACTCCGACGGCGAGGTCTCGGAGGTCAGCGGCATGAGCGCCGACGAGGCGGACACACCGATCTCTGACAGCCAGGGGGTCGCGGGCAACCCCGACAGCCCCGGCGCGAGTGAGCTGCAGGATGCCGGTCCCGATGCCAACCCGCATCGAGACCAGGACACCCATTGAGTCGCGGGCAGGACGCGTTCAGCTGGTGAACCAGCCGGACGGGCCGAGCTCGGAGCCCATCCGCGGCACGTACTGGTCGAAGTAGATCCGCGAGATCAGCTCGCGGCGGTTGCGCACGTCGGCCTTGTCGAAGACGGCCTTCAGGTGGTCCTGCACGGTGTACGTCGAGACATGCAGGGTCGCGGCGATCGACTTGGTGTCCACGCCCTGGAGCACCAGCTGGGTCACGTCGCGCTCGCGCGGGGTGAGGTCGAAGGCGGCGACGACCAGCGGGACGATCTCGGGCGGCCGGGCCTCCTCGATGGTGATCACCACGTCGCCGTCGTGCTCGCCGAGAGCGGTCAACGGCGAGGCGTGCAGCACCAGCCACATGCCGCTCGCACCGCGGACGCGGCTACGGGGCGGCACGGTGCTCTCACCGCGGGCGAAGCGTCGGGCCGCGCCGACCAGCGACGCGACGACCGCCGCCGGTGCCCCGCTGTTGTCTCCGGCGAGCAGGTCGGCCAGCCGGGTCTCGGCGCCCAGGCTGGTCTGCCGGATCGAGTTGTCGCCGCCGACGATCAGCACCGCCGGCCCCGAGGCGGTCGGGTGGACCGAGGACGCCGCGAGCGCGACCAGCATCCCCGAGCGCAGCCCGGTCGACAGGTCCGAGGCCAGCGAGCCCATGAACTCGATCTCGGCCTCCTCGAAGGGTCGTGAGCCGGGGTCGCGGAAGAGGGCGATCCCGCCCCACAGCCGGTCGCCGTCGCGACACAGCGTGCGGAGCTCATCCGCGTAGCCGAAGTTGGGGTTCATGAACCGCGAGAGCCGCGGCGACGCCCCGGTGTTGCCGGAGGTCCACGCGTGGACGCCGGCAGCGTCGACACCGCTCTCGGCCATCGACATGAAGGTGGTGGGCTCCGGCTCGCCGTACTCGAGCAGCCCGAACTCGTGGTCGTGCTCGTTGCGCCCGAGGAGGTCGCCGTACTTGCGGGCACCGGTCAGCAGCCGGGTGCTGGGGTCGACGGTCGCGAGGCAGGCGCCGGCGAACGGGACCGCCCGGGCGATCGAGGCGACCGTCTCCTCCAGGAAGTCGTCGATGTCGAGGCCGGCCCGTGCGACGACCTCGACGTCGCGGCGCACCCGTTCCGCTGTCAGTCCGGTGACCACCGTGCCAGTCTCCGCGAGACCGCACCCGACGGGCATCCCACAAATGTGGGGTGTCTGGACCACCCAGGGGGTGCAGGCCAGATCTGTCGGGCCCGTCGGGATGGTCCGCGGGGGCCGGCGACGCCACCGTTGTCGCATGACCGCCGCACCGCCAGACTTCCTGCCCATCCCCGAGCAGGGGCCGCTCGACGGCGAGGGACGCCTGGTGCACGAGGACGACGACGCCGCTCAGCTGGCCCTGGCCCTGGCAAACCTCGAGCGGCAGCTCGCCCACGCCCGGCTGCGGCCGGGCGACCTCGTCGAGCTCCGCGTCCGCACCACCGACCTGGCCCGGCTCCACGAGGTGTACGACGTCCTGACCGAGCGCCTTCGCGACACCGCGGCCGCACCCGTCGTGACCGTGACCGAGGTGGAGCGGTTCGCCGTCCCCGGCATGACGGTCGCCCTCGACGCCGTGGCGACACGTTGCATCCGACCACCCGCACCAACCGAGAAGAAGGAACTGTCATGACTGTCGAGGACACACTCGAGTCCCGCCCCACCGGCCGCGTCGAGACCCTGCGCGGACTGTGCTCCGGCGGCGTCCACCTGCCCGGCGACCCCGGGTACGACGCCGCCCGGATGCCCTGGAACGTCGCCGTCGACCAGCGCCCCGCCGCCGTCGCCGTCCCGCACTCGGCTGAGGAGGTCGCTGCTGTCGTGCGCGCGGCTGCTGCCGCGGGGCTGCGCATCGCCCCGCAGAGCACCGGGCACAACGCAGGCCCGCTCGCGCAGGGCGGCCTCGACGACGTCGTCCTGGTCCGCCTCTCGGAGATGACGGGGGTCACCATCGACCCGACACGCCTGCAGGCCCGCGTGATCGGCGGCACGCTGTGGCGGGACGTCGTGAGCGCGGCCACCGAGCACGGCCTCGCCGCCATGCACGGCAGCTCGCCCGACGTGGCCGTCGCCGGCTACCTGCTCGGTGGCGGGCTGTCCTGGTACGGGCGTCAGCACGGTCTGGCCACCCAGCTGCTCACCGCTGTCGAGCTCGTGACCGCCGACGGCGAGCTGGTGCGCGCCGATGCCGACACCCGCCCGGACCTGTTCTGGGCCGTGCGTGGCGGCGGTGGCAACCTCGGCGTCGTCACGGCCCTGGAGTTCGGGCTGCTGCCCCTGACGGACGTCTACGCCGGCATGCTGCTCTGGGACCGCGAGCGCGCGCCCGAGGTGGTCCGCGCCTGGGCGGCCTGGACGCGTGAGGTGCCCGACTCGGTCACCACCGCGATCCGGGTGATGAGCCTGCCGCCGTTGCCCGAGCTGCCGCCGTTCCTGCGCGGCCGTCAGCTGGTGGTCATCGACGGCGCCGTGCTCGAGCCGGACGAGCGCGCTGCCGAGCTGCTCGCCCCGCTGCGCGGGCTCTGCCCGAGGTCGACACCTTCGGCCGGATGCCGGCTGCCGGCCTGGTCGACCTCCACATGGACCCTCCCGGGCCCACGCCCGCGGTGTCGCAGCACGCGTTGGTCGAGTGGTGCCGGACGACGCCGTGGCCGCCCTCCTGGCAGAGGTCGGCCCCGGCTCGTCGACGTCGCTGCTGCTCGCCGAGCTCCGCCACCTCGGCGGGGCCCTGTCGCGGCCGGACGCCGGCGGCGCGCTGTCGCACCTGGGGGCCGACTACGCCCTCTTCTGCGTCGCGATCGCCGTCACACCCGAGCTGGCGGCCCAGGGCCTGGCTGACGCACGCGCCGTGACGGCCGCGATGCGCCCGTGGTCGACGAGCACCAACTTCCTCAACTTCGCCGAGCAGCAGGTCGACACCAGCACCGGGTACGACGCGGCGTCCTGGGCGCGGCTCCAGGAGGTCCGCTCAGCCGTGGACCCGACCGGAGTGATCGTGGCCAACCACCGGGTGCGCTGAGATCACGCGATCTCCTGGAGGATGTCGAGCAGGGCGGCGGTGGCGGGCGGGTCCGGGGGGTCGCCGTAGGTGGCGGCGTAGATGTGCCGTGCGCTCCCGGGGAGCTCGGCGGTGTGGATCCCCGGTGCGCGGTAGGCCTGCAGTGCGAGGTCGGGCAGCGGTGGCCACCGCCATCCCTGCCGCGACCAGCGTCTGGGCGACGATCAGGTCGTCGCTGGCGTACCTGATCTGGGGAACGAAGCCCGCCTGGGCGCAGGCGCTGACGAGGGCCTCCTGACAGCGTTCGCAGCCGCCGACCCACGCGGAGTCGCGGTGGTCCTCGAGACGCTGGTCGGGCTGGTGCGTGACCAGGTAGAGCGGGTCGTCCAGCAGGTGAATCAGCCGGAACCCCTCGTCCTCGAGCGGGGTGTCGTCGTGCCGGAAGATCAAGGCGATGTCGACGTGTCCCGAGCGCAGCATCCTCAGGCCGTCCACGGGGTGGGCGTCGACGAGGGTCAGCTCGAGGCCCGGGTGCGACCGGGCCAGCTCGGCGGCCGCCCGTGGGACGATCGTGCTCAGGACGGTCTGGAAGCCGGCGAGCCGCACCCGTCCGGCCCGCAGCCCGACGTGGGAGGCGAGCTCGACCGACGCCGCATCGACCCGCCCCACGATCTCCGTGGCCCGCTGGGCCAGCAGTGTCCCTTCGGGGGTGAGCCGGATCCCGCGGCCCACGCGCTGGATGAGCTTGGCCCCGGTGGCGGCCTCGAGGCGGGCCAGGTGGTGGCTCACCGACGGTTGGGAGTAGTGCAGCTCCTTCGCGGCCGCGGTCACCGATCCGTGCCGGGCGACGGCCTCCAGGACCCGGAGATGGGTCAGGTTCAGCATGGATCAACTATACCTATCAGTAAGCGACCAATTTGGCATTAGACGTCATGACCTCGATTGGCCCACGATCGTTGCCATGACCAGCGACACCGCTCTCGTCACCGGCTTCACCACATCGTCCGAACGGCCCGGCCTGGCCGAGCTCGTCGCGACGATCCGACCGCTGGCCCGCCAGCGGGCCCTCCCGCAGACGATCGCGCAGCAGGTCGCCGAGGCCCTCGCGCGACGTCAGTCCCGACGCCACCCTGCTCACCGAGGCCGAACGCGCCGGGTCCGCCGAGACTACGTGCGCCACACGCTGCACACCGAGGCGACGTTCTCGGTGCAGGCCGTCGTGTGGCGGCCCGGCCAGGTCACCGAGATCCACGACCACCTGGTGTGGTGCTCGTTCATGGTGCTCCAGGGCGCCGAGACCGAGACCCTCTACGCCATCGACGGCGACCGCCTCGTCGAGCTCGGCCAGCAACACCGTCCCACGGGCTCGGTCAGCGGCGCCGCACCGCCCGACGACATCCACCGCGTCACCAACACCGGCGACGACGTCGCCATCACGCTGCACGTGTACGGCGCCGACCTGACCGACCGCACCAGCGTCCGGCGCATCTATCGCCAACGCCCCCACAACTGAGCATCCAGCCACCGAAGGAGCATCACCATGTCACTCGCACGCGTCCACAACTTTGCCATCTCCCTCGACGGTTACGGCACCGGTGAAGGTCAGAACCACGAACTGCACTTCGGTCACGCCGGCGACCGGCTGCACCAGTGGATGTTCGGCACCCGGTGGTGGCAGCCCGGCGGCGGTGGCGGCGTCGACGACGTCTTCGTCCGGCAGCACGACCCCGGGATCGGGGCCGAGATCATGGGGGCCGGAAAGTACGGTCACCCCGGCTGGCACGAGGACCCCGACTGGAAGGGCGCCTGGGGCCCCAACCCGCCGTTCCACACGCCGGTCTTCGTGCTCACCCATCACACGCGCCCGCCGATCGAGATGGAGGGCGGCACCACGTTCCACTTCGTCGACGCCTCTCCCGCCGAGGCGCTCGAGACCGCTCGCGAGGCTGCGGGCGGCCTCGACGTACGCATCGGCGGCGGCCCGACCGTGGTCCGCGACTTCTTCGCCGCCGGGCTGGTCGATCACGCCCACATCGCCGTCGTACCGATCCTGCTCGGCCGCGGTGTCGGCCTCTGGGACGGACTCGAGGGCCTGGAGAGGGACTACCAGGTCGAGACCACGTCCGCCCCCAGCGGCGTCACCCACCTGACCTTCACCCGGGCCGGTTCCTGACGCCGGCAGTGGCCCCAGGCGGCGGTGAGCTGCTGACGAAGTTCCTCGATGGTGTCCTCACTGGCTCACCGCCCCCCGGGCCGACCCCGACCTAGCGGTGACCTGCGTACCGAATCGCCGAACGAAACGGTTGCTGGCTCACCGCCCACCCGGGCCGACCCCGACCTAGCGGTGACCTACGCCCCGCCCACCCGGGCCGACCCCGTCCAGCGGTGACCTACGTACCGAATCGCCCAACGAAACGGTTGCTGGCTCACCGCCCACCCGGGCCGACCCCGACCAGCGGTGACCTACGTACCCAATCGCTCAACGAAACGGTTGCTGGCTCACCGCCACCCGGGGGCAGGGCCGCTGGCGACCGACAGTGGTCGGCCCGCGGCGTCCGACGGTCAGGGGCCTACACTCGCAACCCAGCGATGCAGAACCGGGAAGTCGGTGCAAGTCCGACACGGTCCTCGCCACTGTGACCAGGAAGCTCGACCTCGACGTCGCCACTGAACCGCACGGTTCGGGAAGGCCGAGGGCGCGCGTTCGACCTGGGAGTCAGGAGACCGCCTGCATCGCTGTGTGTGTACCGATCCACGAGAGATGGAGGGTTTGTGCCCCTCGACCGACCCTGCGTGACCCGGCCCGGTCACCACTGCGCTCTCGTGCGATTCCCGACCCATCACCGCGAGGAGCGCACCATGACCGACCGCAACCACCTGACCGACCGCCTCGACGCCGGACCCGTGATCTGTGCCGAGGGATTCCTGTTCGAGCTCGAGCGCCGCGGCTACCTCAGCGCCGGAGAGTTCGTGCCCGAGGTCGCCCTCGAGTACCCCGAGGCGCTCAGGGCACTGCACGTCGACTTCCAGCGCGCCGGCTCCGACATCGTCGAGGCGTTCACCTACAACGGGCACCGCGAGAAGATGCGGGTCATCGGCAAGGAGGACCTCCTCGAGCCGCTGAACCGCGCCGCCCTGCAGATCGCCCGCGACGTCGCCGACGCGCGACCCGGCGACCTGATGGCCGGCAACATCTCGAACACGAACATCTGGGACCCGGCCGACCAGCAGCGCCAGGCCGACGTGCGCGGCATGTTCGAGGAGATGGTGGGCTGGGCCGTCGAGGGCGGCGCCGACCTGATCATCGGCGAGACGTTCTACTACGCCGGTGAGGCGCTCGCCGCGCTCGAGGTGGCCAAGGCGACCGGGCTGCCCGTCGTCCTCACGATCGCGCCGATGGCGCTGGAGGAGATGGCCGACGGCGTCGGGATCGTCGAGACCTGTCAGCGGCTGGAGCAGGCCGGCGCGGACGTCGTGGGCATGAACTGCTTCCGCGGGCCGCAGACCATGCTGCCGTGGCTGGGCAGGATCCGGGACGCCGTCTCGTGCCACGTCGGCGCCCTGCCGATCCCGTACCGGACGACGCCCGCCGAGCCGACGTTCTTCAACCTGAGCGACGACCGGGCGAGCGTGCCGTCGCCGCACGGCCGGACGTTCCCGACCGCGCTCGACCCGTTGTCGGCGAACCGCTACGAGGTCGGCGCCTTCGCGAAGGAGGCAGCAGACCTCGGCGTGCAGTACCTCGGTGTGTGCTGTGGCGCCTCGCCGATGCTGATCCGCCAGGTGGCCGAGGCGGTCGGGCGCACCACCGAGGCCAGCCGGTTCTCGGAGCGGATGCAGAACCACTTCATGTACGGCGACAACGAGCGGCTCCCCGAGCACATCGTGTCCCTCGGCGACCGAGCCTGAGTCCCGGCGGCATGAGCACCCTGCCCACGCCGTCGCACCGACATGCGGAGACGACGCCGCGCGAGCGGCTGCACCGGTTCCTCACCGAGCGGCTGACCGACGAGCTCGGCCGGCTGTGGGACCGCGACCCACCCGGGCTGGCAGCCCAGGTGGCGGTCGTCGACGACGTCCTGAGCGTGCTCGCCACCGGCAGCCTGCCGGAGCGCCACGTGCTGGTCATCCTGCTGGTCGGCTATCGCACCCACCCCGACTACGACCCGGCGTGGGGCTCGCTCGAAATCTAGATGTTGGGGTTACATCGGTGTAATTCTCCGTATATGGTGATCGAGCAGCTGGTTCGACCCGTCCCCCAGGCGGGCTCGAGGCAAGAGGGAACCCGGTGAGAGTCCGGGACTGCCCCGCAGCGGTGAGTGGGAACGAACGCCGTCATACAGCACTGGGCCGCAAGGGCCTGGGAAGCGACGGCCAGTAGGCGGCCGCGAGTGCCTGGCCCATGAGTCCGAAGACCTGCCAGTGCATTGCACCTCCCGAGTCGGTGCGGTGGTCCGCGACCTCGTGGGAGGGTCAGGGGATCAGGTCGACCGACGACTGGTCGGCGACCCTGCCCCCTCCTCGACCGCAGGACTGCATCCAGGTTCGAGTTCACGAGGGGTGAACTGAGCGACCACCAGAGCATCACCGTCATCAAGCGCGACGGAACCCGCCAGCCGTACGACGGCTACGAGATCGCGAAGTCGATCGAGGAGGCCGCGCCGGCCTCGGCGACGAGGTCGCCCGCGTCACCCAGCTCCAGCTCCGAGCTGGAGATCACGCTGTTCGACGGCATCTCCAGCGACCAGCTCGACGAGGCCGTCATCCAGGTGGCGCTGCAGAACGTCAAGGACGACCCGGCCTTCGACACCATCGCGTCGCGGCTGCTGGTCAAGACGCTCTACAAGAGGATCTTCGGCGAGGGCGTCACCCGCGACGAGGTCGCCGCGTTCCACGGCTCGGCGTTCGTCGTCGTCGATCCTGCGCGGCGTCGAGCTCGAGCTGCTCGACACCCGCCTGGCGAGCTGTTCGACCTCGAGGTGCTCGGCGCCGCGCTCGACCCGCGCCGCGACGACCTGCTCCGCTACATCGGCGCGCAGACGATGCGCACCCGCTACATGATCTGCGAGCCCGACGGCACGCCGCTCGAGGTGCCGCAGTTCTTCTGGATGCGCGTCGCGATGGGCCTCTCGCTCAACGAGGAGGATCCCACCGCCGCGGCGATGCGGTTCTACGACAAGATGTCGCGGCTCGAGTACCTCGCCGCCGGGTCGACGCTGGTCAACGCCGGCACGTCGTACGCCCAGCTCTCCAACTGCTTCGTGATGCAGATGGAGGACGACATCGAGCACATCGCCAAGAGCGTCCGCGACGTGATGTGGCTGACCAAGGGCACCGGCGGCATCGGTCTCTCGGTGTCGCAAGCTGCGCTCCGAGGGCTCGCCGATCCGGTCCAACAACACCACCTCGACCGGCCCGATCCCGTTCATGCACACGATCGACTCGACGCTGCGCGCGATCAGCCGCGGCGGCAAGAAGTTCGGCGCGCTGTGCTTCTACATGGAGAACTGGCACCTCGACTTCGCCGCAGTTCCTCGACCTGCGACAGAACTCCGGCGACCCCTACCGCCGCACCCGCACCGCCAACACGGCCGTCTGGATCTCCGACGAGTTCATGAAGCGGGTGGCAGAACGACGAGCGACTGGTACCTCTTCGACCCGCTGGACGTGCCCGACCTCACCGAGCTGTACGGAGCGGCGTTCTCGACGCGGTATGCCGAGTACGCCGCCGATGGCCGAGGCCGGCCGGCTGCGGCACAAGAAGCTGACGGCGCGCGAGCAGTACCGCGCGATCCTGGTCTCGCTGCAGACGCACGTCGCACCCGTGGCTGACGTGGAAGGACACGATCAACACCCGTGCCCTCAACGACAACACCGGCACGATCCACCTGTCCAACCTGTGCACCGAGATCACGCTGCCGCAGGACCGCGACAACGTCGCCGTCTGCAACCTGGCGTCGATCAACCTCTCGCGGCACGTCACCGGACGCCGCCAGCAGGCCCGCGTCGACTGGCACCGGCTCGCCGAGTCGACCCGGCTCGCCGTCCGCCAGCTCGACAACCTGATCGACATCACGATCTCGTCGGTGCCCGAGTCGGAGCACTCCAACCGCGAGAACCGCGCCCTCGGTCTCGGCGTCATGGGCTTCACCGACGTCGTCGAACGCTTCGGCTACTCCTATGAGTCGGAGGAGGCCTACGACGCTGATGGACGAGCTGATGGAGTTCGTCAGCTGGCACGCCATCGACGCGTCAGCGCCGACCTGGCCCGCGAGCGCGGCGCGTACCCGAACTTCGAGGGCTCCGCGCTGGAGCCGCGGCCTGGTGCCGATCGACTCCCTCGACCTGCTCGAGGCCGACCGCGGCGTCCCGGTCGACGTCGACCGTACGACCCGGCTCGACTGGGACCTCGCTGCGCGAGAAGGTCGCCGGAGGCATCCGCAACTCGACCCTGATGGCGATCGCGCCCGACGGCGTCGATCGGTCTGGTCGCCGGCACGACCCCGGGGCTCGACCCGCAGTTCAGCCAGATCTTCAGCCGGGCCACGCAGCTCGGGCAAGTTCCTCGAGGTCAACCGCAACCTGGTCGAGGACCTGCAGCGCGCTCGGACTCTGGGAGCACGTGCGCGAGGACCTGCTGCGCCACCAGGGCGACCTGTCCAAGGTCGAGGGCGTGCCCGCAGACCTGCAGAGGATCTACCGGACGTCGTTCCAGCTGTCGCCGTACGCGTTCCTGCAGGTCGCGGCCCGGGCCCAGAAGTGGATCGACCAGGCGATCAGCCGCAACATCTACCTGGCAAGCCGCGACGTCGGCGAGATGGTCGATCTGTACGCCGCCGCGTGGCGGATGGGCGTCAAGACCACGTACTACCTGCACATGATGCCGCGGCACACCGCCGAGCAGAGCACGGTGAAGGTCAACAAGAACGCCGCCACGGCCCCCGCCGGGGCTGCCCGGCGCGGCTTCGGAGCGGCCGCCCCCGCCCGCGGCTTCGGCGCGACCGCCGCGCCCCGCCGCCCCCGTCGTTCCCGCCGACGTCCAGGAGCTCGAGGTGGTCGACGGTGCCGGTGCCCGATCGACCCGCAGGAGCGTCTGCAGTGCGAGTCGTGCCAGTGAGCGGCATCCTCGGCACCGGCATCGAGGAAGGCCTCCTCCTCAAGCCCGTGACCTACCAGTGGGCCATGGACCTCTACGACCAGGCGGTGGCCAACACCTGGTTCCCCAACGAGATCCAGCTCGGAGAGGACCTCGGCGACTTCGAGCGGATGACCGACGACGAGCGGCACGCCCTGACGTTCCTGATGAGCTACTTCAACCCCAACGAGCTGCTCGTCAACAAGGCGCTGGCGTTCGGCGTCTACCCGTACGTCAACGCGGCGGAGTGCCACCTCTACCTCGCGAAGCAGATGTGGGAGGAGGCCAACCACTGCATGAGCTTCGAGTACGTGCTCGAGACGTTCCCGATCGACCGGGCGGCGGCCTACGACTCCCACGTGAGCGTGCCGTCGATGGCCGCGAAGGAGGAGTTCGAGGTCAGGTTCATCAAGCGGATGACCGAGCAGACCCTCGACATCACCACGACCGAGGGCAAGCAGGACTTCGTCCGCAACCTGGTGGCCTACAACGTGATCCTCGAGGGCATCTGGTTCTACTCCGGGTTCATGGTGGCGCTGAGCTTCCGGCAACGGAACCTGCTGCGCAACTTCGGGTCCCTCATCGACTGGATCGTGCGCGACGAGAGCCTGCACCTGAAGTTCGGCATGAACCTGATCCTCACCGTGCTCGACGAGAACCCCGACGTCGCCACCGACGAGTTCGCGGCCGAGATCCAGCAGATGGTCCTCGACGCAGTGGAGATGGAGGAGGCCTACAACCGAGACCTGCTGCCCGGCGGCATCCTCGGCCTGAACGCCGACTACATCAACCAGTACGTCCGCTACCTGGCCGACCGTCGCCTGGAAGAGCTCGGCTTCGGCGCGCACTTCCACGTCGCCAACCCGGCCAAGTGGATGGCGACCGCCAACGACACCCTGCAGCTGGTCAACTTCTTCGAGTCGACCAACACCTCCTACGAGGTCAACGCCAAGGCGCACGGGTAGAGGGTCGCCCGGATGTCGTGCGTCTCGTTCCTCTCCCCCGAGCAGCGACGACGGCTGCGGGCCTCCTCGGCCGACGACGCCGAGGGGGCGCCGCTGTCGTCGTTCACGTCGCCGGAGCCCAGTGCTGGCAAGGTTCTCCGGCTCCGGGGGCTGGCGACTCACACCGACCCGAAGATCCGCGAGAGCGCCGCTCTCGCCTGTCTCACTCCGACCGAGGTCCTGGTCGACCTGGCGGGTGACGACGACCTCGGCGTCCGGATCTGCGTGGCCCGCAACGAGCGCACGCCGACCGAGGCCCTACGGCAGCTGGCCCGCGACCCCTCGGCCGGCCTACGCGGGTGGGTGGCGGCCAACCCGGCGGTGCCTGCCGACGTCCTCGACCTGCTCACCGACGACCCCAGCCGCACGGTGCGCGACCTGGTGGTGTGGGCCCGGCGCTGGCCGGATCAACGACGGACGCGGTAACGGATGTGCGTGGCCACCGGGGTGTCGATGACCCGGACGATCTCGAGCTCGATCTCCGCGGGCAGCACGTCGAACAGGCGGTGTCCCCGTCCGAGCAGCACCGGGACCTGGTGGATCTGCACCTCGTCCAGCACTCCAGCCTCCAGGGCGGTCTGGGCGACGTTGGCTCCGCGCACCTGCACGTCACGGTCGCCCGCGGCCGCCTTCGCCTGGGCCATCGCGCTCTCGATCCCGTCGTCCACGTAGGTCACGAGCGGGTAGCCCCAGCGCGCGGCGGGGCCGGGCGGGCGGTGGCTGGGCACGAAGATCGGGGCGCCGGCGTGGTCGCCGCCCCAGTGGTCCATCAGCTCGGCGGTGCGCCGTCCGGCGAGCACCGCTCCGGCGGCGCTCCACTCGTCGACGAACTGCTGCACCGTTGCGGACGGCTCACCGGATCCGGGGTCGGGGTCTGCCCAGCGGTGGAGGCGCTCACCGTCCTCGCCGCCCAGGTAGTCGTCGAGGTCGGAGATGTAGCCGTCGAGCGACACCGACATGTCGAGGATCGAGGTGGACATGATCTGCTCCTTGCGTTCGGTCGGCGCGGCTCGGTCAGCGCGCCTCTGCCCAGATCACGAACGGGGCGGGCGGATTACGACAGGTGCGGTCACGCCGTGACGCAGGCGGCCACGTGTGCGGCGGCGACCGGGTCGAACACGATCGTGTAGTGGTTGACGTCGGGCACCGTCTCGACGGTCAGGGCGTCGACCGAGTCGCCGTACGACGCGACCGCGGCCGCCGGCAGCAGCCCGGGCGCCTCGCCGAACATCCCGAACGGCGCCGCCAGCAGCCTGGTGGGCAGGCGCAGTCCGCGCAGGGCCCGGTCGACGCGGTCGCCCATCACCAGCAGGTCACGCCCGTCGGCGCGGACGGCGTCCTCGACGGCGCGTGAGCGCACGCCGCCGTCCGTCGCGAGAGCGTCGTAGCGGGCGTAGGTCTCGACGTCGGGGCTCCAGTGCGGTGCGAGCGCCGGGTGACCGCGGAAGACGTCGACGTAGGCCTCCTCGTCGGCGTAGGTCTGGCTCAGCCGGTCGAGTGCCGGTCCGAGCGTGGCCTGCAGCAGCTCGTCTGCATCGACGCCCGCGGGCACCGGCAGTGGCACGCCGCCGTCGACCAGCACGAGACGCCGGAACGGCGTGGGGTCGTCGTCGACCGCGAGCAGGGCGACGTAGGCGCCCATCGAGTGGCCGAGCAGCACGAGCTCGCCGCTCGAGCCGGGGTCCAGGTGCCCGACGACGCGGGTCAGGTCGGTCACGTGCTGGGCCAGACCCCCGGTGCCGGGCAGGTCGCGCGAGGCACCCCGCCCGCGTAGGTCGACCGCCACCAGCGCCCAGTCGGCGGGCAGGGCCCGGGCGACGGCCGGCCACTGGCGGGACGAGGCCGTGATGCCGTGCACGGCGAGCACCGTGCGCTGCGGCGGCGCGTCGTCGGCGCCGTACCGGAACGCCGCGAGGGTGCCGCCCTCGACCTCGATGCGCACGGGGCGGGGTGCTGTTGAGGGATGAGGCATGCCGGTCATCCTGCCCCGCCGGCCGGGTTGCGTCAGCGCCAGCCCAGCTCGGGCGCGAGCTCGCGCACCACGACGTCCAGCACGTGCGCGCAGTAGTCGACGCCGAGCTGGTTGGGGATGGTCAGCAGCACGGTGTCGGCCGCGGCGATCGCCTCGTCGCGGGCCAGCTCCTCGACCAGCTTCTCGACGGTGCCGGCGTACGTCTTGCCGAAGCGGGCCTTGCCTCCGTCGAGGTAGCCGACCTGGTCGCCGTCCCCACCTGCGCGACCGAAGTAGGCGTGGTCGAGGTCGTTGACGATCGGGAAGATGCTGCGGCTCACCGAGACCCGCGGGTCGCGCGCGTGCCCGGCGTCGGCCCACGCCTTGCGGAACCGCTCGATCTGCTCGGCCTGCAGCTGGTGGAAGGGCACTCCGGTGTCCTCGCTGAGCAGTGTCGAGCTCATCAGGTTCATGCCCTGGGCGGCGGTCCACTCCGCCGTCGCGCGGGTGCCGGCGCCCCACCAGATGCGGTCACGCAGACCCGCGGAGTGCGGCTCGACGCGGAGCAGCCCCGGCGGGTTGGGGAACATGGGCGACGGGTTGGGCTCGGCGAAGCCCTCGCCCTTGAGCACCTCGAGGAACACCCGCGCGTGCTCACGCGCCATGTCGGCGTGGTCGGAGCCCTCCTCGGGCACGTGTCCGAAGTACCGGTACCCGTCGATCACCTGCTCCGGTGACCCGCGGCTGATGCCGAGCTGCAGTCGTCCGCCGGAGATCAGGTCGGCCGACCCGGCGTCCTCGGCCATGTAGAGCGGGTTCTCGTAGCGCATGTCGATGACGCCGGTGCCGATCTCGATCCGGCTCGTGCGGGCGCCGACGGCGGCGAGCAGCGGGAACGGCGAGGCGAGCTGGTTGGCGAAGTGGTGCACGCGGAAGTACGCGCCGTCCGCGCCCACCTCCTCGGCGGCGACCGCGAGGTCGATGGACTGCAGCAGCACGTCGGACGCCGAGCGCGCCTGCGACTGCGGCGACGGCGTCCAGTGCCCGAACGACAGGAACCCGATCTTCTTCATGTGGGCTGAACGTTGGTTGAAGCGTCAATCTTCCCGGCGGGCTACCAGCCCAGCACGTCGCGGGCGGCAGCCGCGACCTGGTCGAAGCGGACCCGGTCCAGGGCGGCACCCTCACGGCGTACGGCGGACGGCGCGAGACGCAGCACGCGGTCGAGGCGGACCTCGCTCGGCCGGCCCTGCTTGTCCCAGGCGCCGCTGCCCAGGTCGAACCAGTGACGGTCGTCGGCGGGGCGGCCGTCGTGGTCCTTGCTCGTGAGCATCAGCCCCAGCAGGTCGCCGTCGAGCATGGCGAGCACCAGGACCGGGCGGTCCTTGCCACGGGAGGGGTCCTCCTCGTAGGGCACCCACGCCCACACCACCTCGCCCGGGTCGGCATCGCCGTCCTGGCGGGGTGCGTAGCCGATCGTTGCCCGGCCGGTGAAGTCGCCGCGGTAGGCGGGCGCCGCAGGTTGCCGGGGCCGCGCGGCGCGGGCGAGCGCCTGACCCGCCCGACGTACCAGCCTCCACCTCGCCACGACGTGAGCCTAGAGCGCGGCCAGCACGTGGTCGCGCAGCAGCGGCGCCAGGTGGACGCCGTCGAGGTCGTCCGGGTCGACCCAGCGCAGCTCGGCGATCTCGCCCGACGCCACCGGCACCGCAGGCAGGTCGGCGGTGAAGACGGTGGAGTCGACCAGGTGGCCGGGCTCGTTGGCGGCGTCCGCGACGAAGCGGCCCAGCAGGGTGACGGCGTGGAGGGACAGGCCGACCTCCTCGCGCACCTCGCGGACGGCGGCCTCGGCGGCCGACTCCCCCGGCTCGAGCTTGCCGCCGGGCAGCATGAAGGCGTCGGTGCCTCGCTTGCGCACGGTGAGCACCCGGCCCACGTCGTCACGCAGGCACACGGCGGCGACGACGAACGTCGGCTGGGTCATGGCGTCAGCCTAGGCTGGCGGACGTGACCGCCACCCCCTACGAGCCCGACGGCCGCACCATGCGCGAGCGGATGCTCGCCGGTGACGCCTACCTGGCCGACGACCCGGTGCTCGAGGAGGAGAGCCTCGCCGCGCGCGACCTGATGGAGGCCTACAACGCCACCACGGCGCGGCAGAAGCCGCTGCGGCGGGCGCTGCTGGAGCAGCTGCTCGGGGCGGTGGGTGCCGAGACCGAGATCCGGGCGCCGTTCTACGTCGACTACGGGCGCTTCATCACGATCGGCGCGCGGTGCTTCGCCAACTACGGGCTCGTGGCGCTCGACGTCGCCCCGATCACGATCGGCGACGACGTCCAGATCGGGCCGAACGTGCAGCTGCTCACGCCCACCCACCCCGTCGAGCCCGAGCCGCGACGCGCGAAGTGGGAGGCCGCGCTGCCCATCACCATCGGCGACAACGTGTGGATCGGCGGCGGCGCCATCGTCTGCCCGGGCGTCACGATCGGTGACAACACCGTCGTCGGAGCCGGGTCGGTCGTCGCCAAGGACCTGCCCGCCGACGTGGTCGCGGTCGGCAACCCGGCGCGCGTCATCCGCCACCTGTGAGCTGTCCGGGATGACATGGGCGACGTGCTCGCTCGGCCACACCCACTGGGGACGACGGGGCGCGGCCGGGCTGCTGCTCGCCCGCGACGGCCTGGCGCTGCTGCAGCTACGAGCCGGCTGGTCGCACCGGGGCGGCACCTGGTCGATCCCGGGTGGTGCCCGCGAGCGCGGTGAGTCGGCGGTCGAGGCAGCCCTGCGGGAGGCGGGCGAGGAGCACGGCATCGACCGGCGCGCCGTGGCCGTGCGCGGCTCGTGGGTCGCCGACTGCGGCGGATGGGCCTACGAGACGGTGCTCGGCGAACCGTCGGCCGAGCTCGAGGTGCGCGACCTCGCCGAGAGCGCCGGCCACCGCTGGGTGCCCTGGGCCGAGGTGCTCGGCCTGCGGCTCCACCCGGCCTTCCGCGCGGCCTGGACCGACCCCGACGACGTGCTCCGCGACTTCGTCGCCGGCGCCTGACGCCGCACGGGTCAGCCGCGACGCAGACGCCGGCCGAGCCGAGTGAGCGCGCCCGGGGTCGCTACCGGGCGCGGGCCACGCCTGATGCGCCTCTCACGCTCGACCGCACGCTCGAACATCTCCGCCACACCCAGGGCGACGGCGTCGCACGCCACGGTCTCGGGAGGCCCCGTCCCGTCGGGGTCCTCGGGGTCGTCGGGTGCCTCGACCTTCAACCACTCGGGGTCGCCGATCACGCGGACGCCGGAGGCCCGCACCTCCTCGACACGGGCGTCGCTGAGCGCGACCACCCGAGGCCAGGCCCAGGCCGGCATCGGCGGCGACGACTGCTCACTCGCGTTCGGCGGGCCCGCACGCAGGCCCGCCAGCAGCCCGCGGTTGAGGAGGGCCCGGCGGTGTCCGTCGTCCCACCCTCGCTCCTCCGCGATCACGTTGATCCGCCGGTAGAGCTCGACCCGGTCGTAGGACAACGACGGGTTCTCACGTGGGCCGGGCGTCAGCAGACCCTGCGGCAGGCCCAGCAGGGCTTCGAAGGTCCGCATCAGCTGCGTCCGGTCGTGCTCGTCGAGGACGAGCAACGAGACCCGGTCGGCGGGCAGCCCGGTGCGCCACCCCTCCACCATGCGCGCGACACCGTTGTTCTTCCAGAACGCTCCGGTCCGCCCCTCCAGCTCCTCCGCGAGGACACCGGCGAGCCACCGGTCGTAGGGCTCGACCTCCTCGTCGCGCACCCGCTGCTGCCACTGCGACGGCAGGATCCGGTCCAGACGGCGCACCACGATCAGCACGTGCACGCGGTCGGGCCCGAGGTCGTCGACGAGCCTGCGCACCTGCTCGGGCGAGGCCGCGACCAGCTCTTCGGCGCTGACGCACACCCGCGCCTCGGCAGACTCGCGCACCTCCTCGACGAGCGCGTCCCAGGCGCCCGCTGGTGGTGCCGGTGTGCCACGCGGCCCGAAGCCGCGCAGGGCACGGGCGGCGTCACGATGACGCAGCCCCGAGCCCGGATAGCGGACGTCGTGCGCCAGCAGGCCGCCGCGATGCTGCTCGAGCGACGCCTGGATCGACGTCGTGCCGGTCTTCGGAGGACCGACATGGACCAGCACGGACCGCTCGGGAAGCCGGATGTCGTCGTACCGCACCGCGATCCGCCTCTCCTCGTGCATGCTCAGACGAGCGAGAACCGCACCCGGCGCTTCTCGACGTCGGCCTCGACGAGCCGCACCCGGACGTCCTGGCCGAGCGGCAGCTTGCCGTCGCCCTCGATCGGTGCCTCGACGCCGACCTCGAGCACGGTGACCTTGCCGTGTCGCTCGTCCTTCTCGTCGACCGAGACGACGACGCCGTCGAACTCCTCGCCGACGCGTGGGGCGAGCAACCCGGCCTCGACCAGGTCGACCACGGCGCGCTCGTAGGAGCCGGCCTTCGCACCCGACGTCTGCATCTCCTTCGGCAGCCCGGGCAGCGCGGCCAGCACCCAGTCGGGCACGGGCTCACCGGCGCACAGGGCGACGCAGACCTCGCCGGCGTACCGGTCGGCGAGGCGGCGGAGGGGGGCGGTGACGTGGGCGTACTCGGAGGCGAGTGCGGCGTGCTGCGGCTCGGCCGGCACCTCGCCGTCGAAGGCGACGTACCCGCTGCCGCGCAGCAGCCGGGCGCTCGCCACGATCACCGCGGCGTGGTCGGGACGTGAGGGGTCGAGCGACCGGATGAAGTCGGGGTAGAGCACCTCGGCCGGCCAGTCGACGCCGAGGGCGCGGGCCGTGCGGTGCAGGCGCTGGAGGTCGCGGGGGTCGGGCGGCGGCAGCGTGCGGAGCAGGCCCACCCGCGCGTAGACCATGAGCGAGGCGGCGCCGAAGCCGGTCAGCAGCGAGATCTGGGCGTTCCACTCCTCGATCGGCAGCATGCTCCGGAACTCGAGCCGCCACTGGCCGGCGGCGCCGTCGGGCACCGTGTCGATCTCCTGCTCGGGCAGCGGCAGCGACACCCCTCCCCGGGCGGCGTCGCGCGCGAGGCGCTTCTCGCCGATCTCCTTGACCAGCTGCAGGGTCTCGACTGCGGTGCCGTCGTCGATGGCGGCCTGCGCGCCGGCGTACGACAGCTTGGCCGTGGAGCGCACCCGGGCCCGCTCGACGTGGACGTCGACGCCCTCGCCGGTGCCGTCGACCTGGACCGTCCACAGCAGGGCCGGCCGCACCTGGTCGGCCAGCAGCGAGCCGGCGTCCTCGGAGATCACCGGCGGGTGCAGCGGCACTTTCGAGTCGGCCCCGTAGAGGGTCTGGCCGCGGCGGTGCGCCTCGAGGTCGACCGGGTCGCCGGGGGTGATGAACGCCGCCAGGTCGGCGATCGCGTAGTGGACGACGTAGCCGTCGCCCGCCCGCTCGACGTGCACGGCCTGGTCGAGGTCCATCGACGACTCGGGGTCGATGGTCACGAACGGCAGGTCGGTGCGGTCGAGGTCGGGCAGCCGCGGCGACGCCGCCGCGCGGGCCGCGGCCTCCTCCACCTCGGGCGGGAACTCCGGGGTCACCTCGAGCTCGGCCTGGATCTGCTCGATCCCCTGGCGGAGCGTGGCGACCACGGCATCGTCGTCGGTCCGGACCCGGACCACGCGGCTGCTGGGCATGACCCGACCCTAGACGGTCGTGCGTGCCTCCCTACGCTGGCGCCGTGCTGATCCTGCTGCCGCCCAGCGAGGGCAAGTCCGCCCCGCGACGCGGCAAGTCCCTCGACCTCGAGACCCTGTCGTCTCCCGGTCTGACCGGTGCCCGGCATCGCGTTCTCGACGCCCTCGTCGAGCTGTGCTCCGGCGACCCCGACGTCGCCGCCAAGACCCTCGACGTCCCGAAGTCGCAGCTCGACCTGGTCGCGCTCAACGCGCGGGCGGCGTCGTCCCCGACGGCGAGGGCGGACGCCGTCTACACCGGTGTGCTCTACGACGCGCTGGGTTTCGCCACCCTGTCGAGCGCCGCGAAGCGACGGGCCACCTCGCGGGTGGCGGTCACGTCCAGCCTCTTCGGGCTGGTGCGCCCGGGCGACCGGATCCCGGCGTACCGGCTCTCGGGTGACGCCTCGCTGCCCGGCCTCGGGCCGGTCTCGGGGGTGTGGCGCGCGACCCTCGGGCCGGCCGTCACCGACGCCCTCGGCACCGGCCTGCTCGTCGACCTCCGCTCCGGGATGTACGCCGCGTTCTGGCGCCCGCCGACCGACCTGGCGCGCCGCGTCGCGACCGTGCGGGTGCTGCACGAGGTCGCCGGACGCCGCCAGGTGGTCAGCCACTTCAACAAGGCCACCAAGGGCCGGCTCGTACGCGCGCTGCTCGAGGACGGCGCCGACCCGCGGACCCCCACCCGTCTCGCCGAGGCCCTCACCCGGCTCGGCTGGACCGTCGAGCTCGGCCCCGCCACCGCCAGGGGCACCCAGCTCGACGTGGTCATCCAGACGGTGTGAGCGCTCCCAGCCGGTCGAGCAGCTCGGGCACGACGGTCGCGAGCTCCCAACGCGACCACTCCGGCTGGGCGCGGTAGATCCTCTCGTACGAGATCACCGTGAAGACCAGGTCGCCGACCTCGGTGAGCGCCCAGGCCCGGTCGTGGTCGACGTCGGGGTACGCCGCACGCCAGACCTCGAGGTAGGCCTCACGGACGGCGTCGGCCCCTTCGGGTCCGAGGTGGTGGGCGGCGTTCGTGGCCAGGTGCCGGCCGTCGAGGAAGGGATGGGCGACGCACGTGTCGGTCCAGTCGAAGACGAGCGGGCCGGCATCGGCCCACGCCACGTTGCCGAGGTGCAGGTCGCCGTGGACGACGGTGAGCGGCAGCCCACACGCGTGCAGCTCTCGCACCTGCTCGACGAGCCACGGCTCCGCCTGGACGGCGGCGGCGCGCTGCTCCTCGGTCAGCTGCGGACGCTCGACGCTGTCGTGGATCACCGTGCCCAACGCCGCGATCGTCGCCTCCGCTCCGCGATCCGGGGCGCCCGCGGCCAGCACTGACGCCACGTGGTCACGCGAGTCGAGCTGCAGGCGGGCGTGAGCAGCCGCGATGGTGCGGAGCCCGCCGAGTGTCGGATCCTCCTCGGCCTCCGAGAACGGCTCGAGCAGCAGCCACGCCCGCTCGGTGTCGAGGGCGACGATCCGCGGCACCCGGTCGGGCGCCAGGGCGGCGAGCCAGGCGGTCAGCGGCGGCTCGACGCGGAACCCGGCGCACGTGGCCTTGAACCAGAGGTGGCCGTCGACGCCGTCGGCGTCGCGCACGGGGTACCGCACGACCGCCGACAGGCTCCACACCTTGACCCGCTCGCCCGGCCCCCGGCGGGTCGATCCGCGCCGTGCCAGCACCGCGTCGACCCAGGCGTCGACGTCGTCGAGCCACCCGGGCAGGAACCAGGGCTCCCGGCCGTCGTCGGGCGCCCCGTCGCGCAGCTCGGTCACCCGGGCCACGAGTGTCGTCCGGGCATCGGCTTCGAGGTCGAGGCTCGCCACGTCGGCGAGGGGCAGCCAGGCCGCGCCGTCGAGGTCCGGCCCGCCTCCCGACCACAGCAGCACGTCGACCACGGTGCCGTCGTCCTCACGCAGTGGTGGCGCGACGATGGCGGCGCCGGGGTCGCCCACGGCGGCGGCCAGGTCTCGGTGCGTGGGCCACTCGTCGTCGAGCGCCGGGAGTCGCGGTCGCGAGGCTCCGGGCACGACCAGGACTCGGTCGCCGGCGAGATCGACCAGCGCACAGACGTGCCGGCGCGCGAGCATCACCAGGTGGCGGCGACGAAGGCGTCGCGAGCCGGCGGCAGCGCGTTGTAGAGCCGCATCGACCCGCGGCCGTCCTCGAACCACGACAGCACCGTCACCGATGCCGGCGACAGCTCCATCTTGAAGACCGCCTCCAGCGGCGCGTCCAGGGCGTGCGCGACCAGGGTCTTGATCGGGGTGACGTGGCTGACCAGCACCACCGTCTTGCCGGCGTACGCCGCCAGCAGCCGGTCGAGGGCGGCGAGCACCCGCTCCTGGACGACGCGGAACGACTCACCGCCGAGGGGCGCGGCGTCGAGGGAGCCGAGCCAGGCGGTCAGCTCGTCGCCGTGCCGCTCCCCCACCTCGGGGAAGGTCAGCCCGTCCCAGTGGCCGAACTCCATCTCGGCGAAGCCGGGCTCCTCCGAGACCGGAACGCCGAGCAGGTCGCCCAGGATGTCGGCCGACTCGCGGGTCCGGCGTACCGGCGAGGCCACGACGGCACCGACCTGCTCGGCCATCGGGGCGAGCCACTCGCCGACGGCCCGGATCTGCTCGCGGCCCTCGTCGCTCAACGGGGGGTTGTCGCCACCGAGCCCGCCGGAGAACCGCTTCGCCGCGGTGTGCCTGGTGACACCGTGCCGCACGACGACCACGGTCGTCGGGATGCCAGCGCCTCCGGTCCAGCCGCGCGCGGGGGCCGGCTTCTCGACGTCCTCGATCAACGAGTCCGTCTGCTCCACCGCAGCCGGCGGCGCCCCCGCCACGGTGACGCCCGACCGTCTCCCGTCGAGCGCCTCGTTGGCCAGCCGGTCGGCGTGCTTGTTCTGCTCGCGCGGCACCCACGTGTACGTCGTCCCGAACGGCGCGAGGCGGTTGGCCTCCACCGCCAGCGGCCGCATGTCGGGGTGCTTGATCTTCCAGTTGCCCGACATCTGCTCGACGACGAGCTTGGAGTCCATCCGCACCTCGATGTCGGCGTCCGGCGCCAGCTCGGCGGCCATCCGCAGCCCGGCGATCAGCCCGGAGTACTCGGCCACGTTGTTGGTGGCGACCCCGATCGTGGTGCCGTCCTCGGCGATCACGGCACCGGTGTCGGCGTCCTTGAGCACGGCGCCGTACGCCGACGGACCGGGGTTGCCGCGCGAGCCGCCGTCGGCCTCGATCACGACTGAGCGTGGAGCTCCCACGGTCTAGGGAAGGCCCGACTCGGCGGTGCGGATCAGGATGCGCGAGCACTCCTCGCACCGAACGACCTGGTCGGCGGGCGTCGCGGCGATGACGCCGAGCTCGGCGTTGTCGATGCCGAGCTGGCAGCCCGAGCAGCGGCGCTGGGTGAGCACGGCCGCCCCCACCCCGCCCTTGCTCGTGCGCAGCTTCTCGTAGAGCGCGAGCAGGTCGTCGGGGATCTCCGCGACGGCGGGAGCCCGCTCGGCGCCGACCTCGGCGAGCTCGCGGTCGAGCGCGCCGAGCTTCTCGTCGCGGGCCGCCTCGAGCGCGGCCAGCCGCTCGTCGCTGGCCGCCACCCGCTGGACCAGCTCGTCGAGGCCGGCCTGCGCCTCCTCGAGCTGCTCCATGATCTCGAGCTCCTCGTCCTCCAGCACGCCGATCCGACGCTCGAGGGACTCGAGCTCGTGCTGCATCCGGTCGAGGTCCTTGGGGTTGGTGATCAGGCCCTGCGCCATCCGGTCGCGGTCGCGGGTACGACGGGTCTTGACCGCCTCGACGTCGAGGTCGGCCTTGCGCTGTGCCGCCGCGAGGTCGTCGACGACGATCTGCTGGTCGCGGCGCTGGTCCTCGACCTCGGCCCGGCTCGCCGCCAGGGTCGCGATCTCCGCGAGCTCGGGCAGGTGGGCGCGCTGGTGACGCAGCAGGTCGACGCGGGCGTCGAGGTTCTGGACGTCGAGCAGCCTGAGCTGGGCGTTCGGGTCGGCCTTCATGCGGGGTCCCCGCGGCGTTGTTCGGCGGAGGAGCGCAACGGGGGAGGCGAAGAACGTCGTGGGGTGCTCATGGGTTGCTCACAACCGCATTGTCCACGGGTCCGTGACGAGCTCGCTGACCCGGGTCTGCACGGCGTCCCCGAGCGCGTCGCGCACCCGCGCAGCCACGACCGGCAGCCAGGTCCACTCGGCCGCCCAGTGGGCGACGTCGACCAGCGCCGGGCCACCCCGCTCGGCGAACTCCGCCGCCGGGTGGTGCCGCAGGTCGCTGGTCACGTACACGTCGGCGTCGGTGCGGCCGATCGTGTCGAGCAGGAAGTCACCGGCTCCCCCGCACACCGCCACCCGCCGCACGCTGCGCGCCGGGTCACCGGCGACCCGCACCCCGTGGGCGGTGTCGGGCAGCGCCTCGGCGACGGCCTCGGCGAACTCGCCCAGCGTCGTCCGGGCGATGGTGCCGATCCGGCCGGTGCCGCCGAGGGCGACCTCGCCGTCGGCGACCTCGACCACGTCGTACGCCGGTTCCTCGTAGGGATGTGCGCCCCTCATCGCGGCGACCACCTGGCTGCGCTGCCCGCGGGGCAGCACGACCTCGACCCGCATCTCCTCGACCTCGGCTATCTCACCCACGGTGCCGATCATCGGCTCCGCACCGGGCAGCGGCCGGAACCGTCCCTGGCCGCGCGACGAGAACGACGCGAAGTCGTAGTTGCCGATGGTGCCGGCGCCGGCCTCGGCCACCGCCGCCCGCACCACGGCCGCCGCGTCGGTCGGCACGTAGACGGTCAGCTTGTCCATCGGCACACCCGGGGCCGGGACGATCGGCGCCTGGTCGGCAAGCCCCAGGGCGGTGGCCAGGGCCTCGGAGACGCCACCGGTCGCCTGGTCGGCGTTGGTGTGCGCGGTCAGCAGCGCGCAGCCGGCCTTCGCCAGCGTCGCCAGGGTGCGGCCCTTCGGCGTCGTCGCCGCGAACCCGTGCACCGGCTTGAGGAACAGCGGGTGGTGCACGACCAGCAGGTCGGCGCCCCAGTCGGCGGCCTCGGCGGCCACCTCGGCGGTCACGTCGACGGCGAACATCACCTTGCGCACGTCCTGCTTCGGGTCGCCGGCCACCAGCCCGACGGCGTCCCAGCTCTCCGCCGTGTGCGGCGGGTACCAGGAGTGGAGCAGGTCGACGACGTGGGTCAGGGAGGGCACGGCGTCAGGTTAGCGAGCACTCCACCGCGCCTCGTCCGCAGTCGCGGCTGGACGGGCACCGTGCGGGGAGGCGCGGGACGAAACTCACGGTTCTGGCATGAAGTTTCGCGACAGAACCGTGAGTTTCACCGGTTAACCGGTGAAACTCACAGAGACCCGGCCTCAGTTGACCTGGCGCTGGAAGCCCTCCCAGTACGGCGCACGCAGCTTGAACTTCTGCAGCTTGCCGGTCGCCGTCCGGGCCAGCTCGTCGCGGAACTCCACCGACGTCGGGGCCTTGTAGCCGGCCGCCTTGTCCTTGCACCAGGCGATCAGGTCCTTCTCGCTCGTCTCCTCACCCTCGGCGAGCACCACCAGGGCCTTGATGGTCTCGCCCCACTTCTCGCTGGGCACGCCGATCACGGCGACCTCGGCGACCGCGGGGTGCGAGAACAGCACGTCCTCGACCTCGATCGACGAGACGTTCTCGCCGCCGGTGATGATGACGTCCTTCTTGCGGTCCTGGATGGTGACGTACCCGTCGTCGCCGATCGACGCGCCGTCGCCGGTGTGGAACCACCCGTCGGCCAACGCGGCGGCCGTCTCCTCGGGCTGCTCCCAGTAGCCCTCGAGGACGACGTTCGAGCGCGCCAGCAGCTCACCGGCGCCCTCCTCGGCCTCCGAGGTGGCGAGCCGGACGCCGAGAGCCGGGGCGCCGGCCCGGGTCAGCAGCGAGGCGCGCTCCTCGGCCGGCAGGTCGTCCCACTCGGCGCGGGTCCGGTTGACCGTCAGCAGGGGCGAGGTCTCGGTGAGCCCGTAGATCTGGATGAACTCCCACCCGAGCTCGGCCTCGACCCGCGCGACCGTCTTCGTCGGCGGCGGCGCCCCGGCCATGATGATGCGCACCCGGTCGCGGCCCGGGATCTCGCCGTCCCAGTCCTGCGCCGCCTCCAGGACGGCGGCCGCCACCGCCGGCGCCGCGCACATCACGGTCACGCCGTGGTCACGCACGCGGCGCAGGATCTCGGCGCCGTCGATCTTGCGGATCACCACCTGCTTCACACCCAGCCCGGTCATCGCGAACGGCATGCCCCACCCGTTGGCGTGGAACATCGGGAGCGTGTGCAGGTAGACGTCGCGGTCGCTGACGGTCGTGTGCATCGCGAAGGTGACCGCGTTGACCCAGATGTTGCGGTGGGTGATCTGCACGCCCTTCGGGCGCGCGGTGGTGCCCGAGGTGTAGTTGATGCACGCGGTGGCCGACTCGTCGGGCTCCCAGGGCTCCGGCTCGACGTCGGCGGGGCCCCACAGTGCGTCGTCGTCGCCGAGCACGAACCGGTGCTCGGCACCCACGTCGGCCAGCGCCTCGTCGATCTCGGGGTCGACGTAGACCACCCGTGCGCCGGAGTGCTCGACGATGTACTTCACCTCGTCGGGACGCAGCCGGAAGTTCACCGGCACCAGCACCCGTCCCGAGCCGGCGACGCCGAAGAACGCCGTCAGCAGCCGCGCGCTGTTGTGGCTGACCACCGCCACCCGCTCGCCGACCCCGATGCCGAGCTCGTCGAGCCGGGCGGCCTGGCGGCGCGCGAGTCGGCCCATCTCGGCGTACGTCACCTCGCCGAGCGACGGCGCCGGCTGGTCGGGCTCGTCGACCACCCCGACCCGGTCGCCGTAGACCTGCACGGCGCGGTCGATGAAGTCGGTGACACTCAACGGGACGAACATCGGGGGCCCTCCTGGTGCGGGATGGTGAGCGGGGCCACTCTAGTAACGGCGACGTTGCCTGCAGGTTGCCCGATGAGAGTCCTCTCATCGGGGTCTCACACCGACCCCACCATGCGGCAGGATCGTGGACGTCATGAGCACCTTGTGGAAGACCCTCATCGCACTCCTGCTGGTGCTGCCGGTCGGCGGCTACGTCGCCGGCTCCCTGATCTCGTCGGGCAACGCCAACCCGGCGCCCCGCGACCCGATCGTGATCGAGGACACCGGCAACGACCCCCAGGACCCCGGGTCGAGCACGCCCCCGCCGACGAAGTCGCCCGAGCCCGACCCCAGCAGCACCCGCCCCGACGACGGGGACGACGACGGGGACAACGACGGGGACAACGACGGGGACGACGACGGGGACGACGGCGATGACGACGACACCAACGCCGGCGGCAACGGCGGCCAGCAGACCGACGACCGCGGTGCGAACGGTGGGAACGGCGGCGAACGGCGGCAACGGGGGCAACGGGGGCGACGGCGGTTCGGACGCCGACACCAACACCGACGACGGTGGTGGCGGCGGTGGCGGTGATTCCGACGACGGGGACGACGACGACTGACACGACGACCGACCCCGGCAGCGCCCGACCTTTTCGGTCGGGCGTGTCGGTGCGCGTCCGGATCACCGCCGCCGTGGCCCTCCTGGTCGCCGCCACCCTCGTCGGGGCCGGGCTGCTGGTCTACTTCATCGAGCTGCGGCGCCTCGACGCCAACACGGCGAGCGAGGTCGACCAGGAGTTCGGTGAGTTCCGGTCGCTCGCCAAGGGGGTCGACCCAGCGACCGGTGAGGACTTCGCGAGCGTGCAGCGACTGCTGGAGCTCTTCATCAGCGCGCAACGTGCCCGACGACGACGAGCTGCTCGTCGGGCAGCTTGCCGGAGAGGGCAACGACATCGCGCCGGTACAGGACCCGCTCTTCGACGAGCAGGTGTACCGCGACGCCATCGAGCCGCTGCTCACCGAGGGGGGCACCACCCGCATCGAGTCCGAGCAGGGCGAGGTGATGATCACCGCGCAGCCCGTCAGGATCCGCGACCAGGCGGGAGCCCTGCTGGTGATCAACCTCCTCGAGGAGGACCGCGACGAGATCCGGAGCACGATGCGGACCTACGCGATCGTGGCCACCCTGTCGCTGTTCCTGATCGTGCTCGTGGCCTTCTGGCAGGCCGGCCGCCTGCTGGCACCGCTACGGGCGGTGCGCCGGACCGCCGAGGAGATCACCGAGACCGACCTCTCCCAGCGGCTGCCCGTCTCGGGCAACGACGACGTCACGGCGCTGACCCGCACCTTCAACGGCATGCTCGACCGGCTCGACGTAGCGTTCACCGGCCAGCGTCAGCTGCTCGACGACGCCGGCCACGAGCTGCGCACGCCGCTGACGATCCTGCAGGGCCACCTCGAGCTGCTCGACGCCGACGACCCCGTCGAGGTGGCCGAGACCCGCGAGATGCTGCTCGACGAGGTCGACCGGATGCGGCGCCTGGTCGACGACCTGATCCTGCTCGCCAAGTCCGAGCGCCCCGGCTTCCTCGCCGTCGGGCCCGTCGACGTCGCCGCCCTCACCGAGGCCGTGCTGGCCAAGGCCACCGCGCTCGGCGAGCGCGACTGGTCCACCGACGAGGTCGCGCACGTGAGCATCGAGGCCGACGACCAGCGGATCACCCAGGCCCTGCTGCAGCTGGCCCACAACGCCGTCAAGCACACGAGTCCCGGCGACGAGGTGGCCGTCGGGTCGACGTACGACGGCAGCGCGGTCCTGTGGTGGGTCCGCGACACCGGCACCGGCGTTCCCGACGCCGACCGCACCCGCATCTTCGAACGCTTCGGCCGGGCGCGGAGCACCGACACCGAGGGCTTCGGGTTGGGCCTGTCGATCGTCACCGCGATCGCTCGCGCCCACGGCGGCGACGCCTGGCTCGACGACGTGTACCGCGGCGGCGCCCGGTTCGTGATCTCGATACCGGTGCAGGCGCTGCCCGTGCCGCCGCCGGCGTCGGACACCCAGATCCTGATCCGGCCCGTCCTGCCGGCTCATCAGCCCTCGTCCCCGCGCGCCGAGCAACCCGTGAACCAGGAGGTCTGATGGCCCGGATCCTGATCGTCGAGGACGAGACTCGGATCGCCGCCTTCGTGGCCAAGGGCCTGCGCGCCGAGGGTCACGTGGCCACGATCGTCACCGACGGGCTCAACGGCCTCGACGAGGCGATGAGCGGCGACCACGACCTCGTCGTCCTCGACATCGGCCTTCCGCGGCTCGACGGGTACGGCGTCCTCGAGCAGCTGCGCGCCCAGGGCTCGAAGGTGCCGGTCATCGTGCTCACCGCCCGCGACTCGGTCAGCGATACCGTCTCGGCCCTGGAGGGTGGCGCCGACGACTACATGCCCAAGCCGTTCCGGTTCGCCGAGCTGCTCGCCCGCGTGCGGCTGCGCCTGCGCCAGCTGAACGGATTCGAGAGCACCCCGGCCCGCGACTCGCTCGAGGCCGGCGTCGTGCGCCTCGACCTCCGCACCCGGCGCGCCACGGTCGGCGGCCGCGAGGTCGACCTGTCGGCGCGCGAGTTCACCCTGGCCGAGACGTTCATGCTGAACGCCGGCAACGTGCTGTCGCGCGAGCAGCTGCTCGACCACGTGTGGGGCCTCGACTTCGACCCCGGCTCCAACGTGGTCGACGTCTACGTCGGCTACCTGCGCAAGAAGTTCGGCGCCGACACGATCGCCACCGTCCGCGGGATGGGCTACCGGTTCAACGCCTGAGCAGACGCATGCCCCGTCACTCGGAGAGCGACGGGGCAGCGCCCCCGGGGGACGGGGGTCAGTAGCCCTTGACCTTGAAGCTCAGCCTCGCGGCCGGCTGCGCGCTGAGCACCGGCTCGAGGGCGTCGGCGATCTCGCGCGGCTCCGGGCGGTCCTCGGGTCGCGGCGACAGGGTCGCGTAGAGCACCTTGGCCACCGGTTCCGGCACTCCGTCGGGCAGCGTGTAGGGCTCGTCGACCAGCTGCGGGAACCGCACCTGCGCGTCGTCGTCGTCGGCGACGCCCTCGTCGAAGGGCCGGTAGCCCGCGACGGCGTGGAACAGGGTCGCGCCGAGCCCCCACACGTCGCTGGCGTGGCCGGGCTCGCCCCGCTCGCCGGGCAGGGCCTGCTCGGGTGACATGTAGAAGTCGGTGCCGATGGCCGAGGTCAGCGAGGCCGCCCGGTCGGCGCGTCGGGCCACGGACAGGTCGATCAGGCGCGCGGGCGCGCCCATGATCACGTTGCTCGGCTTGATGTCGAGGTGGCACACGTCGAGGTGCCTGAAGTAGTGGAGGGCCGAGGCGATGTCGATCGCCAGCGGTAGGTACTGCTGCTCGGAGAGCCGGCCGTAGCGGCGGATCAGGCTCGAGAGCCGCGGCCCGTCGATGTTCTCGAGGACGACGTGGGGCCGGTCGCCGTCGAGCACGTGTCGCAGTCCGCGGACGACGACCGGGTGGTTGGCCGTGGCCAGCATCCGGACCTCGCGCTCGAGGCCGCGCAGGCTGCGCTCGTCGTCCACCTGGTCGGGACGCAGCAGCTTGACGACCACGGGGGCGAAGGTGATGTCGTCGAAGGCGAGGTAGGCCTCGTAGGCCGACCCGCCCCCGAGCAGCCGCATCGCGGTCAGCTCGGGGGTGATCGGGTCTCCCTCGCCCAGGTGCCAGCTGTCGGGCCTGGTCATCGGGTGACCGTCAGCGGCCGCGCGTGTTGTGGCGCGAGCGGTCGTTGGTGTCGTTCCTCGAGAAGTCGATCTTCCGCTTGCCGGGGCCGTCGTTGGTGACGTCCTTGACCTTGCGGTCGCGGCTGTCGTCGCGGCCGGTCCGGGTGCCGGTGCCGGTGTTGTCGTTGCGGCTGCGCGAGTTGGTGTTGTTCGAGCGCGTCCGGGTGTTGGTGTCGTCCTTGGCGTTGGTGTCGTCGTCGTCGTCGTCGGCGACCAGCACCAGCTCGGGGGTGGCGTCGTCGCGCTTGGCGAACCGGTCCTCGGCGCCCGCCGAGGCGCTCGTCGCGGTCGGCATCGCCATCAGGCCGGCGGCGACGAGCCCGGCCACGCCCAGCGTGCCGGCGGAGAGGATCGAGATCTTCATTGGTGTTCCCTTCACGGAGGGCCGCAGGTTCGGCCCGACGAGAACGACTCTGTCGAGCCGTGGTGAGGCGTCCGTGAGGTCGCGATGAGAGGTCTCTCATCGGGCCGGGGCAACGAACGACGGGCCCGACCGGGAGTGCGGTCGAGCCCGCCCGTGAGTCGGCTCACAGCCCGGTCGACACCGTGCGCCGTCCGGATCTGGAGGCTCGGACCTGTCTTGCGGGCAGGGAAAGAGGGCCCGCACCAGTCACCCCCACGGAAGCCGGCGCGGGCCCGCAAGTAGTTCGGAGCCCGGGCCCGCTCGGATGGGACGGCATGATGAGCACATGACCGAGAACGGCTCCGGCCTGTCCACGAGCTTCAACATCTCCGTCCCGCCCGAGCACCTCGAGGGCCACTACGCCGACTTCGCCAGCGTGTGGCACAACAACGAGACCTTCATCCTCGACTTCGTCTCGATGAGCCAGCCCCCGACGCCGACCCGCAGCGAGGACGGCGGCCCGGTGGCGCAGGTCAACGCCCAGGTCGTGACCCGGGTGCGAATCCCCGCGGCCCAGGTCTGGGAGGTCATGAAGGCGCTGCAGACCCAGCTGGGCCAGTGGGAGGCGGAGAACCCGCACCGCCGCCAGACCTGACCAGACCTACGAGCCCGGCGTCGCCTCGCGCCCGGTTCTCTCGGCGAGGCTGCGCGCCTGCCCGGCGTGGATGTCGCCGACCCACTCCCAGCCGGGCTCGGCCGATGAGCCGATCCGCGGGTCGTCGGGAGCCCGGCCGTCACGCAAGGCATGCACGTACGCGCGATCCAGCTCGATCCGGGCTCGCACCTGACCGGCTCCGCCGACGGACCCGTGACCCGGGATGACGACATCGACGTCGTCCGCCACGGCCTCCAGCAGCCCCAGCCCGACGAGATAGTCCTCGACCGGGTCGTTGGTGCCGTTCCAGTCGTCGAGCATCGGGACGAAGACGTCCGACAGCATGTCGCCGGCCACGAGAACGCCGTGCGCCGGGATCACGAGTGCAGCATGGCCCGGCGCGTGCGCCGGATGCTCGACGATCCGGACCTCAGGGCCATCCCAAGGAACCTGCTCGGTTCCGGCGGGCAGACCGGTCACGAGGCCGAACGGGTCCAGCGGTATGTCGTCGGCGACTTCCGGGGGAAACCCCTCGGCGACACGTGTCCTCCAGTCCGCGTCCGACCGCAGATCTCCCATGAAGGCCGCGCAGCCGGCCGTACCGTACCGGGGTGCGTCGCCGAGGTCGGCGTGCCAGAGGACGTGATCCCAGTCGGGGTGCGTCGCGAAGCCTGCCACCACGGGCTGGCCCAGGTCGCGAAGGTCGGTGGCCAGACACGCCATCTCGTCTCCGGTGATCCCGGGGTCGACGAGCAGCACGCCGCCCCTGCCCTGCACGACGGCGGTGTTGTTCCGGAGCAGCTCGCTCTGGTGGACCCACACACCGTCCGTCGACCTGGTCGAGCACGGAGGGCTCCTTCCGCTCGTGGACCGTCACAGGTGCGGTCGGGTCGCGGTGGGCGCGGAGGGGATCGAACCCCCGACCACCTCGTTGTAAGCGAGGGGCTCTACCGCTGAGCTACACGCCCGTGGCCGTTCGGCGAGGACACAGTACAAGTGTCGAGGCTCGCGTGGGGTCGGAGACCGCTCCACCGGGGCTTGCCCTAAAACAGAGTCGAACCGCTGGCGTCTCGGGTCACCAGCGGTTCAACAGGAAAAACTGTACGTGGCGCCGCGCGCGGATCCAACGCCTGCGCCACATTTTGCCGAAATGGTCTAGACGGGTGGGACCAACCGCGTCAGGCCAGGGCCCGCAGCTGGGCGAGGTGCTCGTCGAGGTCGCGTCCCTCGGGGTTCGCGTTGTGCACGGCCCAGCGCACGATGCCGTCCTTGTCGACGACGTACGACGAGCGCCGCGGACAGCCCCTCGTCTCATCGAAGACGTCGTAGGCCCGGGCGACCTCGCCGTGCGGCCAGAAGTCGCTGAGGAGGGGGAAGTTGAGGCCGTCCTGGTCGGCGAAGGCCCGGACGGCGTAGATCGGGTCGCACGAGATGCCGAACACCTCGGTGTCGAAGGTCATGAAGTCGGCCAGGCGGTCGCGGATGCCGGTCATCTCGCCCGTGCACACCCCGGAGAACGCGTAGGGGTAGAAGAGGATCGCGACCGCCTTCTGCCCGCGGTACGACGAGAGGGTGACGTCCTGGCCGAACTGGTCGCGCAGGGTGAAGTCGGGTGCCGGTCCCCCGATCTCGGGTCCGCTCACTCGGCGACCGGCCCTGCGTCTGCGTCTGCGTCTGCGTCTGCGTCGTCGCGGTGGACGAGCTCGCGCTTGAGCACCTTGCCGGTGGCGTTGCGGGGCAGCTCCTCGAGGAACACGATCTCGCGGGGCACCTTGAACCGGGCCAGGTTCTCCTTGACCCAGCCCTTGAGGTCGTCCTCCGACACGGCGCTGTCGGTGACCACCACGAACGCCCGCAGCCGCTTGCCGTAGTCGTCGTCGTCGACCCCGATCGCGGCGACGTCGTCGACCGCGTCGTGGCGGGCGAGGCAGTCCTCGACCTCCTTCGGGAAGACGTTCTCACCACCCGACACGATCATCTCGTCGTCGCGACCCTCGACGTAGAGGCGGTCGTCGTCGCCGAACCGGCCCACGTCGCCGGTCGACATCAGCCCGTCGACGACCTCCTTGTGGCCGCCGCCGGTGTAGCCCTCGAAGAGCAGCCCGTTGCCGACGAAGATCCGACCCGAGGTGCCCGGCGGCACCTCGGAACCCTGGTCGTCGAGGATCTTCACGATCGTCGCGTACGGCGGCCGACCCGCCGTGCCGGGCGCGGCGCGCAGGTCGGCTGGCCCGGCGACGGCGGCGTAGGCGACCTCGGTGGAGCCGTAGGTCGAGTAGAGGTTGTCGCCGAACTGGTCCATCCAGGTGATCGCGAGGTCACCCGGCAGCGCCGAGCCGGAGCTGGCCACGACCTTCAGCCCGGGCAGGTCGTAGCGGTCGCGGGTCTCCTGGGGCAGGGCCAGGATCCGCTGCAGCATGACGGGGATGACGGCGGCCGAGTCGCACCGGTGCCGCTGCCACGGTCTCGAGGAACTCCTCGGGGTCGAATCGGCGACGCAGCACCACGGTCGAGCCGAGCAGCATGGCGAGGGCGAGGTGGGCGAAGCCCCAGGTGTGGAACAGCGGGGCGGCGATGTGGGTGCGCCAGCCGTACTTCAGGGGCATCGAGGAGAGCAGCGA
Organism: uncultured Actinomycetota bacterium; assembly: GCA_963825985.1. Lineage (GTDB taxonomy): Bacteria > Actinomycetota > Actinomycetes > Propionibacteriales > Nocardioidaceae > Nocardioides. The sequence continues at coordinate 96,970 of CAWGVK010000011.1, read as the reverse complement.
CACCGCCGCCTCGAGGCCGGCCTCGCTGCGGGGCGCGCCCTTCGGGGTGCCCGTCGTGCCGGAGGTGAGGATGATGATCCGGCCGTGCCGCTCCGGCGGCGTCAGGTCGCGGGAGTCGTGGGACTCGATCAGCGACTCCAGCGTCGCGACGTCGCCCGGGGCGCCGGCTGCGCCGTCGTCCTCGGTCCAGCCGATCACGCGCGACGGCCACGTCGGCGTCGGCGACCAGTCCGGCGAACTCCTCGTCGTAGACGACCACCTTGGGCTGGTCGCGCTCGAGCACCTCGACGAGCTGGGGGCCGGCGAAGGCCGTGTTGAGGTAGATCGTGTCGGCGCCCAGCTTGGCCACGGCGATGCTGGCGTCGACGAACCCGCGGTGGTTGCGGCACATGATGGCCACGCCGTCTCCCTCGCCCACGCCCAGCTCGCGCAGCGCGCGGGCCAGCGAGTTCGACCGCTCGTGCAGCTCGCCGAAGGTCAGCTCGCCGAGCTCGTCGACCAGGCCGATCTGGTCGGGGACGCGCAGTGCGAGCGAGGCGAAACCCCCGGCCGGACCGGTGCCCCAGTCCTTCAGGGTGCGGCCCAGCCGGGCCAGGGTGAGCGGCGAGTAGGGACGGATGATGCCGGCCCCACCGAGCACCTTGATCGAGGTGCCGGCGGCGACGACTCCCGTGGTCAGCTTTCTTGAGCACGACGTCACAGTAGTGGTCGTGCAGGAGCGTCCTACGCGGGTGTCTTGGGAGCCACCAGCCGGATGGCCGACCAGTCCTTGCTGACCGCGGCGGTCGTGGTCTGGGCGAGGCCGGCGATCGGTGCCGCCTCGGTGATGTCGGCTGCGTCGACGGCGCCGGGCCGGCCGATCTTGGGCGTCAGCAGCCAGATCACGCCTCCGCCCACGAGGTCGGTCAGCGCCTCGACGAGGCCGTCGACCAGGTCGCCGTCGTCGTCACGCCACCAGAGCACCACCGCGTCGACCACGTTGCCGTAGTCGCCGTCGACCATGTCGGCGTCGATGGTGTCCTCGATCGCGACCCTCAGGTCGTCGTCGGTGTCGTTGTCCCAGCCAAGCTCCTGGATGACCATGCCCGTCTTGAAGCCGAGCCGTTCGGCGGGACTTGCAGCACTCGTAGGGCCGGTTGTTCCTGACTGGGTGGTCCCGCCACCCGCGGTCGAGCTCACTGGACGCCTCCATCGATAACGTGGTTGATGGGGCGTAGTCCATCGGAGAAGGGCTGAACCTGCAAGCGGAACCGCAGAACTGCGGCGCGGCGGCCGGCGATCGGTGGCTACCAACCAGTAGCGGACGTGCAGATTTCACCGGCCCGCCCAGCGTGCGACGATGAACAGGTGAGCGGCGAGACACCCACCTCCCCAGACAGCACGAGCCGGCGATCCGGCTCGACCCCATCAGTGATCCACGAAGGACTGCCGACCCAGCTTCCCGACATCGATCCCGACGAGACCCAGGACTGGCTCGACTCGTTCGACGCCATGGTCGACGAACGCGGACGCGAGCGCGCCCGCTACGTCATGCTGCGTCTGCTCGAGCGAGCGCGGCACACCCAGGTCGGAGTGCCGGCGCTGCGCAGCACCGACTACATCAACACGATCCCGCCCGAGCGCGAGCCGTGGTTCCCCGGCGACTACGACGTCGAGCAGCGGATCCGCGCTTTCCTGCGCTGGAACGCCGCGGTGATGGTGTCCAGCGCCAACCGCAAGGGCCTCGAGGTCGGCGGCCACATCGCGACCTACCAGTCGTCGGCCAGCCTGTACGAGGTCGGCTTCAACCACTTCTTCCGCGGCAGGGAGCACGAGGGCGGGGGCGACCAGGTCTTCATCCAGGGCCACGCCTCCCCCGGCATCTACGCCCGCGCGTTCCTGGAGGGGCGGCTCACCGAGGAGCAGCTCTACCGGTTCCGCCAGGAGGTCCAGCACGGCCCGCACGCCGGGCTGTCGTCGTACCCGCACCCCCGGCTGATGCCGGAGTTCTGGGAGTTCCCGACGGTCTCGATGGGCCTGACGGCCATCAACTCGATCTACCAGGCGCGGTTCAACCGCTACCTGCACAACCGCAGCATCAAGGACACCGCCGACCAGCGCGTGTGGGCGTTCCTGGGTGACGGCGAGATGGCCGAGCCCGAGTCGCTCGGTGCGATCCGGATCGCGGCCCGCGAGGAGCTCGACAACCTGGTGTGGGTGGTCAACTGCAACCTGCAGCAGCTCGACGGTCCGGTCACCGGCAACGGCAAGATCATCCAGGAGCTCGAGGCCAACTTCCGCGGCGCCGGCTGGAACGTGATCAAGGTGATCTGGGGCCAGGGCTGGGACGACCTGCTCGCCCGCGACGTCGACGGCGTCCTGGTCAACAAGATGAACAGCACCCCCGACGGCGCCTTCCAGACCTACTCGGTCGAGGACGGCGCCTACGTCCGCGAGAACTTCTTCGGACCCGACCCGCGGCTGCGTCGCATGGTCGAGCACATGAGCGACGGCCAGATCCAGAAGCTGCCGCGCGGTGGTCACGACTACCGCAAGGTCTATGCCGCCTTCGACTCCGCCACCAAGCACGTGGGCCAGCCCACGGTGATCCTGGCGAAGACCGTCAAGGGCTGGACGATCGACGCCCTCGAGGGCAAGAACGCCACCCACCAGATGAAGAAGCTCACGCAGGACGACCTCAAGAAGTTCCGCGACCGGCTGTACCTGCCGATCTCCGACCGCGACCTCGAGCGCAGCTACGACGAGACCGGGGCCGCGCCGTTCTTCCACCCGGGCGATGACTCCCCCGAGATGGAGTACATGCGCCAGCGCAGGGAGGCGCTCGGTGGCTCGCTGCCGAAGCGCGTCGTGCGCGCCAAGCCGCTCAAGCTCCCGGGGGATGCCGTCTACGCCGAGCTCAAGAAGGGTGGCGGCAAGCACGCGGTGGCCACCACCATGGCCGTCGTCCGCCTGCTCAAGGACTGGATGAAGGACCCCGAGATCGGCCAGCGCCTGGTGCCGATCGCGCCCGACGAGTACCGCACCTTCGGCATGGACTCCATGTTCCCGAGCGCCAAGGTCTACAACCCCGGCGGTCAGCAGTACGAGTCGGTCGACCGCAAGCTGCTGCTGTCGTACAAGGAGTCGACGAGCGGCCAGATGCTGCACGAGGGTATCTCCGAGGCCGGCGCGATGGCCTCGGCCACGGCGGCGGGGTCGGCGTACTCGACCCACGGCGAGCACATGATCCCGTTCTACATCTTCTACTCGATGTTCGGTTTCCAGCGCACCGGCGACTCCATCTGGGCGATGGCCGACCAGCTGGCGCGCGGGTTCCTGATCGGCGCCACCGCCGGTCGCACCACGCTGACCGGTGAGGGTCTCCAGCACGCCGACGGCCACTCCCCGCTGCTGGCCGCGACCAACCCGGCCGTCGTGCACTACGACCCGGCGTTCGCCTACGAGGTCGCGCACGTGATGCGCTCGGGCCTCGAGCGCATGTACGGCACCGAGGGACCGTCCGGCGACGGCGAGAACGTCATCTTCTACATCACCGTCTACAACGAGCCGGTGGCCCAGCCCCCCGAGCCCGACGACGTCGATGTCGAGGGCATCCTGCGCGGTGTGCACAAGGTCTCCACGGGCGACGGAGCAGCAGATGCGCCACGGGTGCAGCTGATCGCCTCCGGTGTCGGGTTCCCGTGGGTCAAGGAGGCGGGCCGCTTGCTGGCCGAGGAGTGGGGCGTCCAGTCCGACACCTGGTCGGTCACCTCGTGGAACGAGCTGGCCCGCGACGCCGTCGCCGCCGAGGACTGGAACCTCCTCCACCCCGACGAGCCGCAGCGCACGCCGTACGTCACCACGAAGCTCGACGGCGCGAGCGGACCGTTCGTGGCCGTGTCCGACTACATGGCCGCCGTCCCGCTGCAGATCGCGCGCTGGGTGCCCGGTGACTACTGCGTGCTCGGCGCCGACGGGTTCGGCTTCGCCGACACCCGCCCCGCCGCGCGGCGCTTCTTCCGCATCGACGCGCAGTCGGTCGTCGTCCGGGCCCTGCAGGCCCTCGCGGACGCCGGCGAGATCGACCCGGCCCTGGTGGCCAAGGCGGCCGCCCAGTACCGCATCGACGACCCCACCGCGGTCTCCGGCGTGAAGCAGGAGGGTGGAGACGCCTGAGGCGCGTGGAGTGGAGCCGGGCCACCTTTCCGGAGGCACCGCGGGACGAACCCGAGCTCCACACGGTCCGTGACGCCTACCTGAGCAGGGTCGAACACGGCCCGCTCAGGACCTACGGGCGGCCCCACCGCTACCTCAAGGGAGCCGTGTACGACGGCGACGGGCAGCTGGTCACCGCGTCGCAGAAGATCGCCCTGACCGGCTACCCGTGGGTCCAGGCCGACCCGGCCCGCCAGGTCGGACCGGACCGCGTCAAGGAGCGGCTCACCGGTCGCTGGCTGTACGGCGGACACTGGATCCAGCACTTCGGCCACTTCATGGTCGAGACCATCACGACGCTCTGGCCGGAGGGCGAGGACGTCGAGGGCCTCGTCTTCCACAAGTACCTCCCACGCCCGTGGTCGGTCGAGCCGTGGCAGCACCGGACGCTCGAGCTCCTCGGTCTGGGCGACCTGCCGGTCAAGGTGGTGGGCACCGGCCGCGCCCTGCGGGTCGACGAGCTCGTCGTCCCCTCCCGCGCGGTCGTCCCGAACGGGTGGGCGCACCCCCAGGCCCGCCGCGTGTGGAGCTCGATCGCCGACCAGTTCCGAGCACCGGACGCGCCGACGCGCGTCTACCTGTCGCGCTCGCGCTTCAACGCCGAGCGCCGGGCGACCGGTGACCGCCGTCAGCCCCGCACGACCGCGCAGCGCGACGCCGACCTCGATCGTGTCTTCGCCGGCGCCGGGTTCGAGGTGGTCGCCCCCGAGATCCTGCCCCGTCGACGACCAGCTCCGCGTCGTCGCCAACGCCGAGGTGCTCGCCGGGTGCTCCGGGTCGGCACTGCACATGTCGGCGTTCGCCCCCGACGGCGCGAAGGTGCTCGAGGTGGGCGACCAGCGCAGTCCCACGTCACCGGTCGAAGATCGCAGGTCGTCGTCGACGCCGCGAGTGGTCACGACCGCGCATTCGTGCCCGCCGACACTCCGGCCGAGGCCCTGGCCGAGGAGCTGGCCGCTCTGCCGCGCCATCCGTAGCGCTTCGCGGTACTACTCAGACATCGAGCCCCGAGTCACGCTGTCGTGGCGCGGCTCGCGATCGACGTGACGTCCGCGGACGAGCGCAGGGCCGGCCTGCCCGCTGCGCAGCAGCGTGCGCCACCCGGCCCGGTAGTACGTCGCCGGCTGGGTGGTGCGGACGAAGTCGTTGAGGATCTTCACGAACCGCTCGGGGTGGTCCTTGTGCGGGAAGTGGCCGGCGTTCGGCGATCACCTCGACCCGGGCACTCGGGGGCGATGGTGGCCGCGTTGTCGGCGTGGCGCACCGGGATGACCGTGTCCTCGCGTGCCCCAGATCACCGCCATCGGCATCGCCTCGGTGAGGTAGGCCCGGTCGGCCATGGTGACGATCTGGCCCTTCCAGTCCACCACGGCGCGCACGACGTGGCGGATCGCGGCCCGGGTGGCGGGGTCCTTGAACGACTCGTAGATGTCCGCGACCTCGTCGAGGTCACGCGTGGTCCGGCGAGCCCGGTCGCGACAGCGCCTGCAGGCCGGCGGCGCCGACGTGCCGCACGCCGGGCAGGGTCAGCAGCCCCATCAGCTGGTGGAACCCGGGCAGCGTGACCGCCCGGATCGCCGGGGTGACCTCGGGGCCGAGGCCGCCGGGGGCGACCAGCACCATCCGCTCGGTGCGCTCGGGGAACTGGTAGGCGAACTGCATCGCCACGCCGCCGCCGAGGCTGTGGCCGACGACCGTCACCTTGTCGATGCCGAGCACGGTGAGCAGGTCGCGCATCCCGTTGGCGTAGCCGCCGACGCTGTAGTCGGCGCGCGGCTTGGCGGACTGCCGTGGCCGAGCAGGTCGGGGGCGATCACCGTGTAGCGGCGGGCCAGCGAGTCGATCACCGGGTCCCAGGTCGTGTGGTCGCAGCCGAGGCCGTGCAGGAGCAGCAGGGCCGGGCCCGAGCCGACCTTCACGAAGGCGCGGTGGTGTCCGTGGATCGTGACGTGCTGGACCTCGTGGCGCTCACGTGACACACCGGCCTCCCAGTGAACGAGGTGTCAGGATTCAACCACAACGGACAGCGCAGACCGACGGACGATGAATCGCGCGACCCGCCCGCACGTGCACTAGCGGGATCGCATCGTGGTCCACCATCGACTCGCCGAGCAGCCTAGCCGCGACCGGGCAGACGGCCCGCCCGGCTGACGCTCCAGGCGGGCGCGCTCAGCACCTCGGCCCTGGCCCGGATGGAGCGCGAGATGCCGTGGTTCCGCGAGCTGAGCGCCGAGGAGCGTCCTGGATCGGCCATGATCGTCCAGGCCGGCATCCCGGCCTTCGTCGACTGGTACCGCGACGCGCAGTCCGCCGCCGCCGCGTCGTTCGCCGTGGCGGCGCCGTCTTCGGCGCGGCCCCGCGCGCGCTGGCGGGCACGATCAGCCTGCAGCGCACCGTCGCCCTGGTGCGGCTCTCGATCGAGGTGGTCGAGCAGAACGTCGACGACCTGGTCGGCCCGACGCCGCGCCGACGTCCGGGGCTCGGGCTGCGCTACGGCCGCGAGGTCGCCTTCGCCACCGCCGAGGTCTACGCCCGGGCCGCCGAGATGCGCGGCGCCTGGGACGCCCGGCTGGAGGCGCTGGTCGTCGACTCGGTGCTGCGCGGCGAGAGCGACGAGGCATCGTCTCGCGGGCCAGCGCCCTGGGCTGGGCGGCCGAGGGCCACGTCCGGTGGTGGTCGGCACCTTCCGCCGAGCGGCGCACCGACACCGACTGTACGACGCGTACGCCGCATCGCGCACGACGCCGGGCCCGCGCCCTCTGCGCCGCCCAGGGCGACCGGCTGGTCGTGGTGCTGGGCGGCGTCGACGCCCGCGAGCCGTCGGCGCCGAGCTGCGCCGGCTCTTCGGCGAGGGCCCGGTGGTGGTCGGCCCGGTGGTCGACGACCTGGGCGACGCCCACGTCTCGGCCCGCGCCGCCCTCGCCGGGCTACCGCGCCGCCGCGCGGCTGGCCCGACGCACCCCGGCCGGTGCACGGCGACGACCTGCTCCCCGAGCGGGCGCTGGCCGGCGACGGGCACGCCCGCCGCACCTGGTCGACGAGATCCACGTGCCGCTCGTCGCGGCCCGGCGCGGCGCTGATCGAGACGCTCCACGGCCTACCTCGCCGCGGCGGCTCGCTGGAGGCACCGCCCGCGCGCTCTTCGTGCACGCCAACACCGTCCGCTACCGGCTGCGCCGGCATCGCCGACGCTCACCGGCCTCACCCCCGTCCGACCCCCGTGACGCCCTACACGCTCCGGGTCGCGCTGACCGCTGGGCCGCCTCCGGCCGGACACCGCGGTGACTTGTAGGAACCCTACAAATACTGCGGGCCTATTTCGTGCGTGCCGGACGCGCGTCCGGGCTCCGTACTTCGGCAGAGTGGATCCGTGCTGGTCATCGTCGCTCCCGGACAGGGAGCCCAGACCCCCGGTTTCCTCGCCCCGTGGCTCGAGGACCCCGCGTTCGCCGAGCGGCTCGACTGGCTCTCCGACGGTGGCCGGCCTCGACCTGGCCCACTACGGCACCGAGGCCGACGCCGACACCATCCGCGACACCGCGATCGCGCAGCCGCTGCTGGTCGCCACCGGCCTGGTCGCCGCACTCGCGCTCTTCCCGCACCCGGCCGACGCGTTCGGCCGGATCGGCGCCGTCGCCGGCCACAGCGTCGGCGAGCTGACCGCCGCGGCGGGTGCCCGGGCGATCACCGCCGAGCAGGCGATGGTGCTGGTCCGCGAGCGCGGCAAGGCGATGGCCGAGGCCGCCGCGGCCACCCCCACCGGCATGACCGCGGTGCTCGGCGGCGACCGCGACGAGGTGCTGGCCGCGCTCGACAAGCACGGCCTCACCCCCGCCAACGACAACGGCCCCGGCCAGATCGTCGCGGCCGGCACCGTCGAGCAGCTGGCCGCGCTCGCCGACGACCCGCCGACGAAGGCCCGGCTGATGCCGCTCTCCGTCGCCGGCGCGTTCCACACCGAGCACATGGCGCCCCGCCGTCGCCACGTCTGGCCAAGCTCGCGCGCGGCGGTCTCCACCCACGACCCGCGCATCCCGCTGATCTCCAACGCCGACGGCCAGGTCGTCCACGACGGCCGCGAGGTCCTCACGCGGATCGTCAGCCAGATCGCCAACCCGGTCCGCTGGGACCTCTGCCTGGAGACCATGCGCGACCTCGGGCGTCACCGGCATCCTCGAGATGCCGCCGGCCGGCACGCTCACCGGCATCGCCAAGCGGGCCCTGAAGGGCGTCGAGACGTTCGCCCTGAAGACCCCCGACCAGCTCGACGACGCCCGCGACTTCTGCGACAAGCACGGCGAGGCGCTCGCTGATCGACACCACGCCGACCTGGCGGATGGTGGTCTCGCCCGCCAAGGGCACGTTCCACCTCGACGCGGCCGCCGAGGCCGCGCGACTCCTGCTCACCGCGAGCGCCGCGATCGGCGCCGTCCGCAGCCTGCGCGACGGGTCCGCCGTCGCCGCGCCGCACGGCGGCACCATCGTCGAGTGGCTCGTCGAGGACGGCGACCTGGTCTCCCCCGGCCAGCCGCTGCTCCGCCTGCACCCGGAAGGGGTCGACATGACCACCATGCAGGACACCCACCGGCGCGCCCCACGCCGCCATCCTCGGCATCGGCGCCTACCGGCCCTGACGGGTGGTCCCCAACTCCGAGGTCATCGACGCGATCGACTCCAGCGACGAGTGGATCCAGCAGCGCTCCGGCATCAAGGAGCGCCGCTTCGCCGACGCCCGACGAGACCGTGCAGTTGATGTGCGTCGCAGCGTCGCCGCGAGGCGCTCGCCGCACGCCGGCATCGACGCCGCCCAGATCGACTGCCGTCGTCGTCGCGACCGTCACCACATGCTGCAGACCCCCGCCGTCGCGACCGCGATCGCCCACGAGCTCGGCACCGACCAGGCCGGCCGCGTTCGACATCTCCGCGGCCTGCGCCGGCTTCTGCCACGGCGTCGCCCTGGCCTCCGACATGGTCCGCGGCGGCACCGCCAGCTACGCCCTGGTGATCGGCGTCGAGCGGCTCTCCGACATCACCGACCCCGACGACCGCGGCACCGCGTTCATCTTCGCCGACGGCGCGGGCGCCGTCGTGGTCGGGCCGAGCGACGACCCCGGCATCGGCCCGGTCGTCTGGGGCTCCGACGGCGAGCAGTACGACCTGATCCGGCAGCGCGAGGACTGGCGCGACGTGGTCGCGGCCGGACGAGCCCGGGATGCCGCACCTGACCATGCAGGGCAACGCCGGTCTTCCGCTGGGCGTCGTTCGAGATGGCCAAGGTCGGCCCGCAGGCCCTCGACCGCGCCGGCGTCACCGTCGACGACCTCGACTTCTTCGTGCCCCACCAGGCCAACATGCGCATCATCGACGCGATGGCCCGGGCGATGAAGCTGCCCGAGCACGGTGAAGATCGCCCGCGACATCGCCGAGCAGGGCAACACGTCGGCGGCCTCCATCCCGCTCGCCTCGACCGGATGGTCGAGGACGGCGACGCCAAGTCGCGGCGACCTGCCCTGCTCATCGCCTTCGGCGCCGGCCTGGCGTACGCCGCCCAGGTCGTCACCGTCCCCTGAGCTGTCCGAACCACAGTCTCACCACCCGATGACCACCACACCGAAAGGAACCAGCCTGATGGCCACCACCGAAGAGATCCGCGCCGACCTCGCCGAGATCGTCAACGAGGTCGCCGGCATCGACGCCGACGACGTCCAGCTCGACAAGTCGTTCACCGACGACCTCGACGTCGACTCGCTGTCGATGGTCGAGGTCGTCGTGGCCGCCGAGGAGAAGTTCGGCGTCACGATCCCCGACGACGAGGTCAAGAACCTCAAGACCGTCGGCGACGCCGTCGCGTACATCGAGACGCGCCCAGGCCTGATCGCTCCGACCGCCCGTCAGCACCTGCACGCGAGGAAGGGCATCCGATGAGTCGCACACGAGTCGTCGTCACCGGTCTGGGCACCACCAGCCCCGTCGGCGGCGACGTCGCCAGCACCTGGGACGCCCTGGTCGCCGGCCGCTCCGGCGTCCGCGTCCTCGACCGACGACTGGGCCGAGCGACATGCCGGTCAAGATCGCCGGCCGCATCGCGTCGAGCCGACCGAGGTGCTCGAGCGGGTCAAGGCCCGCCGCCTCGACCGCTCCTCCCAGTTCGCCATGGTCGCGGCCATGGAGGCCTGGGCGGACGCCGGCCTCGCGGAGCGTCGGACGAGCTCGACGAGCGACCGCGTCGGCGTCGCGATGGCCTCCGGCATCGGCGGCGTCACGACCCTGCTCGACAACTACGACGCGCTCAAGGAGAAGGGCCCGCGCCGGGTCTCCCCGCTCGCCGTACCGATGCTGATGCCCAACGCCCCCGCCGCGCAACATCAGCCTGTACGTCGGCGCCCGGGCCGCGCGTCAACACCCCGGTCTCCGCCTGCGCCTCCGGCAACGAGGCGCATCTCGCTCGCCCTCGACCAGATCCGGCTCGGCCGGGCCGACGTCGTGGTCGCCGGCGGCACCGAGGCGGCGATCCACCCGCTGCCGATGGCGGCGTTCGCGCAACATGATGGCGCTGTCGAAGACAGGCAGCGAGGAGGGCGGCGACCCGACCACCGTCTCCCGGCCGTGGGACACCGCCCGCGACGGCTTCGTGCTCGGCGAGGGCGCCGGCGTCCTGGTCCTCGAGTCGCGAGGAGCACGCGCGGGCCCGCGGCGCCAAGATCTACGCCGAGGTGCTCGGCGCCGGCATCACCGCCGACTCCCACGACATCGCCCAGCCCGACCCGGCCGGCCGCGGCGGCTCGCGCGCGATCAAGCGGGCGCTCGCCGAGGCCGACATCGGCCCGGCGACGATCGCCCACGTCAACGCCCACGCCACCTCGACCCCGCAGGGCGACATCGCCGAGGGCCTGATGCTGCACGCCACCCTCGGCGAGCACGTCCGACGACGTCGTCGTCACCAGCACCAAGTCGATGACCGGCCACCTGCTCGGCGGCGCCGGCGCCCTGGAGGCCGATCGCCACCGTGCTCGCCCTCCACCACCGGGTCGTCGCCGCCGACGATCAACCTCGACGACCAGGACCCGCAGGTCGAGCTCGACATCGCCACCAAGGCCCGCGACCTGCCGCAGCGGCGACATCGCCGCGCTCAACAACTCGTTCGGCTTCGGCGGCGCCAACGTCGCCGTCGCCTTCGGCAGCGTCTAGATGACCGCCGTTGCCGCACCCGTGGCCAGCGCCGCGAAGCTCCCCCGCGAGTCGACGACCCGCGCAACCCGGTCACCCGGCTCGCCGCGCTCCTCGACGAGGGCAGCCTCGAGCTGATCACCGCCGACGACGACTCCGGCATGCTCGCCGCCGTCGGCACGGTCGACGGCACCCGCGTCGTCGCCTTCTGCTCCGACGCGACGGTCATGGGCGGGGCGATGGGCGACGTCGGCTGCCGGGTCGTCGTCGACGCCTACCATCGCGCCATCACCGACGCGGGTGCCGATCATCGGCCTGTGGCACTCCGGCGGCGCCCGGCTCGCCGAGGGCGTGCTGTCGCTGCACGCCGTCGGGCGGATCTTCCAGGCGATGACGCAGGCCTCCGGCACGATCCCGCAGATCTCGGTCGTGCTCGGCCCGGCGGCCGGCGGCGCGGCGTACGGCCCGGCGCTCACCGACGTCGTGATCCTCGGGCCCGAGGGCCGGATCTTCGTCACCGGCCCCGACGTCGTCCGCTCGGTCACCGGCGAGGACGTCGACATGCTGCGCCTCGGCGGCCCCGAGCCGCACGGCCGCCGCTCCGGCGTCGTGCACATCCTCACCGAGTCCGAGCAGGAGGCGCTCGACCGGGCCCGCGCCGTCGCCGGCCTGCTCGGCGCCCAGGGCAGCCTCGGTCGTCGACGACGTCGACGACCGTCGACCTCGAGCGCTGCTGCCGGAGTCGAAGAAGCGCGCCTACGACGTGCACCCGCTCGTCGAGCACGTCCTCGACGAGGGCACCGATCCAGGAGCTGCACGCAGCGCTGGGCGCCCAACATCGTGACCGCGCTGGGCCGCTTCGGCGGCCGCACCGTCGGCGTCGTCGCCAACAACCCGCTGCGCCTCGGCGGCTGCCTCGACTCGCTCTCGGCCGAGAAGGCGTCCCGCTTCGTGCGCATGTGCGACGCGTTCGGCGTGCCGCTGATCGTGCGTCGTCGACGTGCCCGGCTACCTGCCCGGCGTCGGCCAGGAGTGGGACGGCGTGGTACGCCGCGGCGCCAAGCTGCTGCACGCCTTCGGCGAGTGCGTGGTGCCGCGGGTCACCCTGGTCACCCGCAAGACGTACGGCGGCGCCTACATCGCCATGAACGCCCGCTCGCTCGGCGCGACCAAGGTGTTCGCCTGGCCCGGCGCCGAGGTCGCGGTGATGGGCGCGGTCGCCGCGGTCCGCGATCCTGCACCGCCGCAAGCTGGCCGACGTCTCCCCCGACATCCGCCCGCCAGGTCGAGGCCGAGCTGGCCGCCGAGCACGAGCGGATCGCCGGCGGCGTCGACAAGGCCGTCGAGATCGGCGTCGTCGACGAGGTCGTCTCGCCCGACCGCACCCGCTCGGCGATCGCCCGCGCCATCGACGAGGCCGTGCAGCGCGACGGCGTCCGCCGCGGGCCGGCACGGCAACATCCCGCTCTGAAGGGTCCGTAACCCGTCCTCTCCGCGCGCGTTAGGTCTGACGTAGGTCACACCAGCTTCCGCGTTCGGGAGGACCAGCATGCTCCGCCGCACGATCTCGATCACCGCAGCCCTGGCCATGCTGCTGACGGCCCTCCTCGCGCTCCCGGCCCCCGCCGGCGCCCAGCAGCAGCGGGACTACCCGTGGTACGGCCACGCCGACGTCCGCAACCAGGTGCTCCGCCCGGGCTGCCGCAACTACCGGGTCGACTACGTCGTGCGGCCGCCGACCGGCGAGTGGTCGGCGATCATCCAGCTCTACACACCGCGCAACCGCAAGATGGGAACCCTCCTGCTCGACGCCAACGCACCCGATCCCCTGCGGGGCAGCAAGCCGTTCCGCATCTGTCGGCCGACCGTGAGGCCGGGCCGGTTCAAGGTGCAGATGGAGGTCATCTACACCGACGGGCGCGACAGGGAGTCCGCCCTCACCCGTCCGCGCTACTTCCGGCTCACGAAGCACCGCCGCTGACGACTACCGCGGACCGTCCTGAACGCACCAGCGTGATCCATCTCGCTTGACGCATGCCGATATCGGAATATGATGCTGCCATGGCACGAGCAGCGACGACGTCGGACGTGTTCAACGCGATCGCCGAACCGCAGCGCCGGGAGATCCTGGTGCTGCTGCGGGCCGGTGAGCGGCCGGTGACCGAGCTGGCCCGGGAGCTGGGGATCACCCAGCCGGGGGCGTCCAAGCACCTGCGGGTGCTCCGGGAGGTCGGGCTGGTGCGGCGACCGCAAGGCAGGCAAGCAGCGCCTGTACGACCTCGACGCGCGCGGGCTGCGGCCGGTCCACGAGTGGACCGGCGGGTTCGAGCGGTTCTGGAACGAGAGCTTCGACCGGCTGGACGCCTACGTGCAGGACCTCGAGCAGGCACGACAGGAGGAGAGCCGATGGAGCACGACGTCGCGCGGAGCCGCGACGGCCGACCGCGAGATCGTCATCTCCCGGGTCATCGATGCCCCACGGGAGCTGGTGTTCGAGGCCTTCACCGAGGTCCGGCACCTGTCGCGGTGGTGGGGACCGGAGGGGTTCACCACCACCACGCGGGCGTTCGAGTTCCGCGTCGGCGGGGAGTGGGACTTCGTGATGCACGGACCGGACGGGACGGACTACCAGGAGTGGATCTCCTGGACCGAGATCGCCCCGCCGGAGCGGATCGCGCTGCGTCCACGGCGAGTCCCGCGGCGACCCGAACGCCTTCGAGTCGGTCCTGACGTTCGAGCCCGACGGTCTCGACGGCAGCCTGACCAGGATCGAGATGCGCACGGTGTTCCCCACCCAGCAGCTGCGCGACGAGGCGGTCGAGAAGCACCACGCGGTCGAGGGCGGCCGGCAGACGCTGGGCAACCTGGCTGCCTACGTCACCGAGATCGCTCGGTCGGGGGCGGAGGGCTGATGGCCGGGAAGGTGTTCTTCAGCGTGTCGATGTCGTTGGACGGCTTCATCGCGCCCGACTCCCCCGAGGAGCTGATGGGGCGGCAGTGGATGGAGCTGCAGCAGTGGGTCTTCCCGCAGCGGTTCTTCCGGGAGAACCTCAAGCTCGGCGGGGGCGGCGAGGAGGGGCGCGACAACGACATCCTGCGGGAGACGCATCTGCGCACCGGCGCGAGCGTGATGGGCAAGCGCATGTTCGACGCCGGCGAGCAGATGTGGCCGGAGGAGGCGCCGTTCCACACACCGGTCTTCGTCGTGACGCACGAGAAGCGCGACGCCTGGGAGCGGCCGGGCGGGACCACCTTCCACTTCGTCAACGACGGCATCGAGCCCGCGCTCGACCGGGCCCGCGAGGCCGCCGGTGACCGCGACGTCCGCATCGCTGGCGGCGGCGCGACGATCCTGGAGCACGTGAACGCCGGCCTGGTCGACGAGTTCTCGGTCGCGCTCTCACCCGTGCTGTTCGGCTCCGGAATCCGCCTGTTCGAGGGCGTGGACGCGAGCCGCGTGGCCCTGGAGCCGGTCCGCGCGGAGCCCTCGACGAGGGTGACGCACCTGACCTACGCCGTCCGGGAGCGGTAAGGGTCCGGTCAGACGACCTGGTGCAGCCACCGCACCGGAGCACCCTCGCCGGCGTGGCGGAACGTCTCGAGCTCGTCGTCCCACGGCTTGCCGAGCAGCTTGTCGATCTCGGTGAGCACGGTCGTGTCGCCCAGGGCCGCCTTGACCACCGCGGCCTTGAGCCGGTCCTCGGGGATCATGATGTCGCCGTGCAGCCCGATCACGGCGTGGAAGACACCGAGGTCGGGCGTGAAGGAGTAGCGCGCGCCCTCGGTCGAGGAGGTCGGCTCCTCGGTGATCTCGAAGCGAAGGTGGTTCCAGCCGCGCAGCGCCGAGGCCACCGCTGCCGCCGACCCGGCCGCGCCCGACCAGGAGAGCTCGGCGCGGTAGCTGCCCGACTGCGCGGGCTGCGGGGTCCAGACGGGGTTGGTCGGGACGCCGAGCACGCCACCGACGGCCCATTCGATGTGCGGGCACAGCGCGGAGGGCGCGGAGTGCACGAACAGGACGCCCCTGGTCGCGCTCCGGCCCGTGGAGTGGCCCGTGGGGTGAGCGGTCACGACGATCTCCTTCATCTCCGGCGCGAGCTACGCCTTCCCCAGCGGGCTCGACTCGAGATGACCAGGGTCATCGAAGTGACAGTTGTGTAGTTGGGTCTCCATTGTGACTCATGGGACGCCTCGACACCAGTGGTACGACGATCTGCCCCTCAGGGCTGGTCGATCCGGCGCTCCAGGTCCTCGGCCCGCGCCGCCGCGTCGGTGAGGTCCTCGGCGTCGATCGCGTGCGTGCGGTGGAACCACGCGAGCGCGTCCTTCTCGCGGCCGGCCGCCTCGAGCGTGTCGGCGTAGGCGTAGCGGAGCCGCACCACCCAGGCCTGTCGGCTCTTGCTCGTCAGCGGCGCCAGCTCGAGGGTCCGCAGGGCCGCGTCGAGCTGACCGAGGTCACGGCGGGCGCCGGCCTCGACGAGGGTCATCTCCGCCTTCGGCTCCGGGCGCGAACTTCGCCACCGACGGGCTCTTCGCCAGCTTGATCGCCTGCTCCGGGTTGCCGAGGGCGCGGTGACAGTCGGCCATGATCGGCAGGTACGCCGCGGCCCCGTTCATCCGCTTCGCGGCCCGCAGCTCGGCCAGCGCCTCGGCGTAGTGGCCGGCGGCGTAGGCGGCCTCTCCGGTCGCCTCGCGGACGACGGCCAACCGCGGCGCGCGGGCGCGAGCGGCCAGGGTGTGCCGGTAGGCGGTCTCCGGGTCGTCGTCGACCAGGATCCCCGCCGCGGCCAGGTGCCGGGCGACCCGCGCCGCGAGCTTCTCCGGCAGGCCCTTGAGCTGGGCGCTGACCGACCGGTCGAGCTCGGCGCCGGTGATCTCCTCCGGCAGCTCCGGACCGTCGTACACGGCCTGGTCGACGGTGCGGTCGACGCCTGTCGCTCGGACGCTTCCAGTCGCCCTTGCGAGGACCCGGGACGCGGAGCCGGAACCCGAGCGGCCCGACCCGGGGCGCTGGCGGTCGGCCGGACGGTCGGAGTCACCACGACGCGACCCGCCGGAGCCGGCGCCCTTGCCCTGCGGACGCCCGCCGCTCGTCGAGCCGCGGGACCCGCCTCGGTCGTTCGCCACGATCGGTCACCCTCTTCTGTTGCTGTCGTGCGTGCTGGTCCTGCCAGGGCGCCGACCGGAGCCCTGTAAATGGCGTAGAGGCCACCCGCGGTGGCCTCTACGGGGTGTTTGTCCGGCGGCGTCCTACTCTCCCACAGCCTCTCGGTTGCAGTACCATCGGCGCTGGCAGGCTTAACTTCCGGGTTCGGTATGGGTCCGGGTGTTTCCCTGTCGCTATGGCCGCCGTAACTCTATGCACGCTAGACGTGGTGGTGCTGTCTTGGCGTGGACCCCGTGTTCCGTGTTCCCGTTATGGGGGGGGTGGTGGGTTAGGTTTTGGTGTGTTGTAGTGGACGCGGTGTGTGTGGTACCCGCACACACGCGTGTGTGTGTGGTGTGTGGTGTTTGTTGAGGGTTTGTGTAGGCAAGCCCTCGGCCTATTAGTACCGGTCGGCTGGGCATTGCTGCTGTACACCTCCGGCCTATCAACCCAATAATCTGTTGGGGGCCTTAACCCCTCACCCGAGGGTGGGGGTGGGAAACCTTATCTTGAAACGTGCTTCCCGCTTAGATGCATTCAGCGGTTATCACTTCCGAACGTAGCCAACCAGCCGTGCCCCTGGCGGGACAACTGGCACACCAGAGGTTCGTCCATCCCGGTCCTCTCGTACTAGGGACAGCCTTTCTCAAGTTTCCAACGCGCGCGGCGGATAGGGACCGAACTGTCTCACGACGTTCTAAACCCAGCTCGCGTGCCGCTTTAATGGGCGAACAGCCCAACCCTTGGGACCTACTCCAGCCCCAGGATGCGACGAGCCGACATCGAGGTGCCAAACCATCCCGTCGATATGGACTCTTGGGGAAGATCAGCCTGTTATCCCCGGGGTACCTTTTATCCGTTGAGCGACCACGCTTCCACATGCCGTGGCCGGATCACTAGTTCCGACTTTCGTCCCTGCTCGACATGTCTGTCTCACAGTCAAGCTCCCTTGTGCACTTACACTCGCCACCTGATTGCCAACCAGGCTGAGGGAACCTTTGAGCGCCTCCGTTACATTTTAGGAGGCAACCGCCCCAGTTAAACTACCCATCAGGCACTGTCCCTGATCCAGATCATGGACCTAGGTTAGACATCTAGTACGACCAGAGTGGTATTTCAACGATGACTCCACAACCACTGGCGTGGCCGCTTCACAGTCTCCCACCTATCCTACACAAGCCGAACCAAACACCAATACCAAACTATAGTAAAGGTCCCGGGGTCTTTCCGTCCTGCCGCGCGTAACGAGCATCTTTACTCGTAGTGCAATTTCGCCGAGTCCATGGTTGAGACAGCGCCCAAGTCGTTACTCCATTCGTGCAGGTCGGAACTTACCCGACAAGGAATTTCGCTACCTTAGGATGGTTATAGTTACCACCGCCGTTTACTGGGGCTTAAATTCTCCGCTTCAACCCACAAGTGGGTCTAACAGGTCCTCTTAACCTTCCAGCACCGGGCAGGAGTCAGTCCGTATACATCGTCTTACAACTTCGCACGGACCTGTGTTTTTAGTAAACAGTCGCTTGGGCCTGGTCTCTGCGACCCTCCCCGCTACCCCCAGCTAGTGGGTTCACGGTTCGGGTCCCCCTTCTCCCGAAGTTACGGGGGCATTTTGCCGAGTTCCTTAACCATGGTTCACTCGATCGCCTTAGTATTCTCTACCTGATCACCTGAGTCGGTTTGGGGTACGGGCGGCGCATAGCTCGCTAGAGGTTTTTCTCGACAGCATAGGATCACCCACTTCCCCCATTACGGGGTCGGCGTCACATCTCAGACTCGTGATCGAACACAGCGGCCCGGATTTGCCTAGACCGCGTCCTACCTGCTTACCCACAGACAACCATCGCTGTGGCTGGGCTACCTTCCTGCGTCACCCCATCGCTTGACTACTACCGGTTCGGGTCCCACGCTCCGCCACACCGCCTCACCCCGAAGGGATCGGTCAGCGTGGTTTCAGATGGTTAGCATCACCGGGTTCGTCATGGGCGCTACTTTGCCGGTACGGGAATATCAACCCGTTGTCCATCGACTACGCCTGTCGGCCTCGCCTTAGGTCCCGACTTACCCAGGGCAGATGAGCTTGACCCTGGAACCCTTGATCATTCGGCGCACGGGTTTCTCACCCGTGATTCGCTACTCATGCCTGCATTCTCACTCGTGTCGCATCCACCCCTGGATCACTCCGGAGCTTCACCCGCGACACGACGCTCCCCTACCCACCCCCACCACTGGACCCACAACCGTGGGCCAACACCGATCATCAAAGATCTGTGGGGATGCCATAGCTTCGGCGGATGACTTGAGCCCCGCTACATTGTCGGCGCGGAATCACTTGACCAGTGAGCTATTACGCACTCTTTCAAGGGTGGCTGCTTCCAAGCCAACCTCCTGGTTGTCACTGCGACTCCACATCCTTTTCCACTTAGTCACCGCTTAGGGGCCTTAGCTGATGGTCTGGGCTGTTTCCCTCTCGACTACGGAGCTTATCCCCCGCAGTCTCACTGCTGCGCTCTCACTTACCGGCATTCGGAGTTTGGCTAACGTCAGTAACCTGGTCGGGCCCATCGGCTATCCAGTGCTCTACCTCCGGCAAGAAACACACAACGCTGCACCTAAATGCATTTCGGGGAGAACCAGCTATCACGGAGTTTGATTGGCCTTTCACCCCTATCCACAGGTCATCCCCTCAGTTTTCAACCTAAGTGGGTTCGGTCCTCCACGCGGTCTTACCCGCGCTTCAACCTGCCCATGGATAGATCACTCCGCTTCGGGTCTTGATCGCGCTACTACCCAGCCCCCCAAAGAGAGACTGGCACGCCCTGTTCGGACTCGCTTTCGCTACGGCTACCCCACACGGGTTAACCTCGCAACACAACGCAAACTCGCAGGCTCATTCTTCAAAAGGCACGCCATCACCCCAACACCACCATCGCTGAGAGGGCGGCAGCCGGGCTCTGACGGATTGTAGGCACACGGTTTCAGGTACTATTTCACTCCCCGCCAGGGGTACTTTTCACCTTTCCCTCACGGTACTAGTCCGCTATCGGTCATCAAGAAGTATTTAGGCTTAACGGGTGGTCCCGCCAGATTCACACACCATTACAGGAGTGGCGTGTTACTTGGGAAACACTCAGACAGGCACAGACTTACGCTTACGGGGCTATCACCCTCTACGGCACCGCTTTCCAACGGACTTCAACTTCAACTGCACTTTCTTACTGTCTCGTCCACCGGCAGATGAACAACAAATGCTCCCACAACCCCCCAAGTGCAACCCCTGCCGGGTATCACACACCTGAGGTTTAGCCTGATCCGATTTCGCTCGCCACTACTCTCGGAATCACTATTGTTTTCTCTTCCTATGGGTACTGAGATGTTTCACTTCCCCACGTTCCCTCCACACACCCTATTTCATTCAGGCGCAGGTGACTGGACATGACTCCAGCCGGGTTTCCCCATTCGGACACCCCCGGATCACAGCTCGGTTGCCAACTCCCCAGGGCTTATCGCAGGCTCCAACGTCCTTCATCGGCTCTTGATGCCAAGGCATCCACCATGTGCCCTTGAATGCTTGCCAAACACAAACACTCAACAAACACAACACC
This sequence comes from uncultured Actinomycetota bacterium, assembly GCA_963825985.1. Taxonomy (GTDB): domain Bacteria; phylum Actinomycetota; class Actinomycetes; order Propionibacteriales; family Nocardioidaceae; genus Nocardioides. Next base: position 76,858 of record CAWGVK010000011.1, on the reverse strand, counting down.
CACCCCGAACAACACACCACCACACAGCCACACGCAGGCGAATCCACGCACAACCACACAGACAACAGATGCATCACCCAGAGCGGGCACACACTACAAAAAACAACAACCCACACCACCGGCCACCCACCCCCACCCCACAAACAGGAAGGACCAGACGAACCACGTGCGGGCTGATGCTCGCGTCCACTATCAACTTCACAAACACCACGAAACCAACCAGCTGACCCCACCAACCCACCAACCCAACACACAGGTCGTCCAGGCCGCTTCATGTAGGGCAGTCCTGATGTCTCAGGGCCCAACAGTGTGCCAAACCACCCGCTGCACGACACCAACCCCGTTCCACACCCACCAGCCAGGAAACCCCGACTGCCAAGCAGTACTAGACATCAGCGCCCCACCACAGGAGGCATTCATCGACGATTCCACTAGTGAGACACCACCAGATGCCGCCCACACCCAGCCCCAGAAAACCCAGGACCATCGATGGACGTGCGGGGTGTGTGCTCCTTAGAAAGGAGGTGATCCAGCCGCACCTTCCGGTACGGCTACCTTGTTACGACTTCGTCCCAATCGCCAGCCCCACCTTCGACCACTCCCCCCACACAAGGTGGTTAGGCCATGGGCTTCGGGTGTTGCCGACTTTCGTGACGTGACGGGCGGTGTGTACAAGGCCCGGGAACGTATTCACCGCAGCGTTGCTGATCTGCGATTACTAGCGACTCCGACTTCATGGGGTCGAGTTGCAGACCCCAATCCGAACTGAGACCGGCTTTTTGGGATTCGCTCCCCCTCACGGGATCGCAGCCCTTTGTACCGGCCATTGTAGCATGCGTGAAGCCCTGGACATAAGGGGCATGATGACTTGACGTCATCCCCACCTTCCTCCGAGTTGACCCCGGCAGTCTCCTATGAGTCCCCACCACCCCGAAGGGCGTGCTGGCAACATAGAACGAGGGTTGCGCTCGTTGCGGGACTTAACCCAACATCTCACGACACGAGCTGACGACAGCCATGCACCACCTGTACACCGACAAAAGGGGCCGTATCTCTACGGCTTTCCGGCGTATGTCAAACCCAGGTAAGGTTCTTCGCGTTGCATCGAATTAATCCGCATGCTCCGCCGCTTGTGCGGGCCCCCGTCAATTCCTTTGAGTTTTAGCCTTGCGGCCGTACTCCCCAGGCGGGGCGCTTAATGCGTTAGCTGCGGCACGGAACCCATGGAATAGGCCCCACACCTAGCGCCCAACGTTTACGGTGTGGACTACCAGGGTATCTAATCCTGTTCGCTCCCCACACTTTCGCTCCTCAGCGTCAGAACATTCCCAGAGAACCGCCTTCGCCACCGGTGTTCCTCCTAATATCTGCGCATTTCACCGCTACACTAGGAATTCCGTTCTCCCCTGAATGCCTCAAGTCTGCCCGTATCGAAAGCAAGCACTCGGTTAAGCCCAGTGTTTTCACTCCCGACGCGACAAACCGCCTACGAGCCCTTTACGCCCAATAATTCCGGACAACGCTCGCACCCTACGTATTACCGCGGCTGCTGGCACGTAGTTGGCCGGTGCTTCTTCTCCACCTACCGTCACAACGCTCAACACGTCGCTTCGTCGATGATGAAAGAGGTTTACAACCCGAAGGCCGTCATCCCTCACGCGGCGTTGCTGGATCAGGCTTCCGCCCATTGTCCAATATTCCCCACTGCTGCCTCCCGTAGGAGTCTGGGCCGTGTCTCAGTCCCAGTGTGGCCGGTCACCCTCTCAGGCCGGCTACCCGTCGAAGCCTTGGTAGGCCATTACCCCACCAACAAGCTGATAGGCCGCGAGCACATCCCCCACCCACAAAAGTTTCCACCAGCACCCCATGCAGAGGCCGGTCGTATCCGGTATTAGACCCCGTTTCCGAAGCTTATCCCAGAGTGAAGGGCAGATTACTCACGTGTTACTCACCCGTTCGCCGCTCGTGTACACCGAAGTGCCTTACCGCTCGACTTGCATGTGTTAAGCACGCCGCCAGCGTTCGTCCTGAGCCAGGATCAAACTCTCCGTAGAAAAACTCTACAAACAATTCATCCCGACAAACAAACCCTGACACAATCGCCAGAATCATTGCCGAAAAAAACAAACCCAACAAAAAACGAAGGGCAAAACAAACTAATTCGTCGACTATGACACACTGTTGAGTTCTCAAACATCAGACGCACACCAGCGTCGCCGTCTCCGGGTCGACTGGAAGCTGATGCACCTCCGGCCACACGACCGCGCCGTTGAGATCGTCAGCGCGCCTGTGGCGCGCCATCAATCCTCCGGTCTCGGTGTATGAGGTGGAGGTGGCCGCCTCGGGGCCGGAGAGCCCGACTTCTCAGTCTTGCTCTCCGCCGCTCCCTGGCGACTCGGAGAACATTAGGGGACGGCGACGGATGAGACAAATCGAGTCGACGTGAGCCAGGCCACACGGGGTTGCGGAGCGCGTTTGTGCAGGTCAGAGGCCTGTTGGCGGGTGACGGCCACCAGGTCGCGCGTGTCGCAGACCCGGCGGGCACCGGCCAGCCGCATGGCCTCGAGCGTCTGGTGGAGCAGCTCGGCGAGCATCCGGGCCACGCCCGGCTCGCCGTCGGTGAGGGCGAGCAGGGGCAGGCGGCCGACGAAGACCGCGTCGGCGCCGAGCGCCAAGGCCGTCACGACGTCGAGGCCGCAGCGCACTCCCCCGTCGACGTACACCTCCGCCCGGCCCGCGACGGTGGCCACCACGGGAGCGACCACGCGGGCGGTGGCCACGGCGCGGTCGAGCTGGCGCCCCCCGTGGTTGGAGACCCAGACCGCCGCGGCGCCGCCCTCGACGGCACGGGCGGCGTCGTCGGGGCGCAGCACGCCCTTGACGACCACGGGCAGGTGCGTGGTGTCGGCGAGCCAGCCGAGATCGGCCTGCCCGAGGTCGAGCGCCTTGGCCGAGCCGACGGCGTCCTCGTAGCCGGGGTCGAAGTTGACCCGGAGCAGTCGCCGGGTCGACGACGTCCCACACGATCTCGCTGTCGGGGGTCGCGGGGTACTTCGTGCCCACCACCGGGGTGTCGACCGTGAGGACGACGGCCTCGGCCCCGGCGGCCACCGCCCTGTCGAGCATCGGCTCGGCGAGCGCCCGGTCGGCCGGTAGGTAGCACTGCAACCACCAGCGGACACCGGTGGCGCCGATCTCGTCGAACCGGGTGCCGGCGTTGCTGGACACGACGAGGAGTCCGTCGGCCGCGGCGACGGCTCGCGCCATCGCGAGCTCGCCGTCGGGGTGGACGGCCCGCTGCAGGGTCGTGGGGGCGACGCCGAAGGGCAGCGCCTGCCGACGTCCGAGCAGCTCCACCGACGCGTCGACGTCGGTGACGTCGCGCAGCACGTGGGGATGCAGGTCGACGACGCTCCAGGCTGTCGGCCGCCCGGGTGGCGGTCACGGAGTCACGGGCACCCTGGACGACGTACTCGAAGACGGGCGCCGGGAGGCGGGTCCTGGCCTGCTCGAGCAGACCCGCCAGCCACCGGGCGTCGGCGCTCACGGCTCAGCGCACCTCGACGCCGGCGAAGTGCTTCTTGCCGCGCCGCAGCACCAGCCACGACCCCCCGATCAGGTCGGTCTCGGCGATCGTCGCGTCGGGGTCGGCGACCCGTTCGTTGTTGACGTACGCGCCGCCCTCGCTCACCGTGCGCCGGGCCTCGCTGCGGCTCTTGACCAGCCCGGTGGTGACCAACAGGTCGGTGACCGACGGCAGCCCGCCGGCGCGGTCGAGGGTCGCGACGCCGGCCTCGCGCAGTGCAGCCCCCAGGGTCGCGGCCGTCAGAGCGGTGAGGTCGCCCCCGCCGAACAGCGCCGCGGCCGCGGCCTTGGCCTGCTCGGTCTCCGCACCGCCGTGGACGAACGTGGTGACGGCGTCCGCGAGTGTCTTCTGCGCCTCCCGCAGGAACGGCTTCTCGGCGTGCCGGGCCTCGAGCGCCTCGATGTCGGCGCGCGACAGGAAGGTGAAGATGCGGAGCAGCTCGCCGACCTTCTCGTCCTCCACGTTCAGCCAGAACTGGTGGAACGCGTACGGCGACATCATCTCGGGGTCGAGCCACAAGGCCCCGGCCTCGGTCTTGCCGTACTTCGTGCCGTCGGCCTTGGTGACCAGCGGGGTGGCGAACGCGTGCACGTGATCGCCGGTCACGCGGCGGATCAGCTCGGCGCCGCCGGTGATGTTGCCCCACTGGTCGGAGCCACCGAACTGGAGGTCGACGCCGTGCTCGCGATGCAGGCTGAGGAAGTCCATCGACTGCAGCAGGACGTAGCTGAACTCGGTGTAGCTGATGCCGGAGTCGAGGCGGCGCTTGACGGTGTCACGCGCCAGCATCCGGTTGACGGGAAAGTGCTTGCCGATGTCGCGGAGGAAGTCGATGACCGAGAGCCCCTCGGTCCAGTCGTGGTTGTTGACCATCGTGGCGGAGTTGTCACCGTCGAAGGAGATGAAGGGCTCGATCTGGCGTCGTACGCGTGCCGTCCAGTCGCGCACGGTGTCGGAGGAGTTGAGGGTGCGCTCGCCCGAGTCCTTCGGGTCGCCGATCATGCCGGTCGCTCCGCCGACGAGCAGGTACGGCGTGTGGCCGGCGTCCTGCAGGCGACGGGCCGTCGTGATCTGCACCAGGTTGCCCATGTGGAGGCTCGGCGCCGTGGGGTCGAAGCCGACGTAGAAGCGCACGCTCCCGGCAGTCAGTGCCTCACGCAAGGCATCGAGGTCGGTCGAGTGGGCGACCAGGCCGCGCCACTCGAGGTCGTCGAGGAGGGTGGGATCGACGGGCACGTGGGGCCTTCCGGGATCGGTGCGGGACGGGTAGCAGACGTGGGTCAGCCTGCCTCACCCCGGAGCGTGGCAGGTCGCCCACCTCGGCCACAGTAGGTTTTCCCCGTCTGGAGGAGCCAACGGTGATCGGTGAGAGGTACTCGCTCGACCGCGAGATCGGTCGTGGCGGCATGGGGGCGGTCTGGCTGGGCCGCGACGAGGTGCTCGGCCGCGCCGTCGCGATCAAGCGCGTGGGGGTGATGCCCGGTGGTTCCAGCCCCGATCTGCTGCGCGCCGAGCGGGAGGCGCGGATCGCGGCCAGCCTCAACCACCCCAACATCGTGGGTGTCTTCGACCTGGTGCACGACCAGGACCAGCAGTACCTCGTCATGGAGTACGTGCCGGGCATGACCCTGGCCGAGCTGGTGCGCGACCGCGGGCGCGCTGCCCATGGATCAGACCGCGCGGGTGCTGACCCAGGTGGCGTCGGCCCTGGCTGCCGCGCACGCGAAGGGGATCGTGCACCGCGACGTGAAGCCGTCGAACATCCTGGTCCGTGACGACGGCCACGTGAAGCTCTCCGACTTCGGCATCGCCCGCGCCGAGGCCGACGCCTCCCTGACGCAGACCGGCCTGGTCACGGGGTCACCGGCCTACCTGGCGCCCGAGGTGGCGTCGGGCAAGCAGGCGACACCGGCCAGCGACGTGTGGTCGCTGGGGGCGACGCTCTTCCACGCACTGGCCGGACGCGCGCCGTACAAGGTCGGCGACAACCTGCTGGGGGCGCTCTACCAGATCGTGAACGAGCCGCCGCCGCGGCTCGAGAACCCGGGCGAGATGGCCCCGGTGCTGCTCGCGACGATGGCCCACGACCCGCAGCGCCGGTGGACGATGGACGACGTCGCGCGGGTGCTCGAGCTGCTGGCGTCGTCGTCGGTGCCGGTCGCGCGGACCGCGGCCGCGGCTGCCCCCGCTCCTCCCGAGGTCGACGAGGCTCCCCCGACGCGGACGATGCGCCCGGCGCCACCCCCGCCGGTCGCGCCCGCGCCCGAGCCGGCGCCTCCGACGTCCCCCCGGGGGCGTGGCCGGGTGCTGCCGGTCGTGGTCGCCCTCGTGGTCGTTGCGCTGATCGGCGTGATCGCGGCGCTCGCGCTGATGGACGACCCCCAGGACGCGGGCCCCGGTGCGGGCGTCTCCGACCCGCCGTCGACCTCGGCGCCGACGTCCCCCGAGACGACCGAGACCTCGCCGTCCGACGAGCCGCCCACCGAGGCCGAGATGGAGGACTTCGTGGAGGGCTACCTGGAGACCGCCAGCAGTGACCCCGAGGCCGGGTTCGCCCTGCTGACGCGGTCGTTCCAGCGGGCCAGCGGCGGACTCGAGGGCTACGAGGGCTTCTGGGACGACGTGTCCAACCCTCGGATCGAGTCGATCAGCGCCGACGCCGAAGCACTGACCGTGACCTACTCGTACCGGTACAACCTGCGCGGCCGGGGGATCCAGAACGAGGACGTGACCCTGCGGCTGCAGCCGGACGGCGACGCCCTCCTGATCGACGGCGAGGCGTGATGACGAGCCGGCCCCCCACACCGCCGATCGCCGGTCTCGACACCGAGCGCCTCGACTCGCTGCGCGACCTCGACCCGGGCGACACGGCCTACCTCGACCGCGCCATCGGCAACTTCCAGGTCAACTCGGTGGCCGCCGTCGAGGCGATCCGCGCCGCGGCCGCCGAGGGCGACGCAGCGACCCTGCGGGCCCGGGCACACAAGATCGCCGGGAGTGCGCTCAACCTCGGCGTGCCGCGCGCCGGCGAGGCCGCCCGCGCGCTCGAGCTCGCCTCCGAGTCGGGCTCGACGGGCGGCGCGGCGGCCCTGCTGCCCGAGCTCGAGGAGTCGATGGCCGAGGGCCGCGCGTTGCTGTTGACCTACCAGGCGACGTACACCGGATGACGCCGCGTACCCGCCGTCCGCGGCCCGCCGACATGCTCGTGCCCGCCGGGGCCCGCGAGGTCTACACCGACGGCGCCTGCCGTGGGAACCCCGGCCCGGGTGGCTGGGCGTGGGCGATCTCGACGACCGAGCACGCTTCCGGGTACGCCGCCGCCAGCACCAACCAGCGGATGGAGATCCAGGCCGCGCTGGAGGCCGTGCGGGCTCTCGAGGGTCCCCTGCTCGTGGTCAGCGACTCGACGTACGTCGTGAACTGCTTCCGCGACAGCTGGTGGCGCGGCTGGCAGAGCCGTGGCTGGACGAACTCGGCGCGCCAGCCGGTCGCGAACCGCGACCTGTGGGAGCCGCTGGTCGAGGCGTTCACGTCGCGCGGCGACGTCGCGTTCGCGTGGGTCAAGGGCCACTCCGGGCACCCGATGAACGACCTCGTCGACCGCCTTGCGGTGGCGGCCAGCCACCGCGGCTAGCACGACCCGTCAGCTGACGCGGTTGGCCGACTCGCACTGCAGGACGCGGTCGAAGTCGTCGTAGTAGGCGCGGTCGGACCCTCCGCCGCCGACGAGCAGGTCCTCGCCGGCCTCGGCCCAGAGCGTGTCGGAGCCGTTGGCGCCGTACACGCGGTCGTCGCCGGCGCCGGCGTGGATGGTGTCGTCGGCGTCCTGCCCGACGATGTAGTCGCCGCCGTCGCCGCCCCACACCATGTCGTTGGCCTTGCCCGCACGGATCCAGTCGTCACCGGCACCGCCGTACAGCTTGTCGCGGTTCTGGGCACCGTTGATGAAGTCGTTACCGGCGCCGGTGCGCACGGTGTCGTTGCCGGCGTCGGACAGCACCCACATCCGGTAGCGCGCGGAGATCGCCGAGGCGTCGATCACGTCGTTGCCGAGGCGCGGCCACACCTCGAGGAAGACCGGCTTGTCCTTGAACTGGGCGGGGACGGTGCACAGCGCCGCGATGCCCCGCGGCACAGCGCGGCGGACGCAGGCGGAGGGGAGCTTGCGCCACTTCTGGGTCGCGGTGTCGACGTAGAGCACCTTGCCGTCGACCTCCGTCATCTTCAGGCGGCTGCCCTGCTGACCGGCCTCGTAGCGGATGCCCCACTTGGTCATGGTGATCTGGGCCATGTTCTTCAGCGGCACCACCGGGCCGAACTGACCCATCAGCTCGGTCGTCGGCACGTTCTCCTCGTCGGGGCCGATGGTGGCCGCGAACGCCGGAGCGGACGTCGGGACGGTCAGGGTCGCGGTGGCCGCGCAGGCAGCCGCGGCGACGAGCAGCCGGATCGGGCGTCGGAACACGAAGGTCCTCCAGGGCGTGGGGGCGCTCGGCCGGGGGGTGGCCGAGCGACTCGACAGGACTATCGGTCGCTCGTGGCCGAGAGTTGAGGCCTGGCCACGCACGCGTTGGTGGGGCGGGTGGGGCTCGAACCCACGACCCAAGGATTATGAGTCCTCTGCTCTGACCGACTGAGCTACCGCCCCTCGCAGGTCAGCCTAGGTCAGTCGGAGGCGGAGAGGTCGTCGGCGTCGGGGTTGTAGGCGCAGACGTCGACGGGGTCCTCGGCGCGGCGCACCTTGGCGGTGCCGGGCTTGCGCTTGGGCGGGTCGATGGCCTTCTGGACGATGTCGCGCATGTAGTCGTAGTCGGGGTCGCCGGAGAAGAACTGGTCGGAGGACCGGAACACGACCGAGCGGAACTTGCCGTCCTTGACCCGCAGGAGCAGGTCGACGAACGCCGAGCCCAGCTTGCGCGGGATGTCGGTGTACACGACCTCCTGGCCGGCCTTGATGATGTCGATGTAGCGGGTGAGGAGGGTGGCGGGGTCGGCGGCCTCGACGAGGGCGTCGATGGCGCACCGCTGCCGGTCCATCCGCTCGTAGTCGTCGGAGCCGTAGCGACCGCGGGCGAACCACAGGGCGTGGAAGCCGTCGAGGTGCTGGTCGGGACCGGGGTCGAGGTAGTCGGTGGGCGGGATGCCGAGGTCGGTGTTGCCGTTGATGGCGACCGGCTTGTTGATGTTGACCGTGATGCCACCCATGGCGTCGACCACCGACTTGAAGCCCTCGAGGTTGACCAGGAGGTAGTAGTCGACGGCGAGGCCGAGGCTGCCCTCGACGGCGAGCTTGACGGCGTCCGCACCCTCGTTGTCGCTCTCGCCCAGGATGCCCGGGTGCAGCTCGGGCACCTGGCTGTAGATCGCGTTGAGCATGTCGAAGCCGGGGTCGCCCTGGCCGGTCTGGTAGCCGTCGGGGTAGACGTCGTGGAGCGGACTGTCCTCGGGGAACTGGGCGTACATCATGTTGCGCGGCAGGCTGAACGTGACGGTCTTGCCGCTGGCGGTGTCGATGCTGGCCAGGATGACGGTGTCGGTGCGGACGCCGGTGCGGCCCTCGCCGCCGTCACCGCCGAGGAGCAGGATGTTGACCCGGTCCTGCCCCGCCCAGGGGTCGTCCTCGGTGGCGTCGGGCGTCGTCGCGCTCTTGACGTCCTCCTTCAGGACCGACTCGACGGCGTCGGCGGTCACCAGGGCGTACTGCGCGGCGCGGAGCACCGGCGCGGCACCGGCCACGACGACCACCGCCACGGCGGCGTAGCCCACGACGGTGTGCCAGCGCGGTCGGGAGCGCGGACGGACCAGCCGGTGCGAGGTGAAGACGACGAACACCCACACGAGGAGCAGCAGGCCGAGGGCGCCGGCGACGACCCGCGTGAGCGTCGGGTCGAACACGACGTCGAACGACGTCTTGAGGTCGCGGCCGAAGTACCACACGAGCCCGGCGATGCCCAGCAGCCAGACGCCGAGCACCAGGCCGCCCAGCCAGCGGCGGCCGGCGTACAGGTAGCCGGAGCCGGGGACGAACGCCCCGAGCACGGTCATGCCGATCGTGCCCGCCAGGCCATGGGTGCGACGGCGGGTGCGCAGCGCACGGGCGCCACCGCGATCGCGCTTGCGCACCGGACGTCGTGAGGAGCGGGATGCGCGCCGGGTGCCACCAGGGCGGTCCGGCGGGACCTCGAGCACCTCGTTCGGCATGGACGTCCTCGGTCTGGGCGGGCGTGATCGGCGTCACCGGTGGGGCGGCGCGCCACAAAATAACACCGCGGCCCTGACCGCGGGTGGTTCTCGCCTCCGGCCCCGTCGGTGGCCGCGCGCGTCTCTCGCCCATTGGTGCCATCCTGGGTGCATGGAGCCCGAGCCGCTGGAGACCCTCGACGAGACCTGGGAGCGGGCGCTCTGCGTCGTCGCGCACCCCGACGACATGGAGTTCGGTGCCGCGGCCGCGGTCGCGAGATGGACCGGCCAGGGCAAGACCGTCGGCTACTGCATGGTCACCAGCGGAGAGGCGGGCATCGACGGGCTCGACCCGGCCGAGTGCCGACCCGTGCGCGAGGCCGAGCAGGTCGAGTCGGCGCGGATCGTGGGGGTCGACCACGTGGAGTTCCTCGGGCTGCCCGACGGCGTCCTCGAGTACGGCGTGCCGCTGCGGGCCGCCATCGCCCGCTCGGTGCGCGAGTTCCGCCCCGACATCGTGATCACCGGCAACTTCCACGACACCTGGGGCGGACGCAACCTCAACCAGGCCGACCACATCGCGGTCGGGCGCGCGGTGCTGGACGCCGTCCGCGACGCCGGCAACCGGTGGGTCTTCGCCGACCAGCTGGTTGGCGGGCTGGAGAAGTGGGGCGGCGTCCGCGAGGTCTGGGCGTTCGGCTCGCCACGGGCCGCCCACGGCGTCGACACCACCGACACCTTCGACGCCGGCGTCGCCTCGCTGGCCGCGCACGGCGCCTACATCGACGGCCTCGGCTGGGAGAGCTTCGACCCCCGCGAGTTCCTGGAGGGCATGGCCCGGCAGGTCGGGCAGCGCCTGGACGTGGCGTTCGCGGCGCCGTTCGAGGTGTTCCCGATGGGCTGGGGCGAGTAGCTACCCGTCGTCTCGGTCGGCGTCACCGGAGGGCGGCGCCGAGCCGTCCAGGGCGCCCAGGTTGCCGATGATCACGGCAGCCGGCGGGATGACGGCGGCGATGATGCTCATCACGACCGCGGCCGTGGTGCTCCAGAGGCGGACGACGTTCCACGCCAGCAGGATGAGCACGATGCAGGTGCCCATCATCAGGAAGTAGGTGCGCTTCCGGACGGCCTGGTCCACGTCGTCGACGCTACTCGCGGAGGCACGGGACGCACGACGAAGCGGCCCGACCGGCGACATCTCGCAGGTCGGGCCGCTTCACTTGCTCCCCCGGCTGGACTCGAACCAGCAACCCTCCGGTTAACAGCCGAATGCTCTGCCAGTTGAGCTACAGGGGATGGTGCGGGCTAACCGTAGCAAGGCACCCGGTGGGGCAGAAATCGAGTTCGGTCAGTCGATGCCGACCTCGTCGCGCGCGGCGGCCAGCGCCTCGGCGGCCGCGAGCCGGACAGCGGGGTCGTCGGGGTCGATGCCCTCGTCGTACTCGTAGACCCAGGAGATGTCGGCGGTGCGGCCGGGGGCGCGGCGGGCGATGACCCGGACGCCGCGGCGACCCTCGAGGGGTACGTGCCGCTGCATGACCACCGAGGCCGTGACGCGCTCGCGGATCAGCTCGAGCAGGCGTCCGGGCTCCTCGATCGTGAACACGTGCTCGGGGCGCGTCTCGCCCCACCGACCCACCTCGCTGACCTGGAGGGTGAGGGTCTCGCGGTCCCAGTCGGCGGCCTCGACCTGCTCCCACGGCACCCGCTCGGGGGCGTAGAGCGCGTCGCGGGTGCCGCCGACGACGACCCCGTCGGTGGTGGTGGCCCGGGCCAGCACCCGCTCCCCCGGGGCCACGGCGAGCTCGGGACGTCGCGGACGCCGCAACGGGTTCACGAGTCGCCCGCGATCCGGTCGCGGAGGGTACGACGGTGCTGCTCGAGGGCGGCGAGCTCGCCGAACATCCGGTTGTACTCGGTCGGGAGCTCGACGGGGTTGGTGCGCTGCAGGCGCGACTTCACCTCCGCGATCCGGCGCAGGGTGGTGAGCTCGAGGAGCCGCCAGACGTAGAGGGACACGTAGGCGGCGTCCGGCTCCTTCATCAGCTGCTCGACCGCGAGCGCGCCGACGGTAGAGGCGACCACCGGGTCGGTCGCCGCGTCGCGCAGCCGCGAGACCCAGGCCGGGTCGGCGGCACCGGCGACGGTGCCGCCGGCGGCGGCCACGAGCTCCCACACGGCGCGGTAGGCCGGGTGCACGAAGTCGTTGCCGTCGATGTCGGCGGTGGTGCGGCCGATGGCGATCGGGTGCTGGAGCACCAGCTTGAGAGTCTCGCGCTCGATGGCGAACCGCGGGTCGCGCGGGTCGGGGCCGGCCGTGCGCGGCGGGGCGGGCTCGGGCTGCGCGTCGGGACGACGGCCGGTGGCCCGGCGTACCTCGGTGCGGGCCTCCTCCATGTCGGTGCCGACCATGGCGGCGAGCTCGCGCGCGAACGCGTCGACCTTCGACTTGTCGCGCACGCTCGAGACGAGCCGGGCGCCGGCCCGCAACGCGTCGACGCGGCCGTCGGCACGGTCGAGGTCGAACTGGCCGATGACGTTGTTGAGCACGAACCGGTACAGCGGCACGCGGCGCGCGATCAGGTCGCGGACGGCGGCGTCGCCGTCACGGATGCGCAGGTCGCACGGGTCGAGGCCGTCGGGCTGGACGGCGACGTAGGTCTGCGACACGAACTTCTCGTCGCCCTCGAAGGCCTTGAGCGCTGCCCGCTGCCCGGCGGCGTCGCCGTCGAAGGTGAAGATCACCTCGCCGCGGAACTCGTCGTGGTCGTGCAGGAAGCGGCGCAGCACCCGCGTGTGGTCGTCGCCGAACGCCGTCCCGCAGCGTCGCGACGGCCGTGGTGACGCCGGCGAGGTGGCAGGCCATGACGTCGGTGTAGCCCTCGACCACGACGGCCTGCGACGACTTGCCGATCGAGGTGCGGGCGAGGTCGATGCCGTAGAGCACCTGGCTCTTCTTGTAGAGGGTGGTCTCGGGGGTGTTGAGGTACTTCGCCTCGATCTTGTCGTCGTCGAAGATCCGGCGGGCCCCGAAGCCGATGGTCGCGCCGCTGGGGTCGCGGATCGGCCACAGCAGCCGGCCGCGGAAGCGGTCGTAGGCCGAGCGGCCCACCGCGACCAGGCCGGCCGCGACCGCCTCGTCGTCGCTGAAGCCCCGCCCGCGCAGGTGCTTGACCAGCGCCTCGCCCTCCCGCGGCGCGAAACCCATACCGAAGTGGTCGGCCGAGGCGTGGTCGAAGCCGCGCTCGTGCAGGAACTGGCGACCGGCGATGCCCTCGGGTCCGGAGAGGTGCTCGGAGTAGAACTCCTGCGCGACCCGGTTGGCCTCGACGAGCCGTTGCCGCGGCGGGCCCTTGGGGCGGTCGTCGCGCGCGTCGCCGTCCTCGCGGCGCAGGGTGACGCCGACCTTGTCGGCCAGCCGCTCCACGGCCTCGGTGAACGACAACCCGTCGATCTCCATGACGAACGAGATGACGTCGCCACCCTTCTGGCAGCCGAAGCAGTGGAAGAACTGGCGCTGGGGTTGACGTTGAACGACGGCGACTTCTCGTCGTGGAACGGGCAGAGACCCTTCATCGACCCGCCGCCGGCGTTGCGCAGCGTCACGTAGTCGCCGATGACCTCGTCGATGCGGGCCTGCTCACGGACGGCGGCGATGTCCTCGTCTCGGATCCGGCCTGCCACGGAGCCGATCCTACGGCCGGGTCAGTACTCGCCCGACATCACGTTCCACAGGGGCTCGCCCGCTGCGAAGCGGTGCAGCTGGTCGCGCACGAGCCCGTGGGCCCGCGGCCACATCGCGCTGCTCATGCCGCCGACGTGCGGCGAGAGCAGCAGGCCCGGCGCCTCCCACAGCGGGCTGTCGGCGGGCAGCGGCTCGGGGTCGACGACGTCGAGGGCGGCGGTGACCCGGCCGGTGTGCAGGGCGGCGACGAGGTCGTCGGTCACGACGACGGCCCCGCGTGCGAGGTTGACCAGCAGGGCGTGGTCCTTCATCCGGGCCAGGAAGTCGGCGTCGACCAGCCCGCGGGTCTCGTCGGTGAGCGGCACGATCAGGACGACGACGTCGGCGACCGGGAGCAGGTCGGGCAGGTCGGCGAGCGCGTGGACGCCGTCGCGGGCCGTGCGGGCGACCCGGGCCACGCTGACCTCGAACGGCGCCAGCCGAGCCTCGATGGCCTGGCCGATGGCGCCGTACCCGACCAGGAGGACGTGCCGGTCGGCGAGCGCGGGACGCCACTGCGGCTCCCACGAGCGGGCGTCGTGGGCGCGCACGAACTCGGGGACCCCGCGCAGCGAGGCGAGCACGAGGGTCAGCGCGAGCTCGGCGGCGGAGGTGTCGTGGATGCCGCGGCCGTTGCACAGCCGGACGCCGTCGGGCACCGCGCCGCGGAGGTTGTCGACCCCCGCGGTGAGGGTCTGCACGACCTGGAGGGCGCCCATCCGGCCGATCACGCCCGCCACCTCGGGCCCCACCGAGTACGGCGTGACGTAGAACGCGACGTCGCCGACCGAGTCGGGCACGTCACCCGACGGGTCGACCGTCTCGTAGCGCAGCCCGGCGGGTGGGTCGCCGAGCAGGGACGGTTCGAAGGGCAGCCAGACGAGGGGGTCGCTCACGGTCTCGAGGCTAGTGAACGACGCGACCGATTCCCGCCGGAGTCCGGGTCGCGACCGTCGCAGGCTGGACACCATGAACCCGAACCCGCCGGCCCGCCCGTCATGTCCTCGTCACCGGAGCCACCCGGGGCCTCGGCCTCGCCACCGCCCTCGCCTTCGCCGAGCACGGCGACACGGTCACGCTCACCGGCCGTGACGCCGGCGCGCTCGACGTCCTCGTCACCGACCTGCAGGGTCGCGGCCTCCACGTGATGGGCGTGGTGCTCGACGTCGACTCCGACGTCAGCGTGCGGTGCGCGGCCCGGGAGGTGTCCCAGGTGCACGACCGGCTCGACGTGCTGGTCAACAACGCCGGCATCCTGCCCGAGGCCACCGAGGGCACCGACGCGGCGTTCGTCGACCACGGCGTCCTGTTGCGCACGTTGCAGACCAACGTGCTGGGTGCCGCCTCGGTCATCGACGCGTTCCTGCCGCTGCTCCTGCGCAGCGAGGCCGGACGGGTGCTGAACGTGTCGTCGACGATGGGGTCGCTGAGCGACCAGGAGGACCCGGCCTCGCCGTACTACGACGCGCTGGTGCCGGCGTACCGGGCGTCGAAGGCGGCCCTGAACAGCCTCACGATCGGGCTCGCCCGCACGCTCGAGGGCACCTCGGTCACGGCCCTCGCGGTGTGTCCCGGTTTCATGCAGACCGAGCTCACCCCGGCGAACGTCGAGCAGGCACCGCTGACGGCCCAGGAGTCGGCCGCGTTCCTGGTGGAGGCTGCGGACGCCGACAGCGCGTCGGGCTCGTTCGTCGACCGCGACGGCGCGGTGGCCTGGTGAGGCTCAGCCTCCGCAGAGCCGGGTGTGGCGGGCGACGGCGCTGGCGTCGGTGAGCGAGGCCACCTGGTCGACGACGACCCGCAGCCGCCCGGCGTCGTCGGCCGCGGCCTCCCAGTCGTCGACGTAGAGCCGGTCGAGGCCGTCGGGTCCGCGGTCGCACAGCTCGGCGACCAGCTCGGCGAGCAGCTCGCGCTGCCGCACGAGCAGGGCGACCCGGTCGGCCGCCTGCATCACGTAGTGGGCGGCGATCCCCTTCAGCACCGCGATCTCGAGCAGGGTCTGCTCGGGCAGCACCAGGTCGGCACGGAAGCGCACGAACGGGCCGTCGCCGGCCGCGAACGTCGCCTGCTGGACGGCGCCGCAGAACCGGCCGATCAGGTCGCTGGTGAGGTTCTTCAGCGACGCCAGGCTGCGCCGGCTGCCGTCGTACGGCGCCGTCGGCCAGCTGTCGACGGTGCGCAGCCCGTCGAGCACGACGTCGAGGTCGTCGTCGTGGGCGTCGGGGAGGTACCAGGCACGCAGGGTGTCCCAGACGGCCGGCCGGTCGAGCCGGGTGAGGTCGAGCCGGCGCGCGACCACGCCGTCCTCGACGTCGTGGACCGAGTAGGCGACGTCGTCGGCGAGGTCCATCACCTGAGCCTCGAGGCAGCGGCGGCGTCCGTGGCCCGGCGCCCGCATCCAGTCGAAGACCGCCCGGTCGTCGGCGTACACACCGAACTTCTGCGCGTCGGCCCCGGCGCCGCGCTCCCACGGGTACTTCGTGCAGGCGTCCAGCGTCGCGCGGGTCAGGTTGAGCCCCACCGAACGGTCGTCGTCGAACGTCTTCGCCTCGAGCCGGGTGAGCAGCCGCAGCGTCTGCGCGTTGCCCTCGAAGCCGCCGCACGCCACGCTCACCGCGGCCAGCGCCCGCTCGCCGTTGTGACCGAACGGCGGGTGCCCGAGATCGTGGGCCAGGGCCGCCGTCTCCGCGATGTCGGGCTGGCTGCCGAGCGCCCGGGAGAGGTCACGCGCGACCTGGGCCACCTCGAGGGAGTGGGTGAGGCGGTTGCGGACGAAGTCGTCGGACTGCGGGCCGACCACCTGCGTCTTCGCCGCCAGCCGCCGCGACGACGCCGCGTGGACGACGCGGGCGCGGTCGCGCTCGAACGGCGTCCGCACCGGCGCGTCGACGCGCTTGGGTGGCTCGTCGACCAGGCGCTCGCGCGAGGCTGCGTCGTACAGGTCGTCGGCGTCCATCGGTGGGAGCCTAGGGCCTACCGAGCCCGGGTCGGTCAGTACGTCGTGACGTGCACGTGGTCGTAGTGGTTCGCGGTCGTGGAGCCGCGATCCTCCATGCCGCGCCAGCCCTCGCCGGCCCGCTCGACCGACCAGATGCGCTGCGAGTAGATGACGTAGCTGACGCCGAGCTCGGCGTAGTACTTGCGCACGAACTCGGCCACGGCGTAGCCCTCGTCGCCGGAGACCATGATGTCGACCGCGAGGCCCTGGGAGTGCTCGCCGTCGCCGCGGAAGGTGCCGTAGGTGGTGATGTCGGGGAACTCGGCGCAGACCGCCTCGTGCACCTTGACGATGTTGGGGCTGACCCCGGACTCGACGGACGTGCCGTTGGTGCAGTCGCCGCCGAGGGAGAAGGGCTCCTCCTCGCTGAGGTAGCCGGCGGTCACCCAGCGCGTCTCGTCCTTCTCCCAGACGATCTCCTCGCGACCCATCAGGGAGCGACCGGTGACGACGACCCGCTCGCCCGCGTCGATCTCGCCGGTGTTCTTGGCCTGCTCGCCCGGCTCGGTCCAGAGGTTGAGGGGCTCGGTGGTCCAGAGCTTGGTGTCGGCCTTGTCGATCGCCTTGCGCACGGCCGTGGGCTCGAGCACCCGCTCGACCTCGGTCGGCTTGGCGTCGGCCTTGTCGGCTGCCTTGTCGCCTGCCTTCAGCCCGGTGCCGCGGGCGAGGCCACCACGCGAGAGCGTCGTGCCCCGGTCGGAGGCGTCGGCGGCGTCGGGCGCCGCGCTGCCGGTGACGTCACCGACGGCCGGCCCGGCGACGAACGCCGGGGCCATCCCTCCCAGGTCGGCGGTCAGGACGCCGAACGAGACGGCACCCGCCGTGGCCAGGACCGCGAGGGGACCGGCGACGAGTGCGGCACGGGGACGGGGGATGGTGAGGCGGGCATTGGTGTCCCGCTTGTGGCGATGGTGAGCCACAGCGCTGATCCTTTGCGGTTGAAGTCAGGACGGCGCCCGCCACGATCAGCGGCGGGCACGAAGGATCCACTCAAGCACAGACGGGGGAGGTCCGGTCAATCTCAACTACTGCCTGTGGACGGTGTTCCCCATCACCCCGACCCCATGGGCCCCCTCAGCCTCCTGTGGTCTCCCCCGCGTCCTCCCGCACCACGCATCCGGTGCCGTCGGTGTCGTCGAGCCAGCCCTCCGGCAGCACGACCCGGTC
This sequence comes from uncultured Actinomycetota bacterium, assembly GCA_963825985.1. Lineage (GTDB taxonomy): Bacteria > Actinomycetota > Actinomycetes > Propionibacteriales > Nocardioidaceae > Nocardioides. The sequence continues at coordinate 59,203 of CAWGVK010000011.1, read as the reverse complement.
GCGCGGTGACCCCTGCCGGCCGCGCGGCGCCCCCAGCGCGGAGACCGGGAACGGCTCGTCGGGGTCGAGCCCGGCGAGCAGCGCGTCGAGGGCCGCGAGGCTGTCGACCAGGGCGAGCGAGCGCCGCATCGTGCCGCCGGCGGCGAAGCCCTTGAGGTACCACGCGACGTGCTTGCGGAACTCCTTGCAGCCGCGCTCCTCCCCCATGTGCTCGCACAGCAGCTCGGCGTGACGACGCATCATCGTCGTCACCTCGCCCAGCGCCGGGCAGGGTTCTGGTCGACTCCCCCGCGAACGCCGCCGCCAGGTCGCGGAAGAGCCACGGCCGGCCCAGGCAGCCCCGGCCGACGACGACCCCGGCCACCCCGGTCTCCTCGACCATGCGCAGCGCGTCGGCGGCCTCCCAGATGTCGCCGTTGCCGAGCACCGGGATGTCGACGTGGTCGACCAGGGCGCCGATCGCCTCCCAGTCGGCCGCGCCGGAGTACGACTGCGCCACGGTGCGGCCGTGCAGGGCGATCGCGGCACAGCCGGACTCCTGCGCGATCCGGCCGGCGTCGAGATAGGTGAGGTGGGCGTCGTCGAGTCCCTTGCGGGTCTTCATCGTCACCGGGACGTCGTACGGCGTCGCGGCGGCCACGGCCTGCTCGAGGATCTGGCCGAGCAGGTCGCGCTTCCAGGGCAGCGCCCCGCCGCCGCCCTTGCGGGTCACCTTGGGCACCGGGCAGCCGAAGTTGAGGTCGATGTGGGCGACGCCGTACTCACCGCACAGGATCTCGGCGGCCTTGCCGACGTAGACCGGGTCGGTGCCGTAGAGCTGCACCGACCGGATGGTCTCGAGCTCGTCGAAGACCAGCATCTTCAGCGTCGTGTCGTCGCGCTCGACCAGGCCGCGCGACGTGATCATCTCGCACACGTAGAGGCCGGCGCCCTGCTCGGCGCACAGCCGCCGGTAGGCCGCGTTGGTGATGCCGGCCATCGGCGCGAGCACCACCGGCGTCGCCACGTGCAGGGAACCCAGGCTCAGGCCGGGGTGGGCAGCGGTGGCGGTCACGCCTCCATTGTCGGCGCGGGTGGGCCGGCCGGACAAAACGCTGTGCTCACGGACGCCGGCGGTCGCCCGATGACTTCCGGGGTTCCCGGAGGGGCTCGACCGTCCCGCTCCAGGTGATCGGCACCACTCCCTCGCCCGGGCGGAAGGTGACGACGTCGAGGTCGCCACCCCGCGGGACCAGGAAGACCAGGCAGGTGCTCGCCGTGGCGCCCGGAGCGAAGGTCGCGGGCAGGTTCGCGACGGCGCACGGCCGGTAGCCGGGGGCGATCCCGGTCGGCGGGACCAGGCGCTCGGTGCTGTCGGCGACGTACAGCGGCAGCTGGCGGCCGCCGAGGTCGGTCTCGCCGACGTTGGTGACCCGTGCGGTCACGAAGTACGGCGTCGCCGTCGCGTCGGCGCCCCGGAACTCGTAGCCGGCCAGCGACGCCTCGACGGTGGTCTCCCGGATCCGCGTCACCGTCACGTCGACGACGCCGACGACGTCCTGGCGGGGCGTCCACGCAGCCACCGCCGGCTCCCTCAACGCGAGCTCGGCGCCGGCCTCGGTGAGGACGACGCCGTCGGGGGCGGGCAGGTACGCGGTCGGGTCAGGGTCGGTCGGTGACGCGGAGGCACTCGGCGTCTCGGCGACCGGCTGCGGCTCGGGCTCCGAGCCGCTGCACGCGCCGAGCGCCGCCACCAGGAGCAGGAGCACGACGGCGCGCGAGGTCATGCCCGGGTCTTACCACGTCGATCAGCAGCCGAGGAGCCGTTCGGCGAAGTAGGTGGAGATGCCGGCCAGCGGGACCCGCTCCTGCTGCATGCTGTCGCGCTCGCGGATGGTCACCGCGGCGTCGTCGAGGGTCTCGAAGTCGACGGTGACGCAGAACGGCGTCCCGATCTCGTCCTGACGGCGGTAGCGCTTGCCGATCGCGCCGGCGTCGTCGAAGTCGACGTGCCAGTTGCGCCGCAGCTCGGCGGCGAGGTCGCGGGCCTTGGGCGACAGGTCGGCGTTGCGGCTCAGCGGGAGCACGGCGACCTTGACCGGGGCCAGCCGCGGGTCGAGGCGCAGCACGGTGCGGGTGTCGACGCCGCCCTTGGTGTTGGGTGCCTCGTCCTCGGAGTAGGCGTCCACCAGGAACGTCATCAGGCTGCGCGAGAGGCCGGCGGCCGGCTCGATCACGTACGGCGTGTAGCGCTCGCCGGCGGCCTGGTCGAAGTAGCTGAGGTCCTTGCCGGAGTGCTCGGCGTGGGTCGTGAGGTCGAAGTCGGTGCGGTTGGCGATGCCCTCGAGCTCACCCCATTCCGAGCCGGCGAACTTGAAGCGGTACTCGATGTCGACGGTGCGCTTGGAGTAGTGGCTCAGCTTCTCCTGCGCGTGCTCGTAGTGACGCAGGTTGTCCTTCTGGATGCCGAGGTCGACGTACCAGCGGGTGCGCTCGTCGATCCAGTACTGGTGCCACTCCTCGTCCTCGCCGGGCTTGACGAAGAACTCCATCTCCATCTGCTCGAACTCGCGGGTGCGGAAGATGAAGTTGCCGGGCGTGATCTCGTTGCGGAAGCTCTTGCCGATCTGGGCGATGCCGAACGGCGGCTTGGTGCGGCTGCTGGTGACGACGTTGGCGAAGTTGATGAAGATGCCCTGCGCGGTCTCGGGGCGCAGGTAGTGCAGGCCCGACTCGTCCTCGACGACGCCGAGGTAGGTCTTGAGCAGGCCGGAGAACTGGCGCGGCTCGGTCCAGGCGCCGCGGGTGCCGCAGTTGGGGCAGGCCAGGGTGCTCAGGTCGACCGAGTCGGGGTCGTCGATGCCCTTCTTCTCGGCGTACTCCTCCTGCAGGTGGTCGGCGCGGAAGCGCTTGTGGCACGACTGGCACTCGGTGAGGGGGTCGCTGAAGGTGGCGACGTGGCCGCTGGCCTCCCACACCTGGCCGCGGCAGGATCACGCTGGAGTCGAGGCCGACGATGTCGTCGCGCATCTGCACCATGGCCTTCCACCACTGGCGCTTGATGTTGTCCTTGAGCTCGACGCCGAGCGGGCCGTAGTCCCAGGCGGAGCGGGTGCCGCCGTAGATCTCGCCGCAGGGGTAGACGAAACCCCGACGCTTGGCGAGGGAGACGACGTTGTCGACGGTGGACGGCGGCGGCTTGGCCACGGGTGCTCCTGGTGCTCGGTGCGCGGTCGACTGGCTGTCGATCGTGGAGCACTCAGCCTAACGAGCGCGTCTCGCGGATATTGAGGTCGGTACCGGGTCCGGCAACCTCGTAGGCGCTGGGCTCGTCGAGGGCGCGCCCGAGGGTCGGGACGGCGTGCAGCTTGACGTCGTAGGCCGACAGCGCCCGGCGGTAGGCGCCGACGTGCTCCCACAGGGTGGTGAGCACCCACAGCGTCGGATCGTCGACGTTGCGACCGATCGTGCCGGAGAGGTAGCCGGGCCGTTCGGCCAGCGCCTCGTGGGCGCGCTGGAGGTCGGCGCGAAACCCCTCGCCGTCGTCCTCCGGCACCCGGAAGCGGTTCACGACGATCATGGTCCGACCCTAGTGGCGGGGCCTGGGGTCTGGCCCGGGTGGGCGGGGTCGTGTGCCTGAGCACGGTGCCCGGACCGTTCTCAGGCACACGACTGTCAGCCACGGGCCTCGAGCGGCTGGCGTCCGGCCCGGGTGGGAGGGTCGTGTGCCCGAGCACGGCGCCCGGACCGTTCTCAGGCACACGACTGCCAGCCCCGGCCCCTAGGCTCACCGCCATGACCAGCCCCTCGCGCGACGCCCGGGCACTGGCGTCGTCCCGGACGGCGTCGTACGCCATCACGTTCGGCTGATGGTCAAGGGGCGCCCGGAACCCGCGGCCGACGTCGTCCAGAGGGTCGCGGCGACGGCGACCGCGCTGCCCGAGGCCTACGAGGAGGAGGCGTGGACCGGCGTCCGGTGGCGGGTCCGGAAGAAGACCTTCGCCCACGTGCTCGTGCTGGACGTCGACCGCGCCGTGCCCTACCTCGGCCCCGACGCGCAGGAGTGCACGATCGTCACGTTCCGCTCGAGCGGCGAGGAGCTGCTCGCGCTGACCCACGCGGGGCCGCCGTACCTCAAGCCGCCGTGGGCGCCGACGGTCGTCGCGATGGTGCTGGACGACGACACCGACTGGGACGAGGTCGCCGAGCTGGTCACCGACAGCTACTTGCTGCTCGCGCCGCAGAAGCTGGGACGGCTGGTGCCGGGGTCTCGTGACGGTTGCTAGCGCAACCTCCTCGACCAACGAAGGGCGGGTCTCGTGACGGTTGCTCAGCGCAACCTCCTCGACCAACGAACGGGAGCTCGGGGGTGCTCGTGACGGTTGCCTAGCGCAACCTCCTCGACCAACGAGAGCTCGTGACGGTTGCCAGCGCAACCTCCTCGACCAACGGTCTCGTGACGGTTGCTAGCGCAACCTCCTCGACCAACGGTCTCGTGACGGTTGCCAGCGCAACCTCCTCGACCAACGGTCAGGGAGCTTCGTGCTCGTCGGAGGCCTTCTTGGCCGAGTCGCGGATCTCGAACACCTCGGTGGCGAACCCGCCGACCACGGTCGCGATCTCCTTGACCGCCGCGGTGATGATCGTGGCCACCTCACCCACCGCCGTCGCGGCGGCCTCGGTCGTGGCCTGGATCGTGTCCTTGCCGATCTCGGCCTTCGACAGGTGGTCGGGGCTGGCGTGGTCGTCCATGGGTTCAGTGTGCTGCCTTGTCCGGCGGCAGCGCCATCCGGCAGATCTTCTTCGCGACGCTGAGCAGCTGCTTGCCGAGCGGACCGGTGTTGTAGGTCAGGCCGTAGCGGTCGCAGATCTCCTTCACCTCGTCGGCGATCTGCGGGTAGCGCCGGGCCGGCAGGTCGGGGAAGAGGTGGTGCTCGACCTGGAAGCTGAGGTTGCCCGTCATCAGGTGGAACAGCCGGCCCCCGGTGATGTTCGCCGAGCCGAGCAGCTGGCGGTAGTACCAGTGTCCGCGCGACTCGTTCTCGCACTCCTCCTCGGTGAACGTCGCGACGCCGGCCGGGAAGTGTCCGCAGAAGATGATGTTGAACGCCCACACGTTGCGCACCAGGTTGGCGACCGCGTTGCCGGCGAAGGTCAGCGGGAACAGTGGGCCGGTCAGGGCCGGGAACAGCACGTAGTCCTTGAGCGCCTGGCGGCGGACCTTGCGCATGATGCCGGCGTGCAGGGCCTTGTTCTCGGAGATCTTCCGCTTGCCGGCCACGAGGTTCTCGACCTCGAGGTCGTGCATCGCGACGCCCCACTCGAAGAACACCATGAGCAGGACGGCGTACACGGGGTTGCCCAGGTAGTACGGGTGCCACGGCTGGTCGTCGTCCATCCGCAGGATGCCGTAGCCGATGTCGCGGTCCTTGCCGAGCACGTTGGTGAACGTGTGGTGGATGTAGTTGTGGCTGTACTTCCACTGCTCGCTGGGGCACACGTTGTCCCACTCGTACATCCGCGAGCTCAGCCCGGGGTCGCCCATCCAGTCGTACTGGCCGTGCATGACGTTGTGGCCGATCTCCATGTTGTCGAGGATCTTCGACACGCTCAGGGCGGCGACGGCCAGCGGCCAGGCCGGCGGCAGGTAGAACAGGGCGCGCCCGGCGATCTCGAAGCCGCGCTGGTACTGCACGACCCGCCGGATGTAGGTCGCGTCCTCGTCTCCGAGGTCGGCGAGGATCCGATGCCGGATGGCGTCCATCTCGGCGCCGAACGCGTCGAGCTGCGCGGCGGTGAGCTTCTTGGTCTCCTGGAGGTCGATGACCTCGAGGACGTCGTCGACGTGCTGTGCACTCATGACGTCTCCTATCGCTTAGAGGTCGACTGCGCAGTCGCCCACGGGCGCGCTCACGCAGATCTGGATGTCCTCGTCGGGAAGTGACGAGGTGGTACCGCTCAGCACGTTGCGGACGGTGCCCTCGGTCTTGCGGGAGGTGCACGAGAAGCAGATGCCCATCCGGCATCCGTACTCGGGACTGAGGCCGAGGGCCTCGGCCTGCTCGAGCAGCGTGGCGCCGGTGTTGGCGCCCCCGGCGCCGGAGCGGGTGAACGCGACCTCACCGCTCCCGGAGGTCGATCCCGACGAGACCTTGAACAGCTCGGTGCGCAGCCGGGTCGAGTCGCCGTACGCCGTCGCGACCAGCTGCATCAGGCCGGCCGGCCCGCAGACCCACGTGTCGGTGTCGCGGTACGCCGGCACGAGCCGGCGCAGCTCGAACTCGGAGAACACGTGCTCGCCGTGGCGCAGGTGCACGGTCACGTCGTTGTCGGCGGCTGCGATCGCAGCGAGCTCGTCGGCGAAGATCTGGTCGTCGGCCGAGCGGGCGTAGTGCAGGAACGTGACCCGACGACCGGCGCGGCCGTCGTAGCCGTCGCGAAGCAGGGTGCGCACGATCGACATCGCGGGGGTGATGCCGGAGCCGCCAGTGATGAACAGCAGGTGGTTGTTGGTGGGGGTGGCCGGGCTCTCGTCGAGGGTGAAGTCGCCCTGGGCCTGGCTCAGGTGCAGCACCAGCCCGGGCTCGGCGGCCACCAGTGCCTTCGACACCTGGCCCTCCTCGTGGCCCCGGACGGTGAGGGTGATCGGCTCCCCCGGCGCCGATGCGGCCGAGGAGATCGTGAAGCAGCGGGTCATCCGCTTGGCCGAGCCGGGCAGGTCGACGCCGACCTGCACGTACTGCCCGGCGCGGTGCCCGCGCCAGGTGGTGGTGGGCTGCAGGGTGAGCGTGGCCACCGTGGCCGTCTCGCGGTGGACGCCGACGACCCGGGCGCGCACCTCGGCGGCGGCCCACATCGGGTTGACGATCTCGAGGTAGCGGTCGACGCCGTGCGGCGAGGCGAGGGCGGCCAGGACGCGGGAGCGCAGCACGCTCTGACCGATCCTGGCCAGCGGGAGTGTGGTGCTCATCGGAGCCTCCATTGAGTGTACGAATGTACACCGAAAGCATGGCCGAGCCCGCTCCGCACAGTCAAGGAGGACCAGAGGTGAGCGTGGACACACGTTCACTACGTAGGATCCTGGCGTGGCCGAGAGTCGTGCGGAAGGCAAGGAGCGCACCAGGCGCGCCATCCTGGACGCCGCCCTCACGCTGTGCGAGGACAGCAGCCTGGTCGCGCTGTCGCTGCGCCAGGTCGCCAAGGAGGTCGGCATCGTGCCGACCGCGTTCTACCGGCACTTCGACTCCCTGGAGTCGCTCGGGCTGGCGCTGGTCGACGAGTCGTTCGTGTCGCTGCGGGCGATGCTGCGCGACGTGCGACGCAGCGACCCGGCGTTCCGCGACATCGTCGACGGCTCGGTCGAGATCCTGGCCGAGCACGTGGGACGCCACCGCCAGCACTTCGACTTCATCGTCCGCGAGCGCGCGGCCGGACCGCTGTCGGTGCGCGAGGCGATCCGGCACCAGATCGAGCTCTGCGAGCGCGAGCTGGCGACCGACCTCGCACGCATGCCCGGCACCGAGGCCTGGTCGGCGGAGGACCTGCGCGTGCTCTCGGGCCTGATCGTGACCGCGATGGTCGCCACTGCCGAGGCGCTCCTGGTCGCCGGCGGACGGCCCGACGCCGAGAAGCAGGTCGCCGAGACGGCGCGCATCCAGCTGCGGATGGTGCTCGTCGGCGCGGTCAACTGGCAGTCACGCCAGTGACCGGCCGCAACAGACCTTCGCGAGAGACGGAACCCGCCATGGTTCTTCTCGCTGTTGTACGGGTATGGCGCCCGGAGCCGACCGGGCCACCGCCGCCGCGAACCGGACCCTCACCGACCAGCAGCTGCAGGACGTGGTGACCGACGGGCGGCTGCGGTGCGACGCGCTGACCGGCTGATCCTGTAGGGCCGCGCCACTAGGGTCGCGCCATGGAGCACGACGAGTACGCCGCGCACGACGCGGTCGGCCTGGCCGAGATGGTGCGCACGAGGAAGGTCACAGCGGCCGAGCTGCTCGAAGCGGCGCGGGCCAGGGCCGACAAGGTGAACGACCGGATCAACGCGATCGTGGTCGACGTCGACCCGCCGGTGAGTCCGGCGGACGGCCCCTTCGGCGGCGTCCCGTTCCTGGTCAAGGACCTGAACCAGGACGTCGCCGGCTACCCCACCAGCGGCGGCTCGCGGTCGCTGTCGACCCTGCCGGCCGCCCAGAACGCGACGGTCGTACAGCGCTGGATCGATGCCGGACTGGTCGTGTTCGGCAAGACCAACACCCCGGAGTTCGGCGCGAAGGGCATCACCGAGCCGGAGCTGTTCGGGCCGGCCCGCAACCCGTGGGACACCGACCACACGCCGGGCGGCTCGTCGGGCGGAGCCGCCGCGGCCGTGGCCGCAGGCATCCTGCCGTGTGCCGGCGCCAGCGACGGCGGCGGCTCGATCCGGATCCCGGCGTCCGCGTGCGGGCTGTTCGGACTCAAGGCCTCGCGCGGGCTGGTGCCTGCGGGGCCGGTGCGCGGCGAGCCCCTGGGTGGCACCGCGACCGACGGCGTGATCTCACGCAGCGTGCGCGACACCGCGGCGATGCTCGACCTGCTGACCGGGCCGACGCCGTCGTCGCCGTACCTGCCGGGCCTCGCCGGGGGCCGGTACGCCGACGAGGTCGGCCGCGACCCGGGCCGGCTGCGCATCGGCGTGTGCACGGCGAGCTCGATCAACCCGAACCCCGACCCTGAGGCGGTGGCCGCGACCCGGGCGGCGGCCGACCTGCTCACCGAGCTCGGCCACGAGGTCGACGAGCTGCCGAGTGCCCCGTTCGACGACGCCGCCCTGGCCAAGGACTTCCTCACCAGCTGGTTCGTCTACTGCGCCTTCTCGGTCGCCGAGGCCAAGGCCGCGACCGGCAGCGGCGACGACGGGTTCGAGGCCGACACGCTGACCATGGCCGCCCTCGGACGGGCCACCAGCTCGGTCGACTTCGTGCGCGCGATCGAGAACCGCCACCTGCACGTGCGCCGGCTGGCCGCGTTCCACGAGACCCACGACCTGCTGCTCACCCCCACGACCGCGACTCCGCCGCCGCGGATCGGGGCCTTCGACCCGCCGCGGGCCGTGGAGGTCGCGCAGAAGGCACTGCTGACCGCTCGGGTCGGTGGCCTGCTGCGGTTCACGCCGATCGTCGACCAGATGATCACCGAGAACCTGGGCTGGGTGCCCTATACGCAGCTGGCCAACCTCACCGGGCGCCCGGCGATGACCGTGCCGCTGCACTGGACGGCGGCCGGCCTGCCCCTCGGCGTCCAGCTCGTCGGAGCACTGGGCACCGACGGCCAGCTGCTGCGGCTCGCCGCGCAGCTCGAGCAGGCGCGGCCCTGGGCCGACCGGCGTCCGCCGCTCTAGTGGACTAGGTCGCGCGCGGCACGACCGGCCGGACCGTCACCTCGGGAATCGTCGCGCTCGGTGTCAGGTCGAGCACGTGCAGGATCGTGTCGACCACGGTCTCGGGGCTGATCCAGCGCGACGCGTCGTAGGTGCGGCCCTCCTGCTCGTGCACCTTCTCCTGCATCGGCGTCGCGGTGCGGCTCGGGTAGACCGTCGTGACCCGGACGCCGTGCTCGACCTCCTCGGCCCGCAGCGAGTCGGCGAAGGCCCGCAGGCCGAACTTCGACGCGGCGTACCCCGACCAGCCGGCGCCGGCGGAGAGCCCTGCCGAGGAGTTCACGAAGAGCACCAGCCCGCGGGCCCGTCGTACGGCGGGCAGGACCAGTCGGGTGAGGATCGCAGGCGAGACGAGGTTGACGTCGAGCTGGGCGCGCAGGAGCGCGTCGTCCTGCTGGGCGACGGGTGCGAGGTCGACGACGCCGGCCACGTGGTGCACCGAGTCGAGGCGGTCGGGCAGGCCGCTCAGGGAGCCGAGCGACCCGGGGTCGGCGAGGTCGGCCACGAGCGTCGTGCTGCCGGGGAAGCGCTCCGCGAGCTCGGCGGCCCGCTCGGCGGAGCGTGCCGTGAGCACGACGTCGTCGCCGCGCGCCTGCAGCCGCTCGGCCAGCACGGCGCCGATCCCGGAGCCGGCCCCGGTGACCAGATGGGTGGCCATCAGCTCGTGAAGACGATCTTGCCGAACACGTCTCCGTCGGCCATGGCCGCGAAGCCGTCGCGGGCCTCGGTCATCGGGATCGCCCGGTCGATCAGCGGCCGGGCGCCGGTGGCGTCGAGCATGGTGACCAGCGAGGCGAGCTCGTCGCGGGTGCCCATCGTCGAGCCGACCACGCTGAGCTGGAGGAAGAAGATGCGGGTCAGCTCGGCGTCGTCGAGCTGGGGGCCCGACGTCGTCCCGGAGGTCACGATCGTGCCGCCGGGCCGCAGCGCCCGGATCGAGTGCGACCAGGTGGCGCGCCCGACGGTCTCCATCACCGCGTCGACCTTGACCGGCAGCCGCGCGCCGGACTCGAACACGTCGTGGGCGCCGATCTCGAGCGCGCGCGCCCGCTTGGTCTCGTCGCGGCTGGTCGCGAGCACCCGCAGGCCGGCCGCGCGGCCGAGGATGATGCACGCCGTCGCGACGCCGCCGCCCGCGCCCTGCACCAGCACGGTGTCGCCGGCCCTGAGCCCGCCGCGCGTGAACAGCATCCGGTACGCCGTGAGCCAGGCCGTCGGCAGGCAGGCCGCCTCCTCGAACGACAGCGACGCTGGCTTGGGCACCACGTTGCGGCTCGGCACCACCACCCTCTCGGCGAGCGTGCCCTGGTGGCGCTCGGAGAGCAGCGACCGCTTCGGGTCGAACGTCTCGTCACCCCGCCACGAGGGGTCGCTGACCACGGCATGGACGACGACCTCGTTGCCGTCGGCGTCGAGGCCGGCAGCGTCGCAGCCGAGGATCATCGGCAGCTGCTCCTCCTTGAGCCCGACCCCGCGCAGCGACCAGACGTCGTGGTGGTTGAGCGAGGCCGCCTTGACGGTGACCGTCGTCCAGCCGTCGGGAGCCTCCGGGTCGGGCCGCTCCCCCAGCGCCAGGCCGTCGAGCGGCGACTCGGAGGAGAACGACTCTGCGTAGACGGCGAACATGGCTCCGACCCTACTGAGCACCCGCCTGTGGACATCTGCCGGCAACCTTCTGGGGCTAGCGTGGGCCCATGGACCACCCGCACGTCATCGTCATCTTCGGAGCCACGGGCGACCTGGCGAAGCGGAAGCTGCTGCCGGCGCTGCTGCGGCTGTCCGAGTCGCAGCTGCTGCCCGACTGTCGTGTCATCGGCACGTCGCTCGAGGAGATAGACCGCGAGCAGTTCGACGTGCTCGCCCGGGCGGCCTGCGAGGAGTTCGGCAAGGGCGACGTCACCGACGAGCGGTGGGCGATGTTCTCGCACCGCCTGCGCTACGTGCCGACCTCCCAGGGGCCGGGGGCGCTGGCCACCCTGGTCAAGGAGTGCGAGTCAGAGCTGGGCGACGTCGACGACGTCCGGCGCCTGCACTACCTGAGCGTGCCGCCGAAGGCCGCGCTGGACGTGATCCACGAGCTCGGGGCCGCCGACCTGGTCGACCGGGCGCGGATCATCATGGAGAAGCCGTTCGGCACCGACCTGGCGTCGGCCACGAAGCTCAACGACGAGGTGCACCAGGTCTTCGACGAGGAGCAGGTCTTCCGGATCGACCACTTCCTCGGCAAGGAGGCGGCCCAGAACATCCTGGCGTTCCGCTTCGCCAACGGCCTGTTCGAGCCGATCTGGAACCGCAACTTCATCGACCACGTGCAGATCGACGTGCCCGAGACCCTCGGCCTCGAGGGCCGCACCAAGTTCTACGAGACCACCGGCGCCTACCGCGACATGGTCGTCACCCACCTGATGCAGGTGCTGGCGTTCATGGCGATGGAGCCGCCGACGTCCCTGGCCCCGGGCCCGATCGGCGAGGAGAAGCTCAAGGTCTTCCGCTCGATGCGCCCGATCGAGCCGCACAACGTCGTCCGCGGCCAGTACGGCGGCTACCGCGGCCAGGAGGCGGTGGCCGACGACTCCGACACCGAGACGTTCGTGGCGCTGAAGGTCGAGATCGACAACTGGCGCTGGGCGGGCGTGCCGTTCTTCCTGCGCACCGGCAAGAAGCTGGCCGAGGGGGCGCGGATCATCTCGATCGCGTTCAAGGAGCCGCCGCTGACCATGTTCCCGGCCGGGTCGAACGCCGGCACCCAGGGACCCGACCACCTGACCTTCGACCTCGCCGACCAGTCCCGGATGTCTCTGTCGTTCTACGGCAAGCGGCCCGGGCCGGGCATGAAGCTGGAGAAGCTGTCGATGCAGTTCGCGACCGTCGACACCACCGGGTCCGGCCTCGTGCTCGAGGCCTACGAGCGGCTGATCCACGACGCGATGCGAGGCGACCACACCCTGTTCACCTCGGCGGCCGGCATCGAGACGCTGTGGGAGAAGTCGGCGGCCCTGGTCGACAACCCACCGCCGGTGCGCGGCTACGCCCCCGGGTCGTGGGGCCCCAACGCGATCCACCAGCTGATCGCTCCGCACGCGTGGCGGCTGCCGTTCGAGCGCACCTGGCGCGACCCCAACGCGCTCGGGCAGTAGCGCTCAGTTGTTGATCAGCGCGAGCAGCCGCTCGGCGATCCGGCGCGGGTCTGCGAGACCGCCGCCGTCGACCTCGAGCTGGTAGGTGGCCTCGGCGGTGGTGGCGTACGCCGTGACGACGCCCTTCGCGCTCGGGTCGGTCACCAGGATGGCGGTCTCGAGGCCGGCGGCCTCGATCTCCTCGCCCTCCACGGTCTCTGCGTCGCCGGGGTCGCCGGGGTCGCCGAGCTCGACCAGCCGGATCTCGGGCGCGTCCGCGCCCGGCTCGTAGACGCACGACCGCGTGTCGCCCTCGTCGACCGGCACGGCCTTGACCAGCGCGTCCAGCGTGCCCTGCACCTCGACGCGGGTCAGCAGGTCGCAGGGATGCGGAGCGCTGCTCGCCTCGGTGGTGTCGCTCGACTCGCCACCCGTTGCGGGGTCGTCGGCGTCGTCCCCTGAGTCGTCGCCGCAGCCCACGAGGAGGAGCAGCGGGACCAGCAGGGGGACGACGAACCGGGATCGGGTGGCCATGACCCCACCATGCCACGCCAGCCGCGGGTCAGCGCGGGTCAGCGCCGGGCGACGCCGTCGGCCCGGGCGGCGGCGGCGACCGCGGCCGCCACGGCCGGGCCGACGCGGGGGTCGAAGGGCGAGGGGATCACGAAGTCCTCGGTGAGGTCGTCGCCGACCAGGTCGGCCAGGGCGGTGGCCGCGGCGACCTTCATGCCCTCGGTGATCGAGCGGGCGTGCACGTCGAAGGCGCCGCGGAAGATCCCCGGGAACGCGAGCACGTTGTTGATCTGGTTCGGGAAGTCCGAGCGCCCCGTCGCCACCACGCGGGCGTACCTGTGGGCGACGTCGGGATGCACCTCGGGTGTCGGGTTGGCCATCGCGAAGATGATCGCGTCGGGCGCCATCCGGGCGATGTCGGCTTCGGGGATCGTGCCGCCCGAGACGCCCAGGTAGGCGTCGGCGCCGTCGAGGACGTCGGCCAGCGAGCCGGTGCGCCCGGTGCGGTCGGCGGTGAGCTCGGCGAGAGCCCGCTTCACCGGCGTCAGGTCGCCGCGTCCGGAGTGGATGACGCCCTTGCGGTCGGTGACGGCGAGGTCCTCGATGCCGGCCTCCAGCAGGATCTTGGCGACCGCGACCCCGGCCGCGCCGGCCCCGGAGATCACCACCCGCGTGGTCTCCGGCGCCCGCCCGGTCAGCCGCAGCGCGTTGGTGAGCGCGGCCAGGGCGACCACGGCGGTGCCGTGCTGGTCGTCGTGGAACACGGGGATGTCGAGGCGCTCCTTGAGCCGGTCCTCGATCTCGAAGCAGCGTGGGGCCGAGATGTCCTCGAGGTTGATGCCGCCGAAGCTGGGCGCCAGCCGCACGACCGTCTCGATGATCTCCTCGGTGTCGGTGGTGTCGAGGCAGATCGGGACGGCGTCGACGTCACCGAACTGCTTGAACAGCACCGCCTTGCCCTCCATCACCGGCATCGCGGCCGACGGCCCGATGTCGCCGAGGCCGAGCACCGCGGTGCCGTCGGTGACGACGGCGACGACGTTCGGGACCCACGTGTAGTGCTGGGTCAGCGCTGGGTCGGCCGCGATCGCCTCGCACACCAGGGCCACGCCCGGCGTGTAGGCCAGCGACAGGTCGTCGCGACCGTCGAGCGCGACCGTCGAGACGATCTGCATCTTGCCGCCCGCGTGCAGGTCGAAGACGGGGTCCCCGGCGTGCGGGTGGGAGTGCGTGTCGGCCACGTCTCGGGATACTTCCACACCTGGCCGGGCTCGGGCGGGGGCGTCTCGGGAGTCCCGGCTCACACCCGGCCGGGCCGCGGCCAGAGCCGCAACAGGACGACGCCGTCGACCGCGTCGTCGGCGACGGCCCCTCGGGCACGGGAGTCGGCCAGCCCCTCGTCGGCGTTGTCGCTGAGCAACCACCACCCGGCCGGACGCCGCTCGGAGACCCGCTTCACGACCACGGTGCCGTCGGCGAACCGCGCCACGACGACGTCCCCTACCCGCGGGGTCCGCCCCCGTCGTACCAGCAGCCGGTCGCCGTCGCGCAGCACCGGCAGCATCGACCGGCCGCGCACGACCACCACCCGCAGGGGTCTGGATGGGGGCCGGTCCACGCGGAGTAGTGTCGCAACGAACCCACACACGTGAACGAGAGGACCGGCATGCTGTCCCGTTTCTTCGCCCCCACCATCGAGGCGCAGGCTCACTGCGACCTCCCCTGCGGGGTCTACGACCCGGCCCAGGCACGCATCGAGGCCGAGTCGATCAAGGCCGTCATCGGCAAGCTCGCCGACAACGACGACCCCGACTTCCGCACCCGCGCCGTGATCATCAAGGAGCAGCGCTCCGAGCTGGTCAAGCATCACCTGTGGGTGCTCTGGACCGACTACTTCAAGCCCCCGCACTTCGAGAAGTACCCCCAGCTCCACTCGCTGGTCAACGAGGCCACCAAGCTCGCCGGCGCCACCGGCACCAAGGGCTCCATGGACGCCGACGTCGCCGACCAGCTGCTCGCCAAGATCGACGAGATCGCCGAGATCTTCTGGGAGACCAAGAAGGCCTAAGGGGTCTAAAAGCCCCTCTGACCTGCGGTTTTACTTTGAGGCGGGCCCAACAGTCCTCAAATAGTCCTCAACAGAAAAAGTCGCAGACGCCTTGCGAAGGCGACTGAGATGTGCCGGACGGCCTCATCGGCCTCGAGATCGCCGAATTCAACGACGGGTGCGGCCCCTCCCAGTGGGGGGCCGCACCCGTCGTGATTTCACCGCTGGAAAGAAACGTTGGTTCACTGCTCCAGCAGGGCCTCGGGAGCGGCAAGACTGTCCTCGAGCGACATCAACGCGGCGTCCATCACGACGCGGGTCCGGTCCTCGTCGCCAGGCCACATGTGTGAGTACACCTTCAGCGTGATCACCGCCGAGGCGTGCCCCAGGACCACCTGCACCTGCTTGACCGAGGCCCCACCCGAGATCAGGGCGGAGGCGAAGAAGTGGCGCATGGCGTGCGAGGTGAACGAGACCTGCGCGTCGCGTGATGCGCCTGCCCAGATGTGCTTCCAGCGGCGGTACTGCAGCGGCTTGCCGAACTCGTCGCGGAACAGTTCGGTCGTCGAGGGATACCGCGCGAGGTGCGCCGCGAGCTCGTTGATGACGACCTGGCCGACCGGCACCGTGCGCACCGACGACGGCGACTTCGGCTGGGTCAGCTGACCGTCCTGGGCACGCTGCCGCTCGACGCGGATCGTGCGCTTGAGGAAGTCCACGTCACGCACCTGCAACCCGAGGAGCTCCCCGATCCTCAGCCCCGACCCGGCGAGCGTGACGATGACCGCACGCCACCGGGCGTCGACGGCGTCGGCAAGCGCGACAACCTCCTCGATCGTCGGTACGACGACCTCGTTCGTCTTCAGTCGGGGCAGCTTGATCTTGACGAAAGGCGACCGGCTGACGATCCGGTCGTGGACGGCCGCGTCAAAGATCCGCCACGTGACGTCGTGGACGTTGCGGATCGTGCCGGCGGCGAGGCCCTTCGCCTCGAGCGTCTTGACGAAGCCCTGGACCGTCGAGGGCAGCACGCTCGCCATCGGCTTGGTGCCCAGCGCGGGGACGAGGTGGCACCGCACGGCGTTGTCGACGATCCGGGCTGTGCCGGGGCTGGAGACCTGGACGGCCTGCCAGGTCGCCGCGTAGACGGCGACCGTGACCTTGCCGGCACCGGGATCGACGTACTCACCGCGGACGACCGAGGCCGTGACCTCATTGAGCCACCGTTGGGCGTCGACCTTCCGGTCGAAGTGCTGCGCATGCTGCGTGCCCGTCTCGTCGCGGTAGCGGGCGCGCCACCGTCCGCTGGCGGCGATCTTGCTGATGCTGGTCACGAGTCCTCCGCTTGCTACGTGCCGGCCGCGGTCGCCCTCAGGCGGCGTCGGGGCTGTTTCCGTGCTTCTGCTCCTCGACCCAGGTCTTGAGGTCGCCGACGGTGGTGACGAGTCGCCGCCCGATCTTGAAGTAGGCCGGTCCGGCGTTCTGCTGGCGCCACCAGCGGAGCGTGTTGATCGGCACGCCCAGGATGCCAGCCACCTCCGACAGCGTCAGGAAGTCGGCGTCGCGTCGCTCGTCGAGCGATCCGACCGAGGCCGCGGGGATGCTGGGGACTGCGTCAGCGGCCGCGTCCTGGGGCGGGTGGGCGTGAGTCGTCATGGTGGTGTCCTCTCGTAGGGAGGCGTCGTCGTCGTAACCGGCCGAGTCCGGCGCCAGCAATGGGTGCTCACTTAGGTAAGGCACCGGAGGGGCCTCTGGCGATCACGAGCGCCAAACAAATTCCGCTGGCTTCCCTCGTCGCTCCTGGGCGGGTCAGCGTGCGGGCCCGCGGCGGGTGGGCTCTGCGGGCCGTGGGGCGGTGTCGCGGTGTGGGTCGCGAGTCTTGCCGGCGCCCTGGGTGATCTGGAGTGCCTCGACGCTCTCCCAGTCCAGCTCCGCTCCCGGATCCGGTCGACGCGGCAGGGTGCCGTAGCGCTCGAGGTCCTCGGCGGCTGTGGTGGCTGCTCGGGCGGGTCCGAGGTCGGCGCGGTCGCGGCTGAACACGTTGACCCATTGTTCGCGGGCCTCCTCGATGGTCTCGGCGACGAGGTGTGCGGTATTGGTGTGCCGGCCTCGGGTCATCGCGACGTAGGCCGAGGCAGCACCGGTCTGCTCGCTGACGACGAAGTGGGCGCGATCGACGGTCTCACCCTGGGCGCCGTAGACGGTCCGGGCGTAGGCCAACTCGACGTGGGCCTGCACGTAGGCCGGCGGAGGGTGCGTTCCCCCCTTCTGACCTGCGCCGATGCACGCCCGCTGGTCTGCGTTCCCCCTGCGTCCCCGGCTGCGTTCCTCCCCCGTCCTGGGTTCGCGGGCGATGGTGAGGCTGCCGTCTGGGCCGATACCGGTCACGGTCCAGGTCTCGCGGTTCGCGACCCCGAGACTGCGGTCGTTGCGGCGGGTGGTGACGGTGTCGCCGACCCCGAGTCGCTCCCCGGCATCGGTGGAGACCGCGCGCCGGGGATCGCTGTGACCGGCGGTGAGGTGTCGGTCGCGGATCGCGGCGTTGAGGGCGGCGACCTGCTCGCGGGTGTCGGCCACGACCAGCGCCCTACCAGCGCGGCTTTCATCGCCGGCCGACGTGCCGGCCACGACGACGGCTGGCTCGGTCTCGTTCGCGAGGTGGTGGAGCCGTTCGGTCTCGGTGGGGTGGATCTGGATGTCACCGCGAGCCAGGAGGGCGTCGAAGACCGCAGCCGGGTCCTGACCAGTGCGCATCAGCAGGCTGAGATCGGCGTAGTCGGGGTCGGCGAAGCGGTGGACCGTCTCGAGGGTCAGGCAGGCTTCCTCGGGTGTCGCCCACGGCGGCGAGGTCGAGGACGCCGCCACGGCCGACCGCGGGCAGCTGGTGTCGGTCGCCCATGAACGCGAGCCGTGCCCCGGTCTCGTCGGCGATCCGTACCAGGGCGCGGGCGGTGTCCTGGTCGAGCATCCCGGCCTCGTCGACCACCACGACGTCGCCGGCCACAGCCGGGCCCGCGGCTGCGGATCCCGACAGTCGACGGTGGCTCCGCGGGTCCAGCGGCCGTCCTCGTCCCATCGGAACCCGTGTTGGTGGAGCCAGCCACGCCGCCGAGAACGCCGATCGGTCCCGATCTCATCAGCCCGCCTACTTAGCCGCCTTCAACGTCGGGGAAGCCACGACCATCCGCGACCGACCTGCTCCTACGCAGCGAGCGCCTGGGCAGCAGCCAGCATCGATGGTCTTCCCAGCCCCGGCGGCCCCCTCGACCACCAACAACCTCAGACCTACCGGCCATCGCCGCGGCGACTCGACGTTGCGCCACGTCCAGGGTGTCGGCGGCCAGCCCGGATGCTGCTACGTGCAGTGCTGCGCCTGCACGGTGCTGGTGCGCGATTGACCAGCCGAGCAGTCAGCTCGGCCTCCACCGCCAGCACCCGGGGTGAGGTCAAGGCGCGGATGTGCTCGGGCACATCGTCACGTTCCAGCAGCGGTACGCAGGCGCTCAGGGCCCGGGCGGCGAGGTCCTCGGCCAGCTCGATCCGGACCGCCGCGACGGCGACCAGTCGACCGGGCTATCTGTTGCTCGACCTCGCCGCGGACGTCGGCGGCGTTCCACGCCGACCGGCGGGCATCCAAGCCGCGACAGCCAACGTCGCGACCACGCTCGCGGTCCAGCTCACCTCACCCGGGCCCGCAGCGCTTCGATCGCCGCCGACATGGGCACGGCGGGGGCGCGTGAATCCGAGTTCGGCCAGCTCCTCCAGCCACCGCGTCGCACCTCGCTCGCCGTCACGTGGTACCACCTTGTCCGGGCGGGCCTCGGCCCAGCCCCGGGCATCCCATCCGCGACGCAGCCGCGGGCCGGGCTCCTGGCCGGGGTGCTCCGTGCGCCACTCGGCCTCGTACCGGTCGACGTTCCTTCCGATCTGGGCCGCCCGGGCGCTGAACGCCCCCACGTACCGCGTCAGCTCGCTCGATCTCGCCCTCGCCGCTCCAGCCTGTACCCGAGCCGTGCCAGCCGGCCCGGAACTCGGGGTCGCTCATCATCGCGGCGGTCCCGATGCCGTTGATCGCGTCGATGCTGTCGCGGACCCCGACGGTGTGTATGCCCCGCCACGCGCCCTGGCGCCCAGACTCGGGCGTTGACCTGCAGGTGCAGGTGGAAGTGCGGGTCCCCGGCGCGCGAGGTGTAGTGCCGGATCTTCGCGGCCTCGATCTCCTCCACCGGGACCTGGACCTGCCGCCCCCGCGGACCGACCCGGGTCGTCGCGTGCTCGAGCCAACCAGACGATCATCTCGGCTGCCGCGCGGTCCTGGGCCGCCTCGTAGGCCGCCGGACCTCCGGGTGCACCGCCGCCGCGAACGACCACGTCTTGGGACCATTGACCACCACCTCCACGAACCGCACCGCCTGCCCTCGGTCCGCACCCGGCCCTTGGCCCGACCCGTCGACGTCGATGCCACCGACCCATCCCTCGTAGGCCGGGCCGTCCAACGCGCCGCCGGCCCGCACACCGGGCGCACCACGGCCGGCCGCCTCACCGGCAGTGCTGACAGCGACGTGACGCTCGGCCAGACCAGTGCCCTCGGCCAGGTAGTAGTCATCGGCCCGCGAGCGGTCGGCCTCGACGTAGGTCCGCGCAGCAGCAGCCGACCCGCGATAGACCTTCATCCCGCCATGCACGCCCACATCACCAACAATCAGCCGCAATCGATTTCCGTCAATTACCCTAGAAATGCGAATACGGGCCACCCGAAGGCGGCCCGATCTACGAACATTCGTAGCATACGTGCCGTTCATTCTGAAGTCCCTTCAAAATGAACGGCACGTTGGAAGCTGGAGCCGTCGATAACCATCTAAATGGAGAGCCGAGCACGTCGGACTGCGTGGACGTTTAGTTGGGCACTCCAGAGCTGGGCATCAGAGCGCGCAACCTGGAGGAAAGTCTGCGGCTTGCGGGCGCATTGCCGGCCGTTAAATGTCGGTAGGGAGTTAGCTCTGAGCCCACCTCGTCCGCCCGAAACGGCGACTCTCGAGTCGTCGACAACCGTGCTGGACCTCGACGAGATCACCTCGTCGGGCAGCGGGGCGCAGCTCGTGGCCGGGGCTCTCGGCGTCGGGATGCCCCTGTGGGCTAGGTACGGCCCGGCTGGCAGGGCCACGCTGGGTGGACTAGTCCGGTCTAGACACCCGTGGGTCCGCGACTGACGATGCGGCAAGCCGACCGAGGGAGTTCCTGACCATGCGAAAGCCCAAGACGCCAATACTCTTGGGGGCGATGGCACTAGGCGCCGCCCTCGTTGTATCCAGCATCGGACCGAGCGGTGCCTACGGCCCGCCAACGCGGATGGCCGAGCCCACACGGGTGGGCGAAGGCGATGCGGCAGGACCAGCCGATGACGATCCAACGCCCAGCTCAGATCTTGACAATGTGGCTGTTGAGTGGGGTGTCTCAATAAGTGAGGCAGCCCGACAGATGGCTCTACAGGACGCGATGGACACGGTCGACTACGCCGCCCTCGATGATGGCTTCGCTGAGATTCGGAGCACGCCTGGAGAGAACTTTCGGATTCACTATTACAGCGCCAAGCCAATGAACGCCGATCTAAGTCGTGCGCTTACGAACGCGGGGATCCGCAGAGCTCACGACCGTTCATAGCGTGCCGTTCAATGCCACCGAACTTCGGGTCGCCCACGACACCTTCCGAGATCGCCACCCCGAACTGAAGGCCGATTCCTGGTTGGACGCGCCAGCCGGCCAGATTGTCGTGACTGTCACCGAGCTCCCAAACTGGGCGCGAGATGAGCAAGCGGTCGGGGATGTTCCCGTCCAATGGGAGATCGGTCCACTATCCGAGCCCAACATTGACGGAGGACACCCGCTCGCTCCCGTTTGCACCGCTGGGTTCGTCGTTGTCCACGACGGCGACAACAACCGAGGTATTTCGACTGCGGCTCACTGCGACAACGGTTTGTCCTACTTTGGGTACTTCATGACCTTCAAGGAAGCCCGCTACGCCGATAATTACGACGTACAATGGCACGACAATGTGGCTGTCACCTGGAGTCCAAAATTCTATATGGGCAATGAAACGAGGAAGGTGCTCAGCCGTAAACTTTACAGCGGGATGCATGTCGGTGACGCCGCGTGCAAGTACGGTAGATCCACACAATTGACCTGCGGCTTGATCGTGAATAGAGATTTCTGTCCGGGCTACGTGCTCTCGTGCAACCCCAATTTCGTCTTGGTCAAGCGGAGGGAAGACCTGGACATGAGTCGGGACGGCGACAGCGGCGGTCCCTGGTTCTACAACCGCCAAGCGTTCGGCATTCATTCGGGCGGGCTTCCTGTGTCAGGCTCCGGGATACGGGGGATCTTCATGCCTCAAGAGTTCGTGGGGACCCTCGACCTTGAGGTTCTCGTGGCACCGTAAGTCGGAGCCGGGGAGCCCGGTCCGTCGCAAATATTTGTGCATCAGGTGCAACCAATTGAACTCTTGGTGCGACTGTGTGGGTGAGGGACCGGTCGCGTTGGGAGGATCTCCGTGGACATCGAGGAGTACGTCAGGTCGCGAGGTGGCCCGCTCCTGCGGTTTGCGCTTCTGGTCTGTGGCGACCGGTCTACCGCCGAGGAAGTCGTTCAAGATGTGCTGTGCGATGTGCTGCCGCGGTGGGACCGGCTCGACCAGGTCGAGGACATGGATTCCTACCTACGCCGCGCCGTGGTCAACCGGCGGAACTCGTGGTGGCGCCGACGGCGCCCTATCCCTACCGCTGACCCGCCGCAGACCAACGTGGCGAGCCATGCGGATCGGATCGGCGTCGAGGTCACCGTCTGGGACGCCTGCCGTCGTCTTCCGGTCCGGCAGCGTGCAGCCGTGGTCTTGCGTTACTACGAAGAACTCACGTACGAGGAGATCGCCGACATCCTCGATTGTCCATTAGGAACGGCAAAGAGCCTTGTGAACCGGGGCGTGGCGCGGTTACGGCCCTTAGTGGGCGACTCCCGCGACGAGAGAGAGGTGCACCCATGACGGATGTACTCCGTGAGGTGCTGCGCGAGCAGGCACAGCAGCACGAGTTCTTCCCTGAGGCAATTCTATCCCGAGCGCGCGTCGCCCGGCGCCGACGACGCGTCAAGCGGCTGGGCCTGGCACTCGCAGCAGGCGCAGCGACTGTTGCGGTCGCTGGGATCCTGGTGCCAAGGCTGAGTATCTGGTCTGACCAAGCCCCATCAACGTCGGCCGGCGACGGACCGGTGATCGCGGTCGAGAAGCCACTGAACGGGCTACCCCAAGCACTCATCATTGGAACGCTTGAGTTGCGGGCCGATTGCCTGGTGACGGACGGTCACGTGCTCGTCTTCGCCGACCCTGGCACCACCTGGGACGCCGCCAGCCAGTCAGTGGTCACGCCGGACGGCGAGACTTTCGCCGTCGGGTCGCGGGTAAGGCTCGGCGGTGGCTACATGCCGCTCCACGACGCCATCGAGGACGCTCTCGGAGCGCGAGGCGCCGAGCGCGCGCGCGCCTGTCTGAATGCGGTCGGTGCCGACGAGATAGCCCTTGCCAGTAGCACGGCCAGCTAGCACCAGCGTGGGGTCCGCAGTCCCTTTCGCCCGTTTCAGTCCCAAGTGGGGCTTAATCGTCGTGTCACGACATAGCGCACGTGGACGATCCAGCAGGTCGACTTCCACACCACTTCGGGCCGGCAGCAACAGCATCAGCCGGAACAGGCCTAGACGGATGGCGCAGGGCTCTTCGGTGGCGAGGTGGACCCGTCGTCGGCATCGGCGACACGCAAGCCGGGCTCATGCGGAATGTCGAGCACCCGTCAGGCAAGGGTGGCATCCACATCTTGGCGTTTGGCTTGAGCCTGCCCGGTGTTTGCCCGCGCTCGTTGGCGAGGCGTAGCGCCTCGTCGAGGACCTCCCGGTCATGATTCAGAGCGTCGACCTCCAGTGTCAGCCGTCCCTTGCGTATGCCAGTTGCTGCAATGGCAGCACCGCTGCCGACAAAAACCGCTGCCCCGACGCGTCACTAATGCGGACGACAGTCGAGCTCCTCGAGCAGCTCGGCGATGTCGCGGGCGTCGAACTCAATAGGCGTCTGGGAGGAAGTCATGCGGTGACCAGGTCGCGCGCCGGCACGAAGATGTTGAGCCTGCGCAACCAGTCCGGCGTCTGCGCCGCAACTCGGTCCGAACTGAGGAAGGGATGCTCGGGCATCCAGGCTCCTCGAGTCGCTCGACGTGGCTCCAGGCAGGCGCCTCAAACTGGAGGCGCTCGTACTCGTGGGCGGCGGGAGCGGCGAGGAGCACATCTCACTGGATCGAGCCGACACTTCCGGGGTCGGCCTCCCATGATCCGAGGAGGGTCTCGTCACAGTCGGTCAGCATCGTCGCCAGGTGGTCGCGTTCCTGCAGCAGCATCCGCCAGACCCAGTCCGTCTCCCGCTTGACTCCACTGGCGCATGGCGGCCGCAGTCGCCGGCGCTGCCATGAGCCCGCGCTGACCGGTCGAGTGGAGCGCACGCGTCAATCGCTGCGCTCGGCAGCAGAACCAGGCGGAGGGACGCGTCTGACCGGTTAAGTAGGTCAACAGCCTCGACGGGGAGGTGCCCATCGCGCGCGCGAACCCTGCATGGCTCATCTCGCTGGTCCTGACGGCTTCCAGCAACAGGGCGACGACCTGTCCGGTGTCCTGATCGACGTGGCGACTCATGCGTTCGCTCTTCGTTATCCAATTCGATAACAACTCCCCGTCGCTTGAGCAGGCTTGGCGGGAATCGGACACGCTTCAGGCGGTCCCAAACAACTGATAACGGTTCTCGAAAAGTCCTCAAATGGTCCTCAATAGTTTCACTCGCTCTCGTTTCCGCCCATAGGCAACAATCACGTTTCCGCAGGTCAGACGGCATGTGCGCCGATGACCGTCACCCTCCATCCGAGCGTGACAACTAGGAGACCAAGAAGGCCTGAGACCCTCACGGCCGCAGCTGGCCTGCGGTCTCACGTGGTGGCGTCGTCGCCGTCCTCGGATCGAACTCGCGAGGATTCGGCGCGACGTCCGCCACGTTCTCTCTTTTCGCGTCGAATTGCGGGGCTCGAGAAGTTCCCGCGACGTGAAGGCGCGTGCGTTCCGCGCGGCCTCGCCCCCGGACCCCACGGCCTGGGAGCGGCCGCCTGGCCAAGCGCACGTCGCAGCCGAACTACGGATGAACTGTCCCCCGGCAGCCGCGCTCCGCCGACGCATGCTGTGGTGGGAGCAACGTCGGCAGGGCTCTCGCCCATAAGGGTGGAATCACCACAGCGGTGTAACGACCGCGGCCACTCGGCACATGTGACAACCAGAGGACCATCCTCTGGCGCCTCGGGGCGCATGTGGCACGGCCCCAGGGCCGATGAAGGAGAAGTCGACGTGGGATACGGATTCGGAGCGTTTCTGCTGGTCGTGGGCCTCGTGCTCGCCCTGGCCGTCACTGACAGCGTCAATGGCGTGGATCTCACCATGGTCGGTTGGATCATGGCCGCCGTGGGCCTCGTGCTCATCGCCATCACCGCCATCACGTGGAACGGCGGGCGGCGCTCGCGTGCCGTTCAGAGCGTCACGCACCCGGACGGGTCGCAGACCGTCCGTGAGAACCGCACCGACAACCTCTGAGCGTGCGACCACGCCCTGTCGCGAGGCACCGCCGAACACCGATCACTTCAGGAGAGCACATGAACACCCGAACCATTGCCGTCGTCGCACTCATTCTCGTCATCGTCGTCATCGCCCTGCTGGTCCTCTGAGAGCCGCGGCGCGGTCAGCCACTCACCGTCGATTCACCTCTCGAAGCACGACCGCGGAGGATCTGTGACCACCTCACCCCCACACCTTCTGGGCGGGCGTTTCGAGACCGTCGAGCACATCGGCCGCGGCGGCATGGCCGATGTGTATCGCGCACGAGACCGGGTCCTCGAGCGCGACGTGGCGATCAAGCTCCTTCGCGACGTCACCGACGTCCACCGCGACAGGTTCGCCACCGAGGCCAGCCTGCTGGCGATGCTGTCGCACGAGGCGATCGTGACCCTGTACGACGCGGGCGTGGACGACGGTCGACCGTGGCTGGCCCTCGAGTTCGTCGACGGTCGACCGATGTCGGGGCTGCTGAGTGACGGCCTCGTGTCCCCTCGCCCCCTGGCAGCTCTTGCCGCTCAGATCGCAGCCGGACTGGCGCACGCTCACAGCCGTGGAGTCGTGCATCGAGACATCAAGCCCAGCAACGTGCTCGTGACCCCGAGCGGTCGAGCGCGCCTGACCGACTTCGGGATCGCCCGTCTGGTCGACTCCGGGACTCATCTCACCGCGACGGGGCATGTCGACGGCACTGCCGCCTACATCGCTCCCGAACAGGCGCGCGGGCAGCACGTCACCGGTGCCGCTGATGTCTATGCGCTGGGGTTGTTGCTGCTCGAGGGGGTGACCGGCCGACGCTGCTTCCCCGGCCCGGCCACGGAGGCAGCGCTCGCCCGGTTGCACCACGGTCCTCTCATCCCCACCTCGCTACCACCTGGATGGTCGGCGCTGCTCGCTTCCATGACCGCTCTCGAGGCCGAACAGCGGCCGACGGCGCAGACGGCGTCGCAGCGACTCCACGAGCTGGCTGACGAGAACAGGACCAGTGCGCCCGACTCGAGAGTGCTGGTGCGCACGGTGGAGATCGACGTCTAGCAGACCAAGGGGAGCCGCCGCATCTGGCGGTAGCGATGACAGCGGCCGGTCACGAGGACGGCGAACGGGCCCGAGACCGGGCACGCCGGGCCACCTTTGACGTCCCATCGCCCCGTGCCGCGCGACCCGGACGGGGGTGGGCAACATGGCCGAGCGGCGTGCCGTCGCAGCGACGTCCGGGCCGGCTCGTGCGCTGCCACCCGTGGGGGTGGCGCAGGAGGTTCGACGCCGCTCGTAGCGTGCATTGTGAGCCACGTCACGTGGTGACGCCCTGGGGAGGGATCCGTATGACCAAGCTTCATCCTGTTTCGTGGTTGGCCGCGCAGACCAAGGATCTGCCGATCACCGTGAGTCGCGTGCTCGAGCGCACGGTGGCCCAGCCGGCTCGCAACGCGAAGGTGGCCGTCTCCGATGCGGCCCCGTTCGCTGACGGGATCGAGGCGCGGCTGAGCCGCGCCGACGCTGCCCTCGAGCGCGCGCAGGAGCTCGAGGCCGAGGCCGCCGAGAAGGCCGTCCGAGCCCGAGAGGCGTCGGAGGAGGCCGACGTCGTGCGTGACAGCGGTGCCGAGGACGTCAAGCGCGCCCGCGAGGAGGCGGACCGGCGGGTGAAGGACGTGGTGTCCGAAGCCCGACAGGAGGCCGACGACTACGTCGCGGCCAAGCGTCAGCGCGCCGAGGAGAACGCCGACAGCGACGTCGCGAAGGTTCAGGACATGGCCAGCGCGCGCATCCGCAAGGCCGAGGATCGCGCCGACCAGGCCCGTTCCGAGGCCGAAGAGGCGATCGCGAACGCACGCACGCAGATGACCGAGGCCCGCCGCATGGCCGAGGAAGCGGCCGGCGCCGCCCGCGAGGCCGCCGAGGAGGCACGCGAGCGCGCCGACCGGCTTGCCCACGAGGCCGAGGAGCGGGTGGTCGACGCCGAACGTCGGACCGATGCCGTGAGTGCCGAGGGGAGCAACCTGGCCGCCGCAGCGGACATCGGGGTACTCGAGCTCGACGACATGACCAAGGCCGAGCTGATCGACCTGGCCCACGGCATGGGTCTCGACGTCAACGGCAACCAGCTCAAGAAGGAGCTCGTGACAGCCATCCGCCGCAAGCGCTCCTGAGCGAGAGACGCACCCGCTCGACCCGGCAGTGACCCAGCAGACGAGAGGACCATCATGCTCGGAACCAAGACGATCGGACGCTCCCTGGTGTTCGGCCTCGGCTACCTGGCCGGCACCCGCGCCGGTCGGGAACGCTATGAACAGCTTCAACAGACCGCGGTGACGGTGGTCGGCCAACTGCGCAAGCAGCTCGAGGCGACTCCGGACAAGACGCCCTCCGCCGTGGCCGGTGCCGCCCGCCGGGCCTGGGACGACAGCGACATCAAGCTCGGGCGGCAGTGAACCAGGCGTGCTGATCAGCATCCACCTGGTGGCGCGGCTGTGCCGGGTGCCGATCCTGCGCATCGACGGCGACGTCGTCCTGCTCGACGACGATCGGCTCGGGCATGCAGCCACCGACGACGTTCGACCCCCGCGGGCACGCCGGGAGCTGACAGCCGGCCGCCTGCTGGCTCTGGCCGAGGCAGAACTCGCCTCGGTCGATGACCGCCGACGGCGTCGAGCGGCGTCCTGAGGCACCTCCAGCCCGCGCCGCGGGGCCGAGCCGCTGGACCCCTTTCTCGCGGCGGCCAACGGGTCTAGCGTGTCGAGCATGACAACTCGGGGTGTCACTGTCTGTGGTTTCGTCCTGGTGGCGGTCTCGACCGCGGCCTCGGCTGCGTTCGCGTCACCGGCCGCGGTGAGCGCCGATCCTCCAGGGGGTGACGGAGAACGGCAGCCGGCCAACCACTGGCAGTACGACCACTGGCCGCGCACACAGCCGTGGCAGCAGAACCCGAGTGAGGCCAAGCTGCGCGCGGCACGCGCCGCGGACGGCGTCGGCCGGCCGGGCTTCCCGGCACCGGTCGACCCGCAGGACTGGGAGAACCCCGACCACATGACCTGGTCGGACTACACCAAGATCCCCGGCACCGACTGGTCCGACCCGAGCCAGGTGGGCTCGGAGCGCACGTTCCGCGGGGCGCTGATCCTCGTCGACTACCCCAACAAGTCGTTCACGGTCTCCGAGCCGGCCAACTCGACCGTCTTCGGCAACCCCAGCACGGAGGCCAACTCCGTGCCGCGCGCCGACGTCCCCCGCTTCTACCGCGACTTCCTCAACACGCCCGGCCAGCTCAACCGCGGCCACACCCTGCACGAGTACTGGATGGAGGACTCCGGTGGCCGGTACGGCGTCGACCTGACCGAGTTCGGCGCCTACCAGATGCCCGGCAAGTCGCACGAGTACGCGATGGAGTTCCAGGGCGACGGGGCGTGCCCCAGCGGCGACAGCTGCGACAAGGATCTGCGCACCGACGCCTTCGCGGCCTGGCAGGCGGCCGAGGGGGACGACGTCCGCGACGACTTCGACTTCGTCTACATCCTCAGCGCCGGACAGGACGAGTCGTCGACCTGGCAGGAGTTCGGTCCGATCAAGTTCGAGAACCGCGAGGACGTCACCGACGAGTTCGGCCCGCCCGACGACGCCCTGCCGAACTGGTCGGAGACCCGCTACGTCGACTGGACGTCGTGGGCCTCGGGCTCGACGCTGTGGCCGAACGCCGGAGGCGGTTCGACCACCCAGGCGGAGAGCTCGGGCATGGGGGTCTTCGCCCACGAGCTGAGCCACGTGCTCGGCATCGGCGACAACTACAACAACCCGTTCGGTGACCCGCCGCGCCGTGCCTACACCGGGATCTGGGAGATGCTCAGCCGCGGCTCGTTCAACGGACCCGGCGGCCCGCACAGCCGGTGGACGATCCCGGCCAGCGGCGGCGGCTCGATGGGCGCCCAGCACATGCTGCGCAACAAGATCGCGCTCGAGATGGTCAGCGAGCGGCACGTGCTCCGGCTGAGCCGCAACGCGCTCGCCGGCTCGGGGCTCGTGGTGGCCCGGGTCACCGCCCGAGCCGTCGTCCCCCGCGGAGACGGGCTCTCCGGGATCAACCTCGACCTGGGCGCGCGCGGCGACCTGAGCGGTCCCTGCGACCCGGCGACCGACCCGATGTGCGACGGCGGTGGCTACGACAACTACACCCTCGAGGCCGTCGACCGGATGGGCACCGACTCCTTCACCCCCGACGCCGGCGCGCTGCTCGCCAAGACCAAGGACGAGGACCGCGCCCCCTTCGAGTGGGTCATCGACGCGAACCCGCAGGACATCGGCATGACCGACTTCGTGCGTCCCGACGGAACCAAGGTGCCGATCACCATCGGCGACTACCGCCAGCTCTCCGACGCCCTGTTCCACGCCGGCACGCGGTCGGGCAGCGAGTTCGAGTACGTCGACGAGGCCAACCGCCTGCACTTCTACGTGCTCGACCAGCAGCGCGACGGTCAGGGCCGGCTGAGCTACCTGCTCGGCATCCGCTCGCTCGACGGCTCCGGCCCCCAGCGGCGCGGCGTCGGGCTGCGCTCCGCCAACGCCGTCGCAGACAGCCGCGGCCTGGCGACCTGTCGGCTGCCGCTGACCAACTCCGGCCGCGCCGGGCGGCTGCCGAACGAGCACCCCGAGGACGTGCGCCCCTACCTGCGCAACGACATCTACCGGCTCACCGCGCGTGTCAACGGCAACGGCTGGACGACGCACCTCCCCCAGCGACTGGCGACCCTGCGCAACGGGACCACCCAGCGGATCACGGCCTACGCCCGCAACGACTACGCCCAGGCCGCGCCGGCGACGGTCACGGTCACGGCCCGGTCCGAGAGCGACCCCGACGTCGTGGCCACGACCACCTGCCGGGTCCGGATGCGCTGACCGGCCTCGCTCCCACGCGCGAACCCGACGGCACAGTAGGGTCGATCCGTCGAGTCAGTCGATCGAAGGACCACATCCTCATGTCAGAGACGTCCCACCCCGGCGGTCGCGCCGACGTCGAGCTCCGGCTGCCCGCCGACAGTGCCTACGCCTCCGTGCTGAGGACGACCACGGCCGGCCTCGCGGCCCGCCTCGACTTCACCATCGACGACATCGAAGACCTGCGGATCGCGGTCGGCGAGGCCAACGCGATGGTGCTCGAGCACGCCGACGAGGGCACCGACCTCGTGTGCACGTTCTACCTGTCCGCCGGCGAGATGGTCGTCTCGGTCAGCGTGGCCGCGGCCAGCCCGCCCGTGCCCGACCTCGACAGCTTCGCGTGGCAGGTGCTGACGACGTTGGCGACGTCCGCCGACATCGCGTCGGCCGACGGACGGTTCGTGATCACGATGACCATGACCTCGTCTGCCGTCGGAGCCGGCCTCTGACATGGAGGTGCCTTCGACTCGGGACGACAACGCGCCACCGGACCCCGACAACAACGCCGGCCTGACCCGCATCGAGATCACGCGCAAGCGCAGCGCGGCGTTCTTCGTCGTGATGCGCGACGACCTGGGGTCCGAGGCCAGCCGGTCACAGGCACGCGACGACCTCGTGCACCTGCACCTGCCCCTCGTGGAGCACTGCGCGCGCCGGTTCCGCAACCGCGGCGAGCCCTTCGAGGACCTCGTCCAGGTCGGGACGATCGGGTTGATCAAGTCGATCGACCGGTTCGACACCGAGCGTGGCGTGGAGTTCTCGACGTACGCAACGCCGACCATCATCGGCGAGATCAAGCGCTACTTCCGCGACAAGGGCTGGGCGATCCGGGTGCCGCGCCGGCTGCAGGAGCTCCGGATGCAGATCGGCGCCGCCACCGCCGAGCTGACCCAGAGCCTGGGCCGCTCCCCCACGCCGCGCGAGCTGGGCGAGGCGATCGGCTGCTCGGTCGAGGAGATCATCGAGGGCATCGAGTCGAGCAACGCCTACTCCACGCTGTCGCTCGACGCCAGTGACGACTCCGACGACGGCTCGTCGAGCATGCTCGACGCGATCGGCATCGAGGACGAGGGGCTCGAGCACGTCGAGATCCGCGAGTCGATCAAGCCGCTGCTGGAGAAGCTCGCGCCACGCGAGAAGAAGATCCTGCTCCTCCGGTTCTTCAAGAACATGACGCAGTCGCAGATCGCCGAGGAGATCGGCGTCTCGCAGATGCACGTCTCCCGGCTGCTCAACCGCACGCTCGAGCAGCTGCGCGCCTCGCTCGACCAGGCCGAGTAGCCCACGAGCACCTGGGCATGCGGCAACGGCCGTAGCCGCGATCCCCCCAGACGCGCGGCTCCGGCCGTACCGACGTCGGACCCGGCCCTCGGGCCGGTCCGACACCCGAAATCTACGGGCGCTCAGCCCACACCCGAGCAACGGAACGCCCAGGCTTGGGTAACAGTGGCGCTCCGGGAGCCGTCCGGGAGGTTCAGCCTCGATGTTCAGTCGGCCTCGGGTTCACCGAGGAGCGCCGCCATGGTGGTCGGCTGCAGCATGGCGGCGATCGCGACCGCCGCGGTCAGCGCGAGCGGTACGGCGACCTCCGGCGCGTCCCGCAGGTTCCAGGCCAGGCCCAGCTGGATCAGCTGGGTGAGCAGCACCGGGCCCCGCGCCCAGCCGTGCCGCTGGGTCAGCGCCCAGGCGCAGACGAGCAGCGCGGCGCCGTACGCCGCGAAGAACGCCGACACCGACGCGCCGGCCGAGACCCGGTCGGAGCCGAGGTTGAACACCCCGACGACCGCCAGCACCAGCAGGCCCAGCCCCTGCAGCGCCACCAGCGCGGCGGCCAGCTTGAGCGGGGCCGGGGTGGCGGCAGGCGCGTCGGTCACGACGGCGAGCGTACGGGGCAGCAACCCGCCGAGGCCCGCCCCCCGGCGACCGTCGGCAGTGGCGCGATCCGGCCTGTGACCCAAGAGACCACCGGAAACACTTGATCCCGACAGTGATAGTTGCAACAGTGATGACGCGTTCGTGAAATCCTTCACACACCGGATTACACGCGCGCCCGCAGGCCTGAGCATCCCTGCCTGCACTTCAACACACGAAGGATCCACCACCCCATGGATTGGCGTCATCTGTCCGCGTGCCTCGACGAGGACCCGGAACTGTTCTTCCCGATCGGCAACACCGGTCCGGCCATCCTCCAGATCGAGGAGGCCAAACAGGTCTGCCGACGCTGTGACGTGCGCGAGCAGTGCCTCGCGTGGGCGCTCGAGGCCGGTCAGGACCACGGCGTCTGGGGGGGACTCAGCGAGGACGAGCGCCGCGCCCTCAAGCGCCGCAACGCCCGCGCGCGGGTGCGGACGGCGTAGCTACAGCTCGGGCACGTCCACCACCACCCGGGTGCCGTTCACGGGCCCCGGATGCAGCTCGAGCTGACCGCCGAGCTCTGACTCGACGAGGGTCCGCACGATCGAGAGCCCGAGGTTCGTCGACCCGTCGAGGGTGAACCCCTCAGGCAGCCCACAGCCGTCGTCGTCGAGGGTCACGCGCATCCGGCCGACGAGGTGCTCGACGGTGACCACGATCGAGCCGTACGTCGCGGGGTCGGCCTCGTCGTACCCGTGCTCGACGGCGTTCTGGAGCAGCTCGGTCAGCACCATGGCCAGCGCGTTGGCCGCCTCCGACGGGAAGACCCCGAACGTGCCCTCGCGGCGCACCTGCACCCGGCCGGTCAGGGCGCTGACCTCGGTGACCATCGACCCGAGCCGGTCGGCGATCTCGTCGAACTCGACGGTCTCCTCGACAGCCTGGCTGAGCGTCTCGTGCACGATCGCGATCGACCCGACGCGGCGCACCGCCTCCTCGAGGGCCAGCTTGGCCGTGTCGTTGTCGATCCGGCGGGCCTGGAGGCGCAGCAGGGCGGCCACGGTCTGGAGGTTGTTCTTCACGCGGTGGTGGATCTCGCGGATGGTGGCGTCCTTGGTGACCAGCTCGCGGTCGCGGCGGCGCAGGTCGGTGACGTCGCGCACCAGGATCAGGCCACCGATGTGCTCACCCCCGGGTCGCAGCGGGATCGAACGGACGATCAGCGACACCTCGTCGGTGCCGATCTCGACGTCGCGATGGGCGCGCCCGCCGAGCACCGCGCTGAGCGTCTCCTCATCGGGACGACGCTTGGGCGGCACCAGCTCACGCACGAGCTCGGCGAGCGACAGCCCGGCCAGGTCTCCGGAGAGCCCGAGCCGACGGTAGACCGACTGGGCGTTCGGGCTGGCGTACACGACCAGGCCGGCGGCGTCGACGCGAAGAAACCCGTCACCG
This sequence comes from uncultured Actinomycetota bacterium, assembly GCA_963825985.1. Taxonomy (GTDB): domain Bacteria; phylum Actinomycetota; class Actinomycetes; order Propionibacteriales; family Nocardioidaceae; genus Nocardioides. Next base: position 26,214 of record CAWGVK010000011.1, on the reverse strand, counting down.
ACCCGCGGCGAGTCGGCGTGGTCGCTGCGCTGCCCGGTGGCCGGGAAGTGGCCGGTCGCGATCATCTGGGTCAGGTCGGCGGCGGTCTGGAGGTACGACAGCTCGAGCCGGCTCGGTGTCCGGACCCCGAGCAGGTTGGTGTGCCGACCGATCACGCCGATCACCCGTCCCTCGCGCAGCACGGGGATCGACTCCATGCGCACCGGCACCTCGTCGCGCCACTCCGGGTCGCCCTCGCGGGCGGTGCGACCGTGCTCGTAGGCGGCGTCGAGCAGCGGGCGGCGTCCCTGGTCGACCCAGCTGCCCACCACGTCGTCGACGTACGCCGTGGGGCCGGTCGTCGGCCGCATCTGGGCCGCCGCCCAGAACCCGGGGCGATCCCGGTCGCGCAGCCACAGCACCAGGTCGGCGAACGAGAGATCGGCGATGATCTGCCAGTCGGCCTGCAGCAGCTGCAGCCAGGCGACGTCCGCGGGGCCGAGATCGGTGTGCGTGCGGACGATCTCGGCGAAGGACGGCACGAACTCAGACTAATCACCTGACCCGACTAGGCCCGGGGGCATCGGCTTTGGCAGGATGTGGCCGTGACTCGGGTCGACTGGAAGCAGGTTCACCAAGACGACTTCCGGGTCCCCGGCCATCTGTCACTCGCCGACCTGACCGAAGAGCTCACGATCATGCTCGGCGACACCGACCCCGACCTCCGCGACGGCACGGCCTACCCGACGCTGGCGACCTGGGTCTCGCGCGGGGTGTACGACGACCTGCTGCCGGGTCTCGGCGACGGGATGGTCGCGGGGCTGTCCACCGGCCTCGGCGAGAACGGCACCGACACGGTGTTCCGGCGCAGCTTCTCGGTGCTGATCCTGGCCGAGTGCATCGAGCGCGACAACGGCCGGCCGCTGGTGCTCGGCGGCAAGGTGCTCCAGTGGGGCGACGCCATCGCCACGTGGCTGCTCCGCGAGCGTGACGTGCGCGGGTTCGTGCCCGGCAAGGGCTGGGCGCACGCGGTCGCCCACGGCGCGGACGCGCTGGCGGCGCTGGCCGCGTCGCCGCACCTGGCGCAGCCCGAGCTGACCGTCGTCCTCGACGTGATCGCCGACCGGCTGCTGATGAAGGTCGACCGGCTCTTCACCCACGGCGAGCAGGACCGGCTGACCCAGTCCACGATGGCGGTGCTGCGGCGCGGCACCGTGCCGATGGCCGTGCTCGAGCCGTGGATCAACCGGATCGCGGCGGCCGCGTCGGTCCGCTCGACCACCGACGGCAGCGACCCGTTCCTGGCGGCCGGCAACGCCCAGGCCTACCTCCGCTCGCTCTACCTGCAGCTCGCGCTCGGCAACCGGCCACCAGCCGTGCGGGCCGACCTGATGCTGGTGCTCGTCGGCGCCCTGCGCACCACGAACCCCTACTACGTGCGCGGCCCGGGCGGCTGACTCCTCGATCGCGACTCGTGGGTAGCCTGCGAGCATGACCGAGACCACCGGCCACGCCGGCGAGCTGGCCGTGGCCGTCGCCCGCGCCCACGGCGTCGAGACCATGTTCACCCTGTCGGGGGCCCACGTGTTCCCCATGTACGACGGCGCCGTGAAGGCCGAGCCTCCGATGCGGCTGCTCGACGTGCGGCACGAGCAGACGGCGGCGTTCGCGGCCGAGGCGACCGGCAAGCTGACCCGGGTGCCGGGGCTCGCCGTGCTCACCGCCGGACCCGGGGTGACCAACGGCGTCAGCGCGATCGCGCAGGCGCAGTTCGCCGGGTCGCCGATGGTCGTCGTCGGCGGCCGCGCGCCGCAGAACCGCTGGGGCAGCGGCAGCCTGCAGGAGCTGGACCAGCCGCCGATCGTCGCGTCGGTCTCGAAGCTCGCGACCACGCTCCCCACCGCCGGCGACGTGCTCGCCGGGATGGACACCGCGTTCCGGGCGGCGGGCTCGTCGCACCGGGGGCCGGTGTTCGTGGACGTCCCGATGGACGAGTTCTTCAACTCCGCGACCGGGGTGGTGCCGCCGGGCGGACCCGACGCCGGCGCCACGCCCGACCCCGACGCCATCGACCGGATCGCGGGCCTGCTCGCGCGTGCGTCGCGGCCCGTGCTGGTGCTCGGCACCGACGTGTGGGCCGACCGCGCCGAGGTGGCGGCCCTGCGTCTCGTGGAGGAGGTCGGCGTCCCGGCCATCACCAACGGCATGGGCCGGGGAGTCGTGCCCGGCGGGCACCCGCTGCTGGTCACCAAGGCCCGCAGCAAGGCGCTCAAGGAGTCCGACCTGGTCGTCGTGATCGGGACCCCGCTCGACTTCCGGCTCGGGTACGGCGTCTTCGGCCCCCCCGAGTCTCCGGCCCGGGTCGTGCACGTCGCCGACTCCCCCGGCCAGGTCTCGGGGCACGCCGAGCTGGCGGCCTCCGCGTCGGGCGACCTCACCGCCGTCCTCGACGGCCTGCAGGCCGCGCTCGAGCGCGGCACCAAGCCGGACTGGTCGGCCTGGGTGAGCGACCTGCAGGACACCGTGGCCCAGGCGGTCGAGCGAGACCGGGCGCTGCTCGGCGCCGAGGCCGACCCGATCCACCCCGCCCGGATCTACGGCGAGCTGGTGCCGCGGCTGGCTGACGACGCCGTCGTCATCGGTGACGGTGGCGACTTCGTCAGCTTCGCCGGCAAGTTCGTCGAGCCGAAGCGGCCCGGCGGCTGGCTCGACCCCGGCCCCTACGGCTGCCTCGGCGCCGGGCTGGGTGCGGCGATGGCCGCCCGGATCGCGCGGCCGTCGTCGCAGGTGGTGCTGCTGCTCGGCGACGGCGCCGCCGGCTTCTCGCTGATGGACGTCGACACCCTGGTGCGCCACAACCTCCCCGTGGTGATGGTGATGGGCAACAACTCCGCGTGGGGCCTGGAGAAGGGCCCGATGCAGATGCTCTACGGCTACGACGTCGCGGCCGACCTGGCACCCCAGACCCGCTACGACGACGTGGTGAAGGCGCTCGGGGGCGGCGGCGAGACCGTGACCGACCCGCGCCAGATCGGCGCCGCGATCGACCGCGGCTTCGCCGCGAACGCGCCGTACCTGGTCAACGTGATCACCGACGTCGACGCGGCCTACCCGCGCTCGACGTTCGGCATCTGATGCGGCTGCGGCGGCTCCGCGAGGGCGAGGCGGACGTTGTCGGCGCACTCACGGTCGCGGCGTACGAGCCGTTCCTGCTGGGCGCCGAGGACCTCTACCGCGAGCGGCTGGCCGACGTGGCCCGCCGCGACCGCGAGGCCGAGGTGTGGGTGGCCGTCGAGGGCGACGCGCTGCTCGGCAACGTGACGGTGTGTCCCCCGGGGTCGCCGTGGTGCGAGATCGCAGGCGACGGCGAGGGTGAGTTCCGGATGCTCGCGGTCTCCCCGGCCGCCCAGGGGCGCGGGGTCGGACGCGCGCTGGCCGAGCTGGTGGTCGAGCGGTTCCGGCGCGACGGGGCGCGCGCCGTCGTCCTGTCGAGCCTGCACGACATGGCCGGCGCACACCGGCTCTACGAACGGCTGGGGTTCGTGCGCGCTCCCGACCGCGACTGGTCGCCGGTGCCCGGTGTCGACCTCATCGCCTACGTCCTGGAGCTGTGACATGACCGAGCTGGACGCCCGCCTGACCTTCACCGTCACCGTCGCCGACACCGCGGCGGCCGTCGGCTCCGGCACGCTGCCGGTGCTCGGTACCCCGCGACTGCTGGCGTGGTGCGAGGCCGCGACCTGCGCCGCCCTCGACCCGACGCTGCCCGACGGTTCGACCAGCGTCGGCACCCGGATCGCGCTCGAGCACCTGGGGGCATCTGCGGTGGGCCAGGAGCTCGAGGTCACCGCCTCGACGTCGTACGCCGACGGCCGGCTGCACCGCTTCGCCGTCGCCGCTCGTCATCTCGGCGGCAACGGGAAGGTCGTGGCCTCCGGGGAGATCACGCGGGTCGTGGTCGACGGGGAGCGCTTCTTGTCGCGACTGTGATTTCGCGACCTTCGTGCGACCTGCGAGACTGAGCCGATCGCGATCCCAGGAGGACACCATGGGCAAGACCGGACGCAAGCGCCGCAGCCGCCGCAAGAAGGCCGCCAACCACGGCAAGCGCCCCAACTCCTGACGTAACCCGTCAGACGCACCGAACCCCCGACCACCAGGCCGGGGGTTCTCTGCTTGTGGGGTCGTTCGGTCGCTCGACCGGTGCGTGCTCGGCGACCTCAACCGCGCAATTGCGCAGATCAGGTCGACCCCAGACCCCCGTGGGCGACACCAACCGCGCAATTGCGCAGATCAGGTCGACCCCAGACCCCCGTGGGCGACACCAACCGCGCAATTGCGCAGATCAGGTCGACCCCAGACCCCCGTGGGCGACACCAACCGCGCAATTGCGCAGATCAGGTCGACCCCAGACCCCCGTGGGCGACACGAACCGCGCAATTGCGTAGTTGAGGTCGACCCGGACCGCCCGCCCGAGCGGACCAGGCGCCCTTAGTGCTCGGTGATCTGGATCTGGACCTCGCGGATCCGGATCCGCACCCGCTCGCGGAGCTCGGCCGGTGCCGTCTCGGAGCAGGACCGGGCGACGACTGCCTTGACCGTGCGCTGCAGGTCGTACTTGACCAGGCACGGGTTGCAGGAGTCGAGGTGGAGCTTGACGGCGCTGCAGTCGGCGTCGTCGAGCTCGTTGTCGAGGAAGTAGACGATCCGCTCGAGGTAGTCGGCGCAGTCCTCGGCGGACGGGTCGGCCGCGTCGGGTGCCTGGGGCTCGGGGTGCTCGTGCGCCATCACTTCTTCGCCTCCACGGTGCCGGCCGGCAGCAGGTCGTTGGCTCGCACGTAGTCGGAGAGCATGTCGCGCAGCTGGCGTCGTCCACGGTGCAGCCGCGACATCACGGTGCCGATCGGCGTCTCCATGATCTCGGCGATCTCCTTGTAGGCGAAGCCCTCGACGTCGGCGAGGTAGACGGCGAGGCGGAACTCCTCGGGGAGTCGCTGCAGGGCGTCCTTGACCTGCGAGTCGGGCAGGTGCTCGAGCGCCTCCATCTCGGCCGACCTCAGCCCGCTGGAGGTGTGCGACTCGGCGCGGGCGAGCTGCCAGTCCTCGACGTCCTCCGACATCGACTGCTGAGGCTGCCGCTGCTTCTTGCGGTAGTTGTTGATGAAGGTGTTGGTCAGGATCCGGTAGAGCCACGCCTTGAGGTTGGTGCCGGGCCGGAACTGGTGGAAGGCGGAGTAGGCCTTCGCGAAGGTCTCCTGGACCAGGTCCTCGGCGTCGGCGGGGTTGCGGGTCATCCGCATCGCCGCCGAGTACAGCTGGTCGAGGAACGGCAGCGCGTCGCGCTCGAAGCGGAGGCTGCGCTCGGCTTCGGTCTCGGTGGCGAGGTCGACGGCCTCGGGGTCGGTCACGGAGTCAGTCATCGCGTCCCAGCCTACGTCGCCACCGACGTCGAGCACGGGGCGCTCCAGGGTTGCCATCACGTGAGGGGGAACGCCTCATGGTCGGGCGTCATTCCCCACGACCTCACGCACGATCCACTCCAGGGTCGACTCGACGACGATGTCGAGGGCCTCGTCCTGCGAGATCGGGCCCTTGGCGGGCACCTTGAAGGAGTGGTCGGCACCGGGGACGACGACCAGGTCGAGGTCGGCGGGGAACGACTCGGGCCGGCCCATCGTGTCGCGCTCGCCCTGGACGACGAGGGTGGCGACCCGGGCGCCGCGCAGCTCGACCAGCCGCGACTTCTCGGGCCGGCCGGGTGGGTGCAACGGGAAGGCGAGCGCCAGGCAGCCCACGGCACCGAGCTTCTTGGCGGTGCGCGCGGCCGACCGGGCGCCGGCGGAGCGGCCGCCGATGATCAGCGGCGATCGGGTGCGGAGCCGGTCGGCGGCGGCCACCAGGGCGGCGTCGAGGGTGGGTGGTGCGGTGGCCACCTTGCGGCCGGCCCGCTTCCACGGCTGCTCGAACCGGACGACGGTGACGTCGTTGCGTGGCAGGTGGTGGGCCAGCGCCTCCAGGTCGCGAGTGTCGATGCCGACCCCGGCGCCGTGGCTCAGCAGCAGGGTGGCGATCGGCCGCCGGGCCCGGTCGGTGACCAGCAGGCCCTCCCCGTGGGGCGTGTCGACGAGCAGCTCGGAACGCGTCACAGCAGGGAGTCCTCCAGCGGCAGCGGCTCGAGCAGCTCGGGGCCGTTGTTGGCGACGTTGCCGACCGCCGTCGAGACCGGGTAGGCCTCCAGCCGGCCGGGCGCCGCCGGCTCGAGGAGGTCGAGCAGGGAGTCCTTCGGGGTGCGCGGGTCGAGCCACGAGCCCCACTGGTCGGCGCCGACCATGAGCGGCATCCGGTCGTGGATCGCTCCCACGTCGTCCTCGGCCTCGGTGGTGATGACGGTGCAGGTCCACCGGAACCGGTGCGGATCGTCGTCGTCGCGGGTCGGGTCGCGCCAGATCTCGTACAGGCCGGCCATCGCGAGGGTGCCGTGGTCCTTCGGGCGGATGAAGAACGGCTGCTTGCGCGGCTTGCCCTTCGCGGTGAGCTGCTCGGTGGGATACCACTCGAAGTAGCCGTCGGCGGGCAGCAGGCAGCGTCGGACGGCGAAGGCCCGCTTGAACGCCGGCTTCTCGGCGACCGTCTCCATCCGGGCATTGATCATCCGGCTGCCGATCTTCGGGTCCTTGGCCCACGACGGCACCAGGCCCCAGGTCAGCACCCGCAGCTGGCGCTGGGGCGGCTCCGGTGAGTCCTTGGACGGCGGGCGCTCGACGACGGCGTAGACCTCCTTGGTCGGTGCCACGTTGAAGTCGGGCTCGAGCGGCTGCTCGACCCGGCTCTCGACGATCTCGAACTCCTCGAGGAGATCCTCCGGACGCCGGCTCGACGCGTACCTGCCGCACATGGGGCAAGCCTAGGGGTCTGAGCCGACAGGGGCGTGGCATAGGTTGGAGGCATGAGCCTGAGCCGCCTGATCGCCCGCCCCCTCCTCGCTGCCGGCATCGTGTACGGCGCGCAGAACGCCCTGCGCAACACCGGCACCGTCGCCTCCAAGGCCGCGCCCGTGACCGACAAGATCGTCCCGCTGGTCCGCAAGGCCGGCGTGCCGCTGCCCGACGACCCGGCCACGCTGGTGCGCATCAACGCCGGCGTCCAGATCGCCGGCGCCCTGGCGCTCGCGACCGGCAAGGCACCGCGCCTGGGTGCTGCCGCGATCGCGGTGACGCTGGTGCCGACCACCGTCGCCGGACACGCCTTCTGGGCCGAGACCGACCCGGCGCAAGAAGAGCGCCCAGCGCCTGCAGTTCTTCAAGAACCTCTCCCTGCTCGGCGGCACCCTGATCGCCGCCGGCGACACCGACGGCAAGCCGGGCGTGGCCTGGCGCACGCGTCGCGCCGCCAAGGACGCCCGCCGCGAGGCCAAGCACCTCGCGGGCTCGGCTCGTCGTGAGGCCAAGCTCGTCAAGGCGAAGGTCTCGTAGGTCGTGCCCCCGGCGGACCCCACCGGCCCCGTCGACCCGTGGCCGGCACCGCGAGCCCAGGGGCCCGTCGACGTCGTCGTGTCACTGCCGGGCAGCAAGTCGCTGGCCAACCGGGCGCTGGTGCTGGCCGCGATCTCCGATGGTCCCTCCGTGGTCCGGCGGGCGCTCCGCTCGCGCGACACCCTGCTCATGGCCGACGCGCTCACGGCACTCGGCTCGCGCGTCGACACCTCGGGTGACGACTGGGCCGTGACCCCCGGGCCGTTCACCGCGGACGCCGCCGTCGACTGCGGCCTGGCGGGCACCGTGATGCGGTTCGTGCCGCCGGTGGCCGGCCTGTCGAGCGGCGTCGTCTCCTTCGACGGCGACCCACACATGCGCCTCCGCCCGATGGGCGAGGTGCTCGCCGCGCTCAGCGCCCTGGGCGTCGCAGTCGACGACGACGGGCGTGGCTCGCTGCCGTTCGCGATCCGCGGGGCCGGCTCGGTGCCCGGGGGCACGGTGGTGATCGACGCGTCGGCGTCCTCGCAGTTCGTCTCGGCACTGCTGCTCGCCGGGTCGCGGTTCGAGCACGGGGTCGACGTCCGCCACGACGGCAAGCCGGTGCCCTCGCTCCCCCACATCGACATGACGGTCGCGATGCTGCGCGAGCACGGTGTCGAGGTCGACGACTCCGAGGCCAACCGCTGGGCGGTCGCTCCGGGGCCGGTCAAGGCCGTCGACCACGTGATCGAGCCCGACCTCTCGAACGCCGCGCCGTTCCTCGCCCTCGCCGCGGTCACCGGCGGCTCGGTGACCGTGCGCGACTGGCCGAGGTCGACCACCCAGCCGGGCGACGAGCTGCGCGTCATCCTCTCGTCGATGGGCTGCGAGGTGTCGTTCACCGACGACGGGCTGCGGGTCACCGGGCCCGACCGCCTCGCCGGTGTCGACCTCGACCTGCACGACGTCGGTGAGCTCACCCCGGCGATCGCCGCCCTCTGCGCACTCGCCGACGGGCCGTCGCACCTGCGCGGGATCGCCCACATCCGCGGTCACGAGACCGACCGGCTGACCGCCCTCGCCACCGAGCTCGGGGCGCTCGGCGCCGACGTGGCCGAGCACCCCGACGGCCTCTCGATCCGGCCGGCGCCGTTGCGCGGTGGTGTCTGGCACACCTACGCCGACCATCGGATGGCGCACGCCGGCGTGATCGTCGGCGCTGCCGTCGACGGCGTGCTGGTCGAGGACGTCGCCACCACGAGCAAGACGTTTCCCGACTTCGCAGGCTTCTGGGGCGGCTTGGTGTCATGAGTGGCCGCTACTCCGACCAGGACGTCGAGCACTACGACCGTCCCCGCCGTCGGACCCGGCCCCGCACCAAGGAGCGCCCCACCTACGACGACGCCGTCGAGGGGTTCGTGGTCACCGTCGACCGCGGCCGCTTCACCCTCCTGGTCGACGGCGTGGTCGTGCTCGCGGTCAAGGCCCGCCCGCTCGGTCGCAAGGGCGTGGTCGTCGGCGACCGGGTGCGCGTCGTCGGCGACACCTCCGGTGCCGAGGGCGCCCTCGCGAGGATCGTCGAGGTCACCCCGCGCACGACCACGCTGCGGCGTACCGCTGATGACGACGACGCCGTCGAGCGGGTCGTGGTGTCGAACGCCGAGCAGCTGGTGGTCGTCACGGCGCTGGCCGACCCCGACCCGCAGCCGCGGCTGATCGACCGCGCCCTGGTGGCGGCGTACGACGCCGGGATGACGCCGTTGCTGTGCCTGACCAAGGCCGACCTGGCCGACCCCGAGACCCTGCTGTCGACCTACCGCTCGCTCGGCGTGCCCTGGGTGGTCACGCAGCGCGGCGGCGATCTTTTTTTTTTTTTTTTTTTTTTTTTTTTTTTTCATTTTTTTTTTTTTTTTTTTTTTTTTTTTTTTTTTTTTTTTTTTTTTTTTTTTTTTTTTTTTTTTTGTTTTTTTTTTTTTTTTTTTTTTTTTTTGGACGACGTGCGCGAGCGGCTCCGGGGCCGGATCAGCGTGCTCGTCGGCTCGAGCGGGGTCGGCAAGTCGACGCTGGTCAACGCCCTGGTGCCCGACGCGTTCCGCGAGGTGGGCGTGGTCAACGCCGTCACCGGCCGCGGGCGGCACACGTCGACGTCGGCCTACATGCTGGCCCTGCCCGACCGGGCCGGCTGGATCATCGACACGCCCGGCATCCGCTCGTTCGGCCTGGCCCACGTGCAGCCCCAGGACCTGATCGGCGCCTTCCCCGACCTCGACGAGCTGACCGGCGACTGCCCGCGCGGCTGCACCCACGGCGACGACGAGCCCGAGTGCGGCCTCGACGACGCGGTCGCCGCCGGCACCGCCGACCCCGAGCGCGTCTCGTCGTTCCGTCGGCTGCTCGCCGCGCGGAGCGTCAGCGAGTACTAGCCGTTCGTGCCGTACCAGGCGATCTGCGCGCCGGCGTCGCCGGTGAGCACGGTGTAGACGAGCGTGAGGGCGCCGAGGGCGCCGACACCGACACCCAGCGCGATCCGGGTCGGGCCGGTGCGCGAGTGCAGCCATGCGGCCACGAACGCCACCACGGCGAAACCGGTCATCGACCAGCGCAGGATGTTGGCGCGCTCCTCGTGCGTCTCGAGGAGTCCGGCGAGCGGGTCGTTGGCGTAGTTGAGCGGGTTCGCGTCCCTGACGTCCTCACCCGACAGGTAGGCGACCCAGATCGCGCCGAACGCCACCAGGGCCAGGGCGAGCATCGGCCAGCGGATCGTGTCGCGCCACTTCGGGACGGCGGCGTACAGGACGCCGGCGAGGGCCGAGAGCGGCCCGAAGACGACGGCGGCGTGCACCACGAGCGCGTGGACCGGAAGACCGTTGATCTCCATAGGTGAACGTTAAACCAGATCGATGAGAATAGGGTGAGAGGCGTGCCTGCTCCCGATTTCACCGACGACCTCCGGCTGGCCCACGTGCTCGCCGACGACGCCGACTCGCTGACCACCGCGCGGTTCAAGGCACTCGACCTGCACGTGATGAGCAAGCCCGACCTGACCCCTGTCACCGACGCCGACCAGGCCGTCGAGGAGGGCATCCGCCGCACCCTGTCGCGGGTGCGCTCGCGCGACGCGATCACCGGCGAGGAGCAGGGCTCGACCGGGCACTCCCAGCGCAGGTGGATCATCGACCCGATCGACGGCACCAAGAACTTCGTGCGCGGCGTCCCGGTGTGGGCCACGCTGATCTCGCTGGTCGTCGACGACGTCGTCGTGCTCGGCGTGGTGTCGGCCCCCTCGCTGCAGCGCCGGTGGTGGGCCTCGCAGGGCAACGGCGCGTTCACCGGCCGGTCGTTGCTGAAGGCCACCCAGATGCAGGTCTCCGACGTCCGGCGCCTCGAGGACGCGTCGTTCGCCTACTCCTCCCTCCACGGCTGGGACGAGCGCGGTCGGCTCGACGACCTCCTGACGTTGATGCGCCGCTGCTGGCGCACCCGCGCGTACGGCGACTTCTGGTCCTACATGCTGCTCGCCGAGGGCGCCGTCGACATCGCCGCCGAGCCCGAGCTCGAGGTCTACGACATGGCTGCCCTCGACGTGATCGTGCGCGAGGCCGGTGGCCGCTTCACCTCCCTCGACGGCAGCGACGGACCCTGGGGCGGCAACGCCCTGGCCACCAACGGCCACCTCCACGAGGCCGTCCTGTCCTTCCTCGGCGGGCTTCCCGACGACGCGGACGGCGACGCCGACTGGCCGTCGTCCGGGCCGGGCAGCGTCAGCGACCTGAGCGCCCGCCGCACCCGGCCCGACACGCTGCCCGAGGAGTGACCACGACCCTGGCCAGTCGAGTCACCCACGAGTAGCGTCCGGCTATGCGTATCGGCGAGATCCTCGAGGCCAAGGCCAACCACGACATCGTCACGATCACCCCCGACGCGGGCGTGCGTGAGCTGATCGCCAAGCTGGCCGAGCACAACATCGGCGCCCTCGTCGTCAGCACCGACGGAACCACGCTCGACGGCATCGTCAGCGAGCGCGACGTCGTCCGCCACCTGCACCACGACGGCACCGTCATCAACAACACCGTCTCCGCGATCATGACCGAGGCGGTCGAGAGCTGCTCCCCCCCACGACGACCTCGACACGGTCATGGCCACCATGACCGAGCGCCGGTTCCGCCACATCCCCGTCGTCGTCGACGGCGAGCTCGCCGGCATCATCTCGATCGGCGACGTGGTCAAGCACAAGATCGGCCAGCTGCAGTTCGAGCGCGACCAGCTCGACTCCTACGTGCACCAGCAGTAGGGCCGTCCCGTCAGCGCTGTGACCGGGCCCTCGGCGGCGCCCGCGCTCTCCCTGTCGTCACCGGCGGGCCGCTGGGTGCTGGTGGCGATGATCCTCGGCTCGGCGCTGGCCGGCATCGACGCCACCGTCGTCAACGTGGCGCTGCCGGCGCTCGGCGACGACCTGGACGCCGACTTCGCCTCGCTGCAGTGGACCGTGTCGGCGTACGCCCTCACGCTCGCGTCGTTCATCCTGCTCGGCGGCACCCTCGGTGACCGGTTCGGGCGCCGTCGCGTGTTCGTCGTCGGGGTGGTCTGGTTCGCCGTGGCCTCGCTAGCCTGCGGCCTGGCCCAGGACGTCGGCACGCTGATCGCGGCCCGCGCCGTCCAGGGCGTGGGCGCCGCGCTGCTGACACCCGGCAGTCTCGCCCTCCTGCAGGTCACGTTCCGCTCCGAGGACCGGGCGCGCGCCATCGGAGCCTGGTCGGGGCTGGGTGGTGTGGCCACCGCGATCGGGCCGCTGCTGGGTGGCTGGCTGGTCGACGTCGTCTCGTGGCGCTGGGTCTTCCTGATCAACCTCCCGCTGGCCGCGGTCGTGGTGTGGCTCGCGGTGCGGCACGTGCCCGAGACCCACGACGCCGGCGCCGACGGCACCTCGGTCGACTGGGCCGGCGGGCTCCTCGGTGCGCTTGCGCTCGCCGGCGCCACCTTCGCCCTGATCGAGGCCGGTCGCGGAGCGGTGGCGGTGGTTCCCGGAGTCCTGGTGGCGGTGGTCGCCGCCGCCGTCTTCCTGGTGCGCGAGCGCCGCGCCTCCTACCCGGTGCTGCCGCTCGACGTGTTCAGCTCCGCCCAGTTCAGCGCGGTCAACGGCGTCACGTTCCTGGTCTACGGCGGGTTCGGCGTCGTGTTCTTCCTGCTCGTCGTGCAGCTGCAGGAGGTCACCGGCTTCGGGCCGGTCGCGGCCGGCTCGGCACTGCTGCCGGTGACCGCGCTGATGCTGCTGCTCTCGTCCCGCTCGGGCGCGCTGGCCTCCCGCATCGGCCCCCGGCTGCAGATGGCGGTCGGCCCGGTGGTCGCGGCCGTGGGACTGCTGCTGCTCTCGGGGGTGGGCGCGGGAGACGGGTACGTCGCCGACGTCCTGCCCGGCGTCGTCGTGTTCGGCCTCGGCCTGTCGATCATGGTGGCGCCCCTGACCGCTGCGGCGCTGGGAGCGGCGTCCGACGAGCACGCAGGCATGGCCTCCGGCGTCAACAACGCCGTCGCCCGCACCGGCGGCCTGATCGCGGTCGCCGCGATCCCGGTGCTGGCCGGGGTGACCGACGGGGCCGGAGGTGGCTTCGAGCGCGCGCTGTGGATCTCGGCGGCGATCCTGGCCGTCAGCGGCGTGATCGCCTGGCTCACGGTGCGCAACGACGTCCTCGAGCCAGAGGCCGCGCCGGCCGAGGAGACGCAGCACCTCTCCCACTGCGGGGTCGGCGCTCCCCCGGGCGTCACCATGACCGACCCAGCCGGTCGCCCCTGCTCGCGCTGAGCAGGGGCGACCGGCCCCGAGGCGCTACCGGTCAGCCGAAGAGGCCGGACCGGGACGAGCGGTTGCGCGCCCGGTTCCCCCGGACGTTGCTCGGGTCGGACTTCGCCTTCACCTCACGCCCGTCGTTGACGCCACCCCGATCGGTGTCGTAGTGGGTCGGGTCGGACTTGTGGTTGTTGTAGCGCTCGTTGGCGCTGCCCGTCACTTCCTGCTTGTCGTTCAGCCCGTCGCGGTCGGTGTCGGCGAGCACCGGGCTGGTGCGGCGCAGCTTGATGACGTAGGTGCCCTTCTTCACGAACACCTTCTGGTTGAGGTTCTTGCCCACGAGCTCGGCGTTGTCGGCCAGGCCGTCACCGTCGGTGTCCCTGCGGCAGGGGTTGGGGCGGACGACCCCGATGGCGCTGGTCTTGCCCTTCCTGACCGTCACCCGCTGCGTCATCTTGATGCCACTGCGCTCACGACCGTCCTTGAGGCCGTCGGCGTCGGTGTCGGCCGCGCAGCGGCGAGGTGCGGCACGACGCGTAGCCCGGCGCAGCGCCCCTCTCGGTGCCGTCGTCGATGCCGTCGTTGTCGGTGTCGGCGTCGTTCGGGTCGGTCCCGAGGGCGGCCTCCTGGTCGTTGGTCAGCCCGTCGCCGTCGGGGTCGAGGACGCCGGTGCCGTCGTCGTCGTCGGCGGCCGCCAGCGGGTCGCTGCCGTCGGCCACCTCGTCCCCGTCGTTGACGCCGCCGTCGTCGGTGTCGGCGTCCAGCGGGTCGGTGTCGAAGGTGTTGACCTCGGCGCCGTCGGTCAGCCCGTCGTCGTCGCTGTCGGCGTCGTGCCGGGTCGGTCCCGAGCTCTTCCTCCGCGACGTCCGAGAGGCCGTCGCCGTCGCTGTCGCCGGCGGGCCCGGCTCGTCGCGTCACCGTCGAGCGGGTCGGTGCCGGCGGCGACCTCGTCGCCGTCGTCCACCCCGCCGTCGTCGGTGTCAGAGTCCAGCGGGTCGGTGTCGTAGGTGTTGACCTCGGCACCGTCGGTCAGGCCGTCGTCGTCTGAGTCGGCGTCGTCCGGGTCGGTGCCCAGGCCGTCCTCCTCGGCGTCGGTCAGGCCGTCGCCGTCACCGTCGTCCGGGTTGCCGGTGTCGTCCGCACCCGTCGAGCGGGTCGGTGCCGGCCGCGACCTCGTCGCCGTCGTTGACGCCGCCGTCGTCGGTGTCGGGTCACAGCGGGTCGGTGTCGTAGGTGTTGACCTCGGCGCCGTCGGTGAGGCCGTCGTCGTCGCTGTCGGCGTCGTCCGGGTCGGTGCCCAGGCCGTCCTCCTCGGCGTCGGTCAGACCGTCGCCGTCGCCGTCCGTCGCGACCGGTGCGTCATCGGCGCCCACGTTCGGGTCGGTGCCCGCGGCGACCTCGTCGCCGTCGTTCACCCCACCGTCGTCGGTGTCAGGGTCGAGCGGGTCGGTGTCGGTCGAGTTGACCTCCTGCCCGTCGCTCAGGCCGTCGTCGTCGCTGTCGGCATCGGCCGGGTCGGTCCCCAGGCCGTCCTCCTCGGCGTCGCTCAGGCCGTCACCGTCACCATCGGCGGGAGGTCGTCGGTGCCGATGTTCGGGTCGGTGCCCGCGGCGACCTCGTCACCGTCGTTCACCCCACCGTCGTCGGTGTCAGGGTCGAGCGGGTCGGTGTCGGTCGAGTTGACCTCCTGACCGTCGCTCAGGCCGTCGTCGTCGCTGTCGGCATCGGCCGGGTCGGTGTCCAGGATGTCCTCGTCGGCGTCGCTCAGGCCGTCACCGTCGCTGTCCGCGGGGGTCGCGGTGTCGTCCTCGCCGACCAGCGGGTCGGTGCCGGCCGCGACCTCGTCCCCGTCGTCCACCCCACCGTCGTCGGTGTCGGAGTCGAGCGGGTCGGAGCCGACCGTGACGATCTCGGCGCCGTCGGACAGCCCGTCGTCGTCGCTGTCGGCGTCCTGCGGGTTCGTCGGCACGCCGCCGTGCTCACCGTTGGCGGAGCCGGTGACCTCCTGCAGGTTGGTGAGGCCGTCGTCGTCGGCGTCGTCGGCGTCGTCGTCGAGGCCGTCGTTGTCGGAGTCGGGGTCCTGCGGGTCGGTGCCGGTCAGCACCTCCTGGGCGTTGGTGAGCCCGTCGCCGTCGGCGTCGGCGTTGCACTCGACGCCGCCCGCCGGGGCGGTGGCCGTCGCGCTGCCCGGACCGACGCCGAGGTGCACGTCGGCCAGGTCGCCGAGGACCGGGGAGACGATCGTGAGGTCGACGGCGACGATCGCGTCGAGGGTCGCGGTCGCGGTGGCGCCGTCGATCTGCTCGTCGGGCGCGAAGGCGCTGACGCTCAGGTCGACGTCGAGGAGGCCCAGGTTGATCGGGATGTCGACGGCCCCCTCGTCGGCGGCGATGTTGATGACGTCACCGTTGGCCATGACCACGTTGACGACCGGGTCCGAGAACGACGTACGGCCGGTCGTGCCGTCGCTGGACGCCGTGACCACCACGGGGCTCGTCACCTCGATCCTCGCAGCGTTCCCGAGCAGCCGGATGTCGCCCACCGTGGTGCGGGTCTCGGCCACCACGGAGTCACCGACGGCCGGTCCGTCGACCAGCTTCGTCGTGCTCGTCGTCGCCGACGCCCCCACCTGCACGGTGTTGACGAGGCCTGCCACCCCCAGCACGGAGGCCCCCGCCAGCGTCGTGCTGGACGACCCGAGCACCCGCTCGCCCGCGACGGCCGGGACGCAGGTGCTGTCGTTGAGGTAGCTCGCGGAGACGTCGCCGGTGACCAAGCCGGCGCTCGCCACCGGCGCCAGGTCCACCGGCGCCAGGGTCCGGCTCGCCGGGTCGCTCGACGGTGGCGCGGTGGCCTGCGTCGAGTCGATCGGCAGCGGGTTGCCACCGACCGAGACGTCGACGTTCGCGCTCGTCGACTCCACCGCGGGCGCGCCCGCGGAGTCGGCCACGGTCTGCGAGTGGCCCACCTTGACCCCGGCGAGGCTCCCCCCGAGCAGGGCCGCGTCAAGGTCGACGATGTCGCCATGGGCGGAGGCGTCGTAGTCGGCGGGCAGCGGATCAGCGGACGCCGGCGACGGTGGCACCGCAAGGACGAGTGCGGCACCGGTCACGAGCGCCACGAGCGCGTGGGGAGCGTGCCGGAGGGTGCGTTTTGGCATGGAGGGACTCCAGGTGAGGGGGAGGGAGCTGCTGCACGTGGGGGTGGAGTTGCCTGGTCAACGACGTACCCACATTGAGGTAACGCATGAGTAAGGGGGCGGCCATCTCCCCGCCGTCACCCGCTGGGCTAGTCCATCTCGAAGCCCGCATCCACCCCTTTGTTCAGCGGTCTCCTACGCTGGTCGACATGGACAAGCCCGAGATCGACTTTCCCGACTTCGACCCGCCCGCCGACCTCGACGTCACCGACCTCACCGTCGGTGACGGCGCCGAGGCCGCCTCCGGCCAGACCGTGAAGGTCCACTACGTCGGCGTCGCCCACTCGACCGGCGAGGAGTTCGACGCGTCGTACAACCGGGGCGAGCCGCTGCAGTTCCGCCTCGGCATCGGCCAGGTCATCTCCGGCTGGGACCAGGGCGTGCAGGGCATGAAGGTCGGCGGCCGCCGCCAGCTCGTCATCCCGCCGCACCTGGGCTACGGCGACCGCGGCGCCGGCGGCGTCATCAAGCCGGGCGAGACCCTGATCTTCGTGGTCGACCTGATCGAGGTTCGCTGAACCCGTGGTTGTGCAGAGGTGTGAGTTTCACCGGTTAACCGGTGAAACTCACGCTTCTCGTACGAAACTTCGTACCAGAACCCGCAGTTTCACCACTTAACCGGTGAAACTAACTCGCGGCGGAGCTCACCAGGGGAAGTCGTCGGGGGTGCTGCCGTCGGAGACGCGAGCCGACTGGGCGGCGACGGAGACGAGGTCGCCGTTGACGAGCTGGCGACCGCGACGGGTCTCCGGCTGTCCGTTGACCCGGACGACGCCGGCCGCGAGCAGCTCCTTGGCTGCCGAGCCGGACTCGACCAGGTTGGCGAGCTTGAGGAACTGACCGAGCTTGATCGACGCATCGTCGATAGCGACGTTGACGGGGTCTGCCATGGGGATTAGTGAATCACCACCGCGACCGTGTGGATCAACACCCCCACCAGTCCGCCCACGATCGTGCCGTTGATCCGGATGAACTGGAGGTCGCGGCCGACGTGCAGCTCGATCCGGTCCGCCGCCTCGCGACCGTCCCACCGCTCGATCGTGTGGGTGATCACGGCGGTCAGCTCGGAGCCGTACCGGTCGACCGCGAACACCGCCGCGTCGGCGGCCATCGTGTCGAGGCGGTGGCGCAGGTCGGCGTCGTCACGCAGCCGGGCGGCGAACCCTGTCACCTCGGTCAGCAGCCGACGTCGTACCGCCCCGTCGGCGTCGCCGAGCGAGGCGACCAGCGCCCGCTGCAGCGCGTTCCAGAGCGAGATGCCCGAGGACACCACGGCCGGGTGGTCGAGGAGACGGTTCTTCAGGCGCTCGGCGCGCTCCTGGGTGGCGGGGTTCTCGAGGAGGTCGGCGGCGAGCTGCTCCAGCATCGAGTCGAGCGCGACCCGCGCCCGGTGCTGCGGGTCGGTGCGGATGTCGCCCACCCAGCGCACCATCTCGAGGTGCACCCGCGCGGTCACCCGCTCGTTGAGGCTGTCGGGCGACCACCAGGGGGCGCGCTCGCCGATCACGTCCTGCACCGTGCGCGGGTTCTCCTTCAGCCAGTCGTGCAGCTCCTCGAGCACCAGGTCGACCAGGCCGTGATGGACGTCGTCGCGCAGCACCTCGTCGAGCAGACCACCGAGCAGCGGTGAGATCGGCTCCTCGCGGAACCGCGGGATCAGCGCGTCGTTGACCAGGCTCTCGATGTGCTCGTCGCGCACCTTGCCGAGCCCGATGACGGCGAGCTCGGCCACCTCGTCGACCACCCGGCGCGCGTTGACGTCGTCGGCGAGCCAGGTGCCGACCCGGCCGGCGATCGCGGCCGAGCCGATCCGCTCGCGGATGATGTCCTCCTGCAGGAAGTTCTCGCCCACGAAGTCCTGCAGGCCCCGGCCGAGGTCGTCCTTGCGCCGCGGGATCAGCGCCGTGTGCGGGATCGGCAGGCCGAGCGGGTGCCGGAACAGCGCGGTCACCGCGAACCAGTCGGCGATCGCGCCCACCATCGACGCCTCCGCGCCGGCGTTGACGAAGCCGAGGACGCCGTCCTGCTCGAGGGTGGCGACGTAGACGATCGCGGCGACGACGAGCAGGGAGGCCGCCACGGTCCGCATCCGCCGCAGGCCGCGTCGTCGTAGCTCGTCGGCGGAGGGGTCGCCGGCCAGGGCTGGGGCTCTCGGGCCGCTGGGTGCGGGCGGGGACACGGTCGTGGTCACCGGCCCATCCTTCCCCAGGTTCGGGGGTTCGGCGTGCCAGAGTGGCCCCACCGCCCGACCCGGCCCTTCCCCACCGCATCGGAGCAGACCTTCCTCATGCCCTCTCGTTCGCTGCTCGCCGTCCTCGCCACCCTCACCGTTGCCGCCGTGCCCGTCTCCGCCCTCGCCGGTACGACGACGGCCGTGGCGGCCGTGGCGGCCGCTACGCCGGCCGTGGCCCGGGCCGCCGCCCCCGACCCCGGCGCCGAGAAGCCGCCGTTGGTGCGGGCCACCGAGGCGCTCGACGGGAACGGCGAGGCGACCCTGGCCCTGCGCGACCTGTTCGTCGCGCGGCCGACCCTGAGCGACCTCGGGAGCCAGTTCGCCGGCGGCCTGCTCGCCCGGCCGACCGACGGCGACCGCGACCCCTTCGCCGACGGCTACCGCGCCCCGGCGACCCGCACCTGCTCCGAGCACGTGTGCGTGCACCGCGTACGCAGGACCGCCGACGCGGCGGACCCCGCCTGGGCCCGCACCACGCTGCAGGTGATGGAGGACGTCTGGACCCACCACGTCGACCGGCTCGGCTACCGCTCCCCCGCCACCGACGGACGCCGCGGCGGCAACGCGAAGTTCGACGTCTACCTCAAGGACGTCGGCACCCGCGGGGTCTACGGCTACTGCGCCCCCGAGCGCCAGGTCAGCGGCCAACCCCAGCAGGCGGCGGGCTTCTGCGTCCTCGACGACGACTTCGCGCGCAGCCAGTTCGGCCGCGCGCCACGACAGACGTTGGAGGTGACCGCGGCGCACGAGTTCTTCCACGCCGTCCAGTTCGCCTACGACTACCGGGAGGACCAGTGGCTCCTCGAGCAGACCGCCACGTGGATGGAGGAGCGGTACGCCGACGACGTCAACGACAACCGCACCTACCTGCGCTACGGCCAGCTCGCCCGGCCCGGCACCTCGCTCGACCTCTTCGAGCCGTCGGGTTTCGCCCAGTACGGCAACTGGACGTTCTGGGAGTTCCTCAGCGAGCGCTACGGCCGAGCCGTCGTCCGGCGCGTCATCCAGCGCACCGGCACGGGTGGCGGGCTGCCCGACGACTACTCCGCGCAGGCCCTGCGCAAGATGCTCAAGCGCAAGGGCGGCCTCCCCGCTGCCTTCGCGGAGTACGCCGCCGGCAACACCCGCCCGGCCCGCACCTACCCCGAGGGCTCCGCCTTCCCCTCAGCTCCGGTCACCGGCCGGCGGCTGAGCAAGGCCGCGCCCCGGATCCAGGTGGGTGCGCGGCTCGACCACCTCTCGTCGCGGACCGTCAAGATCCGCCCCGACGCCGCGCTGCGCGGCCGACGCCTGTGGGTGCAGCTGAAGGTCGACGCGCCGGACGCACACACCGCGCCGGCGGCGTACCTCGTGGTCAGGCGGACCGACGGCAGCCTCCGGCGACGCCCGGTGCCGCTCGACGAGAACGGCGACGGCGCCGCCCGCGCGCCGTTCAGCGCCCGCAAGACGACGTCGGTGACCCTGACCCTGGCCAACGCATCGACGCGCTACCGCTGCGACCGCGACACCGGGTTGTCGTGCCGGGGCGAGGCCCGCGACGAGCGGCAGCCGTTCATGCTCCAGGCGTTCCTGACCCGCGCCACGGGCTAGCCGACGAGCAGGACCTCGATCTCGTCGAACGCCTGCCGGGCCGTTCCCTGCCACATCCGCGCGAACGCCGGCATCGCGAGTCGCCCGGCCGCGGTCGGCCGGATGTCCCACGACCAGGTGATCCGGGTGCCGGTGCCGGCCGGCGCGAACGCCCAGGTGCCGTCGAGGCCGGCCACCAGCGCCTTCATCGGCCCGGTGGTGTCGGCCAGGGAGTAGCCGAAGGAGGTCGGGCGGTCGAGGCTCGTGAGCACCTCGCGGGTGCTGCCGCCGTCGGAGAAGTGGATCGTCCGCTGCTGGCCGACCTCTCGCCCCCAGACGCCGTCCTGCGTGGTGCCCTTGATGGCCGGGATGGCGAGGTAGCGACGTCCCAGGATCCGCTCCAGCGGCACCGGCAGCACCCGGTCGTAGGTCTCCTCGACCGGTGACGGGAAGCTGCGGGAGTACTCCACGTGCGTCATGCCGGTCGAGGCTACCCGTCGCGCTTGGCATCCAGCGCGGCCACGACGTCGGCGACCAGGCGCACGATCCGGCGCGCCGAGGAGCGGTCGGGGTCCTGGTCGGGGTCGTAGATCGCCAGGCTCCAGCCGACGCACCCGCCGCGGGCGACGGCCGCCGTGAGTGCGCGCGTGAGCTGCTCCCACGTCAGCCCGTCGGGGTCGTCGGGGACGTCGGGCAGGCCTTGTGCCGGCAGCTCGAGAGGGTCGAGGACGTCGAGATCGACATGGAGCCACCACCGGTCGGCGCCCCGACGCAGGTGCTCGACGGCGGCGCGCGCCTGGGTCTCCGGCTCGGCCGCGGTCTCCTCCCAGTCACGCAGCCACACTCCGGCGTCCCGCAGCGAGCCCACGTTGAACCGCCGGCGCCACGCGACGTCGCGCGGACCGAGCACCGCGACGTCGTCCATCCCCAGGGCCGGGAGCCGGTCGGCCAGCGGGCCGGTCAGGAGGCGTCCGGTCAGACCGAGCAGCAGCCCGATCTCGGCGTTGGCCGCCTCGCCGTCCTCGGAGACGTCGAGCGGCATCGTGTCCTCGTGCCCGTCGAGGAACAGCAGGCCGACCCGGCCGGTGCGTCGCATCCCCGGCACGATCCCGAGCAGGGTCGTGCAGTCGCCGCCGTACACGACCGGGAAGCGTCGTGCGTCGAGCGCGGCCTCCACCCGGTCGCCCAGCCGGTCGGCCAGGGCGACGACGGCGTCCTCGTTGACCAGCGACGTCCGCGCCCCTCGGGCGGGATCGCCGGCCGGCAGCACGAGATCGGCCCCCGGTACGACGTCGTGCGCTCCGACGGCTGCCTCGAGACCCTCCTCGCGCAGCACCGAGGCCGCCCGGGCCTGGTGCCCGGCCCGGCCGTAGCCGTCGAACGGGACCGCGATCAGCTCGATGTCCACGCCGTCCATCGTGGCACTGGTCAGCGACGTGCCTCCTGGACGGCGGCGTCCGTCGGCTCGTCGGCCTCCCAGCGCAGCAGGTCACCGGGCTGGCACTCGAGCACCTCGCACAGCGCCTCGAGCGTGGAGAAGCGCACCGCCTTGGCGCGGCCGTTCTTCAGCACCGCCAGGTTGGCCGGCGTGATGCCGACGCGTTCCGCGAGCGCGCCCACGGCCATCTTGCGCCGGGCCAGCATGACGTCGACGTCGACGACGATCGGCATCAGATGACCTCGTCCAGCTCCGCCTGCAGGTGGTGCGCCTCGGTGTCGCGGGCGACCGCCTGGGCGAGCAGCATCCGCTGCACGACGACGATGAGCGCGACCCCGGCGATCAGCACGGCGGCACCGCCGATCAGCAGCACGACGCCCGGAGCGACGTCCTCGCCCGGAGCGAGGACGACGCCGAGCGCGAACATGAGAAGGGACCCCGTGGTGATCGCTGCGATGACGACGTCGACGTAGCGGAAGGCGGCGTGCGAGAACACCGTGCCGCGCCGCACCATCGTGAGCAGTCGCCAGACGCACACGGCGCTGACCTGGACGGTCACGATGCCCAGCACCACGATCACGATGACCGCCACGCTCCTGCCGATGTCCGTGCCGGCGTCCTCGCGCAGGTCGACGGCCAGCAGCGGCACCATCACCGCCTGCACGAACAGCGAGCCGGCCAGCGCCATCGCCAGCACGACCCGCAGCGCGAGTACGGTCAGTTTGCCCATGAGAACTCCTTCGATCGATCCACGACTAGAATCTATCGAAAAACGATAGCACAGGGTCGTGTGCTCTTCGAGAGGCTCAGGTGAGCCCGACCAGGTCACCGCTGACTCTCCACAACCTTCCGGCGAGGGCCGGGTCAGCACGTCGCCGGCGTGTCCGCCGGCGGCACGTCGGATCCAGGTCACGCACCCGGTGCACCAGGCCGGAGAAACTGCTGATCTTCGTGGAGGGTCCCTCTCGATGCTTGCCCGTCGCGGCAGGCGGGAATATGCGGAGTCTGTCTCCGCTTGCCCGAGGTGTGACCTGCGCTCTGGCCCAACGGTGCAACCCGGGCGGGGGGCCCACCATGACGGTGGACGACCCCCGAGACACCATGCTGGCCTCGGACGCCGTGGCACGGGCGCACCCGCGTCGGCAGCGGTCTCTCAGCAGCGTCTTCGGGCGAGCCGCAGGGTGGACCGTCGTCGTGGTCGGTGTCGTCCTGATGCCGTTGCCCGGGCCCGGCACCCTGATCGTCGTCGCAGGACTGCGGATCCTGGTTCCCTATCACCGGTGGGCTGCCGCGAGCTATGACCGGGTCCGCGACCGTGCCGTCGCCGCCGCTCGCGCCGGGGTGGCGACACGTCCCCGGGTCGTCGTGTCGATCGCAGGCGTTGTGTGGGTCGCCGTCCTGACCGGCATGTACGTGGTCGACGTCTCCATCCCTCAGGCGACGGTGTTGGGCGTGACCGTCGGGCCCTCACTCCCCTTCCACAGCACCGCAACAGTCGTCGGCCTCTTCGTGTCGAGCGTGGCCTCGGCTGGCGCCACCCTCTACAGCATCGTGAGCCTGCGCCCGTCCGACGGCAGAGGTCAACGCGTTCATCGCAGCACCCAACCGACGAGTCGGTGACACTGGCCCGGCACCGCAGGCTCCTTGCCGCCTTCCGCTCGAACAGCTGACTGCGGAGGTCCCCAACCCCTCGCCGGTACCGCTCGCCTCCCTCAGGCCGGCTCGACGGTGCGCCGCATCACGCAGTTGCCCAGCCCCTTGGGTCGGTCGTACACGAACCCGACCCGCTCGTACATCGTGCGCGTGCCGTTGTAGAGGAACGACGACGAGACCTTCTTGCCCTGTTCCTTCTTCAGCGTCAGGTCGTGCGGGTAGCCCTCGACGAGGCCTCCCCCGGAGGCGGCGATCAGGTCGACCGCGCCGCGAAGGGCCGCCTCGGCCAGGCCCTGACGGCGCTGCTTCCTGTCGACCTGGATGCACGTGATCCGGAAGTCGACCGCCTCGCCCACGTGCGTCGCGTCGTACTCCTTGCGGTGGTGGATGCGGGGCAGCTCGTCGGGGGTGCCGTACTCCGCCCACGCGAGCGCCTGGCCGTCGCGGACCACGAGCGCCGCGTGGGCCACCCCTTCACGCACCAGACGCTCCTTGGCGTCCCGGGCCGCGAGGTCCGGGTCGGTCTCGCGGCCTGCGCAGTCGGCGTGGAACCAGGTGCACCAGCACCCGCTGAACAGGCTGCTGCCCTGGCGCTCGACGAGGTCGGCGAAGAGCGGCCACGTGTCCGGTGCGAGGGCCACCACCGAGTGCTCATCCATGACGGTGACGGTATCGCCGTCGAGGACGGTTGCTGGCGAGGTCGAGCCGTAGCCCACTTGGGCCATGCCCGTCGGCCTCCAGTTCTGCCAGCATCGGGACCATGAAGCGCCTGGTGATCTGCTGCGACGGGACGTGGAACAAGCCCGACAACCAGACCATCACCAACGTAGAGAAGATCGCGCGCTCGGTGCAGACCGATCCCGGCGCGACCGGTGGCACCCACCAGCTCGTGTACTACGTCAGCGGGGTCGGCGCGGGCAGCTACAAGGCCGACAGGTTCCTGGGTGGTGCCTTCGGGTTCGGGCTGTTCCACCACGTCATCGCCTGCTACCGGTTCCTCGCCCAGAACTACGAGCCGGGCGACGAGATCGTCATCGTCGGCTTCAGCCGCGGCGCGTACACCGCACGCTCGGTGGCCGGGATGGTCGGACGCGTTGGCCTGCTCACCAAGGTCTCCCTCGTCGAGGAGCGACTGCCAGCAGCGGTGAGCCTGTACCAACGGAAGAACCCACGGGGAGGCGCCTTCGGAGCGAGCGTCGAGGAGTTCAAGCACGACCACTGCCACGCCGCCGAGGTGAGCTTCCTCGGTGTGTTCGACACGGTGGGCGCGCTCGGCGTGCCCGGCTTCATGAGGCACGCGCCACGATTTCACGACGTCCAGCTGAGCAGCCAGGTGTTGCGCGCCCGACACGCGTTGGCGGTGGACGAGTCCCGGTTGAAGTTCCTGCCCACGTTCTGGAGGCGCCCGCGGGGCCCCCGGGTGCTTCCACCGAGGACGCACGCGTCAAGCAGGTGTGGTTCGAAGGCGCGCACTCCGACGTCGGAGGCGGCTACCGCGAGACCGGGCTGTCCGACACGGCGCTGCTGTGGATGGCGCGCGAGGCCCACGACGCCGGCCTGGTCTTCGACGTGCCGCTGCTGACCCACTACGTCGACAGCGGATCCGATCCCATCCGGCACGACTCCCTCAACCGGATGTACAAGATCGACAACCTGTACCTCCGGGCGAAGCGCAGGCTCCGCCCCGGCGGACCGGACCCGGGGATCAGCGGCGGACGACGTGCCCTCACCAACGAGCGCGCCCTGTCCGTCCGGGTCTCCAGCAGCGCCGTCACCCACCTCCAGGCCGGCGGGTACGACGCGACCAACCTCCAGGCCTTCGCCGATGCGACCAACGGGTTCGACGGCATCGTCGAGCCGGTCGTCGCCCTACCGGAGAGCGGCCTCGACTTCACCGACCTCGGCGGACCTGCGCCACGCTGACCGACCAGCTTCGTCGTCGGTCAGCTCAGCCGTCATGCAGGTGAGGACCGCCATGGACTCGACCGGTTCGGACATTCGGCGGGCGACGACGTCACGCAGGAGCGCCGAGCGGCGGGTGCTCGAGCACGCGGGGCTGGTACTCGACCAGCTGGATGCGGCCGTCGAAGTTGCGGTGCTCGACCATCTCGAGGGCGACGTCCGGATAGCCGTCGTAGATGCGTTCTGCGCCCGTGGCCCCGGTGATCACCGGGAAGATCACGACCCGGAAGCGGTCGACGAGTCCGGCTCGTAGCAGGGACCGGCACAGGCTGAGGCTGCCGATCGTGCTGAGGAGCCCCGAGCCACTCGACTTCATGGCACGGATCGCCTCGACGGCGTCGTCGCGGACGAGCGTGCAGTTGGCCCACGTCAGGGGCTCCTCGAGCGAGGAGGAGAACACCACCTTGGACGCTTGCGTGAGTTCGTCGACGGACTCCTGCTCCTCGGCCCTGAACTCGTCTTGACCGTTCGGGACCTCACCGGCGGCGAACCCCACATCTGGCGGTAGGTGTTCGCTCCCATCAGGAAGGTTGTCTCGGGCTGCTCGCCGAGCCATGCGAGGTACTCCGGGCCCTCGAGGCCCCAGAACCCGGGCCATCCCTCTCCCGATGCGTTGCCGTCGAGGGAGGTGATGAAGTCGACGAGAAGCTCTGACATGGCGTGTCCTTTCCTCGGGTGTCACGAGTCTGGACCGGCCGGGGGCCACGAACTCATCGGCCGCACCGGGGTCGACGCGACAGCTGCCGATCAACGCAGACCAGCGCGCCAGCCCGGGTCGGCATCGGCGCCCGGGCCCGGGAGACGGGTCACGGCAAGCGAACATCGGCGAAGAAGCCGGCCAGGTCCGCAAAACGCTTTCAGGCTCGGAATCCGTAGATTCCGAGCCTGAAATTCGTAGCGGGGGCAGGATTTGAACCTGCGACCTCTGGGTTATGAGCCCAG